>NZ_JACWZY010000029.1 GCF_014699005.1 Spirosoma profusum
GCCCACAATGCTTACAGGAGACTGCTTCTAAGACCATTCACAAAGATGCTTGAATCAACGCAGTTAAGCCACTACCGGATATTGGTTTATAAAATCTCGACGTAGCTACTAAAACTTTACAAAATCTTCGCCACTGATATGTTCTGACGTAACAAACGACTGCTCAGATAACTCAAACCCAGTGCTCCAATAAACACGAACGTGAATTTTAAAGAAACTACTACGTCCAAACGTAACAGCGCAAACTGAAGCCAAGTCACAAAGCAGTAGTGTACTACGTATATACCATAGGCGTTTGCGGAAAGAGTTTGCCAGATGAGATTCGGTTTAAAAATAGTTTGTCGGAAGACACTTAAGCAGGCGCAGATACTGGTCAGGCAACTCGCAATAAATGCTAAATCGAAGAATAAATAGCCTATTGTTTCTGTCCAGTTTCCTTGTTTTACTTGTTCAGCACCAAATTCTGCAACCAGGCGAATCAGAACGTAGCACACAAGGCTTACTCCGAGCCAGAACGGCCAGCCGATACCGAAGAGTCGGTTATTGTGGAAAAAGTAGTTTTGCCAGAACGTAGCACCGAGGCAACCACCCAGTAGAAAAAATAAGAGATAGAAAATTACCCGATTGAGTTGAAAATCAAACGGTCCCCAATTACCGATCCAGGTATATTGCCCCACCCATAGACTCAGCGGAATAAAACTTAGGGCAACCACTACGTAGAGAACGGCTCCCAGACGTAGCGGTTGCTCACTCAGGTGGGTCAGCCATTGCCCAACACGGGTAAAAAACGTAGGCCACTCACTGAAAATAAGTGCGGCTACTACGTCGAACGCCAGCAACAGCCAGATAAACCAGGGTGGTCCCACCGGCCATTCCTGCGTGAAAATGTAATCATTCAGAAAACCAGAGAGCGACGTATCGTGCGTAGCTACGTAGTACGTAGGAAGATACGCCAACGGAATAAGCACTACCTCAGCCACCAAAAATGGAAGTCCTAAACGTAGCAGCCGGTCTTTCAGATACGACTTCACGCCTTTTTTAGTAAGCCCACGGTAGACAAACAGTCCGCTGATGAAAAACATGAGCGGCATGAAAAAAATATCATTGAAGCCAATCAGGGTATCCATGCCGGCCCAACGTTGTTCATCGACAATCGGCGCGGTGGAACTGATGTAATGAGCCGGATTAAAGTAAGCAAACGTAGGGTAAGCCAGCGCGGCATGATGCGCCACCACCAGCAACGTAACAAACGCCCGTAAGTAATCCAGCCAAACCATCCGCGTCTTTTCAGTCTCCATACAGTTGATGATACGTATTTATCGCGTCAATGAAGCAAAAAAAACGCGAAAGCTGCATGCTACGTTAGTATCTGCATTAATTTAGCCCGACAATCCACGGCATGCTACATATTAGTCAATTACTGCTAATCGAATGAATAAGATACACAGTAGAGCCAACTAAACGAAAGTCTTTAGAACGTAGCAAACATCAACTAATTTTCGAATTCGTACTCAATCTGCATGAACGCCACCCTCGCGAAATCCCGCTGGTACCGTCTGTTACCCATTGCTTTTATCACCTATAGTCTGGCCTACCTCGACCGGGCGAATTATGGATTTGGTGCTGCCAGCGGTCTGGCAGCCGATTTGAAGATTACCCCCACCATGTCGTCACTGCTGGGGGCGCTGTTTTTTCTGGGTTACTTTTTCTTCCAGGTTCCGGGAGCCGTTTATGCCGAGAAGAAAAGCGCTAAAAAACTCATTTTCTGGTCATTAATCCTTTGGGGTGGTCTTGCAACAGCCACAGGCCTTATCAGCAACGTCTATGCGCTGATTGTGATTCGGTTCATGTTGGGCGTTGTCGAAAGTGCGGTTATGCCGGCGATGCTACTGTTTTTGAGCCGATGGTTTACCAAAGCCGAACGTTCGCAGGCCAATACGTTCCTGATTCTGGGTAATCCGGCGACAATTCTCTGGATGTCGGTGCTATCGGGTTATCTGGTGCAGGCAGTAGGCTGGCGGTGGATGTTTATCATTGAAGGACTACCAGCCATTATCTGGGCCTTTTTCTGGTGGCGTCTGGTGGATGATAAGCCGCAGGACGCTACGTGGTTGACCGATGCTGAAAAGCAGGCGGTTACCGACCAGTTACAACAGGAACAACAGGGTATTAAACCCGTTAAAAATTACGGAGAAGCGTTCAAATCGCGGGTGGTTATCCTGCTCAGTTTACAATACGCTCTATGGAGTATCGGCGTTTATGGGTTTGTCATGTGGCTTCCGACGATTCTGAATGCAGCGCCCAATATGAACATTGTTAAAACGGGCTGGTTGTCGTCGGTTCCTTATCTACTAGCGATCATCGGTATGTTGAGCGCTTCCTACTTTTCCGATAAAACCCAGAACCGCAAGGCATTTGTATGGCCTTTTCTGCTACTTGGTGCCATTGCCTTCTATGCATCGTACTTAATCGGTGTGAATCAGTTCTGGCTTTCGTTCGTGCTGCTAATCATAGCTGGTGGGGCAATGTACGCGCCTTATGGGCCATTTTTTGCCATTATCCCAGAAATACTCCCAAAGAACGTAGCGGGTGGCGCTATGGCACTGATCAACAGCTTTGGCGCGCTGGGATCTTTCCTGGGCACCTTACTTGTGGGGTATTTAAACGGAACTACCGGCGGTTTTGGCGCATCTTATCTTTTCATGGCGGGTTCCCTGCTCCTATCAGCAATCATTACGTTAATCGCTGTTAAAAAGCCAGCCGCCACGTCCATGCCCGAACCCGGCACTCCAATTTTACAGGAGTAACAACTTTTTGAGCATATCCATCGTATCAGGCCATCGTTTTAGCGGTTGACTGAACTGTACTTCAACCGATTATTTTGACCTGCTTACTGCTACGTTCCTTCAGGAAACCCATGAATACACTTCTGTCACTTATCTCATTATCAACTTATTTCCTGATCCTTTCAACGTCGTTTGGGCAGCAGGCAAAACAAATCGTAACATTATCAAATCCCCCTACGGTAGCTACGCCAAGGGGGTATAGCCATTTGGCAGAAATTGACTTAGGCACGGCGAAAATGGTACTTATTGCCGGACAGGTGGGGCTGGATGTTCAGGGGAACGTAGTAGGTAAAGGCGATCCTAAAGCGCAGTTCGAGCAAATCTTCCGAAACTTACAGGCTCTTGTCACTGCGGCAGGTGGTAAAATGGAAGACTTGGTTAAACTGACTGTTTATTTTCGGGATATGTCCCATGTACAGTTGTTTCGGGACGTACGTGATCAATACGTTAATCACCAGCATCCACCGACAAGTACAGCTGTTGAAGTCAGTAAATTATTTCGCGATGATATTTTAGCGGAGGTTGAGGCAACAGCTATTATTCCTAAGGGAAAATAAGGCTGCAAAATTCAACAGCTAGATTTTCGGATTATAGCTTATCCAGTGGCACTTCCAATAACAACAGCAGGGCATTGTTCGACAAGGCTTCCCAATCGATGGTTTGATCTTTTATATTGCTCAGAGCCAGTCCATCCCGCTCATGAAGCAGTCGGTTTTGTACTTCAAAGGCACCGCTCAACACAAAAATAAAGGTGCCGTCGCTCGCCCGTTCCAGGTGATATATGTCCTCAGCTCGCCCCACGTAACGGCCAATATAACCATGAAAACTTAGCGGACTCGTTCGCTGATTGGCGTTTACATCAAAAAGGGGCAGCAGTTGATTTTCCTGTTGTAAGTCAAAATTAATGGTCTGCAAACCCGGTTGAAAATCAGGAGAAGCGTTTGACTGCCAGATTACAATGTAATTGATTACTTCCGTATCGTAGGGATTGCTGATCTGGTAACTCATGCCACCCGTTAATGAAAATACCTGAACCTGCCCAGTTTCCAGAAATCCATTACCGACATCGCTTTTGTATTCGAGGCCTCCCACAAGTGGTAGAATAATTACCTCCGTATTTTGCTCAACGGTTAAGCCTATGCTTCGGCCGGGTTTCAACTGATCATCGTTAAGAACCTGTAACGCGCCGAAGGGTTCCCGGCTTTCAGCTACGTATTGACCAAAATTAAAACTGTGAAAACTGTTAAAAAAGTCGACCTGCGACTGGCCACGCTGGTCGGCCAGATAAATTTGAGCTTGCGTCTGTCTATCCATGTAGGGTAAATATAGGCCTCGAAACGCTACGAGTAAGGTATTGTATAGTTGTGTTAACGATCATCTCTGCCTAAATAGTAGCAGAACGTAAATTACGGGAGTAGAACAAGAGAATTATATAAAAACAGTTACTAAACGGAGATATCGAAAATGAAAATGTATTACCTATATTGTATCTAACAAAAAAAGCCGTTACGTAAAAAAAACGTAACGACTTGATAATCAGAGTAGCGGGGAGCAGGATCGAACTGCCGACCTTAGGGTTATGAATCCTACGCTCTAACCATCTGAGCTACCCCGCCGGATTTACCACAAAAGTAATGAAAAATTGGCTGGGCTCAAAAAACAGCGTTGACTTTCGCAAAAAAAATCGTTTACCTTTGCCAATAGCCCCCTTTTCTGACAGGAACGTCTATGGAAAAACACAAATTCATCGCCGAATATGAGCTCCGGGCATCCCCCAAAATGCTATTCCCGTATATCAGTACGGCATCGGGTCTGTCGCAGTGGTTTGCGGCCAAAGTAAATATGATGCCTGAACAGCGGTTTGATTTTCAGTGGGATAACGAGAGCCATTTCGCCAGACAGGTATCGATGCGACAAAATAAAGGGGTTCGTTTTGAATTTTTGGATACAGCCGAGAACGGCTCTGACAATAATTATATAGACTTCCGCATTGATCAGAGCGAACTGACTCAGTCAACGTTCCTACGCATTACCGACTATTCATCGACCACCGATGAAGACGAACTTAAAGACCTATGGGATGGGTTAATGGATAAGTTGAAGGAAATAGTGGGCAGTTAAAAAAGCTTAATCACATACGAAAGTTATAAAGTTTTAGGGTTATAGAGTTGTAAAGTTCATGAGCGCGTCAGCCCCGGTGTGGATTCGCAACTTTATAACCTTATAACCCTACAACCGCAACGGCGGATCGTTTTATAACTTCCAATTTGGAATGAAAAGGATTGATAAGTTAATACTCGGCTCGTTTTGGGGGCCGTTTTTTTTAACCCTGGCGGTCGTCATCTTTATTTTTCTGATGCGGCTGCTGATGTTTTACATCGACGATTTTGTCTCCAAAGACCTCGACATGGCCACGTTTGGCCGACTCCTTTTCTACTTTGCCTTGCTAACAATCCCAACGGCCCTACCCCTTGCCGTACTGCTTTCGTCGCTGATGACCTTTGGTAATCTGGGCGAATTCTTTGAGTTGACTGCCATGAAAAGTGCCGGTATTTCGCTGACACGGGCCATGCGACCCTTGCTCATCGTGGCCATCGGTATCAGCGCTTTCTCATTCTGGTTCAACAATTCCGTATCGCCCTGGGCCAATCTCAAAGGGTACAGTCTGCTCTATGACATCAAAACCGCTAAAGCAACGCTGAATCTTAAAGAAGGGATTTTTTATAACGACCTGCCGGGTTATAGTATTAAGGTCGACGAAAAGGTAAAATCCGCTTTGGATAGCGCAAAGGGTGAATTGCTGAAAGGGCTGGTTATTTATAAACACCCTATGAGTGGCGTTGCCTCAGGAAATCGTGAAATTATTCTGGCTGATTCTGGACGTATGTATACCGATAAAGATCGAACCTACCTGGTTTTTCAGCTTTTCAACGGCAACGACTATCAGGAATATTCAGATAATGCTAGCGTAAATTTTGCCAGCAGCGCGTCTGTCAACGGTGGTGCTCAGTTTGTTAGGAATACATTTAAAGATTATCGGCTGGTTATCAGTCTGGAATCGTTCGGAATTAAACGTACCGACGAAAATCAGTTTGAATATCACGAATACATGAAAAATCTGAAGGAGCTATCTGCATTGACGGATTCGCTCCAGAAAGAGTACACGAAAACTAGTCTGAACGTAGCAAGTACGTCGAAGCAGTATTATACGTATCAGTTCAAGTCGGATGCCGTGCTGAAGCAGAAAATCGTGAAAGACGGCAAATGGGTCGATTCAGTACTGAAGAAGAAAGCCATCGCCCCACCCGAACTGGCGCAGGCCGCCCTGGCGCAGGCACAGAATATTCTGTCGTATGCTACGTCGAATATTACTTATATGACTGATAAAGAGAAAAGTGTCTGGCGGTATCAGTTGGAGAGCCATCACAAATTTACGCAGGCCATTGCCATTTTTGTGATGTTTCTGATTGGTGCATCTATGGGTGCTATTATTAAAAAAGGTGGTTTTGGCCTTCCTGTGCTGGTATCGATTGTCTTTTTTATCTTCCTATACGTACTAACTCTCATGGGCGACAAATACGCCAAAGACGGGCTGTTATGGGTACCATTGGGTGCCTGGATGGCTAATCTGGTCTTGTTTCCTATTGGCCTGTTTCTGATGCAGCGCGCCCGGCACGACTCGCGATTGTTCGATAAAGACGTATATATTATTGCGTGGGAGCGGTTGAAACGCAAATGGGCCACTTATCGAGGACAGTCAACAGTTGTTAGTCATTAGTCGCTGGTCGTCAGTCAATAGAGCTATAATAAACTATTGACTGAGGACTAGCGACTAACAACTCTTTTTACTACCTTTGCACCCGAATTTATTTTTCCAACAAAAAGCTGTCTGAAGATGTATCTAACGACCGAAAAAAAGCAGGAGATATTCTCCACCTCGGGTCACGCCAAAAGTGCAATTGACACCGGGTCGGCCGAATCCCAGATCGCGCTGTTTACCTACCGGATCAGTCATTTGACCGAGCACCTGAAAGTCCACAAGCACGATTACGGCACCCAACTGGGTCTTTTAAAATTAGTAGGTAAGCGTCGGCGTTTGCTGAACTACCTCCAGAAAAAAGATATCACACGGTATCGGGCTATTCTGGCCGCACTCGGATTACGGAAGTAATCGGGCTACATCACAAAAGGGAATCTGCTCATAGTAGATTCCCTCATTTTTGTTGTTTATACACCTGAGAGCAACTATTCTTAAAACAACACCATTTTCTTTTTATTAGTAACTTCTTTTTGTTCACACATTCGTCTGATTTACCAATCAAAAGAATGTGAAATGTTGACTTATTCGAACGTACCGAACTAAAAGAAGTCTGTTTGAGTAGAGTAAATAAGGGTGAACCATTAATCTGTTGTCACCTAAGCGGTTTAAAGCTGAACGAAGACGTATTCAAAATCTGCTGTATGTTTGAAATCACCACGCAAGTTGTTGCGTTGCCCGATGGGCGGGAAATTACTATTGAAACCGGGAAATTGGCCCGGCAAGCCGATGGAGCGGTAGTTGTACGGTTGGGCAACACGATGTTGTTAGCCACTGTAGTATCCAGTAAAGAGGCCAAAGCGGGCGTCGATTTTCTCCCCCTCTCTGTTGATTATCAGGAAAAATTCGCTTCTGCTGGACGTATTCCAGGCAGTTTCCAACGGCGGGAAGGCCGATTAGGCGACCACGAAATTTTGATTAGTCGATTAGTTGACCGGGCGCTACGTCCTATCTTCCCCGACGATTACCATGCTGATACGCAGGTAATGATTACGTTGATTTCTGCTGACCCCGAAGTTCAGCCCGACGCCCTTGCAGCTTTAGCGGCTTCATCGGCATTGGCGGTTTCCAATATTCCTTTTAACGGACCTATCTCGGAAGTGCGGGTTGCCAAAATTGACGGCAAATACGAAATAAACCCTAAAACTGCCGATCTTGAGCGTGCTACTATCGATCTGATTGTGGCGGCAACAGAAAAGGATATTTGCATGGTAGAAGGCGAAATGGACGAATGTTCAGAAGCCGAAGTAGTGGAAGCCCTGAAAGCTGCTCACGAAGCCATTAAAGTACAATGCCAAGCTCAGAAAGAACTGGAGGCTAAAGTAGGTAAAACCGAAAAACGGCAGTACAGTCATGAAACCCATGACGAAGTACTACGTGAAGCAACACGTGCCTATGCCTACGAAAAAATCTATAAAGTTGCTCAGGGACGGAATCCAAGCAAGAAAGCGCGTTCCGAAGGCTTTAAATCTGTTCGTGAAGAATATCTTGCTACGTTCGGAGATGATTCCGAAGTTGACCCTACGCTGGTAAAAACTTATTTGCACGATTTGGAGTGGGAAGCTGCCCGTCGGTTAGTGCTTGATGAACGCATTCGTCTGGACGGTCGTCAACTGGATGAAATACGTCCTATTTCGACCGAAGCAGGCCTTTTACCAGGCCCGCACGGTTCATCACTGTTCACCCGTGGCGAAACGCAATCGTTAACAACTGTTACGTTAGGTACGAAAATCGACGAGCAGATTGTTGACCAGGCCATGTATCAGGGCTACAATAAGTTTCTCCTGCATTATAACTTCCCAGGTTTCTCAACGGGAGAAGTAAAACCCAATCGGGGAGCTGGTCGGCGCGAAATTGGACACGGGAATCTGGCCCATCGCTCGTTGAAAAAAGTATTACCTGCCGACGCCGATAACCCATACACTATCCGGATTGTATCTGACATTTTGGAATCGAATGGTTCGTCGTCGATGGCAACGGTTTGTGCAGGTACGATGGCCCTGATGGATGCTGGTATTAAAATCAAGGCACCCGTAGCTGGTATCGCCATGGGCCTTATCTCCGATGGTGAAAAATACGCTGTACTGTCTGATATTCTGGGTGATGAAGATCATCTGGGCGACATGGATTTTAAGGTAACCGGTACTGAAAAAGGCATTGTAGCCTGCCAGATGGACCTTAAAGTGGACGGCTTATCCTACGAAGTGTTGGCTCAGGCATTGGAACAGGCTCGTGTTGGTCGGTTGCACATCTTGAATGAGATGAAGAAAGGCATCGCCGACGTACGTCCTGATCTCAAGCCTCACGCTCCACGCGCCATTGTTATCAAAATCGATACGAACCAGATTGGTGCCGTTATCGGCCCCGGTGGGAAGGTTGTGCAGGACATTCAGAAGGATTCGGGTGCAGTAGTTAACATCGACGAGCGCGACAACGCGGGCTGGGTCAGCATCTTTGCCACCAACAAAGAAAGTATGGACAGGGCTGTATCACGTGTAAAAGGTATTGTGGCTGTTCCGGAAGTAGGCGAAACATACGTCGGTAAAGTTAAAACCATTCAGCCGTTCGGAGCCTTCATCGAATTCATGCCAGGGAAGGATGGCTTATTACACATTTCCGAGATTAAGTGGGAGCGCCTGGAGACCATGGATAATGTACTTCAGGTAGGTGAAGAAGTGACAGTAAAATTGATTGATATTGATAAAAAGACAGGTAAGTACCGATTGTCACGGAAAGTATTGCTACCGAAGCCAGAGAACAAAAATGCTTAGGATATTGTTACTTTTTTGCGTAATGGAACGTCTAAAACTAACGTTATACAGTCGCGCCACCGGGAACAACGTATTATGAGACAGCTAAAAATTTCTAAACAGATTACCAACCGTGAAAGTCAGTCGTTAGACAAGTACTTACAGGAGATTGGTAAAGTGGACCTGCTTACACCTGACGAGGAAGTAACTTTGGCCCAGAAAATTCGCGAAGGCGACCAATTATCGCTGGAACGTTTAACGAAGGCCAACCTTCGCTTTGTGGTTTCTGTAGCCAAACAGTACCAGAATCAGGGGCTCTCGCTGGGCGATTTAATCAACGAAGGGAATTTAGGGCTTATTAAGGCCGCTCAGCGTTTTGATGAAACGCGTGGGTTCAAATTCATCTCATACGCCGTTTGGTGGATACGTCAGTCGATTCTTCAGGCATTAGCCGAGCAGTCGCGTATTGTCCGTTTGCCATTAAACCGGGTTGGTTCGCTCAACAAAATCTCGAAGACATTCTCCGATCTCGAACAGAAATTCGAGCGGGAACCTTCGCCCGAAGAGCTGGCCGCTGTGCTGGAGATTTCGGCAGCTGAAGTTGTTGATACGTTGAAGATTTCAGGTCGCCATGTATCAATGGATGCACCATTCGTGCAAGGTGAAGAAAATAGCCTGCTCGACGTTCTCGAAAATGATGGCGAAGACAAACCGGATTCGGGTCTGATTAACGATTCGCTACGTAAGGAAGTGCAGCGCGCCCTGTCGACCCTGACCCAGCGCGAAGCCGATGTCATTACGTTGTACTTTGGCCTGAACGGCGAACATGCCATGACGCTCGAAGAAATTGGCGAGAAGTTCAATTTGACTCGTGAACGGGTTCGGCAAATTAAAGAAAAAGCTATCCGTCGCTTACGTCATACCTCGCGCTCAAAAGCGTTGAAGACGTATCTGGGTTAAGAAAAATAGATCATCAAAAAAGGCTCCTGTGAAAATAGGGGCCTTTTTTGTTGCAATGCCAGCAGTGGTCAGGTATTATTGTCACAAATAAAAAATTAACACTTGACTGTACCGATTTATCAGCCCATTCCACAACCTTGTTGGCTGTATCTTTTTACACGTCAGGTAGATTTAGATTCATCTAATGCGCCTTTTCCTCCCTACCCTGATCCTGCTGTTGATGGCATCATGTCAGCGATCACTCCCCGACACAATTTGTCAAGCATGGAAATTCGACGGCTTCAATATAAGTCCCGAATATGAGGAAAAGCTGGCTAGCGCAGAGAATGAAAGTGCACGAGAGAAATTCCGGCAGTTTCTCAAAAATAGTGGTAGCGTCACCGAAACGAATTGGCGATTTTACCCGAATGGAACCTGTGCCATGCTTTCAAAATATCATTACAGTGTTAAACGGTGGGAGTTAAACGAAAGCACGGGACAGCTCGCCATAATCAATGGTAAAACCCGTGAATTTTATCAAATCGAACGGGATGGTACCAATCTGACACTGTCGGAATTAACCAACAAAAGTGTAACAAAAGGACACGTTTCAGCAACACTTCGTCCGAATCCTGAATACGAGGAAGGTAGCATTGACTTGCTGGCACCAACCCGTAACGAGTGGCGCAATAAACCTTTACAACCCGAATCGTTTCGAGCCATCCAAAAACGGCTCATCGACCAACTTACTTATATGATTGATTATTTTGAACTGACTAATAAGAAAAAACAGACCTATTTTAATACGGGCCACCTGAATTCACCCTTCCAGTTTTATAGTGGCGGTATGGGCTTATTCAACCCCAATGAACTTCCGCGCACCTGGGTAGGGCAGTTTTACGACAATGGCGATGCTTTAAAAGCTCATAATCTGCTGGCAGGGGCTTTTCGGAGTGGCTTGACCTTTCCGCATAGCGAGAAAACCTACACCGACGCCTACGCTCGTTTCCTGAAACAGGTTAAAGCATTTGTGCTGGTACAGGAAGAACCAAAAGCATTACCTGCTCAGTAACGAAGCCGACCTAGTTTATCACCCGGAACAGGCGATTCCAGCGGATTTTGTGCCAAATATCAGCCGGAACGGGATCTATCGACATCCAGACAAATACGGCCTTACCAACAATATGGTCTTCTGGCACAAATCCCCAATACCGCGAGTCTTCAGAATTGTGCCGGTTATCGCCCATCATGAAGTAGTAATCCTGTTTAAACGTATACGACGTAATAGACTTGCCGTTTAGTTTCACCTCATCCGCTGCAACCGTTACGTTTTCGTTCTCTTCGTAACGACTGATAATTGGCCCATATACAGCGATGGTCTGTTTATTCAGCGGCACGGTCATGCCTTTTTTGGGCACTGTAAGCGGCCCGAAATTGTCCTGATTCCAGGCATAAGCCGAACCGCCGTAAATTCCCGGCGACGAATTACCGGCAGGTTCAGTCATTGGCTCAATACCCGTTACCCAATCAAATTCTTTGAATTTCGCAATAACCGACGGTAGTGTATTAACTCTGTATCCGACCAAAACAGGAGCTTTGGTGCTATCATCATAAGCCTCAAGGGGTTGCCAGTTGATAAAAGGCCCTTCTTCCGATTTATAGTCGTTAACAATGTCATACTTTCGAAAGAAACGGTCATCAAGCACTTCCTTCGTTTTTACAAAATAGGTCGTCTGCGCGCGGGCGGGCAATGCCATTACGTTCTTGTTGACGTAAACCTGTTCATTATGTATTTCCACTACGTCGCCGGGGATTCCGATACAGCGTTTGATAAAATTCGTTCGTAAATCGGTGGGATAATCGGGTTCACCGGCTTTCGGAGGTGGATAATTGAAAACTACTACGTCGCCATTTTTCACCGTTGTAAAACCCGGCAAGCGGAACGAAGGCAGTTGAATAGCCGTGCTGTACGATGGAATATTGGTTCCCCAGATTTTCTGATGCGTAAGCGGGACCTGTAAAGGCGTTTTGGGTGTTCGTGAACCGTAGTGAAGCTTGCTGACAAACAGATAATCGCCCACCATTAAATTACTCTCCATTGAGGGCGTCGGGATAGCGAAGGCTTCAAATGTCAGAAACCGAATAAGTGTAGCGGCAATGACCGCAAACAATAATGAATCGAGCCATTCCCGAAGAGGTGATTTTTTAGACGTACTAACCGCCTTTTTTCGTGCCTTGAACATATTGCTAATAAGCTAAAAACCAGATCAGAAATATAGTACGACCGCTTCATACGTAGCATCTGTTTTTACACAGACGGTTCTGTATCGGGCTGAAAGAAATCACTTCGCTCAACGTAGCAAACTACGACGTACTTTATTCCCTGGTCACAGTCCCAGTGATGTAGCCGTATGGCTCGTCGGTAGCGATAAAAATTTCGTTTTTGTTTTCTATGCCAAACTGTTCCAGATTGAACAGAATGTGGTGTTTATTCGGCAGTTTCAAACTAATCTCGCTCACTTCCGCATGGTTTTCCAGCACCGTAGTCCCCATCGCCAGTAACGTCTGTTGAACGGATAAGCTCTTGTGGTGAGCAAACGTTTTCAGCAGCGTTTCACGGATTTGCGTATACAGGCTTGTAAAATCTAAATCTGCGCTCACGTAATCCCAGGTGGCTTCACATTGCGTTGAAAAAATCCGGTCGGCAGTTTCCTTCAACGTAGTGAATTGATCTTTGATGTAACCTTCAAATCCCGAATCCGTCGTTTTCAGTATCAATAGTTCTTTAATTCCAGAGGTAATCTGCACACCATCAGCCGTTTGCACAACACTTGTTGTATGCTTTTCAGACGATCCGCCTACATACGCGTGATGGTGCGGCTTTTCGTCGAAAACCATGCGCTGCCAGGGATATTCCATAATCTCAACGTTCACTTGCGTTACCTGCGAATTATATTGAATAAAATGATTCGCCAGGATAAGGGCAAAATTTTCAATTGAATCGACAAAGTGCTCTCTAGCAAGAGCATAGACAGTATTTTTCTGCGTATCGGTTGGCAGAATCTTTGAATTATCACCGAGCGTGTGCGCCGTTTCGAAATCACCTTCCAACGATACGTTGACAGAAATCTGCCTGAATTCATGGTAATCCGCGTGCCGAATAACTTTCGACAGATTTACGGCATTTTTTCCATATGCATTTTTTTTCAGGGTGAGTTTCATAGCCATTTCGGTTGTTTTCGGAACTATTAGAAGCTAGTATAGCTATAAATTTTCTATTTTGGTCAACACTGCGTTAGGCACTACGTATCGACAGTAGGCCGGACAATCTTATTATGCCTGAATTTGCCATTAAAGGAGATAATGTGGTTACGCCAGAAGGCATCCAACCGGCCGTAGTGCTGGTATCGAATAGCCTGATTACCGACGTTCGATCAGACGTACCGGAAGGCTATAACTATCCCATAATCGATGCTAATAACAACGTATTGATGCCCGGCATCATTGACCCACACGTACATATCAACGAGCCAGGCCGGGCGGATTGGGAAGGTTTCGATACGGCGACACGTGCTGCAATCGCCGGTGGGCTAACTACGCTGGTCGATATGCCGCTGAATTCATCGCCGGTTACGACTACGGTTGGGGCATTTACAAAAAAAATAGCTGCTACGTCAGGGAAGTTGCACACGAATTGTGGCTTTTGGGGTGGGCTCGTACCGGGAAATACTGCCGACATTGAGCCGTTGATTGAGCAGGGCGTACTGGGTTTTAAGGCGTTTTTGACGCATTCTGGTATAGACGATTTCCCAAACGTAACAGAAGCCGATCTACGAAAAGCCATGCCCATTCTGGCAATGCATGGCCTGCCGCTTCTGGTTCATTGTGAGTTATCGACCGATGAATTACTGGCAACCGGCAGTAAACGCTCGTATCAAAACTACCTCACTTCTCGTCCCAAATCGTGGGAAGATGAAGCCATTACGTTGATGATTCGGTTGTGTGAAGAGTACAACTGTCGAACGCATATTGTCCATTTATCATCGGCGAATTCGCTCAAAGCCATTGCCGAAGCTAAACAAAAGAAATTACCGCTAACTGTCGAAACGGGGCAGCATTATCTGTTTTTCAACGCCGAACAAATTATGGACGGCCAAACCCAGTATAAGTGTGCGCCACCCATCCGCGAAAAAATTAATAACGACCAGTTATGGAAAGCCCTGCGAGAAGGCTTGATCGACTTTGTCGCCACCGACCACTCCCCCGCCCCACCTGACCTAAAGCAGATCGATAGCGGTGATTTCATGAGCGCCTGGGGGGGAATTGCGTCGCTGCAACTTTCCCTTCCGATTCTCTGGACGGCTGCCCGACAACGGGGCTGTAACGTAGCAGATATGGCCCGATGGTTGTGTGAAAACCCGGCCAAACTAGCTGGTTTATCGCATCGAAAAGGACGTATCGCTGTTGGTTACGACGCTGATTTGCTGGTCTGGAATCCTGATACATCGTTTATTGTCAGTGAAGAAATGCTGCATCATCGCCATAAAATGACGCCTTATCTGAACGCTACGTTAGTTGGAACCGTCGAACAAACATATCTGGGTGGCGTACCCGTTTTTGAAAATGGGCAGTTCCAGAAACTGAACGCCGGTCAAATCGTCAAACGCCATTGACATGAGTGATTATAGACAACGTGCGGAGAACGTACTACGCCGAATCGATCAGTTGGCGTCGATAAGTGAAGACAGTATGGGGATCACACGTACCTTTGGAACCGGCGCTTTTCTGCGGGGAAGTGCCCTGATTCAGCAGTGGATGCTGTCCATTGGCTTGCAAACACGTACTGATTCAATTGGCAATGTCCGGGGACGCCTGGAATGCGCCAACATCGACGCAAAAACCTTCGTGCTGGCTTCGCATATGGATACGGTTGTCAACGCCGGGAAGTTTGACGGCCCACTGGGTATCATTATGTCGCTTAACCTGATTGAACAAATAATACAATCAGATAAGCCGTTGCCATTTCATATTGAGTTGATTGCGTTTAGTGATGAAGAAGGCCTTCGGTTTCATACAACGTATCTGGGCAGCAAGGTAGTAGCTGGTTCTTTTGACTCCGAATTGCTCACAAAACGTGATACGTCCGGTGCTACGTTGGCAGAAGTTATATCGGAAATGGGTGGCTCGACAATCAACCTGGCCGAAGATGCCATAGCGCCCGAAAACTGGCTTGGTTATTTTGAAATACATATCGAACAGGGGCCCGTTCTTTATGAACGTAACGTACCGGTTGCCGTTGTGCTAGGCATTGCTGGTCAGAAACGTATCGATGTTACGTTCCAGGGAATGGCCGGTCATGCCGGAACGGTACCCATGACGATGCGTCAGGATGCTTTGTGCGCGGCTTCCGAGTTTGTTCTGGCTGTTGAGCAACTGGCTGCCAATCAACCAAATCTGGTGGCTACGGTGGGCAAACTGAACGTAACGAACGCAGCCAGCAACGTAATACCGGGTGAAGTCAATTGCAGTCTGGATGTACGTAGCAACGACGGGGCTCTTTTGAATCATACGTATCAGGCTCTTCAGGATGTTTGCGAATCGATTGGCTGGAAACGCAGCGTGGAAACTACCTGGACGCTAGTTCAGGAAACTGCCCCCGTTGCCTGTGATGCAAACCTGAACGCGACATTAGCCCAATCCATACTGGACTCTGGCTATTCCCTCATCGAACTGGTCAGTGGAGCCGGGCATGATGCAGTACCCATTTCGAACGTAGCACCCGTGACGATGTTGTTTGTGCGCTGTTTTAAAGGCATCAGCCACAACCCCCTCGAAAACGTAGAGCTGAACGACGTAGCGGCTGCGTTACAAGTTGGCGATACGTTCCTTACTCAGTTAATTGACCAATACACATCCTGAACGTCTCGAATGCTACGTTCGTAAATAAAGATTCTTATGGAAATTTCTGCACTTACCCGTTCCGTTGTCACTCGTACCCACGCGATTATCAGTCCCGACGGTTATATCAACAGCCGCGTACCAGGCTGGGATAACTGTACGGTCAACGTTATTATCAACGAGCAAATGGGGGCGCATCTGTGCCAGACGCTCGTTACGTTCCTGGAAGCGGGGAAACTGGTCGGCAAAACAGAGAAATCGCAACTTTTTTTCTACGTCGTACAGGGGCAATGTCAGGTAACGGTTTCGTCCGAAACCAACGTAGTGACATCTGGCCACTACGTTTATATTCCCATTGGGCAGACGTATCAGGTGGAAAACACGTCGCCGGGAACCCAACTGATTACGTTTCAGAAAATCTACGAAAAACTGGACGGCTACGACGTACCGCCGATTATCTTCGGCGATGCCGCCAATATCGATGGACCAACGTATCTGGGTGATCCGGCGCTACGTCTTCAGGTATTATTGCCCGATACGTTTCATTTCGACATGGCCGTCAACATTTTCACCTACGATCCCGGCGGCCACCTTCCCTTCGTGGAAACGCACATCATGGAACACGGACTGACGTATTTGCAGGGGCAGGGCGTGTATATGCTTGACCAACAGTGGTATCCTATTAAAAAGGGGGACTCTATCTGGATGGCTCCGTATTGCCAGCAATGGTTTACGGCGATGGGCAAAGAGCCTGCCGTTTACATTTATTATAAGAACGTGAACCGCTTTCCTACAACTATATGACCCTTCCCGAGTTAAACGAAATAACTTCGGCCGAACGGAAAGCGGCCCTTTCGACCTGCTGCGATTCGTCGGCCTGGGTGGCGGAAATGGATAAGATTTTCCCGGTCGAGAGTACCAATACGTTGTTCGAGCAGGCCGAAGTCATCTGGTTTGCCTGCTCCGAATATGATTGGCGGGAAGCCTTTTCGCACCACCCAAAAATCGGCGATGTTGATTCGTTACGCGTGAAATTTGCCAATACCCGCAGTTGGGCATCGGGCGAGCAAGCGGGTGTATCGGCGGCATCAGAGGACGTATTGGAACAACTGGCTGACGGGAATAGGCAGTATGAAGAAAAATTTGGGTATATATTTATTGTCTGCGCCACGGGCAAATCGGCGGAGGAAATGCTGGCGATACTACGTTCCCGATTACCCAACCGACCGGAAGATGAAATCCTACTTGCGGCTCAGGAACAGGATAAAATTACACGAATACGATTGAAAAAACTGTTGCAGTTATGAGTGCCATTACAACCCACATTCTCGACACCACGCAGGGAAAACCCGCCGAAGGTATCAGCGTTATTCTGTACCAGCAGCAACGTCAATGGACCGAAATTGCGCGGGGTATCACCAACGCCGATGGACGCATCGGCGATTTGCTGAACAGGAACGTAGTATTGCCAACCGGTACGTATAAAATCTGTTTCGAAACGGGCGCTTATTTTAGTCAACTCAACGTTGTTACGTTCTATCCATTTGTCGAAATTACGTTCTCCGTCACCACTGGCGAACATTATCACGTACCGTTACTATTGAATCCGTTTGGTTATTCGACGTATCGAGGGTCATGAAATGAGTGATAAATGATAAGTGATGAGTGCCATCTCAAAGCAGATTCACTTATCGTTTATCACTCATCACTTATCGCTCATCACTTATCACTCACTATGAACATCAACCCATCCCGTCTTCAGCACTATTTTGAGGTATCGAGTGGCATCGGAAAAATTGGCGAAACCGGTATGTGCCGACCCGCTCATTCGGCTCTCGAAAAAGAAATGTTTATGCACGCCAAAGGTTGGATGGAGGCCGCCGGTCTGACGGTACGTATTGACAGTTTCGGGAATCTAATCGGGCGATTGGCTGGTAAAAACCCGGATGCTCCCATCCTGATGACGGGCTCGCATCTGGATACGCAACCCTACGGCGGCCGTTTCGACGGTATTTCCGGGGTTTTATGCGCCATCGAAGCGGTTTGTACAATTGCTGAACAAGGGATCGTACCCGAGACTAACATCGACGTCATTGCGTTTGCCGACGAAGAAAGCTGGCGGTTCAATAAAGGCTTGTTTGGGTCGCGGGGCATTCTGGGCAAACTGGAGCCCGGTGAACTGCAACGTACTGATAAAGACGGTATCACCCGCGAGCAGGCGCTACGTGATTTTGGCTGCGATATCACCAGGTTCAAGGACGACGAATACGCGCCAGGCACCATTGGCAGTTTTCTGGAGTTGCACATCGAACAGGGTCCGGTGCTTGAAAAACTTAACAAACCCGTTGGTATTGTGAGTGGTATTGCCGGGCCGCTTCTGCTAAGTCTAAGTTTGAAAGGCATGGCCGGTCACGCCGGGTCGGTACCGATGCCGTTACGTAAAGATGCCTTGCTGGGTGCCTCGAAAGTAGTGGTGGCTGTCAATGAGATAGCGTCTCAGTTTACGCCTGCGCCAACGGTGGGCACCGTCGGAACGTTGGATGTTTTTCCATCGTCGCGGAATATTATTCCCGAGTCAGTACGTATGACGATTGAATTCAGGGATATCGACATGGGACGACGTAACACCTGCGAAAGCCAACTCCGGGAAGCCATTGCCGCCATCGCTCAACAACATAATCTGACGTACGAGTTAACGGTCGATACCGACATTAAATCAAGCTATTGTGCTGATTGGATAAAAGACACCATTCGGGAAAGTTGTCAGGAACTAGGGTTGGATGCGCCAGAACTGGTGAGCGGGCCGTTTCATGACGCCCTAGTGATGTCGGAAACCTGCGATTACGGGATGATTTTTGTCCGTTGCAAAGACGGCATCAGCCACAATCCGCTCGAATATGCTTCCTACGAAGACCTGGCTTTAGGTTGTGAAGTGCTTTACCAGACGATTTTGAAAATGGTAAATGTATGATGTAGGATATATGATGTACGTAGCTCACCACCAATGCACTTTATACATCATATATCCTACATCATACATCACCCCTTATTGCTTTTTAATATCTCCACGAATTTCTCCGGCTGGATAAATCGTAGTGTGCAGATTGGCGTAATAGAAGCCATTTTTCATACTATCGACCCGAGCTTGGTTCAGTAGCTGAAATGTCCCAATTATGGGTGATGTCAGGCTTGTAAATGGGATTTCAACGCCACCCGTCAATGCAGTTGAATTGGTAACACGGTGCAGGTGCCCAGCGGTTAGTGACGACGTAAATGGTCCGGTATACGTAACGGTATAACTTAACGTACGGGTCGATTCATCGATTACACCCGCGAACGTACCGGTTGCCGTTGACGTAGTTGCAGTAGGTTTCTCGCTGGCCCCGTTTAAGGTAGCCGTCAGCCTGGTTGTGGTGGGCGTTGGCGTCGTTGTCGTTGGATTATCTTCCTTACATGCGAAAAATGTCATTCCAAACGCCAGCACTGCGGCAACGGATAATAGTGAATTTCTTGTGTTCATGAGAGTTAGTAGATTAAAATAGCTCTTGTAATCGTAGTAATAACGGGGAAAAGTGCTATTCGGTTTTCGACTACAAGATAGATTGATTCTATATTTTGTACCAGTAACTACTCATAATCAGAGCAAACGGGCTTAATTAGCCGCTTTTTAAGCTGGTTTTATCTACGTAAAACGGTAATATTTCCAAAACGAATCAGAATCTTCTAATTTTGGCACACTAACCGGAATCCATTTTTAAAATTCGTTGGTTGTCTATATAGTACGATACCTTTTAGTAACACGTTATCCTCCTTTGCTATGGCTTTTGATTTAGACATGATTCAGCGTGTGTACGCCAACCTTGGCGAACGCGTCGAAGCAGCCCGGCAGGCAGTGGGCAAACCGCTGACTCTGTCGGAGAAGATTTTATACAGTCACCTCTTTGCCGGATCCGGTTCGGCGTCCCGACCGACTCAGGCATTTGAACGGGGAAAAGCCTACGTGGACTTCGCGCCCGACCGCGTAGCCATGCAGGACGCAACTGCTCAGATGGCGCTCCTACAATTTATGCAGGCGGGTCGCCCTAAAGTGGCTGTTCCATCCACGGTTCACTGTGATCACCTGATTCAGGCCGAAGTGGGTGCCGAGCAGGATTTGGATATCGCTAAAAGCAAAAACAAAGAGGTTTATGATTTTCTGTCGTCCATCTCCAACAAATACGGGATTGGATTCTGGAAGCCCGGCGCAGGTATCATTCACCAGGTTGTGATTGAAAACTACGCCTTCCCCGGCGGTATGATGATCGGTACCGATTCGCATACGCCAAACGCGGGTGGCCTGGGCATGATCGCCATTGGCGTGGGTGGTGCCGATGCCTGCGACGTTATGGCCGGCCTTGCCTGGGAATTGAAGATGCCAAAACTCATTGGCGTAAAACTTACTGGCAAACTAAGCGGCTGGGCCTCTGCTAAAGACGTAATACTACGTGTAGCGGGTATTCTGACCGTAAAAGGCGGTACTGGCTGCATCGTTGAATATTTTGGTGAAGGAGCCGAAAGTCTGTCGGCAACGGGTAAAGGAACCATCTGCAACATGGGTGCTGAAATCGGTGCTACTACGTCGATTTTTGCTTACGACGAGAAGATGGCCAATTACCTGAAAGCCACCAGCCGTGCCGACATCGCTGAAGCCGCTGATGCTGTGAAGGAACACCTTCGTTCGGATGACGAAGTGTATGCTGACCCAGCTTCGTATTACGACCAGCTTATCGAAATCGACCTCAATGAATTGGAGCCGCACATCAATGGCCCGTTCACCCCGGATCTGGCGTGGCCGCTGTCGAACTTTGCCAAAGCAGTTAAAGAAAATAACTGGCCCGAAAAGCTGGAAGTTGGTCTGATTGGTTCGTGCACGAACTCCAGTTACGAAGACATGACCCGTTCGGCTTCGGTGGCGGCTCAGGCAACAGCTAAGCATCTGAAAGCTAAGGCTGAGTTTACCGTAACACCCGGTTCTGAACTGGTACGTTACACAGCGGAGCGCGATGGGCTGCTTGATACGTTCGAAGAAATCGGTGGGGTTGTGCTGGCCAATGCCTGCGGTCCCTGCATCGGTCAGTGGGCGCGTCATATGGACGATCCTACGCGCAAAAACTCAATCATTACGTCGTTCAACCGGAACTTCGCTAAACGTAACGACGGTAACGCCAGTACGCACGCGTTTGTGGCTTCCCCTGAAATCGTTACGGCCTTAGCCATTGCGGGAGACTTGACGTTCAATCCAATGACTGATACGTTGACCAACGAAAATGGCGAACAGGTGAAACTCGATGAACCACAAGGTATTGAGCAACCCCTAAAAGGTTACGCTGTTGATGATGCAGGCTATCAGGCTCCAGCCGCAGATGGTTCGGGTGTTCAGGTTATCGTGAGCCCAACTTCTGATCGTTTGCAACTGTTAGCTCCGTTCCCGGCTTGGGAAGGTACCGATATTAAAGGCTTGAAGCTTCTGATCAAAGCAAAAGGCAAGTGTACGACCGACCATATTTCAATGGCGGGTCCCTGGTTGAAATACCGTGGGCACCTCGACAATATTTCGAATAACATGTTGATTGGCGCTGTGAATTTCTACAACGAGAAAACCAACACAGTGAAAAATCAACTGACCGGTGAATACGGCGAGGTACCGGCAGTGCAGCGTGCTTATAAGGCCGCCGGTATCGGTTCGATTGTTGTGGGCGACGAAAACTACGGCGAAGGTTCATCCCGCGAACACGCGGCTATGGAACCTCGCTTCCTGGGTGTTCGGGCTATTCTGGTACGTTCCTTTGCCCGGATTCACGAAACGAACCTGAAAAAGCAGGGAATGCTGGCTCTTACGTTCGTTAATCCGGCAGATTACGACAAAATTCAGGAAGACGATGTAATCGACATCAATGGTCTAACTGAATTTGCTCCAGGTAAACCTCTCGAAATCGTGCTTCACCACGCGGATGGCAGCGAAGACAAATTCCCGGTGAATCACACCTATAACGAAGGACAGATTGAGTGGTTTAAAGCAGGTGCCGCGCTGAACATCATTCGGATGAAGCAAGACGCGTAAGCTTTTTACTACGTATCATTATTCGACTCGGCCAACTGTTATTCTGACAGTTGGCCGAATTTTTTATACCGATCTATGACGCACTTCCCCAAAACTAGCTCTTTACTTCTTTCTAAAGTCGGTGACTTCAAGTCGAGGAAGATAGATATCGCTGCTTCCACAACTGCCTCTAATGATTCCGCTCACATAAATCGTATCATTTTCTGCTATTTTTCCTTGCAGGAAGGCAGGGTTACAATACGTCGGATCAAGTTGCTTCGATAGTATATGCAGGGATTCATTTCCATATACGGCTAATTCATCCTTCAGAATAAAGTTCGATGGGCCTTGGCAATTGCACCCCGTTTGGAAGGTTTCGGCTTTTTTACAGGCAACCGCAATGTAGAGGATAAGTAGGGTACTAAAGAAAGATTTCATGTCATTTCTCACTTAAAGTAGATGCCATAAAGACCTTTAAATTGATCGATGAGTTGGAAAATAATCGACTTCTAAAATAAATAGTTTAGTCCAAGCTGACCCTGATACTGGCCTCGATCAAAGTGAAAGGAAGCATCCGTTTTGCCGACTTTTTCCTGCCAATTCAGAATTAAATCGATTTTAGAGGAATTACTTTTTGCGCCTGGCTAGAGATACTCAGCAAGTAAAATAACGTGAATTATGGATGAGTGAACGTATTGCTGACGCTATGGGCTTCGACAGGCTCAGCCTGACAGGCTACTTAACTTTGTCGACTCAAGCTGACTTGTCAGGCTGAGCCTGTCGAAGCCCATAGCGTCAGCAACATATTGTTAATCAGCCTATTTACTTTATCCTTAACTCACGTTAAAATAGTAAGATTGTTCTCATGGCACAATCTATTTCCGTACCAACGTATTACCCCTTTGGTCGATGCATTAAATTTATTGTATGGCGTTATTAGACACATCAGGTGGAATCGCTCATTTTTTAACTGCGGAATTGGGGACGTAGTAAAGGATTATAAATAAACGCTTTGGTTCATGCAGGTGAATCCATACGCTACCAGATTCTATTATGAAAAATGCTAAGTCACTTTTTATACCTACAATTGAGTTAAGGGTTGCTATTTTTCTTGTATTCCTATCTCTCTGAGCAACAAATTAAATAAAGGATAAGCTGCTAACCGCTCAGCTTACGGAAAACGATACAATTGAAGTTTTAAACTAATATGATAGTCTGGAAACGATAAAATAATAGCCAATCCAGACAGCCGATAGTGATACTATGCAGCAGGAATTCTTACCACAAATGTCATCAGCGACAGCGTTCATTGATTTGTCAGGCCTCGTCAATCTCTTCGACTTTGAGACCAAAGCTGCACAGGCCATGTCAAACCTGGCCTACGAATACGTAGTAAGTGGCGCAGCTGATGAACTTACGCTACGTTGGAACCGGCAGGCACTTGACAACCTCAAACTCAACCAAACGGTTCTGACAGACGTAACAAAACCCGATACCCGCGTTACGTTGTTTGGGCATGAGCTTCTCTATCCCATTCTGATTGCCCCAACCGCCTATCATGGAATTATGCATCCTGAGGCCGAACTAGCTACGGCACGTGGAGCGAGTGCGGCATCGGCTACCTACGTAGTGAGTTCGTTTACGACTACACCGCTAGAGAAAATTGCAGACACAGCAACACAGCCGCTCTGGTTTCAGCTTTACGTACGCGACGACCGGGAGTTCACCAAAGACCTTGTGCAAAAAGCGCAGGCTCTGGGGTTTCAGGCACTTTGCGTAACGGTCGATACGCCCGTGGGTGGAGTGCGCAACCGCGAACAACGTATCAACTTCGGCTTACCCGCCGACGTAGTGGCCCCCTATATGCTGGCCCCCGGCCCGCAAAAAAATCCGCTGACCTGGAAGGATATTGAGTGGCTTCAATCGCTTGTCGACATTCCGGTTCTGGTGAAAGGGATTATGAACCCGAACGATGCTGAACTAGCGATTCAGGCTGGCGTTTCTGGGGTTATTGTCTCCAATCACGGCGGTCGAAATCTCGATACTGTTCCTGCTACAATTGAGGTGCTTCCTTACATCGCCGAACGTATCAATGGTCGTGTTCCGGTGTTGATGGATGGTGGCATCCGACGAGGCACCGACGTAGTGAAAGCCATTGCATTGGGAGCTAAAGCAGTGCTGATTGGCAAACCCATCTGCTACGGTCTGGCCTGTGCGGGGGCGCCGGGTGTCGCCAGGGTGCTGACTATCCTTCGCGAAGAGCTGGAACTGGCTATGATACTGCTGGGTAAAGCCTCAGTACCAGCTATCGACAGGTCTGTGCTTTGGGAAAAACCAGATAACTAGAGTGTTCCTCTGTCTGAAAAAATCGACGTATCAGGCAATTAATAGTGTTACGTTCAAACGTAAAATCGCTCGTAAACTTTCTCCCTGATGAGCTTACTCAACTGCTGATACGTTGCTTCACTCTCAATGGCTGGTATCGATAGTAAACGCATTGGTACTTCGCTCATTCCCAGCTGATAAGGCGGCTGTCTGTAGTCGTACGGATTCAGATAAAACCCTTGCCGCTCATAAAACCGAACCCGTCGCTGGCGTAGTTCATCGTCAGGTCGCTCAACTTCCAGCAGGCAATAGCGGAAATTCAGCCGAATCAACGCTAGCATAGCCTGCTGACCGTACTGCTTCCCTCGCTGGTTGGGCGCCATGGCAAGATGTTCGACAAAAACAATGTCGTCCCACTGCCAATAAATTATAAAACCAACAAGTTCATCGGCAGAAAGGAGTGCACACAGGTGCATATCTGTCTGCTGTAAAAGATTCTGTAAATCATCCGGTTCGCGTCGTTCGTCGATAGGAAATGCATCTGCATACCAGATTTTTATGCTTTCCAGATAAAGATGAGGTTTTGTGATTCTGAAAAAAGTCATAAAATTTTTCTTAATTTTAACCAAAATTTAATCCTTCTTAGATGAAATTATCTTTATCTAAGTATTATAACTATCTGATTGGGAATTAGTTGCGCCTATATCAGTTCTGGATTACATTTGGTCTGTGAACGACATGAACGTACGGCAATACAAATTTTGGGTTCTTCGACTGATATGCATCCTGATGGCATTGAATACCATCAATTTAGGCATGACAGTCCGGGATACGTCCGCACTTTTCAACCGATCATGTACGTATCACAAAGATTTATCTATTAACAAAATCGAAAGTATTAGCGAGTTAATCCTTGAAGACTGGCTTGGTTTCTCCGATGCCATTCCCGAACAGGATAGCCCCGATGAGGATTCTGAACTCACTGAACTTGAAGCTGATTACGATTGCTTTCACCTATTCTTATTTGATCTGTTGCTATCTACCGTTCAGTTTCTGACAACGAGCAACATTCTGTTTCGGCCGGAGTCTTTTTTAGTATACGTACCAGAAATTAACGCTCCGCCCCCTCAACCTATAGCCTGAACGTAACGAGCAACCGTTACGTCATCTTAGCTAAGTTCACCCGGCTACTTATGCTGTATATCAGCTTTTTAGCCAACTAAAAATAAAATTTATTTACTGAAATATCTTCACTAAAATCTAAACGGTTTTTAGTGAGGCATACCTACATACTACTCTATAGCTATGAAAACCAGGTACATACTCCCCACCCTCTTCTTCGGCGCGTTACTCGTGGGCTGTTCGGGCACCGAAACGAAAACCGAGGAGACCGAAAAACTAAAACTGCCTGTCGTGAAGCTGAGCCGGAAATCGACGACTCTTCAACGCGAATACGTAACCACCATGGAAGCCGTACGCAACGTCGAAATTCGCGCTCGTGTATCTGG
The DNA here is from genome assembly GCF_014699005.1 of Spirosoma profusum. Lineage (GTDB taxonomy): Bacteria > Bacteroidota > Bacteroidia > Cytophagales > Spirosomataceae > Spirosoma > Spirosoma profusum. Next base: position 26,163 of record NZ_JACWZY010000029.1, read on the forward strand.
TTTTCTGGATAAAATTTATGTCGATGAAGGCCAGCCAGTTCATAAAGGGCAATTATTATTTACACTGAATCCGGCCGAATATCGGGTCAATCTGGACAAAGCTCAGGCGGCACTACGTAGCGCAATTGCAGGCGCCAAAACCGCTGAGGTTGAAGTAGATCGGGTGAAATTACTGGTCGATAAAAAAATTATTTCACCCTCTGAATTAGATCTGGCGAAAGCGAAACTGGATGCCGCCCGCGCCCTGATCCAGGAAGCGGAATCGGCTCAGTCGACGGCTTCTCTGCGGCTGGCCCACGCGAGTATACGTGCACCCTTCGACGGAATCATCAACCGGATTCCATATAAAATCGGCAGCCTCATCGAAGAAGGCGCTCTGCTGACCGAGGTTTCGGACCTGCACGAAGTATTCGCTTATTTCGACGTATCGGAGAAAGAATACCTGGGTTTTCTGAAACGCCATCCCGAATTAGTGGGGAAGGGCGGTCAGGAAGTGGAAATGATGCTGGCCGATGAAACGACATATCCGCACAAAGGACGTATCGAAACGATGGAAAGCGTGTTTGAAGAGTCCGGCACAATTGCGTTTCGGGCGCGTTTTCCGAATCCGCAGAAGGTGCTGAAGCACGGTTCATCGGGTAAAGTTCGGCTACCGAATATCGTTAGCGATGCACTGCTGGTTCCACAAAAAGCTGTATTTGAAGTACAGGACAAAAACTACGTTTACGTGGTCGATAAGGCCAATAAGGTAAAATCGCGGAGTTTCGTCCCGCAGGCCCGCGTGGGTCTGAATTACATTGTGCGGTCAGGTCTGGAACCCGGCGACCGGGTGGTATATGAAGGCATTCAGAACGTTCGCGATGGGGACGAAATCATCCCGGAAGCCATTACGATCGGCGATAGCCTGTCAACCCAGAATACACTTGCTCAACAATAAAAGAGCGAAAGAATGAAACAGCGAAAGCATTCAGCGGAATAGCTTGCGTCAGCCTTTCGCTGTTTCATTCTTTCGCTCTTTAGACTTTGAATCGCTTTTCTCATGTTCGATTTATTTATAAAACGTCCGCTGCTTTCAGCGGTTATTTCGGTATTAATTACGTTGCTGGGTGTGCTGGCACTTATGGGGTTACCTGTAACGCAGTTTCCCGACATTGTTCCACCTTCCGTAACGGTAACGGCCAAATACACCGGTGCTAATGCCGAAGTGGCCACCAAAGCTGTAGCCATGCCGCTGGAGCGGGCTATCAACGGGGTACCGGGCATGGTATACATGAACTCCGTGTCGGGAAACGACGGCAGTACGTTGATCCAGGTCTTTTTCAACGTAGGAACCGACCCCGACCTGGCCGCGATGGGTGTGCAGAACCGCGTAACGACGGTGCTGGATGAATTACCCGAAGAGGTTATCAAAGCGGGCGTATCGACCGAAAAAGAGGTAAACAGTATGCTGCTTTACCTCAATATTTTCAGCGACGATCCCAGTGTCGACGAGAAATTCATTTACAACTTCGCCGATATCAATGTATTAGCCGAATTGAAACGTATCGACGGCGTTGGTTTTGTCGACATCATGGGGTCGCGGGAATATTCGATGCGGGTCTGGCTCAAACCCGACCGTATGACTTCTTACGGCATTTCGCCCGATGAAATTATTGCGTCTATCCGCAAACAGAACGTAGAGGCCGCTCCCGGAAAAGCCGGTGAAAGTGCCGACCGTACACCCCAAATGCTGCAATATGTACTACGTTATAGCGGCAAATTTTTCGATCCAAAACAATACGAAAACCTGGTGCTACGTGCTGAACCTGAGGGGGCAATTCTTCGCTTGAAGGACGTAGCAGACATTGAATTCGGCTCGCTTGATTACGACGTATTGTCGAAAACCGACGGTCGTCCCTCGGCTTCGATCATGCTCAAACAGCGGCCCGGCTCCAATGCCCGCGACGTCATCAACAACGTAAAAGCCCGGATGGCAGAGTTGAAGAAAACCAATTTCCCGCCCGGTATGACGTATAACTTCGCTTATGACGTATCGCGGTTTCTGGATGCGTCGATTCACGAAGTGATACGTACTCTGATCGAAGCTTTTGTGCTGGTATTCCTGGTGGTCTTTCTGTTCTTACAGGATTGGCGATCAACGCTGATTTGTGCGCTGGCGGTGCCGGTTGCGCTGGTAGGTGCCTTTGCGTTCATGAGCACAATTGGTTTCTCGATTAACCTGCTCACCTTGTTTGCACTCGTTCTCGCCATCGGTATTGTGGTCGATAACGCCATTGTGGTCGTCGAAGCCGTTCACGCGAAAATGACCGAAGAACATCTGGCGCCCAGAGCTGCTACGTTTGCCGCCATGAAGGAAATCAGTGGAGCGCTTATCGCCATTACGTTGGTGATGTCGGCGGTGTTTGTGCCGGTCGCTTTCATGACGGGTCCGGTCGGAATTTTCTATCGGCAATTTTCGCTGACGCTGGCCGTTGCCATTGTCATTTCGGGTATCAATGCCGTTACGCTCACGCCCGCTTTATGTGCGCTGCTGCTACGTCCGACGCACGGTCATCAGTCTACTGGATTATTGGGCCGGTTCTTTGCCAGCTTCAACCGGGGCTTTGAAGCGCTGACGGGTCGGTATCAGAAGGTACTGAAACGGGTTTTGAGCCGCGGCATCGTTACAGTTGCTATGCTGGCCCTGTTTATTGCAGGGACCTGGGGCGTTAGTACGATTCTGCCGAGTGGTTTCATTCCGACTGAAGATCAGGGCATGATTTACGTGAGCGTCACTACGCCCGTTGGTGCTACGTTAAAGCGGACAGAGGACGTACTGGATAAAATTCAGCAGATAGCGTCGAAGATGGAGGCCGTCGATAACGTATCGATGCTGGCGGGTTATAGCCTGATGACCGATGGTGTAGGCGCGTCGTACGGTATGGGTATGATTAACCTCAAAGACTGGAGCGAACGTAGCCAGACGCTTGACGATATTATTAAAGAGCTACAGGAAAAAACCCAGTCGGTGCAGGATGCCAGCGTTCAGTTTTTCCCGCCACCTACCGTACCAGGCTTCGGAAACGCCAGTGGTTTTGAACTCCGTCTACTCGACCGAACTGGTTCCGGCGATCTTCAGAAAACCAAAAAAGTAGCGGATGATTTCATCGCTGCCTTAAAAAAACGGCCTGAAATCGGCGACGTATTTACCAGCTTCGACCCTAGTTTTCCACAATATTTACTCCAGGTCGATCAGGATAAAGCCGCACAGAAAGGGGTGTCTATTGACAACGCCATGAGTACGCTGCAAACGCTGATGGGCAGTTATTATGCCTCAAATTTTATCCGTTTCGGGCAGATGTACAAAGTGATGGTACAGGCATCGCCCGAATACCGCGCCAAGCCGGAGGACGTACTGAACCTGCGCGTGAAGAACGAAGCGGGCGAGATGGTCCCCTACTCCAACTTTGTGAGTTTGAAACGTGTGTACGGTCCGGAGCAGATTACGCGGTATAACATGTATTTCTCGGCCCTTATGAACGGCGAGCAGGCACCCGGTTACAGCAGTGGCGATGCGCTACGTACTGTGCAGGAAGTGGCCGACAAAACGTTGCCCAAGGGCTACTCATTTGCCTGGTCGGGTATGTCGCGCGAGGAAGTCCTGTCGGGCGATCAGGCTATTTTTATCTTTTTGATTTGCCTGGTTTTCGTCTATCTGCTTCTGGTTGCGCAGTACGAAAGTTTATTCTTGCCACTTGCCGTATTGATGTCGCTGCCTGCTGGCATTTTCGGCTCCTTTTTATGCCTGCAACTAGCTGGTCTTCAGAACAATATATATGCTCAGGTATCGCTGGTTATGCTCATCGGTTTGCTGGGTAAAAACGCTATCCTGATTGTTGAATTTGCCAATCAGCGTCAGCAGGAAGGTGTACCCATTCTGAAAGCCGCCATCGAAGGAGCGGTTACGCGCTTACGCCCTATTCTCATGACCTCACTGGCGTTTATTGCAGGTTTGATTCCGCTCTGTATCGCATCGGGGGCTGGCGCTTTGGGCAACCGTTCCATCGGTACAGCGGCCGCCGGGGGCATGCTCATCGGAACGATCTTTGGGCTGGTGTTGGTACCAGGGCTCTACGTTCTGTTTGCTAAACTCGCTCAAAAATTTGGTCCCAAACAACCGTCCGACGACGACTCTTCAGACTCAGTATCTACCAAAACGAATGCAAATGGTGCCGTTCTTCAGGAATCTTAATACATTTTCTTTACTAGTTAGTGCTTGTCTGGTAGGTACGTTCAGCAGTTGCCGGATTCACCATACACCCGCTCCAGTACCCACAATTTCGGTTCCGCAATCTTATATCGGACGTACTGATTCGACCAATGTTGGCGAATTGCCGCATCAGACGTTGTTTACCGATCCTAATCTGGTAGCGCTCATCGACACAGCGCTGGCACGTAATCTGGATTTAAAAATTGCGTTGCAACGTATCGATGTGGCCCGAGCTAATTACACGATCACCCAGGGAGCTTTGGCGCCACGTATCGATGCTGTAGCCACGGCCAGCGTCGACCGGTACGGCCGGTATACGCTTAACGGTGTGGGTAATTTTGATACGAACCTGTCGGGCAACGTATCAGGCACCAGCCTGATACCCAATCCAACACCCGATTATTTTCTGGGACTACGTTCATCCTGGGAAATCGACATCTGGGGCAAACTCCGCAATCGTCGTCGGGCGGCCTACACACGCATTTTAGCCTCTCAGGAGGGCAGGAATCTGATCGCAACTGCCCTCACGTCCGACGTAGCACGGCTCTATTACTCGCTCCTGGCTCTTGACGCTGAACTGGAAATTATTGGTGAAAACGTTGAATTGCAGCAGAAAGCCGTTGAGTTAGTGGAAGTTCAGAAAGCAGCTGGCCGGGTTACGGAGTTAGCGGTTCAGCAGTTTAAAGCCCAACTGCTAAACACGCGCGGACTGGAAGGCCGTGTACAACAGGACATTGTAGACACGGAAAACCAGCTCAACACTCTGCTGGGGCGTTATCCTCAGCCCATTCCTCGCGGTGCCTCCATCGAGAAGCAGTCGTTACCAACGGCCATTTCAGCCGGTTTGCCTACTCAGTTGGTACGTCGTCGGCCCGATGTTCGACAGGCAGAACGCGAGCTGGAAGCCGCCCATATCGACGTAGCGGTGGCCCAAGCTGAATTTCTACCTTCGTTAAACCTGACTCCCTACCTGGGTTTCAATGCCTTCCGGCCCGAAGTGCTAGTGAATCCGCAGTCGCTGGCTTTGGGAATACTGGGTGGTCTGGGCGCTCCCGTGTTCAATCGACGAGCTTTAAAAGGCAATCTGGCCATCACGAATGCCCAGAGCAGAGAGGCCTATTACGCTTACCAACGGGCTATTGTGGTCGGTGTTTCGGAAGTGGTGACCAGTTTGAAAGGATTGGATAACTACCGCAACGTAGCGAATCTGCAACGACAGGAAGTCGGCGTGTTACGTCAGGCCACCACTACGTCGAATGAGTTATTTGCCAACGGTTACGCTACGTATCTGGAAGTCATTACCGCCCAACGGAACGTATTGGAAGCGGAACTATCCCTCATTACCACCAAACGGTCACAATTTCTGGCGCTGGTTGGCCTTTATCGTGCGTTGGGCGGAGGAACGAAGTGATGTATGTAATGTATGATGTATGGATAACGGAACTGTAGCTGATTCCATACATCATACATCCTATTTCAGCTTCTCCATCGCCTTCCGCGTGGCTTCAAACTGACGTTTTGTCTGTAGTACGGAAGGGGCCGCAACGCGTTCGCGACAGTCGAAAATACCGCAGCGTTCACAGGTTTGGTTCACAATCCGAAAGGGTATATCGGGCAAATTTTTTATGTCTTTCGGCTCAACCAGAAATGCCATCTTTCGTCGTAACGTATCGTTTACGGCAAAACACATCGACACGCTCATATTCTGCTGAAACTGAGGCTGAAACGGATGCGCCACCGAGATTATCAGGTACTGCTGCCCAGAATCGGCATATTCGGAGAGCTGCGCCCGACTGAGTGTGCCATCGAAAGCCTTATGCTGCTGCAAAAACTGAAGTTCCTGCAAAATGGTCCAGGCTATCCACCGCCGACAAAAATGCTCATCTACAATACTACGTGGGCCCTGTTTCCGGGACAGGTGCATCTCTTTAGTAAGCTGAAACGTAGTCTGACCGGGCGTATGGTTGAAGCGGTAAAAAAACAACTGATCAATCCCAAAGTCGCTGGGCAGTACGTTACTAAGCCGGTAGAAAAATCGTTCAGGAGTGGCGTTGAAGTGGGTAATCAGGTCCAGAAAAGCATCATTACTCCACGTATCACGGGCAAATAAATCGCGCAATTTTTCAACAAGTGCTTCCCGACGAATTAGAATCGCTCCCGCAAAATACGACGCTTTGTAGTTATTCAGGATTTGTTCAAACGACTCCGCTTCGACCCAGGAGTACGTATAAGGACGATTTTTCAGATTCAGGAATTGAAAGCCGACTTCGCGCGCCAGGATAAACAAACGCTGTTCTGCAGACAGTCCCGCGTTTAAATGCAAGGTATGCTGTTCCGGGCGAAAAACTGAACGTAGCGCAATCAATTCCGGCTGAGAAATTGGATCAAACTGTTGAATACGAATCTCGTAACGTGTCTTAAGTAAGTTCGTGAGTAGGGCTTCATCGACGGCCTGCTCACCTCGAGGAGCGAATTCATTCAGAAAATAACCCGCGTCGGCTTCTATCTCCGGAAAATGGTTGTCGTGCATTTCCTGATACGAACGTAACATGGTCAGATACAGACGCTCTACGCTCATGTTATAGCTCAGTGCAATATCCATAAACGTACGTATCATGGCGCTGACTTTGGCCGGTGCTTCGGCCAGTAATTCGAGCAGATCGGAAGGGTCAATACCAAATAGTTCAAGCGGAATTTCGGTCAGAAATTTCGAACGTAACAGGTCAGAAATAGGCTCCAGTTTCTTGCTCAGCTTCAGCGATACCAGCGAATCATAATCGACCTGCATAGCGTCGGCCAGTGCCGAAATTTTGTCAGCTTTGGGGTATTTGCGTCCTTTTTCAATTTCTGTTACATACGAAATTGACAAGCCCGACTGCTGGGCCAGCTCACTAACAGACAGTCCTTTATCCAGTCGAAGCTGACGTAATTTCAGTCCAAACAGTAAGCGAATATGATCAGCAGGGAGGTTCAAGAAGTTAACGCGTAGAGGGTCAGAAAATTAACTATGAGAGTCCGAAACAGGATTCAGTTGCCTGTTACGATCGGGTAAAAATACAAAACTACATTGAATTGAAAACGTTATCGTTTTTGCATCCGGGAAAGGAATTTTTCAGCGATTCGCGTTACACAGTCAACTTTTAACGTAACAAATGGTGAAAAAATAACTTTTTACGTAATAACCCGGTTAGTAGTACGTCTGGAGTGTACTAACTTGCACAAAAGCGAATCGTAGAGTAGTAGAAACGCTGGAGTTACAGCTACTTTTTTAAAGAAATGGACGTGTAAACACTGTTTTTGTACCGATTAATCAGAATTTATCGCATAAAAACGACCGTTTACACATTTGAGTATTTTTGTAATCAAATTAAATTATATATTGCAGTCAGTTAATCGTTTTTCGACACGAACCATAATTGCCTATACACCGATGAAACAACTATCTCTAGCTATTGCATTGTTGGCATCAGCAACCGCTTTCGGCCAGGCTCCAACTATCCTTACCAAAAACGTAGAGGCTAACCAACAGGAAACTGAACATGCTGCTACCTATCTGTCAGCGCGCAACCAGATCTTCGAACGGGCATCTGCCATCTACACAGCTGGCGGATCTGTTACGTTACAACCCGGCTTCTCAGCGAAGGCAGGTTCTGTATTCACAGCCAGCATTGCTGTCAAGCCTGTTTTGGGCGATGAGGCAGCCGGTCAACTTTCGTTGATCGCTTACCCTAACCCGTTCCGTGCGCAAACTCGTGTTGAGTATTCACTGCCAAAAGCTACCCAGGTTAAGGGCGTGCTGACAAACCTGCAAGGACAGGTTGTTACGATGCCTTCAGACGCCAAATGGCAGGAAAGCGGTCGTCACCAGGTTGATCTGTCAGGCGATGAGCTGCCAGCTGGTACGTACATCTACCAGATTCAGGCAGGCACCGAGCAAAAAACCATCCGTCTGATCAAGCAACCGTAAGCTTTAGTTGCTTTAATACAGCCGATTTCAAACCCTTGCCAAGTAACAGCACTTGGCAAGGGTTTTCATTTTATAGCCATCCTACCCGATAACTTTTGTCGGGAACAATTATATTGCATATCTATTACACAGACCCACTCCAGCATACACGAAATTCTCTGTTTTAAATGCCTAAACTCAGCGTCGACATTACCAATTGTGACCAGGAGCCCATTCATATTCTAGGTCATATTCAATCCCATGGTTACCTGGTTGCTATTTTACCCGATACCTACACCATCGTTCATGCGAGTGCCAATCTCGCTCATCTCATCGGGCAACCGGTTCAGGGTATTCTCGGCAAATCGGTTGATACGTTACTGCACAAAACAGATTTACCGGCGGCTACGCTCATTGAGCTTTTGAACGTAGGGCATCGGAATAACTCCTGGGATACACTTAGTCCCTATCGGCTGCAGATCGACGGAAAACCCTGGAATCTGATTTGTCATGAATATAATGGGCTGATTCTGCTCGAATGGGAACCTGTCGATTCGGCACCTCGGGAAGCTGTCAATCAGCGCCTGATCACCGAAGCCCTCACCGAAGTTCAATCCAGCCGGCAACTCTCCGATTTATTTCAGAATACGGCCCGTCGAGTAAAAGATATTATCGGGTTCGACCGCGTAATGGTTTACAGATTTAGTGCTGATTGGCATGGCCATGTAATCGCCGAAGCGAAAGCAGACCATCTGGAGCCTTTTTTGGGGCTACATTATCCAGCCTCCGACATACCCCGGCAAGCCCGCGAACTTTATAAAAAAAATCTGGTTCGCCTGATTGCCGGCGTCGATAGCACGCCCTCACCCATTTTATCTCAATCCGGCTGGCCCGATGACAAACCCCTCGACCTCAGCCATGCGGGGTTGCGGGCTGTTTCGCCCATTCATATCGAGTACCTGAAAAATATGGGCGTTCAGGCTTCCATGAGTATTTCGCTGCTTTATCGGGGTGAGTTATGGGGGTTGATTTCATGCCACCACGATACTCCGCGTTTTGTCGATTACGCTGCCCGACAAACTGCAAAATTTGTTAGTCAACTTTTGTCGGCCGCCCTGGAATTTCGGCGTGATAGCGAAGACCAGACGCTACGTCAGCAAAGTCTCGAAAAAGGGCAAGCCCTTCAGGAACAACTGCTGGCCGATGAGGACGTAGCGCGGGCACTAACCCGGCATTCGACTACGGCTCTTGACGTTACGTCAGGAACAGGAGCTGTACTGGTTTTCAACAACCATCAGTATCGGCTTGGCAACGTACCGGACGAAGCTGCCGTAACCCAGCTCGTCGAATGGCTTAACAAGGCCTCCATCGACACTTTTCTGGAAACCAGTCAATTATCAAGTCTGTATGCACCAGCCGAATCGTTCAGTGCGGTTGGATCCGGTATGCTGGCCATTGTGTTGTCGAAGGAATTGAATGAATACCTGCTTTGGTTTAAACCCGAACAGATTCAGCAGGTTACGTGGGCCGGCCAACCGGAGAAAGCCGTGACCGTTACTGACGATGACCAGATACGGATAAGTCCACGTAAAAGTTTTGCGGCCTGGACACAACTTGTCCGGCATACATCTGACAGCTGGACCGAAACCGACGTAGCAGCCGCCGTAAAACTTCGTGAAGATATCTTACAGGTGGTTACTCGCCAGGCCAACCAGGTGCGTCTGTTGAATCAAAAACTTCAGGCGGCCTACGAAGAACTGGATGCATTCAGCTATACGGTGTCGCATGATTTACGGACGCCACTTTCGTCGATTCGTTGTTATTCTGAAATTTTGCTCGAAGAATACGGTCAGGAGTTTAATCCGGATGCGCTCGCGCTGTTTCAGAAAATCATGGATTCGACCGACAGAATGCGGGCACTCATCCGCCACATTCTGTTCTATTCGCGCATGGGCCGAAACGAAGTTAGTACCGAGCCTATCGACATGAAAAAATTGCTGGAGGAGATTCGGGAAGAAATCCTGGTGACGGAGCAAGGCCGTTCGCTAACGATCGACCTGGGCGAGACGCCTTCGCTGGAAGCCGACCCGACGATGGCTCTTCAATTGTTCAGTAATCTGGTATCGAATGCGGCTAAGTACACGCGCAATAATCCCGACGCCCGAATTCAGGTTAGTGGAAAACGTACTGAGCAGGATATAATTTATTCGGTAAGCGATAATGGCATTGGGTTTGATATGAAAGAAGCAGGACGTATGTTCGAGTTGTTCAAACGACTGGAAAATGCCCGTCCTTTTAAAGGTTCTGGCGTTGGCCTGGCCATTGTGAAACGTATCATCAATCGGCATCAGGGCAAAATCTGGTACCTGAGCGAGCCAAACCGGGGCGCTACTTTTTTTGTTTCATTCCCAACGACGACTGATGTTGCTGGGAATTAAAAAAATATATTTCAAGCTATAGTAAGATTACCTCTTGTTACGTTCAAATCGTACGATAAGCGGTTTTCATCCAATTACGCAAGTCAGTATTTTTGAATTGATTTATCTATCCCTATGGTTGATATACTTTATGTAGAAGATAATCCGGATGATGCGGATATCTTCAGTCGCCTGGTTACCAAATTTGAACAGTCGCCTACCTATACCATTCTGGAAAGTGGCTCTGAAGCCATTGACTATCTAACTGGTAAAGACGGTCAACAACGTAGAACACTTCCCAAGCTTTTGTTGCTCGACCTCAATCTGGTAGGTTTAAGTGGCTTCGACGTAGTGAAACGACTACGTGCGGCCGACCATACACGCTGGTTACCCATTGTTTCGTACAGTACATCGGATAATCCCAACGACATTCGGGAAGCTTATGCAGCCGGCATCAACGCCTACGTTGTAAAACCAGGGAACTATCAGGCAACCCGCGAACTGCTTCAGCATTTGTGCCGATTTTGGCTGGAAAACAATACGCTGTTAAACTTCCAATGACCTCATTGCCGGAACGGCTCAAGTCCGAAACACGTCCTTTACACGAACAAACAGAGCAGTTGCTCTATTCTGAATCGCTACGTAGCGGTACGTTGTCGGCCAGTCAGTATCAGCACTTGCTACGTACTCATTTAGCGTATCATCAGGCTTTGGAAACAGCCATCGACCAACATCCTGATTTCTTTGAGCAATATCGTCCCGACAGCCGTCGAAAAACGCCCTGGTTACTGGCCGACATCGGTACTACGTTAACCGATACTACGTTACCAGCTAACGAGTTTACCAACTGGTCGCCGTTTGCATTACTAGGTGCAGCTTACGTTGGCGAAGGGTCGATGCTTGGCGGAAAAACGGTCTGGCATTTGCTTCAGCAGAGTTCGGCGCTGGCTTCTTTATTACCAACGGCTCGTTTTTACAAGGGTTATGGCGCCGATACGGGTCAGCAATGGCGCGATTTCGGGGCTTTTCTGACGCAGCAAGGCGCCGATAAGCCCGATGAAGTAGTTGAAGGGGCTCGTCAGGCTTTTCTTACGTACCAAAACCTATTTAGATGGACTGCCGGAAAATAAGCTTATTCGTCTTCGTTACGTTCGTTTCGTTAACCAGTTTCACGATCTCTCCCATCGACTCGTTACGTTCCACGGGTGTCAGTAACGATACCGGACGTACCAAACGAGCAGCTTCACTGTTAACAGGCGCCGACCAGACTGACCAGTACGTGCCGTATCTGAAAGGCAAACGTGTGGCGATGGTTGTGAATCCAACGTCCATCATTGGCAACAAATCCAGCGTCGATAGTCTGCTTCAACTTGGAATTAAGATAGTGAGGATTTTCGGACCGGAACACGGTTTCAGAGGAAACGCCAGCAATGGGATGAAAGTTGATGACAGCGTTGACCCGAAAACAGGGATACCCATTATTTCACTGTATGGCAAAAATCGCAAACCTTCCGCCGAGCTACTTGCTGATGTCGACGTATTGATTTATGATATTCAGGACGTAGGGGCTCGCTTTTACACGTACATCAATACGTTGAGTCATGTGATGGAGTCCTGCGCCGAAAACAATAAAGAACTGCTGATTCTGGACCGGCCTAATCCTAACGGCTACGTTGTGGATGGGCCAATTCTGGAAGATCATCTCAAGTCGGGAATTGGTATGTTCCGTATTCCAATAACGCACGGACTCACTATTGCCGAATTCGCTCAGATGCTCAACGGCGAAGGATGGCTCCCAAATGGGCAAAAATGCAAACTTCGCATCGTGAAAGTTGCTAATTATACGCACGATACGCCTTATACGCTTCCAGTAGCCCCGTCGCCCAATCTGAACACGGCTCAATCCATACTACTCTATCCGAGCATTTGTTTATTCGAGGGCACTATTGTTAGCCAGGGACGTGGAACATACATTCCGTTTACCGTGCTCGGCGCCCCAGCGTTAAAAGGCAAATACGCCTTTTCGTTTCGTCCGATCAGTATCAAAGGGATGAAAGAAGCCCCTCTCCATCAGGACACAGACTGCTATGGACTCGACTTGCGAAACTATGACACCAGCCAACTTCGCAGAAGTAAGCAATTGAATTTAAGCTGGTTAACTGAGTTATATAAAGCTTATCCGGATAAGGAACGCTTTTTTGATGCCAGTCAGAGTAAAGAAATTGGCAATTTTAACAAGCTGGTCGGAAATGAGCTGCTGAAACAGCAAATTATCGATGGTACATCCGAAGCCGAAATCCGCAAAAGCTGGGAGCCAGGTTTGTCGAACTATAAAAAAATGCGCCAAAAGTATCTGATCTATCCGTAGATAGTCGTCAGTCGATAGTCATTAGTTAACTAGAATTGTATTTTTTGTCATCCTGACGAAGGAAGGATCTTAACGTTTCCTTATTAGGGTGTTAGGAGACGTTAAGATCCTTCCTTCGTCAGGATGACAAAAAACCAGTCAAAGTGTGAAGAATTTCAGTATTAAGAAATAACAACGTTGCGTGATTCGAAAACTGGTAAGAAAACTTTAAACGTTGAACCAACTCCCGGTTGACTGGTAACATCAATGGCGCCCCCGTAGCTTTCGGCAACCCGTTGGCAGATAGCAAGACCAATGCCCGTACCACCATACGATTTTGCGTCATGCAATCGCTGAAACGGGTGAAAAATCTTGTCTTTGTATTTTTCGTCGAATCCGATACCATTATCAGCCACCGTAATGAGCCAGAAGGCATTAGATCGTTGTTGGAGTGATTCGGGTAACTCGTTCGACTGCGCTCGTTTCGAGCGAATCGTAATGACAGGAGTTGAGTCAGTCTGTCCAAATTTCAGCGCATTCGCCACCAGATTTTGCAACAGTTGACGTAGTCGCGTGGCACTACCGGGCAACGTAGGTAGGGCGCCTATATCGATAATGGCTTTCTTCTCGGCGATGGCCACTTCCAGGTCGCTGATTACATCCGTAATGACACTTGACAGATTCACCGGAACCGGAACATCGCGATTGGTAGCTAATTGGGAATACATCAGCAAATCTTTCACCAGCATCTGCATCCGCTGGGCTGATTTCTGGATACGACGTACCATATCGCGTTCACCATCGGCCAGATTATCTACAAACTGGTTCTGAAGTACGTCGCTGAATGTCTGGATCTTACGCAGTGGCTCCTGCAAATCGTGGCTGGCAATTTGAGCAAACTGGCGGAGATTATCGTTGCTTTGCCGGAGTTCGGTATTGCTACGTCGCAACTCTTCAGACTGGTGTTGTATCTGTAAGTTCGCGTTTTTACGGTCGGTGATATCCAATTGCAAAATTATCAGTCCATCGTCCTGTTTCACCGCTGATACGTCGAACCACTTATCGATATTATTCTGCGAATAAGCAAGTTCAGTACGAAACAGGGTACCCGTTTCCAGCGTTTTCACCAATTCCCCAAATAAATCTGTCTTTTGGTAATCTGGATAAATCTTGTCTAAATGCTGGCCAATCAGTTCATCCAATGACCTACCCAGCAGATCAACCGTTAGTTTACTGGCTGATAAAATCTGAAAATCAAGAACTTCATTATCTTCACTACGTATCGCGCTCACCATAACCATGCTGATTGGCATACTCTCCAGCACGACTTCGAGGGCTTTGCTACGTTGTCGGGCCAGGGCTTCCTGCTGGCGGCTGGTCTGCACTGCCTGCTGGAGTGCCTCCGTACGATCAGCTATTAACTTTTCTAACTCCTCCTGCTGACGATGACTTTCGGTAATGTCGATCACCGTTCCAATAAAGCGATGAGCTCGTCCCGTTTCATCGAAAAACGCCCGACCATTCGCCCGAATCCAGCGAAGCTGGTGATCTTCAAGGCCAATTGTACGATAGTTGATGTCGTAACGCCCGGTGCTTCCTGGCCGTAGCGCTTCCTGAACCACCTGATCTGTGATCTCCCGATCGTCAGGATGCAGGCCACTTAGAAATACATCGTAGTCGATTTTAGCATCGGGGGGCAGGCCGAACAGCGCCTTACATCGGCTATCCCACATAAGCACGCTCGTAATCGGATCAAAATCCCAGGTGCCAACCTGAGCAGCTTCGATAATGAGTTTTAACCGTTCCGACTCCTCGGAAGCACTCCTGGATAAGTTAATTGGTAGCTGCGTTTCGTTCACTTGACTGAATACCCTTTGCCCTCGTTAATCAATCTTCCAATACTAACTATAAATCAACATTGCGGTTTATGGTTGACACCATTCGCAAAATACGTATTCAACACATCAGAAGCATTATTTTATCCTTAAAAAGCTTACAAATTGAACTGACTAACGTGTTAGTTTTGCGTCAATCTGTTGAAGAATTGCATCAAAATCAGACGGGTGTGTTACGTAATCCAACGTATCAACGTTTAGAATCAAGAGTGGGCCAAGTTGATACGTTGTCACAAATTCTTCGTAAAGCTGGTTGAGATCCGCCAGATACGTATCACTGATGGCCTGTTCGTAGTTACGCCCTCGCTTCTGTATACGCTGACGTAGTCGGGGCAAGCTGGCCCGCAGGTAAATCATCAGGTCGGGGGGACGTACCAGGCTCATCATGTTTTCGAACACCTGCCGATACGTCAGGTAATCGCGCTCGCTCATGTCGCCACGCTGGTAGAGATTTCGGGCGAAGATGGCCGCATCCTCATAAATGGTACGATCCTGAATCATCGGCGTCGGTTCAATAGCCTTTTCTCTCGAAACCTGCTGGTTGTCGACGATTTTTTTCATCTGCGCAAAGCGACTATTCAGAAAAAATATTTGCAGATTAAATGACCACCGGCGCATGTCGGCATAAAAATCCGCGAGGTAGGGATTTCCTTCAACCGCTTCATACAGTACGTCCCACTTGTAATGAGCAGCCATCATTTGGGCGAGTGTCGTTTTACCAGCGCCAATATTTCCCGTTATAGCGATATGCATACTTAAAGAGTGAATGAGTGCATGAGCGAAACCGGGCCGCCGGAGCGGAGCAAATAGCTAGTGCAAGCAATCTTTCCCTTATTCACTCTTTGACTAACGACTGACGACTATCGACTGTTTTAGTTTAATTTTGTAATTAGAATTTTGCAATTAGAGATCTCTAATTGCAAAATTCTAATTACAAAGGAGATGTCGAGCGGCCTTGTTCGCACTTTCACTCTTTGGCTCTTTCGCTCTTTTATTATGAAACCGTACCGCGTTCTTTTATACTATATCTATTCGCCCATCGAATATCCGGAGCAATACCGGGAAGAGCATCATCTGCTTTGCCTGCGCCTGAATCTGCTCGGACGTATCATCGTTGCTCCCGAAGGTCTCAACGGAACCGTTTCGGGCCTGACTGCCGATTGCGAGGTCTATATGGATACGCTACGTAATGACCCGCGTTTTGCCGGTATTGAGTTTAAAGTAGATGAATCAGATGGGCATGCGTTTCAGAAATTACACGTGCGTGTGAAACCCGAAATTGTCCATTCAGATTTACCGGTCAATCCACTGGAACAAACCGGTATTCACCTTGAACCGGAGGAATTTCGGCAACTCAAAAATGATCCAGACGTAGTGCTGGTTGATATGCGCTCGAATTATGAGCACTCGGTCGGTAAATTTAAAGGGGCCGTTACGTTCGACATGGAAAACCTGCGCGAACTCCCCGATCATATTGCTGAGATAGAACATCTGAAAGGTTCCGGCAAGAAAATCATTACGTATTGCACAGGCGGTATCAAATGCGAAAAAGCGTCAGCCTATCTATTAAAGCAGGGTTTTGAAAATGTGTACCAGCTTCACGGCGGCATCATCAAATACGGTATAGAAGCTGGTGGTGAAGATTTCGACGGCGAATGCTACGTATTCGACAACCGCGTAACGGTGCCCGTCAACCACGTAAACCCGGCTATTGTATCGACTTGTTACCGTTGTGGTACGGCTACGAGTCGGATGATAAATTGCGCCAGTCCAACCTGTAATAACCACATTACAATGTGCGAAGCCTGCGGTCTGGAGCATGGAGGAACCTGTACCGACGAATGCAAAAACGACCCGAATCTCCGTGAATATGACGGGACGGGTTACTATGGGAAAGTAACTCAGAATTACTCACCGCTACTTGGTTTTAAAACCCGGCAAGGCCAGAAAACGGAAGTGAACTTATAAACTCCGCTCCCACTTTCCTTTGATATTGTCCAGGTATTTCTGCCCAGACCCCGTATTGAGCAACAGTATATGATCGTCTGGACGTAGCCAGCCCAGACGTAGCAATTTCTTCGTGGCGGCCCAGATAGCTCCACCTTCGGGTGCAACAAAAACGCCTTCATGGCGGCAAAGTTCGCTCACGCCTTCCAGCATGTCATCTTCCGATACGGATATGGCTGTACCGCTGGACTCCAGCAACGTATTGAGAATGAGCGGTTCGCCAATCGGGCGAGGGACAGCTAATCCGTTAGCCACGGTGGGTCGGCCAACGTATTGCTTACTATTTACCTGCTCACCCTGCCACGAAGCAACAATAGGCGCACACTGCTCGGCCTGAACGGCAACCATGCGTGGAAGTGCTACGTTACCAGGAAGCCACCCCAACGCTTTCATTTCGTGAAAGGCTTTCCAGATACCTATCAGGCCCGTACCTCCGCCGGTTGGATACATGATCACGTCGGGCAATTGCCAGTTTAACTGTTCCGCGATTTCAAAGCCCATCGTTTTCTTTCCCTCTAGCCGGTAAGGTTCCTTCAACGTCGATACGTCGAAATAAGCGTCATACTGATTGATTTCCTGGACTTTAGCGACACAATCGTTAATCAATCCATCGACTTCAATCAATTGGGCCCCGTACCCGATGCATTCTTCTTTGAACGCATCCGGAGTATGACGCGGCATTACGACAACTGCTTCCAGTCCCGCCCGAGCGCAATAAGCTGCCATCGCCACCCCCGCATTTCCCGCCGTTGGAATAATGCAGGCCCGTTCGCCGTTTTCCTTCGCTTTGGATATAGCCATACATAACCCTCTGGCTTTAAATGAACCTGTTGGATTAAGCCCTTCGTCTTTTAGTGTAATATGGTTCAGATTGTATCTACTTGCCAGTCGATTGAGTGTAAGAATGGGCGTGTAACCCTCCCCTAAACTAACCTGGTTTTGCGGTTGGATAACGGGTAGCAGTTCCTCATAACGCCACATCGATTTGGGACGGGCCTGTAAATCAGACAGGAGCACGCTGCCTACGTCAAGAACGTACTGGCAAAGTAGAGGAGCCTGGCAACATGTCGACAAGGTCTTTCGGCCACATGGGTCGTGAACGATTCCGCATCTCGAACAATGCAGATTTCCTAAAAGTGATGAAGTGATGGTAAGATTCATGGTTGTATTTTTCCCGAAAAGTCCCGGTTATCAACGCATGAAGCAAATACCGTTTTGAGATGAGTTATTCCCTTTGGGAATAGTGACGTTGTGTAAATTGAATAAAAGTACTCACCAATTTATTGTTCTCAGTACCCTTTCGCTGGATAAAATAGAACGTTCGCCGAAGCTTCAGATCATGGATGGGCACTTCAACTAACTCGCCAGTTGCCAGTTCTTTGAGAATGGCCCGCTTGGGGAGAAAGGCCAGACAGGTATCGGCCAGTACAAAATTTTTCAACGCTTCCGTTCCGCCCAGCCGAATCAAAATACGTAACGAAGCCAGATTAACGCCCTGTCGCTCCAGGGCATCTTCAACCACGGCCAATGTTCCAGAACCATTCTCCCGCAAAGCCAGTGGAATAGTTGGCAAATCCGTTACTGTCAGCGTCCGGCCACTTAATGGGCTTTTGGTTGAACAAACGGCCAATACGTCGTCAGTCATAAACGGCGTGTAGGTTAGCGTGTTAACCTGCTTCATAACTTCCACAATACCAACGTCGATATGGTGTTCCAGTAAGGCATTTTGAATATTGTTCGAATTGCGATTCAGTACGTTGACCTGGATATGACTGTATCGTCGCAGATAAGCCGAAAGAACAGGGGGCAATACATATAAACTTATGGTTGTGCTGGCTCCTACGGCAAGCTTGGTGGGCGGCAAAAAGTTTTCGTTAAGTTGCTGAATCTCCTGGTGTAAGTCCTCCTGCAACTGACTCGCATCCAGCAACTTATTATACAATGCTTTCCCGGCTGCGGTTAAACTAATAGTCGTACCATGCCGTTCAAACAAGCCCGTTTTGTAGAAATACTCCAGCGATTTAACGTGTTTGCTGATGGCCGACTGGCTCAGGAATAATGTCTGACTAGCTTTTGTAAAACTCAGCAAACGAGCCACCTCAAGAAAAATTTGATGCCGAGTTGATAGCATAATCCGTCAAAGATATTTGTTTCTGACAAGTATTAAAGAGCGAAATCGGACCGCCGAAGCGGAGTGAAATGAGTGAAAGAACGAAAGTACTTGCTGGACGCTTATATGCCGGTTGGCTTTCACTCATTCACTCCGCTTCGGCGGTCCGATTTCGCTCTTTAAACTTCCCAGCTATCCAATCCCAGCAATTTGCGGCCCAGCGGAGAAAGTTCGGCGGTTAGGTAACGCTCTTTTTCCCAGTTGCGGGGATCGCCGGGAAACGCGTACCCTTCGGGAGCCTGCCGGTCGCGCCAGGACGTAACACGCCACTGACGTAACGCTTCGTTTTCTTCCTGAGCGGGCATCATCGAAATATACTGAGCAATACGTACCTTGTCTTTCGACAAGTTCGGTCGGATACCGTGCGGCTGGGTGCTGTTGAAAATCAACAGGTCTCCCGCTTCCATTTTCACTTTGTCGAATTCAAATCCCGTTGTGTCTGGCTTGAATCGATTGCGGTCGGCGGGTTGGGTTAATTTCCATGTATCATAGGTACGATATAGCTCAGGAATGCACTGAAAACCACCCATATTTTCGTCATTCTGGTCGGCCAATGCCACTACGCCCTGCACGTTTTGCGGGCGTGTTTCAGGGTCGTAATCCCAGTGAATAAATCCCTTAAATTCATGGTCGGGACGTACCGGAAAATTCAGGTTGGCCCGGTCGATGGTCACCCACAGTTTTTCGGTTCCCCAGATGTCTACAAATGCGTCGTACACACGCGGGTATTGCCGGTTATCCCATTCGTACTGATGGTTATAGAGTTCTACCATGCCGCTGTTAGTCAGCTCTTTCATCTGGATTTCAGCCCGAGGTGGCGCATACCAGGTGGTGGGATCGTTAGGGTCTTTTTCCTCAAACTCCCACAGAAAATCAGCCAATCGTTTGGCCTGCTCTTTAGGAACAGCCTGCTTAATAATGATGTAACCATTATGTTTCCAAAACTGCCAGTCTTCTTCCGATAATAAACGTAGCGGTTTGTTATTTGAGCGGTCGTTTAGGCTAATTTTGCTACTTGTAGCCGTCGAAGGATTTCCTGGAATATCTTTGTGGGCATTATCAGGAATCATGGTCGGAGCCATCGTAGGTTGCTTCATTTCCATAGGTTTAGAGGGTTTCGTCTAGTTAAACAAAGTTAGTCGAACGTAGCAGACCATTTATATACCAATACGTATCCGTTTAGATTTTATTTATTTTACTACGAAGTGTTTGGTTGAACGTAATAGATATGAGTCCCTACCATTTATAAACAATTTCGGCCACACTTCATAAAATCAATCTTTCTGAACTAAATGAGCACTAGATTTTAAGGAAGATATTGCTCCGTTTTTTATTCTTAAACAACTTCACTATACCGCTATGCTATTCAACTACCTCAAAATTGCCTGGAGAAATCTTCTAAAACACAAGCTTTTTTCATTCATTAATATAATTGGTCTGAGCCTGGCTATTCCCTCGGCCTTGATGGGATTGATTCAGATTGTAAATTATTATGAATTCGATAAGACTCACAAGGATGGCGAGCGAATAATACGTTTAATAACTGACGAAAAACAGGTTGATGGCAAAATTACAAATTGGGCATCAAGTCCAGTTCCTTTAGCTAACTATGTTAAAGACAATATTGTAGGAATTGAAAATTCTACAACAGTAATTAGAGATTCTCGTTGGGTATTAAGCAATGGTATTAAAACCAAAAATCTGAATACAATTTATACCGATCAATCATTTTTTGAGTTATTTAATTTCCCCTTATCTATCGGGTCGTACCCTACTACTCCTAACACAATTGTTTTAACTCACGAAACTGCCCAATGGTTCTTCAGAGATGCCAATCCGATTGGGAGTATTTTGGAAAATCCAAAATATGGGAGTTTTAAAATTGTTGGGGTGCTAAAACCTTTCAATGGTGAAAAAACGCAGTTCAAAACAGATGTATTTATACCTCTGACTGATTATCAAAATAACAATAGAAGAACCAGTGACTGGTCATCACTAATTGCCCATACATTTATAAAGGTTGCAAAGGGGAGCGAACCCAGCGGGCTTACTAAACAATTAGAAAATACGTCGACACAAATCAATAAATTGCTTGAAACGGATTCCAGTAGAAAAAGCCTGCATTTCAAAGCCCAATTCCTCGCTGATATCTCCCCGTCGAAAGATATTTTAGAAAACGACCCTTACGTTCAGGACATTAGAAGTATTGCGTTGAATTTTGGGTTTCAATTGATTATTATTTTACTCGCATCCTTAAACTACATCAATCTGACACTTGCACGGGCAATCAATAGAGGCCGTGAGGTAGGTGTAAGAAAAGTAGCTGGCGCAACAAAATCTCAGCTTGTTCTTCAATTTCTGATCGAGTCGATTTTGATTTCCTATATAGCACTCGGTATTGGTTTATTATTACTATGGTTTATAAAGAGTCAGATTCATGTTTCCTGGATCACCTGGGATATTGATCACTGGGGCTATCTGCTTCTATTATTTTTCCTTCTCAATCTATTTCTGGGATTAATTGCGGGGATATCTCCTAGTCTTATTTTATCTTCTTATCAGCCTGTAAAAGTATTAAAGGGAGCTATTTCCCCAGCGAGTTTTGGTAAAATAGGTTTCCGAAAAACCTTAATTATTGTTCAATTTGTGATCGCGTTGGTCTACATTTTTTTTATTGGACATGCTTACCATCAAATAACGTATATGGCTAATGACAATGAAAACTTTCATCGTAATGATATACTCAACATAAATCTACCGAATAGTAAATACCAACCCCTTGTTGCTGATATCAGTACCTTAAAAGATGTACAAAGCGTAGGGTATACATCGCTTAGTTTTGGCAATATGCCTACACAGGTAAGTATAAAAAATGCAAAAAATTTATCACCAAATTCAGCATTTTACTATGCAGTAGATAATAGCTTTATCGAAAGTATGGGTTTAAAATTTGTTGCAGGGAAAAATCTAGTCAACAGCAGTTCAGAACAACCATCTCCTCTGGTCGTGGTAAATCAAAAGACTGTTGAAAAATTAAATCTCGGTACAGATCAGGAAGCGATTGGAAAACTTATCTTTCTTAAAGATTCTATTCCAGCGACAATTATAGGAGTCGTTAGCAATTTTTGTCACTATGATTATGAAAAAAAAATTGAGCCAGTTATTTTTCAGTACCAGCCTTCATTATTTAAAGTAATGTGCATAAGGGCAAGTTCCGTACGTGATCGTGACTTATTAGAAACGTCAATAAAAAGTCTTTGGGCAAAACACAATCCATATCTGGAGATGAATACGGTGTGGCTTGATTCCGACCTATATGAACGCTATTACCCTTACGAAGACATGCAGTTTATGGGTATGGAGAGTATAGTTATTTTCGTCATTGCTATATTAGGGTTGATTGGTATTCTTATTTACAGTTTAGAAAAACGAACCAAAGAAATTGGTATAAGAAAAGTAGTTGGCGCCACTACGTTCGAAGTAATAAAATTGATGTCCAATGATTTTATTAAATTACTAGCAATTGCCACAATTATAGCCATCCCATTAGGAATAGCTATAGGATACTTCATGAATAGTTTTTTTATTTTCAACAATGGAATAGGTTATTTAATACTGTCCTTTTTATTGGCAATCGTTATTGGAGTTGCCATTGGAGCCGTGGGATTTTTTTCATGGAAAGCAGCTCAAACCAATCCAGCCAGAATACTGAAGGCCGAATAATAACCATTGTCATCTTCCCTAGCGGGTAGTGTGAACACAAATTTCATCTACGCCTTCCCGCGAATTGCGTAGTATTGCAAAGAAAAGTTGTTCGTCGATAGTCGTCAATCAATAACAATTAGAAGTTAGACGACTGTTGACTAGCGACTGACGACTATCGACTAATTTTTTATGTCTGATCAGAAACCCCTGATTTTAGTTACGAATGATGATGGTATTACCGCCCATGGCATTCGAACGCTCGTAGCGTTGATGCAGCAACTGGGTACGGTGGTAGTCGTTGCCCCCAACAGCCCTCAGTCGGGTATGGGGCACGCCATCACGATTGCCAATCCAATACGGCTCTATCCCTCTGATATTTACAGCGATATTCCCGCCTATGAATGCTCCGGCACGCCGGCTGATTGTGTGAAATTAGCCAAACATCACGTGCTCAAAGACCGCGCCCCTGATTTGGTGGTAAGTGGTATCAACCACGGCAGTAATTCGTCAATAAGCATTCTCTATTCAGGTACGATGTCGGCGGCTATTGAAGCAGCCATCGAAGGCATTCCTGCCATTGGTTTTTCGCTGAGCGATTTCACGCGGCAACCTGATTTTTCGCATACGCACGAACATATTCTGTCCATTACCCGTAATGTATTGGAACAGGGTATAAAACCCGGAACGGCGCTGAACGTAAATTTTCCGGCTCGGGCTGCTGAACCACTGCAAGGTATTCGCATCTGTCGGCAGGCCAACGCCAAGTGGCAGGAAGTATTCGACGAACGACGCGACCCGCATGGCCGCCGTTATTTCTGGCTGGCCGGTGATTTCGTTAATTTCGACGCTCACGCCGAAGACACCGACGAATATGCTCTGGCAAACAATTATACATCTGTTGTCCCCTGTCAATACGACCTGACCGCCTACAGCATGATAGACGAATTGAAAAACTGGAAACTGTAATTATTAATGATGAATGATGAGTGATAAATGATGAATGGAATTCCATAGCTCCAGCCGTCATTCATCATTCATCATTCATAATTCATCATTCAAACATGGCTCTCTTAGGCAGTTTGCTTAAAAACGGAATTCGGCTGACGAACGCCGTCCGATTGCGGAAAGCGTCTCCTGTTCGTCAACAACGTAAAGCATTCCGTAAACTAATTCAGAAAGCACAGTTTACGGATTTTGGAACAACGTATCGTTTCAATGATTTACTACGTGCCGTCGAGTTTGGCACCGAACAGGAATACTACGAAAAATATAAAGAGTTCGTCCCCATCCATGATTACAATAAGATGTTTGAGGGTTGGTGGAAACGGACCCTGGCCAACGAACGTAACGTTACGTGGCCAGGTCGGGTAAAATATTTCGCGCTTAGTTCGGGAACCTCCGAAGCGGCCTCCAAGTACATTCCGGTTACCAAAGCGATGTACAAAGCCATTCAGCGCACGGGTGTCCGGCAAATTCTGACACTGGGCAAATACCAGAATCTCCCCCCAACCCTCTACGAAAAGGGATGCCTGATGCTCGGCGGCAGTACTGACCTCAACGCCCGCGAAGGCCACTACGAAGGCGATTTGAGTGGCATTACAGCCAGCAAAATTCCCCTTTGGTTCGAGCGATTTTACAAACCCGGCCGCGACATTGCTCAGGAGAAGGATTGGGCCTTAAAACTGGATGAAATTACGGAACAGGCAGCTAGCTGGGACATTGGTTACGTAGTGGGGGTTCCGGCCTGGATTCAGTTGCTGATGGAGAAAATCATTGCCCGTTATAATGTTAAAACCATCCATGACATCTGGCCGAATCTAATGGTGTTTTGCCATGGAGGGGTATCGTTCGAACCGTATCGGGCAGGTTTTGAGAAGCTTCTCGCCCACCCTATTACGTATATCGAGACGTATCTGGCTTCCGAAGGATTTATCGCCTACCAAACCCATCCGAATGCTGAAGGGATGCAACTGGTACTCAACAACGGGCTGTTTTTTGAATTCATCCCATTCAACGACCGTAACTTCTCACCCGATGGTGAAGTTACAGAAAGCCCTGAAACACTGATGATTGACAACGTCGAAGAAGGCAAGGAATATGCTCTTCTCCTGTCGACCTGCTCAGGCGCCTGGCGTTATCTGATTGGCGATACGATTCGATTCGTGGATAAAAAACGGGCAGAAATTGTCATCACGGGACGTACCAAACATTTCCTGAGCCTTTGTGGTGAACATCTTTCCGTCGACAACATGAACAAGGCCATCGAATTGGTTTCTGATGAATTGGGCATTTCAATACGTGAATTTACGGTAGCGGGAGTTTCGCATGATACGTTGTTTGCGCACAATTGGTATATCGGAACCGACGACAAAGTAGATGCCAAGGATCTGCGCAACCGCATCGACGCCAAACTCAAGGAATTGAATGACGATTATGCCGTTGAACGTCGACACGCGCTGAAAGAAATTACGGTGACGGTACTACCCGTCAAAACATTCTACGACTGGATGAAATCGCGCGGCAAAATGGGTGGACAAAACAAATTCCCGAGAGTATTGAAGAAAGGGTTGATTCTGGAGTGGAATAATTTTTTAAAGAGTGAAAGCGCGAAAGAATGAAAGTGCCTGCCGGATGGCTATCGCTCTTTCACTCTTTGGCGCTTTGAATTACCAATTCATTGCTTTCGACAGTGGCTCCAGCAAGCGGTTGTAGGCGATGTTGGCGGCTCCGATGAGGAAAACTACTCCCGTGGTGCGGTTGAAGATTTTAACGACGCGGGGCGTGAATAAACGTTTCAGTCGATTGGCGTAATAAGCCAGCGTGTTTTCGGTAACGAAAATACCTACTAAAGCCATTATCATAAAGGCATATTGCTGTACGTCGGAATAATGCAGATGCGAACGAATGTAGGCTACAATAGCTACCCAGGCTACAAAATTGACCGGATTGAGAGCGTTCAGAAAAAAACCTGTTGTGAAATAGTATACGAAATTACCAAAGCTGGTTTTAGGGTATGCGAGCCGGGGCGTTCCTTTCGTGATATTCACGATACCGAGAGCCACCAGAAAAATGACCCCGACAACGGCCATAATATTTTCAAAACCCTGAACCTTAGGAATGAATGATGTGCCGATCAGAGCTGCTATGACGAAAATAATATCGCCGGCAATAACACCCAGCACCATCTTAAAGCCCGACCAAAATCCATTATCAACACTATTCTGAATCAGCGCAAAGAACACCGTTCCAAACGTCAGGCAAAGCGCAACTCCGAGTAAAAAACCAAAGAGAATAGGTAAAAACACAGGATAGTAAAGTTCTAAAATTGTAAGGTTGTAGTGTTATAAAGTCATAGTATTGTCAGTCGTACGGTTAAGGGTGTTGTCTAAATAGATCATGACAACCTATCACTTCACAACTGTACAACCTTTTAACTTTAAAACACTACAACCTTACAACTATATAACATTATAACTGTTAGATGCCCCGTAATCGAGCAACTTTCAACAGGCCGCTAACACTCAGAGAGTCAGTAATTTGACTCTTCATTACCATCTCGACAGCTTCGGATAAAGGAAGCTTCCAGACCCGTAGATCTTCAGTTTCTTCGGGAGCGTGCTCGCCCTGTTCCAGTCCTTCGGCAATGTACAGAAATCCTTCTTCGTCGGTGGCCGAGTTGGACGTGTGTATACGGGCAATTTTTGTCCAGGTTCGGGCTTCCAGGCCCGTTTCTTCCTTCAACTCACGTTTGGCCGATTCGAGTGGATCAGTGCCAAGGGGTGAGCCGCCTTCCGGAATTTCCCACGAATACTCGTTTAATGGGTAGCGGTATTGTCCGACTAGGTACGTATTTCCCTCATCATCAAGCGGAATTACGCCTATAGCCTTATTTTTAAAGCTGACAACACCGTAAATTCCGGGAGTTCCAGCGGGAGTCACTACGTCCTCGTGGCGAATAGCCAGCCACGGATTTTCGTATTTGACCGATGAATTCAGTGTCTGCCAGGGGTTTTCGGTTGTGTTCATACGGTCGGAAGTTTCCGCAGAAAATTCCTTATTAAATAAATTGTTACGTTCCATCGAAAGCGATCTTACTCTTTCAGAACTGCAAAGTTAGCCGCTTTCGGGGATACGTAACGATCTTACTCTTTTTGGATTTTTCGAATAGACGCAATTGTATTCAAAATACACTTAATTGAATTTTAATCAGAAGAGACATCTGATACGTTCGTTGCTCTGCATCCATCGGTTATCTTCGAGTTCTTCCCCAATTAACTTAAATACATGCACAACAAACTATTCTTAACTTATCTGTTCGTGGTCAGTGCGCTGCTCGCGAATGGTCAGGATGAAAAACTGGATATAGCTACAATCCAGAAAATCAGGGCTGAAGGTCTGCAACGTTCGCAGGTCATGGAAACCGCTTTTTTCTTAACCGATGTAAACGGCCCTCGCTTACAGGGACCTGGATTTATGAAAGCCGCCAATTGGGCGAAAGATAAGCTTTCTGGCTGGGGACTTCAGAATTCCCGTCTGGAGTCCTGGGGCGAATGGGGCAAAGGCTGGGCGGTTGAGCGGTGCTATCTGTCCATGACAGCTCCCTATTACAAGTCCATCATTGCGGTGCCCCGAGCCTGGAGCGGTAGTACCAACAAATTGCAATCGGCCGAGGTGCTTTACATCAGTTCCAGCGATACGACTGCGTTGGAAAGCTATCGGAACAAGTTGAAAAACAAGGTTATTCTGATCGAGCAATCGTACAAAATTCCGCCTACTTTTAAGGCCGATGCTGCACGTTTTACCGACGAAGAGTTGCAGAAAATGGCTAACGAAGCGGCACCCAGTCAGCGGGCAGATAGCGATACTACGTTCCGAAGCCGGATACGGGCCATGCGTACCCAGAACGCCTTTAATCAGAAAATGAGGAAATTAGCCAAACAGGAAGGCGCTGTTGGTATGCTCAGTACCACCCAGAACAGCATCGACGGTACGTTATTCGTGAGTGGTGATTATGCGAATGCCGCACTGGGCGCTACGCCCGACGATCTGGCCGATGTGAACATTGCCGTTGAGGATTATTTAACACTTTGCCGATTGATGAAAGCCGGTGTGCCGGTAAAACTGGATGTTGACGTAAAAACGAAATTTTTCACCGACGATACCAAAGGATATAACGTATTAGCCGAAATTCCAGGCACTGACCCTAAGCTGAAAGACGAAGTCGTGATGCTGGGCGCCCACTTCGATTCGTGGCATGCTGCAACAGGCGCCACCGATAATGCCGCCGGGAGCGCAGTAATGATGGAAGCCGTTCGGATTCTGAAAACCATCGGTGTCAGTCCGCGACGTACCATTCGGATTGCGCTGTGGAGTGGTGAAGAACAAGGTTTACACGGCTCGAAAAACTACGTCAACAATCATCTCGTTGACAAATCGAACAAGTTGACGAAGGAAGGTGACAACATTGCGGCTTACTTCAACGTCGATAACGGAACGGGGAAAATCCGGGGTGTTTACTTGCAGGGTAATCAGGCGGTTGGCCCCATTTTCGCCCAATGGCTGAAACCGTTTAATGACTTGGGTGCAACAACCATTACGCCACGTAACACGGGTGGCACTGACCACCTTTCGTTCGACCGCATAGGTTTACCGGGATTCCAGTTCATCCAGGACCCGATTGAATATAGCACGCGAACTCACCACACCAACATGGACACCTACGACCATCTGCAACCCGACGACCTGAAACAGGCGGCTACAGTTGTGGCCAGTTTCGTGTACAACGCGGCCATGCGCGACGAAAAACTGCCTCGTAAAGCAGCGACCGCTCAGGCCGCGCGGTAATTGTTTTTGACTTTCAACGAAATTTTGTCAGCATGAGAACTGCCGGTTTCATTTTCCTATCCTTAATTCTATTTCAGCTAGCTGATGCTCAGCCGATTCGTTACGAAGTCTCTTTCCCAAACGCTATTCATCACGAAGCACAGATAAGCCTCACCGTGACGCAGTTACCGAAACAGGCGGCTGTTTTTCGGATGAGTCGTTCGTCGCCGGGGCGTTACGCGACGCATGAGTTCGGCAAGAACGTGTACAACGTAACAGCCACCGATGAACTAAACCAGCCGCTGACTTTCACCCGCACCGATGGCGATATATATACCGTACAAACGCACAAAGGAACGGTAAAGCTAACCTACACCCTGTTCGGAAATTATCCGGACGGAACGTACATGGGCATCGATCCGCAGAGCATTCACCTCAATATGCCTGCTACGTTCATGTGGGTCAAAGGATTCGACAAGCGGCCGATTGAGGTTAAATTCAACCTGCCGAGCGAGAATATGGGCGTAGTGGCCACACAGCTCGTTTCGACGGAAGACCGCTTTACGTATACCGCTCCTGACCTGCAATACTTCATGGATTCGCCGACAAAAATTGGCAAACTGAATATCAAAGAATGGAAACGTAACAACACTGATGGGAAGCCCGTTACGTTCCGGGTTGCGCTGGAAGCGAACGTAGCAGATTCAACCGCCGATGGTTTCACGAAAAAAATCGCCCGGATTGTCGATCAGGCAAAAGCGGTTTACGGTGAATTTCCGACGTATGACTACGGTACGTACACGTTTCTGGCTAACCTGAATCCCTACGTTCGGGGGGATGGAATGGAGCATCGCAACTCAACCATGATTGCCGTGCCTATTGCCTTTACCGGGCCTGAGCGCGTATTAGGCGTGTTTGCCCACGAATTTTTTCACTGCTGGAACGTAGAGCGTATTCGGCCCAAAACGCTGGAACCCTTCAACTTCGAGAAAAGCAATATGAGTTACGAACTCTGGTTTGCCGAAGGGTTTACGCAGTATTATGGCGAACTGTTGCTGGTTCGGGCTGGACTCACTCCAGTCAATGAGTATATGTATACCCTCACCGGGATCATTACCAGCAAACAACAAACGCCCGGCGGTACGTATTATTCGCCTATTGATGCAAGCTGCCACGCCGTTTTTGTGGATGCCGGCGTATCGATTGACCGGACTAACTACGCCAATATGTTTACGTCCTATTACTTCTATGGAGCCGCCGTGGCTCTGGCGCTTGATCTGGAATTGCGCCAGCGAAACATCTCGCTCGATGCCTACATGCAGGCGGTCTGGAAACGATTTGGAAAGACAGAGCAGCCATATACCGTCGATGGCTTGCGAACGGTTCTGGCTCAGGTCACATCACCTGATTTTGCGCGTTCGTTTTTTAGCAAATACATCTACGGGCACGAATCCATCGACTATGCTACGTTGCTGGCGAAGGCGGGATTATCGATCAAAAAATCGCAGGAAGGCAAAGCCTGGTTTGGAACAATTCGCTATTCCGAATCCGACCAAGGATTAATTATTACTGCCAGTACCGTTCGCGATACTCCACTATACAAAGCCGGTCTTGATATTGACGACGTAGTAACGTCAGTTGATGG
The DNA here is from genome assembly GCF_014699005.1 of Spirosoma profusum. Lineage (GTDB taxonomy): Bacteria > Bacteroidota > Bacteroidia > Cytophagales > Spirosomataceae > Spirosoma > Spirosoma profusum. Next base: position 56,367 of record NZ_JACWZY010000029.1, read on the forward strand.
TCAGGCCGTTTCAAAATCCGCTGATATGGCTAACATTCTCAGCCAGCATAAACCCGGCGATGTTATTCAGGTAGCGTACCTGCACCGTGGCGAGGCAAAAACCGCTTCCGTTACATTAGCCGAAAACCCAGCGATTTTGGTTCAATTAAATGACAGCGCAACAACTGACATGCAGACGTTTAGAAACAACTGGCTGGGAGGGAAATGAAAAATGATGTAGGATATAGGATGTATTTACCCTTTCGAGAATAGGTCAAAAATGGGCGTTTTTGTCATTCTGACGAAGGAAGAATCTTAACGATTCCTTACTGGAGTGCTAGGAATCGTTAAGATTCTTCCTTCGTCAGAATGACAAAAGTCTCCTCTAAACAAAAGTTTAAACAGGATCGTATACTGTATGAGAGTCTGGTGCAACTCATACCTCATACATCATACATCACTTCGTTTTCACTTGTGTCGTGGTGCGTAGGAATGCCACTAAATCTTTGACTTCAGTTTCCGAAAGTGGGTCTAGTAGACCGGTTGGCATCATCGAAGCAGGGTTTACTTCTCTAGATTGAATATCGGCCTTGTTGATGGTCACCGCTTCCTGCCCAACGATACGTAGCGTTAACTGTCGCTCGTTTTCCTTGGCTACGTTGCCGATGTAGGTTCGCCCATCACGAGTGGTCACGACCACCATTTTGTAATCGTCCTGAATTTCGGCGCTTGGGTCCAGAATATTGCCCAGCAGATAGTCCAGATTGGCCCGGTTGGAGCCCGTCAGTTCAGGTCCGATGATGCCACCCTCACCGTACATTTTGTGGCAGGGGCCACAGGTATTCTGAAAAATCTGGCGCCCCTTCACTACGTTAGCGCTGGCAACTACCTCATCTGTCAGCAGATTTCGGTAACGGGTGTACGCTTTTTCATCCATTGCTACGTGGTCGATAGGCCCCCATACTTCCACGAATCCGCTCCCCACTACCCGACGCAACTGGCGAGCTACGAAAGTCGGTACGTCCCGTTTTGGGATAATATTTTTGGCGATTGCCTGGGTCAATTGCCAGCCGTATTTTGGGCGGGAAGCCAGCGTCTGAATCGCTTCTCTTTTCTCGGACGTAGTAAAACCAACATATCTGTCGAGCAGTAGTTTACCAAATGGCTCATGGTCATAACTGGCAATGGCTCGGATGGCATCGAGCCGTAAATCGTTGCTATTGAGCAATTCCGGCAATTCTTTTATTAACTCTGGCCGTTGCTGCAAAGCCAGCGACTGCAACGCTTTCCGTCGACTTTCAATAGGTGTTTTAGCGTCTTTCAGTAAGGACAGTGATTTAGCCGCCATCTCCGTACCGCCAAATTGACCGCTTATTTCGGTAGCCAGTTTAGCTGTTACGTTATCCGTTTTCAGTGTAGCGTATACCGATTTCCAGTTTGCCGGAGTTGATACATCATAACGACCTTCCAGGGCATCACGCATCCCTTCTAACAGATTCAAGCGATTCTTAGGCATCTTGCCAATCGCTGATACCAGTACATCAACAGCCTGTGCATCGACAACCCGACGAGCGATAAACTGTGTGACCATCGGAATCTGGCTTTTCGTGGCTAAGTCAAGGGCGCGGGTCGTATTTTCCTTCACCAGCGGCTCCAGACCAAACCAGATTAGTTTTGGCAGATTATGATCAGTTGCATCCTCGGCATGCGTCAGTAATCCTTCGGCTAATTTCCAGCGTGTATCATTGCCCAGCCGTTGCATGGCCGAAGCCAGATAGAGTCGCACCACTGGTGATTTATCCTGCCGCGCCAACGTAGCGAACTGAGCCAGTACATCCGGCGAAGGGCTTTTGTCTTCGCACAACAACTGAATCGCCCAGGCCCGAACGTAAGCGTCTTTATCCGACAAAGCCGATTTAAGTTGTTCTGTCGACAGGTTTCCTGTGATGTGTAACGCCCACATAGCACGCAGCCGATGGTCTGGAGTGGACGCTACGTCGAAGAGTGAACGGAGACTAGTTACGGCTGCTACGTTCAATTTTCCAATGTTGGCCCGCCCCTGAAGAATAACTCTGGCTCTACGCGCGTGCCAGTCGCTCGGGCTTGTTTGCAGAGAAGCCAGTTGCTCGTCGGTTAATTTGCTCAAATCCGCGTATCGATCCGGCCAATTCCTGGCTTGTGACTTGGTGGGCATAACGCGAAAAATCCGACCTGTTTCCTGATTCAGTACGTCGGAACCGCAGATGTCGGCATCGTGCCAGTCGAGTGCGTAAAGTCCACCATCGGGACCGATTTCAAGGCTGAAACCTACCCATTGGGCGTTATTCGCCATCAGGAAATCTTCGCTGTGATGACCCACAAAACCTGACCCTTTGGATTCCAGTACGTCGGTCAGGATGCCGTGTTCGTGGATATTGGCCATAAAAATCCGGCCCATTTGTTCTTTCGGAAACGCATCGGACTGGTAAATCCGGGCGCCACCATGCGCCGAACGGTGGCTATGATCGGCAATGGTTTTGATGTCGTTATAGACGTATGGATTGAAATGCTGACCACCCTGCCGGTGGTAAATCCCGCCGGGAATAATGTGCCAGAGGTGTGGAATCACGCAGGCCGTAATAAAAATTTGCCCCTTCGCATCATAGTCGATTCCCCACGGATTGCTGAACCCATGCGCCACCACTTCGAAGCGATCTTTGGTAGGATGATACCGCCAGATGCCCCCATTAATATCTGTTCCTTCTCCTTGCAAAAGATCTTCAGGAAATGGGTCTTTATGGCGGTATAATCGCCCCTTCCCGGTTGGTTTACCTACTTTCGAAGGCGTCGCAAAACCCTGACAACCATAGAGCCAGCCATCTGGTCCCCAATGCAGACTGTTGAGTGTTTCGTGACGGTCGCGAATGCCCCAACCGGTTAGTCGTACTTCAATATCCTCTATGTCGGCTTTGTCGTCGCCGTTTTTATCGGGGATGAACAGCAGGTTTGGCGGAGCGCCTACAAACACGCCACCCATACCCACGGCGATTGCTGCCGGAAAAGCGAGTCCTTCCATAAATACTTTGCGCGTATCAGCTACTCCATCGTGATTGGTATCTTCCAGAATCAGAATCCGGCTGTCGCCCGCATTGGAAAATCCTTTTCCACGCGATTCGTAATCACGGTTTTCGGCGATCCAGAGTCGCCCCCGGTCGTCCCAGCAAAAGGCCATCGGTTGGGTCATCATTGGTTCCGATGCCCAGACGTTGGCTTGATAACCCTTCGCTACGGTCATGGCAGTTACAGCTTCAGCCGGAGTCAGAAATTTGGCTTCACGGCCTTCACGCTGGGCAACTCCCCACAGTACTGACGTTGAGTAATCTGATTTGTTTCCGGTAAACTCGCCATATAGTTTCGTCAGTGCTACGTCGTTAAGTTTGCCCGTATACACCACGATCTGGTGTTTCAGAATTTCCGTGTTTCCTTTTTTGATGGACCAGTCACCTTTTCGTGCACGCGCGGGTCCGATACCTAACTGAGAATCTACGCGCCAGGGTGTCGGATAATTGCGATTCTGCGGATGGTCGAAAATGGCGACGTGCGCCCAATCGCTACGTCCTTCAACCTGCATACCTACGTCTACCCATGGCGCCGACTGTCCTTCGGCTTTTTCGTTACGTTGCCGGGCTGCATTTACCACCTCGCCAGGAATACCCTCCTTCCAGGGCATTCGCAAAAACAAGCCGCCGTAGTCGTATTTACCAATCGTTACGTCGGTATGCGCATCACCGTTCCACTCTAGATCGAGCAGGTATTGACCGTTACGTTCCCGCATCGACCAGTTCTGAGTTTCGGTCAAAACGGCTTTACCGGTTGAGTCAATCAGGTCGTAAACGGTCTGCCATTTCACGGTTGTACCTTTACTTTCAACTACCTTTGCCGACACTTTACGCCAATAATCGCCCTGCGGGTGGTGGAAATAATCGCGACCATTGACACGGGTGAAACCCCAGTATAAACCCGTCTGGTGTTTGTGATGGCCGGGGCTATATTCAGTCAACACACCTTTACCATCGGGGGCAACAATCGGGTGCAGGAAAGGGCGAAAATCGGCTTTCGCCACCTGCGTCAGAATCGGTGTTGTTTGCCCTGATCGATAAACGGCTATCGTCTGCGCAGCTTTATTTTCTTTAATTATCAACGGTTTATCCGCCAGTGACAATTCCGCCCCGGACATCTCAGCAGTTGGATGAACGCTATAGATAATCGAAAGAAAAACAAGCCCCAAAAACAGAACGGCGAGCCTCATAATTGGCAAAAGTTAGTGATACGTAGTGGCTAAAAGAAGCAGGAAGAGGCTTATACTTTACTCATGAGCGTTATAAAGTCTGCAACTTCACGATTAAGTTTTATCAAAAACTGCTTTCTGCTATATCCTGCAATGCTCTTTTGACAGAAAATCTACCCACCGATATGACTTCATGTATTACCCGCATCCTCACGTTCGTCATTATTGGTGGTACGTTTCCGATTACCGGATTTGCCCAGCAGATGGCTTTCCAATGGACATTGGTGGCGTCGGGTGTCTGGAAGGGCGTAGCAGGAAAAGCCGAAACCATTTCTCCGCTGTCGGTAGCTGGCATAAAACCTCGGCTGGATGGCCTGAAAAAATTGGGCGAACGTTCGTTTCCAACTGATTTGAACGAAAGCGTTCATCAGCAAACAGACAATAAAACGTACCTGCGTTTCCCGCTGAAAAAAGGTGAGCAATTGTTCGGATTAGGACTGAATTTCAAAGCCGTACAGCAGCGGGGAACGATTAAAACGCTGCACGTCGATCATTACAACGGCAAAGACAATGGACGTACCCACGCACCGGTTCCGTTCTACATATCAACGCTCGGCTACGGTGTCCTGATTAATTCAGCTCGTTACGTAACGGTGTATGCCGGAACGGGCGTTCGAACGGATAGTCAGGAAATGCCGCCCGAAAAAGATCGCAATACCCAGCGTGATTGGAGCGCCCAGCCGTATTCCGATGCTGTAGAGGTGATTATTCCGGCGTCAGGAACGGAGGTTTACATTTTTGCCGGGGCAACGCCGATGGAAGTTGTACAACGGTATAATCTGTATTGCGGGGGCGGTACGTTGCCACCAAAATGGGGATTAGGTTTTACCCACCGAACACCAACGCTATTTTCAGACGAGAAAGTGCTTCAGGAAGCGGCCGAGTTCGAAGCGAAAGGCTATCCGTTAAGTTTTGTGGGACTGGAACCCGGCTGGCAGTCGCATTCCTATCCGAATAGTTTTGTCTGGGATAGCACGCGATTCCCTCATCCTCAGCAGTTTCTCGATAAATTGTTGCAGAAAAATATCCGGGCTAATCTTTGGATAAACCCCTACGTATCATCGCATTCGCCCATGTTCAAACGTGTGCTGCCATACACCGGCTCGCACATGGTCTGGGTGGGGCGTGTGCCGGATTTCACGATGGCTCAAGCTCGGGATCTATACAAAGACCTGTTTTCTAAACAACACCTGTCAGTCGGCATTTCGGGTTATAAAGTGGACGAAGTTGACGGCTACGATAACTGGCTCTGGCCCGATGTTGCTACGTTCCCGTCGGGTATCCCTTCCGAACAGATGCGGCAGATTTACGGACTGCAATTTCAGAAAATGACCGATGGCTGGTTTCGGCAACGAAATCAACGTACCTACGGGCTGGTTCGGGGGTCAAATGCCGGGGCTTCAGCTATGCCGTATGTGATTTACAATGACTATTACGACCATCGCGATTTTATAACCGCCCTCATTACCAGCAGTTTCATTGGCGTATTGTGGACGCCAGAAGCACGATCTTCCAAGACTTCCGAAGAATGGCTTCGTCGGATGCAAACCGTCTGTTTTTCACCAATGGCGATGCTCAACGCCTGGGCCGACGGCACGAAACCGTGGACGTTCCCCGACGTAGCACAGGACGTAAAAGACGTCATGCTGCTACGTATGCAACTGCTTCCCTATCTGTATACTACGTTCGCGCAGTACCATTTCGAAGGCAAACCGCCCATCCGGGCCATGCAGTTGGTTGATGGCTTTACGTTCGATAGTAAGGCTACGGCTGCTACGTTACATTCGACCGACAATCCCTATGCAATGGCCGTCCGAAAAGACCTGAACGACCAGTTCATGGTCGGCGATTATTTGCTGGTAGCGCCTTTGTTTGCCGGTGAGAAGAGCCGTAAGGTGTTGCTGCCATCCGGCAAATGGTATGATTTCTATACAGGAAATTTCGTTGGTGAAGCTGCGATTATCGAAATCACACCCGGGCTTTCTAAAATTCCTTTATTCGTTAAAGAAGGCGGTATTATTCCGATGATTCCGCCGGTACTGCATACGCCCAAAAAGGGAGAGAAATTAGCGTTAACAGTACGTCATTACGGAAAAACAGAGGCCAATTGGGCGATTTATGATGATGACGGAGAAACGTTCGATTATGAAAATGGTACGTATACCTGGACGCAATTGGAAGTAAGAAAGAATCAGGCCGGTACGTTGACCGGAAGCTGGAATCCGACCCGAAACAATGGGTTTCATTACAGTACTATTACCTGGGAATTTATGACAAAATAGGTGCGCACCGGCTATCCACGAAAGCCACAATCCCGGCTTAAATCCATATCTTTGTAGTCCCTAACGCTATTTCATCAGGCTTCGATGAATTCCAGTCAACAAACGAAATACCGCTGGATGGGCATCTCGCTGGGGCTAAGCTTCGTCCTGCTGATTCTCAAATTCACGGCTTATTTTTTAACGTATTCCACGTCGATTCTCTCGGATGCCGTTGAGTCGATTGTGAATGTGATTGCCAGTGGATTTGCGTTTTACAGTATCTATTTAGCGGACCAACCCGCCGACCAGAACCACCCATACGGCCACGGGAAAATCGAATTTCTTTCTTCAGGTTTCGAGGGCGCCATGATTCTCTCGGCGGGATTGGTCATCGTCTGGCAAGCCATCTTAAGTTTTTTTGAACCCAAAATACTAACTAATCTGGATTGGGGTTTTGCGCTGGTAGGTCTGACGGCAGCAGCCAACGCATTCGTGGGTCGTATGCTGATACGTTCAGGGAATCAAACGGATTCAGCGGCTCTCATTGCCGATGGCAAACATCTGCTCACTGATACGTTCAGTAGCGTAGTAGTCATGATTGGCGTAGCACTGGTCTGGCTGACGGGCCTGCACTGGATCGATAGTACGTTGTCGCTGGTACTTTCCTTCGTAATTATTTACAACGGCTTCAAAATCACGCGCCAGTCGGTGGCCAGACTGATGGACGAAGCCGACGTACCGACACTTCATAAGGTGGTGAATATCCTGAACACCCAAAAAGACAACAACTGGATTGATGTACATAATCTGCGAGTCCAGAAATACGGTGCCGACTTACACATCGATTGCCATTTGACCCTGCCCTATTACTGGAAGCTCAACAAAGTCCACGACGAAGTCCATCATTTTGAAGACACGCTCAAAGAAGGTTTTCAGGCGGAGGTTGAGATTTTTGTGCATACCGACCCTTGTCAGAAAGAGTGCTGCCACTATTGCCGCGTTGCCGACTGTCCTGTTCGGGCGTTTGCGTTTGTGCAGGACGTAGCCTGGACAGCCGAGAATCTGCCCCTCAACCAGAAGCACTACGTACCTCTGGCGGTATAGTTTAGAACGTAAAATTCCAGCTTATCGACGGAATAATCGTGCCAAATACCGATAGTTGATAGCTTTTGGTCGTCGTGTTAACGCGCTGAAAATAAATTGAATACGGATTTTTGTGCGCGTACACGTTATAGAACGAAATCGACCAGCTGCTATAATGCCGCTGTTCCAGTGTCCGACGGCCATCTTTGGTGAATGATACGTCCAGCCGATGATAATCAGGAATTCGGTCGGCGTTACGTTGCGAGTAATCCAGCACTTTGGCACCGTTGAGTCGATACGTTCCATCGGGATACGTAGTGGGGCGACCGCTGGTATAAACGAAATTAGTCCCGAACGTCCAGCCTCGGCTCCATTTCCACTGAGTAGCGATGGTCAGGTTATGCGGTCGGTCGAAGGTGGACGGATACCAGTCGCCCCCGTTGATTTGCACGTTTGGAAATGGGCTGGGCACCCGCGCCAGCGTTCGCGAGTACGTATACGACACTAATCCGGTTAGCAGTCCCCGGGTTTTCTGAACGCTCACTTCCAGGCCATACGCGCGCCCCTGCGCTTTTAATAAATCTGCATCCAGCGCCGGATTCAGCAGTAACGTAGCGCCATTCCGGTATTCAACCAAGTTTTCCAGGGTCTTATGATACACCTCGATGGAAGTTTCATATTGATTTTCGTTGAAATTATGGAAGTAGCCAACCGCAAACTGATCGGCTACCTGCGGAGGCACCAGCGCATTGCTCACTTTCCAGAAATCGACTGGCGAGATGGCCGTCGTATTCGAAATCAGATGCAGGTACTGACGCGTGCGATTATAACTGATTTTCAATGAACTATTCGGCGTAATGTTGGCCCGAACAGTGGCGCGGGGTTCCCAGCCGCCATACTGAGCCACGGTTTGGCCGCTACCATAACGTAGCGTATCCGTAATGCTTTCGCGGGTGCGGGGCCGGCCTTCTGCGTATTGATACGCTACGCCCGGACCAACGTTGGTAAACTGCGCATACCGTACGCCAACCTGCACCGACAGCACCCGCGTCGGCGTCCATTCTTCCGACAGATACCCTGCCCACTCGCGAGCCTGTTCGGTCGGTAATGTAATGGAAATAATATTCGAATTACCGCCTGTTGGCGCGATGGCGCTGGGGAGCAGGCTATATCCCGTTAACGACCCGCCAAATTCAAGCCGATGTTTTGATGATGGGCTATATAGCCAGTCAAGTCGACCGTCGCGCTGACTAATCGTAGAACGGTACCGATACGTATTGGCGAGGCTAAGTCCATCCAGAAAAAACTGATAATCGCTTTGGGTGGCCGTCAGATTGAACGACAGATGCGGGTTCAATCGCTGGCTCCAGCGGGCAGTTGCTATCGTCGATTGAGTCGTGTAGAGCGTATCCTGCGGAAATTTGAACGTATCATAGCTTCGATAGGCCGTAGCTGATAGCTGACTATTTTCATTGATTCGATACGTTAGCCGGGCATTCAGATCATAGAAAAAGGCGCGGTCTTTGTTGGTTGGTTCTGGAAAAAGGCCAAGCATAAATGACGGATAAGCAATACGTCCGCCCGCCAGAAAGGTGAGTTTCTTATTTCTTGTTACTGGCCCCTGGACCAGTAACCGGCTGGTTAACAGGCCAATTCCGCCAGTAATATGCAGTCTGTCGGTTTCGCCGGATTTGGTATTCATCAGCAGCAACGACGAAAGCCGCCCTCCGTAAGAAGCCGGAATACCACCTTTATACAGTGTTACGTCCTGAATGGCATCGGCATTCAGATTACTCAGCAACCCCAGCATATGACTGGTATTGAACAAAGGAGCGCCATCGAGCAGCACCAGATTCTGGTCGGTACGTCCCCCACGCACGTTGAAACCGCCAGCGCCCTCGCCTACTGTGCTTACTCCTGGCTGCAACGTCAGAGCTTTCAGAATATCCACTTCGCCGAACACGACCGGAATGTTACGTAGGTTTTTCATGTCGATACGTACGACGCCCATCTGCGTAGCCGATACGTTCGCATCAGGTGCGCGACCCAATACATTAACGGCGTCCAGTTCACGCGTATCGGGGTTGAGCGCCACTTCCATGCGAATATTCCCACGGCCAACTTCTAAATACCGACTACGGGCGTAATAGCCCACTGCGGAGAACGTCAGGTTATAGGGACCAGGCAATACCTGTACACTGAAATTACCCAGGCTGTCGGATGTTAAACCAACACCCTGTTTTTTATCGTAGATCGATACGTTGGCCAATGGTTTCTTCGTCACCCCGTCGGTCACCTGCCCGTAAATCCGAAACCGAATTTGCGCAAACAAACCGGTGCTAGACAGCAGCAGTATACTAAGCAGGACAATTCGAACGAAAAGATGACGCATAGGACAAATCGGAATAACAATTGAACTTAGTATGTATCAACACTTTATTAATGCTTCATCGCGGGGGCCATCCCTGTGGGGGTACCAGAATAGGCTGCGAAAAATTGGTATAACAATCGCCGGTGGGCGGAATAAACCGTTTTCCATTTATCAAAAACCGGTCATAATTGATTGTATCGCCGGGGATTGTCAGCCGCTGCTGGCTCATTGCCGAAGCGCCGAAGAAACCCAATGCCAATTTAGTCGTGTCGCTGACGGCCCGCACATTTCCTTCAATGGATGCGGGTTGTGGATCGAACAGAGAGCCCGTGCGTGTGCGTTGCTGCTCAAACAGATTCCAGTACTGATAAGCGGCCCGCGTCAAGGAATACTGACGTATCTGTACGTAATATGCGCTAACAGCCATAATTGGCACACTGTATACAATCCGGCCACTAATGCGATTTCCGTTAATAAGCGCGTCCGATAATACGTCTGTAGGCGGACCGTAGGATGGTACCCAGCACGAACAGGTACCACAAATTGGCCCAAATGGATTAAAGGGTGGGTGTCTGGGATCGAACTCGGTCCAGCGGGGTACGTAAGCCAGCGACGACCAGCGGTAGTAATTCCCCAAAGCTGAGGGGTCCTGGGTATCAACCAGAATATCGTATAAATCAGGTTGGCCCAGTTCCGATAGTCCACGCCTATACCGCGCCCGGAGCGGCTCGAGTGGCGGAACAGGATTAAGTCGTTCGGGCCGGGACTCATACCGACTACCATCGGGCAACGTAACAGATAGCGTATAAGACCGGCCCACCTTCCCTACAAAACTACTATCGCGAAGGCCGTAATAAGCTGGAGCAAAGGGGTCGGGAACCAGTCGCACGCTACGTCCTTCTTCGTCCCGAATCTGGACTAAAGCATCGTTGATGACTAGTTCGGGTGGGGCTGGATTGGATGAATTATAATATCCTGTGTAGGTAAGACGTACCCACGGAAACGGGCCATCGGTAATGAGGCCTTCCACGACTAACCGTCGTTCGGTCTGGCGAATGGGAAGCTGTACTTCGTCGACGCAGGAGAAAAGAGCTGCGACACAGAGGTACGCGGTGAAGACACGGAGATGCACAGAGAAGTAATTAAAAATAATTTTCTCTGTGCATCTCCGTGTCTTCACCGCGTACCTCTGTGTTATAATCTTTTTCATGGTTTAAACTCCCAAAAGTCAGTACATCCTACCAACCGAATACCACCCGCGGCTGTTGGTTGCTGTTCGTAGCCCCATCCCAGAAAAGTGTGGCCAGGGATCTGACTCACAACGAGGTAAGTGCTGCCTGCTCCAGGATAATCCGTAACGTATTGCCATTTGTCGGTCGCGGGATTGTACTGCCATACGTCACGTAGTGTTTCTTCATTGGGCGTTATTCCTAAACCAAAAAAGCCTTTCTCATCCGCCTGAAAACCAATACCACGACTACGTATCGCGCCCGGAAAATCCGCTTTTCGGCTCCACTGTTCTCGTTCCGTGTCGAACGCCCATAGATGAGCCGCTTGCCCCGACCGCTGATTGACTACGTAGCCAGTTGTTCCTATGCGAAAGGTAGCCAGAGTTCCGGTTGGTTCGGGCAGGTCAGCGGTACGGTACTGATCCCAGGTTCCCATCCGAACCCATACCTGCGAATGGCCACCCTCAACGAGTTGATAGGCTTTGGTCAGCGTTGTAAACCAACGTACTTCACCATCTGGCCCGGCAAAATCTGGAGTTACCATGTTTTTAAGATACTGCCGCTGACCGGGTAATGACTCATTCGTGACAAAACCTAATCCGGACATTGAATAGACAACGCCTTTTACCGCCTGCAAACTGAAGCGTACAATACCGTGTGTTCCCAAGGTTGAGGAGGTAGTCAGTTTATAAGCATACCAGCTATTACTGCCAACGGAGTAACTCAGGGCTTGATAGCTGTTGTCACTCTTTAACTGCCAAATCGACAGTTGTGAAGCATCGGAACCCGGTACGTTATCCGTACTCATGGCGCTACCGGCAAAATCGCCCCCCGCAACCGGCGCATGAGCCAGTCGAGTCCAGCGCGGTCCGTCGGGGCGGTGGACGTAATCTCGCTCTACATGCACAGAATCGCCCCCGGCATTACGGGTTACAAAACGAAGCCGGTACGTCTGACCTGAAATTAGTCCGGTGATCCGGTAGGGCATCAGCGTAAATAAATCCAGCCGACCTACTGTTCCTGCGTTAAGGGCCATTGATCGCTTATTGGCATCCAGGAGGTTGAGCCGCCAACTGGAGGGATCAAACTCAAAGCCAGCCTTAACCACGAACTCAGCCTGATCATTTCCAAGGGCCTGGGCACTAACTAACGTAGGCGAAATAATGGTGGTCGGATCGGGAGCTATGGTTGCTACCGGCTCGGCCGTTTGGCAACTAAATACCCAGACCATACTCGCCAGTAGAAGCAGCCAATCAGGTTTCCGAACGTATTGAAGAGTAGTATTTCTCATAACTGATTTGTTCTTCTGAGCCTCAACTGTACTCACTACGTATCATCCCGTTTACCAGCTCGCTGGAGGTGCCAGAATAAACTCAGTAAAGGTACTCGGGCATGTGCCAGACGGAATAAAGGCTTTATTGAGTCGGTTTAAGAATCTGTCGTATTGAATGGTATCCCCTGGAATCACCAGTCGTTGCCTACTAACGGCTGACGCCCCAAAATAACCCAACGCCAACACGGTCGTATCGGCCTGCAAATGGACATTTCCTTCAATCGAAGCAGGTTGGGGATCGAACAGCGACCCCGTTCTGCTACGTTGCTCCTCAAATAAGGTCCAGTACTGGTAAGCGGCCCGGCTCAGCGAATACTGCCGTACTTCAACGTATTGTTTTCCAACGGCATACACGGGTGAATCAAATACAGACCGACGGCTAATGCGATTGCCATTGATCAACGCATCGGACAATACGCTGGTGAGCTGACTATAATAAGGCACCCAACAGGAACAGAGTGTACAGGTAGAATGTCGCGGGTCCGTTCCAGTCCAGCGCGGTACGTAGCTATAAGTCGACCAGCGGTAATAATCGCCTAACATAGCAGGGTCGTGTGTGTTAATCAGAATGTTGTAGAGATCAGGCTGCCCCGAATATCCGTTTGCCAATCGATATTCTGCCTGAATTTGTTCCAGTGGAGCTACAGCCCTCAACAGTTCAGGAGCAGACACGAAAACGGTTCCGTCGGGTAATACAACGTTTAGTGTATAGCGATGCCCTACCTGACCACGGAAGGCCGGGTCCCGAACCCAATAATAAGAGGGTAATAAGGGATCTTGTTCGAGTTGTACCGTTCGGTCGTTATTATCTGTGATGGTAACGACAGCCCCATTAATAATTAATTCTTCAGGAAATCCACTACCTGACGAATACGCGCCTGACAATGTAAGTTTAATCGAATATGGCGGAGGTTCATCTGTAATTAACCCATCCACGACCAAACGGGCCTGTACCTGCCGGATGGGAAGCTGCACTTCATCTACACACGAGAAAAGGGATGTGAAACAGAAATACACAGAGAAAATTAATAAAACCTCTGTGTATCTCCGTGTCTTCTCCGTGTATCTCTGTGTCACAACCTTTTTCATGGTACAAATTCCCAGAAATCCGTACAACCAACCTGTCGATATCCCGCCGAACCCACAACGGTCTGACTTTCGTATCCCCAGCCTAAATACGCCCGATTGGGACCACTCCATACTACCAGATAGCGATTTCCCTGACCTGGGTAGTCGGTTAAATATTGCCACTTGTCGGTAGCAGGATCATACTGCCATATATCCCGCAATCCCTGTTGATTCGTCGCCGTACCCAGGCCAAAATAGCCTTTTCCTTTCACCGAAAAACCAACACCCCGCGACCGTTGCACACCGGGGAAATCAGCCTTGCGCGTCCAGCTATCTTTTTGGGAATCATAAGCAAATAAATGCGGCTGCCTACCCGGTACCTGATTCACGACGTAGCCCATTTCGCCTAGGCTGAACGTTGCCAATATTCCCGGTTTTTCAGGCAAGGGAGCGCGCGCTTCCTGGTCGAACTGCGCATATATACCCCGCATGGCCGGGGAGCCGTTATTCGTCAGAAAAAACGCCCATTCGGTCGTCGTAAAATAAACCACTTCCCCGTCTTCGCCCTGGTAATACGGAAAAACAACACTGGGATATACCGTCAGAATGGCGTATAAATCTCTGTTATAGAACAACTTACCAGGAATCAAATCATCCGTTTGATAGCCCATACCATAGAAATAATGGCGGTCTTTATTATGCCAGTACAAAATGTATTCAATTAGTCCGTGGCGGGGAGGGAGGTTGATTGGTGGCGTCGAAATCCACTGATTTTGCTTGCTACCAAACTCCGTGGCATCCGTAGGGTACCATTGATTTTGCGGGTTGTAGAAAACAGCCGATTGCCAGGTGTTGGCGTCTACGTAACGAGTCACACGTACCGAAGTCCCCAACCGATCTTCGGATGAATTATTAATGATCGAACCCATAAAATCGCCACTATCGAATGGCAAATGGGCCAGTCGTCGCCACGGATTATAGGCAGCGTGTACGTAGCGTCGCTCCAGGGTTAGCGTATCCTTCTGATTATACCGAAAGCCTAAACGTAACGTATAAGTTTGCCCTACCGCCAGCCCAGACAGCGAAAACACATTCAGGCTAAAGGGGTCATAATCCTTTACGTCACCAGCGGTTAACGTCAACAGAGAACCCGATGCCGTTTGCGCGGTAAATTGCCAATCAGTGGCTTTAATAGCAGATGTAAGTTTTAGAACAATTTCGGCCGATGTTGCTCCCGTTGGTTGTACTGATACTAAAGCGGCCTGGGAGGGCAAAACGGTTCGGGTGTTGACAATTTTTGCAGGTTCGGGCGCTTGAGGCTGGCAACTGGCGAAAAGGCCGCCCAGGAAGGCGACCCAGCAAACTTTACAGATAGAAATGGATAGGAACCTTTTCATAACGGTCCCGCAATTTAAAGTGCCAACCGGAAATAAGACTAATTTATAATCTTTTTATTTTATCGAAATAGTTGTATTATTTCTTTTTATTTACCAATTTTGACCCACTTGCTGCTTTGTAAGTAGCATCCATCATTGCTTTTTTCAATTCAGGTTGTATTCAAACCAGCAAAAAACGCCTTCTTCTAAGCGAATTGAAGGCGTTTTTTCTTTTTCTCACAAACAGTTTAGCTACTTTGGTATTACGACGGGCGTTTTCGATAGAATGAATTCGTTGATCTAAACTTTTCGCCCAGGCCGGCCAACTTGTTAATCTACTCTTCCGGACGGTCGATTCATAGATCGGTCAGCGTCTCTGCACGTCAACACTATTTATGTAAATTTAGCGATTACGCCAGTCGGGTAGTTCATCTCGTGTTATTATGTCGGTATGTGTGTATACCGATTTCAATAAATCAAGTGGTTGTTTTTTGATCCAGTCCGAGCCATTCCAGACGGTAAACCAGGACCACCACGTATTTAATGTGCGCACATTATCCGGCCTGGGCAGATGGCCCACTTCTGAAAGCGTTACCAGTTTTTTGCCGTTGAACGTTGTCTGTGCATTCGTCCAGTTACCATTTAACGTAGCAGTCGGCTCCGTATAAATATCCAAACCAACGATATCGACGTACTGATCCCCGGGATACCAATCCGGGTTGACAGTATCGGTGCCGGTATACACCCAGATCAGGTTATGCAATTGATGATGGTTCATCAACCGATCGTGCAGAATTTGCCAGAGTTCTTTGAAAGGCGCATGCCCTTTGGCTCCCCACCAGAACCAGCCGCCTGATGCTTCGTGCAACGGCCGCCAGAGTACCGGTACGTCGGCGTCTTGAAACTTTTTGAGTTGTTCTGCAATGGCGTCAATGTCACGTAGCAGAAATTTGTACCGCTCGCCGTTTTTGTCGGACAGTGCAGCGGCCAGATCGAACGTAGTAGCCTTGGTATAAAAACCGCTCCACCAGAGTTTATCGGGTGCCTTATTGATCAGATCGGTGGGAGCGTTCCAGTGCCAGCAAAGGCTAACAATACCCCGGCCCTCCCCTTTCTTCGCCCACTGAATACAAGCCTCGCTGGTACGTATCGGCTTACTGCCAAACGGAACGCGGCTAGGCGAATAATCCATTAAATCGAAGGCGCCAACAGCGGGTTCTTTGCCGGTTTTTTCCAGTACGTATTCCACATCATCCTGTTGCCCCGATATTAATTTTTGACCGTATTGGCAGATTAAATACGAAAACAATCCCTTTGTCGACAACGTAGCACGTGCATCAACAAGTTGGCTGGTGGGTTTTGCGGGAAGCAACCGGTTGTCCGGCTTCTGCACGGTATCGGCCGAAACCACTGATTCAGACGCCCGGCAAGCGGATAGGCTGCTCACTACGAATAACGCAAGCAAAAACACAAACGGCCTGCGTCTTGTGGGTAGAAACAAAGTCATAGAAATAAGTAATCTCCGTAAAAGACATTCCCGTAGAGCCACCGCTTACGGGAATGTCTTTTACAGTTTTTTGTGTCGTTACTTCACCAGCATTACGTCATCAAAATAGAACGTTTCATCTTGTTTATCAGGGCCTTTGATACGGAAGCCAACTTGCTTCAGCGTTTTACCGGCCAACCAGAAATCCATGTCCGACAACTTAATTTTGAAGTAATTCCAGACACCCGCTTTCACGTCAATCTTATTTGCTTCTACAAATTCGCCAAAACCGGCTTTGTTGGCATCTGTAGTCAGATACAGCGTGTAATCAGCCGAAGCGCCTTTGATCCAGCCCGTTACGTAGGTATAATCCGCCGAGTACGGAATGGCCGACGCCGACCAGTTGGCGAACGCGGCCAAATGCCAGTTTCCTTTCTGGTAGTTTTTGCCAATCGAAGCCGCTCCTGATTTAAACTCTTTGCTGGAAACAGCAGCCGCATCACCCCAGGAACCGTCCTGAAAACCAGTCCCGTACGCATCCGTAAAGATCTGATACGCCTTGTCGACATTCACAAATTCCTGCCTGGTCCGCATCCGCCCCGTACCATTTGTGATGCTTAACGTACCGCGGGTAAGCGTAGTAGTCGGCATCTGGACAACCAACTGCGTTTTTGATTTCGACACCACCGTAGCCGCGTCTGAAATCCCTTTTACGGAGTCGGCAATCGCTACGGCCGTTACGTCATCAAAGTTGTTACCGGTGATCGTGATAACTGTCCCTTTGGTGAAGTTGTAATTCGATACGTCCGAAACCGTCGGGTAGGCCAGCGCCTTAAACGGGACTGTTAACGTATTACCCGCACTGTTGGTGAACGTAATGGTTTGTTTTCCACCTAATACGTCGGTTGGCACCCGGAAAATTAGTACGTTGTCCGTATTCAGGGTTGGCTGAAAACCGGCTGCTACGTTCTGTTTTTCGAAGACGATGGTACGTATGTCGCCCAGTCCTGTACCGGTCAACGTAACGATGGCACCCCCGGCAGCTGAGTCCGGCATAATCTTCGTCGCAACGGGGTTACCCGCTGGAATCTGCGGACTACCGTCGGTATCTTTTGTGCAGGAGCTCATTCCCAAACCGGCAACAACGGCCAGAAGGGCTACCCCTGCTATTCGGTTTATCTTGTTGAATTTCATCAGCTTACTCAGAAGAAATTAGTTATAGTATGGAACAGGATCTTTGCCCAATTCAGGGTCCTGCACAATTTCACCAGCCGGAATCGGCAGAAACATCTTGTCTTCAGTGAAATTGGTCAGGTACGTAGCACCCGTCACGGTTCCCCGGTTTTGCTTCTCAATGATCGCTTTTGCTTTCGCGAAACCCTGCCGCTGAATGTCGTACCAATAATCACCTTCGAAGGCAAACTCGACCCGGCGTTCGTGCAGAATGTCGTCGTTGGTAATTGACGTTTTTGCTGTCAGACCGGCCCGGCGTCTTACCTGATTCAGTGCGTCGAGTGCTTTGGCATCAGCGGTCGATGCGCCACCTGCCAACACTGCTTCGGCATAAATCAGCAGGACGTCGGCGTAACGTAGCAGTACTACGTTGTTGCCCGAGTTCTGGCCCAGTACCGGCTCACCCCCGAAACTCTTACCCGGTCCGGCAAAGTACTTGACCAGATTACCGCGGGTTGGGCTTAAACTTCCGCCATCCGCTGTTGGCTGCAACGTATCGTATTTGAATCCACTGGCCATGAACGCATTGTATTTCGGTGCATTGGCACGTTGGGGTTTCCAGTTCAGGTTCGTCCAGCCATGCTCCATAACTGACCATTTCCGGCGCAAATCACCAAACTCGTATTCTTTCAACATGTCCAGCGACGGTACGTACATTTCCCAGGCATCAGCTTCGGCAGTACGTAGCGCACCCGCCCCGCGATCCGGGTTTTTGATGTTGCCCGTTCCCCAGGGGTCCTGCGCAAACTGGTGCTGGATCGAGAAAATTGCCTCGGCGTTGTTATTCATGCTCATTTTGGTGAACATGCCCGTGTAATCGTCAACCAACCGGTATTTACCGGAATTGATTACTTCCTCCGCTTTGGCTTTGGCGTTCGCGTAATCTTTGCTGTAAAGGTACATTTTCGCCATCAGCGCTCTGGCTGCGGACTTGGTCACCCGCCCTGGTACGTCCGAATCAGGTAAACCGGTTTCGGCCATTTTTAGCTCTTCGAGCGCAAACCGCAGTACGTCTTTTTGCAGGTAACGCGGGATGTTGAAATCACCCGAGAGGGCCGTTGCGCCAGGATCGGTAATGATCGGAGCGGCTCCCCACGTGCGGGCGATGTAGAAATAGAGCATACCCCGAATAAAATGGCATTCGGCAATGGCGGGGTCCAGGTAAGCTGCACCACCACCGGCTGCTTTCTTCTCTTCGAACGTTTTGATCATGACGTTGGAGTAGCCAATGATCTTGTAGAACGCACCCCAGGCCGCACCGATCCGGTCGGAAGCCGACGAGACGGTGAAGTTCAGGTACTCGACGTCGGTATAGGTGAACATGTTACCGCCCATGACGTCGCCGATTGCATCCTGCGCCCGGCTTTCGTAGTTACGCCAAGGCAACCCGCTGTAGAGCGTACTGGTCGCGGCTCGAACTTCGTCCGCGTTGTTGTAATAGTTTCCGGTTGTCGTGCCCGACAGCGAAGGCCGGTCAATGAAGTCTTTCGAGCAGGAAGACAACAGCACCGCCGGCAGCATTAGGGCATACAGTGGCTTGAGTTTCATTTTTTTATTGGTTTTACCCCCAACCCCCTAAAGGGGGCTTAGGTTGAGAATAGTCAAGTAAAGCCCCCTTCAGGGGGTTGGGGATAGTTTTTAGAATTGCAGATTCGCGCCTACGGTGAACGTACGGGGGTTCGGGTAGTGGCCCGTGTCGACGTTCATCAGTTTGATGCTGTTGTTGAACGCACCGATTTCAGGATCGTAGCCCGAGTACTTGGTGAAGGTTTTCAGATTCTGAATCGAGCCGTAGATACGCAGATTCTGAATCTTCACTCTGTTCAGCAACGTTTTCGGAAGCCGGTAGCCCAACGTAATATTCTGAATGCGAGCGTAAGACGCATCTTCTACGTAGCGATCCGACATGGCCGTGTTGTTCTTGTTGGTATTCGTGAACCGGGGCAGCGCACCGTCTGTATTTGATTCCGTATACCGATCGGTTACCGTTTTCATCTGGTTGGTATAAGCGTTGTTCAGCCCTTCCAACTGCCAGCGCAGGAAGTTAAACGCTTTGCCTCCCTGACTGCCTTGCAGGAAAATCGACAAATCCAGATCGCCGTAATTCAACGTATTGGTGAAGCCCCAGGTGAATTTTGGTAGCGGGCTGCCCAGGTACGTGTAATCCTGCGCGTCGATTTTCTTATCGCCATTGATGTCCTTGAAGCGTATATCGCCCAGCCAGGTTTCGGTCTGATTCACCTTGTAGCCAAACTGCGGTAAACTAGCGTCCAGTTCTGCCTGTGTGCGGAACAACCCATCCGTGACCAATCCCCAGAACGAACCAACGGGCCGACCCGGTGTCGTGTGCGTAACGAGGTAGTTGTTGTAATAGACTTTACCATCCAGCGCCGAAGCTGCGCTAGCCGCCCGATCGTAGCTGTTGGTGAACTGCGTGAATACGACGTTGGTCTTCCAGCTGAAATTTCCTTTTTTGATATTGGTCGTTGTCAGACCAATATCGATACCCGTATTGGTCATCTGACCGGCGTTACCCAGCGGTGCTTTTAGGTCGTCCCACTGGTCGCCCACACCAATCAGGTTCGGCCCCGTCAGGAAGATGATCATGTCGGACGTCACTTTCTTGTACACGTCAATCGTCGCGTCGATACGTCCGTTCAGGAAGCCCAGGTCAATCCCGGCGTTGGTCGTTTTCACCGATTCCCACTTCAAATTCGGGTTCGGAATCCCGTTGATCATGTTCGACGAACCGAATCCTACCGGCCCGGAGAAGAACTGTACCGCACCAACATAGGCTGGATTCGGAGCACCACCGGGGAAGTTCTGGTTACCTACCAATCCGTAGCCAACCCGCAGTTTCGCGTAATTCAGTACGTTCGAAACAGATCCTTTCATGAACTTCTCATTAGAGATCGTCCAGCCCGCCGACACACCGGGGAAATAACCCCAACGGTTATTAGGCCCGAAGTTCGACGAACCATCCGCCCGGAAACTAGCCGACAATGAATAGCGATCGTCGTAGGTGTAGTTGGCGCGCGCAAAGTACGATTCCATCGCCCACTGGCCTTTTCCACCGCTCAAGCCCCAGGTCGTCTGGTCGGCGCTTCCTGTATTGAGATCGAAAATGTTGGCCTGCAAATCCACTTTCGTACCCGAAATCGACTGATAATACGAGTTCTGCACTTGGTGGCCGACCGTCGCCTGGAAACCGTGTTTTTGCAGGTTTTTGGTATAGGCCAGGTAATTCGTCAGCGACCAATAGTAGCTATCAGAGCGCGAATCAATCAGTTTGCTGCGGAACGACGTACCACCCACGTTACCAGCTTTCTGGTACGCAATGTTGTTGTCCTGACCCAGCGAATACGACAATTCGTTACGTAGCGACAGGTCTTTGGTTAATTGCAGTTCGGCGTATAAACTCCCGAATACGTTGTTCGACGTTTTGGTATTGCCCCGGAATTGGCTGTTTCCGACCAGGTTGGCGTTATTGTATTGAACGCCACCAACCGTCTGTCCACCACCCCACGTACCATCAAGGTTTTTCACCGGAACCAGCGGGCTGGTCGACGCGCCCCACCAGATGGTTCCTTCGGCAGCGTCGGCCAATGATACGTTCTGGATGCTACGTGATACGTTGGCGCTCAGCCCTACTTTGACCCAGTTTTTTAGTTGGGTGTCGAGGCTAAACCGGCTGGCGTACCGCTTGAAATCCGATCCCAGCAGAATACCCTTATTGTCGAAATAATTCAGGGAGAGGTAATACGTCGTTTTGTCTTTCCCGCCCGAAAAGCTCAGTTGGTGGTTGTTGATTTTCCCGTGCTGGAACATGGCTTCCTGCCAGTCGGTACCCGTACCCAGCAAATCCGGGTTTTTAAACTCGTCGGCCACCGGATTTCCGATAATGGGCAGGACTTGGTTCTGATACCGGGCAAAATCCTGAAGATTCATCAGGTCCAGCCGTCGGGCCACTTCCTGAACGCCCGTATACATCTCGTAATTGATCTTGCCTTCGCCCTGCTTGCCTTTCTTGGTGGTGACCAGAATCACCCCGTTAGCCGCCTGCGAACCGTAAATGGCCTGCGCCGATGCATCTTTCAGTACGTCGATACTCTCAATATCATTGGGATTCAGCATGGCCATAACACTGTTTCCGGTTTGTCCATCGCCCCCGCCCAGACCGGCATAACCCGTACTGCTGGACGTATTGCCCCGTACAAATGGCACGCCGTCAATTACAAACAGCGGGTCGTTGCTGTTGATCGACGTAACGCCACGCACCTGCACCGATACGCCACCGCCGGGCTGACCGCCGTTGCTGGTAACGGTTACCCCAGCCGCTTTGCCCTGTAAAAGCTGGTCGATACCAGCCGCCGGAAGATCTTTCAGGTCAGCCGCTTTGACGGTGGTAATCGAGGACGTAACGTCGGAACGCTTGGCCGTACCGTAACCGATGACAACTACTTCATCAAGTGATTGATCACCCGTCTGTAACGTAATGTTCAACGTAGTACGGGTGCCAATTTCCACTTCCTGCGTCTTCATTCCGATAAACGAGATGACCAGCACTTTCGACCCGGTCGGCATATTGAGCGTGAACCCGCCATTTACGTCAGTTGTGGTACCGAGCGTCGTTCCTTTTATCGAGACAGTCGCACCGGGAAGCGTATTTCCTTTTTCGTCGGATACGGTCCCTTTGACCGGCCCTTTCGTATCCGACACTGCATTGGCAGCGGTTTTAGCCGCTTTGACGGTTGCCAATGCAGGCGGATTTTTGCCCATAGCTGCATTGGTTATGGCTCGCTCCTGCGCATGGACACTTATCCAACTGCTCAGGAGGAAAGCCCCCGAAAGCACATGTTTGATCATATACAATAGAAATTAATTGTGAACTTAGGAAATAGGGTTACTAGGCTAGTTTGTGTATACGCTCCTGATTAGCGCTCGAAATGCGTTTATTAAGCGATGACTGTAGTTGTTTTGATGAGTTTCTGCATCGGCAGCGAAATCATGACCGATGTACCTTTCCCTACTTCGCTCTGCCACATCACCTGGCCCCCGAGGTAGGAAATCCGTGATTTGATGTTGGCAAGTCCGTTGCCATTTGTGGGTTCTTCCGAAAAATTACCGCCCTGTCCGTCATCATCAACGCTGATCAACGCAGTCTCGTCGTTGGTCATGATTTGCACCGTAATGGTCTGGGCGTGGGCATGTTTAAGGGCGTTATTCAACAATTCCTGAATCACCCGGAACACCATTGCCGAGGCTTCTTCACCCAAGGGTGGCAATTCGCCGTAATGCTCCAGCACCAGCGTTGTTTCGTTAACCAGGTTTAATTTCTGTACTAAATCTTCTAAGGCTGGAATCAGTCCGAACGTCGATAGTGCATAGGGTCGAAGATCATTTGAAATCAGTCGCGTTTCGGTGCAGGCTTCGTCCAGGAACTGGTTTAGTGGCTCTTTTACCGACAGCGGTAATTGCTCCTGATGCGCTTCCACAAACAACTTAATGCGCGAGAGCTGAATACCCAGTCCGTCGTGTAAATCACGCGCAATCCGGCTCCGCTCACCCTCCTGCCCTTCAATCATGGCACGTAATGACTTTAGCTCCAACTGACGAATTTGCTGCTGGGCAATGACGGCCTGCTGGCGGGCAATCAATTTTTGCTGACGGCGTAAGAACACCAAAGCTGCTACGCCCGCAATGCTGATTAACAGCACACCCACCAGTACCGAATTCAGAAAACGCTGCCCTTGACTTTGCTCCTCAGCCAATTGTTTTTCAACCGCCAGCGTCTTGATCTGACTATCCAGCTCCTGCAACCGGATGCTTTTGGTTTGTTCGGATTCGTAAAACTGATTCGCAAAGTCAAGCGTCTTTAGCGATGATTCATAGGCGTTTTTGTAATCACCCATATGGGAATAGGCATCGGCGGAATGCTTTGACAATTCCCGCAGCATGGCTACGTTTTTTTCTGCTTCGGCCAGTCTGTAACTTCGCTGATACGCGTCAATGGCCTTTTTTGACTGATTGCCAAATTGATCGACAATACCCTGATAGAAATGATTCAGGCTAATCAACCAATTGACGTTCAGACGCTTCGCTATGGTTAAGCTTCGACTAACGAAATACTGGGCTGAGTCTGGATTTTTAAACCGTAAGTACGTATTAGCTAGTAAATTCAGCGCATACGCCTGCGAAAACTCCTGTTTATTTTGTTCACTCATCCGTTCTGTTTCGCGCAAATCTGTCAGCAAATTAGCCGGTATAGGATTTTTCTGCTGAGCAATATTCGCCAGAGCCAGTCGGCACTCAATCACTTTGGGCATATTATGCGTTCGCTCAAAAAACTGGCGTGCTTTGTTGAGGTACTTCTCCGCCGACGGCTGCATGAGGTAATCATGTAAGTAGTAATCACCGATCGCCAGCTGTGCGTTGTAATATCCCGCCGAATCACCATCCAGACTGTAATATTTCAAGCTGTTGAAATACGAATCCAGCGTGTATTTGTTGTAGCCGTATAGTTTATGATAGAGTCCGCCTAGCTGCTCATACGTTTTAGCCGCAGGGACATATCTATTATGTACCACCAATTGTCTGATTTCTTTTTTAAGACTATCAATGCCCGGTGTCTGCGCTACGGTGCTTACCGACTGGAACAAAACAGACAATACTACGAGCAAGGTAGCTCGTAAGCCTGTTTTTTTCACCAGAAAGAACGTAGTATATGGAAGCATATAACGAGATAGTCCGTAAAGCAAGATACTGTTAATCAATGTATTGCATTTCCATGGCCGTTTTAATCAGTAATGCCGTGTTTGGTACGCTGAATTTCATGAGCAAACTGCTCCGGTGAAACTCAACGGCTTTGGCACTGACGAACAGTTGCGTAGCCATTTGCTGGGTCGTTAATCCCTGCGCCATGAGCATCAGTACTTCCGATTCGCGAGGTGTGAGATTCGGCTTAAATCCAACTGCCGATTTCTTCGCCTTCGGCCCATCGTGCAGCAAAATCGACGTAATGATCTCATTGAAGTAAGGTTTTCCCTGATACACCGTCTGAATTGCCTGCAACAACTCGGTTTTGGTGGTATTTTTCAACAAATAGCCTTTGGCCCCTTTTTTTACAATCCGCTTGATCAGGCTGGCATCATCGTGCATAGTCAGGGCCACTACGTTCGTGTTTGGGTATGTGCGCGTGATGTACTCACACAGTCCAAGGCCGTCATCAATATGCGGAAACGAAATGTCCAGCAACACGACATCGATTCGCGTATGTGCTAGTTCTTCTACTACCGATGATACGCTGTAGCACCGCTGTGCTACTTCGATCTCCGGAGAGCCGGAAATCAGCGATTCAATGCCTTCAA
This sequence comes from Spirosoma profusum, assembly GCF_014699005.1. GTDB lineage: Bacteria > Bacteroidota > Bacteroidia > Cytophagales > Spirosomataceae > Spirosoma > Spirosoma profusum. The sequence continues at coordinate 81,480 of NZ_JACWZY010000029.1, forward strand.
CAAAGACATTATGGTCATCAGCTATTAATACTCGTATCATGAATTACTTGGTTGACAATGGACTCTGTCAACAAAAACTAGTTAATGTTCTAGTTTAATTTAACCGTTCAAGTATAAAGTTGAACAATTTAGATAAATAGAACTTTGTTTAGCAAAATTAGGATTAAGTACACGGCTTAGGGAATAGTGAAAACCCGATTTCGTATAAATTTAGGGGAAACCCTAGGAAAGGCTCTTTCTTACTGCACTATTCACAACACCACGTAACGATCAATTTAGCCTGTTTACTGCTCACCTATTAAAGTAATATAATGATTTTTAGGAGGTGTTTTGGTAAAGCTAATCCTAATTAAAATCATCGTTTTTACTTTATCACGAAGTTGTAGAATACAACTTATTTTCGGCTCTGATCTTTGGTTACCCGAGTTTGTAAAGCTTCCAGTGCGGTGGCTAGATATACTAATGGAGCATTCCAGTTAATGGCAATCTCATTGGAGGCATACGAACAGTCGGCATCTAAAAAAACTTCGTCGGCGGCCGTGGATGTATAGCCCGCGCACTTATCCTGTCGGGACGCGTTCGCGTTGGTCCCCCCCGACAGCAAACCTGGAACCGGTGCTTCAATGCCGTCAGCAACGGACGGACGGTGGTGGGGATGCAGCGGAGTTTTGCTACCAAATCCCGTTACAAATGAATAGCCGACCGCGTTACGTCCCAGCAGATAATCTAAGTTGCCGAGCGCTGCGTCGAAGTAGCGTCGGTTGTTGGTGAGCCGGTACGCATGAAGCAACGCGATGCCCTGGTTAGCGGCCACGGCACTACTTCCCCAAATAAAATCTTTCGCCGATTTACCCATAACCGTTCCAAATGCCTGTTGTTCAATACCGGCAAGCAGCGAATCGGCCTGAGCCAGCAAATGTTTTTTCACCGTGAGCAGATCTTTCTGACCGCGTGACGTTAGTTTATCAGCGAAACGAGCCATTGAGTAGTAGGCCAGCGTTCGGACCTGCGGCCACGATGGTAACGGGGTTTTGGCATCGGGGAAGAGATTAACGGCTGTGTAATACGTATCATCGTTCGTGGTCAGATACAGTTCGGCAGCCGCCCATATCCACTCATCGCTCGCATCGCGGTCGCCATAGGTACCGGTGCTTACATCGGGATCGAACTGTCGATTCATGGCATCCTGATTGTACAACGTAGTGGGATTTTGTTTGGCCCACCTCCAGGCACGCTCAGCCGCCTTCACACACGTATCAGCCAGGCCCGGCAACTCGCGGTTGTACCCGCGAAACACCCGACCTGCCTGCGCCATAACCGCAGCAAAATCGAGGGCGGCCGTTACGCTTTTTTGCACAACGTAGCGGTCGGGTTTCGCTTTGTCGGGCATCACCATTCCATCGAACTTCGGATTGGTCAGTTTGTGGTATACGCCCCCATCAGCGGGATCCTGCATGGAGAGCATCCAGCGGAGGTTCCAGAGCGATTCGTCAAGAAGGTCAGGTAGCCGGTTATTACTTTCGGGAATATTCGTGGTCAGCGTTTTGCAATAGTCGGGGAAGTCTTCATACAGCGAGAGCAGCGTCCCCATCGTAATGCCCGAATTGACGATGTATTTGTTGTAATCGCCTGCGTCGTACCAGCCCAATGGTGATGCGATGGTACTACCTGCCGGACGAGTTGCCGAAGCCGCCGAAGGATGAATTAGCACCTGTTTATCAGGGTGGCCAGCTGGTCGCGCCCACTGTCCAGCGTAACGGGCGGGCAGTTCAGTAGCGGTACGTTGATAATAAAATCCTTTCAATGAACCCGCAGCCAGATCACGGTAAACAGCCGGGCGAATCTGAAACGGATACGATTGGCCCAAACCGGGAACCACCACAACGAACGTACCGGTTTGTTTAAAGTCCGAAAAATCAGCTATCAACGTAGTTTTTCCTGAGATAGCGTTCCGGCGCGGCCCACTTAGCGTTCCCGTAAAAAGTATCGTTTTTCCATTCGGGCTTGTCAGTTGAAAAGATTGCCCTGCCGTACTGCTACCTGTTTCATTAACCACTACGGCTATTTTAGGCGCGTTGGGATAAAAACCGAGCTGATTTAGACGGATGGATGTTTCAGATAGCCGTTGCGCATTGGCAAGATGAATAATCAGGAGCCAACCGGCAAGCAAACTGAAACGCAGTTTGGATAATAAATTAATCATACTGTATGCTACGTTGAGGTGTCCGATTTAGCGGCACACTGAATTTGCCGCTTTTTCCTAAACTGTTCAGTGGTAAGACTACTACGACTTTTATAATTATAGATCGAGTATCCAACGGCTTACTTCGCTGAGTGTCCCTGAAAATGAACTTGTGTACGTAGTTGCTGTGGCTTGATCTATAGCGGGCTGTAAAATAAGCCTGGCAGAAGTACGCCCAGGATATCTGGCAAGTTCCATTTCTACCGTTACGTCGTCCAGCCATTTTACGGTGAAAGCAGACCAGGGGTCGCCCTTCAGTGAGAAAAGCGTTACGTCGTCGCTTAGTCTAATTAGGTAAGGTTGGGCGACCCAATGACTCATCTTTATCTCATAACTGCTTAAAGTAATTTTATAGCTTTGGTTTGGTGAATAGATATCTTCGTTCATGGATGGTTTCTATCTATAAAATGAATCGAGTGCAGGGCATTTTGTACCCTACTAGCATTAAATAAAACAGCAAAGCCTTTTACCGTCCACAAATACCCTTGAAATCACAGTATTGGCATAGTTCAATCTGGTCTGTTTTGCGAAACGGGAGTTCAGGATCGAGCAATTGACGTATCAATTCCTGTAACAATTCCTCCGAATGGCGAATGTATTGTTCGGGGTCATCATTGTCATCGAACCGAACGGGATTCGATTTGAAACCGCCATTTACATCGCGAAATGAGTAAAAACCTGCTTCTACCGGAAGTCCAGCCGTTGGAAAAATGTTCCGTTTTGATTTGTCACGAGGTAATCCGCCAAACTCGCTGATATTTTTTAACGTCAGATAACGATAGAGCCATAACTGGCGCATTTTACTATAAACATCACCCCCATCACTAAGTAGTTTTGGAGCCAGGTCAGCGGGTGTTTTTTCAGGCAAACTAACCTTGCCTGTTTTGTAATCGACAATTCGGATTTGCCCACCATATCGTTCGATGCGGTCCACTTTCCCTGCGATACGTACCCGAACCGACCCACCACCAGCCACAGGCACATTCAGAAATGCTTCAAGTGTTTGTTCTGTTCCGATTACGGTCAGGCCCTCCAACCGGTTTTGCTGCCGCTGAAAATCAAGCATGAGTTTCTGCGCCAGCTCGTACAGAAGTAAATTCATGCCCGATTCAATAACCCGTCCTTTCATGGTCTGGGCAAATTCCTCATTGAGCAGGTTGCGGATTATGGATTCGTCGATGGGTAACTCCTTGAGCCGGTATTCGAGGTCGAGCCGTTCCATAACTTTGTGCAGCCAGCTTCCGAACTCGGCTGCACCCATTTTTTCCTCAATATCCTCTTCCTCACCGATGTTCACAATCCGGCTGAAATAAAAACGCATGGAGCAACTGACAAATTGATTCAGGTAGGACGGATAAAGCCCTCGCGTGGTCAACAAGTCAATGAGTCGTTTTTGAATGCTTTCAGTTTTCGGGACGCTCAGTTCGGTCAGGGGCTTGATTTTATCAGCACCCGAATTTCCGAAACGAACGGTAGGCTTTGTTAACGTAATAGGAACATCTTTCACTAACTCAGCTTCAGCAAACTTACCCTTCTCTTTCAGTTTTTCTTTGAGCCATTTGGAATGCTCTTTCGCCTTATTGACCAATTCATGTTCTATCTGGCGGATAAAACGGCTGGGTTCGCCTTTGCTATTTCCATAGGCATCTGTAGCTGTGGTATACAGTAACACAACCTCATTTGCCCGCTGGAGCAGTCGATAGAAATGATACGCCATCACAGCTTCCTGTTCGCGGTACGTTGGCAGCTTTATTTCGGTCGCTATATCAAATGGAATCAGCGAATTAAGTTTTTTTGCCTGCGGCAGAATGCCTTCATTGACCGACAAAACAATAACCCGCTCGAAGTCGAGTGCCCGCGTCTCGAGCATCCCCATAATCTGCAACTGACTTTTGCCTTCGCTCGTAAACGGAATACTCGTCTGACGTATCAGTTCATACAAAAATTGTCGCAGACTACGTACTGTAACCTGAGCATGGGGCAGAGGGCTCGGGGCGGAGGATTGTGGTTCACTGTTGTTCACCCCATGCCCCATGCCCTTACCCCTATGCTCGTGCCCCCGTATCAGCGTCGACTCCAGTTGCTTGAGCAGGGTAAAAAACAGGTAGAGGTATTCGATTTCAATGGCATCCTGACTGGTGCGGTACACATCGCGCAGGAGCTCAATGAGGTCATAGAACGCCTGAATTGCCTGCATTGGCTCTTCATTGGACCATCGGGTAAACAACGTTCGAATGAGCGGGTCATTTTGTCCCAATTCCCAGAGTTCGTTCTCGCTCAGGTATACACGCTGTTGCTGCACAATGTCTTTCGCAATCCACTGAAACAAAGGTTCTGGCGGTAATACGACACCTTCATTGGTACGTTCGCCCGGCCACATGAGACCTTTGATACGTTCATATTGCTTCAAAAACGGGTGATTCAGCAGCTTCACTACGTGCCTATGGTGAAACTTCGGCACCCGTACATCACGCCCGTCTTTCGCCCGAAATTCGTGCACGGTACGTTGCATTTCGAACAACGTATCGACCAGCGTAAACAATAGCGACGAACGTAACGAAAGACCCATCGTTACGTTCAGATCCGTTACGTTCTCGTCCAGCGCATACAGCACCGGCACCAGCAACGTTTCATCGGCGAGCACGATGGCGGTTTTTTTAGTCGATGGTCGATAGTCACTAGTGGCTAGCGGTTGAAAGTTTGCTGAAGACTGATGACTATCGATTATCGACTGGCGCTGCCATTCACTGTAAATTTTACCTGCAACTTTCGCCTGCATGCTGGCGTTCGGAACACCCACAATACGTATGTTTTTTTCGATACGTAGCAGGTTGTTCGAAAGTTGATCGAATTTATTCTTTCCTTCCAGTTTAGCAGAAAACCAGCCATAATCGCGGTAACGACGCATAAATTCACCGGCCTCCTGTCCCTTATCCTGAACGTAGTACTGGTCGGCATCCCAGATAAGTTCTGCTTTTTGGGCATCGACCAACACACGGATTATGTGTTCTTCGGCTCGGCTCAGGGCGTTGAAACCGACAAAATAAATACGTTCGTAGGCCCAGTTATCGCGAATCTGCGTATCTACGTTCTGGGCCAGAAGCCGATACGCCAGTCCGCGATAGGCTAACCCCTGTTCTGCTAACCGCCGATGCAGGGTGTTGTAGGCCGTATGCAGATTTTCGAAAAGTTTGAAATAACGAGCGGTGCCCGGCGTTTCGGTGATCGGTTTCGGCGAAGTTACCTGCCAACGTTCAAGGGCTTTGGCCGCGGTTAGGTAACTGAACAATTCACCGGGATCGATGAGGTATTGATCAATCCGATCAAAATCAGCGACTAAGACCGAAGCCCAGCCAATAAATTGTTCAAATTCGACGGCTGGGTCAATTTCCTTAAACACCTCATATAACTCAAACAGCAGGCTAACAGAATCGATTAGCTGCACACCAGCTGCCTGGGTAATGAAATCATCGACAGCCAGCGCGTGCGGAGCCAGAAAAGGGCGATCAGAAAGGGCAGCCAGCTCATCCAGAAACACAGATACCGCCCGTCGGGTCGGTAAAATGACCCAGACATCGCGCAGGCTGGGACCGTGTGTCTCGAAAATACGTTGAGCCGTTTGCTGAAGAAAAGTCATTAGGCGGCAGGCACAATATAAATAGTAAAGATAACCTATATTCTGGCCTTTTATGCGAATAGGTTAAATTCTATGTGTAAATGATATGCTTTTTTCATGGCTATTCAAATTGACATTTCCGAGATATCGTTTCGCGATATCTCGGAAATTGATTCAATTATGTCCTTCAGGCAATTACTACGTCCTGCACTTCCTGAGCGGTTACTGTTCTTCCCAAGGCGCCAAATTCATGTAATTCACCGAATACCTCGAGCCGAATAGACTGATCCAGGCCGCCTACACGTAGTGGTTCAAAACCAGCATCCACAATTAATTTCTCTACGTCTGAATCAATACGTTGGTCGTCGGTGGCATAAAATAGAACCACCTGATCGGGTGTTTGGCCAGCCGCATTCGCTAGTGAAGCAGCGCCTAACGTACCAAATGCTTTGGCCAGCGTTGCTCCTTTCGGAAGTAAGGACGCATTGATTTCACCAGCGGATTCGGTTTCGCCAATTATTTTATCAAAACCTCCTTTATCGTTAGGAGCAATCGGATTGGAAGGGTCAATAATGATTTTGCCTTCTAGCTGAGAAGCATATTGAGTCAGAAACTCCTTAATGGAAGCGAACCAGATCGCTAAAATGATAATGTCAGCTTCCTGAAGAGCTACTTCAATTGCCATCGGTTGCGCCAGACTATCTAAGTTTTGAGCCAGACTTTCAGCTTTTGACAAATCGCGGGCCGCCAGAATAACCGGCCGACTTCCTTTGGTTAAATTCGTAGCCAGAACCTGGCCGATATTCCCTAAGCCAACAATGGCGACTTTTAATTCTGATGTATTTGACATGGTCTGATGATGTTTAATTGACCATGCAAAGGTCCGGCGAATGAACGATGGGAGCCTATAAACTATCTTAAGAAATAGGCTTAAACTAGTTTAAGGTCGGACCGGCGCTCTGGTCGCGCTGTCAGGAAGCGATGTCTTTCCTGATTTTGCTCAGAAATTCAGGCGTAATGCCCAGATATGAGGCAATTTGGGTATTTGGAAGACGTAAAGCTAGATTGCGGTATTGTTCCAGAAAGGTCAGATAACGTTCCTGTGCCGTTGAGCTGATGGTTTGCAAAACCCGGTTCTGGAGTTCTACATATTTGTTTTCAATAATGACTTTGAAGATTCGGTCAAGCTTGGGTATGTTGGTGTAGAGGAAGTATAGATCCTCCTTATCGATTTGCAGAATAATGGAGGGTTCAATCGCTTCTATAAACAATTGACTGGGCCTGCCCGAATGAAAACTACCAATGTCGGCAATCCACTCATTTTCAGCCGCAAATTGAAGATTATGTTCGGTCCCTTTACTATCTATTTTGTACATGCGAAAGCAGCCTTCAACGACAAATGAATAGTGCCTGCAGGGAAAGCCCTCCTGCAGAATGGCCTGTCTCCGTTTCATTTGTCGGTGAGTTACTCTGTCATCCAGTAACTGTTTTTCGCTTTCATTTAAAGGAATATAACTCTCAAAGTGATCAATCAGTGGCTGTAGAGACATTTGGGGAAACGTATTTAATTCTCACTGATATAAATACTGCCGTTCTGGTTTAAAAGCGTTCCATGAAGGACTAACTTACGGCAGACAGCATTAGGCGTGGCCTCGGTTAGTGACACCGTATGTCCAGCATGAATTACTACGTCGCTTTGAGCGAGCGGCACCTGCCCGCATGACCAGGTAGCTGCGTCATTCCAGTTACCAGATCGAATACTCTCACAATTAGGCGCTGATAAGAGCAGTCCATAATCTTCTATTTCGCCGAAACCCTGATTAAGTTTACCCGGTATATTACAGGCAGTCGGAGGCACGTCTCCGTTATCGAAAATGACCCGCACATGCAGAATCCGACCGACTACGGCTGTCTGGGGAATAGTCACAGACTGAGTAAAGGTTAGTCGTTCAGATGGGCTATTGGTGGTGAAGGCCATGACCTGTTCCGTTGACTCATCAAAGGCGCCATCCGAGTTATAATCAATATATACCCGGCCAAACGTACCGTAGCCGGTAACACTCATGGACAAGGTTTGCCCTAACGTTGCTTTGGTTTGATAGGCACAGGTATAATCAGCATACCGACTACTGTAGAGACCTGCCTGACTATCAATTGTATTGAACTGGAACGTAGCGATACCATAAATTAGCGTCGATACAGCCGGTGGTGTGCTCAGCGCACACGCCACAGCAACCGGGGCTTCAGTTGGCGTTATTGGTTTATACATTTCCGATGCCCCTAAACTCTTGTAATCGTTCGCCAGGTAGTACCGCATCCGAGCTATCTGACCGGGTGTAAATCGATCCTGATTACAGCCGTACGACATCATATTATGTATCTGGGTTCCAAATGCCAGGCCTGTACACGAATTTGTAAGTTCCTCAACACCAGGATAACAAATAGTATCAGGGTCATGCATCCGAGTCGGTTGCGTATCCTCGACATAATCATTGTACGTATCGCCTGGGCATGTGTAGCTGTTACCCTGTTGAACCGAACCCTGATACGTATGATACAACTGTAAACTATGGCCGACTTCGTGAGCAGGCACGTAGTTATAGGGAGTTAAGACCTCAGGTGTAGGCGCCATCATATGGACGGGCCCTCCGTAAAAGGCAAAAGCTCCTCCGGGTACATAGTGATAGATATTGATGGTAAGTACACCACTACGCACCGAATTATCAATAAAGTCTGGTACCAGTGCTGCCAGTTGAGCCTGTATGGTATAGTTGATAAAGCCATTGGCTTCGTAACCTGGCACGCTGCGGCCATCTACCCGAACGATACCTGTTGTCGGATTACAGGCTTGTGTACGTTTGGCAAACTTGAATCGAATTTTACTGTCTTGTCCTCGATAACCATCCAGTCCAATGCCCGCATAGCGATCATTGATGAGATCCAGCATATATTGAACAGCAGAATCGGGTATGTTAGAGCCGGTTCCAACGGGTTCGCCTTTATGAAAAATGATAAAAACAACCGGAACGATATAGGTGGTCGTATCCTCTAGCGCTTCCTGTACCTGCTTTGCGTTTAGTGACCTGCCCTCCCCTGAAGAAATCAAACTGTTGGTCTTACCAAATGCCTGAGCGATTGAGTCATTTCCACAAATGAATTTCTTAGACTGTCCAAAGCAAACTAGTTGCGCAGCCAGATAAAACCCAACTACTAATGACCACTTTTTGAGGATTTCACTAACTGAGGAGTTACTTTTCCACGGTTTATTTGTACAGTTATCTTTTCTAAATATACGTAGTTGAGCGGTCATGTTAGGGCGGAAAAATTAGTCTGGAAAAACAACTAAAATTAGTTTGTATAGCGTAAAATAACTATACCCGGTTCGTATAGAAATCATGACTTCACCGAACACAGTTCGCGACTTACACCAATCGAATGCCGCTCTCTTCCAGCGTAATTTTTCGCTCTCTATACAACGTTCCAACGGCTTTCTTGAACGTCTTTTTACTCATTTCCAGTGCCTTGTAAATGGCTTCGGGTGGACTGTTGTCGGTTAGAGGCAGAAAGCCGTTTTCAGCTTTTAACGTAGCGAGAATACGCTGGGCGTTTGGTTCCACATTCTCGAAACCACTACGTTGCAGACTTACGTCCACTCTATTGTCGTCGCGAATGTTTTTGATGTATCCAATAAGCGGGTCGCCCGGACGTAGCGTCCGGAAAATCTCGTTGCTGTAAATCAGGCCTTTGTAACGATTATTGATAATGACGTTCATACCGAGATCAGTACGTTCATAGGCCAGTAGCTGTACTTCATCGCCAGTCTGTAAATTGCGTACATCAGGGTCAAGAAAGCGATTCAGTTTGCTGGAAGCCACCAGCCGATTCGTGCGTTCATCCAGATACATAAATACAACGTACCATTTTCCCACTTCCATTGGGTACGCCTGTTCGCGGTGGGGCACCAGCAAATCTTTTTCGAGGCCCCAATCCAGAAATGCGCCGGCGCTGGTCACCGCTACGACCTGTAAACTACTGAACTCATCTCGCTGAATAGCAGGCGTTAACGTAGTGGCAATAGGTCGATCTTCGGAATCGGTATAGACAAATACGTCGATGTCGTCGTCTACTTCCAACGTATCAGGAACGTACTTGTTGGGGAGCAGTACGTCGTTGTCGTAATCATCGGAGCGCCGGTCCGACAGGTCGCCGAGAAAAAATCCTACGCTGGTTTCACGTAGTGCGGTAAGGGTGTTAATTCGTCCAATTTCGATCATATAGTCGTAAAATCTCGCTCCGGTTGCCAACGCGAAATTAGGTATTTTCGGTCAGCATACCGGGTTTCTTAACAACAAGAGTAGGCAACGTAATGTAGTACGAAGCGATTTGGCAATCCATTGTCCAGACCATAGATTTAATGTAGCTTTGGCAATACGTTTCCGGTACGTTAATTGACCATGAAATTACCCGTCTATTCCCGGTACGACCATTTATTACAACTCATCGTACTCCCCTTATACATTGCCGTTCTCAACTGGCTCCTGATTCGGGAAGCGTATTGGGAAAGCTGGACTACGTTTGGGATAGCTACGGGTATTACGTTGATCGATGCGTTTTTCAACTGGTACATCAACAACGGCATCGCCTTGAAAGTGAACCAGATGCACCCTGACCCGCGTCAATACGTGGTTCGGGCGTTTCGGCGGTTTGCGGCCACCGGCATCAGCTCATCGCTGCACGTTATCGTGCTGTTTTTTATTTACTGGTTTATTCATTTATCGGGTTTCGAACCCAGTCTGTCGCGACTGGGACTGGCCGTGTTGTTTACGATTGTTATTGTGGCGGTGGTAGTCGTTACGTATGAGAGCATCGACAGTTTTGGTTATTGGCAGAAATCTCAACGAGAAGTCGATACGCTCACGAAAGCGCAGATGCAGGCTGAATTGAACGCGCTACGTCAGCAGGTAAATCCGCATTTTCTCTTCAACAGCCTGAATTCGCTCATTACGCTCATTGGTGAAAACCCTAAACTGGCTGAAACTTTTGCCGAAGAACTCAGTTCGGTATATCGCTACCTGCTACGTAGCAACGACAGCCCACTGACTCCGCTCGCTAACGAACTTGAATTTCTGCAATCGTATTATCACCTGCTGAAAACCCGTCATGGAGAAGCGCTTTCGCTGGTAACGACCATTTATCCTGGCTCCGAAACGAAGCAATTGCCACCCCTGACGCTTCAGTTACTGATCGAAAATGCGGTGAAACACAACATCATTTTGCCGGATCAACCCCTTACAATTAAGCTTAGCGCTACTGAAAATCAACTGATTGTCAGCAATAATCTTCAACGAAAAGCCAGTCGAACGCTTTCGACTGGAGTCGGCCTCAGCAATATTCTGAGTAAGTACCAGATGATGGGACAATCCGTTCCTGTCATTGAAGATGATGGTCGGGAATTTCGCGTTACGTTGCCACTGGTATAGGCCCGGACAGCCGGAGCCTGTCGAAGCCTTTTGCCACTAATCGTCAGATTTATGCGTACCTGATAGAAACTGATTTAGCTTAATTTTGGGCGGAATAAAACCCCTTTGCAGCCAAATCAGTTATTAACGTATAGCCACCCGGTAGGTGTCCGGTACTGGCTCAACCCGTATTAATGCCGCCTTCAACAACCAACTCTACCGAATCACCCCGAGGTCGTCGCGTATTGACCCGGTCGCTCGACCAGTTTTTTATGAACATGGCCGATGTGGCTGCTTTTGTCGGGCGTTTTTTCCGGGAAGCTTTCATGCCGCCCTATGAATTCAAGGAAATTGTCCGGCAGTGTTACGAAGTCGGCTACCGGTCTCTGCTGCTGATTTCAACGACAGGCTTCATTACCGGTATGGTATTTACCAATCAGTCGCGACCGTCGCTGGCGGAGTTTGGCGCTACGTCCTGGCTCCCCTCGCTGATTGCCATCGCCATTGTACGAGCCTTAGGGCCGCTTGTAACTGCACTGATTGCCGCCGGTAAAGTGGGCTCTAGTATCGGTGCTGAAATCGGCTCTATGAACGTAACGGAGCAAATCGATGCGATGGAGGTGTCGGGCACCGATCCGTTTAAGTTTCTGGTCGTCAGCCGTGTAATCGCTACGTCGTTTACCATTCCGCTCCTGACGATGTATACCGTGTTTGTGGCGCTGATGGGTGCTTACCTCAACGTGACTGTTAACGAGCAGACCAGCTTTACGTCCTATATCCAGGAAATTTTCGGCGCCATTACGTACCTGGACATTTTTTCGTCGGTACTGAAATCTATTGTTTTTGGTTTTACTATCGGCATGGTCGGCTGTTATAAAGGTTACCACTCATCGAAAGGAACGGAAGGCGTCGGAAAAGCGGCCAATGCATCGGTGGTGACGGCAATGTTTTTAGTGTTTATCGAAGAACTCATCGCGTTACAGATTGTCGGCGCTCTGCGCTGAAACAGGCAATCAGTTGATTATCCATGAAATCAAAAGAGACAAACGAAACCGTTATCAGCATCAAGGGGTTGCGTAAATCCTTTGGTGATTTGCACGTATTGCGGGGCGTCAATCTGGAGGTGAGTCGAAACGAAAACGTAGTGGTATTGGGCCGGTCGGGAACTGGAAAATCTGTACTGATCAAAATCATGGTTGGGCTACTTAAACCCGATGCCGGCAAGGTAATTGTGCTGGGGCATGACGTTGAACAGCTACGGGGTAAAGAACTCGACGAATTTCGGCAGAAAGTAGGTTTTTCGTTCCAGAGTAGTGCGCTTTACGACAGCATGAGTATCCGCGAAAACCTGGAATTTCCGCTGGTACGTAACATTAGAAACCTAAGTCGTGCCGAAATCAACAAAGCCGTTGAAAAAGCGTTGAGTGATGTGGGTTTGTCGCAGACTATCAACCAGATGCCTGCTGAATTGTCGGGAGGGCAGCGGAAACGTATCGGCATTGCCCGGACCCTGATTTTAAAGCCGGAAATTATGCTTTATGACGAACCTACCGCCGGTCTAGACCCTATCACCAGCATCGAAATTAACAACCTGATCAACGAAGTCCGAGAACGACTGGGTGCTACGTCGATCATCATTACCCACGATTTAACCTGCGCGAAATCGACCGGCGACCGCATTGCAATGTTACTGGATGGAAAATTTGAACGTATCGGTACGTTCGATGAGGTTTTTGCTGACCCTGACGAACGCATTCAGCAGTTTTACAATTACAACTTTACAGAACAAAAATCGGTGCCGCCCGTGCGGTAAAATGGTTAATGAATAATGGATCTATAGTCACGCGTTTTCCTGTAAAGCCTTATTCATTAACCATTTTACATTATTCATTAATACGTTATGTAAACTTTCGAGTTGCTGCTACGTTTAATGGATTGATTGACAACGTATCAGCATTTTTTGTGTCCGCACGCTGGCTACGTCGTTTCAATAGACAGCTACCGACCACCAATTAACTATGAATACCGAATCAACTAAACGTTCTGTTATCGTCGGCATTTTTGTTGTGCTGGCTCTTGTCATATTTCTAGCAGGTGTATTTGTACTTGGGGGGCAGCAAAAACGCTTCACCAGCAGCATCCGGGTAATCGCCCTTTTTAAAGATGTTGGCGGTTTGAAAGCGGGTAACAATGTCTGGTTTTCAGGTGTAAAAATTGGCACAGTGAAACGTATCAGCATCTACAGCAATGAGCAGGTAGAGGTGGATATGAACATTGAGGAAAGTTCAAAGCAATACATCCGCAATGATGCTACCGCTACTATTGGCTCTGACGGGTTAATTGGTAACAAAATCGTTGTGCTCACAGGTGGAACAAACAACCACCCTGAAATTGAAGACGGCGACAAGTTAAAAACAACCGAAGCCCTAAGTTCTGATCAAATTATGGCGACGCTTCAGGAAAACAACAATAACCTGCTACGTGTCACCAACGATTTCAAAGAGCTGGTAGGTAATCTTCGGCGTGGGAAAGGTACTGTGGGGGCCGTTTTGACAGATTCACTCGTGGCCATGAATTTCAAACGAGCCATGCAGAATCTGGAGAAAGCTTCTGAAAATACAACCCGGATAACCGGTTCGGTTTCGCAGTTTGCGGCTAAGCTGAACACGAAAGGAACATTAGCCAATGAACTCGTGACCGATACGACCATTTTCCACCGGTTAAGCCAGTCGGCCAATCAGTTTGCGGTTACCGCCAAATCGGCAGACAGAGCGGTCAATACGTTGAATCAGACGACGGACAACCTCCAGCGAGCTTCCGAAAAACTAAATAATACCAACAGTCCGTTGGGCGTATTGCTGACGGATCAGGAAACAGCCAATAACCTGCGTTCTACGTTACGTAACCTGAACCGGGGAACGGCGCTACTAAATGAAGATTTGAAAGCGGCTCAGAATAACTTTCTGCTACGTGGTTATTTCAAGAAACAATCGAAAGCAGAAGCCAAGCGCATCGCTGATAGTACGGCAGCAGCGAATAAGGTTAATCAATAACGATCATGGCTGGCACAGCGTTTAGCCGCTATTATTCAATCAAAAATTTAAACGTACGGCCCTGATATTGTGAAGCCTGTATCGTTTTCCTTAACTGTTTAAAGGACTCATAAGGGCCAGTGGCGGCTGTCAGATTGATAAGCCAGGGGGGCAGACTTCCGCCGGGATTTACTCGGCAATGATAATCGATTTTTAGCTCCTGGTTTGGCTGCGGTTGTACTTCCCAGACAGCTAACCAATCAACGACACGAACAGTTTGGGGCTGGGGAGGTACCTCATCGGCAACTTTATTAATCTGAATCCGCAACACGTGCGTACTCGGGTCCTGAGAAAACGTCAATCGAACGTTCATATCCCGATTCTCGACTGGCCATGGCAACGCCGTTTCAATATAATAATAGATCTCTGTCTCACTAACGCGACGTAACAGCCGGGAAGTTTTTGTCTTGTACATCAACTTGGGGTAATTCTCAATATCTGAAAGCATAGCTACCAGTGACGACAAAGTGCCCTGGAAGGTAGTTTGCACCCGTAACTCCTTCAGACGATTACCCAGTAAGTTCCGAGAATAAACGCGGATTCCATCCTTGTCTTTTTCAAGATTCCAGTCACCCGAAGTCTGCGAACAGCCAATCCTGTTTATTCCTACTAAAGCAACCATCAGCAATACGATTCGGCGCATTCATTTTACTTTTTAGTGTGACAATATTTTCCTTCAACCGTGAAAGCCACTACTCTACTGGACATTATTTATTACTCAGTCTGACTATGTATCCAGACTATATGATTTCACAAAACTCTCCCTACACAGGGCAGTTTCATGTGGTTGATAGCCGATGACGAATTTGGAGCGTTTCAGAGGAAGTACCTAACGTAGCACGGCCCCGAAAGAAGTTTCTTTCGGGGCCGTGCTACGTTAGGAGAGGTATGAAGTAGGTTGTATAAATTATAAATGGCTGGTCAACAGCATACATCATACATTTATTTACCCTTTATTCTGATTCAGTTCACGCTCCTCGTACGCAAGCCCGTACTGTTTCAGTACGTCGGCCGGAACGCCATCCCACTGATTTGGTACATTACCGACATAACCCAGGTCTTTAACGCCCATTTGGCTGGTATAAAAGCCCGAAGCAGTCATATTACGCATCATGCTGAAAAACGCTGCGCCCTGCGTCATATCGGGTTTGGCCTTACCTGGATACGCAATTTGTTCCACCAACTCAATCTGTTGCGCCTTGGTGCACAGAACGAATTGCTTACCATACCGTTTCACACACGTATTGTCGAGCCAGCGAATACCTCCACGCATGGGTGTCTGGTTTCGCGGCTGGTCTTTCATCATGAATTCGATGAACGCCGGTACGCCTGCCTGCGACGCACTACCTGATCGTTCGTCGGCTGGGATGATGATGTCTGATAATACCGTAACAGTCTGCAATTCATGGGGAGTAAAAAATTTCTCCGCGTGCAATTTGGCGTCTCGCTCGGCTTCAAACTTCTGCCGACCACCCGGAATTTTTAACGGTTTGGGCTCTGGTGGCTCGGGAACGGCGGCTTCAACGGGCGTTACGGCCAGGCCAAAACCGGTCAGGGAAAGGGCTTTTAAAGAATCTCTTCGTTTCATAGTTCGTAGAGGCTTCACGTTCCGGATTGTGCCGGTCGTCGTTATGCTTCCTTTAAAAGAAAAACGACAACCAGAACTACCGAAAATGAAGTAGTTAAATATTCTTTTGTTTAACCTGGTCAATTAAATACTCGGATGTACGCATGGAAGACGCCAGAATGGTCCACGTTACGTTCTTATCGCCCTGCGACGGGAACGGTGCCGCATCGACCACAAACAGGTTTTTCACATCGTGCGCCTGCTGATATTTGTTCAATACCGAGTTTTTGGGATCATTACCCATCCGTGCGGTTCCTACTTCGTGAATAATCTGACCCGGAAGCGCCAGACCATAATTGTTGGATGCATCCGGCTTATTGCCCAGCGCAATACCGCCCATCGAATGAATAATTTCTTCGAAGGTATCCTGCATGTGCTTGGCCTGCTTGATTTCGTGTTCCGACCACTTGTAGTTGAAACGTAGCACCGGAATCCCGTATTTATCCACTACGTTCGGGTCAATTTCGCAGTAGTTACTTTCGAGAGGGACGGGTTCACCACGACCGGCCATACCGACATACGCTCCATAGAAGCGCCGGTAATCGTCTTTCAGACTGGCACCGTAACCACCGCCCGGTTTCAGCTTACCATCACGACCTGGAATCATGCCGTTCATATCTTCGATACCCCAGCCAAATCCATAGGCGGGCATACCCATTCCACCCCAGTACTCAATGTGATACCCACGTGGGAAATCCAGTTTCTTATTATCGAGCCACCAGGGCGTGAATACGTGCATCCCACCAACACCATCTTCGTTGTAGCGCTTGCGGTCCATCAAAGCCGGAACAAATGCCGAGCGGGACGCGCCCGTTGAGTCGTTTATGTATTTTCCGACTACACCACTGCTATTAGCAAGACCCGTTTGGAATCGGCTCGATTTGGAGTTGAGCAGTAAACGGGCAGTTTCGCCAGCACTGGCAGCCAGCACTACGGTTTTGGCCTTAACGGTGATTTCCTGCAACGTTTGCGTATTAACGTAGCTGACACCTGTTGCCAGACCGGTTGCAGGGTCGGTTATGACTTCGCGCACCATCGCTCCGTTGATGAGCGTTACGTTGCCCGTTGCCATGGCTGGTTTCACCAGCACCGACGAAGACGAGAAATCGGCATACGCCTGACAGGCACGTCCGCACTGGCTGCAATAAAAGCACTGACCGCGCTCATTATTAATGGGTTTGGTCAGAATCGATAGCCGCGACGGAATCACCGGAATGCCGATGCTACGTGCCCCTTTCCGAATCATCAGTTCGTGCAGACGAGGTTTGGGTGCTGGTAAAAAGATACCATCGGGTTCGGAAGGCATATTTTCAATAGAGCCGAATACACCGATAAGCCTGTCGACGCGGTCGTAGAATGGCTTGATATCGTCGTAACCAATGGGCCAGTCTTCGCCCACGCCTGTCATGCTTTTCCGACGAAAATCATCGGGTGCGAAACGTAGTGAAATACGTCCCCAGTGGTTGGTACGTCCACCGAGCATCCGCGACCGAAACCACATGAAGTTAGAGCCTCTCGCGTTCGTATAGGGTTCACCTTCGATGTCCCAGCCTCCCCAGGCCGCGTCGAAATCGCCGAACGCACGGGTAGTTCCCGCGCCCCGTCTTGGCGATTCCCAAGGCCATTTCAGTTGGGTAATATATTTAGGATCAGCTGGGTCGAAATAGCCACCCGCTTCCAGTAGCACAACTTTGGCCCCAGCTTTCGCCAGCGTATAAGCCGCCATGCCCCCTCCTGCCCCCGAGCCAACAATGGCGACATCGTATTGCGTCGGTGGTTTTTGTATCTGAAATGACTTCATGTAATTAGGTAATGGTTAATACGTTTCAAGCGGAAAAATAACGCTATTCTCTGTCTAAAAGAAAAATATTTTAAAAACTACCCCTATCTCAGGCAGGCCTCTCACTATCCATTATAACGATGATAAACGTAATTATAGTAACGAACATACTGATAATTAGTCAGTCACATTGACCCTTACGCATTGGTGAATAGTTGCCTTCGTATTCAGAAGCTCCTGCCAAAACTTATTCCGAAGAAAACACCCCTGGAGCGGCTATTCTCCTGGCTATTGAGAACAATAAATGGATTTACTATGACCCGAAAACAGGATGGCCCCCTCGGCTCCTGAAGCCGATAAGCAATGACAGGGGAAACAAATATATTGGCTGAGCCAGCACCAGGATAATTCGTATCATAGTTACGTCCCACTGATGAGCTTAAGCCTAACTCCAGATGGTTTTTCCGTTGGCCCAGAAGTGCATAAAGTTGACCAACAACTCTTGATTGCATTAATTTTACTCCGGCCAGGCTACCTCCTGCCCGATACCCAAATAACCAGTTCAGTTTCGGAGACGTAGCAATTATTCGATCATAATTAAGCGAATACAACGGATTAGACCCGCCCAGTTCCAGATAAATAGCATTACGTGCCTGGAACGGAAAAGGCTTATCCTGAGCCAGTATCGGAGACTCAAAAACAGCGAACAAAAGAATCTGGATGCGGAAAAAGTGTACACATTTTGTCATGCTTCCCATGACCTTTTTAATTGAGTTACGGTTGTAAGAAACTAGTTATGCGCGTGTCTGGAAAGCAAAATTTTATCTGATTATCCATCGTATCAGTAAACAGGACTCGATCCCATTTACTTTTGCGGATTCATAGAAACGAAGCGCTTTCGCCATGCTTCTTAATTGCCTGTTACATCCATGTCTATCTGGTACATAATCGATTTAGTAGGAACAAGTGTCTTTGCTATTTCAGGAGCCCTGTCTGCCCTAAGTAAGAAAATGTACCATGATATAATTGCCATACTTTTTATTGGCTTTCTAACAGCCGTCGGAGGTGGGACAATTCGGGATGTGATTATGGGAGCTTATCCAATTGCCTGGATACGAGATCCGAATTATTTAATTGTCATTATTACCAGCGTTAGCCTTGCGGTTTTTTGCCGCAAATGGTGGCGTGGAGCCCTCAAACGTCCTTTACTTATTTTCGACACTATCGGTCTTGGCTTATTTACCATTCTGGGGATGCAAAAAGCGCTTTTAGTGGGCGTAAATGATTGGGCCGCTATTCTGCTTGGTATCATCACTGCCCTTTTCGGGGGTGTTATTCGGGATACGTTAGTGAACGATTTGCCACTTATTTTAGATCGGCAGCTTTATGTTACCCCTTGCCTGGCGGGGGCGTTACTATATCAATTGAACAGATTCTTAGGTCTGGACTCAACGTTTAATCTGATTTTGTCGGCATGCCTTATCACGCTGGTTAGGTTAATAGCGATTCGGAAAGACTGGACGTTACCACGTATTGAAAACTGATACGTATAAGGCTAAAAAATCACCGTTTTTGCTTCAAGTTACAATAGGTCAAGTCAATGTTACAATAGTGAAAGCCTATCGCACTAAGTGCTCCTACCTTTGATACGTTGGAAATCCTTTCATACGCACATTGGCTTTACTGTTTAGTAAAAAAAAATCTGATTTAACCTTTAACGTTTACCTATATGAAGCCTATTAACTTAGTTGGGTTAGCCGTCCTGCTGTGTGCTACGGCCGCCTGTCAATCGGATAAGGAAATGAATACAAATCCTGAACCCATCATGTCTTCGATCTATCAGGAAGATGATAAGGGAAGTCTGGATTTTACGCCCAATCTGGCCGGAGCGCGGGCAGCTGCGGCTACCAGTGCGCAGCAGACAGAAATACTCAACAGAATCAATGCGATACGGGCCAAACCCTGTACTTGTGGAGGCCGCTCCTATCCAGCAGTACCCGCCTTAACACTGAACAACCAGTTAAACACAGCAGCTGATAAGCACGCTGTTGACATGGCTTCCAAAAACTACTTCAGTCATATGGGTAGGGATGGATCAGATCCTGGAACTCGTATAAAACGCGAAGGTTACGCCTGGTCAACCTATGCTGAGAACATTGCTGCTGGGTATACCGCGTCTGCACAGGTAGTAGATGGCTGGCGCGCGTCAGTAGGGCATTGTCAAAACATAATGAATCCAAACCTCAAACATTTAGGCGTCGGATACGGATACAGCAGCAGTAGCACTTATAAGTATTACTGGGTAGCTTTGTTCGCCAAGCCGAAGTAGTCTTTGCCCCGGATATGTTCAAAATCAAAAGCCCCGACCAATATTGGCCAGGGCTTTTTTTTGACCAGCAGTACACCAGCATAAATGAGGCCATTTGGAAGAAAGATACGTAATCACTGCTTGATCGACCTACTAAGCTAGAACCAGAACAAATATTGTAAAATGTCCGTAAATCAATACTAGGTCGCTAGGTGTTACGTTACAGGGAAATTGCCAGTTAATCAAACAGATACCAGTCGACGCCGAAGGAGAAACCGCGACGAAGTTGTAGATAATCAGGAGCCACAAAATAACCCTCCTGGAATACGCCCTGATTGGCGTGGGTTAGTTTCACGAACAGGCGCGTCCGGTTAATACGCAAATTGGCGTACACATCGGCCAATATGTATCCTTCCACCATCTGACGATTCTGTAGGTAAAATTGCTGTGTGAGCGGCATATAGGCATCAGCGTAATAGGGTGATTTATAATGCAAATCGACACCAGTCTGAATGTAAAGCACTTTGGCATACAGAAATTCAAACTGTATGCGGGTGTTCATGAAAAAGGGCGGCTGACGTAACACATCGGGCCCCGACTGCACCGTATAGAAACCCTGTCCGGCAATCAAAAATTTGCCTAGTTGAAAGTGGTAGCCCAGACCGGTTCTGATGATACTTAAGGGAGCCTTTTCCTGAGTTACTACGCCCGCCGTATCGAAATAAATGAAGTTTTTTACCAGATAATAATCCAGTTGCGGTTGCAGGCGAATGCGGTTGTTACCAAGATTCAGTTTTCCATAAGCGTGGTAGTAGTTACGTAGTGTTAGCGGATTCGAATTTTTATCGACGCCGTTCCAGAAGTACACTTTACTTTGAAAACGTTCCTGTAACAACGTTGGCTCAACTTGCAGAATGGAGCCACCGGCCGTCAGAAATTTACTCTCAAGCTGACCCTGTACGCGATAACTACCTCGCGTTCCAAGTTCAGCCTCAGCCGTAAACCTTGACAAACTGTCGGGGAAATAATAGCCTGCCCATCCGCCCACAAACGTTTCTGTTCTCGGTGTTTCGTACTCATTGTAAGCACTGCGGGAAATATTATAGCGCGACTGCTGACGATAATTCCGGATGCGAAGGTAAGCCCGATAGTTGAACGATGCGCCTTTAAACTGAGCAACACCTTTTATACCGAACTGATTTTCAAGGAGTCGAAAACGGGCCTTGTGTTCAATACGTGACGTATCACCGAGAATATCCGGGTAAAATTGCAACGTATCGCCGGTGGGAGTACGGGCATATCGGTTCAGCGCCAACGTATCATCCTGGTAAAAATTCCGGTGCGTCTGATAATCGAACCGGTGATAGAGCTGAAACCCTTTTTGAAGCACGTACTGGTGATAGGCGTGCCAGTCGTTTCGGATTTCCCAGCCGTGCGGCCCCTGTACCGCCGAACTACCACTACGTAAGCGGGGGTCACCTGTGTAATTGTACACAATGGTGGAACCATCCACAGCCTGCCCAGGCAACACCCCCCCCTGCTCGTCGACGCTGTGGTTCATGTTGATAAAATGCGCCAGCAGCGTGTATTTATCATTTTTCGAGCGATAATTCGTGTGCAGTAATACGCCCCAGTTTTGCGCCAGAAATTTAAATGGGTTGGCGGAGCCGCTGGTACCGAACTGTTTTTCAGCCGTAAATCGCTGGACGTTAAAACCGGCGTTCCAGCGGGGCGAAATGTTCTGCGCCATATCGAACCGCAGAATATTCTGATCATTCCCACCCAGCGCGAGATACATATCGGTGAAGGGCGATTTCGTATCAAAATACTTCACGTCCATCGTCTGAAACGCGTAGGGCGAAAAGACCGAATAGCCCGGTTGTGCGCCTAACTGCTGTGGAACGGGCAGGTATATCGAACGCATCGGCGTACCGAGCGAACCCAAATCCTGGTATAAATTCTGATTACGTTGAACGTAGGTAAATCGATGAACATCGTCCATCGTCGTGTCGAGGGTATAAAGTTTCCGGCGATTGTTGAAAATGTCGTCTTCGAGTACGTATCGGGTCGATTTTGGACCGTAGATAACTTTTGTTGAATCATCGATTCCGTTATTGCTAGAACCCGTATTACCTGAGAATGAACCCGGTTGTGCCTGTCGTCCGCCAAAACCGGCAGGAAAGCCCCCCGGAAGCTGCTGTCCCCAGCCCTTCATCGATAGAACAACACTAATAAATAAGACCAAAAAACACTGCTTCATCAGATCAAAAGTACGCCAAAACCCCGGATACACGATATACTACGTTTCGCGGCTTAAGGATTTTTAACGAGGACTTCAAAGAGCGAAAGAGTGAGCTGCCGGATGGTATTCGCTCTTTCATTCTTTCGCTCTTTCTAAAAACTGCGTAAACGCTGAATCCTGGCCGGGTAAAAATTGCATGGCCACAGGCAGGAAGTAAAGAGGTAATGCGCTTCGTTCATCGGTTGTCAATAGAGTATCCAGTTTCACCCAGTCTTTCTCAGTCGTCAGCAGGGCCGCTCCCGATGGTAACGCAGTAATCAGTTTGTCCAGGTCGTTTCGGGTATAAGCGTAATGGTCGGCAAATCGCTCATGGTGAATCAATTGATACGTCTGACGAACGTATTGTTCCAGCGGTTCAGCCCTGGCCAGCCCCGACACCAACACGACCGGCGGCAGGGACGTAACGGTCTGCTTTGTTGCAAACGAAACGGGATCTTCATACTGTAGGCCAGCAAAAAAAACGGGTGTTTCGGGTCGGCAATACGTTCGAATTTGGCTGGTGATACGTTGCTGTTCCGTTTCCCACAGGTTGGCTGGGCATTTTGTCACCACGATACCATCGGCCCGACGGGCACTGTTACGTCGTTCGCGAAGTCGCCCGGCCGGAAATGGGTAATCTTCGTAAAAAGGCCGATTATAGTCCATCAACAGAATATTCAGTTTCGGCTGTACAGCACGGTGCTGAAACGCATCGTCGAGCAGAATTTGCTTTGTTTCGGGGAAACGGTCCTGAATCGTGAGAATGGCATCGGCCCGCCGTTCGCCCACCGTCACCTGAATAGCCTGACCAAACTTGCGATACAATTGTAAAGGCTCATCGCCAATGGTGGCTGCCGTATCGGCGTCGGTAGCAACTCGGAATCCTTTGGTCTGTCTACCATATCCCCGGCTCAGGGAAACGATACGTTTGGGAACATTCAGGGTTGGAGATAACGACCGTTTAATCAAAAACTCAATCATAGGCGTTTTTCCTGTTCCGCCGACGGTAAGATTACCTACGGAAATTGTCGGCAAAGACGGTCTTAGCGAACGGATTAACTGACTGTCGTATAGCCAATTACGGATATCGGTTATCCCACCATATAGCCAACTGGCTGGCAGCAGCAGCCATTTTCCTTTAAAATACTTCACTAATAATTTCGTAACATTGCCTTTTCTGAAAAGTCAAATGTAGTACTTTTAGGCTCAGAATGCCCGCCAAGAATTTACTAACCCAATGAGTTTGCAAGTCGACTACCTGAAACATACGTTGCACTTTCGCTTCGAAGCGGGTACGTCGCGTGGCACCCTCACGCAAAAGACTTCGTACATCATCCGACTGCGCGATGATGAGCAGCCACACGTAGTGGGTTATGGCGAGAGCGGGCCATTGGTGGGCCTTAGTTACGACGACCGCCCTGATTTTGAGGAGTGTTTGGCACAATTCTGTCGGGAGTTCAACGCGTTGGATCTGGAGTTGTTTCCCTGGAACCTGCCCATCATTCTCACGCAGATAATCAGTCCGCAATTTCCAAGCATCCTGTTTGGCTTCGAAACGGCCATGCTTGACTTTCTGTCAGGTGGAAAACGGATTATTCAGCCGTCTGATTTCACTGAAGGCCGCCACCCCATCCCTATCAATGGGCTAATCTGGATGGGAAATCCTGCCTTCATGAAACAACAAATTGAAGAAAAGCTACAGGCGGGTTACACTACGTTAAAACTAAAAATTGGTGCGCTCGATTTTGAGCAGGAATGCGACCTGCTACGTATGATTCGGGAGCGATTTACTGCCCAGCAGATTACGCTACGTGTAGATGCGAACGGCGCTTTCCATGCTAACGAAGCTATGACCAAACTCGAACGACTCGCTACGTTCGACTTACACTCGATAGAGCAGCCAATAGCCGCCGGTCAGTCTGACCTAATGGCAGAACTGTGCCGGCACACACCCCTGCCTATTGCGCTCGATGAAGAACTGATTGGTCAGATGGAGTACGTTCACAAATTCAGGTTGCTAAAGAAAATTCAGCCCCAGTTCATTATTCTGAAACCAACCTTACTGGGTGGCCTGCGCCACTGCGACGAGTGGATAGAAGTCGCGAATCGGCTTAATATTGGCTGGTGGATTACTTCGGCGCTTGAATCGAATATCGGGCTTAATGCCATTGCGCAGTACACGGCGCAGCATAAGCATCTGTTACCGCAAGGGCTAGGTACTGGCCAATTGTATACTAATAACTTCGGCAGCCCACTTTCTCTGAATCAGGGGTTTCTTTATTATGATCCGGCGCAGGTCTGGAATCTGGACGTACTAACCGAGAAAGTTTCCGACCATTCTTAGCCATTTATAGCTCTTCGGCCCAGTCTACGCCCTTTCGGAGGAGTTCCAGCGTCTGTTCTTCCCGGCTGCCAGGTGCTACTGTGAAATTATAGTGCCAGTTGGCCTGAGGTGGCATACTCATCAATATAGACTCGGTACGTCCATTAGTTTCCAATCCGAATCGGGTGCCTCTATCCCAAACCAGGTTAAATTCGACGTAGCGCCCCCGACGTAGTAATTGCCAGTTTTTTTCCTGCTCCCCGTACGGCAATTCGTGATTATTACGCATGAAGTGAGTATAAATGGGGGCAAAAGCATTCCCTACGTCCTGAACAAATGAAAATAGTGAAGCTTTGTGAGAATCGTCGGCTGGACGCAGATAATCGAAAAAGATGCCTCCAACACCCCGGGTTTCCTGCCGATGCGGAATATAAAAATAGTCGTCGGCCCAGGCTTTAAACTTTGCGTAGTATGCCGACTGGTGAAAGTCACAAATGGATTTGAGGTATTGATGAAACCAGCGGGCGTCGTCGGCCACTACGTAGTGGGGTGTTAAATCGATTCCTCCACCAAACCAGTTATGGCCGCTGCTCATCTCAAAATAGCGGACATTCATGTGAATAATGGGGACCATCGGGTTATGTGGGTGCAATACAATCGATACGCCGGTCGCATAAAATTCGGCGGGTTCGGTCAGATTCAGCACACGTAACGTGGCTTCAGTAGCTTCGCCATGAACGGCCGAAAAACCAACTCCTCCTTTCTCAATAATTGTACCGCCACTCATTATTCGCGAGCGTCCCCCGCCCCCACCCGGACGTTCCCACAAATCTTCCTGAAACCTACCGGTGCCATCAGCTTCGGTCAGCGCCAGGCAAATACGGTCCTGAAGGTCTTTAAAAAAAGCGGTAATGGTTTCTCGGGTAACGGGCTCTTGAACGGTCATAACACCGCAAATGTCGTAAGAATGGCTGATTTATCAGCAATGTTGGCCAATTAGTAACTATACGGTTACCTGCAATGCGAAACGCACCGGACGCGCTTTATCGATCATGATCAACAATCCCTGCACCGACAATTGCCGAAGTAACTTACTGGCCCGATAGTCTGAAATATTGACCAGTTTGGCAAATCGGCTGGCAGAAATATCATCGTTTTTGCGAAGATATTGGATCAACGCCCGAACGGTTGCCGATTTTAGTAGTTCAGGGGTAGCCTGGTTGGTCGACTGAATCAAATTATTGGTTGGAACTGACTTATCTCTCACTCGAACGTAGAGCATACGTTTGCCCACTTCGTCGCGAACGTAGTGTGGTTTCTCATCACTATCGGGCACTTCGACCAGCAACACCAGCCGTCCATCGGCTGATAGGGTTTCATAACTAATCGATAATACAGGCTCTATTAGTCGTTCAGTTGCGTCTTCAAGTTTGCTTACCTCACGAAATTCTGACGGCACACCTACAATTTTACCATCGTCGGCCACGCCAATTAACAACGTACCACCTGTTGTATTTGCAAACGCAGCCAGCGTTCGCGCAATACGATACGCCGACGATAGTTCTCGTTTAAATTCAAGTCGATTATTTTCTCCTGATGCAATAAGATCATCTAATTGATTACGTGTCATAGCGGACTAACTTCAGTACATGAAACTATGTTTTAACCATCCAAAATCATGAATATGAATAAATATAAAAATGAGTGAATTGCATGTAAGCTCATTTTTATTCTATTAAATCAATTAGTTCGTTTTCTTAAGTTACGAAAACAATGTAGCCTTTTCACAAGAGCGTTTTTAACACAATTTCCCTACAGTTTCTACACTAAAAATAGTACGCTACGTTATCTGAGCAATAAAAAAAGCGAGCCAATTAGCCCGCTTTTTTAACGTACCAGTCGTTTTATCGGTATAGTACGTACTAGTTGATACGTTTTTTATTCGCCAATCGGATTTTGACGTTTCCGTCCGCGCGGCTTGCCGGTATATTCAGGTTTGGGACTATCGCTCGCCAATTTAAGTTCGTAACCCGTTACGCCGTTATCATAATCAAATGACTTAACCGTAAAACTATATTTCGATTTAGCATAATCAATTCCGCCTTTCTGTAGAATAAAGGGTAA
This sequence comes from Spirosoma profusum, assembly GCF_014699005.1. Lineage (GTDB taxonomy): Bacteria > Bacteroidota > Bacteroidia > Cytophagales > Spirosomataceae > Spirosoma > Spirosoma profusum. The sequence continues at coordinate 108,332 of NZ_JACWZY010000029.1, forward strand.
TGAAATAGCGTGGCTTTTAGCCGCTTTCGCCAGTTCAAACGTCTCCCCTTCTTCGCCACCCGCTGGTATTAAATAGAGCGATTTAATTTTACGCTTTCCATCCTGTGTACCTACTTTAAAACGGTTATTTTCTGGATCGAAGCCCAATTGAGAGGCCGATTTGTCAGGAAAAACAAGTTTACCGCCTGTTGAAATATAGCCCGTAACAGGAGCTTGCTTAACCGATTTCTTTTTCTCTTTTTTCTTTTCTTCGCTGTTCTCGTCTGGCGAAAAAAACCGAATTTGTTTAGCTTTCATTTTCAATTTCTTTATTGTTTAAAACATCCTTCCGACACAAATATAGTGGACGTTCCAACGAAAAAGTCAAATTTATTTTTTAACTTTTATTAAAATAAGCTTATTAGATGCTTACATATCATTTTCAACAGTTATGCAATAGACCGTAAGTATATCTATTGCCAATTCCAGCGACGTAGCATATCTAACTTAAGTGTTATTTAATGGCACAGGATCTTTGATTTCAATGAGCAAATTAATTAATCAACACCACTAACTAAATCCTTATTCCGGCAATAGAAAGTAAAACATTATTTCATCATATAATTCTGTGAGATGCAGTATTTATACCTATACCAAATCCGTAAATCGTATTATATTCCTGCTTAGTTGGCCAGGCGATTTTTACTGATATTTCACCAGCAACTATTTGCCAACAATGCTTATAAAAACCCATTTTGCTACGTTCTCATATGAATATACGGCCTGAGATTTACGAAATGATTTCCACAAAAAGAGCTGTGGTGGCAACGTAGCGATAAAGTCGATGCAGTATCCGGTTGAGCAGTAGGGCATTAGAAAATATTGGTGATTTTTCCGAGGGGGCTCCTCAATTTTCTCCTTTCGACTCCTTATCTTTACATCCCGTAACGACCAAAACAGGTTTCAATCATGGCGGCTACGGGACCCAAATCCGCAAAATACATATTTGTTACAGGCGGGGTAACTTCATCACTTGGCAAAGGCATTATTGCCTCTTCACTCGCCAAACTGCTTCAATCCAGAGGACTTACGGTAACGATTCAAAAATTCGACCCGTATATTAATATCGATCCTGGCACGCTCAATCCTTACGAACACGGCGAATGTTACGTTACTGACGATGGCGCCGAAACTGATCTCGATCTCGGGCACTACGAGCGGTTCCTGAACCGGCCAACGTCACAGGCGAATAACATCACAACCGGACGTATTTATAACAACGTCATCACCCGCGAACGCCGGGGCGATTTCCTGGGAAAAACGGTGCAGGTTGTGCCGCACATCACTGATGAAATCAAACGAAATATCAGACTGCTGGGCGAAACTGGTGAGTACGATATTGTTATTACTGAAATTGGCGGCTGCGTGGGCGACATTGAATCGCTGCCTTTTGTTGAAGCAGTACGGCAATTAAAATTTGAACTGGGCGAACACGATACGCTAGTGATTCACCTGACACTGGTTCCATACCTGCAATCGGCGGGTGAGCTAAAAACCAAGCCGACTCAACACTCGGTACGTATGCTGCTCGAAAATGGTGTTCAGCCTGATATCATCGTTTGCCGTACGGAACACCCACTTCCGCAGGATATCCGAAAGAAAATTGCCCTGTTCTGTAACGTACAGGTCAGTTCGGTTATTGAAGCCATTGATGCCCAAACCATTTACGACGTACCGTTGCTGATGCAGAAAGAGCGACTCGACCAGCGCGCTCTTTACATGATGGACCTTTACAACGACAAAGATGCCGATCTGGATGTCTGGAAAAGTTTTCTGGCGCGACTCAAAAATCCCGGCGATGTGGTACGTATCGGACTGGTTGGCAAATACGTAGAGCTGCACGACGCTTATAAGTCTATCGCTGAGTCGTTTATACATGCTGGGGCTACCAACGAATGTAAAGTAGAATTGGAGTGGATACAGTCTGAAACGCTGGTCGACGAACACCATTGCGCGGAAGTCTTGAGCCAGTTGGATGGTGTGCTGGTGGCACCTGGTTTTGGCGAACGGGGTATTGAAGGTAAAATAAATGCTGTTCGCTACGTTCGTGAGCAGGGTATTCCGTTCCTGGGTATCTGCCTGGGTATGCAAATGGCCGTGATTGAGTACGCCCGCAACGTAATGGGTATTTCTGAAGCACACTCAACCGAAATGGAGCCGCACACGGGCACGCCGGTTATTAGTATGATGGAAGCGCAGAAAAGCATTACTGATAAGGGCGGTACCATGCGCCTAGGGGCCTATGCCTGCAAACTAAAACGCGATTCGCTGGCGCACCAGATTTACGGAAAACTCCAGATCAGTGAACGCCACCGGCATCGTTACGAATTTAACAATGATTACCTGGAAGCCTTCGAAAAAGCAGGGCTACGACCAACTGGTACGAATCCGGAAACGGGGTTAGTAGAAATTGTAGAACTGGCTCAGAGTCAGCATCCCTGGTTCGTAGGTGTGCAGTTTCACCCGGAGCTGAAGAGTACCGTCATGAATCCTCATCCGCTTTTTGTACAGTTCGTACGGGCTGCGCTTACCTATAGTCAGCAGAAAAATGCGGCTCCATCCAATCTGGCAACCGCCGGTGTAGAAACAGCCGAAGTGGTTGATTAACCGACGGATTGGCGTAATTTTGCAAAAAAAGTGGCTAGTCGTCAGTCAATAATCGTTAGTGATCTTTAAAGGAATTACTATCGACTATCGACTGTTGACTAGTACCCGACGACTTAAAACTAAATGGATCGTAATCAAATTATTGGCATTGTCCTGATTCTGGCGATGCTGGTCGGCTACCAGTTGCTGGTACCGAAACCCGCGCCCGAAAAGGAACCGGCTCAACAAACTCAGACTACCAAACCAACCACGGCTTCGGCGGCCGCAGCCGCTGTCGAAAAAGCGGGACAACCGCTCGATTCAGCCGCAGCTAAGGCACAGTTTGGTGATTTTGCGGCAGCAGCTACTGGTGAAACCCGCGATATTGTTCTCGAAAACAAAGACATTAAAGTAACGTTCAGCACGCAGGGTGGCCGCGTGAAAGAGGTTGTACTGAAGAAGTACAAGACTTACAATCAGAAACCACTGGTACTGATTGATAATGAGAGTAGTAAAACGCTGCTCGAATTGCCGACCAGTCGAGGAAAAGTTAACCTGCACCAACTTTATTATCAGACTACCAGCCAGAATAGCCCGGATAACGGTCAACCCAAACAAATTACGTTCCGCGCCGACGTAGCACCTGGTCAATCTGTTGAGCAAACCTACACCTTACCTGCTGAGGGATACGTATTGGATTACGGTTTGAAATTAAACGGATTAGGAAACTCCGTTGGCAATGGCGACATCCGGTTCTTCTGGGAGGATAAGATGCGCCAATATGAAAATGATCTGGCCAACAACCGTCGGGCGGCAACGATCAACTACCTTTCGAGCGATGAAAATTTTGACGGACTGAAAGAAAGCGAAAGCAACGAAGAAACAACCGTTGACGAACCTGTGCAGTGGTTCACCATCAAGCACAAATATTTCCTGTCGGGCTTTGTCGCTAAAAATGCGCCACTCACCAAAGCCAGTTTCAAAACTTTAGTCGATCCGACTGACAGCAACGTAGTGAAGACGGCTGTTGCCGACGTAACACTGCCGCTGGCCGACGTAAAAGCGGGAAAAGGTCAATACAAATTCTACTACGGCCCCAACGATTTTCAGTTATTGGGCGACGTAGCGCCCGAATTTGACCGGAACGTTTACCTGGGTTATTCGATTCTGAAGCCGATCAACAAGTATTTCTTTGTGCCTGTTTTCAACCTGCTGGAGAAGGGTATTTCGAATTATGGCTTGCTCATTATTGTGCTTGTCATCTTTGTAAAGCTTTTGTTAACACCGTTAACCTACAAGTCATACATCAGTATGGCTAAGATGCGGGTGCTGGCTCCCGAAATCGAAGCCATTAAAGAGCGAGTCGGCGACGACATGACTAAACAGCAGTCGGAGCAGATGAAGTTGTATCAGGAAGTAGGCGTTAGTCCACTGAGTGGTTGTGTGCCGGTACTGGCAACCATGCCAATTCTGTTCGCGCTGTTCATGCTATTTCCAAATCTGATTGAACTCCGGCAGAAACCATTTCTGTGGGCAGGTGACCTTTCGACCTACGATGCGTTCCTTACGTTCCCGACGCTTCCCTTTATTGGCGGTCACCTGAGTCTGTTTACTGTATTGATGACGATATCGTCGATTGCATACGCCTATTATAACAATCAGACCACGCCTACCCAGCCAGGACCGGTGAATATGAAAGCGTTGAGCTACGTATTCCCGCTAATGTTTATGTTTGTGCTGAACTCGTATCCAGCAGGTTTGACTTTTTATTATTTTGTATCGAACGTAGTGACCATCGCCCAGCAACAACTGATTCGGCGCTTCGTTGACGAAGAAAAAATCAAAGCGCTCCTGGACGAAAATCGGCGAAAAAATGCTACCGGTCAGGGCAAGAAACCCGGTGGATTCCAGGCGCTGCTCCAGAAACAACTCGCAGCCGCCGAGGAAGCCCGCAAACAGGCCGACGAAGCTCAAAAACGAGCTAAACAGAAGAAATAAGTCCACTGTTTTCAGTTTACTGTTATCCGTTTACAGTTGGCTGACGCAAATACTGTAAACGGATAACAGTAAACTGAAAACGCAAACAAGTCATGAGTGGTAGCAAGGGTTGTTGTATACGATTGGTCTTTCTGACGGGTCTGTTGAGCTGGCAGGTTACCATGGCGCAACCATCAACCGACAACCAGAAACGCTACAAAACTGCCGTGCAACTGGTACGTTCCGGCGACTATGAGAAGGCCAAAACCGAACTGAACCTACTCATTCAGCGCGATGGGCCGCTCAGCCCATATGCTCACTATTACTACGCTCTGGCCGCATTTCGACAAAAGAACTTTCCGCAGGCACAGGCCATGCTGAAACAGTTGCAGACCCGTTTCTCCGATTGGAACAAAGTAGATGACGCTCAGTACCTGCTCGCTGCTGTCAGTATGGAAATGGGTCGCCTTGAAGACGGAGTAGCCGCACTACAGTCTATTAGCGACGCCAAAATTCGGGCCGAGGGAATTAAGCTGGAACAGGCATTTATAGGACGTATCACCGACCTGAAGCGCCTAAAAGCATTAAACAAAGAATTCCCCGACGACCGTGCCGTTGGATTGGCACTCATCGACTTACTCCAGCAAACCGCGACTGACAAAGAAGACCTCGAATTGTCTGACCGACTTACAAATCGGTTTGGCGTACCTAACATTGCCTCAACGCGCTCGACAGCACCCGTATCGGCTACACCATCAGCTTCCGCTACGTCCGTTCCTGTTCGCGCTAACCGCGCTAAAGGCTATTATAACGTAGCACTATTATTTCCGTTCCGGCTGGATGAATTCGACGCAGAGAAACGAGCACGGACAAATCAGTACGTCTATGATCTGTACAATGGCATTAAAATGGCCAAGACTAAGCTACAGGAGGAAGGCATCACGGTCAATTTGTTTGCTTACGATATCGAGAACGACGCGAATAAAACCCTCGAATTAGTTAACAGCCCAGCCTTTGCCCAGACTGACCTCATGATTGGGCCTCTCTACGTTGAACCGAATCGAATAGCATCAGCTTACGCCAGCCAAAACAGTATTTTACTGCTTAATCCTATCGCTACAAACAGCGATCTGGTAGCCAATCAGCCAATGGCTTTTCTAGCTCAGCCATCGCTAAATCAGCAGGCGCAACAGGCGGCTAAACAGGCAGCCTCTTTAATACGTTCGGAAGTGAAAGTGGCAAACGACCTCAGTAGCCGTCGGGTAGCCATTTATTTCGGTACATCCCGAAAAGATTCGCTCCTGGCACTGGCCTATCAGACCGAGATGCAACGGCAAAATTATCAGGTTGTTGATTTTAGAAAATTATCGGGGACAGCCCAGGCTATGGCCGACGCTATGTTGCAGCAACCCGGTTCGACAACTCGTCCAGTCAATAGTTCGCAGGTGGCAGGTGCCACACTGGGACATATTTTCTTTGCCAGCAGCAGTGACACCGATGGTCAGCGGTTGCTCGATGCCCTGAGCCGCAAGAAAATCAACGGTCCCGTTATGGCTACTTCCACTGCTTTTGACATGTACAGTGACGCTACCGCTACGTTCACCAAACGGAATTTATACCTGCTTTACCCTGACTTTATCGACGTAACGCGGGAACCTGTTGTTACATTCCAGGAGCAATACGTTGCCAAACGTAACACTATACCGTCGGTTTTTGCAAGTCAGGGTTACGACATGATGCTATTTTTCGGCCGTCAGCTAGCCAAGAACGGAAGTTCATTACGTAACCGAAGCATGTTACGTTCCGACACCGACGATTATCTCCTCTCCGGATTCGATTACACGCAAACCAACGACAATCAGATCGTCCCTATCGTTAAATTCACCGACGGGCGGCTGGTAAAAATTGAATGAGCGAAAGCGTGAATGAATAAGTGAATAACTGACGCAAAATTTCCTGTCGGATGGTATTCACGCTTTTACGCTTTCGCTCTTTGACACATGACTACAAGCGAACAATTATTTGAAAAAGCAAAAACCCTGATTCCGGGAGGTGTAAACTCGCCGGTTCGGGCGTTTCGAGCCGTCGGGGGCTCTCCCCTTTTCATCAAGTCGGCCAAAGGGCCATTTCTTTACGATGAAGATGGTCGGCAATATATCGAACTCATCAATTCCTGGGGCCCAATGATTCTGGGGCATGCTTTCGAACCGGTCGAAAAAGCAGTTCGGGATGCCATTCAGCATTCGTTTTCGTTTGGGGCTCCCACCCGAAAGGAAGTCGAGATGGCCGAATTGATTACGTGGATGGTGCCATCGGTTGATAAAGTCAGGATGGTAAACTCTGGTACAGAGGCCACAATGTCGGCAATTCGGGTAGCCAGAGGGTTCACCGGGCGCGATAAGCTTATCAAGTTTGAAGGCTGTTACCACGGCCACGGCGATTCGTTCCTGATTGCTGCGGGTAGCGGAGCCGTTACGATGGGCGTTCCCGACAGTCCGGGCGTTACCAAAGCCACAGCCGCCGATACGTTAACAGCTCCTTTCAACGACCTTGCAGCTGTCGAACTGCTTTTCGAAAACAACCACAATCAAGTGGCCGCCGTAATTCTGGAGCCGGTGGTTGGAAATATGGGCTGCGTACTCCCCGAACCAGGTTTTCTGGAAGGTATCCGAGCTCTTTGCGATAAACACGGCGCAATCCTGATTTTCGACGAAGTAATGACAGGTTTCCGATTAGCGAAAGGTGGTGCTCAGGAACGTTTTGGTATCCTGCCTGACTTAACCACGATGGGGAAAATCATCGGTGGAGGGATGCCAGTCGGCGCCTACGGTGGTCGAGCCGATATCATGAACCAGGTTTCACCGGCTGGTCCTGTTTATCAGGCCGGTACGTTATCGGGCAATCCCATCGCGATGTCGGCAGGACTGGCGATGCTACGTTACCTTAACGATCATTCGGACGTTTATATGCAACTGGAAGCTATAGGTAATAAACTAGTTGCGGGCTTCAGTGCTACGTTCGAGAAGTTTGGCATGACCTATACGATAAACCACATTGGTTCGATGTATACGCTGTTTATGACCGACCAGCCTGTTACCAATTTCTCGGAAGCGAAATCCTGCGATTTACGTTCGTTTGGCCGTTACTTTCACGCTATGCTCGATCGGGGTGTTTACCTGGCTCCGTCGCAGTTTGAGAGTTTATTTCTGTCGACGGCGCTAACTGATACGTTGGTCGAACAGGTTATCCAGGCTAACGAGGAAAGCCTACTAGAAGTGATGAACGATATGTGATGAGCGATGAGTGGTTAGCCTGTTTGTCATTCATCACGTATCATTTATCACTTAATACTGTGTTTTTCTCCGTCATAATTCCTGTTTTCAACCGCCCCGATGAGCTGCGGGAGCTGTTATACACGCTGACTCAGCAGACGTATCAGCAGTTTGAAGTATTGGTGATTGAAGACGGTTCCCGAAACAAAGCCGACGACGTAGTGACCGCCTTCAACGACCGGCTCACGATACGTTATTTTTACAAGGAAAATTCGGGACAGGGATTCACTCGTAATTATGGTTTCGAACGCGCACAAGGAGATTATTTTGTCATTTTCGATTCTGACGCGCTCATTCCTCCTCACTATTTTGAGGCCGTTACTGAACGACTTTTACACGATAAGTTAGACGCCTATGGCGGTCCTGACGCTGCCCACCCTGATTTTACGTCTGTTCAGAAAGCTATCAGCTATTCCATGACGTCGCTATTTACGACGGGAGGTATTCGGGGAAGTAAAAAAAACCTTGGCGGTACGTTCCATCCCCGCAGCTTTAATATGGGTCTTTCGCGGCAAGTCTGGGAAGCTACGCGCGGGTACAAACTCAGCCGCATGGGCGAAGATATTGAGTTCGCGATACGTATCATCGAAAACGGCTTCCGAACAGGGCTCATTCCCGATGCCTTTATTTACCACAAACGCCGGACGAATTTCGGGCAATTCTTTCGGCAACTACGTTTCTTTGGCCGGGCCCGCATCAACATCTCACGCTACTACCCTTCTGAGTTAAAGCTGGTTCATACCTTTCCAGCTCTCTTTACGCTCTTTGTTTTTTCGGTACCAATAATGGCGCTAATTCATCCCATATTGTTTAGCCTGGGAATTGGCATTTTAATACTATTTTCAGTATTGATTCTCCTGGATGCGACCCGTAAAGAAAAAAGTCTCTACGTTGGCCTACTGAGCATAATAGCCGCTTTTGTTCAGTTGATTGGCTACGGAATTGGTTTTATACAGGAAGGCTGGAAACGAATCCGCGAACCTAAAAGCTTCCGTGAAACCGGAGCAACAATTGAGTATCCCTCCTGACAAAGCTTACGTAATACTCTGTTGATTGGAACCCGTAGTAAAAACAAGAAAATTTTCCTGTATCGTAACTACTTATTGGTTCCTTTGAGTTTACCGGTTAATTTGGTGCAAACTGGATATGATTCTTAATTCGTCATATATAATCTCCGAGAAGTTTAGTGGTTGCTGGAATACCAGCCATCCAGGGGATTATTGACGTTTGTATATAGCCAAATAAAAAGCCCTCGGATCATATTGATTCGGGGGCTTTTTATTTGCTATGGGTTGGAATCTGTAGGAATTGTTTCCTATGAATTCTCTTTATTGATGCGTGAATTAATCCGTAAAGAAGGCGACCTCCTTCTGATGGAAGAAGACCTGAACTAGTTTTCGATTCGTCTCCAATAAACTAACCTGCTCCAAGACGGCCAAGGTCAGATCGTTTAAGGATAGAAATACCCGGTTTTTCAATCGCTGTTTGAGCTGATTCCACACAACTCGGTCGGCTTTAGCTCGGGACTATAGGCGGGCAAACGTTCTAAATGAACTCGACCAGGGTGCTCTGTCAAGAACGCTTTAACGGCTTCTCCACGGTGAAGCGAAGCGCCATCCCAGATGATAAGTAA
>NZ_JACWZY010000002.1 GCF_014699005.1 Spirosoma profusum
GGTCGGGATCATCTGAGCTTGATTGCGGCTATTGCTCCCAATGGTCGCATTTATGTGGCAGGCCAGGACCATTCCTTCAGTGGAGACGATATAGTTTGGTTTTTGGGCAAGCTATGTAGTCGCTACCGCAAGCGCGATTTGCTAGTGATCTGGGATGGGGCTTCGATTCACAGGGGAGAAGCCGTTAAAGCGTTTTTAAAAGAACGGCCTGGACGAGTTCATTTAGAACGTTTGCCGCCTTACAGTCCCGAGCTAAACCCGACCGAGCTAGTATGGAATCACATCAAACAGCGACTGAAAAACCAAGTGTATCTTTCACTGGCCGATCTTACCTCGGCGGTTTTAGCGCAGGTTAGTTTATTGGAGAGGGATCGAAGGCTGATTCAAGTTTTCTTCCATAAAAAAGAAGTTGCCTTCTTTACAAATTAACTCACGGATCAATAATAGCAGCTATTCCTGTAAATCAGACCCTACATTCCCGATTGAAAAGGGCAATGTGTTAGCAGTCAGACCATTAAAGAAATTTCGTCAGACATCTTCCCTAGTTTGAACTATGAATTAAAAATATCCTATAATTTTATAATCAGAGTCTTACACTTTATTGTAAAATTTTTATCTTGCCAATAAAAGAAATTTTTATTACCAAGGCCATTTACCCATTATATGTACAAATTATATGGAAAAGATTAAAAGTATTGCTTCATTTGTTTTAGAAAACTTTCTTACAATTACAGCAATAATTGTTGGTACAATATTTTTTACGAAGTCACAGCCAGCTCCCCCTCCTGTACCTGACGCTCTTGGGCTTATTTTTGGGCTACTTTCCACGATGGTAATCTCAGACTTTATTACAAGGATAAAGTATCTTAATAAATTTAGAATAGATTTAGACGCACTTTTAAAACATAAGTCTAATTCCCAATCTCTTTTTATAAGTACTATTCCACTAAAAGAGGAACTAGAATCTTCTTTGGAAGTTTATATTCTTGCCAATACTGGCTATAAGACTATCGGCAGTCACGATGAAGCCTGTGAAAAATTTTTAAAAAAGGGGGGCTGTTTAAATGTAATAGTTATGAATCCAGCGGAAAGTTCACCCGCTACAGCAATGGCAGCCTCAAGAAGCCTAGCCGAATTTGGGAAGAGCTATTACAAAAACCGTATAGAGAACACTTTAAAAGAACTTCACAATGCAAAAGTTCAATCAGGAACTTCAGGAAAACTATATGTAAAAACATGTGATATTGCTCCTTCATTTGGGTTATATATATTTCAACCTAATGGCAATAATGCTCGAATGTATATTAGAATTTTTGCTCATTTTGAGTCTTTGAATAGAAACACAAATTTCTTCATTTTAAAATCGGATTATCCAGAATTGTTTGATTTTTATTTCAGACAATTTAAATTGATTGAGAAGAATTCTGCACCGATAAACATTGACATGTACAGATAATGTAACTAATTTAATTGGTTTTAAACAAGTAAAAACTATGATTAATCTACCTGATGCATTTAATGAAGCAGTAGCAAAGGCCTTAGAAAGCGGGAAGTTGCCAAATTGGACTTCTGTAAATCTGTTGGACGTAACTTTACGTGATGGAGGATTTGCAGTAGAATTCGATTGGAGTAGAGATTTTATTAAAACTTTCGTATCGGAATGTGTAAAATCTGGCACAAGAAAAGTAGAGATAGGATATTTAGGGGGGGTTAACTCTAAAAGTGGCTGGTACAAAGGTATTAGCGCTGACATACCTAGTGACTTTATTGCTGAGCTAATTGAAGATATACCTAATTTGGAAGCTATAGCTATTATTAATCCATGGCGAGTAAAGTCATCAGTTGCTCTTAAAGATTACAAAAAATCAGGATTAAGTCTGTTAAGAGTAGCATACAATCCCGCGAATGCTTCTTCAAGCTGGAATATCATTCAGCAAGCAGTAAACGAGAATATTAATGTCGGATTAAATGTTACTTCCGTTTCTAGACATACTAATAGCTCTCTATTGTCAATAGTGGAAGAATCTAAAAGACAAGGTGTTACATCAATTTCTTTCGCTGACACAACATCTAGCTTACTTCCAAAACAAATTGAAGAATTTAGACCAGCTTTAAATTTAGCTCGTGAGCTTGGAATAGGGTTAGGCTTTCATGGGCATGATGTTTTAGGTTTTGGCAACGCTAATGCATTGGCTTTTATAAACCACGGAATTAATACAGTTGATGTATCGATAGGTGGAGTTGGAAGAGGAGGTAAAAACTTAGTTGCAGAGCTCTGGAAATTCATGAAAGTTTCAGAGATACTCAAGCAGACAGATGAAAGTTTGATTTCGTTGGCTAATTTATCTAAATTGATAGGTGACCGTTTTCATCAGAATTATGCTGATTTTATTGGATTAACATGTGCTATATTTGGTATTTCGCCTGAAATAGTTGAAGGATTATCTCCATTACCTCAAAATATTCAGCACGAAGCTAATCTCCAATGTTCTCAATTGATTTATTCACACTTGAAGCAAATTATAAAGGCATATGATTAAAGAATATATTGTAAGTTCGACAGAAAGGCACTCTATATGGGAGTTAGCGAAAGAAATTTTCACACATACTTCTGATCATTCAGACAAAACTATTTTTTCTAACTCTCTAATAGTAGAAGCTCAACTAGAATTAAAAATACGCGAAGAACTTTATAGGCTTTCTAGAACCGGAGAATATGACGCTATTATATTTCGTCAATTGGTAGACAACTCTTTAATTGATATTGAAACTCCGAACAAGGTAAGAATAAGGAGAAATATAGATTATATTTTTGAAATTATTCCACTTTTATTGATGTCTGCCACAGGCTTTCCTATTGCTTACGAGGTTCAACATAATGGCAGGATAATTAATGACGTTTTACCAGTGGAAGAGTTTAAAAATATTGACAACTCTACGGCTGGCGTTGCTAAGCGATTCAATTTGCATACTGAAGACGCATATCATAATTTTCCTCCAGATTTTATTGGCTTGTTTTGTATTCGCAATAATGAGAAAGCTGCTACACTAGTTTCGATCCTATCAGATAATATTTTTACAGATAAAGATTACTCTTCACTCTTTGAAAAATTGTTTATTAATCAGGCAAATGCTGGTTCGGCACAAAATTATAACTATGAAGTTAAGAGAGCTATTCTTTTTGGACAGAAGTCTAAGCCTAATATACGATTGAATACCGCTAGATTACCACAAATTGACAATAAACAAATTAGTTCGTTATTAAGTAGCTTTGTTGATATTCTAAATGAAAATTCTCAAAGGGTCGTTCTTCAATCAGGTGATATGATCATAATGAACAATCTACGATGTGTTCATGGAAGAGATGCATTTGAGACAGATTTCAGTGTTGAAAAAAGATGGCTACTGCGCGTATTAAGTAGACGAGATATTGCAGAATGTTTAGTAGAGCCCTTTAATGTAAATGTCCTTTTATAACTATAAAAATCGGTTCAAATACATGCTGAATTGATGGCAGTAATTGAACAATTGTGGATTCTATATTTAATTTTGCGGTATAAGTTAGTTATGGTCCGCATGTTAGCTTCTGAAATGACTGTAGGGGTACTTTATCAGGTCAACCTTCCGCCTTTGATAGATGGAATTCCTAAACCTATGAAGCCAGAAGGTTATGCTGATAGTGGTGCTGATATTGCTTTTGCATTAAATAATGCTAATATTAAAATTGTCACTCCAGTAGTTGAGCCTAATTCTAAAATTCAGACTCAGTGGGTATTCGCAGATACTGAAGAGGGTATCTGCATCGCTTTATCCAAGGGTGCTAATGTACTTTGGTTAAACACTGTGTTATATAGTTCTCATCCAATTGAGAAGTATCTTAATCAAGGAGGTTGGGTAATAGGACAAGATCCAGTTTGTGTTGAAAAATATGATGATAAATGGCAGACAAATCAACTCTTGAAAAGTCATGGTCTACCCATTCCGCATGAATACATTATCAATCGTTCAGATAAATTCCAAGTTCAAACAATAAGAGATCATTTTAACCAAAATTTTTCCTTCCCTTTCGTAGTGAAACCTATACGTGGGAGAGGCAGTATTGGCGTTACTATGGTGCATAACGAGCAAGAGCTAAATCGTATATTATCTTTCAAGTTACCTTCTTCCGAGTTTGGTGATGCTGTAATACTAGAACATTATTTACCTGGACAGGAACTAACGATAACTGTTATGCCTCCAGGAAACTATTCATTTAAAAGCAAAGATCAATACTATTCTGATTATTGGTGTTTGCCGCCAGTAAAGCGATTTAGCCATAAGAATGGTGTAGCACCATATAACGGCACAGTTGCTGTTATAAAAAATAGTCAAGTATTGACTGATGAGGAAATTGAAGATTCCGTTATTGAAAATTTGATGTTTCAATGCACAAAAGCTGCTAAATTAGTTGAAGCTAGGGCTCCTATTCGAATCGATTGCCGTCAGGATGTAAATGGCGATTATTTTTTATTTGATCTCAACATGAAACCTAATATGACTGGCTCTGGCAGACCAGGAAGAGAAAACCAAGAAAGTCTTTCGGCGTTAGCTGCAAAGAAAATAGGATGGAGTTATACTGAACTATTGCTAAATATATTGCAACAAGCTTGGAAGAGGTAAGCCGTTAGTTTAATTATACCTTTATCCACCGTGATAAGGATTTTTATCTTCTCTATTAATTAGTTCAGACATCTGATGATAAGGCTTTTTGGCAAATATTGTTGGTGGATTACCACCAAAAAATGCGAAGATATTGTCTGCTGATCCACGTCTTACTTCATCAGGTGTTACAAGTGGCCGCTGATTGGCATTCGCATCCTGCACACCAAACCAGTTTCGGGAAGTAACCACATGGGAGGTTTGACCAATGGCGGCACTCACATAATTCCCAGTAAAATTGTCGTTGATCGTAAAGAATTGTCGGATTGCGGTATTCGCCGTAAAAGTTTCCCAATTCTCGCCATACTGTCCTTGAAGCTGAATAAGCGATTGCAAGATTGGCCAGACGGTGATTTCAAACCCTGCGTAGGTACTCAAAGCCGTCTCAATTTCAGGCAAATATCCCAAAGCTGCAAATTCATCTAGTAAAAAAGTAACACGCTTATTTGGATTTCTGACAACGGCCCGTAAGGTCGTCGTTGCCATGAGCCGCAGCCATCGTGCATGGCTTTGCAATTTGTCGGCGGGGATGATGATATAGAGTGCCGTATCACCATCCGATAAGGTGGCTGGGTCATAGCCGGAGCGAAGGGCTTTTTGCAGCGAAGGGCTTTTCAGAAAATCCGTTGCCTGCAATACCGATGAAATTATACTACCAAACGTTTCCTCTCCGGCTTCCATCAGTTTGACGATTTCATTGCCGGAGTTGCGGATGATTTCGCCATTAACTGGGTCGTTATTGAGCCGCATACGGGCGACCAATTCATCCCAATCATCACCGGCCAGTCGCGCCCATCGCCAAAGTGTTTTTAGTGTTCGATCATCACCTTCCTGCGTGGTGACGATCTGCATGATGAGGCCCGTCACAATCGAACGGGCTGTATCCGTAAAGAACCTATTTTTGTCGTCGCGCTCGACGGGCACTAGCATTTCCGCGATCATGTGCGCGTCATCGACGAGGTGGATGCTGCTGGTATCGGCTAGAATATCGAGCGGGTTATAGCTTTCTGCTTCGCCAATATGGTCTTCGAGCAATCCCCACGGATTGAGAATAACGACCTGTCGGCCACTCTCGCGCTGATACCGTGCCGTGATCGCGGCATTCTCACCTTTCGGGTCAATAACGACCCAAGAGCCGGTATAACCACCAAGGCCTAGCAGATTCGGGATAATTAAATTCGTGCCTTTGCCGCCCCGCGTACCAGCGACGGTCAGCACATGGCCTTTATCTTTGAAGACGAAGCCGCCACCGATATACAGACCTGGCCCTTGCCGGTAGGGATTCAATTCGTCAGGTCTGGCAAATCGCGCCGAGCCAAATTTGTTGCTCTCAATCAGTGTATTGTTGATGCCGATTTGCCAACGCCGGAAAATAAAAAAGACGACAAGCGAGAAAAGTAGATTGAAGCTAATGAAAACGAGAAAGGCGTAACCCTGCATTCCCATGAATGCCGCAACCGTCTTGAGAACGAATAACAAGCCAAACAGAACGAACCATGCCAGAATCGCCCAAGCAAACATGGCAAACTTGACGATAGGCCGTAACGGATGGAGAAGCGGATATTCGGCTAACGGCTTTACAAAGCGCAGATACGCTTGCGTGTAGCCGAACAATGCCCCTGCCAATGTGATTGGTGTTAGAATGAGACCGACCAGAAACAGGATAATTCTGTTTTGCAACAAAGGGTTCGGTCTGACACGAAAAAGCTCTTCAATTTCGGCCGACATGACACCAAACCCGTTCGTTTCGGGTTGTGGTGCGCCTACCGTTTGTTGTTCGGCGGGATTCATTAAAGAGTAAGTTAAAGTGGGTAGAAACGTAGCCCAAAAAAGGGAAAACAAACGTTAGGGGCAACGGGGAAATCCCCGTATTTGAGTGGGTAAATTCCCCATATCTAAAACAAGGTCGCCTGAAAAAAGAAAAGAGAAGTCCGCTTGAAAACCCGTGGTTTCCTTATCTTCGCGGGTAGTGGTGCAAGACGTGGTTTGTAGCTACAAAAACTCCGTAATTGTATCTGTCAAACCGTTCTTGTAAGGGCGGGGCAACGCCCTCCCTTAACCCTCCTTCTAAACGCTACAGCGTATGGCACGACCTCAAAAGGACGGTGCAGACAAACGCGATTTCACCATTCGCGTTCGAGTCACATCAGCCGAGAAACTAAGTATCTGGCAGATGGCAGCCGACGCTGGCTACACGCCTAGCGACTTCATGCGTCTGCGGACGATGGCGGCAACGCAACCGTTGCGCCGTGTGCCGACACCGGAACGTGAGTTGCTGCTCAATGTCATGGCCGAGCTTGGCAGGATCGGCAACAACGTCAATCAGATTGCCCGTGCCCTCAACAGCCGCGACGAGACGGGGCAACTGGCCGGTATTGAACCTGACGATATCAACCAGGCCATGCAAGGTTTGGACGCACTGACATCACAGGTTCTTAAACTCCTCAGTTAATGGTCATCCGAGGAGGCACACGGGGCAATGGCAAGCAATTAGCGCATTACCTCACATCGGGTGAGGCCAATGAACGTGTCCAAATTGTGGACGTTGCGGGCCGGATGAATGCTAAGGCTGATTATCTGCATCAGACCTTGCAAAGCATGTCGCTGACCTCCGAACTGACTAAAAGCCAAAAGGGGCTGTACCACGCCCAGATCAATCCGGCATACAGCGAAGACCGTAACATGTCAGAGAAAGACTGGCTGAAAGCGGCTGATATTCTCGGCAATGAGTTGGGGTTGCAGGAGCAACGGCGCGTGATTGTGCTCCACACCAAAAAGGGTCGGACACACGCGCATGTGGTCTGGGAACGCTACGACCATAAACGGGGCAGAGTGATTTCGGATAGTTTCAGCCGGTTGGCGCAGGATCGCGCTCGTAAGGAGATGGAGCGGGTGTTTGAACATACGCCTACGCCCCACCGCAACCAGCACCGTCCCGAACTAAAAGAAGCCCTCACAAGTCTTTGGCACCAGACCGAAACCGGCAAAGAGTTTGTGAAGGCCGTGCATGACAATGGCTATTTATTAGCCGAAGGTGTGCCGCGTCATCCCTTCATGGTGGTGGACGAGAATGGGCGGTCATTTGACCTCGTGCGCCAACTCAAAGGAATACGGATTAAAGACGTTCGCCAGCGTTTGCGCCATGAAAAGCTGATCCCTGAAAAAGAAGCCATCGAATTGATGCGGCAGAAGCAGGAAGGGGGCAGTGAAGCTAGTCAAGCTGGACACGATCAGGAAAAGGCGAAACGAACGGCTGGCGCCTTCTGGGACAACAAACAGGAATTGACACTAGAGAGCGCAGAGGCACAGAGCCAGAAGAGAATGAAAGATCTGGCGGAAAGCTTTATAGCGTCAGGTCAAACGATGACGGAAGAGGCCAAGCAAAGTAGCGACATTGAAAAGAAAAAGAAACGGGCAGGAGATTACTTTAATAATGCGGATGAGTTAACTGGCAAAGTCGCAGAGAATACGGCTGATAAAAACGAACTAAAATCAGTTGAAAACGACACTGAGGTAAAACAAGAGATTAGCACAGAGCCACAGAGCGACGAGAGCCGACAGAGGCAACAAAGGGTAGCGGAGCAATTTGCGATCAGCAGAGAGGACGCAAGCCAACCAAGCGTAAATCCTGAGAAGAAACGTCATCAGGACACTTTAAAAGAATTTATGCAGTCGGAAGATGAATTGGTTGAGCAGACGCAGCCCACAACAGAAGAAGCAAGCATCCAACGCCAGCAGACAACCGCTCGACACTTCTTTGAGAACGAGACAATGATCAAACAAGAAACAACCGATGACGAAAACGAAATCATAAAACTGATGCAAGAGCAGAAAGAAATTCGAGAACGTCATCGACAGCGTGGAAAGAAACGGGTTCTCTGACTGATTTAAAAATTAGTATGCGTGCATAACATTTATAATGAAATGATTATATTCGCAACAGATTACACGAGAAATGACAAAGGATGCACTTTCAATGCTATTCGGCTTTTATAACGAACAGCGCGTCCCGAATGAAATTAAAGGGGGGTATTTAGTATTACCCGTGATTACTCAATGGGTTGTGAAGAGGGGCTACACGAAAATGTTGTAGTATTGTTGTAGTAAAGAAAAAGGCAGCTACAACATTGAGTCGTAACTGCCTGATTTTGAGGTGGTGATGGACGGAATCGAACCGCCGACACAAGGATTTTCAGTCCTTTGCTCTACCAACTGAGCTACATCACCGCAACGGCGAACCGTTAAAAACGTGGGTGCAAAAGTACTGATTCTCTCTCCTTTTGCAATACGTTGATTAGAAAATTTTGAAAATAAAGTTTAGCTGTCCATATATAACATTGATTGTCAGACACACAAAGCCATACTTAAATGGAGATAGTACAACAATTTTTTTTTATTGCTGCACTGGCTGTTACCGCCTGGTACATAACCAAACGGGTTCAATTAATCAGTCGTGCGATTAAATTGGGACGGCCTGAAAACCGTTTCGACCATGCTAATGAACGCCTGAAAACGATGTTGTTGGTGGCATTTGGTCAGAAAAAGATGTTCACGAATTGGCTGGTGGGTTTAATGCACTTCGTTATCTACGCAGGCTTTCTCATCATCAACCTTGAAATTCTTGAGATTATTCTGGATGGTGTATTAGGAACGCATCGGTTGTTTGCGCCTTATATTACGTCTATTTATCCATTCCTGATCAATACGTTCGAGATTTTAGCATTTGGTGTTCTTGCGGTTTGCGTGGTGTTTTTATGTCGTCGGTTTGTGGCTAAAGTGAGCCGTTTTCAACCGGAACGCCACCGCGAAATGACACGCTGGCCCCGAACGGACGCAGCCATTATTCTGATCGCTGAAATTCTGTTGATGATTGCGTTTCTGACATGGAATGCTTCTGACAGCGTGCTACGTGATCGAGGTGTCGGTCACTACGTCCATTTGCAGGGTATTGTTCCAGATTTCGTTATTAGCCAATTTCTCAAACCATTGTTTGCCGGATTTAGCGATATAGGACTGATTGCCTATGAACGTATCGCCTGGTGGGCGCACATTCTGGGAATTATGGCTTTTGCAGTCTACGTAACGTATTCAAAACACCTGCACATTGCGCTCGGCTTCCCGAACGTGTATTTCTCCGACCTTCAGCCGAAGGGAGAAATGCAGAACATGCCCGAAATCACGAAGGAAGTTCAATTGGCTCTGGGATTACCGACCACTACTGCTGCCGACGGTTCTCAGACGAATGACAATGGCCTGCAACCCGGCGTGGATTCGCCCGCTGAAGTTGGCAGATTTGGCGCGAAAGACGTACAGGACCTGAAATGGATTAATCTGATGAACGCTTATAGCTGTACGGAGTGTGGTCGCTGTACGGCAGCTTGTCCGGCCAATATTACTGGGAAAAAATTATCGCCCCGCAAAATCATGATGGACACCCGTGACCGGCTTGAAGAAATTCAGCAGGGCTGGAAAGTCAACGGATTTGACTATAAGGACAGTAAATCACTATTGAACGATTATATAACAGCCGAAGAACTAAACGCCTGTACTACGTGTCAGGCCTGCATAAACGCCTGCCCGATCAACATCAACCCGTTAGATATTATTCTTCAGCTACGTCGCTATAGGGTTATGGAGGAATCGCAGGCACCAGCGTCCTGGAACGCAATGTTCAGTAATATCGAAAATAACATGGCTCCCTGGAAATTCTCCCCCAGCGACCGGTTTAACTGGGCCGAACAAGTTAATCAATAGAATTGTAAAGTTGGCTGACATGTTCACAAACTCTACAACCTTACAACTTTTCAAAATGACAACAGAAACTAATTATAAAGTGCCGACAATGGCCGATATGACTGCCGCAGGTGAAGAACCGGAAATTTTATTCTGGGTCGGCTGCGCGGGTTCGTTCGATGATCGGTACAAACGCGTAACAATAGCTTTCGTCCGAATTCTGAATCATGTAGGTATCAAGTTTGCTGTACTAGGGCAGGAAGAAGCTTGTACGGGCGATCCAGCACGTAGAGCGGGAAATGAATTCCTGTTTCAAATGCAGGCCGTGTCAAATATTCAGGTACTAAATGGTTACAACGTAAAGAAAATTGTGACGGCTTGCCCACACTGTTTCAATACGTTAAAAAACGAATATCCCGAGCTGGGCGGCAATTACGACGTAGTACACCACTCTCAATTCTTGCAGGAGTTAATCAATCAGGGACGTATCAAAGTAAAAGACGGTCAGCCTTTCAAAGGGCGACGTATTACGTTTCATGATTCGTGCTATCTAGGTCGGGCGAATAAGGTTTACGAAGCCCCACGCGACGTATTAGCCGCTTTGGACGCAGATTTAGTTGAAATGAAACGTAGCAAAGCCAATGGACTTTGCTGTGGAGCCGGGGGCGGTCAATATTTTAAAGAGCCAGAACCCGGTAAAAAAGACGTGAACGTAGAAAGAGTTGAAGAAGCGCTTGGTACCGGCGCTGATACCATTGCTGTGGCCTGTCCGTTTTGCATGACCATGATGTCAGACGGCGTTAAAAACAAGAATAAAGAAGATAGTGTTCGGGTTTTCGACATATCGGAACTCATCGCGCAGGCAGAGGGGTTGTGAGAATAGTGAAAAATGGATAATGAAGAATGAATAATTTCATCTAACGCATTGTTCATTGTTCATTATCCATTTTTCATTAAATCTATGTACGTTGATTTTGACAAATTGTCGGATAATGCCCGGATTTGGGTGTATCAGGCTGACAGACCGCTGGCAGACACTGAAGTGAAAACGGTTGAGGAGTTGCTAAAACCGGCGTTAAGCCAATGGGCAGCTCACGGTCAGCCATTACTGGCATCAGTAAATGTGAGCGAAAATCGGTTTGTTGTGATTGGCCTCGATGAGGAATATAGTTTACCTAGTGGCTGCTCCATTGATGATTCCGTTCGAACGCTACGTAACGTAGGGCAACAACTTGGCGTCGATTTCTTTGATCGGTCGGCGGCTGTCCAATTGACAGATGAATCTGTCGTTACAATTTCCTTGCCAGCTATAAAAAACGCCGTTGTTGATGGACAATTGACGCCTGATACGTTCGTATTCAATACGTTAGTAAAAACGAAGGCCGAATTTTTGACAAATTGGCGGATTCGAGCGGCCAACTCCTGGTTAAGCCGATATTTCAAACAGGCAGTCGTTTAGACGGGCCATTAGCTAAAATTTGCCGGTCAGGTGCTTCTAATTGCAGGAGCACCTGACCGGCTTTCTAGTTATAGGCTAACATGCTCACTGCCAAATCGTCAGAATAAACGATTTTAAACCTTCTTTTTACACAAAGGATTAATTTTTGCTTAGAGTTTTATAAAACTCAGCGGTTTGGTTCGGGTAATTATCGAATTCGTTGAGGATTGCCATCAGGAAACGGCAATTAACTCTTACTTTTATGGCGACTATTCCAGCAGTTATGTCAGACACGCCAACTCGCGACGACCGGGACCGCACCGGCGGACCGGCCGAACCGGACCAATTCTTACCCGAGGGCGATTCTATAGAACAGCCTTCGGAAGATACCCCTGCCCGCCGGTATACGGAAGAGCAGAAATATCAGGTATTCAACAAGGAGTTTATGCCCCACATCGACTCCATGTATAATTTCGCTTTTCGCTTAACGATGGACGAGGATGATGCCAACGACCTCGTTCAAGATACGTATTTAAAAGCGTTTAGGTTCATTTCGTCCTTTGAGCAAGGAACTAACGCAAAAGCATGGCTGTTTCGGATTCTGAAGAACAGCTTTATCAACGATTACCGTAAGAAAAGCAAAGAACCAGCTAAAGTCGATTACCAGGACGTAGAGACGACCTATAACTCGGAAGACGCTGAATCAGAGCATACGGTTGATCTGCGGGCCGAATCCGTTTCGGATTTAATCGGAGATGAAGTAGCAAATGCTTTGAACTCACTACCAGTCGATTTCCGGACCGTTATTATCCTTTGCGACATTGAAGGATTTACGTATGAGGAAATGGCAAAAATTCTGGATATTCCAATCGGTACAGTACGTTCCCGATTACACCGCGCACGTAATCTATTGAAAGAAAAATTGCGTGATTATGCATCTTCGATGGGATATAAAGAAGAAAATGAAGAATAAACCGAACTTTTTCTAAGTCTTTTTTGGTTCTGCACATAACTTAATGGTATTATTATTCTTGGAATAAATTAAATTTTTCCAATGCAAACCTCGTTGCCAACGTCATCTTCATCCAGTGCCAGGCCTGAGATGAAAGAGCATTGCAGTCACAGTGCAGACTGCTTGAAGATGATTCAATTGATTCTGGATGGAGAAGCTACTGAACAGGAGCTTGCTCGGGTGAAAGCAAATCTGGAGTCCTGTAAACCATGTATCGAGATGTATCATCTCGAAAAAGAAGTGAAAGAGTTACTGACTAAACGAATTGAAAAACGGTGCTGCCCTGAGCAGCTGGTGGCAACGATTAAATCTCGTATTCTGAGTTTTAGTTAATAGGAATTTCTCCGATTGGGGTAATTAAGGAATGCTTCAGGAAGCGGCCTTAATTACCCCAATTAATTTTAAAAAGTTGTAGTTGATTACGTTAGTTGTCAGCTTATTACGACGAACAAACCAATCATAACTTGGACGGCAAACTTATTATTTTTTCAGCCCCTTCTGGGTCGGGTAAAACCACCATCGTTAAGCATCTGCTGGCCGAGAACACCAATCTCGGCTTTTCCATTTCGGCCTGCACCCGCGACCGGCGGGGGCGTAGTGAAGAAAACGGAAAAGATTATTATTTTCTGACACCCGAAGAATTCAAAAATAGGATCGACAAGAACGAATTTGTTGAGTGGGAGGAAGTCTATACCGGTGCTTTTTACGGAACACTTAAGGCTGAAATTCAGCGCGTTTGGGATAGCGGTAAACACGTACTGTTCGATGTAGACGTTCAGGGTGGCCTGAAGCTGAAGAATTTTTACGGCGATAAGGCATTAGCCGTGTTTGTGAAAGTTCCCGACGAGGAAACGTTACGTCAGCGCCTGATTGGGCGTGGTTCTGAAACCGAAGAAAGCCTGTCACGACGGTTGTTTAAAGTTCACTTTGAAATGAGTTTTCAGGACCAATTCGATGTGATCCTGATGAACGACGATCTCGATACGTCTTTACAGAAAGCTCAAAAACTGGTCGATGATTTCGTAAACGAAAACAAAACCCCCGCAAAAGGAACGGTAATTTAGAAGTTCAGAACGCGTTAGTCCCAGCGGCCAACGGCAGCGCGACCTATAACATTAAAACGCAATAATGAATATTGGCTTATTCTTCGGTTCCTTCAATCCTATCCACGTGGGGCACCTGATTATTGCCAACACAATGGCTACGACTACCGACCTGCAACAGGTATGGTTTGTCGTGTCGCCCCAAAACCCGTTTAAGAAAACGAAAAGCCTGCTGCACGAATTCGACCGACTCGACATGGTCGAACGAGCCATTGCTGATAACAGCCGCCTGAAAGCCACGAATATTGAGTTTTCGATGCCGAAACCGAGCTATACCATCGATACGTTGGTGCGGCTGAGTGAAAAGTATCCCCAGCATACCTTCCGGCTGATCATGGGCGAAGACAATCTGGAGCAGTTTGCCAACTGGAAGAATTACGATAAGATCCTGGAATTTTACGGCCTCTACGTTTACCCTCGCCCTAAAAGCAAAGAAAGCCCGTTCAAAACCCATCCTAACGTCCGCCTGGTCGAAGCGCCCTTGCTCGATATTTCTGCTACGTTCATCCGCGATAGCATCCGTGCTAATCGGTCAATACGTTATATGGTCCCCGACGTAGTGGAAGAAATGATTGAGCGGAAGAAGTTTTACGTGTAGCGCATGCGTAATGCGGCTGGAAAGCCGCAGTTTCTACATACTATGGCTTTCCAGCCGCATTACGGAATTCCGTTCTGATACGTTATTTCCGTCGCTAAACCAATCGCGCTCATACGTATCGCAACGGAGCGACTTTGAGATTTAGCGCCGGGTTTGTCGCACTGAGGGCCTTTCTCTAGAAAGTAAACGTAGAACTTCTGGTTGCGATCTTCAATCTGGTTTACATCCGGCCGACCGAGCAGTTCACCAATTGTGTTTGCTGACTTGCCCTTCAGATTTTGACTTTCAGCTTTAAAATCGGCCAGCAACGTAGCACGAACGCCGTTACAACCACCCCGGTCAGATCGCCATTTTTTCAGGTTGAGTTTTCCGAACGTATCGGGGGCCGAACTACAAGATAGATTTATCCAAAGAAAGCAAATAGCAACCAAAAGTATCAGAGGCCGAACGAGCATTGCGCTCTTTCGCTCTTTCACCCTTTCATTCTTTGGCTCGCTCATTGCTCGTTATAAAGTACCTGCAACAACGTTTGCCCCACAGCTTTGAGCGTTCCCCGGTCAATGTTGCTCATGTCATCTTCGGCTGTATGCCAGCCTGGAAAGAAACCGCCGGTGCCAATATTTGTATGGATAATGTCAATCATCGGAATTTTGGCGATCGTGTTTGGGGCCAGATGGTCGTCAGTTATCTGACCACCCGGTGCATCGACAAAATACTGGCTAAAACCCAGCCGACTGGCCATTTGCCAGACGTTATCAACAATCGATGGAGCGTATTGCATCGAAATTCCTTCTTTTGTGAACGTAGCACCTTTGGCACCAACCATATCCAGCAGGATGCCGTAATAGGCAGAATAGCCAGGTTTATGCGGATTTTTTGCCCAATGGCGAGATCCCAAACAGAAACCAATGTAATCGAATTGATTACCGGTTGCCTGTTCATAATCGCCGGAAGCTTTGTCACCATTACCCCAGTCTTCAGCGTCGAAGAAAATAATATCGATACCCACCGTCGGCTTCTGGCTGCTTTGCTGAATGGTACGTGCCAGTTCGAGCAAAACACCCACACCACTGGCTCCATCATTTGCTGCGGTAACGGGTTTCTTCTGATCCGCTTTATCAGGGTCGTGATCGGCGAAAGGCCGGGAATCCCAGTGCGATGCCAGCACGATACGTCTGGTTGCTTTTGGGTTAATGCTGCCAATAATATTTCGGGCATTCAGTCTCTTCCCGTCCCACGTATTACCAACGAACGGCTGCTCGGTCACTTCACAGCCGAACTGCTTGAGTTTAGCCGCCAGATAATTTCCCGTTTGTACATGAGCAGGTGTGTTGGGCACCCGTGGACCAAACTTTACCTGACGGTCAATATACGCATAGGCCGAGTCGGCGTTAAAAGCCGGGGCCGAAACCGCATTGGTTTGTTCGGTTGTTTGTGTGCCGTCGGTATTTTTTGGTTTCTCTTTGCAGGAGCCAACCGATAGGGCAAGGGCAAAAAGGAAAATAGTGTATTTGGTCATGTTTTGTTTGAATGCAAACTAGTGTTTGCTACGTAACTTCTTGCCTAAAACAACCTATTGTAAGGCCTAACTCTTACTCTTCATACGCCCAGTCTATCTGGTGTTTCATGTCCTTGATCGCCAGCCCCTGCGCTTTGAAGTATGAACGAATCTGGTCAACCTTGTCGTATTGACGCTGCTCTTTGTATTCCCGATAAAGCGTCAGTAAACCTTCCAGAACGGGCTGATTTGATGTGCCTTCTTCTAACAGCCCTAGTACGTCCTGCATGAACGTAACGAACGACTCTTTCAGCAACGTAAAGGCTTCTTCGCCAAGCGCCGATGCCTGAAGTTGGTTTAGGTAAAGCATATTCACGTATTTCAGCAATGTAAATAACTGAGCAATGCCGACAGCTGTATTCAGGTCGTCGTTCATTGCCTCATAGAACTGCTGAACCGCCTGCCGAATATCGTTTTGTTTAGCTTCGTCGGGCTCACCATCGCTCGGCGAATCCACGCTGGACTGATACGTCATTTCTTTGATGATACGTAGTCCGTTGGCCAGGCGTCGATAGCCTTTCTGAGCCGCTTTGAGCGCATCGTTCGAGAAATCGAGCGTACTACGGTAGTGCGACTGGAGCATGAAGAAACGTACCGTCATGGGGCTGTATGCCTGATCAAGGAGGGGATGATTGCCCGAAAACAACTCGGCTGGCAAAAACGAATTTCCCAACGATTTCGACATTTTTTGGCCATTGACAGTCAGCATGTTCGAATGCATCCAGTAACGTACTGGATCGTGGCCAGTCAAACCATCGCCTTGTGCGATTTCGCATTCGTGATGGGGGAATTTCAGGTCCATCCCACCACCGTGAATGTCGAATTGCTTACCCAGATATTTGGTACTCATGCAGGAGCACTCTAAGTGCCAGCCAGGAAAACCTTCACCCCAGGGCGAATTCCAGCGCATGATGTGTTCCGGTGAAGCCCGTTTCCAGATGGCAAAATCGAGTGGATTGCGTTTTTCCGACTGGCCGTCCAATTCGCGGGTTTCGTTTAGCAGATCGTCCAGAATTCGGCCCGATAGTTTGCCATAGTTGCCTCCGCGTTGATTGTAGGTCTCAATATCAAAATAAACCGATCCGTTCGATTCATAAGCCAGTTCCTTGGCCAGTAGCGTCTGAACAGCTTCAATCTGTTCGACCATGTGACCCGTAGCGGTTGGTTCAATACTCGGAGGCCGGGTGTTGAACTGCGCCATTACGTTGTGAAAATCGTTGGTAAAGCGTTGCACGATTTCCATCGGCTCCACTTTCTCCAGCTTGGCCATTCGCCCGATTTTATCTTCGCCTTCGTCGCCATCACCAACCAGGTGGCCTACATCGGTCAGGTTGCGAACGTAGCGAACTTTGTAGCCAATGAAAGTCAGATAGCGATAGAGCGTATCGAACGTCAGAAACGTGCGGACATTACCCAAATGGACGTAGTTATAAACGGTTGGTCCGCAGACGTACATGCCTACGTAAGGCGGATTCAGCGGTTCAAACAGTTCTTTTTTGCGGGAAAGCGTATTATATAAATGAAGCGGTTGTGTCATGCGACAGCTGAATTTACTTTTCGATAGAACAAAACAGGGCTCCCATCAATCCACTCCTTTTTCAGAAATGTCATTTCCAGGCGTTCGGCAACCCGTAGCGAGGCAATGTTGGACTCGTCGAAACTCGCGTCGATGTATGGGAAGGAGAGCTTATTGAAGCAATAGTCAATAACTGCTTTCGAGGCTTCGGTGGCGTAGCCTTCGCGCGTAAAGGCGGGCAATAGGGCATAGAGCAGTTGTGGCTGGTTTTCTTCAAAAAAAGACCATAATCCAGCAAATCCAATTACCATATTTTTCAGTTGGTCATGCAACAGCCACAAACCATAATCACCGGCCTCAAACGTTTGCTCGCTAACCAAAATGAAATCCTGAATCTGTTCGGGCGGTAGAATCTGATCGTCGCACAAATAACGCCGGACAAACCTGTCAGTCAGAATGG
This sequence comes from Spirosoma profusum, assembly GCF_014699005.1. Taxonomy (GTDB): domain Bacteria; phylum Bacteroidota; class Bacteroidia; order Cytophagales; family Spirosomataceae; genus Spirosoma; species Spirosoma profusum. The sequence goes on from NZ_JACWZY010000002.1 coordinate 18,117, forward strand.
TTTGCAGGATGTCAAAATCCGTTTGCTGAACGGGGCGCATCGTAAGCCGTGACGTGTGCAGTTCCGTATGCATAAACAAATTGAAGCCAGAAGGCGGTTGCGAAGTTAAGGATTGTTCGGCGGAAAACAGATGCCTGACTGACTGGCCGGATGCTTTTGCCTATATTCGCGTTTTGTTTTCGTCATTGACCATCGCCCAATCTGTAATGCAGCTTGTTGAGGTAGGCACCAACGCCACCTATCAGAAAGAATTTATTCAGTTTCCGGTACGTCTCTATCGGGGAGATACGTACTGGATACGCCCGCTCGATACGGACGTAGAGGAAATATTTGATCCGGAACGTAACAAACGGTTCAAAAATGGCGACTGTATTCGGTATCTGCTACTGAATGACAAAAACGAAACCATTGGACGTATCGCTGCCTTTGTTGATTACGAAATTGCCAATCTGGATAACGACCAGCCCACGGGCGGTGTCGGTTTTTTCGAATGTATTAATGATCAAAAGGCAGCTTTCGCACTTTTCGACGTAGCAAAAACCTGGCTCCAGCAACGTAGCATGGAAGCGATGGATGGCCCAATCAACTTCGGCGACCGCGACCGGTGGTGGGGATTGCTGGTCGATGGATTCGACCGGGAGCCGAACTATTGCATGCCATACACGAAGCCGTACTACGTTCCGTTTTTTGAAGATTACGGCTTTAAAGACTATTTCAAGCAGTTTACGTTCGGCATTCCTACAACCTGGTCAAAACTGACGGAGATGTCGCAGGCCGTGAAAGACCGGGCAAAACGTATCTACGAAAATCCAGAATACAGCTTTCGGACGATTGACAAAAAAGACCTGCCCGCAGCCGCCGAGCAATTCCGGCATATTTACAATGCAGCCTGGGGCGGACACAGTGGTGTGAAAGAAATGTCGGCGGAGCAGGCGCAACTGCTGATGCAGAAGCTGAAACCCGTTCTCGACGAAAAAATCATCTATTTCGCGTATTACCACGACGAACCCGTTGCCTTTTTCGTGTGCCTACCCGAGCTGAATCAGGTATTTAAGCACGTAAACGGCAAACTGAATCTGGTTGGAAAATTGAAATTTCTGTGGCATATGCTTCTGAAAACCAATCATAAAGCGTTTGGTGTAGTGTTTGGCGTAGCCCCCGAACATCAGGGCAAAGGCGTGGAAGCAGCCATCGCGCTACGTATGCCGCACGAAGCTGACCACAATCCTGATTTTCAATATACCGAACTGGAAATGAACTGGGTCGGCGATTTTAATCCAATTATGGTTCGTTTTGTGAGCCAGCTTGGATCAAAAATTGTCAAAACCCACGTAACGTACCGTTATTTATTCGATCAATCCAAACCGTTTAAACGCTGCCCGGTCATCGGGAAGAAAAAGTAAAAACTGTTTATTGTTCCAGCTTTTGGAACAACAGACCTGAAACAAATAAAAAAGATGAGCTTATTGACCGTTGGTTCCGTTGCCTTCGACGCGCTGGAAACCCCTTTTGGCAAAACTGATAAAATTATCGGTGGTGCTGCTACGTATATTACGCTTTCGGCGTCGTATTTCACGAAGAAAAATAACCTGGTTGCCGTTGTGGGCGATGATTTTCCACAATCGATGATTGACGATCTGGAACAGCACGGCGTCAATACCGAAGGGCTGGAGATTCGGAAAGGGGAGAAGACGTTTTTCTGGTCGGGGAAGTATCATAACGATATGAACACCCGCGATACGGTGGAGGTGCAGTTAAACGTAATGGAAAACTTCAATCCGGCCATTCCTGATTCGTATCAGGATTGCCAATACCTGATGCTGGGTAACACGGCGCCCGCCATTCAGAGTATGGTCATCGACCGGCTACACAATCGGCCAAAACTGATTGTGCTCGATACGATGAACCTATGGATCGAGATTGCAAACGCCGACCTGATGAATTTGCTGAAGCGGGTCGACGTATTAGTGCTGAACGATGAAGAAGCCCGAATGCTCACTCATGATTATTCGCTGGTGAAAGCGGCCGCGAAAATTCAGTCGATGGGTCCGAAAACAGTTATCATTAAAAAAGGCGAACATGGTGCGCTGCTGTTCGGCGAGGGACGTATTTTCTTTGCGCCCGCGCTACCTCTGGAAGAAGTATTTGACCCAACCGGCGCAGGCGATACGTTTGCCGGTGGCTTTATCGGTCATCTGGTCAAAACCGACGATATTTCGTTCGATAACATGAAACGGGGTATTATTTACGGCTCGGCGATGGCTTCGTTCTGCGTCGAAAAATTTGGTGCCGAACGTATCATGAACCTGACAGAGGAAGAAATTCAAACCCGTGTCAATGAATTCGTTACGTTATCCGCATTTGGACTGGAGTAACGTAACAATCTGACGTAGTAATTTACTGAGACTTCCCGGAGCAGATACCTGTTTCGGGAAGTTGCTTTTTATACGGCCTCAAACAGGCACGCTACGTTAGGAAAATACTTTGGTTAGTTTCCGTTCTAAGTCCTTCTCCAGTTTCAGTAAACCTTCGGTATTTGGCAAATACGTTAACGCTCGGTGATGACGTAGATCAAACGGAATATCGGCCACCGATTGCGTAATTGGAACAACTAGTTTACCAAGTGTATGCGCTACGCCCGTTTCGTAAAATACGTTCGGATTGCGGTCGGTGAAGTCGGTGATGACGGCTTTCGAGGTGAAAATCAGGTCGAATACGTCCTGAATCAGGATGCTATTATCCCAGATGTCGTCGGCGCGTCGACACTCCACGCCTAGTCTTCGGCAAACGTTACGTATGGCAGTGTACGTACCCGAAAATTTTCCATCAAACGGCATCATTACCGACAGTACGTTGCTGTCAAGCGATTTATCAGGAATCCGAAAAACATCAGGGGCGAACGTAATAACCCGCTCGGGCTGCCGTGTCTGTACAGTTGAAACAAATTCTGGAATACTGACAGGACGTTGGTTTTGGGTTTGTTTTTTTGCTTCGATAAAACGCTCTATTTCATACAAATTGCTCGCATTTTCACTGATCAATTTTGATAAAACCTGTAAGCTATTCCCCTCATAATCATCATCTTTAAAGTCCAGACTACGTAACAAACGCGGGTGGTCTTCGATTAACTCAATGCTGTCGGTAAGATAGCCAATCTTAAGCCAGTCGGATTTGGTAAAATAAAGCTGAATGAATTCATGTAAGGCGAACAGACGAAGTGTTTTGAACTTGTTTTGTCTAGTCATGGATGTGTTGATTATAATACAACTATAGTATAATTATGCAATTGTATTCAAATTTTATATTATATTCAATTTAATCTTATCGGAATTCGGCCATATTTAAAAATTATCTTATTTAAAGTCCTTATGGTATTATTGTAAACTGTTCGTCAACTAATTTTTCTTTATTTCTTTTTAACATTACTGAATGATACACATTTATCTAATTATCAGTAGTTTTTTTTGTAAGCTACGTAGCATTCCTCTCTATCTTGTCAAATTAGTTAGCCTTATATTAATCGTTGCTTTGCCGGGGCGAGCGCAGGAAGTGTTCATTACGTCCAGCAACGATTTAGCCTGTGCGCAGTTAAGTGCTACATTGAGCGCAACAACTACCTGTAGTGGTACTGGTACTGTTACGTATTCGTTTCGTGGACCGAATAGTTTTAGCTTAGTCAATACAACTGGAGTCGCCAGCGTAACGGCAAGTAATACTGCCGGTGCATGCATAGCCAGTAATACGGTCTTGGTAGGCAGCAGTCTGCATCCTGACTATTTACCCCTGGTCGACTTTTTTAACTCGACAGGTGGTCCTAACTGGATAGACAAGACAGGGTGGCTTACTAATTGTGATCCGTGTAACGGATGGTTCGGTATAACCTGTACGGATGGCAGAGTTACACGTTTATCATTAGTTACAGATTCCGGTATTATTGGCAGTAATAATTTAAACGGAAATCTTCCATCGAGCATTGGTAAATTAAACAAACTTAGATCCCTGAGATTAAATAACAATAATAACTTGACAGGCACCATTCCAGAAAGTTTTAGTCAACTAACTGATTTACAGGAATTACATATTTTCTATAGTGGATTAAGCGGGACTATTATGGATAAGCTGGTCAACTTGACTCAGCTGGAAACTATTATTCTGACCTATTCTAAATTCACTGGCCCTATACCAGAAAGTATCAGTGCATTAACCAAGCTTAAAGTAATTGCTTACCCCTCAAATGGGGTATTTGGATTCACGGGTTCATTACCAGCTAGTCTAAGTGCTTTAACTGGTTTGGAATATCTAGCATTGGATGGTAACCGATTAACAGGGACTATACCACCCGGCCTGGGTCAACTGACGAACTTAATAAGCATTAATTTGTCGGGTAATCTGTTAGCGGGGCCGATTCCGAGTGAACTAGGTAATTTAGTGAACTTAAGTAGTTTATATCTATCTTATAATCAACTATCTGGCAGTCTCCCGGCTAGCCTAGGTAATCTGCCTAGTCTAAATCAACTTTTGCTTCGTAAGAACTTCCTTTCCGGCTGTATTCCATTATCATTCAATTCACTATGTGGCAAAGATGTTCAGCTTGAGGAAAACCTTGACTTACCCGCCTGGAGTGAATTCTGTTTTAATGGAACAAACAACCTGGCATCCAATAAAGCCGGAAGTTGGTTCGATCCGACGGTTTGGTCGTGTGGAAAGGTGCCTACTCTAAAAGATTACGTAACAATAAGACATAATGTATCGCTTCCGGCAATCCAGTCCGGGCAGAGCCGGAAGATTATTTATAAGAGTGGTGGGGGACTCAATTATGATTCTGGAAGTAAGTTGAGAATTGGCCAATGACACATCTATTTCATTATCAGTATGATTTGCTACTATCTACGTATCGTTTCTCTTCAACTCGCCATTCTTGGCTCTATTCTAATTGCGACTTTACCGTGCCGAGCACAGGTAGCTTCGGTTACGCTTACTTCCAGTAACGATATAGCCTGCTCAAATTTAAGTTCTACGTTACAAGCTCTATCTTCCTGCAATGAGTCCCTTACCTACTTATTTGCAGGACCCAATGGCTTTAATGAAATCAATACAACAGGCTCCGTGAACGTAACGGTAAGCGGTGTTTTCAGCGTAACAGTAACTAATGATGCTGGAACGTGCGTTGCTAGTAATACAGTTTTAGTAGGTAGCAGCTTGCATCCGGATTATCAGTCCTTAGTTGATTTTTACAACTCAACGGGCGGCCCCAACTGGACGAATAAAACAGGATGGATAACGAATTGTGATCCTTGCAGCGGATGGTTTGGAATAACTTGTACAGAAGGTAGAGTAACAAGCTTGTCAATGACCTCAAATTCTGGCGTTGGGGTAATAGTTTAAAAGGTACTTTCCCATCAAGTATTGGCGGTTTAACGGAGCTTAAAAAGCTGATTTTACCATATAATTATGGCGACTTTAATGGAACTATACCAAGTAGCTTTACCGCTCTCAGTAAACTGCAGGAATTAAACTTATCCTTCAACGGATTTAGTGGAAGTATTCTTGACAAGCTGACTGGATTGACTCAATTAGAAAATATAAACTTGTCGTATAATAGTTTTAGTGGAACTATACCTGAAAATATTAACGCGCTGACAAAATTAAAAGGGCTTAATCTTTTTGCCAATAGAGTGTTTCCGGATTCGCCAACTGGAATATCGGGTACAATTCCTGCTAGTCTTGGCGAGCTAACAAGTTTAGAGAATCTATTCTTAGGTTATAATCGACTATCTGGTTCAATACCCTCTGGATTGGGTCAACTAGCCAATCTGAGAATACTTATTTTAGCAAGTAACCAATTAACCGGCAGCATTCCGACTAGTCTAGGGATTCTTGTTAATGTAAGAAGTTTTGATTTAAGTAGAAACCAATTAACAGGTAGTATTCCGACAAGCCTTGGTAATCTAACTAATGTTGAATCTATTGATCTGAGTGTCAATCAATTAACAGGAGAGATTCCAGTTACGCTGGCCGGGTTAACTAAGATGTGGTCTTTACTATTGTATTACAATCAACTCTCCGGTCAAATTCCTGCTTTTCTTGGTACGTTACCTAATTTGTCTCAAATGCACTTAAGTAACGTGAATTATGGATAAAGGCGTTTTTGAATGGGCACCACAATGGAAGGCTTTTGATCGTAAAAACAATAGGCAATCAAGCCGCCTAACACGTTAGTCTGGCCATTGACCGCACTCCGATGCCGGGTATGCTCTGTATCAAAGACCGAGGTGAGCAGGTCATTGACCGACTCAATGAGTCCCCGTTTGCGTAGATTCACTTTAGCGCTTAAGGGTATCAATGTATTTTTCATCCGGCGCCGAAGTTTAGTGATAAGCTGCAAACCGCGTGCGTAGAAGTCCGCAAACAGGTTCGTTAAGTAGCCTCGGTCTCCGAAACAGGACCCTTGTAAATCCGCTAAGAGTTCTGGTAAGAGACTTTTGTTGTTGTCGGCTACATTACCCGGAGTGAGTACAAAGTTGATTAGCTCCCCATACTGATTGATGACTAAATGGGCTTTCAGGCCATAAAACCAGCCCATTGACGATTTGCCGCGAGCAGCCATACCGGCAAAGACCTTGTTAGTGTGGATACGGTGATTGTCGCAAACGGCCAGCGATTTGCTATCGACGATGTAGAAGCCGGTTCGGCGTCCCTGGGCGCAGAGCCATTTTAAGAGCAGAAACAAACCTGGTAGCAGGCGGGGCATGCGGGCCACAAACCGTTCGTAGCTAATCAGATGGGGGAAGTAAGTCTGCATCTGAGCTTCGACCCAATGCTCATAGTAATACTGGAAGCATTTGGCTCCTGAGTGATGGTAGAAAATAGTGATGGCTAACATCTCGCTGTCGCTCAGGGTTGATGGCCGGCTTGTGGGCAGGCAATTGTGTTGGGTTTGCCACTGAGTCAGGGCATTACAGAAATCATCACAAGTGATGAATATTTCGATGAGCTTGTTTGCTTTATCTTCGCGGAGCATAGGGGCAAAAGGGGAGAAATGATACTTAGCCGTACAAATCTCAACAACTTTTGCACTCTATGCGCTTTATATCAATGACTTACAATCTCCATTATCCATAATTCACGTTAAGTAACAACCAATTCTCTGGCTGTATTCCCTCATCACTCACGGCACTCTGTGGCAGAAACATTAATATTGATAACAACAATAATTTACCTTCTTGGATCGAATTCTGTTCTACCGGTGCCAACAGTTTAGTATCTATAAAAGATGGTAACTGGTTTGATTCGACAGTTTGGTCGTGCGGACGAGCGCCAACCATAAAAGATTACGTAACCATTCAGCATAGCGTATTAATTCCAGGCTCATTGTCTGGGCAAAGTCGGAAAATCATTTATGGAAACGGAGGACGACTTAGATATGGGGGAACTGGTAAACTGAGAATTGGTCAATAACTCCAATAAAATAGCCCGCTACGTAGCGGGCTATTTTATTGGAGGAAGTTATGATCAGAACCGCCAGCGGACAAAGGCTTCCATGGCTTCGTATTCGGCAAGGCCAAGGCGATTATACAGGCCAGCAGTAGCGCGGTTACGTTCTTCGGCGCGCTGCCAGAACTCCCGCGAGTCGGTGCCCTGATACACGACGCCATCTTTCTGCGACTGGTGTTTGAAAATACCCAACCGTTTCTTCATCACCTGATCGGGCGACATTGGTACGGCCATTTCAATTTCGTGAATGTCCCACTCGGCCCAGGCACCGCGATAGAGCCATACCCAGCAGTCTTTCATGAAATTCTTGTGTTTTAACCGGCGAACGGCTTCCAGCACAGCGTCCAGACAAACTTTGTGCGTACCGTGCGGGTCGGCAAGATCACCGGCTGCGTAGATTTGATGCGGTTTTACTTCCTCAATCAGCGCCATCGTAATCTTAATATCGGCTTCACTGAGAGGTTTCTTCGCCACGGTACCGGTTTCGTAGAAAGGCATATTCATGAAATGCGCGTTCTCGACTGGAATGCCCACAAAACGGCAGGTCGCTTTGGCTTCACCCATACGTATAAGGCCCTTAACGTAGCGTACTTCTGCCGAATCGACTTCACTATCTTTTTTCTCGCTCAGGAAAACCGCAGCGTCCTTAAAAATGCGCGTCGCTTCGGGGCTTTTGATACCGAATTTCGTGTTGAAATCCACTACGTAGTCAGCGAAACGTAGCGCTTCGTCATCAGCCACGGCAATGTTTCCAGAGGTTTGATAACCAATGTGAACCTCATGTCCCTGATCGCGTAGGCGCTGAAACGTACCACCCATCGAGATGATATCATCATCGGGATGGGGGCTGAAAATAAGGCAGCGTTTGTGAGCCGGAAGGGCGCGCTCAGGCCGATTGGTATCATCGGCGTTGGGTTTACCACCTGGCCAGCCCGTAATTGTATGCTGTAACTGGTTGAAAATGTCGATATTAATATCGTAAGCCTGCCCGTATTGCGCCAGAAGGTCGCTCATGCCGTTATCGTTGTAATCGCGGTCGGTCAGCTTCAGAATGGGTTTGCCAAGCGAAAGAGAAAGATACGTAACGGCTTTCTTCTTCATCTTGTTATCCCAAACCACCGAATCGACCAGCCACGGCGCTTTCATACGGGTGAGTTCCGAAGCGGCCGCTTCATCGATCACAAACAACGCATTTGGATGGGTTTGTAGATACGATGCCGGATTAACTTCCGTTACGTTCCCTTCTACGGCGCCACGAATAACCGGGGCTTTACGTTCTCCCCAGGCCAGGAGCACCACACGACGGGCTCCCAGAATACTCGCTACGCCCATGGTAATGGCTTTGCGGGGAGTTTTAGGTAATCCCCCAAAATCACCCGAAGCCGCAGCGCGGGTTGAGTTGTCGAGCATCATCAGGCGGGTATGGGAGTTGATTAACGAGCCCGGCTCATTGAAACCGATGTGCCCATTTCCGCCGATACCCAACAACTGGAAATCCAGCCCGCCAGCGGCTTCGATGGCCGCTTCGTATTGCTTGGCGAAGTCGGCTACCTTATCGGTACGTAACGTACCATCGGGAACGTGGTAATTTCCCTGCGGAATGTCAACGTGGTCGAATAATTGTTCCCGCATGAACCGCCAGTAACTCTGGATGGAGTCGGGTTCCATCGGGTAATATTCGTCCAGATTGAACGTAACAACGTTGTGGAAACTCAAACCCTCTTCCCGGTGCATCCGAATCAGCTCAGCATACACTGTTTTCGGCGATGAGCCAGTCGCTAACCCCAGAATGCAGGGCTTTCCTTCGCTTTGTTTTTGCCGAATCAGGTCAGCAATTTCCTGCGCCACCGCTCTGGAAGCATCTTTCGCGTCGGCGTAAATGTGGGTTGGAATTTTTTCGTAGGTGATGGCTGATTGAATAGGGCCACCGGTGGGTGTTGTACTCAACGATTGTCCGTCTGGAGCATCGAGTGCAGGCGATTCCGATATCATGCGCTACGTGAGGAAAAGGTAGAGCCGCAAAGGTCGGAAAAAAATAGGCTCGCTGTCCGATAATTTACCAAACGTAACGAAGATTCTTAAATTTTTTTATAAAGTTAATGGTATGCTACGTTGTTCACGAACGCGCCATCGTATCAGCTTTCGTAGCAGTTTCGAGCGATGACAATCCGTTTTGTTCAGTGATAATCCGATGAGTACCCGGAAAATGAATCGCCTGAACCTGATCGCGAAACATGAGTCGAAGTATCTCGCTGTAAATGTGTTGCTTCTCGTCGCCAAACCCAAACCGGAGTTCGATTTGCTGATACGCGTCAAATTCTTTGTGCCGGCCACGTAGCGGGCGATCTTTACCGCCGATATTGGCCGTTACGTTCAACTGAGCCCCCGGAAACAAATCCACTAAGGCACGTGACGTTTCTTCATCGACAGCGCAACGTAGCACCATACGGGTTGGTACCCACTCAAAAAGTGTTACGTCGCCACGCTCGAACAGTAACCGCATTTCCTGCCGATCCATGCGCCCGGTTTGGGTAAAACCGTGGTAAAAATTAACGAGTTTCCGGCCAGTAGTATCATCACCATATTCGACGATGGCCTGTACCTGATCTTCGATATCAGCACTATCGGGACGTTTCACAACCTGAGCGGCTTTAATGGTTCCATCGCCAAGCCAGCCCGCGAACATGTCGAAGAAGTGAACGCCATGCTCAATAAAAATACCTCCGCTTTTAGTCCGATCCCAGAACCAGTGTTGCGGACCAAGTCCTTCGTCACCCGCATAATTTTCGAAGTAGCCGTGCAGAAATTCACCTAATAGCTTTTTATCGATCAGGTGCTTGATTCGGGCGAACATCGGATTATAGCGTTGCATCAGGTTCGTTACCATCAGCAAGCCCTTTTGCCGGGCTGTCTCAATCATTTCACGCCCTTGTTCAGGATTTGTTGCCAGTGGCTTTTCGCAGATAACATGCTTTCCGGCGTTAAGAGCCATCATGGCCTGCTCGTAATGCAAAAATGGAGGTGTTGCAATGTAAATCAGATCAATGTCCGGATGGTTGACCAGTTCCTCAAGGCTTTCTAACTGTTCGGCTCCAAAGCGTTTGGCGGCCTTGATAGCTTCTTCGCGTTTCGAGCCGGCTATGGCTACCAATTTCGTGTGCGGAACCTGTAAAAATTGTTGGGCAGCAAATAAGCCAAATCCGCCCATGCCAATGATACCAAGACCAATCGTTTGATCTTTTGACGCGTCTGTTTCCATAAGTCGTTGGGTTGTACTCACCAAGACAACTGGACTAACCGCGTTTATGTTGGCAAATAGGCTGGATTTTAAAGCTATGTGAGAATCTGACCTAGCGATAACGTAGCAGGTTTGCCGATTAAACAGGCCTTACTCCACCGAAAATTTAACCAACCATTGCGCCACCGTAGCACTTGTTACGTTAAAGACCAGATTTGGAAAAATCCCCAGAACCAGAGCCATTATGCCAAGCGGAATGAGCAATAGTTTTTCACGAGACGTAAGATCAGTCAATGAAGTTTTAATATCGTGCCGCGACCAATAAGGGCCAAAAAACATGCGCTGGAGCGTCCAGAGAAAATAAGCGGCCGCCAACAGAATACCCGTTGTGGAAACAACTGTAAACCAGCCCGGCAACCAAACCGATTGAAAGCTGCCCATAAGCGTAAATAACTCACCCACAAAACCCGAGAAACCGGGTAACCCGAGCGAACCAAAGAAAGCAACTGTTGTCAACGTAGTATACTGGGGCATTGGCTGCATCAGGCCGCGGTAGGAATCGATACGTCGGTCGTGAGTACGGTCGTAAACGACCCCAGCAATCAGGAAAAGCATGGACGACAGAATACCATGGCTCACCATCTGATAAACCGCACCGTTGATGCCTTCTGCCGTTATCGACGCAATACCCAACAGCACAAACCCCATGTGTGAGACGGAGGAATAAGCGATCATTTTCTTGAGGTCGGCCTGCGCCAGCGCATTGAGTCCACCGTACACAATCGACAACGTACCAAGGCCCGCCAGTACTTCTGCGTAATGGGTCGCGCCATCCGGGAAAAACTGCCAGACGATACGTAGAAAACCGTAGCCTCCAATTTTGAGCAGTACGCCCGCCAGCACAACCGAAACAGGTGTAGGAGCCTCCACGTGGGCGTCGGGCAGCCAGGTATGTACGGGAACAATTGGTAATTTTATAGCAAAACCGATAAAAACAGCCCAGAAAGCCAGCCACCGAACGGGTAAGCCCATAAGAATGGGTTGCGAAGCCGGATTCAGAAAAGTGTCAGGTAAGTAATTGCCTCCGTCGCTTAAGTAGCGCATATCGAAGGTGTGAACAACTTGCGCGGGGCCGATACGACCGTTCTGAAGATAGGTTTGGAGGGTATGGATAAGATCGTCGGTTACTGCGCTCGGGTCTGTTGCCAATCCGGCTGCCACCGCCGTACTCACCGGATCCATGACCGACAGGTAAAGCCCGATCATCACCAGTAAAATCAGCAGTGACCCCAGCAACGTATAGAGGAAAAATTTAATTGAAGCATATTCCCGACGAGGCCCGCCCCAAAGTCCGATGAGAAAATACATCGGCAGCAGCATGAACTCGAAAAACAGGAAAAACAGGAAAAAATCGAGTGCCACAAAACAACCCATAATTGTTCCTGTCAGTAACAAATAGAGGGCATAATACGCCTTTTGACGATACGTAGTATTCCAGGAAGAGATTACGCCAATAAACATCACGACCGCCGACAACACTATCAGTGGCAAACTTATCCCATCGACACCAACCAGGTAATCAATAGACGTAACACCCAGTCGACCGAGTGATAAGGTAATCCAGTTAGCCTGTTCCAGCAATTGATAACCTGCTACGGTGGTATCAAAGTACGTATAGGCCGCACTCGCCAGTAACATTTCGATGAACGTAACAACCAGCGCAATCCACCGGAACCAGCTTGCCCGACTGTCAGGCAGCAGGGTTATCAGAAGTGAGCCGAGTAGCGGCAGAAAAATAAGTAATGAAAGCAGCATACGTAACGTGGGGACTCCACACAATATCTGAAAAAACGAGCCAGAACTCGTGTTATAGCAGCCACCAAAGTATGAGCAATAGCCCAACCACAGCAGCCGTAATATAGGATTGGACGCGCCCGTTCTGGACGTAACGTGTCACTCGACCAATCCGACTAACCAGCCAGGCCAATCCATTTACCAGACCGTCAACACCCAGTCGGTCAAAACCATATGTGAGATGCGCCAATACCACCGTTGTTATCCCAGCGCCATTTACCACTTTATCTACCCCGCGTTGGTCAGTCCGGTTTAGAAGTGTTGCCAGTTTTTGGGTAGGAATAATAACAAAGTACTGATACCACGTATCAATAAACCCGTAATACACCGAAAGGCGGACGTAGCGTTGATTGGGAGATGGCTCCTGCAACCGAAATCCGAGCCAGCCACCAGCTAGAACCAGCGCAATAGAAACCGGCGCCAGCCAAATAGGATGACTTTCGTCTTTCGGTTCAAAAAGTCGATACGCCCAGCTTGCATCCGCTGAAAATGGATTCACTGAAAACCAGAACCAGACTGATAAGCCAGCCAGCAGAACAATGGGCCCCCGCATCAGCCAGTCTGGCTCATGGGTTTGCTTCAGACGGACCAGTTTGTTCTGATACGACCCAAAAAAAATCAGTTTCAGTTGGCGGACCATGTAAAATGCTGTCATTGCCGATGACAGCAGCAGCAGTATGGGAATGATAATTAGCATGCCGCTACGTTGCTCACTCGCCCAGTGAAACGCACCGCCCAAAATCGCTTCTTTCGACAAAAAACCGGCGAAGAATGGGACTCCAGACAAGGCAGCCGCGCAAATAGCGTAGGCTACAAACGTTATAGGTAGCGTTTTTCGAAGACCACCCATCTGGCGCATATCCTGCGTATGAACCGCGTGAATGACCGCCCCGGCACCAAGAAACAGGCCAGCTTTAAAAAAAGCGTGCGTCAGCAAATGAAACAAAGAACCTGCTACGTTGCCCGTTCCCATACCCGCCACCATCAGCCCCAGTTGTGAAACCGTCGAAAAAGCAAGCACTTTTTTAATGTCCGTCTGGAAAACAGCCGAATATCCGCCCCAGATGGTTGTAATAGTGCCCACCAACGTAACGATCAGTAGTGCGTCGGGCGAAAGAAGCGGATGGATACGAGCCAACAAAAAAATGCCAGCGGCAACCATCGTAGCTGCATGAAGCAGGGCCGACACAGGTGTAGGGCCTTCCATAGCATCAGGTAACCATGTCAGCAGTGGGAATTGGGCAGATTTTCCAACGCAACCCATAAACAGACAAACACCGAGTATGGTAAGCGGCAGGATGCCGTTCTGGTGGGCTGCCAACGTAGCAAGTTCGAGCGTATCGAACTGGTAATACGTTAGAAAAATGCCGAGAAGGAAGCCCGCGTCGCCAATCCGGTTCATGAGAAAGGCTTTTTTCGCAGCTCGGGTGGCAGCCAATCGTTCGGCGTAGAAACCGATAAGCAGGTACGAAGCCAGACCAACCAGTTCCCAGAAAATATAAAGCACCAGCAGATTACCCGCCAGCACGATACCAAGCATGGCTCCGATAAACAACTGGAGCGAAGCGAAATAACGGCGTAATTTCGGCTCATCATGCAGATACGAAAGTGAATAAATCTGAACGAGCAGCGCAATGAAGTGTACCAGCACCAGCATCACTGTTGTAAGCGTATCGACCTGAAAACTAAGCCCAAACGATACGTTCGACAACACGGCCCACTTAAGCTGAACGATTTCAATCTTGGCTGGTTGGTGCAATGCCAAATAAACGGACAACAGTAAACCAACACTACTTAAGCTCACGGCCAGCCCACCCGCCATTCGTCGTCCGGCGATTGCCGATGCCAGAAAACCTGCAAAGGGCAGCCCTAGCAACGTAGCAATCAGCACAGGAAATGATAAAGACATGGCAGGCGGCATCCGGTGAAACGTAATTCCGGCGCAAATATCCCGATTCTGAAATAGGGAACCAAACGACTTTTATGCGGTTTTTAACCAGCCTGTTATGCTGAGACGTTCGCGGGTGGCGGGCAGGACTTCATGTTCGAGCCGAGCGCTTTCGAAACAGACGAGCCGTCCACCTGTAGGATTTATGGTTATCGGCTGTTCGCTACGTTGCTCATTAGCTGGCAAATAGAGTACTAACTGACCGCCATCAGCTTCCTTCCAGTATGTATTTAAGTAGCAGATCACTGAGAGCTTTCGGCGGGAATCGGTTCGAAACTGGTCGAGGTGGCGTTTGTAGAACGTACCGGTTGGATAAAGAGCGTAGTGACACTCAAACTCGCAGAGGCCCAGGTAGCAGGTTCGGTTTACGTACGCTATGAACGTATCGATCCGGTTCAGGAAAGCCGATTCAGCCGACGTAGCAGTTGTGCTATCGAGCCACAAAATTTCGTCGCCACGTATTGCCGTTTGAACCGTTAGCTGCTGATTACCAATTCCTGCTGCCCGAAACTGCCCCGCCGTTTTACGTTGGTGCAGCTGATCAGCAAGGGCTGCTACGTCAGAACCGGTTAGAAAATCGTCGGCAATTCCGTATCCACTGGTCAGAATGCCTTCAATTATGGTTTCAAATTGTTGAATTGTCTGTTCGTCGATTGTATCCATTGGTAATATGGTAGGCTCCGGCTGTCGGTTGTAGCTACCGAGTTAGTTGCTAGCGCGACTTCGACAGCCGGAGCCTTTACTGACTAATAATCTTAACTGCACTCCCCCTCATAACGCGGTCGTCGGCTTTCAGACTGTTCAATACGCCCAGTTCTTCGACACGTTTGGCCGACATGCCTAATGCTGCCATAATCTCCTGAAAAGTACCATCACGAGGAGCCGTTTTGATAACCACGCGCTCAGGCTTTCGATTGAGTTTATCCGGATCATTAAGCAACCGAAAATTGGTAGCCACCTGCCTAAACGAAGGGAACGAATTGTTGAAATCGGCCGCCGACGACAAACCGTGGAGCGCATAAATTGCACTATTATATTGAATGAGCCACGTACCAATTTGTAACGTCGTTTTCGGGTCGGGAGTTTGCTGCTGGCCCTGCTGTTGTTGCTGCTGTTTTTGTTGCGAAACCAGTACGTAGGCTGGAATACCGTTTATCGTCGTTTTACTGTTTTCCAGTACGTTCAGACTTAGTTCCTTCACCAGCGTCTGCGCGGCTTCATCCAGCGTATTTCCCTTCGCTGGCATCAGAATCATGGCTGACTTTCCATCTTTCGGAGCCATCTGAAATTGTGCCGGTGAATTCTGATGCTGCCAGCCACTCGGCACCGGAAACTGGAATTTCAGGATAGGATGATAGAACGTATTATTTTCTACAAAACCTTGCTTTGGATCTTCGCCATAAATGATGCCGTCAATCATTTTCAGGTAAGAATCTCGGTCGGTTTGGTACGTAGCAGGGTGTTGGGCCTGGTATTCTTTCGCCATATCATGCACTTTATTGAAACGGTTGCCGGGGTCGGGATGGGTCGACATGAACTGAGGAACAGCCTGCCCGGAATTATCCTGAATTCGCTTAATAGTTCCGAAAAAATTAGCCATCTGGTGTGCATCGTAGCCGATTTTGCTGGAATATTCGACGCCAATTTTATCAGATTCGGACTCGTGCGCTCGGCTGTATCCCAGCATAGCCAATTGCAAACCTTGCGAAGCAGCCTCGGTAAATTGGCCGGTTTTATCCAGAAATACTGAACCTAAAATCAGTCCGGCAGTACCGAATAGCTGACTGGTTTGCTGACGAGCCGAATGGCGGGCAGTTATATGACCAATTTCGTGCCCCAACACACCCGCAAATTCGGCCTCGTTGTTGAAATGAGCCATGATGCCGCGCGTAAAATAAACGTAACCACCGGGCACGGCAAAAGCGTTGACAACCGGCGAATCGACAATATAGAATTGATACGGTAAGTCGGGGCGGTGCGAAATTTGCGCCATCGCTTTCCCCTTCTCATTAATGAAATCCTGAAGCTTTTTGTCTTCGTAAAGCCCCATCGTTGCCACCACCGACGGATGCGATTCTTGCCCAAGTGCAATTTCCTGTTCTTTCGACATCAGGATAACTTCCCGCTTGCCCGTTACGGGGTTGC
The DNA here is from genome assembly GCF_014699005.1 of Spirosoma profusum. Taxonomy (GTDB): domain Bacteria; phylum Bacteroidota; class Bacteroidia; order Cytophagales; family Spirosomataceae; genus Spirosoma; species Spirosoma profusum. The sequence continues at coordinate 34,796 of NZ_JACWZY010000002.1, forward strand.
GCGAGCAGGCTGAGATGAGGAGTAAACCGGCTAATAAAACCGTTTGCGGCCAAAAAGTGAATAGTTTCATAAGGCTAGGAGTAGTGATTTTGGTAATGTGTTGTTAATGATTTTCTTGTCATGCTGAAGCACGAAGCATCTTAACGTATCATTAATCTCAGGTCAGGATACCTTAAGATGCTTCGTGCCTCAGCATGACAAAAAACGCTGCATAAAACTGGGTGCGATATAGCAAAATAGGTCGGGTTTGTACAAACGTCTGTCATGTGCAGGCGAATGTACCTAAGTCGGAAAACGTAGATTTTCCATTCAACCTTCTTACTTTGTACTTATTCTTCAAAAATTGACTCATGGCCGTAACGGGTATAAATCGGTATTTCAGATTGTGGAAACACATCGCTAATCCGGGTGAATATGCATTTAACAAAGGAGAACGTAGCAAACGCGACCTTGTTTTCACGACCCGACCTTTATCGATAAAATTTCGGGTTCCTGAAAGCCTTTATCAGCTTTTCAAAGAGATATTCATGGCCGATGTATACGAAATCGATACGTTGGTTCGTGAATTACCTCCTTCACCTGTTGTACTCGACATTGGCGCCAACGCCGGTTTTTTCCCGATTCAACTTCTGTCGAAAATCGACAAGGCAATTATTTATGCCTACGAACCAGTGCCTGCCAACGTAGCGGCTTTTGAACAAACTGTCAGCCAAAATTCGCGGATGGCTCAGAGCGTTCATCTTTTTCAGAAAGCTGTCACGGGTAAACCACTCGACAACCTGGAATTGTTCATGGAATCGGCCGGAAAGAATCAGGTTGTCGCATCAGTATTTTCGGATTTTCATGAAAATAACACCGAGAAAATAACGGTTCCCTGCACTACGTTAACCGACATTATTGAAGAAAATAACCTTCAGAAAATCAATTTGTTAAAGCTGGATTGCGAAGGCAGTGAATACGATATCATTTACAACACATCGTCTGAACTGGTGAAACGAATTGACCGAATGATTGTCGAAGTTCATGATTTGGATGACAAGCGAAATAACATAGCGAGTTTCAATCAATACGTTCAATCACTCGGATACGTAACAGATTACGAACCAATCAATTCCTTTTGCTACGCGCTGACGGCGATACGGAAGTGAAGAATCGATTTTTTGTCATGCAGAGGAACGAAGCATCTTAAAATTCCCTCACTCTCAAATCAGGAGATTTTAAGATGCTTCGTTCCTCTGCATGACAAAAAAGAACTTGTATTCTATTTTTCACGTAGCAAATCCTGATAAAGCTGCCAATACGTAGCGGCAGCGATTTCCCAGCGGAATTTTGCGCTTTGTCCTTTCAATCGCTCCGGCATAGCTGGGTCGTTTCGATACGTTTCCATGCCTTTCTGATACGTATCAACAACTGCTGCTGCCTCGAATGAAGGAAAATAGAACGCTTCAGTACCGCCCACTTCGGGCAGGCTGGTTAAGGACGAACTGAAAACCGGTTTTCCAAACGCCATTGCTTCCACAACCGGAATCCCGAATCCTTCCATCAGCGACGGAAATACAAAAGCTTCGCAGTTCGCATAAAACCACCATTTCGTTGATTCATCAATGGCTCCCGGCATCATCAATCGGTCGGCAACGCCCAATTCGCGGGCTTGTTCCCAAATCTGCTGACTGTATTCTGGCTTGTCGGGACCGGCCAGCACCAGCCAAAGATTTGGATTGGCGGCCAGAATGGGGAGCATCGTATGTACGTTTTTGTACGACTGCAACATCCCTATGAAAAAAAGAAACGGTCCACTGGGTTTCACCGCCGGTTCGGCCATTTGCCGATCATCGGGAATATCGACGCCACAATAGATGGTACGTATCGGCGTGGTGGGTGCTACGTTCAGTCGTTGTGGTACGTCCTTTGCTACGTATTCCGAAATGGTCGTAATTACCTGTGCCTTACTGGCCATCGACTGATAGTGCTGCTTACGACGATCTTTACGCTGCTCCGAATATTGAGGGAGCGACAGGTAATTAAAATCGAGGATGGTGTACACAAACTTTGTGGCTCGTGTCGGATAAAAGCGCGTATCCTGATATGGGCAATGCCAGACATCGTATTTCCACCACCGCCAAACTCGTCCCCAACGAGTAGCGACTCGGTAATTCGCTATTGGCCCGAACGTGCCAACCTGATGCCGTTTGACCAGAAATGTAATGTCCCAATCGGCTGGCTTCTGGCGAACCAATTCCCGGCCCAGATGCAGACAAAGTTGCCCCAGGCCACTGTTGAGGTTTGCCATTCGTTCGGTATCCAGAAATAAACTGGGCATGGGCAACACAGAAGGTGAGCCCGCAAAATAGAGGAAAAAGGTCGCTTCTGGAAATACTCGTTATTCTTCGGACCCGAGCACCGCAAAAATCAGGTCTGATTCATAACCTTTGCTGAGCGCATAACGTACCAGTTTTTGCTTCACTACCAACGGATTATCGTCGTGGATGCTACGTCGTTTTCGGGCTAATAAGTCCGTCAGCGTGCTTTTATAGTCGTCAGAAGCGATTTCTTTCATGGCCTGTTCGAGGTTGTAGCCTGCGATACCACGCTGTTGAAGGTGTTGTTTGATTTTGCGCTTACCCCAGCCTTTCACGCGGAACTTACTTCCGGCGAAAGTTTTGGCAAATCGTTCTTCGTTTAAGTAGTTCTGCTCAATCAGGCTGGCAATTACCTCCTCAGCATCATCACCCCATACACCCCATTCTTTCAATCGGTCGCGCACTTCCTGCTGCGTGCGCTCCTGATACGCGCAAAACATGGCGGCTTTTCGAATCGCGTCTTTTACTACGTCTGTCATCGTATTGAAAGAACAAAAAAATGGGCCGAATTGCTTATTGATGCGCTTTTTTTGTAGAGAAATCAGGCTAACATTATTTACGTGGCTGATGCTGCATCAACGTATTGATGAGCGTTTCGACTTCCGATACAGGCATTTTCACAACTAGATGCTCATGACCTTTTCCGGCGTCATCCCAGCCGTTGGTGCCATCTTCTTTCAAGGTCAATCGGCCGGATTTTACGGTGTAGTATGGCTCGTAGCCGCGCACTCCAACCAATACGGCTGTCTGGTCCCAGCTCATTCGGCCGGCTTCGTCTTCTTTGGCTTTAGGCATAGAAATGGTAAATACGTCTTTAACCGGGCTGTGCTGAATATTTTTGTTTTGGGTAAGCGGCAGGCCCGTATGGATTTGCTTCCCAATTTCAAAACCGCTTAGCAAAACAGGCGTCGGCCAATCGGTGAAGACAATTTTTGAGGAAGGCGTGTCACGATGAACATTGTATTCGTGACCCGTTGGAAACGTACCGGCCATACTGACCAGTTGCCTCACTTTCTGACGGACTAATTCATTTCCAGATAGTTTAGAATATTGATCAGGTTTTGAATTGAGCAGATTAGCCAGATTAGTCAGAAAACCAACCGTAATGATCGTCACACTACGGTCGGGTTGTTTAGCCAGAAGCTGACGGTAGAGAGCGACGGCATCTGGTACGTCGTCGTTCGAACGTATCGCGTGGGGATAGCGGGCTGTGATGGTATCAGACCAGTGCTGCGTGTCTTTATCGCTAATAGCTTTCCCTTTCGGAACGCCAATGGGCAAGTTAGGACGTTTGAAATACGTATTAAGCACACTCAGCACCTGCGTTACTTTCGGATAGTTGGTGCTGGCAATCGTGGCTAAAATCCGGGCTTCACCGTTATCAGCAAAGGCGTGTAGTAACGTAATAGCGCCTACGTCGTCATAATCAGGTCCCATATCGGTATCGAAAATGACGGGAACAGTTACTTTTTTAGTGACCGGTTGTCCATATACTTGACCGGTTGTCACAATAAGTAGAAAGCAAATCCAAAATAGATACGTTCGGGCCATATGAATTACGAACTTTGCAGTTCGCGAATTACGGATTGTTTTCGCACGAATAGTACTCATCCCTAATAAAATTTACGTATGATCTCCCTGAAGTCGCTGACAACGCCACCCAATACTCAACTTCGTAATCTGGGCTGGGACTGGATGCTTGGTCAGGATACGTTGCCTTATCTGGCCAACGAAGTCGTGTTGGTTAGCCCTACCGAAGCCGATGCATACGCCGATGCCGCCAATGAACTATTCGATATGTACGTGGCTGCTGGTCAGTATATTATCGATAATAATCGTTTCTCGGAATTGGGTATTCCCGTCAATCTTATCGACCTTATCAAACTGTCGTGGGACGATGAACGGCATATTCATCTCTACGGTCGCTTCGATTTGGCGGGTGGCGTCGGTGGGCAAGGCGGTATCAAACTCATTGAATTTAACGCCGATACTGCTACATGTTTACCGGAGACGGCCGTGGTTCAGTATGCTCATTTGCGGGCCAACGGTCTGGATGAAAGCCACCAGTTCAACGCTATTTTTGAAACGTTGACGAGTCAGTTTGAGGAACTTCTGGCGCTTAATCCTGATCTGCAACCGACACTGCTCTTATCGGCCATGCGCGATTGCCCCGAAGACGATGCCAACGTAGCGTTATTGGGTGAAGCAGCTCGTGAAGCCGGCTTCGAAGTCGAGTTTGATTTTATTGATAGCGTCGAGTTTTCGGCAGATGAAGGAATTTTCTGGCAAAATCCCAAAAACGGGCAGTTCGAGAAACTCGATTTCTGGTTCAAACTGATTCCGTGGGAGTCGATTGCTGAAGAAGAACCCGAATTGCTACAAATCCTGACCGAAATTTCCAGGAAGCGGCTGGGGCTAATCCTGAATCCGGCTTATACGTTACTCTTTCAATCAAAATACATTTTGAAAGTACTGTGGGAGTTGTATCCGTACCATCCATTACTTCTGGAAACAGCCCTAAAGCCATTGCCGGGCAAACCTTGCGTTGAGAAAGTGATATTTGGGCGGGAAGGAGCCAATACGCGCATTTTAAATACGGATGGTTCTGAGCGTCAGGCCACCGAGGGAGAGTATGATACGTATCCCAAAATATACCAACACTACGTTGATTTTCCGCAAGACGCTACCGGAAATAGCTATCAGGCAGGTGTTTTCTACGCGGGTGAAGCCTGCGGACTTGGTTTTCGGCGTGGCGGGCTTATTCTGGATGATACGTCTGGTTTTGTTGGGCACCTTGTGGAGTAAAATCCAAATCAATACGTATTAAATCTGAGTTAATAATGCATATTTAGCACACACTGTTTAAACGTCGCTAGCAGGACGTATCAATACGCTGGGCTTGCCTTCGCAAACTATGAATAACCTTAGTCTTTACAGTCAAGCCCTGATTTACATTGCTGCCGGTACTAACCATTTTATTAATCCCAAAACGTATTTAAGTATTATGCCGCCCTACATTCCGGCTCACGCATTAATGGTGCAGTTGAGCGGTGTAGCGGAGGTAGTTTTGGGCATTGGGTTGTTATTTCCGCAAACGCGGTCGCTTGCTGCCTGGGGACTCATTCTGCTGCTGATTGCTGTTTTTCCGGCAAACATCTACATGGTCACCTCGAACCGGTTCCGAAAATTCCCGCTCTGGCTACGTTGGTTGAGGCTCCCCCTGCAAGCCGTGCTGATCTGGTGGGCTTATCAGTATACGTAGTGGGTGATACGTATTAAACGAAGCGAGGGACGTATGCCATTACTCAGAGCAATGGCATACGTCCCTCGCTTCGTTTAATACGTTGTTCAGGCAACCGGTTCGGCTTTAACCTCCTGCGCCTGAATAAGTTCTAAGTCAGGTTTCGATTGGTCGGCAACCGTTACGCGGCCGCGTTCTTTACGTACAATACGCGAGTACAGCGAGATTTCCTGATCGAACAGAAAGCGGAAGAACAACTTAACGTACGAAGTATGATACTTTAACGTATCATAATATTCAGGAGCCGAACTCTTGATCTGCGGTAATTTATTCCATGGAATCGACGGAAAATCGTGGTGTTCGTTGTGAAAACCTACGTTCAGATTCACGCCGTTTAGCTGACCATAATAGCTGTATGTTTCCTGCTCAGGATCGAGTGTTAAGTAATGCTCCTGAATCCAGCGGGCGCCCAGTGGGTGAAAACCAACTGAGAAAAATAGACAAAGCAGCAAAAACGCCAATGCTTTCCAGCCAAACAACGTAACGATCAAGGCATCGAACGCGAGTTGAACGATGATATTGGCGGCTACCCATTTATCAATTACGGCCAGTTCATGCATGCGGATGGTACGTATCGCCTGAAAAATAGGGAAGAACAGCAACCAGAGCGCTTTACCAATAGAATAATTATTGATGAGTTTCGCTTCGTACCAGTCGGGTAAATCAGCATCTAACTCATGTACGCCCTGAAACGCGTGGTGTTTGATGTGAAAATTCTTGAACGAAAGAGCCGTAGGCAGTACCGTTGGGAGATTCGCGAAAATGGCGGCCCAGGCATTAGCCGTAGGTTTCCGGAAAATCAGATTGTGGGCCGCTTCGTGAATACAAACGAACAACGTATGTGCTGGGAAAGCCCCAATGAGCCAGGCCGCTCCAACCACAATCCACCACGATTGATCGCGGACAAGCCACGCCATACCCACCATCATGGATACACAGCCCAGAATGACCCAGAATGTCGTTGGGTTCTTTTGACCAATTAATTGTTTGATTTCAGGGTGTGCTTTGAGAATCTGCCGGGTACGGACCCGATGCGGCTCGGAAACGTTCGAACGGACAAAATCAGTAACTTTTGCCATAGATGAGGTGTCGCCAACAAGTTCGGTGAAAAACGGACAGTAAAATTAACACAATTTTAGCTGGCAATTCTATGCTCTCTGCGGAAATTTATCTGATTTTAATCATATTTCCTTTCAAACAAGAAAGGCGAAGCTAATAAGCCCCGCCTTTACTGATTCAGGTTGATTCACTAAAAATTGAAATGGAACAGGAATGGGGGATTGGCTTTTACTATTAATAACCAATTGCAAATGAGTATCCTAGCGAGAGCGCCACGCCCCGATTGCGTACATTCACGTTTACTACCGGAACCTGAATTTGGCGGGTGAAACCGTGCGTATAACGACCTTCGACGAAGAATTTTCCGGGGCCAGCATCTACCGCTAAGCCTAATCCGCCAACCGCACTAAAATCCCAGCGATTCATCATTCCGCCATAGTTCACATCAATATCATATGGCTTAGTCGTGAACAGAGCCGAAGCGCGGGTTCGGATGCGGCCGTCGAGCGCGTAACTAACCGCCGGACCAAAGAGCAGATAAGGTTGAACAGGTCCGGAACTCATATTTATTTTAGCCAGTAAAGGCATTTCCAGATTCTGCGACTGGTAGGCGACGGTGGCACCGAGCGGTAAATTAAAACCCCCCAGATTGACGTCGAAGCCTTCTCTAATAGACACCCCTTTCTGAATATAGGCAATCTCAGGTCGGAATGATACGTAGTCACTTAAAGGAACTTCCAGAAAAAGAGCACCTGTTGGACCAACGGTTGAATGAAAATCGGGGGTAAGGCTGCCCAGAAAATCGGGTTTAGACGCGAAACCCCAGTTGGCACCACCCCGGACGCCGATTTGAACCTGAGCGTAGGAAATTTGGATAGAAAACAGGCCAACTAAAGCAATGACAGCGGCAAGCACAATTCGTTTCATGGTTTTGAAGGGAAAAATTGATGGTAAAAAATTAAACCTGAACTTGGTTGTGTAAACTGTCGGCGATAGGCGAAGAAGTTGTTTTGTTAACTGATTTCGATGGTTAGAGGGCGCTACGTTGAAAAGGATTAACTGCTCAGGAAAAATATTTTGAGACTATTTTCTGTATGACGTACTAAAACCCTGCAACATCATAAAATAGGGTTTAGAAATCAGGCACTTGTATTTTTTCTTGAAAACATTGCAGCGTCCTTTTAACTTTACCCTCTACCTACGACTTAACCTTGACGATGAAATATATAAAGCCAACCAAATTCAGCTACCTGCCAAAGTTTCTGATGCCGTTGGACATATTGGGCCTGTTTGAATGCGATCCTTTCGGTAGTTCGCTGTTAGTCAGGCGAATATTGATTTGCATTGTCGGCTGGTTGACCTACGCACGCTACACTGTAGTGAACCGGATTCAGATTGAAGGCACCGAAAATCTGGAAAATCTGCCCATCAACAACGTACTGTTTCTATCGAATCACCAGACGTATTTCGCGGATGTGATTGCGTTTTTCCAGATTTTTTGCGCGGTCAAATGGGGGTTTCAGAATACGATCGTACCACCTGTATATCTGTTCGGCCCACGTGCCCGGCAGTACTACGTTGCCGCTTCCGAAACTATGCAGAAGGGATTTGTACCCCGAGTTTTTGCGGCTGGTGGGGCTTTAACCATCGAGCGTTCGTGGCGGGCCGAAGGGCGTGAAGTGCAGCGGGGCGTCGATACGTCGGCCAACGATAAAATTAGCAAGGCATTAGCGCATGGTTGGGTGGTTAGTTTTCCGCAAGGTACTACTACGCCTTTCGCACCGATTCGCAAAGGAACAGGGCATCTTATTAAAAGCAATGAACCGATTGTAGTGCCGGTTGTCATTAATGGTTTTCGGCGGGCGTTTGACAAAAAAGGGCTACGTTTCAAGAAACGGAACACGCTCCTGACCGTCCAATTTAAAAAACCCATGTCTTATGGCCCGGAAGATAGCGTCGAAGATCTCGTAGCCCGCGTTCGGCACGCCATTGAGCAGGACCCACCAGAGTGGTCGCAAGAGCAGAATCAGTAACGTAGTAGTACGGCGTTCCGGCATCTGGCCGCAGGTCGAAAATGTTTAGAGCGAAATCTGCTTGCGGATGAGTCGTCCGCGCAACATAACATGAAAATCAGCCTATTCTTCATCTATTTTCTTTCGCTTACCGTTCTGGCTGTCAGTTGTAATAAAACAGCCAAAAGCGTAACGGAAAAGAATTTCACCAGGGTTGTTCTGGATACAAATCCATCAATAGAGCCTTTATCGCCGGAGGCCAGTATCAAAAAAATCCAATTGCCGCCGGGTTATCATGTCGAGTTGGTGGTTAGTGAACCGATGGTTCAGGAACCCGTAGCCATTGCCTGGGATGGAAATGGCCGAATGTACGTAGCGGAGATGAATACGTACATGAAAGACGCCAACGCAACGGGTGAGTATGAGCCGACAAGTCGAATTAAACGACTGGAAGATACCGATGGCGATGGCAAAATGGATAAATCGACCATTTTTATCGATAGCCTGATTCTGCCACGTACCATTTTGCCCATCGGCGATCAATTGCTGGTGACAGTGACCAATGTTCAGCACATCTGGAGTTATCGGGATACAAACGGCGATGGTAAAGCTGATGAGAAGAAAATCGTTTTTCAGAACGATGTTATCGACTCGCGCAATCTGGAACACCAGAACGGTGGTATGATCTGGAATCTGGATAACTGGATTTACCCTACCCGCGACAACCTGCGCTACAAATACAAAAATGGGAAACTGATTGCCGATACGTTGGTCGATAACATGATTGGACAGTGGGGTATGACCACCGATAATTACGGACGATTGTTCTATTCCGAAGCAGGACCGGGTCTTCCCGCCGTTCAGATTCAGCAAAATCCGAAGTATGGAGCTCTGAACTTTGCTGATCAATACACTGCTGAATTTACCCAACCCTGGCCCATTATCGGAAACGTCGATGCGCAGGGTGGACGCGAAGATTTACGGGCCGAAGACAATACGTTAAAAAAGTACACATCAGGTTGTGGGCAATCTATTTTCCGGGGAGATCGACTACCCGCCGATATGCAGGGGGATTATTTCATTCCTGAGCCTGTGGGACGTATCATTAAGCGGGGAAAAGTAATTAATCGCGACGGAAAGATTCTGATCGAAGATGCGTATAAACAGAAAGATTGGCTGGCATCGGCCGATATGAATTTCCGGCCAATCAATACATATACAGGGCCTGATGGCTGTTTTTACATTGTCGACATGTACCACGGCATTATTCAGGAAAGTGAGTGGACAAAGCCAGGCTCGTACCTGGGTAAAGTCATTCAGCAGAAAGGCTTGTATAAAAATCGCGGAATGGGACGTATCTATCGCGTCGTTCACGACGACTTTAAACCTGATGACAAGAAGCCAAATATGCTCAACGAGTCGAGCAGTCAGCTCGTTACGTATCTGGACCACCCGAACGGCTGGTGGCGCGACAATGCTCAATTATTGCTTGTGATACGTAACGACCAGAACGTAGTGACAGCACTAAAACAGATCGCAACTGGTGAAAAAGCATCGTTGACAAAAGCTCCCAGCCCACTAGCACGTATCCATGCACTGTGGACGCTGGAAGGTATGGATGCCATCGACAAACCAACGCTTTTTAAGGCGTTTACCGATAAGAATGCTGAAGTTCGAAAAGCGGCTGTCTGGATTAGCGAAGGTTTTCTAAAGAAAAATGATTCGGAGGTAACTGAGAAGCTGGCTACGTTAATGAATGACCCAAGCTCTGATGTCCGGATTCAACTGGCACTAACACTACGTAGCCATAAAACACCTCGAACATCGGAATTGGTAAAAACGCTGCTGGTCAACAATCCCAACAACGAACTCATGCAGTTTTCGTTTACCACGTTCACCGAATCACAGAAGATGCTGGCTGCCGAACGCGAACGTACCCGAAACCTGAGCCCCGCCGACCGCGCTTTGGTTACGCATGGAGCAACGATCTTTAAGCAACTATGCGCTACGTGCCATGGGCCCGATGGGAAAGGGGTGAAAGTGGCGGGAAATAGTCAAATGCCCGCACCACCGCTGGTTGGTTCGCCACGCGTTCGGGGCGATAAAACGCTGGTGATTCAGTTGCTGCTGAATGGCATGAAGGGCCCCATCGATGGCAAGACCTACACCGATTTGATGCCTGCGATGGGTAGCAACGATGACAAATGGATTGCGTCGGTATTGAGTTATATACGTAACAGCAGCGAACTAGGTAACAAAGCGTCGGTTGTTACGTCGAAGGAGGTTGCCGAAGTACGGGCCAATACGCCGGTTATGCCAGGCGGTATGACGCAGCAGGAACTGGAAATTTTCAAGCTGGGTCGTGCCGAACGTACCAACTGGAACAAACCCCGCTGATACGTAACAAAATCAGAACTTATGAAATCCTTTCTCGAAAAATATTTGCTGGCAGGTTTGCTCTTGTCAAACATAGCGAGTGCCTACGCGCAGGCTACTATGTATGCGAACCCGATTGGGATGGAGTTTGTGCTTATTCAACCCGGTAGCATGGTGGTGGGTCGTTTTCAGCCGCCGTACCCTAAACCACAAGCGGACGTAGCGTCAAAAAAGACTGGAGTTCAGTGGAACACAAAAGACTACGACCTGGCCGAAAAGATGGTAAAACAGGATGCTACGTCTGGCTTTACGGTTAAAATTACCCGGCCTTACTACATCGGCAAATTCGAGGTAACACAGGCACAATGGAAAAAAGTAATGGGAACGAACCTCGCTACGTTCCAGGGCGATAAGGTTAAAGACGAAGCTGATTTGCATCCGGTAGAACAGGTTACGTGGCAGGATACGCAGAAGTTTCTGGCTAAACTGAATGCGCTCGATAAAAGTCATCATTATCGCTTACCAACCGAGTTCGAGTGGGAGTATGCCGCCCGTGCCGGTGCTAACGATGATATTCCATGGAAAACTATTTGGGCGTCGGCGCAGATGGGTTCGACGACAACCGCTAAAGTTGGTCAGAAAACGCCGAATGCGTGGGGGCTTTACGATACGTTAGGTAACGTTTGGGAATGGGTGCAGGATTTTTACAATGAGAAACTTTTCGCCGATCCAAACCCACCACGTACTGGTAATCAGCACGTATTGAAAGGGGCTTCGTTTGTGGGTGATGTGAAAAATGCTACGTACATGGCTCATGCCGCCGGGCCGGGCAACGGCTGGGACGTTGGTTTTCGGGTTGTTATGGAAGTGAAGTGATTTGTAGTGAATATGTTCTTTCTTTTTGTCATTCTGAGGAACGAAGAATCTTAAAGTATCTTCACTCTCTCATCAGGATACTTTAAGATTCTTCGTTCCTCAGAATGACAAATGCACTTTCTTCATAAGAATTAAACGGTACGTTAGGCAGCTCTTTAATCATTAAAAATGCTCTTTCAAGTGATACGTATTATTCTGCTACTATTGCTAATTGCCAATCTGGCTTATGCGCAGGTCGGCAAAATCCCAGCTGGATTTACACCAATTTTTAATAATAAAGACCTGAAAGGCTGGCACACGAGCCGTACCTCACATCAGGGAACGACCGGCAATTTCTACGTAGAAAAGGGCGTCATTACGTTGAAGCAACGACCTTATGGACAAGGTGGTGTTTTACTGACCGATAAGAAATACGGCAATTTTGAACTCTATCTCGAAGCCAAAATTGATTCGTTCTGTAACGGAGGTATTTTTCTGCGATCTACCGAAAGCGGCATGGCCTACCAGGTAGAACTGGCTACGCCTGGCGGACTCGGCGATCTGCTTGGCGAGCGCATGAATGTAAGCAAGGGCGCAAAAGCCACCCACATCGCCAAGGTTTGGAAAGCGAACGACTGGAACGCCTTTCGTATTCGCATGGAAGGCGATATTCCACGCATTAGTCTGTGGGTCAACGATGAGCTGATGTGGGACGTAACGGAACCCGTCAATGATTTTATCGCGGGTGCTACGTCGGGGATGATTGGTCTACAGGCGCACTGGTCGGCGGTTTATTCAGAAGCAGCCCAATCCTTCGATATGTCTGGTTCCTGGAAACCCGATGCGGCCCACCGCTTTCGGAATATTGCTATAAAAGAATTGTAACGGGGCTAGCGTTACAGCAGCCAGCGGAAGAAAATATAGAGCGTAAACGAGAGCAGAACCGAGACGGGCAGTGTGAGTACCCAGGCCAGTGCAATGTTACGTATAGTAGATGCCTGTAGGTTTTTTACACCTTTGCTAGCCACCATGCTTCCGGCGATACCCGACGACAGTACGTGTGTGGTACTGACCGGCAGTTTGAGCCAGGAAGCAAAGCCAATCATGGTAGCGGCAACTAATTCGGCTGAAGCTCCCTGCGCGTAAGTTAGGTGTTGTTTCCCAATTTTTTCACCAACCGTTACTACAATCCGACGCCAGCCGATCATGGTTCCCAGCCCCAGCGAAAGCGCAATCATCAGGATAACCCAGAAAGGTGCATAATCCGTGAACCGACGGAGTCCACTTTCTTCGCCCAGACTTTTGTTCAGCACCGCCATCTGGTTCGGACTAACATTAGCGCCTTCGTCTGACGTAATTTTTTTCATATTACTGCCGATTAGCAGCAAATCTTTCCGAACATCCAGTCGCTTTTCGTTTGGAATTTTATTATCAACCAATGGTGCGTTGATGAGTGCTTTTAATTCGCTCAATTCATTACGTGTCTGTACAAGCCGCTCCCGGTTAGCGGGAGAGAGCTGGCTTGAATCTAACGTAGCAATTGTCTGTTCGATACCGATGATATTTGGCTGCATCAAACGAGGATCGAGATCTGATTTTACGGCGAAATGATACGGAACAATTCCGATCAAAATCAGCATAATCAGCCCAACCCCTTTCTGACCGTCGTTGCTACCGTGAAAAAAACTCACCAGCGAACAGGTTACAATCAGAATGCCACGAATCCAGGCAGGAGGCTCACTGTTCTTCTTCGGCTCCTTAAAAAGTTGGTCTTTTACGTCGTTTGGTACTGAGCGACGTAGTATAAACATCAGTACAATAGCCAGACTGAAACCGAGCAGGGGCGATAACAATAGCGCTTCCCCCGTTTCGATAGCTTTATCCCAGTTAACAGCGGCTCCGGTCGTGTTTTCCGGCAACGTCGAGAAAGCCAGCCCGACACCCAGAATAGAACCAATCAGCGTGTGCGAGCTTGAACTTGGAATTCCGAAATACCACGTACCGAGGTTCCAGATGATGGCACTTAGCAACAGGGCTAATACCATTGCTACGCTATGATATACGTTCTGATCGACGAGTAATTCGACCGGCAGAAGGTTCACAATTCCCATCGCCACGCCGATGCCTCCCAACAAAACCCCCGTGAAATTGCAAATCCCCGACCAAACTACGGCGACGGTCGGTTTTAACGAATTGGTATAGATAACAGTGGCGACTGCATTGGCCGTGTCGTGGAAACCATTAACAAATTCGAAAGCACAGGCAGCAAAAAGGCTGATGAAGAGGAGGATAAAAACATCCGTTTCTAATCCAAACATACGTGGGATATCTTCTATAAACAGACAAACGGTGGGTCCGTAAGCCAATGATTGCCACAAAAGTACGTCAAACTAATCAGAGCAGTATTACGAAATTGTTAACACGCATTACGTATCTGATGCAACGTAACAGTAGAGCCCGTTTCTGAAAAGCACTACGTAGTGCTTTGGGCCGCCTTATCTTTTCCGGCCAGTTGCCCACAGGCTGCGTCGATATCTTTACCTCGGCTCCGGCGCACATTGACTGTTACGCCTTTGCTATCCAGAAATCCGGCAAATTTATCGAGTGTCTGCGGGTCTGTATTTTTAAAATTGGCTTCGGCAATCGGATTGTATTCGATGATGTTGATCTTGGCTGGTACGCGCTTCGTGAATTTCCAGAGTTCCTGTGCGTCCTGCAACGTATCGTTGAAATTGTAGAAAAGAATATACTCGAACGTAACGCGGGTGCCAGTCTTCTTATAGAAATAATTCAGTGCATCACCCAACGCCTGCAACGTATTGCTTTCATTGATGGGCATAATCTGGTCGCGTTTTACGTCATTGGCCGCGTGTAGTGACAATGCCAGATTGAATTTCACCGCATCGTCGCCAAGCTGACGTATCATTTTGGCAATACCCGCCGTCGATACCGTAATACGTTTCGGCGACATTCCCAGTCCAGCGGGCGACGTAATGCGGTCGACGGATTCCAGTACGTTCTTGTAGTTCAGCAGAGGTTCGCCCATGCCCATGTAGACGATATTGGACAATGGTACGTCGTAGTTTTGCTTAGCCTGCCGGTCAATGGCGACTACCTGATCATAAATTTCGGCCGCATCCAGATTCCGTTTCCGGTCCATATAACCCGTAGCACAGAACTTACAGGTAAGCGAGCAACCCACCTGACTTGATACGCAGGCCGTCATCCGATCCTGGTCATCGTTACGTAGCGCCGGAATCAGGACACCCTCCACCAGATTGCCATCAAAAAGCCGGAACGACGATTTAATCGTGCCATCGCTGCTACGTTGCTCCTGATTAACTGTCAGTGGCCGGATTTCGAAATGGGTTTTCAGCAGTTCACGCGTCGGCATCGACAGATTGGTCATCTGGTCGAATGATACGGCCGATTTCTTCCAGAGCCATTCCTGAATCTGTTTCGCGCGAAAGCCCTGCTCACCGTGTTGCGCGAGCCAATCTTTCAGTTGAGTTGGTGTTAGTTTGCGGATGTCCTCCATGTTTAAAGAGCGAAAGAGTGAATGAGGGAAAGAGTGAAAGGCTAACGCAAGCTATTTCTGCGCTCATTCACTCATTCACTCGTTCGCTCTTTAATTTTCTGCCCGCCACTTTTTGCCTGCATCCAGTCCTTTAGGTACCCAGACAGCTGCCTTATCCATAACTTTCGGCGCGATGGGCCGGATATAGGGATAAAGAAAAGCGTTTTCGGCGTAACGTGGCGGTATGATTACGTTCATATAGCTGAACAACCAAAGGATAACACTAATTCCAAAGACCCAGGTAAACAGGCCGACGATGGCACCCGCTACGCTATCGAAGGTGCCCAGCATAGTGTACTTCAACGACCGTCGAAGCATCGAACCTATCTGATTCACCATAATCACCGTTGGGAAGAAGATTATCGAAAACCCCAGCACGGGCAGCACCTTCCGCGCCAGCTCTCGGCTGATGTATGGACTCAGCAGTTCGATACCAAACGCCAGAAACTTAAACCCGACAATCATGGCCACTCCAAACGCAATAATTGCCACGATCTCCACCAGAAGACCTTTGCGGTATCCATTAAATGCCCCCCAGGCGAGGGGAATCAGCATGAGTAAGTCGAGGGTGTTCAAATTTTAAAGAGTGAAACAGTGAAAGAGCGAAAGAGTGATTTAGCCTTTACACTCTTTCGCTCTTTCACTCATTGTAATAATTGCTTCACCATCGCGGAAATGGCTTTCCCTTCGGCCTGGCCAGCTAGTTCTTTAGTGGCGGCACCCATTACTTTGCCCATATCCGACGGGGCGGATGCACCCACACGAGCGATGATAGCCTGTAATTTTGCTTTGAGTTCGTCTTCTGACAATTGCTTGGGCAGATACTGTTCAATAATGGCGATTTCGGCTTCTTCAACGGCCAGCAAATCAGCGCGGTTTTGTTGGCGATAAATGTCGGCTGAGTCTTTCCGTTGTTTTACGGCCTTGCTCAGAATACGTGTTTCGTCTTCGGGTTTGAGGTCGCCGTGTTGGCCTTCTTTGGTTTCTTCGAGCAGAATCATCGACTTAACGGCACGTAACGCCCGCAATTTGTCCTGATCTTTAGCTAGCATTGCCTGCTTAATATCGGCGTCAATTTGTTGTTTTAGAGACATGATTAAAGAGCAAAAAAGTGAATGAGTGAAAGAGCGATTACAAAACGTGAACCTTCACTATTTCGGCAAAGTTACAAAACTGACAGTGCTATTCGCTCATTCATTCTTTCGCTCATTCGCTCTTTAAAATATGACTCGCTTATCTGTCAATATCAATAAAATCGCTACGATACGTAATGCTCGTGGTGGTAATAACCCAAATTTGGTACAAGTCGCCCTTGATTGCGAACGCTTTGGAGCACAGGGCATCACTGTGCATCCCCGGCCCGACGAACGGCATATCCGTTACCAAGACGTATTGGATTTGAAAGACGTAGTAACTACAGAGTTCAATATCGAAGGAAATCCGGATGAGCGATTTATTGAACTGGTCAAACGGGTTAAGCCTGAGCAGGTTACGCTGGTACCCGATGCGCCCGACGCTGTTACGTCGAATGCGGGCTGGGATACGATACGTTACGCCGATCATCTTCGTCAGTTGGTCGATACGTTCAAATCCGATGGTATTCGGGTATCCATTTTTGTGGATGCGGACGAGAAAATGGTTGAAGGTGCCAAAGCGGTTGGCACCGACCGGATTGAACTATATACAGAACCCTATGCCGCTCACTACGTTACCGACCGGGATGCCGCTGTAGCGCCGTTTGTACGAGCTGCTAAAATGGCTAATGAACTGGGAATAGAATTGAATGCGGGCCACGATTTGAGTCTGGAGAATTTACGCTTTTTTGACGAACAGGTGCCGGGCTTGAAAGAAGTTTCGATTGGCCACGCGCTAATTTGTGATGCGCTATATTACGGGCTGGATAATACGATTCAGATGTATTTGAGGTGTCTGAACCGAACATCGGCCCGGCAGGATTGATCAGATTTTTGGATTGGCTGGATTTTGTTATTGTGCCAGTGGGGTTTTGCGATAAATGGAACGTAACGATAATGATAAATTGCCGATCTGAACATTATCTTCGATTGAACGGTAATCCGCGTCGAGCCATTGAGCGGGCTGGTCTGTGCGCGAATAAATGCGGACAAATACTTCTTCCTGGCTGACAAAAAGAATGTGCTTTAAGGATGGGATTAGCCGATACTGGTCGAGTTTATCCGATTGGTCGTAAGCTTTTGTACTCTTCGACAGTACTTCGACCACAATTTCTGGATTTTTGATCTGGCCGGTTGAAAGTCGTCGGCTTGGTAACTGAGCGTATTCCGGAGAACCCTTAATGACAGATAGATCTGCGTTAAAATCAGCCTTACCTTCTTCAATGCAGATTTTCACATTACTACCTAATACACGATAGTCAGGCTGATTTTCAAGGAGAAAATAAAATAATGCCCCTAATTGAATAACTAATTGTTCGTGCAAAACGGTTGCCTGACTCATAGAAATAAGTTCACCATCAAAATACTCAATATTGTAGGGAACAACTTCTGCTAATTCCAGATAGTCTTCCCAGGTTGCCGGTATACGAATGATCTCGGGCGCTTCGTCGCGCTCCTGAAGTGTCATTGGAATTTTGGGGGCAACTGCTTCCATGATTCAGAGGATATTTGTGGCTGTAAATATACTTATTTCTTTTTTGAGGCACTCATTCGACGTATCACTTCACGTTTTGGAAAACCCAAATGCCAGACGGCAAATGCTACGTCCTGTTTACCAAAACAGGCTTCGCAGATGGGGTTTTCTGGTGCAATCGGTACGTTATAAACAAACAACGTATCATTGATTTTCTGGATGTTAGACGGGGCAATCTGCTTCTGTTTGGCACTATAAAGATAAGCATCCAGAATTTCACGTTCTTTTGGATTGAGTGCTACGTTACGTATATCGGCAGGGCCCAGCAGGCGAATATCAAGCACGTAACGATTGGCGATGGCTTTGGTACGTGGCAGGTTTTGCAATTGGCAGAACTGGGCACGTTTGGCAGGGTCGGTTGTTTGCTGAAGTTGCTCGGCCAATTCTTTTTGAATAACAGCCGTAACTTTTTCGCCCAAATTATCCACCGTTTCTACTACGTCGACGTCGGTGATACGTTTAATCTTCGAGTCGGCCATCTCCCGCTTCAGTTCGGTGGTATATTTTACACGGTCGGGTCCGCAGCCGAATAAAAAAGTAAACAGGAATAAATAGCTCAACAGCAGACGACTCATAGACAGGAACTTGGTGTACTTAAAATATGTCATTTGTAGAAGAAACAGGAACCTCAGCCGCTTGGTTGCATATAGAGTCGGACTGCCCGGATTTTCGTAATTTTGTCTTTTAATGTATTCACTTCTCGTTTTATTTCGGTAATCGAAATAAGACTAAAAATCATAAAACATGCTTGACCAGTTAGAAGCCATTCGTGAACGCTTCAACGAAGTATCTCAGCAGATTGTCCAGCCCGAGGTCGTGGCCGACCAGAAGCGATTTATGAAGCTGAGTAAAGAATATAAAGATTTAGAAAAAATAGTTACTCAGTATCAGGCTTATACGCAACTGCTCGAAGAAATCGAGAATGCGAAACAGATCATTGCGACCGAAAAAGATGAAGATTTTCGGGAAATGGCCAAAGCCGAACTAGATGAACTATTGCCCCGCCGGGAAGCGCTGGAAGAAGTACTCAAAGAGATGCTGATGCCGAAAGATCCGAACGACAGTAAAAACGTCATTCTTGAAATCAGGGGGGGCACTGGGGGCGATGAAGCCGCCATTTTCGCAGGCGATATATTTCGAATGTATCAGCGTTTCTGCGAGAAAATGGGCTGGCGCATGTCGCTGGTCGATTATACCGAAGGCACGTCGGGCGGCTACAAGGAAATTGTGACTGAGATCGAAGGCGAAGATGTTTACGGCAAACTGAAGTTTGAATCGGGCGTGCATCGCGTACAGCGCGTACCTGCTACCGAAACCCAGGGACGTATTCATACCTCAGCCGCCAGCGTAGCCGTGTTGCCCGAAGCTGAAGAAGTCGACGTAGAGATAAACATGAACGACATTCGGAAAGATACGTTCTGTTCGTCGGGCGCGGGTGGCCAGTCGGTAAACACTACGTATTCGGCGGTACGTCTGACCCATATACCAACAGGGCTGGTGGTGCAGTGTCAGGATGAACGTTCGCAGTTGAAAAACTTCGACAAGGCGCTGACCGTGCTACGTTCCCGCTTGTACGAAATAGAGTTACAGAAGCACAATGAAGCCATCGCGTCGCAACGTAAAACGATGGTTGGTAGTGGCGACCGTTCGGATAAGATTCGCACTTACAATTACCCTCAAAGCCGCGTTACCGACCACCGAATTGGTCTTACGGTTTATAATCTTCCATCTGTTATGGACGGTGATATCGGTGATTTCATCGAACAGCTACGTATCGCCGAAAACGCCGAGCGTCTGAAAGAAGGCGCTACGGCGTAGACACTACGTGGATTACTATTTGTATGAATAAACTGCCCATTTTTCCTTTCCTGATACTGCTTGTCTGTCTTTCTTCAAAAGCGCAGGTAATCACTGATTCGCTCTTGATTGAAGGACACTACCGCGTATTTCATTACAATATACCCTCCAAATCGCTACGTCAGCCCAGTCTGATTTTTGTTATGCACGGGTCAGGTGGCGATGGGCTAGGCATGATGAAGTCGACCGGAAAAATGGAGCAACAGGCTGGTACTGATAATGCACTGATTGTTTATCCCAGCGGTTATAAACGCTATTGGAACGAGTGCCGGAAGGCGTCTCCTGCACAGGCCAATCTGGAAAACATCAATGAACAGGCATTTTTCGAAGGCATGATTCAGTATTTCAAAAAGCGGTATCAGATCAACTCAGAACACGTATTTGCGGTCGGTACGTCGGGTGGCGGGCATATGGCCTATAAACTGGCGCTTACTATGCCGGGAGCGTTCAGAGCTGTCACGGCTATTATCGCGAACCTGCCTGATACAACGAATCTGGATTGCGTACCTTCCGGTAAAGCGGTGCCGATTATGATTATCAACGGTACCGAAGATCGCACTAATCCGTATAATGGTGGACCTGTTATTCTGGGTCAAAATATGACTATGGGCGAAGTACGTTCTACCGACCGTACGCTGGCTTATTGGGCTGAACTGGCTCGTTATCAGGGAAAACCCACAATGGAAAAGTTACCCGATACCGATCCGAACGATGGGAAAACCATTGAGCGCTACGTTTACCAGGAGAAAGGAAAACCTGAAATTGTTCTGCTGAAGGTAATTGGCGGTAAACATGACTACCCGAATGATATAGATGTTCATCAGGAAGCATTGTCATTTTTCATGCGACAGATTCATCGCAATTGATAGCTTCTAACTGCAACCATTTGATTGCTACGTACCTATTGCAAATAGCCTACCACATAGACTTCACTCAAAATGGACTCTTTTGGCAGCGATTGCACAAACGTAATAGCTTCTTCGCGAGGCTTAAGCACCCGGCCACTACCTTCTAATACAAAGATAACCGGAAGCACATACTTACCAGCGTATATCGGTTTTTGGGCAGGGAGTTGGCTCATGATACGTTTGGTTTCCTCCTTGAAAGAGGTATCCACATTGTCTGGATTTAAAACTGAAATATCTGCTACTTTGCCAAGGTCATCAATCTTGAACTCAATGTATGCTTTGGCTACCTTTTCTGCTTGTCGGGCGGATTGTGGGTAACGCAATGATTTTGCCATAAGCTGCAGAAAATCAGAATCTTTGGTTAATGAACTTTTGGTTGCTTGTCCATGAGTTAGGGTAATAGTCATCAGAAGCATCCCTAGATAGGCGAATAGCGTTTTCATAAAGGGTTGAATTTAGAAGTTGAAAGAGTTCGTCTAATGAAGATGCATCTTCATGACATAATCCATAATTTCTTTCTATTTTCTGTCATATAATTTTCAGAATGTTGCTAAATGCAGAAACCGGCGCCTTCCTTTAGCGGAAAGCGCCGGTTTCGTGTTTACTAGTAATTGATTATCCGTTGATGTTATCGGAGGTCAGTTTGGCACCCAGATATTCGCGGTTAAGTCGGGCAATATGATCGAGCGAAATAGATTTTGGGCATTCAACGGAACAAGCGCCTGTAAACGAACAGGCTCCAAAGCCTTCGGCATCCATCTGCGCCACCATGCGCTCGGCCCGTTCTTTATGCTCAGCCTGACCTTGCGGCAGAATCGCCAGTTGCGATACTTTAGCGGCCACAAACAACATGGCTGATGCGTTTTTGCAGGCCGCTACGCAGGCTCCACAACCGATGCAGGCTGCAGCATCCATCGCTTCATCGGCAATGGTACGTGGGATCAGGATTTCGTTGGCATCGCGGGCAGAACCTGTGTTCACCGATACGTAACCCCCCGATTGAATAATCCGGTCGAAGGCGAGTCGGTCAACCATCAAATCTTTAATGACGGGGAATGACCGCGCCCGCCAGGGTTCAACCACAATCGTATCGCCGTCGTTGAACGACCGCATATGCAACTGGCACGTAGTAGCGCCCGTTTGCGGACCGTGTGGCCGCCCGTTGATATACATTGAACACGTACCGCAGATACCTTCGCGACAGTCGTGGTCGAAGGCAACGGGTTCTTCGCCTTTGCGGGTCAGCGAATCGTTCAATACGTCGAACATTTCCAGAAAAGACATATCCTCCGATACGTTATCCAGTTGATATTCAACCAGCTTTCCTGCCGTATTAATATTTTTCTGTCTCCAGACTTTCAGTGTAATTTTCATCCTACAAAAAGTTGTAAGGTTATACTGTTGTAGAGTTATAAGGTTTTAGGGTTATAAGGTCATAAAGTTGTAGGGTTCCAGAGTGAGTTGCCCACGTAACACTTTATAACGCTATAACTTTACAGCCATACAACTTTATACCTTATTTATAACTCCGCTGTGTCAGTTTCACGTTTTCAAATATGAGTGCCTCTTTGTTGAGGAGTTCGGGGTTTCCTTCTCCCTGATACTCCCAAGCGGCTGCGTAGGCGTAATTGGCGTCATCGCGAAGGGCTTCGCCGTCGGGTGTCTGGTATTCCTCGCGGAAGTGACCGCCACACGATTCGTTCCGGTTGAGGGCATCGTCAACCATCAGTTCGCCCAGTTCAATGAAATCCGCCACGCGAGAAGCTTGTTCCAGTGCCTGATTCATTTCATCGGCGTCGCCCAGTACTTTGGCATTGGTCCAGAACTCCTTACGTAGCGCCTGAATTTTTTCCTTGGCGATTTTTAAGCCTTCGGCCGTCCGCGACATACCACAGTATTCCCACATGATATGCCCTAATTCTTTATGCAAATCATCAACTGGACGCTGCCCTTTGATGGACATCAGTTTCTTGATCTGCTCCTGAATCTTCTGCTCGGTTTCCTTAAACGCAGGTGAATCGACGGGGATTTTATCGCCAGGGCCAATGGTAGCCAGGTAATCGCCAATAGTATACGGAATTACGAAATACCCATCAGCAAGGCCCTGCATCAGTGCCGATGCCCCAAGCCGGTTAGCGCCGTGGTCGGAGAAGTTTGCTTCACCAAGCGCGTATAAACCAGGAATGGTTGTCATGAGGTTGTAATCGACCCAGAGGCCTCCCATCGTATAGTGAACCGCCGGGTAAATCATCATCGGTACCTCATATGGGTTTTCGCCGGTGATTTTTTCGTACATCTCGAACAGGTTACCGTATTTGGCTTCGATCGTTTTTTGCCCATCACGCTTGATAGCATCGGCAAAATCCAGATAAACAGCCAATCCCGTTTTGGCGACCCCACGCCCTTCATCACACATGTTTTTCGCATTTCTGGATGCTACGTCACGTGGCACGAGGTTCCCAAAGGATGGGTACCGACGTTCGAGGAAATAGTCACGCTTATCCTCAGAAAGATCATTGGGGCTCATCTGCCCTTTCCGAATTTTCTCTGCGTCTTCTTTGGTCTTAGGTACCCATACCCGCCCATCGTTACGTAGTGATTCTGACATCAACGTCAGTTTCGACTGGTAATGACCCGATACCGGAATGCAGGTTGGGTGAATCTGCGTGAAGCAGGGATTGCCAAATACAGCACCTTTTTTGTGTGCCCGCCAGGCAGCCGTTACGTTACAGCCCATGGCATTGGTCGACAGGTAAAATACGTTACCATAACCACCTGTACAAAGTAGCACAGCGTGGGCCGAATGCGATTCAATTTTCCCCGTAATCAGGTTTCGGGTAACGATACCACGTGCTTTACCACCTTCCACGACGAGATCGAGCATTTCGGTACGTGTAAACAGCTTTACTTTCCCGTTTGCCACCTGACGGCTCAGCGCCGAATAGGCACCTAGCAACAGTTGTTGGCCGGTCTGGCCACGGGCGTAGAATGTACGCGACACCTGCGATCCACCAAACGAGCGGTTAGCCAGTAAGCCGCCGTACTCGCGTGCGAAGGGAACGCCCTGCGCTACGCATTGGTCAATGATATTGACACTCACTTCGGCCAGTCGATGCACGTTGCCTTCACGCGCGCGGTAATCGCCACCTTTGATGGTATCGTAGAACAGCCGAAATACGCTGTCACCATCGTTCTGGTAGTTTTTGGCAGCATTAATACCCCCCTGCGCAGCAATCGAGTGTGCCCGTCGAGGACTATCCTGATAACAGAATGCCTTTACGTTATAGCCTAATTCGGCCAGCGATGCGGCAGCCGATGCACCGGCCAGACCCGTACCAACTACAATAATTTCGTACTTACGTTTATTGGCTGGGTTAACAAGTTTCAGCGCAAACTTATGCCGTGCCCATTTTTCGGCTAGAGGGCCTTCGGGGATTTTAGATTCCAGTTTCATGCTTTAAAGAGCGAAAGACTGAAAGAGCGAAAGAGCGAAATCGGACTGCCGAAGCAGAGTAACTCACTATCAAAGAAGTGAATTTTTGACGTAAACTATCCGCCATTCACTCTTTCGCTCTTTCACTCTTTAAATAATATGGTGAACCTGTAAATACACATAAATAGGCATGGCTGCGAAGGCCGCCGGAATGATAATGGCAAAGAAATATTTACCCAGAAACTCAATGATGGGCGTGTATTTTTTGTGCCGCAGACCTAACGTCTGAAAACCACTCTGGAAACCATGCCACAGGTGATAGCCGATAGCTACCATGCAGATGACGTAAAGGATAACGTACCACAATTCGCCAAAAGCCACCTGCACAACAGCATACAAATCTTTGTACTCTTTGCCGTCGTACTCCGCCATCGGAACTGAACCGAAGTGCATCTCGTACCAGAACGTCCGCATGTGAATGATGATGAACAGCAATAAGACTGTACCCAGAATACCCATGTTGCGCGATGCCCAAGCGCTATTCGCTTCGGGTTTGCTGTAGGCATACTTTATGGGTCGCGAGGCCTGATTGTGGCGCGTCAGAATGAAAGCCATCAGCGCGTGAACCAGGATAGAGGTGTAGAGCACATACGAAATGGTCATGATCAGCGGATTGTGCGTCATGAAATACGTATACTCGTTGAAAGCCCGACCGCCATCGCCTTTAAATAACTGGAGATTGCCGGCCATATGAATAATCAAAAATGAACAGAGAAATAACCCCGTCAGCGACATAATGACCTTTCTGCCGAGGGAGCTTGATAGAGTTTGTGTTACCCAAGCCATAGGATGAACGACACGTAATTTTAGTGGTAAACGATTGAAAAAAAGCCGGTTTGAACGGCGCATCAAAACTAAAGCACAAACCCGATGGAAACAAGATTAAGCACCTTTATCCGCAGGTTTACTGCTTATTTACAGTCGGTATAAATTAGACTAAATAGAATGAGTGATGACGTAACGGAATGTTGGGGTATATGGTTGTGTTAATGGAATTATCTTGCCAACGTAGCGGCCATATCCTTACAAAGCCAATCTGAGACGTAGCAGTTAGTAACGTAGTAATCATCTGAAAATAAACGTATTACTGTTTTCGGATGAATTCGTTTTTGAACAAAGCGTATTATCCAGCTAATTTGCGGCCATTCGCTGTTTCATTGACTAATCTGTTTTTAACATGAAAGCATACGTATTTCCTGGTCAGGGTTCACAATTTCGCGGTATGGGACTGGACCTCTACCAGAACTCAGAGACCGCCCGCCGATTGTTTGACCAGGCTAACGAAGTACTGGGTTATAACTTGACCACCATTATGTTTGAAGGCTCAGACGAAGACCTCAAACAAACCATTTATACTCAACCCGCTGTTTTTTTGCACGGAGTTGCCATGGCTTTATCGGCAGAATCGTTTGCTACTGATATGGTTGCGGGCCACTCACTGGGAGAACTGTCGGCACTGACGGCAGCGGGCGTACTTTCTTTTGAAGATGGATTACGTCTGGCGTCGGTACGTGCCACAGCCATGCAGCGTGCCTGTGAACTAGTAGCATCGACTATGGCTGCCGTGCTCAATCTGCCCGATGACGTTATCGAGAGAATCTGCGCAGAAATTACTGAAGAGGTTGTAGTACCAGCCAACTACAACTGCCCCGGTCAGGTTGTGATTTCGGGTAGTGTACTCGGTATTCAGTTGGCAGAAGAGAAATTAAAGGCGGCTGGTGCCAAACGGGTGCTTCAACTGGCGGTCGGAGGAGCGTTTCATTCGCCCTTCATGGAGCCAGCACGTACCGAGTTTGCCGAAGCGGTAGAATTAATGCCATTCAAGGCTCCCCGCTGCCCAGTCTATCAGAATGTAAATGCGCAACCCGTAACCGATCCTACACAACTCAAGGCCAATCTCATTGCCCAATTGACTTCGCCCGTTCGCTGGACACAATCGGTCGAGCGTATGATAGCCGATGGTGCCACCGAATTTTTGGAATGCGGACCGGGTAAAGTATTGCAGGGGCTTATTAAAAAGATAAATCCATCTATTTCGGTCGCGGGTATCTAGGTTTTGCCAGCGTAGTAAGGACCATATAAAGCGTTGGTATACGAAATCGCTATTTTTTTTCAGAACTGCGTTTGCTTTTGACGCCTGTTACCTGTTATCTTTGCACTCGCAAACGCGGATAGCCCGATAGTATAAGGGTAGTACGACAGATTTTGGTTCTGTTTGTCTAGGTTCGAATCCTGGTCGGGCTACATAAAAGTTTATAGGGGTTAATTGTTTTTAGAGCAAAATGCTGCTTTACAGACAGTTAACCCCTTTTTCTTTTCTAAGCTTTACAGCTTTTGATAAAGCTTAGAAAAGGTTCTCCGTCACCAGTATCGTTTTTATTGTAGTTTTGGTAAGCAACGACCAGAACCGACTATGAAAACGATTACCGACCGAGATATCAAGTTTTTACTTAAGGATCCCAAGTCTGAACGGTCGACGTTGATCAACCTGGTATATCGGTACCATAATAATCGGCTTCATATTTCGACTGGACTAACCATTGAACCCTATCAGTAGGATGCTGCCCGGCAACGCGCTCATACGGATCCGCGCGTGATTCGTAACCGACGCGATCGAGAAACCAACGAAACGATTAATGCTCATCTGGAGCGTCACCGATCTGCTCTGTTGAAGGTGCTTCATTCGCTCCAGCTGGCGCAGGTGCCCTTGAATAATGAGATTATACGTGAGCATCTGGATAATGCATTAGGATGAGCAAAAAAGGCAACTGCGAATACATCAAAACCTACGACCCTTCTGGTTTACATTTTACAATTCACCGATGAGGTTAAAACCGGGAAACGGCTCAACAACAAATCCCACCGGTACGTACCTCTGACGATCAAAGGCTTTTCCCGACTTATTAGTACGCTGGAGAAATTCAGCCGGGAAACGGGTCAGCGGGTTGATTTTGCCGATATAACGATTGAGGTGTATCACCGATTGAAATCATGGATGACCGAACGAGGCTTGACGCTGAATTACGTGGGCACACTCCTCTAATTATTAAAATTTATGCTCCGACAGTCCCACTCGTAAAGACTCCATACCAACACCGTTTTTCAACACCGGGATTTTATGTACCTGACCGAAGAGGTCGATATCGTTTACCTGACCAGTGACGAACTGGGCTAGCTGTATACACTTGACCTGACTGGCTAAGATCGGCTCGACTGTGTTCGGGATTTGTTTTTGATTGGCTGCTACACCGGCCTACGGTTTTCAGACTTCTCCGAGCTTCATCCCGAAAACATTACCCATAACGGCCAGATATTGACCCATAAAACGCAAAAAACCGCTGAGCGAGTTTCTATGCCTGTAAATCGGAACGTACTGGCTATTCTACGTAAATATGAAGGTATTCCTCCCCGGACGATTAGCAATCAGAAAATGAATGATTACCTGAAGGAAATCTGCAAACGAGCTGGTTTTACGGAACGTGTTGAGGTTGCCCGAACGAAAGGAGGTATGCGCCAAACCCGAGTTCTGGAGAAATGGGAGTTGGTCACGACCCACACCGCCCGGCGCTCATTTGCAACGAATGCGTTCCTGGCCGGAGTGCCGCCCGTATCAATCATGAAGATAACCGGACACAAGTCGGAATCTGTTTTCCTGAAGTACATTAAGGTTTCATCTGAGCAGAACACATTACTACTTCTAAGCCACACTCACTTTCAGTAATTCCGTTATTTGACATCCTCCAGAAAAGCCTTCCAATATTAAGTAGAGAAAATCGGACAATTGTAATATCTTGAACAACCAGATAATTGTCATAAATAAAACGAAGTTCACCGAAGCACAAGCGGGTGGCAGGAGCCATCGTCTTTGCTCTTAAACAATCTGAAACTGGAGTGGCCTTGGCCGAAGTACGTCGCAAAATGGGCATCAGCGAGGCTACCTATTACAATCGGAACCGCGACGGCGGACCGTAAAAAGACGGCGGATTGGGTGTTGCCGAGCTCCGACGATTACCTAATCCAGTAATCACTTTATGAATCTTGGTTTGGTCAAAGCCGGGCGGGTGGTTTCCTCGGCTCATCGGGTCGGGTGGTTCCTCGACCTTTTTACTTTACAAGTGTTTTTATAAACTCAAGTAATGTTTGAATTTGAGACATTGATTATTGAGATAACAATTTGAGATAGCCCTAATATGATCTATCATAGTTATACCCAGAACTGATACCTGCCTTGAAAAATGGGCGTTTGGTGAACCTGCTTTGAACGCTACCACCCTTACTTGCTTCAGTTTTTTCTAGCCGCAACCCGTTTGTCTGGCTTCACCGAGTTTGACGGTGGGCAAGAAAAAAAACAACCTTTGTGGCCTCCAATGCCAAAGTTGAGACAGGATTGATAGAATTTGAGACGATTTTGATAGTCCAGTTGATGCTGCTCCACGAACTTTGGCCCACAAAACGCGATGTTGTCAATTTCCACAATCAATAAATTAGTGAGACTAGTTTTTGCTATATAAATAACTATTCATTCATTAAGCCTTTCTTGGGTGCAGGGAGGGCTACCGCCTACGGGCAGACTTAACATCAGACCAGGAACTCAAGCCCTGGTTGCCGGGGCTAGCCAATACCTGATTCTTTTTTTCGTTCAATCCATCTTCGTTTTTATGATCTCTTTTCTACCCTTCATTTCTCCTCATCAGCCGACAGCCTATGGTCGCTTCCAAAGCCTTTGGCTAGTCTGTCTACTACTCAGCGGGCTGCTGCTTTCGGCCAACACCGGGGCCCAGTCCATTCGCTATGTACGGGCCGGCGCCAGCGGCACGGGCACTAGCTGGGACGACGCCAGTGGTGACCTGCAAGCCATGATTAACGAAACAGGCGTCCAGCAGGTCTGGGTAGCCCAGGGTACCTACAAGCCCGGACCAGCAGGCAACACCGATCGGGATATCAGCTTTTCGATGAAGAACGGGGTAGGTATCTACGGCGGCTTTGCCCCCACAGGCACGCCCAGCAGCTTAAGGGATCGTAATCCGGCTAATTTCACGACCCTACTCAGTGGGGACATTGGCATTCAAAACGATAAGAGTGATAATAGCTACCACGTGATTAATAACCCCTCCGAACTGACCTATACAGCGGTGCTGGATGGGTTTGTCATTACCGCTGGCAACGCCGATGGGGTTGATGCTAACCGAGGTAATGGGGGCGGGATGTACAGCTCTCGTAGCAGTCCGTTACTGACCAATTGCTCGTTTGTGAGCAACTCAGCAACTAATGGCGGGGGAATGTATATCATATTTAGTGGTCAATTTGGCGAAGGTACTCTGCTCATCAACTGCTCGTTTGTAAACAATTTTGCCCGAACTAGGGGTGGAGGATTGTATAGCGAAGGTAATGGTCCTAGATTGCTCAACTGCTCACTGGGGTACAATGCGACGCAATTCGAGGACTCTGGCGCGGGGATATACTGCGCCTACAGCAATCCGGCACTGTACAACTGCGTCGTGTTTGGCAATGGCGGGACTAACACATTTGTAGCAGATCATTTATATGTGAAGCCAACCGTCCTAACTTCTTTACTGGAGGCAGGGGTGACTAACTACCAAGATGATGGCGGTAACCTGACCACGTCCACTTCCCCCTTTGTCTCAAACACGGATCTGGGATTGAATGTGAATGCCTGTTCGCCGGCCCTCAACGGCGGCAATAACGGAGCCTACGCCTACCTCAACGGCCCCGCCACCGACCTGGCGGGTAACCCTCGCCTGTTCAATAACGGCGTGATCGATCTGGGAGCCTATGAGTATCAGGGGCTACCGATAGGAGGTCTAACATGAGTACGCTGAGCGCTACCACCAGCCTGACGGTCAATGCCCCGGCCAGTGCCACCATTGCCTATGCAGGCTCTCCCTTCCTGACTAGTAGTGTACCGGTCGATGTAAACCTGTCGGGTACTACTGGGGGCAGCTACACCGCCAGCCCATCGGGCCTGAGCCTCGATGCCAGCACCGGCCAAATTACCCCCGCCAACAGCAATCCGGGAACCTACACCGTGGCATACACGGTGGCCGCTAGTGGCGGATGCCCCCCCCTTTACCACCAGCACGACCCTGGACATGCAGGCCCCTCCACCCCCCAGCTTGACAGCCACCCCTGGCAGCAGTTGTCTGGGTAATCCCGTTCACTTTACCTATAAGGTAGCTAACATTAGCTTCGCTGGAGCAGGGAGCGTTACTTACCGATTAACCAACGGCACCGACCAACTTATAGGCGCTGTAAACGTGCAAGCGGGCGATACCGAGCTCAGGATTGAGGCAGACTTGACTCCGACTGTGTTGGGATCACAGACCTTTACAATGTCAACTATAGTGTTTGGGATAGAATTTGCAGCCGCTTCGACCAGCCTGACGGTCAATGCCCCGCCCACGGCTGCGATCCTCACCCCAGCCAGCACAACCCTGACCTGTAGCAGCCCCAGTCTAGCCTTGACCGCAACCGGGGGAGATACCTACCGGTGGGAGGATAACTCCACCGATGCCCTCCGCACTGTCACCACCTCTGGTACCTACTCGGTAACGGTTAGCTCAGCCAGTGGTTGCACCGCTACGGCCTCCCAGCTTATTGGCAGCAATACGGCAGCCCCCACGGTCAGCATTCTGGCGCCCGCCAGCACTACGTTGAGTTGTAGTAGCCCCAGTCTCAGTCTAACTGCTATTGGTGGAGGCACGTATCGGTGGGAAGACAACTCGGCCAGTGCCGTGCGAACGGTGAGCAGTTCGGGGACTTATTCCGTGACCGTGACCTCGGCCACTGGCTGCACGGCCACCGCGTCGCTTCAGGTGTTCCAGGACAATCTGACACCCACCCTGAGCATTTCGCCAGCGAGTGCTACGTTGAGTTGCGCTACGTCGTCGGTGAGTTTAAGTGCTGTGGGCAGTGGTACGTATCGATGGAGCACGGGAGAAACCACCCCTGCGATCTCGGCCACGGCTGGGGCCCCTTATTCGCTCACGCTGACTGGGACAAACGGCTGCACAGCCACGGCCACCGCTCAGGTGAGTCAGGATAACGCCCCGCCGACGGTGAGCATCACACCAGCCAGTGCTACGTTGAGTTGCGCTACGGCCTCAGTGAGTCTATCGGCGGTTGGTAGTGGCACGTATCGCTGGAGTACAGGGGCCACTACGTCTTCCATCAGTGCGACCCTGGCCACCATGTATTCGGTGACGCTGACAAGTGCGAACGGCTGCACGGCCACGGCTTCGGCGCAGGTCGTCCAGGATAACGCAGTGCCCACAGTAACGATCACCGCCACGCCTTCGCTGACTATCGGTCCCGGCCAGAGTGCAACCCTGACCGCTAGTGGGGCCACTACGTATGGGTGGAACAACGGAGCCAATACAAGCGTTATCGTGGTCAATACCGGTGGTACCTACTCGGTCACAGGCACCAGTGGAAACGGCTGTTCGGCTACGGCCTCGGTGGTGGTGAGCCAGACGGCTCCTTTTGCGATTGCCAGCGTGATCGCCAATACGTGTCAGCAGATTAGCTACAATCGGTACGTGATCAGCTTTACACCCGTCTACGCCGGCACCAATGGCCAGCCCATCAGCTTCTCGGTCGTCAATGAGGTCTTCCCCACCACGGCTCCAGGGCCTTACACCCTCCAGCTCTATACCGATAACCCCACCATCACCCTCAAAGCCCAGCAGGGCGGCACACCCGGCGAGGTGACGTATGTCTATAACTGGCTGGCGGCCTGTAGCTCGCCCCAACCCAACACGCCCCCCAGAGTGAATCAGCCCCTGACCGATCAGATCGCCCGAGTGGGTGAAGGCTTCGGCTACACCCTGCCCCAGTTCACTTTCACCGATAACGAGTCCCCCCAAAGCCTGCTGCTCACCGTGAGTGGTTTGCCAGCCGGACTGAGTTTCACACCACCCTTCCAGATCGGAGGGGTAGCGGGCGTAACCGGCGTCAGCACCGTCACCGTAACGGCCACCGATCCCCAGGGGCTGAGCGTGAGTACCAGCTTCCGGCTGACGGTCGTCGAGCCTAACGCTACTAACACCCCACCCACGCTGGCCCATCCCATCCCGGCTCAGGTCGGTATTCAGGGACAACCCTTTACGCTGAACGTAGCTAACACCTTCAGTGATGCCCAGACGCCTAATGCCCTCCTCCTAACGGCAAACGGATTGCCGGCTGGCTTGAATCTGGTGGGTACCCTTATCTCGGGTACGCCTTCGGTAACGGGCACCTCGACGGTTTCCCTGACGGCGCTCGATCCGGGTGGACTGAGTGCGACCACCAGCTTTGTGCTGACCATCCAGCCCGCATCGGTGACAGCCAGTGGCCCCTTCGCCATCACAGGCGTGAGCCCGATTACCTGTACCCAAGTGGCCAACAATCGCTACGAGATCAGCTTTACGCCCCGCTACGCGGGCCTCAATGGGCAGGCAATCTAACTTCTGGGTAGTCAACGAGTTAGTGCCCACCACGGCACCGGGCCCCTATTCCCTGCAGCTCTACAATGACAACCCCACGATTGTGCTCAAAGCGCGCCAGGAGGGCAGTCCAGGGGAGGCTAGTTTCACCTACAACTGGCTGGCGAGTTGTGGCACTCCACCCCAACCCAATACGGCTCCCCGGGTCAATATTCCGCTGACTGATCAGACGGCCCGGGTGGGTCAGGGGTTTGGCTACACCATCCCCCTGATCACCTTTACCGACAACGAGACGCCCCAAAGTCTGGTGCTCACGGTGAGTGGTTTACCAACTGCATGAACTTCAGTCCACCGGCTCAGATTGGGGGCGTACCGAGTGTAAGCGGGGTGAGTATAGTAACCGTGACAGCCACTGACCCGGGCGGATTGTTTGTCAGCACCACCTTCTCGCTGAGTGTTCTGCCAGCCAACGCGTCCAGCGGTTTTGCCATCACCGGAGTGCAGACCATCAGTTGTGTCACGGTGAGTGGTGGTCGTCGTTGGGTCAGTTTCATCCCGCAGTACAGCGGCACCGATGGCAGTCCGGTGAGCTTCTCGGTGGTCAATGAGTTGTTGCCCACGACGGCGTCTGGCCCCTACAGTCTGACCTTGTACACGGATAACCCCACCCTGCGGCTCAGAGCCCAGCAGGGTGGTTCACAGGCCAGTTATGACTATAACTGGTTAGGGGCTTGTAGTGCACCTGCTCGCCAAGGCATAGCTGAGCCTGGCACGGGATTACAAGTACGGGTGTTGGGCAATCCCGTGCGGGGTTCACACGTGGAGGTCGAAGTCCGGGGTGTAACGGGTCAATCCCTGAGCGCCCAGTTAATAGATCTACAAGGGCATCGGCTAGGCGTTGAGCGGATCGAGCGAGCAGGAAATCCGGAGCGATTGAGCTTACCGATTGATGGGTGGGTGGGCGTGTTGTTGCTGGAGATACGCACAGCGACAGAACGTCAGGTAATCCGACTTGTTCAGCCATAGTGCAAAACTGGTTTGTCCTCACATCAGCCAGATCAGGGATGGTCTGGCTGATTGTGCTTTTGTAGATGGCCTTAAAATGCATCTTCAAAAATTCTCACAAATTCCTTCTTTCAATGTACACTCATAACGAGTTTGCAAATGGATGGGATAAAAACAGTAGGCGATCAATCCCAATAAGATGTGCGAAAGTGCATTATAAGGGTTGCGATGACGAGTGTGATCAATATCAAACACACTCATCAACAAGTCATTGGCCGACTCGATCAAGGCTTGCTTGCGTAACCTGAGCTTGTGACTCAACGGGTGCTCCGCTTGATCAGCGAACGACTATAAAACCGGCTGGCTGGCCCGAATAGCCTTCATTTGACGTAGCACACTATTCGGTCAATAGTGCCGTTGTTTTGCGAAATTTGCGGAATAGATGGCCGTAGATTGTTCGTTCATCAGTAATTATATCGGCTTTCCCACTCAGACCAATACGTAACAGTTTTTCCAACTGACTGGCGTTGGTTAGCCGAATCTGTACGTTAAATAAACCTTTCTCATCCGGTGTCAATGATACGTTGCTAACTTCGCCGTAGGCAGGACCCCATTCATAGACCGGAAACGCATCGACTTTGAAAACCGCCGACTGCCCCACCTGGATTTTGCCAATCTGACCGGAAGTCACCTGCGTATGAGCGTATAGTGGCGCTTCCTCGTAAATCAGTTTGAGCAGGGTTGTGCTGGCGGCTACTTCTTTTTCACCCTCGAACACAAATGATACAATGCTGTTTCGATTTGCTTTAAGAACTAAATGATTATTCTTCGTCAGTTCGAAATTGCCGTAAATCCCCCTGATTTTCTGTTGGGCGGCCTCTTTTGCTGTTTTTAGCCGGTTGCCTTCCAGTTGTAGATCCGTACTATTTTTCGCCAGTTGCTTTTCCTGAGCTTTGATGTCCAGCTCCAGCGAGATGATCTGGCGATTGAGCGTACCTATATTATCGAGGTACGTTTGATACGCTACGTCGTAGGCGCTTTTCGCCCGAAGTTGGTTGGCTTCGCTCTGATTCAGGTCGTTTTTACTAATGTCGCCTGACTTATAAAGTCCCTGATTTGCTACGTGAATGCGTGCCGCTTCTTTGCTTTCGTACGTCAATTTGGTCGATTCAGAAGCCCACTTCTGCTCCAGAACGCCCTTTTGCTCATTTTTCAGGCGGATTTCTTCCCGATTTCGCTCAATCGTTACGTTAATAATTCCCTGTTCGCTGGCCGCTGATTTAGTGCGATACTGCTGAAAGCCCGCGATGTTCATGTGTGCCGACGCCAGTTCGTGCGTGAGGGCCGCAATGTCGGGGGCACTGAGTTCGAGCAATACGTCACCAGCTTCGACGTGCTGGCCATTTTTAACGTACTGTCGCTCTATATAAACTGCCGAAGGAAAGCGATAAATATCCTCCGCCCGTTCGGATTTAAAGACAAACGATACCGGAATCGTATCGGGTAATACGATAACGTAGCCTAACGTAAGTCCGACGGCTACCAAAAGTACCGTCCACCAGCCCAGCCGACGTAACGCAGAAAGTCGCAAATCGGCAATGGGCGCATCATCAATGTGATAGAGATCGGTATACTGAACTTCCTGAAGATCGTGAAGAGTCGTGTTCATAATATATATGATGTATGATATATAATGTATTGCTGACGCCGGATGGACATATATCCTATATCATACAAAGTTTAGTAGTCAATGTAGGTTTTCATAAACTGATGGTAAATGCCTTCTTTCGCCAGCAACTCGGTGTGATTTCCCTGCTCGGCGATGGTGCCCTCGTCGAAGACCAGAATTCGGTCAACGGCTTTGAGTGTGTGCAGTCGGTGCGCAATCGAGATGATCGTTTTGTCCGGAAAGCGTTCGTAGATGTTCTCCAGAATCCGCTTTTCGGTTTCTACGTCGAGGGCGCTGCTGGCTTCATCCAGAATAATTACATCTGGCTCGGGACTGCTGGCAAACAGGCGGGCAAAGCCAATCTTGAGCACCTGTCCACCCGATAAATTGCTGCCAAAGTTGCCCACCATCTGATTGTAGCCCAGGTGATTACCTTTGACAAAGTTGTGCAGATCGGCCAGCCGCGCGGCTTCCACAATCTGCTCCGTTGTGGCTGAGAGATTCGCGCAACGTATATTTTCCTTGATCGTATCGTTGAATACATAGGTATCCTGCGGAAACAGATACACGTGGTTACGTAGCACTTTTGGGTGAATCTCACGAAGTTCCAGGCCATCGTAACGTATCGTTCCTTCATAATCCGGATAAAGATTCACGAGCATCTTCACGAAGGTGGATTTGCCCGCGCCGTTACGTCCTACGATGCCGATACGTTCGCCTTTTCGGATTTCGCAGTTGACGTTACGTAGCTGGTATCGCTCGTCGCGCTGGTTGTAGCGGAATGATACGTTATCGAAGCGAATTACTTTCGTCGAAAAACTGCTGGTTTTCTGCTGATAGTCAGCCTCTTCGCGATCCTCCAGAAAAATCTCATTCACTTTATCGAAACTTACGCTCACCTGCGTTACCATCATCCAGAGGGCGCTCACGCTGTTGACCGCATTCATGACCGTCATAAAAATCGTCGTAAAGGCCATGTACTGCCCGATGCTCAGGCTGCCGGTAAATACCTGATAAGCGCCTACCCAGAAAATAGCTACCTGGCTGAAAATGAAGATGAACCGCTGCATCGAATTGATCAGGATCTGCTTCTGTTCATCGCGCATAACCGAATTGATCGACTCACGGTGAATCTGTTTCCAACGTACCAGTTTGTACTTTTCAAGCGAGAGCAGTTTTACGGTTTTAATGCCCAGCAACGTATCCATAAAACCACCCAACGAAGCCTGATTTTTGTGATAGACTTTGGCCCGCAAACTTTTCACAATTGGAATAAAATAGACCGTCGTGATGGTGTACGACACAAAGCAAGCCAACGCGATACCGCCCAATGCCGTGTTGAACCAGAACAGAATCGGGAAGTAAATCAGCATGAAGAAAATGTCCAGAAACTGCTGAATAATAATTGGATTGGTAAACTGTCGAATCCCAACGCCTTCCTGAAACCGCGCCATAAATTCTTCGCGCTTGCGGCTGTCGTAGTATTTCTGTTTGAGGGAAATGAACCGGTCGAAAAACTTGGTCATGAAGTCCATTTCAAACCGAAACCGGTAATGAACCAGCAGCATCGAGCGCGTATAGGTCAGTACAACCTGAATGACAAACACCAGTATCAATCCCGCCAGAATACCAATCAGCAGCTTTCGGTTCTGGTTGACCAGTACGTTGTCGAGCATGGTTTGCGTGAAAAGGGGTAGTACGAGGCCGACCAGTTCGAGCAGGAGTGAGAACAGGAAAATCTCGCCCAACACACCTTTGTTTTCCCGAATAATGGGCAAATAAAGCTGCTGGAAAATGGTCTTTTTGTCTTTCTTTTGTTGGGCGACAGCTTCTTCCAGTTCGGCGTTTTGGTAGAATTGTTCAGTGGGTTTCAGTTCGAGCACGACACCACTCCACTTATTGGTAAACTCGTCTTTGCTGTAGCGGGTCTTGCCAAAAGCGGGGTCGGCGACACGGACATACGTATCAGTAGCCTCGTAAACCACCACAAAATGCTGGCCTTCGTAATGCGCAACACAAGGCAACTGAATCTTAGGGAGATAGTCGTAATCCAGTTCGTAGCCTTCGGCCTTCATATCGAAGTTTTCGGCCACTTCCATCAACGTATACAGACTGGCTCCTTCCTGCGAAATATCCGACAGTTTGGTGAGTAGATGTTTGGCTTCCGACACACCATAATGCTTGAAAATCATGGCGAGGCAAGTCGGGCCGCAGTCCATCATGGCACCCTGCTCGATGTGCGGAAACCGGTCAATAAGGCTGTATGGGCTCATCTTGCCGCCTATAACCGTTTTGAGGAGGTTTTTCATGGTGTGGAGCGGTTAGCAGGTTTGGACTACGTTAGTTACCGACTGTTTAGCCAGCACAGTACGTCCGTAAACAGCCCGATAGTGCTTGTGCAGATGATAGTAGAGCGAATACTCGACAAACCGCTGCCGACTGCGGAACAACCGATTGACAGTCATGTGAATCAGGCTACTAAGCAAATTTTCCAGCGACATGCTTAACGCGCCCTGCTCTTGCAGCGACTGGATGTAGTCGATCATGGGCTGCACCTGCTCGCTACGTTGGTGGCAGATGTCGTACAGAAACTCATGTTCGGTGTTGGCTTCGTTCAGCAGTTCGTCAATTGCCGGTTCAATGGCTTTGTAGCGCGCGTCCAGTTGCTTTTTCTGCGTAGCATTATAGCCAAATTCCTTGCCGAAATAGTGCGATTGTTGCTCGGTAAAAGCAATACGTTGCTTCCAGTCGAAACCAGCCTGATCGAGTAAATCGTGCATGAGTTTCATGCCAAAC
Organism: Spirosoma profusum; assembly: GCF_014699005.1. Taxonomy (GTDB): domain Bacteria; phylum Bacteroidota; class Bacteroidia; order Cytophagales; family Spirosomataceae; genus Spirosoma; species Spirosoma profusum. The sequence continues at coordinate 73,172 of NZ_JACWZY010000002.1, forward strand.
CGCCAGCGGCATTCTTCGCCTTCGGCTCCTTCAATCATACTCAGGAAGTTCAGAATCGACTGGCTGTCAGCATGGAAAAAACTTTCGATTGTATCAATGGAATGGCGACCGTATCGTTCCAGTTCGCGATTGTACGTATCGTTGACGATGGACGTAACCGTCTTATTTTGCAGAAAGGGAGCCAACGCTTCGTGTACTTCGTGGATAACGTCGCCGATCCGGTCGGGCTTGGTAAAATGCCAGCGGAAGCGGAAATGGTGGTGTGGATCGCCGTAGCGGATAAAGAAAAATTTATCGACCCAGCCAGCCGCTTTAAATCGCTCCGTGATCGGATTGAGCACCTCAGTCAGCAAATAATCGGCCGTTTTGATGCCCGTATAGACTTTATAATACAACCACTCCGAACCAAGTGAAAATTTACGCGCTACGTTATCCGTAACCGGCTGAGGCTTAGGAGTCGACGTATTGGGCACTGCTACGTCGGCTGTGTTGTTGAAGGCCACCACAAACTGATTGGTGTGCCATCCCGCCGACGACTGAACCACCGACGTATCGGAACGGTGCAGAAATTCCTTGATCGTGAATTTGTCAAGGGATTTAATTTCGTTCATGAACGTTTCGGCCAACCACTGATTTTCCAGATCGACGTAGAGTTCGTTATCGAAATTAACCAGCGATACGTAGCGCGGAATCCGGTACTGAGTTCGCCACTGAGCGAGTGCTTCGCGCAGGAGTGGCCAATTGTTCTGCTTGAACGTAGTGACCAGGGATTTCACGTGCGTATCCCGAAAATGCCACTGCGCTTCCGACAAAATCAGGTTGTCGAGCGTGATACGTGGGTTGAATACAAACAGATGACTATAGGCGCCACCAACGTAGCAGATGACCCGCTGTTCGTGTTGCGCTTGGATGTCGCAGAGAAAATGATACGTATCAAGCGAATCCAGATTGGCGTAGTTGTGGGCATTCGACAGGCGGGGCGCAACGAGTTTATTGTGCGTTTTCGACCGCAATCGAATCCGATTTCCCCGAACACTGATCATCAGATCATTAACAGGAATTTCGTGCTCTTTATCGACGGATGCCTTACCCAGAAACGGAATCTGATAATCTTTCAACGCAGGGCGGATAATCACGTTGCCGGTGCGGGCTTCGGGAAGGTGAACAATGTCGGCAAAAATGACATCCGGGCGGGCCTGATCTTCGGTCTGGCTGATCTCACGTAGTAACTGGAGAACCGATGGATCCGTATGCCCAAACCGGCCCAGAAAATACGTACCCGTTACGCCCCCGAAGCTTTCGAGAATGATTTTTTCCCGACCTTCTTCCCGAATCACCGAAAATAACGCGGTGTTGGTCAGGGGCAACGTTGCCTGTACGGGCTCGAATTGCCGCAGATCGTCTTCGGTAATCTCGATTTGATACGTGCCACTGAGTTGCGCATCCGCCAGTTTTCGCAGCAAAAAATGATGCTCTTTGGGAATCGTGACGTTCTGTGATTCGGGTGTCGAAGCAAACCGGGAAATACCGTCGAGTAGGGGCGAGGCATCTGATTTTTGACCGCCCGCCGGATAGCCGACCCCGATTTCGGGGTCTAGGGCTATCATCAGCGGGACTTCCTCCTCCTCATATTTTTCGAAGAATTTATCCCTGAACGTATCGAGTGTTTCGTGACCGGTTGGCGTCAATTTCAGTAATGATGGAATCTTGGCCATCAATTTATTCAGCAATCCTTTGTTCAATTGCCCTTCTGTTTCAGGTAGATACGTATCAATCTGAAACAGGACCTTACGGTCGAAAGGCGTTGGCAACTGGCTTAGTTTCTCCTCAATTGCCGTAAATTTTTCCGTAGACGTATCGTCGGTGCTTTCCTCTACATTGGCGAGTCCAACTGCTACGTCCCGAAGTAGGTTCAATACGTCCTGAACCTCTTCCGATGGATGCCGGGTATGAATTGCGGCTAAGGCATCGATAAGCTGGAACAGGAAATTATCGCCAGTAAGTGCAGGTTCCAGCTCACTGACCAGCAGTTGAGCGGCCAGCATGGCTTCGATAAAGCCGTCGGCTTCCTCTTCGGAAATCTCGTCAGAAATCAACGTAGCGGCCAGCTCATGAACTGTTGCGCCCGTATTGGCTCGTTCTAAAACGGTCTCTAAATACGCACTAAAATCGGCACTACTTAGCTGATGCACCCGCGATCCGAATTCATTATACCGATACTCTACGTACCGGTACTGCTCATTGATTTGATAGAGGCTGTTATTCGGAAAAAACCGCAGAAAGGAACGTATCGCTCCGTGTTTTTCTAAATCCTGGGCCAGTGCACACAGGTAGTTCATGTCGAGCCGAATCACTTTTCGTATGCGAACGGTGGGGTCTATACGTACCGACGTAGCACTATTGGTAATGGGCAATGTGGAGAAACCACCAAACAAGCCGAACGGAGTGCAACGAGTACCGTAGCGCGACAGATATTTAATCAGCGAGTAAACTACGCGCTTATTTTTTTCGTCGGGCAGGCGGCTGGTATCCAGTTTGATGGCCTCGTCGTAGAGAGCAGGCGAAGCGATGTAGAGGGCTTCCAGAAACTGGGGTTGTTGAATGAGCTGCGTCAGTCTGGTCCAGTCAATATCCTGGATTATAGCGTGCGGAGCGATAGGCACACGCACAAAAGCGGTTGAGAATGCGGAGGTAGTCATGGAGGAGGATTGCGAGGAAATGGTTGTCAGGAAAGAAGTAAGAAACGCTCCCAGTACGTTGGTACGCCCAGGTCGGCCAGTAACACCAGACCGACGCTGCTTTCGCCATCGAGTATGCCTAAGTTGGGAACTAAAGCGCCCTGGTCGAACGCCAGAAATACGTTTTCGTCTGTCTCAGGCAACGTGTATTGCGCTGTTTGTTGCAGCCAATAATCAGCGGCTTCCGTAAATAGAGGATGGTGCGTTTTTTGGGCGAAGCGTCGGAAAATATGAGCCGCCCCAGCCGCACCATGACAAATACCCGCATCCTTAACAGCCGTTTCGGCTAGTTCCCGACGCTGAGCAGTTTTGAGCATCGTTTCGAGCGCAATCGACTGCCAGTGCGCGTTTTTGAGTTTCTGACCGCACAACCAGAAGGCATTTGCAATGCCCATATCGCCATAGCACCAGGCCAGACGACTATTCTTCTCCTGGCGGTTTTCCAAAACCATGGTGGGGAAAACGCTGATACCCGACTGATTACGAATGCTTTCCATCCATTGCAACGTACCATGAATCAATTCGGCACATTGCTGGCGGGCGTAACCTCTTTCGTAAAACAGACTCAGTATGGAAACGATGCTGGCAGTACCGTGCGAAAGGCTCGGATTATACAGCGTTCCCCCCTCAGGGTTGCGGTTGAACGTATCATGGAATGGCCAGGTAATATCACCATTCGGGAAACGTATCGCCGTTGCCGACAACGTATCGACCATCTCTGCTACGTAGCGGGCAATGATTGGCGACGGTTGGCGCTCCAGATAATATAGTCCGGCGCTTAATCCGCCGTGCAGGTAATCGAAGTCGCCACTCTGAAGCGACGCCATCGACATTTCGAAAAGAGGCCCATCCAGATCGGCCACAATGTCCTGTGCGTCCAGGTCGTCGGCTGGCAGCAGACCGTGGTTCATCAGGTGCAGAAATCCCCAGGCTACGCCCGAAATCCCACCTGCAAAGGCGTGGTTCAGTTCGCCGGTTTGAATGGCAGCCAGGCTTGTCGTGATACGTTCCCAGATGCGGCTATCGTCGCTCTGTTTGTGGATGGATTGGGCATACGCTTCGAACAGCGCGAAACCCATCTGCCCGCCCAGTAGTGATACATTATCATCAATGGGCTGAGAAACAATGTGTTGGTAGATACGGTCGAGTATTGCTACGTTGGAGGACGCAGGTAATAGGATTGAGGAGTTCATGGAGGATTGGAGAGGAAAAGCAGGCAGTAACTCGTTATGAGGACTGAGGATTACTGCCTGCTACGTATAAATGAGTGGAAGCGAGGATAAGCGCGATTATGGGCAGCAACTGCTTTTCACAGTATTTCCCTTATCGGTAGCTCTTGCACCCAAAATGTGCTGGGCCTGACTCTTCGACAGCACAACGATCTGATCTGTCTTCAGGCTAATTTTTGATACGTTCTTTTTCATGACTGCATGGTCAGAAAAGAGGAAAAATGCTTACTCACTTCTACGATTTTCAGCATCCTCTTTTGCCGTTTCAGATTAAGGTTCAGTTGGGCAGTAATAAGGCTTAGCGCTGCACTGAACTCTTGATTCGGGACGCATACCGCCAACCAGGTTCTTGGTTTGAGCGTACGAGAGAGCAACGATTTTGTCGGTCTTCAGGGTGATTTTTGTGATTTGCTTTTTCATGGTAGTCCGCTAATGCGGGATTTGTTGTTTAAACTGTGTGATTGATGCCTACTCTGAGTGAAGGTTTTCGGCGCCCCCTTTTGTCTTAGCAGATCATGGTCGCACACTGTTGTGGTCTGGTTACCGTACGAACCGGTACACCTGCTTTAATATTGGCACTTTCCTGATTTGACAGCACGACAATCTGGTCGGCTTTCAGGGTAAGTTTTTGCAATTTCTTTTTCATTGAATTGTTTGTGTTTACTGTTTGAATAATGTTTACTCGATTGACAGGTTTTTGATGGCTCTCTTACAGGCAACCCCATTTATAGCTTAGGCAAAATGGTGGCTGAGATGCTGTATTAGTTGCCGTACGAGTCGGCATTCCTGCTTTAACATTGGCATTCTCCTGCTTTGAGAGTACCACGATCTGGTCGGCTTTCAAGGTAAGTTTTTGCAGTTTCTTTTTCATTGTCTTGTTTGTATTGACTGTTTGAATAGTGCCTACTCTGTCGACATATTTTCGGCGCCCCTTTTATATTCACTTGCAGCCTATGGTTCCGCAACGTGAGGTAGGGCCCGGCATTCCTGCTTTGATATTGGCACTTTCCCGGTTCGAGAGCACGACAATCTGATCGGCTTTCAGGGTGAGTTTTTGCAGTTTCTTTTTCATTGACTTGTGTGGTGAAAATGGAATGATGCCTACTCTGTCGACAGGTTTTCGGCGTCCCCTGAGTTACTCGAAAGGCGGAAGACGCTTAGGGCGTCCAGCAGCCAGGGCCTGAAGGCGTGCAGGTAACTGATCGACAGCCGATCTGGCCTGACTTGTCGCGCATCATGCCGCCTTGCAGTTGGAGCGCGCTCGCTTTGGAAAGCGAAATGATTTGGTCTGTTTTCAGACTCAGTTTTGCGATTTGCTTTTTCATTGTACTTGTTTGTGTTTCCTGTTTGACTAATGCCTACTCTGTTGACAGGTTTTCGGCGTCCCCTGTAGTGTTCTTACCAGCAAACATTTTTGGAGTTACATCCCAATGCTGTCTGACAGGCGCTGTGCCGCGTCGGAGGAGGCATGCCACCCTGTAATTGGCGGGTGTACTCTTTAGACAGGGTAATGATTGAATCCGTTTTTAAGCTGATTTTTGATACTTGCTTTTTCATAATAGTCCGCTAATGCGGGATTTGTTGTTTAAACTGTGTGATTGATGCCTACTCTGAGTAAAGGTTTTCGGCTTTCCCTTTTGATTGACATCGCCAACTAAACGTATTGGATGTGGCGTCTGTCTGTGTCGCTTGATCAAGAAGACGATGCAAAGGTATATCGGCCCCATTGTGGGGTGTTAGCACTATTGTAACAAGGTTTTTAACTATTGTAACAGCATTTTTTAGTTAAAAATATTATACGAATAATTAATAAAATACAATTGTCTAGTTATAAGCAACAATAAGCCACTTATTAACTCATAGCTACCAGTTATTCATTGGTTAACCCGCAGGAACACGAAAAATCAGTTCTTTACACGTGCCCGTTATCCTTATTAAGCAATTCGTGTAGGGCATCGGGCAAAATTTTACATCAAATACTTACCTTTCTCTTTTCCAGCGATGATATTTTCGAAATCTCTCCTATTTCTGCTGCTTTTTTTGAGCACAGGTTTATCGGCGGTGGCTCAATCGGGTAAAATCGACAGCCTGGAACACGTATTGCGGCACCAGGTTGCAGATACCAATCGGGTAAAGACGCTGGCTAAAACGGCTGAAATGTACTGGACTAGTAATCCGCCGAAGTCGAAACAGTACGCCGAAGAAGCAATAACGCTGGGTAAAAAGCTAGACTATGCACTCGGCATAGGGATGGGGTACACAAATCTGGGGATTTATTATTGGTCGCAGGGGAAATATCCCGAGGCTATTGGACATTTTAAATCCGGCATATTGAATTATGAAAAAGCAAATTATTTGAAAGGAATTGCCGGTTGTTACAATAATTTAGGAATGTGTTCTCGAAGTGCCGGTGATTTTTCGCAGGCAATCAGCTACTATTTCAAAGCCCTGAAAATTTACGAAAAGCTGGCTACAGATAAGGGGCAGGCTCAGATTTATAATAATATCGGCCTGGTATTCAAGCACCAGGAAAAGTATGATCAGGCTCTGTATTACTATCAGCAATCGCTTCGCAAGAGCACTGGAAAAGACTCCCTGAATCAGGCTGGTACGCTGGATAATATCGGCGGTATCTATCTACTCAAAAAAGACTATCCCAAAGCCACCCAATACCTGAATCAATCTCGGGTGCTCTTTCTTAAGCTCAAAGAGCCGATGGGCGTAGCGATTTGCAATAACGATCTAGGGAAGACATATATGGCTATGAATCAGTACGCTAGGGCCGAAATGTATTTTCAGCAGGCGTTACTGGCGGGCCAAAAGCTAGGGCATAATACCGGTGTTCTGACGAGTTTATTAGGGCTGGGCGAGGTTCGGCTGAAAACGGGACGCGCCGTCGAAAGTCTCGATTTCTTCAACAAAGCCAGTTCTCTAGCCGATCAGTCAAAACAGCAGGATGCTCGATTACGTATCTACAACGGATTGGCGTCTGCCTACAGCCAAACGGGAAATTTTGCTCAGGCGTATCAATTTCAGTCGAAGTGGACAGTATTGAAAGATTCGATGTTCAATGAAACGAGTGCAAAGAAAATTGCCCGTGTTCAGGCTGAATATCAGGCAGAAAAGAAACAGATTGAAATAGAAGGACTGAAAAAAGATAACGAACAATCGGCTTTCACCCGAAATATTAGTATCGTTGGCCTGTTGGGCATTCTCCTGATTGCCGGGTTGGTTGTGAGCCGTCAGCGACTGAAAATTCGCAACGATCGGTTACTGGTCCAGAAAAGTGCTGCTATTGCTGATAAGAATCAATTACTAGCTGAACAGGCATCTCAACTGACAGCCGCTAATGAGCAATTAAAGGAACAATCCGCTGAGGTTGCCCGTACGAACGAACAACTGGAGAAACAGGCTGTCGAACTTGCCCAAAAGTCGGAGCAATTACAGCAACTGGATCAGGCCAAGTCTCATTTCTTTGCCAATATCTCGCATGAATTCCGCACCCCGTTGACGCTTATTCTTGGTACGTTGCAGGATAAGTTAAACCAGAACCCGAATGCTCCTTCCGCTGAGTTCGCCGTTATGCATCGCAACGCCAGCCGGTTGCTGGAACTGATTAATCAATTACTGGATCTGTCCAAACTTGAATCAGGCCGACTAAAACTCGAAGCCCGGCCTGGCGATATGGGTCAATTTTTCCGCATAATAATGAGCTCATTCGGGTCGCAGGCTGAGTACCGACGTATCACATTTGACCTATCAATGCCTGAAACGGGACTTTACTATTTGTTTGACGCGGATAAATTGGAAAAAATAACATCGAACCTTCTCTCCAATGCTTTCAAGCATACGCCCGATGGTGGGCGGATCAGGCTACTTGTCGATACGTTGCCAGAAACATCGTCGATACGTATCAGTGTGCAGGATAGTGGCCCCGGCCTTGCTATCGATCAACTCGATAAAGTTTTCGACCGTTTTTACCAAGGCTCCCGCCAGTATAGCGACCAGCAAGGCAGCGGCATAGGTCTGGCCCTGACGAAAGAACTGGTTGAATTACACGGAGGGCAAATAAGCGTTGAAAGCCAACTTGGTCATGGTGCCCGGTTTGTGGTCGAACTTCCGCTTAGCCAATGCTCAGCCGCCGTTATTCCATCTGCCGACGTATCGATTCCCATTTTGATAAAATTATCCAGATTTACCAACGTAGCACCCGACGACGTAACACCCTGTCAAGCCGCCACCGATACCAAAAAGCCTTTGTTGTTGATCGTAGAAGATAACCCAGATTTGAGGACCTATATCCGCCAGCATTTACAAAATCAGTATCGGGTTATTGAGCGCGAAAATGGCCGCCTGGGCCTGGAAGCGGCTCAGGCCGAAATACCTGACGTAGTAATCAGCGATCTGATGATGCCCGAAATGGATGGGCTGGAGCTATGCCATCATCTGAAAACCGACGAACGTACCAGCCATATTCCTGTAATATTGCTTACCGCTTTGGCTACTCAGGAAAGTAAACTACAAGGACTCGAAACCGGTGCTGACGATTATTTAACCAAACCGTTTGATGCCCGGGAGTTACTGCTACGTGTCTCGAATTTACTAGAAATGCGCCGACGTATGCGAGAACGGTTCGGGCGTGAAATCCGCCTTCAACCGAACGATGTTAATGTTACGTCGACCGATGAGAAGTTCTTACAGCGGATTATGATCGTAGCCGAAGCGCACCTAAGCGATTCGTTATTTGGGCCAGAAGAGTTTAGTAGAGAGGTCGGGATGAGCCGGATGCAATTGCACCGGAAACTGACAGCCATTACAGGTCAAACCACAACCGAATTTTTACGGACACTACGTTTAAAACGAGCGGCCCAACTACTGGAAGCACAGGCTGGTAACGTATCGGAAGTAGCCTTTACTGTTGGTTTTGAACACCTGTCGTATTTCGCGAAAAGCTTCCGTGAACAGTTTGGCGTATCGGCCAGCGAATACGTCGAACAGCTCAGTGTAAAATCTTGAAAAAAACTGTTTTAGCCTGAATTCACGACTTACTCAGGCCCAACATTCTGAGCTAAAACTTTATCACCAGGCGGCTGGCTTCACCACTTTTTCCGCTTTCGCTCCCGCCTTACCAGCGCTCAAGTTCTGAGGAGTCGGCTTGGTCGTCAATCAAGTTGCTGATAGATAAATACCCACACTTTGGGGAAAATGTGCCACTTTTTTCTACGGTTGACCAGGCTGCATAGTAATTGTTATAGTAGATAGTTGCTTGTTAATCAGAATGATAACATGAGATTGTTATAGTTGGCACACTTTAGGCTAATGTAGTAGTAACGCTATGAAATTGCTAGCTGTCAGCGAAAAGGCAGCACTTATATAGACTCAACGTTAAGAAAAATGGAAGAAAGAAGCCTGATCATGATCAGGCTTCTTTTGTTTTGTGAAAGATCAAACGGCTTGATCATAAATCTGTATTTTTTATTTACTGCTTCACAATGATGGTATGATAAATGATCTAATACTTACTAATTAGTAAATTTAAAACCGATTAATCATTTGTCAGTGATTGATTAGGGAACAAGTGTATACGCGTTTGCCAACGAAAAATATAGATGTTGCTCGGGGTCGACTTAAGCCGACGGCTAATTGTATAGCTATCAGCTTAATAATCCTGCTCATTGGCCTTTGTACGTGGGCAGAAGCCCAGCCGTACGTGGCCTGGGTGAAGCATTATGGTCCGGAGGATGGGCTGGCGAATCGGGAAGTCAATGCCATTTTTCAGGATCGGCAGGGCTTTATGTGGTTCGGTACCAAATTTGGTCTGAGCCGATTCGATGGAAAGACCTTCACTACGTTCACCAAAGATCGTAACGGGCTCAATTTTGATGATATTCAATCGATAGCTCAGGATGCCGATGGCTTGCTGTGGCTCATGGGCCCCTATGGCGAATCAAGGATTACCCTCTTCAATCCCTTGAATGGTACGGCTATTCCATTCGAGAAAAAGTTTAACAGGCAGCTCATTACTGAGCCTTTAAATACGCCACAACGACTGCTTGGCAGCCCTGATGGTACTATCTTTTTTGCAAATCGCCAACCGGCTGCGCTGGCAACGTATCACCCCAAATCGGGTCTGCACTACGTCCAACTTCCTCAGTATAAAAAACTGGCGGTGCTTCATGTCACCGCCAGAAATACCGTTTGGGCGTTCGCCGATGGCACCGATCTGGTTGAACTGACGGCGCAAGGAAGGGTGCTTCATCACTTTCCCCATCATCTACGTCATGTAATTACCTGCCTGGGGCAACGCAATGCCGGAAGTGAGTTTTTTTATCTGGTGGCTGACTCTACCGATTCGGCAACATCCACGTTTTATCGGGTCGACGAATCCGGTCATCGCTATAAACTTCCGCGATCCTGGCAGCCTGCCAATCGACAGTATCTTTTTCCGGTTTATTATGCACTGGACAAGACAGGCTTACATTGGGATGGCGTCCATTTGAAGGATTCAACCAACCGAACGATTCTGGACATTACCGACCAGCTAGCAGGTGAAGCCATTGTTAATCGAAGTTTTTTTCGGGACCGAGACGGCTGGATGTGGCTGGGAACCAGTTTTGGCCTGTACCAGGTAAAACTGACGCCCAACTATTTTCGCCGGTTATTTTACGACGCGACCTATACGGGCGAAAAAACAGCGGCTATTCGGGCTATCACCGTTATTGGTGATACTGTTTACGCCAACTTTGAGAAATTCGGGCTTTTTACCACCAACGTATCAGGTGGATTGGTAAAAAAACTGTTCGGTAATAACGTCTCGACAGAAGCTCTGGCCAACAGCCAATCCGGAAAACTCGCGCTCGGTACTGGAACACAACTCATTGAATATGAGCTAAAAACAGGAGCAAACAAGGCTTTTCAATTTCCTTATGGCTTCACGGCCTGGGCGCTTCATCAACTACATACCGACCAATGGATAGCCGGTGGCCGTCTGGGTCTTTGGTGGGTCGAGACCAAAACTGGACAGTTTAGACCCTTTACCCAGTTCAATCAGTTCACCGAACTTGCTCAGTCGCACGTGTTGCATATCGCCCCTGATTGGCAGGGTACTCTCTGGATTTGTGCGAATACCGGCTTGTACAGTATTGATCCGATAAAAGGCATTACCGCCCGTTACTGGAGCGGAGGTAAAGGTAATTTTTACCTGCCTGCCGACAATTATCAGCATTATTACGTTGATCAAAAAGGAATTTATTGGCTGGCCACGGCGAATGCCGGACTGATTCGCTGGGATCGGCGAACCCATCAGTACCGGCAATTTCGACGTTCAGAAGGTTTGTCCAACGACAACCTCTACGCTGTTTATGCCGATAAACGAGGTCACCTCTGGCTCAGCAGCGACTATGGGGTTATGCAGTTCGATCCGATTCGGTTCACAACAAAGACGTACTTTGTGCAGGATGGCATTACTCACAATGAGTTCAATCGGATTTCGCATTTCCAGGATCAGCGGGGGCGAATTTATTTTGGTGGCCTCAACGGGGTCACAGCCTTCGATCCACAGGATTTTATTGTTGAACCGCCGTCGGCTCAGTTACCGATACGTCTGGTATCGTTTCGTCAGTTGGATCAGGCCCGTGATCAATTAATCGACAAAACGGAAGAGGTCGCTAAAAGCAATCAAATCGTGATACGTCCGGGTGACCAGACGTCGGTAGTGGAATTTGCGTTGCTTAATTTCACAGATGGCGAAAAGAACGTATATGCATACCAGTTCAAAGGTTTAAACAATGCGTGGACACAGCAGACGGAATCATCGTTACGTTTAGGAAACCTGCCTTATGGTACGTATCAACTATTGATCAAAGGACAGTCTGCCAATGGCCAGTGGTCATCGAATGTGCTGACAATTGACGTCGATGTACAGCGACCCTTTTATCTCCAAATCTGGTTTCTGGTACTGGCGGTGTTATTGACAATCGCCGTAATCTGGGGCTGGTTGAAATGGCGGATCTGGAACCACCAACAGGAGCAGCTCAGGCTCCAATCTGAAATTCATCAGGCTACGGCACGTATTGAAGCGGATAAGCAACTCATTGAACAACAGGCAAAAGCGCTTCTTCAACTGGATGAAGCCAAGTCGCGCTTTTTTACGAACATCTCCCACGAATTTCGTACCCCGCTTACTGTCATTCTGGGGATGGCAGCCGATCTGAAACGACAAGCGACGGCTGAACCGGAACGACAGCTTCGACGGACGGGCGATTTAATTGAACGTAACGGCCGAAATTTGCTACGTCTGATCAATCAGATTCTGGACCTGTCAAAACTTGAAGCTGGCGAGATGCAATGGCAACCCATTCGGGCCGATCTGGTACGTTTCACCCGTTACGTTACCGAATCATTTCACACAATCGCTTCGCTCAAAAACATTACGTTGCATTTTCAGGCTGATGAAGACGTATTGGAAACGGATTTCGATAAAGATAAACTTCAGGATATTCTGTCTAATCTACTGACCAATGCCCTCAAATTTACCCCTGATGGTGGGCAAGTTTATCTAAATCTATCTGCTGGTACGCAGGAAGATTCGCTCCAGCGTCAGGGATATTATGAAGCCGTTTCGACCAACTGGAAGCCGAACGATGTGTGGATTTCTATCCGGGTGCGGGATACAGGTTCGGGTATAGTGGCCGCTAATCTCCCGCTCATCTTTGATCGATTTTTTCAGCAATCTACCAACACGGTTTCCAGCCAATCTGTCGCTGAACTTGGTGGAACGGGTATTGGCCTATCGCTGGTACGTGAACTGGTGATGTTGATGCAGGGAGGATTGGCCGTTCGGAGTCGGGTGGGTGAGGGAACCGAGTTTATTGTTCAGTTGCGCCAGACCCGCCTGGCGCCGTTGATTTCGCAATCATTGGATGACCCAGAAAGTCATAGTTCGGAGGAAACAGATACGGTAGTGACGATGGCCGATACCGGGGAAGAAAAACCCATGTTGTTGCTGGTGGAAGATAACGAGGATGTGGCCGATTACATCATAACCTGCATCCAGGCCGATTACCGAATTCTACGGGCTGAAAACGGTCAGAAAGGCATCGACCTGGCACTGGAAACAATTCCAGATTTGATTCTAAGCGACGTAATGATGCCCCTCAAAGATGGTTTTCAGGTATGTGATACGTTGAAAAACGATTCTCGAACCAGTCATATACCCATTGTGCTGCTCACCGCTCGGGCTGCCGTCAGCGACCGGATCAGTGGTCTGCGTCGGGGGGCGGACGCGTACCTGACCAAACCCTTTCAGCGGGAAGAGCTGGACGTAGTACTGAGTAACCTGCTGAAAACCCGTCGTCAGTTACAGCTTCATTATAGCCAGCAAGCCCTTAATACGGTTTCGCCTGATTTAGCTTTGGCCGACGATGGTCGGTCGCTGGAAGACCAGTTTTTGCATAAACTGAGGCTGGCGCTGGAACCCCAGTTGAGTCAGGACCAGTTGTCGATTGACGCCCTTTGCCAGCAGGTCGGTATGAGCCGTAGCTCGCTCCATCGGAAGATTACTGGCCTCACAGGTATGCCTCTCACCAGGTATGCCCGATCGCTTCGACTCACCAGAGCCAAAGAGTTGCTAACCTCCTCCGAGCTGAACATTTCAGAAGTAGCCTATGCAGTGGGCTTCGATGATCCAAAGTATTTCAGTCGGGTTTTTTCCGAAGAATTTGGTATTTCTCCGGCCAATTTCCGTCTGTTGGAACACTAGTTAACTTTTAACGTAACGGTTGTGCTTTCACCCCCTCAACCGTGATCTTGACGGGTTTGATGGCTCCTTTTTCATCGAAATACATGCGGTCGATGCAGGTTTCGCGGTGGTTGCCGTCGGTTTCTGTGAGGGGGCGACGGTGGTAAATGATGTACCAATCCTCGGTATTAGGTACCTGAATTACGGAGTGATGCCCGGCTCCTCTAGCCACGGTTGGGTCTTGCTCAAGGATTTTACCCACACGCTCAAACGGGCCAAAGGGCGATGAGGACGTAGCGTAGGCAACCGAATAATTTGGCCCCGTCCAGCCCCCTTCCGACCACATGAAGTAATACGTTCCGTTACGTATAAACATAATCGGGCCCTCTACGTAGTTCTTCGGCGTTATTTCCCGATACGTAGTGCCATCAGGAAAAGGCAGGAAACCGGTGAAGTCGTCTTTCAACCGGGCAATGTTGCAGTGGCCCCAGCCGCCGTAAATGAGGTAGTACTGACCGTCTTTGTCTTTAAAAACAAATTGGTCGATGGGTTGCGCACCGTTGTGAATCTGACCGACCAATGGTTTACCCAGATAATCTTTAAAAGGCCCCGCCGGATTGTCGGCCACCGCTACGCCGATGCCACCAACTTCTTTTTTGTCATCGTGAATGTCGTTGGCACCGAAAAACAAAAAGTATTTCCCGCCTTTTTCCACGATGGCAGGTGCCCACATAGCCCGCTTCGCCCATTTAATCGCCGTCGAATCCAGAATACGACTGTGTTTAGTCCAGTTCACCAAATCCGGCGATGAAAACGCATCGAAAAATATCTGCTGATTGTAAGGCGCTGAATACGTGGGGTAAACCCAATATTTTTTTTCGAAAATAACGCCTTCTGGGTCGGCGTACCAACCCGGAAAAATAGGATTTCCAGATGTAGTCTTCTGGGCAAAACTCACCAACGTAGTGAGCGACATGAAAGCGAGCAGGAACGTAATGCGTAGACGGTACATATTGTAAAATGGGTGCTTTTGTCATGCTGACGCAGGAATCGGACCGCCGAAGCGGCATCTTAACATAGCCAAACTCTCAAATAAGGAAACGTTAAGATGCCGCTTCGGCGGTCCGATTCCTGCGTCAGCATGACAAAAATAACGTCTATTCTATCTGTGCTACTAAGAATGGTCGAAAATCATCCGCCAGCCTTCTTTCGTTTTTGTCCAAACGGTCGTAAACCAGCCAGTGCGGTCAGGTCTCTCGCCCCCGGTGAGCACGTATTGTCCTGTTACCAGCGCATTCTCTTTTCCCAAAAGGCGAACATTAACATGCTGGTAACGTAGCACTTGTAGCGGTCGTCCTGTTTTCCAGAAACCATTTTTCATAGTGTTCTCAATCACTTCGACGCCACCACGTGGGCCATTGGGTCCCATTTCCTGCGCGTCGGGCGTGTAAGCACCCAGGTATTGTTGCAGATTTCCTTTATTCCATCCCGCCGACGTAGAATCTAATGCCTGACGAATCTGGGCTTCATCGCTGGGCTTGGGTTTGGCAAAACCAGCCAGAACAACCAACAGGAGAAAAACCGTGAGCTTGAAAACTTTCTTCATGTTTAAAGAGTGATGGTTTATCATGTTGTGATGAGATTAAGACAGACAGTTAAAGTACAGAAAATTCCATTCGGATACTAATTGTCTCGGTTCAGACAACGTTGCCTGTTTGAGCTGGCCTTTGTTTGTTGTTTTGCTTCAAGTTTCAGTAAAACAACAGAACAATGAACCAGACTCTTTCAAATTCAACAGAGCAACCGTTTTATTTTACTCGTATCGCATTGATAGTGAGTCAAATAACTGCCTGCCTTTCATCTTTTTTCCACTGGTGTTATTTGAAAATCGCTATCTCAATGCCCGTCTATGGCATAACGATAGTAATCATCCTGATTACCAGTTCCTGTAAGAAAGAAAACGATCCGCTCCCAACCAGCCAATCGTTCGTCGGGAAAACGTATCAAATCGTTTCCTTCACGCTCAACCCGGCGCTTGACCTCGATAACGATGGTATAGCCGATACTGATCTTACGCTGCTCTTCAGCGACTGCCGGAAAGACGATACGGTTACGTTCGAAACCGGCGGTAAAATCCTGACGGGCTTCGGTACGTCGAAATGCACGGGCGATGATACATCCGACCGAAACGGAGGAACCTGGACGTACGATCAAAGCCGCAACGTATTGAAAACTCTCGATAAAGACGATCCGACGGTAATTACGGAATGGGCAATAGAGGCATCAGGCAATACGCTACGTTCTGTCGAGCAGTTTGAAGCGCAGGGCGTTACGTACACGAGTACAATGGTGATGAAGGCGATCTAAACCCACAAATTTACCGGAAGTGAGCGCTACGTAACGAGATAGAATACGCAGTTAAGAGGGTGGATAATAGCTTACTACGTAGTACTCGCTTCCGGTACGTACTTGCCATGCAAACGACTTTAAAAAGACTGAGCGGTCTCTTAATTGTTCTGCTCAGCAGTTGCCATACGGAGCTTACCCCCAGCGAGCCTACGCCTTTATTTCAGAACGTATCGATTGCAGAAGGTGGCCAGGTAAACGTACTGGATGGGCTCACGCTACGTATCGACGAAATCACCGACAGTCGGTGTCCGGCGGGGAAGCAGTGTATATGGGCTGGTAATGCCAACGTAGCATTTACCGCCAATGTACGTGACGATTTCCAGGCGTTGAGTTTATGTCTGGGCGCTTGTCGACAGGGTTTGGCCTCGCGTGATTCAGTCGATATGTATTTGAAAAAAGCGCACTATCGCATCGTACTGACTGATTTGAAAATCTATTCCGACGTAACGCCCAACCTGCCTCGCGAAGCTGTCTTAGAAGCCAAACGGCTTTGATGTCAGCACTTTCGGGGATGATAATTTTCTATGATATGAAAGTGTATTTTCTCTTACTTATTTTTTTGATTTTTGGGCTGACAGGCTGTAAGAAGCCCGGCGGAACAGATACGATTGAGCCGCAAAAAGGCTACATCAGCGGAATCGTCATGGACACAAAAGGCCAGCCTATTCAGGACGCTCTTGTCTATATCAGCAGTACAGGTCCTTACGCAAATGGTGCATCAGTTCATACGGATGCGAAGGGAAATTACCGGGTTAAAATGGACTATGGTTCTTATCGAGCCTACGCTACGTTCCAGAAGTCATATGCCGGAGTTGTATACGATATACAGCTAATGCCCAGCAATTCAGATAGTTTTTCGGAGAGCGATAGCCCAATTGTTGATTTTAAATGGGTATTGTCTGGAAAGAAACCTATACCGCTTCAGGGCTATTTTGGTGGGTACATCGGGCTGTATCAGGGCGATACTAATATTCCGAAAAATGAGGTCGAGTTTACGTTCACGGCTCTGGAACTTATCGACGGCACTACGTTGTCTGGACCAATTTTAAAAAAACCGACTGAAGTCAGTACGCAGTATCTGGAAGATTTACCATTGGGAAAATATAAAGTAACTGCTATTCACAAACCTACGCGGGGCACGGCGAAGGTGATTGCTTTAAAAAACAAAGACACCGGCGAACTGAGCTCGGCGGGCGGGAGTATCAACGTAGTATTTAAGCCCGAATCAAGCGGGTTTTATCGGGCAAACATTGAGTTTTTTGAGCCATGATAGTAAGTTGGGACACAGAGCTGCACAGAGATTAAAAGAGATTCAAAAAGGTATTCCTCTAGCATTCTCTGCGAATCTCCTTTACCCTCCGTGCAGCTCTGTGGCTTAAATCACCGTTTCAGCGAGAGATTTCTACAGTTCACCACGAATCCGATACCCAACTGTGTGGATTTTGCAGATGTTTACCAGTTGTTCGTGGATACCTCGTATGACGCGATTCGTACAAAAATTAATTCAGCAGGCCGGTTTTACGGTCACCGTTCGGCAATTCTGGCGATACGCACTTATCTTCTGGAGTGCGCTGGCACTCGTTTCGTACGCGCAACATACAATCCTCTGGTTGCTGGGCCTCACCCGGCAGATGCATTTTTCCGAATCGCTGCACTGGCTGATCGTATACGTGGGCTGGCTGGGATTTACGCCCGTCATTTTATACGCCGGACAGCGCTTTCCTGTCCGGTTCAGTTGCATAGATCGCTCGTGGCTGAAGGGCGTTGCCGCTCATGTGCTTTTATCCTCAGGCTTTGGCTTGGTTGTGTCGTTGATCGCTTTTTGCCTGTTACGTCCTGTTCATGCCTACGAAACCGGGCAGTGGCTGGGGCCTAAGTACATACTGATATGGTTTTTTTATGAATACAGCCTGACAATCACTACGTATCTGCTGGTGGTTGTTGGCTATAGTATTGTCGTTTATTCGCGACAAAATCAGGCACTTCATCAACAAAATCTTGCTTACGAACTCAATAATGAACAACTCAAAACGCAACTGGCAAACGCACAATTGCAATCCCTGAAAATGCAGTTGAATCCGCATTTTCTGTTCAACACGCACCACGCCATCGTGAGCCTGATGATGCAGAATGAGACGCATAAGGCCATCGAGATGGTCACGGCGCTGAGCGATCTGCTACGTGGGGTGCTGGCGCAACAGGACACAAATTTTATCAGCCTGCACGATGAGTTGATGCTGACCCAAAAGTATCTGGCCATTCAGGAAATTCGCTTTCAGGACCGGCTTCGGATTGAGTATGCTATTGACCCTGCAACCGAGCAGTGTCGGGTGCCGCAATTACTGCTTCAGCCGTTGGTGGAGAACGCCATTACGCACGGCATTGCCGATATGACCAGTAATGCATTGATACGTATCAGTACGGAAAGACGGCGGGGTAAACTACAAATTACTGTTTACGATAATGGAATAGGCAAACGGTCCAAGCGATCGGATGGCACCGGTTTGGGCCTGACCAATACGCGTTTACGACTGCAACAGGCATACGGCGTTAATGCACATCTCGAACTGGCGCAGCCACCCGATGGCGGTACTGCTGTCACACTTTCTTTTCCTTATAAAGCTCATTTTGAAAAAGTTAATACCCATGACAACGTATCGCTCGCTCATCATTGACGATGAATTGCTGGCCCGAAAGGTCATTCGCACGTTTTTGCAAAATGATACGTCGATTGAGGTTGTCGACGAAGCGGCCAATGGTACTGATGCCGTCATAAAGATTATTCAGCATAAGCCCGATTTGATTTTTCTGGATATTCAAATGCCCGAACTGGATGGGTTCGACGTATTGAAGCAAATCTGGCCGCATCACCAGCCCGCTATTGTATTTACGACCGCTTACGATCAGTACGCGCTACGTGCCTTTGAGGTGAATGCAATTGATTATCTGCTCAAACCATTCAATGAGCTACGGTTTACGCAGGCATTAGGCCGCGCAAAAGAACGAATGGATCAGTTGCCGCAACAACGTATTGATGCGTTACTGAATCAGTTGTCAACCGAACCATCGTCAACGAGAGATAGTTACCAGCGTCGAATTCTGGTAAAAGAAACGGGTCGGATGTATCTGGTGAAGACAGAAGATATCAGCTATCTGGATGCCGATGGAAATTACATTACGTTGCACACCGGCCATCAACGGCATACTATATACGAAAGCCTGACCAGCCTGGAAGCCCGACTCGATCCAACGGATTTCGTACGAATCAATCGGTCGTATATCATCAATCTGAACTACGTAGAAGCGGTTGAAACGTATTTCAACGGGGAGTATCTGGTGAAGCTTCAAACGGGCCAGCAACTCAAATGGACTCGAAATTATCGGGAAAATTTAAAGGCGTTTTATGCGAAAGCGATGTAGATAAAAGGTCAAGATTTTGTCATGCTGACGAAGGAAGCATCTTGAATTTTCTTTACCTGTGAGTTTGAATGCCTTAAGATGCTTCCTTCGTCAGCATGACAAAAACGCTACGTTAGTTATTCCCATCGCCAGCTTTTTTATCGTCGTTGCTGATACGTTTCTTCTGCCGCTGCGAGCCACTCATTTTACCGAATTCATATTTCAGGTTCAGACGCCAGCCGCGACGATACATTGCTACATCCTGTATTTGTGTAAAGTTTGGTCCCACAAATTCATTTCGCCAATTGATCGTTTCACTAAACGGATTGTCGTAGCCGAAGCCGATGGTGCCTTTTTTCTTCAGGATTTCTTTCTGGAGTACTACGTTGTAGAAACCGAAACCGCCGTATGTGCCTTGTAGATTAACCCGCGCCGAGTTGTAAAATCCGAAGAATTGCGCCTTGATTCCTTTGCCGAAATCGACGGTCGAATTGAGATTGATCCGGTACATCCAGTCTTCGTTACGTGTTTTCAGTTCGGCGCTTTCCAGTACGTTGTAGAACATGTTTAGTGAGCCATTTACCGACCATTGTTTCGTCAGTTTCGTATTGGCGCTCAGGTTGACGCCGTACGCCGAATTCTGTGCTACGTTCTGAAAAATCTGTTTCAATACGCCCTGATTGTCAACCGTATTTATGCTTTCGATGGCGTTGTTGGTTTGCCGCAGGAAGAACGACGCATTGAAGCTCGTCTGCTTGATAGAAATGCTGTAATTGGCTTCGACCGAGTGCGTTAACTCAGGTTGCAGATACGGATTTCCGCCGTATAAATTTTTCGAGTCGGACTGGTTGACGTAGGGGTTAAGGAAATAAAACTGAGGCCGTTGAATACGTTGTGAATAGCTCAACCGAATTTGCTGCTCTTTTTTCAGGCTGCGCGACAGGCTCAAATTGGGAATAAAATTGCCGTATGTATTTGAAAAAGGCGTCGTTCCGTTCAGGAAATTGGCCTGAATAAACGTATGCTCGTAGCGGGCGCCAAGATTTATGCCCCATTTTTTCTTTGGCGTCCGGCTGTATACTACGTATGCCGACGCAACCTGCTGCGCATAATCGAATACGTTGGCCTGTGCCGGTACGTCCACGAAGTTGGTGGTGCCATCAACGGCGTTGGCTATACGATAATCGCTCAGTATCTGCCGGAAAATGGTTTTGGTACCCATTTCCAACGTACTGATGCTATCCAGCGGGTTGGTGAAGTCGAGTTGAATCGTGCCTTCTTTGTTGTTACTGATATTGTAACTCTTCTCGCGGTAATAAATGGAATTACCACGGTTCATTAGGTTGGACCAATAATCGCTGTCTTCGCCCTCGAACGAATAGAGCATCAGGAAGTTAATTTCCTTTTTTGGTTTCTTAAATAGACGGGTATAATCCAGGTTTACGGTGGCGCCGGCCCAGTCGTAGGTGCGGCTCATATCCCGACGGAAAAACTGATTTACAACTCCTCTGCTACGTTCTTCATAATTAATATCGAAGCCGTTTGTGTTGTCGCCGTTGTAGTAGTTCAGTCCAGCACCCATTCGGTTAAGCGAGTCAATATCCCAGTCGACATTTAACGTACCGTAGAAGTTTCTGCCGCTGCCAATTACCCACTGCGTCTGATCCTGATCGGTTACTACGTTCTCGTTGGTGAACGAACGTAGCAGCCGCATGTACCGTTTGTTTTTCCAGTCGTTAAAACCGCCGTTGGCCGAAATGCCAACGCTTTTCATCCGGTGGTTGATGCTGGCGTTCTGCCAGTTATTCCACTGACCGAAATTCGGGCTTATAGAACCGCTGGTGCCTTTTAGTGTATTTTTCTTCGTGATAATATTGATGATACCGGCGGTTCCTTCAGCGTCGTATTTAGCCGAGGGCGACGTAATGACCTCTACCTGTTTGATAATGTCGGCTGGAATCTGTTTGAGGGCGTCTGAAAGACTGCGGGCCACAATGCTCGACGGCTTATTATTGATCAATACCTTAATATTCGAACTACCCCGCAATTGCACATTGCCCTCAATATCAACGGCTATCGACGGAATTTTTTTCAATACGTCGGTAGCGTCACCACCTTTTATACTAATGTCTTTTTCAGCGTTGTATACCATCCGGTCCGACTTTTCCTCGAACAAGGATTTCTGTTCAGTTACGGTTACCTCGGCCAATTTTTGGGCGGTCTGAGCGAGTTTGATAACGCCAATTTCTTTTTCCTCCCCTTTTTCCACCGTAACCTTATCGATTGTTTTGGTGGAATAACCTACGAACGAAACCTGAACCGCGTAATCGCCAGCGTCGGCTTTCGAGAAGATAAATTTCCCTTTGGCATCAGCCGTTACGCCTTCAACGATTTTGCCATCTTTCAGCAGCGCTACAGTCGCAAATTCAACGGGCTTATTGGCGGTGGAGTCGAGTAACAAACCAGAAATTTTAGTTTGCTGGGCCAATACAGAACCGATACTCGTCGCGAACGCGAGTAAGATAAACAGGAAGGGTTTCATGATTAATTTTCGGAGGGATGTATTTGTTGTTGTATAGTCAATAGAGAATGGTAATTCAAACTAATGACACAAGCTATCAGGAAACGTTGCAGCGGAATCGTTAAATCCAGCGCTACGTTGTTCGTAAAGTCCCATAAATGACTGAGTAACTTGCTTTTAGGTAGCGATCCTTTCTCTACGTTCACTCAATTGATTAAACCGTTTACGTATCTGCCGAGTTACAGGTAGTTAAACAATTCGCAATCAACCAACTAACGTATGAGAACGAATCGCTTAGTTTCAAAATTAGTGGTTATCTGCCTGGCTATTTGGGGTATTTCCTGTACGTCGGCAGACAAATCTGAAAAGCAGGAAGGGGCCGAACCACCCGTAAGCGTAACCCAGGCCGCTACGCCAGCAGAAGAAAATCCTACGTCACCAACGACAGCCGTTACTACCACTCCGGCTATTTTAAGCACTCAGAATGGCCCCGATGGCGCTATTGTCGATTTAACGAAAGCAGCGGTTAACGGCAGTATTTTGTCTGTTGAAGTACAGTATCGGCATGGTACTGGAGGGAAGGGGATCTCGTCAAAATATGACATTGAGCAGGTGAGTGTGGTCGACGAAGCTAACGCCAAAAAGTATAGCGTATTAAAAGATCAGGCCGGTAAATACATGGCTTCGCCTATCTGGACGGATAAGGGACAGGAGTTCATCAATGTGAATATTCCATCGTTCAAGAAGGACGAAAAAACAGCTGTCTGGTTTAAGTTTCCGGCTCCTCCAGCGGATACCAAAACCATTTCGGTGACAATTCCGGAGGTTGGCTCGTTTAACGGTATACCGATTTCCCGATGATGAAATTAGGTATCTGGGCACTGCTATTCGTAGGGGTAGCCTGCTCGTCGGGAGGCAACAAAAGCCAACCATCCGAAACACAATCGCAGCCAGCAACAGCCGCTGAAACGTCAGCCAAATCGACTACGACAGCTACGACTGACCCTGTCAGCACTGATCCGCCCGAACAAGGTAAAGATGCTGGTGAATCGCTGGTTGGCGAGGTGAGCGATTTGTCGGGACTGGTTTCGGATTTGAAAGGGAAGGAAACGTCCGCTGAAATCCTGATTAATCTGTCGGCAGACGTACTGTTTGATTTCGACAAAGCCGATATTAAACCGGCCGCTTATTCGGATTTACGCAAGCTGGTGCAGTTGATTAATGAGAAAGGAAAAGGGCCAGTCCAGATTACAGGCCACACCGATGCTAAAGGTGATGATACGTATAATCAGGATTTATCTGTCCGGCGAGCTGAGTCTGTCAAAAACTGGCTGTCTAATAACGGTTTAGTAAAGCCCGATGCCATTGTGACCGCGGGGAAAGGCGAAAGTCAGCCTGTGGCTTCTAATCAAAAATCGGATGGGAGTGACGACCCGGATGGAAGGCAAAAGAACCGAAGAGTTGAAATCGTAATTCGGAAAACTACGTAGAGGGTGTGCTTCTGACGTAGCATTGCTACGTTAGTTCGGTAATTGTTGAAGCAAACTTTCAGACCAAAGACCCAAATGAGCATTTTTGTCATGCTGACGCAGGAAGCATCTTAAAGACTCCTAACATTCAAATGAGGAGAATTTAAGATGCTTCCTGCGTCAGCATGACAAAAGTTAGATATAAGCAATACAATCCATTTCGACCAACGAATCGCCGGGAACACCGCCGTAAACGGCTACCGTAGTACGTACCGGGGGCTTGCTGCCAAACCGGCCTTTATATACTTCGTTCATGGCTTTGTAATCGTTCAGATCGTGCAGAAATACGCTCACTTTCAGGACTTTTTCCATAGAAGAGCCGGCTTTAATTAACTGTTTTTCAAGTTCTTTAAGGACTTCGTCGGTATGCACTTTGATGTCGCCTTCTTTGTGATAGCCTATGCCCGCTACGAAGACCAGATTGCCCATCTTGGTAGAAAGCGAAAACAGCGGTACGTCCTGATAATTTACTACGTTAAAGACTTCCTTTTCGGCCACCGTGGATACGGCTGTGGGCTCAGACGTAGCAGCAGCTTTGGCGGTGACTCCCAGACCAATAGCTCCGGCGGCAGAGGCAAAAAGACGTTTTAAAATGGAACGGCGTTCGGTTTTCATACGATAGTTTACTAGGTGAAAAATTATTTTTTGCGTTTAGTAACGGGTTTGGATTTTGGTAGTAAAGCCTGTCTAACGTCGGCCACTTCGGTAGCAGCAACGGCGTCGGCTGTGTTGCCAAAATTTGTTCGGATGTGGGTAAGCACTTCGGCAATGTCTTCATCTTTGAGAAAACTGTGCTGAGGCATGGCATTGTTATACGATTGGCCTTTCACCTCAATTGGGCCATCCAACCCTTGCAAAAGTACGGTAATGAGCTTTTTCTTATCGCCCAGCACCCATTCAGAACCCGAAAGTGGTGGAAACCGCTGCGAATCGCCCATGCCGTTACGTTGGTGACAGGCTGAACAGTAAACGGCGTACACTTTACTTCCTATTGCCGGTTTGCCTTTGTCCAGATTATCAGTGATTTCGTCAGGATTGCGAATGTTTGCCATTGTTTTCCGCTTCTCCATTTGCGCCAGTTGTGACGTTCCGAAATTGGTTTTATCGCCTTTATACGTAACGCGCCAGATTTTTCCTTTTTCGGTTTCGGCAATGTACAATGAGCCATCCGGCCCCATCGCAATACCCATCGGTCGATACGTAGCATCGCTCACGTTCACCACCGGGTCGACACCAGCAAAACCGTCGGCAAAGACTTCCCAATCGCTCGAAATTGCTCCATTTTTAGCGGGCATAAAACCAATGAAATAACCCGCCTGTGGATACGGTGCCCGATTTGTGGAGCCGTGAAAAGCAACGAACGCACCGTTTTTGTAGCGATCCGGAAAGCTAGTTCCCTGATAAAACAAAAGGTCGTTGGGTGCCCAGTGGGCGGGGAAACCGATCAACGGTTTGGCGCATTTGTCGCAGCGGCCAACGATTTTACCGTCGCCACCATATTCGGGGTTCAGGAGTTTTTTGCCTTGTATCTGGTCGTAGTAGCAATACGGCCAGCCGCCATCCAGGCCATCTTTCACCTGAAATAGTTCTTCGGCGGGGAGTACGGCACTTTGCCAGGGCGTGTATTTTTCAGCCCATAGCATCAGAAAATCATCGCGCCCGTGCTGAAATGCGTACAGGCTGTTGTCGGCAGAATTCCAGTCCATGCCCACTACGCTACGTAGGCCCGTAGCGTAACGACGCCCATCTTTCTGCGTCTGATTCGTTTTGTTCGCGTCGAATTGCCAGATACCGCCGTGGTCTTCCAACATAGGGCAGGGATCAATTCCGGCCATGTTGGGAATTCGGTTCTTAGGCTGACACCCATTCGATGGCGCGCCGTACGCTACGTATATGTGACCTTCATTATCGAACGTAACGGGCTTGGCAATGTGTTCGTGCATGCCATGCGGGTGGTCATCGACCACTATAACTTCCATCGGGCTATCAGGCACCAGTTGACCGGGCGTCAGCTTGTACCGATAGACGTACATTTCTGAACTGAAGTACAAATACCCTTTATAAATCCGCATGGCGGTGCCGTAAGAACGTTCTCGTTCCAAACCACCGAATCGTTTTATTACGTCCGCTCGTTCATCGCCGTTGGTATCACGAAGGGCAATCACCGATTCATTTTTATCGCGGGCAAAGCGGGCTTTTACGTAAATGTCGCCGTTTTCGTTGATGGCAATGTGCCGCGCCCGGCCGGGTAAACTATCGACCACAACCGTAGCCTCGAAGCCTTCGGGCAGAAACAATCCACCATTTTCGGCCGCCTGAACAGGCAATCCATTTCTGGATTCTCGTTGGATGAAACCGACGAAAATAAGTAGTGAAAAAGCAAAACCTTTAACGTAGCGGCCTGACATATAAGGTCTAGGGAAGTATTGGCTTAACGTATCGTCAAAAAAGTCTTGTTACGTTGTTTGTAGTGTGTTTGTCTTAGCCGACTTTATCATGCTGACCGGGCCGCCGGAGCGGGCACGAAGCATCTTAACGTTCCCTATCTATCTTATTCGGATACTTTAAGATGCTTCGTGCCCGCTCCGGCGGCCCGGTCAGCATGACAAAAGGGCTCGTTTTGACACTAGTGTTAAAAGTTTAAACAGGCTCGAAGTGAAATCTTAATTAAGACCTAACGGACTGACGATGCCATTGAGGTCATAGACGATTTTGCCGCCTTTGATGGTCATTTCGCACTCAAACTTCTGTTTACCAGGCAGTTTATAGCCGGTTTTATCGTAGAAACCAAAATTACCCTGGCGCATACTCAGAATTGCTACGTCGGCGATGGCACCTACGGAGAGGTGGCCTAAATTCTCACGCTTGATCACCTGAGCGGGCGCCCACGTACTGGCTCGAATGACACTCGGAATGTCTTCGCCCATAGCCACAAACTTCGACATGATGCTCAGCATGTCTTTCATGGAGCCATTCATGCTGCCCGTGTGTAGATCGGTGCTGATGGTATTTGGGTAAAACTTGCTTTTAAGCGCTGGAATCGCCTGCGAAAAATTGAAACTGGCACCCCCGTAACCCACATCGAATATGATACCTCGTTTGCGGGCTTCCAAAACGAATGGTTTTACGGTCTTGCTGTCTTCGTCGACGATGGTTTCACGCACGTTATTAGGCAGGAGTGTATATGTATGCGTGAAGATGTCGCCCGGCCGAAGGTGTTTGAGGAATAAATCGGCTAGGGGTAACGGAGGCTGACTTCCCCCAAAATCGACCATAATTGGCATGTCGGCCAGTTTGCCAGCAGCAACGGCATGATCGACAGGAGCCCAGCTTGCGCCTTGGTAGTGAGCCACTTTGAAACCCACTACGTCATTCTTGTTTTCCAGCGCAACTTTGGCGGCCATTTGAGAGTCCATGTCGGTGGTGTCCTGCTCGTACTTGCCACCCCGCATCCCTTCGCCGACAATGTTCATGAACGAAAGCACGCGGGTTTTAGCCGTCAGTATTACGTTCTTTTTAAACGTATCGAACGATTTCCAGCCCGCTCCGCCCGCATCGACAATGGTTGTGATACCTACTCGGAACGTAAAGCCATCGGGAGGCAACGCGGTAAGCCCGTTACTAAGATAGTGATTGACTTCGGTGCCGTGAAATACGTGTCCGTGAATGTCGATCAGGCCCGGCGTTACGTACATTCCTTTGGCATCAACTACCTGACGAGCTTCTTTGGGGTCGATGGATTTGGCAACCTGTGCAATCTTCCCATCAATAATTGCTACGTCCATCACGGCGTCGATGTTGTTCTTTGGGTCGATCAGTCGGCCGCCTTTGATGAGGAGTGTATAGGTCTGAGCCTCACACCAATAGCTCAGACAGACGAGTGTTATAAGCGTAATGATTTTTTTCATAAGGTTTAGGATTGGGCCAATTTTTGTCATGCTGAGGAACAAAGCATCTTAACGTTCCTGACTGAATGGTTTGGAAGCTTTAAGATGCTTCGTTCCTCAGCATGACAAAAACGCTCATCTAAGTGTATCTCGAAAGATAAAAAAATGCATCTGTGCTACGTTCAAGTTAGCACATCAACCTAGCACAGATACATCACACCGCAGCCTTCATCAGTTCTTCTTTCAGGCGGGTGGCTACGATTTTTTCCTCACCGGGTTTCAGCATCCAGGTCGTCATATTGATGCCGTTGGCGTCATTCAATACAATTTCGATGGATGGGTTGCCGTTACGTAGACCTTCCTGTAATGCTTTGGCGGTCAGGTTAACTTTGGCTATATCCCAGGTGAATTTTAGGGTTGGGGTGTGGTTGCCCAGTTCTGGTGCGAACGTTTCAACATTTACTCCTTTCACGCTCTTTGCAGCATCGGTAATGTGCGCGGCACGGGCTTCGAGCATCTTCCAGTCTTTGTCCTGATCGCGGGCGATGAATTTTTCCAGTGCTACGTACATACCCAGAATTTCCTCTTTGTTCACTTTCATGCCGCGTCCGATGGTTGAACCACGTGGGGGCATGCTCAGGCGAGCGGCATCGATGTACATTTTCTTACCCATCAGCAGTCCGGCACTTTGCGGACCCCGCATGGCTTTCCCGCCCGATACGCAAACCAGATCGAAGCCCATCTCGTTGAATTTCCAGAGGTTTTCAACGGGTGGTACGTCGGCAGCAATATCGATCATGGTTGGAATATTGTGCTTTTTGCCTAACTCGACCCATTGTTGGTGCATGATTTTTCCCTTATCAGACTGGATGTTCAGGAACCACAGCATCGCCGTTTTTGGATTGATAGCTTTTTCTAGTTCTTCAACGGTTTCGATAAACACGATTTTGCAGCCCGTATTCATCAGCGAATGGGAGTACCCCACATTATGCCCTTTCTGGATGATAACCTCCGATTTGATGTCGGTGCCTTCCAGATGCGGCAACTGTTCTACTTTTTTCTGATCCATGCCGGTCAGCACGCCCGCCAGACCGAGCGTCATGGCCGAGAAACAGCCTGCGGTCACAACGGCTGATTCGGCGTGGGTTAGGACGGCAATTTTTTCGCCCACTTTCGTCTGAACATCGTCGAGCAGCATAAACTCTTTCGACGACGCCAGAATCGTATTCACTACGTCATCGTCCATCAGCGAGCCCGTCATGGCGGTGTACGTACCGGCAGCATTAATAAACGTCCGAATACCGAGTTCCTTAACCAGATTGCGTGGGGCCAGTGCCGGAGCAGCCAACCCAGAGGCAATTGGGGCTGCACCACCAAATAAACCACCCACCAGCGGCATAGCCGATAAGTGCTTGAGTAAACTTCTTCGATTAAGCATAAGTAGTTGATAATATCCTGAACCTATTTAAACTTTAATTCTAGAGTGTTTTTTGTCATGCTGACGCAGGAAGCATCTTAGAGCATCCTTATTTCTAGGTTAGGAAACTTTAAGATGCTTCCTGCGTCAGCATGACAAAAAACACTCATTTGGGAATTGCATCTGAAAATGCTACGTCGTTTCAGCGTGAGTGCTACTTAAAGATAAGCAATACAATCCATTTCGACCAGCGAATCGCCGGGGATACCCGCTCGTGGAGCCACCGTAGTACGTACCGGCGGTTTTGGACCAAATCGCCCTTTGAATACCTCATTCATACCTTTGTAATCGTCTAAATCGTGCAGAAATACACTTACTTTTAAAACCTTCTGCATCGATGACCCGGCTTTGGTGAGTTCTTTCTCCATCTCTTTGAGCACGTGATCGGTATGCGCTTTGATATCGCCCTCAAAGTGGGCACCAATCCCGAAAATGAACAACAGATTGCCCATTTTGGTCGCGCTGGAATAGAGCGGTACGTCCTGATGTGTCACTACGTCGATTGATTCTGCCTGATTGGGTGTGGTTGTGGGGGCGGAAAGGCTGGTTGTGGAAATGCCTATACCAGAAAGGTTGGCGATAGAAGCGAAAAGCCGTTTCAGAATGGGTCGGCGTTGGGTTTTCATTGGGGAAAGAGTTAATGAGTTACTAGATGGTCGACGTATTTATGTACGTCGACCATCTAGTAACCGTAAACCAAAGACTGTCAGTAATTTACTTATCCCACCAAACAACGCTGGATAGTGAGTTGGTACCTCCCTGCCGTGTGCGCGCTTCCAGGAAGTTGGTTTTGTTATACGTTTCTTCCGTATCGGGAATCACGAAGCGGGTTGGGATTTTTCCGCCGGTCAGGTTGCCGGGGTAATTGGTCGGGGTCAGCACCGGATAACCAGTACGTCGCCAATTGGAGAAAATTTCGTACTCATCTTCCAGAAACAGTGATACCCATTTCTGCGTGTGAATTTGCTCCATTTGTTGCGCAGTAGTACCCGTCGCTTTGTATGGATTGGCCGTTAGATACGCATTGATTCTCGCATCTGAAATCGTCCCGCCTGTTCCGAACAGCGCCCATTGACGCATACCAGCCTTAACCGCGTTGGGATATGCTGTTGCCGCTGTAGTACCGCTTGCCCAGCCACGTACCGAAGCTTCGGCCAGTAACAGGTTCGTTTCGGCGTTACCAAACACAATCAGCGGAGCGCTGTATTTCAACAACGTATTGGGATTAGGTTCCGAGAACGTGTTGAACGTAGCAGGCAGGTTGTTAAAGGCTGCATTGGGCATTCCGCTTTGCAGAGCAGTCGTTGTATCAGCTGTGAACGTTTTGTTATCGGTCGTTGTCCAAACGATGGAGAAAACGTTCAAACGCGGGTCTTTGGTCGTTTTCAGGTAGTCAATAAACGTTTTGGCGAACTTGCCGCCCTCTACGTTATCGCCACCGGGTGTGATGTAATCAGTGCTCAGCAAGCCAGCGGCAATGAAGTTCCGGCTGGCAACCTGCGAACCATCGACGTAGGCAATTACGGCACGGTCGGCATCGTCCAGAATAATGCCACCAGCAATCGCTTTTTCAACCCAGGTTTTGGCCGATGTAGCATCTACCTCGGTCAGGCGCATACCCAGACGTAGCATCAGTGAATAGGCGAATTTTTTCCATTTCGTTACGTCGCCACCATAAATCAGGTCGGCAGCTCCGAAGGTAGTTTTCGTGGCGTCAAAAGCTTTGATGGATTCGTCAAGTTCTTTCAACAAATCAGCGTAGATGGCCTGTTGCGTATCGTATTTCGGGCTGTAATTCTTATCCGACAGGGCTTTCCCGGCGTCGAAATAAGGAATATCGCCGTACACATCCGTCAATCGATGGAACATGTACGCTTTCCAGATACGAGCTGCGGAAAGCTTGTTCACGTCGGCCGGGTTGGTCGATACGGCATCAATGACCTGGCGGATCGAAATAACCGCTCCCTGTCCGGCCAGTGTACCGGCATATGCATTCCAGTTACCCGTCGAATAGCTGAAATTGAAGTACTTGTCGCCAGCAGCAGGTACTTCTTTATACGTAGCAAAGTGCTGCATCGACTGACCAATGGTCAGGTAAGCCGCGCCGGTAAAGTTGGTGCTGACGCCATCCAGCAATGCCCGGGTGAACAGGTATTCGGGCACTACTTCGGAGTATTTGTTTGGGTCTACGTTCATTTCCTCGAAGCCTTTGTCGCAGGATGACAGTAGCAGGATTGCCGGGAGGACGTAGTATATCTTTTTAACTAAACGATTCATTGTCAGAAATTTTTTGGTTAGAATTTCACCATTAAGCTCACGCCAAGACTACGGGTTCTGGGTACGCCGAAAGCTTCCAGACCTTGCGCATTCGTGCTGGTATAGCTCGATTCAGGATCGAAATACTGGTTTTTCTTATCCTTGTATAGAATCGCCAGGTTCCGCGCTACAAATGAAATAGAGGCCGACTGCAACTTCAGGAACGACAGCTTATTAACCGGCAGGTTGTAGCTCAACACAATCTGGCGAAGCTTCACGAAATCGTTGTTGAACATGAACATCGCGGTGTAGTTCTTGTCGTTGTCGTAATACGTATCGACGTCTTCTTTCGACCACGTTTTGGTGAACGGATTACCTTCTGGCGTCACACCCGTTACGGTTACGCCCGTTTCGCGTCCGGGCAGAGTTTCCTGCGGAAGACCAAAACGGTAGGCGTATTGATACAGATTTGAGTAAACGATGCTTCCGAACTTACCATCGAGTAGAATATTCAGCGAGAAGTTTTTGTAGCGGAAATTGTTGGTAATACCCATCGTCCATGGTGGAGTTCCCTGACCAATTTCTTCCAGATCACCCCGGACAGCGTAACCGCTAGCGGTATTGAACACTACGTTGCCTTTCGCGTCGGTTTTCTTGCGATAGCCCCAAACAGTTCCGTAAGGCCGATCCACTACGTTACGTACCAGACCACCGCCAACGCCCGTACCAATATCAATGCCCGTCAGGCCCTCGGCGAGCCGCTCGATTTTGCTTCTGTTGTAGGCCATGTTATAGCTCACATCCCAACTGAAATCGGCTTTCTTGATGGGTGTTCCCGTCACCAGCAACTCAACGCCTTTGTTGCTCAGTTCGCCTACGTTCAGCAGCGCCGACGTATAACCCGATGAGAGAGCGATATTCGACGTAACGATGTCGTTTGTGGTTTTCCGGTTGTAAAGCGTTACGTCGAAACCTAACCGATTATTCAGGAATTTGGCTTCGATACCGGCCTCCGACGTAGTAGAGGTCAAGGGCTTGAGGTCTGGGTTTGGTACCTGCGATGACGAAAGTACCTGCACCGGACGACCATTATGACCACCTTGTTGCATCGAATAATACTGATAAATCTGATAGGCATTCACCGTCGCGCCACCCACTTGTGCCCACGAAGCCCGCAGTTTCGCAAAACTGATGGCCGTTGGAAGCCGGAACGCATCGGACAGAATTAAAGAGCCACCCACCGACGGATAGAAGATGCTGTTCTGCTTCGGATTCAGTACCGAAAACCAGTCCTGACGGCCCGATAGCGTCAGATATGCTACGTTCTTATAACCAAAGTCAGCCGAACCAAACACCGAGTTGATGGCGCTCTTCATGTACGTAGGCGTGGTCGTGAAAGCAGCCAGGTTGGTATAGCTATAGAAATAAGGTACAGTGAATTCGCTACCGGCAATCTGCGTCTGATCGTAAATGGAGCGTTGTGCGTTCGCACCCAACAGAGCCGAGAAAGTCAAATCCT
Source organism: Spirosoma profusum (assembly GCF_014699005.1). Lineage (GTDB taxonomy): Bacteria > Bacteroidota > Bacteroidia > Cytophagales > Spirosomataceae > Spirosoma > Spirosoma profusum. Next base: position 105,875 of record NZ_JACWZY010000002.1, read on the forward strand.
TGAAAAAGCTAGTATTATAGTTTAACGTCAACATGCCGTTTGTTTCGGACGACGTTACTTTGCGGGCGTCATACGTACCGAGCGGCTGATACGCGTTGTTGGTTGGCTGAACGTACTCCGACGAGAAGCTGTAAGAATCCTGGCTCACGCTGCCTTTCAGGAAGAGGTTGTCCAGAATATCGTAGCGAATACTTCCCTGCGCGATGAACCGGTTTTTAATGTCGTCGTTCTTGAACTTGTTTACTACAAGATATGGGTTAGGTGCGGCTGGAACTGGGTTCCATTCCATTTCTTTGCCGGTTACAGGATCGTAGCCGGGAGCCAGACTGCGGATATCTACTACGTTGGCAACCAGATACGTAGCCCAGTGCGGGTTCATGTCGGCATAACCAACTTTGGGACGGTTTGTACCTGCTTCGTAATTGTATTGAAAAACCGTTTCAACGCTCAGCTTTTTGCCCAGAAACGCATTCATGTTGAGGTTGGCGATACGTCTCACAAACGACGAGTTCGGCACAATGCTGTTCGACTGCGTATTGTTCAGGCCCAGGCGGAAGTTCATCGATTCGTTACCGCCCGTAAACGCAACAGAGTTGATGTAATTGGCCCCCGTCCGATAGAAATTCTTCAGGTTGTCTTTCTGAGGGGAGTAGGGATGCAATTGTCCATCGACCTGAATAGTAGGCGTTCCATCCATTTTGGCGCCGTACGACAAACGGCCTGTGCTTTTTGCTTCGGTAACCGTCGTTGGTTTTTTGCCATCTAGCCCCTGACCGTATTCATACTGCCAGTTCGGAATGACGGCAATGTCTTCGAAAGTCGTGTTGCTGTTGATTTCTACGCCAACACCTTTCTGGCTACGTCCTTTTTTGGTCGTAATCAAAATAACACCATTGGAGGCACGAGCGCCGTACAGAGCCGCAGCCGGGCCGCCTTTCAATACGCTAATCGACTCAATATCATCTGGATTTAATCCACCGATACCGTCACCACGGTCAACGTTCATACCGTTACCGTCGGCCGTCGTACCACCACCCGGAATGCTGTTATCCATTGGCATCCCGTTGATTACGTAGAGCGGCTGGTTGTTGCCATTCAGCGAACCATTACCCCGAATGATGATGCGGCTGGAACCACCAGGACCTGTTGCCATACCCGTAGCATTCACCCCAGCAATTTTACCCGTCAGCGCGTTGGCCAGGTTGTTTTCGCGAGCCTGCGTGAATTCACTTCCTTTCACTTCCGAAACCGCGTAGGCAAGCGCCTTTTTCTCTTTCGAGATACCAAGGGCCGTAACTACTACCTCACCCAGATTCGTAGCGCCTTCTTTCATGCCTACGTCAATGATTGACCGGCCTGCTACGGCAATTTCCTCTGCGGCAAAACCGATGTACGAGAAAATAACGGTAGCCTTGTCATTCGTCAGCTTGAGCGTGTATTTACCATCGCTATCCGTTACTGTACCCTTCGTGGTGCCTTTTTCCAGAACCGTTACGCCTGGCAAAATCTGACCATCGCTGGCATTCGTTACTTTACCAGTTATCGACTGTGCAAAAGCCGACAGACTTAGTAACCAGAGCGTTGTAAGTAGCATACCCGATCGGGTAGGCCAATGAAGTAGCATACATTTCATAGGTGTACAATTGTTAATGTTAGCTAGGTTAAATTGAAAGGAGTAATGTATTTGCAAATATTGCAAAGAAAGTTGCGTTATTTGCACAATATAGAAGAATTTAAGTCGAAATTCCAATTATTATACTGTTTATTTGCAAATAATTAGTAGATATTATGCAAATAATGCATTTTTGAGATGATTTTATCGGTTAATGAAAGGATAATCTCAAAAAACGCAACATAGAAAACTTTATCAGCTAAGCTTTCATTTATGGGAGTAAGTAAGACCGAGTCCCCAAATCTCTTTTAGGTTGATTAACGCTATTCCTGTGTGCCCTTATGTCGATAGCTTTTTTAAAAGACGAACGTAAAGACCTTATTATTAAACAAATAAATCTTCATACGCGGGTAAGCCTGACGGATTTAGCATCGACGCTGAACGTATCGGAGGATACGATTCGGCGTGATATCAATGATTTGTCGGAAGAGGGAAAGCTGATTAAAATTCGGGGAGGGGCTATGTCGAAGGCGTACCACCACTCGTCGCTGATTCAGGAGACGTACGCGCATCTCAACAAGAAAACGATTGCCGAAAAAGCCCTGACGCTGCTTCAGGATGGTATGCTGATTCTGATTGGCGGAGGCACTACCATTCGTGAATTTATCAAAATGATTCCCGCTGATCTGAAGGCTACGTTCATGACTGTTAATCCATTGACTGCCGTAGAATTGCTTGATAAACCCAATCTGGAAATCATCATGATTGGCGGTCAGATTTCGCGTTACAGCCAGATGAGCGTGGGTGGAGAAGTATACCAGCGACTATCCGAACTCCGTGTAGATATGTGCATTATGGGCACCAACGCCATCGACGCCCGAGAAGGTCTTACGGATTCGGATTGGGAAACAGTGCAGGCAAAAAAAGCCATGATTCGGGCCGCCGACAAAGTAGCCGTGCTGGCGATTTCTGAAAAAATGGACAGCGTAATGCGCATGAAAATCGCTGACTTGAATCAGGTGGATTACCTCATTACCGAACTGCCTTCGGATTCACCGCAACTTGCGCCCTACAAAATGAGTAAGACCGTTGTGTTGTAATGGCAACGTAGTGTTTGACCCTTATTTTGTCATGCTGAGGCACGAAGCATCTTAAGGTGCCTTAACTTGTTAGTGATGATACGTTAAGATGCTTCGTGCCTCAGCATGACAATAATAACGTAATGAAAAGGGCCGCTAATCTTTAGCGGCCCTTTTCATTACGTTATTATTCAGGAATCTACATCGTGAATGACTCAACGCCCGTGTCTTTCCAGCTTTTCGACGTAGCAGAATCCAGAACGGCTTCGCATACTTTCTGGGTTTCGAGCGAATCCTGGAAGTTAGGCGAGCAGGGTTGACCTGTTTCCAGGCTTTTCAGGAAATCGGCCACCTGATGCACAAAGCTATGTTCGTAACCGATGCCCAAACCTGGTACCCACCATTTATCCATGTAAGGCTGATCGCCATCCGTTACGTGAACCGACCGCCAGCCACGAACAATACCTTCGTCGCGGTGGTCGAAATATTCGAGACGGTTCAGGTCGTGAAGATCCCAACGGATGGAAGCGTGTTCACCGTTGATTTCGAATGTGTAGAGTGCCTTGTGGCCCCGTGCGTAACGAGTCGACTCAAACAAACCCAGCGAACCATTGGCAAAGTGACAGTGGAAGATACAGGCGTCATCAATTCCAACTGGCTGCACTTTTCCGGTTATAGCATGCATCCGCTCTTTTACGAATGTTTCGGTAACAGCTGATACGTCGGTGATAGCACCGTTTATCCACATAGCGGTATCGATGCAGTGTGCCAGCAGGTCGCCCGTAACGCCCGAACCAGCAGCGTCTACGTCCATGCGCCAGGTGCCGGTACCACCCTGTGGTACGTCGGCGCTGATGGTCCAGTCTTGCAGGAAGTTGGCGCGGTAATGGAAAATTTTACCCAGCTTGCCCGAATCGACAATTTGCTTCGCCAGCGAAACAGCCGGAATACGGCGATAGTTGTACCAAACTGTGGTATTTACACCAGCCTCGTTAGCCGCATCAACCATTTCCTGCGCTTCGGCTACGGTTCTTGCCAGCGGCTTTTCACAGAGAATCATTTTGCCCGCTTTGGCCGCTGCAATAGCAATTTCTGCGTGCGAATCGTTGGGTGTGCAAATGTCAATAGCGTCGACATCGTCGCGCGCGATGACGGCTTTCCAATCGGTTTCGGTTGATTCATAGCCCCACTGCTCGGCAAACGCTTTTACTTTTTCGGCGTTACGTGAGCAAACTACTTTCAGGACAGGTGTATACTCCAGATCGGGGAAAAAATTCGGTACGCGGTTGTAACCGTTGGAGTGCGTACGGCCCATAAATCCGGTTCCTATCAGACCAATTCGTAATTCTTTTTTTGCTGCCATTTTTAATCAGGGTTTCTTTAAAAGGCGTTTTTGTCATGCTGACGAAGGAAGCATCTTTACGTTTCCTTACTTGTATGTTTGGAATGTTTAAGATGCTTCCTTCGTCAGCATGACAAAAACGCTCATTGCCAACGTTCAAATAAAATTTTATAGTAACAGAAGACTATTTTTCTGCTTCGTACCAACCGTGCGCCTGGCGAACTTTAATCATAGTGGCCAGAATGTCGTTCCAGGTCTGTTGCTTCATCATCACCTCGTTGGGGAACATGCAACCATCCCAGCAAATGTGTTTAAACGCTTTCGTGAGCTCACCGTTTTCATTACGTAGCCAGTAACCAGCGTCGTGTACGATATCGAGTTTGCCGTTCGGATCGAGGGCCTGGCAGTGGCGGCCGGTTTTATCGTGTGAACCAGAGCCGAAAACAGTGCCGTCGTTTTGTGCTACGTGGAAATCGATGGTCCAGGGACGTAGCGCGTTGGTAACTTTTTTTAACGCTTCCGACAACGTAGCACGGTCGCTCCAGTCGAAGTCTGCCGGCAGGATGCGATCCTGTTCGCGGTTGTAGCCTAATGTGTAAAGTAGGGTGTGGGCCATGTCGGCCTGGAAACCCATATTTGGCCGGTCAACGGCTTCGAGGGTTTCGAGCATCACTTTCCAGCTATGCATCGCGCCCCAGCAGATTTCGCCCTCGGCCGCCAGCTTTTCGCCGAAATCGGCTGCTACGTCGCAGGCTTCCTGAAACGTCTGAACGATCAATTTTGAATTACCCGTTGGATCGGCATCCCAATCATGTGGCGAACTGGCCGAATCGATACGTACCACGCCACTCGGACGGATACCCAGCTCAGTCAATTTCTGACCAATGTGGCAGGATTTACGTACCATTTCGACAAAGCTGGCACGTTGCTCTTTGGTACCCATGGCTGGGCCACCCCAGATCGGCGCTACCAATGAGCCAACTTTCAGATTATAGCCGCCAATTTTATCGGCCAGTCTTTTGATATCATCATCCGATAGGTTGACGTCGATATGCTCAAAAAGGGCAAGGTCAACTCCGTCGAATTTTACACCATCAACCTCAGCGGCTGCTGTCTTTTCCAGCATGGTGTCGAATCCTATTACTGGCTCAGAGTCAGGCCCTTTTCCGACCACACCCGGCCACATCGCGTTGTGGAGCTTGGGATAATTATTTTCGTTCATTACGTTTTATGGTTTTAAGGTCTAATGGTGAGTTATAAAGTTGTATAGTTATAGAGTTGTAAAGTTCTTGATGCGTCAGCCAACTTTATAACCATACAACTTTATAACTTTTACAATGTCAAATCTGGATTCTTTGGGCCGAAGTGCTTCAGCATCACGATTGGGTCGGTGGTGGAGTGGTTGGTGATGACAACGCCTTCTTTAGCCGCTTTTTCGCTGACGAAGAATTCGTCATTGGTCAGTTGGCCGTACCGAATCATGGTTGGTGTTTCGATGTCCCAAACGCCCATTTTGCCGTGGCCCTGCATCATAATCAACCCGTAAGCTGCATTGTCAACAATGGTGACCGTCTGACCGGGTTGCACAGTCAATTCTTTGGCGCTGAACGCATCCGATTTGTAGCAAACCCAAACTTCGCTATAGCCGCCCGCTTTCATTTCTGCTTCATCGCGAACGGGTATTGGACGCATGAACCGATTCGCCATCATTTGAGGATCGGTATTCAATTCCCAGTCGATGGCTTCCATCAGTTGGTCGTAGTCGCCGATGCGATCTTTTGGCGTACCGTTCCAGAGCAATTCTTCCGGGATAATGGCTTCATTCACCAGCGATTGGTACATGGCAAATACGTCGGAAGCCTTTTGCGGCTCGTACGTACACAGGCTGCCCGGCGCGTGAAGCAGCCCCGGTGGTACGTCCCATCCGGTTCCCGGTTCGAGCCGATAAGCCGACGAATAATTCGTGATTTTGTTATCGCCTTTGGTGAAATTTTGCAGACACTCCTTAATTGTCTCTTTCGACGTACCGGGCGCAATACCGATAAACGTATAGGGAAAATCTCCGCCGTGGTTGTTGACCTGTGGCGGGAAATAATACGCTTCGGGTTTGCCCAACTGACCAATCAGCGCAGCCTGCTCATCATTATGGTGCAGGTGGTGCGGCAGTGGACCCATGTTATCGAAAAACTTGGAATACATCGGCCAGCTTTGATATTCATCCCACAAACGGTCGCCGATGATTTCGCCTTTCAGTTCATCAATAGCGTCTTTGAGCAGAAAAAGTGCTTCTGTTCCGTCCTCATCCTTATAGACAATATGGCTCAACCCTTCGTTTTCGCCCGTGAGTGGGCCGTTTTTGGCGGGTGTGGTCGAGGAAAACCAGCGTTCGTCGATGCCACCGCGTTCGCCACCCAATACGTAGTAATCGTCGGGGTGCAGTTTGATACGTCGGCCCGGTACGCAGAACGACCGTGGAACCCAGGTCGGTGTAAGCCGTACAATTCCTTTTCCCTGTTCTAATGCCTTCGCGGCCAAACTTACTGATGAGGTTGTTTCCATAAACTCGATTGTATTACTTCAGCTCAAACATTGTTTTTCAAAAAATCTTGAATAGCTGCTTCCGTATGCAGGATTTCGATTTCCAGATCATACGTCCGGGATTCGCCCGGTTCCAGAAACAGCAATTCGTTTTGCTCGCGGGCTTTGGCCTGCCCAATGAGCGGATTAGTAGCAGGTTCAAGGCCCGTTACGTATTCGCCTTTGCCCCAGTGCTGCCAGTTCACAAACCAGGGCAGTTGCGCTTTCTGGAAACGTAGCGCCATCGCCACGCCCAATTTTGCATTATGTAGCCCAACTGTACACAACCCCGAACTGTCGGGTGTTACGTCGATGTTGGCTGCGGCCTCGCCCGTTCCATTGTGATCTTCAAGTGGAGCCGGACATTTTTTGAACGTACCACATTCATGAAAGATACGTTCGCTGATACCACCTGGACGCGCTTCCCATTTCCCTTTCCAGACAATATCGGTGCCTTCATCGACCAAGGGCCAGCCGTAGTTGAAATGGTACAGCAGCATGTGCGGGGCCGACGTATTACCCCGGTTTATAACTTCGTCATGGATTCGAATAACAGGTTGACCGAGCGTTCCGAAAATGGTACGTTTCAATTCCAGCCTAGGGCCGAAAATAGTCGTTTCTTTGATACGTCCGGTGATGCTCATGTCCAGCTTTCCCATGATTGGGTCGGGCTGGATGATGGATTCAATTTCGGCTGGAATGTTGCTGATTTTCCCGTGCAAACCGCGTTGTCCGTATTCGTCCTGTTCAGGTCCGCCTACGTGCGATAGGCCACAAGTTGTCAGTAAACCACCGCCAAAGGTGCGGAGCCAGTCAGCGCCATTGTCCGAAAAGGGCTCCGGGGGCGTTATTCCGGTATGACTCAACCAGGCCAGACTATGCTGATTGTAAAAAGCGTCGGCAATATCCATCGCCCTGTCCAGCACCAGTTTGTAGCGGAGACCAGTACCGGTATTTATCCAGGCAATGCGTGTACCCCGGCCGGCGCCATTGTCCAGCACGGATGTTTCGATGCCGCCGAGCTGAGCTGTATTCGAGACTTTGTTATGCCAGGGTTGTGATGCCAAAACGAAAGGGAAATAATTTAGGATGTATGAAGTATGATATATGACGTATAGCCGAAGCCTACATCATATACCATACTTCATACATCCTACATCAGTTTTTATTGCTTAATTCTTAGATTACGATACTGGACTTTCATAGGCGGGCCTACGTGTACCTGAACACCAAGCAGACCTTTAGATTTTCCGTTAACCGTATCATTGTCCGTTACGTCACTCATCAATACGTCGTTGATGTAGTGCTGCAGATGATTGCCTTTAACGACCAGATGGAACGTATTCCAGTTTTCGCTTTTAATAAAAGTCTTCAAGGAGTCGGAGCTACCCAGCGAACCCGTTACGTTCAGGCCGGTCCAGGCGTTACTTTTTACCCCCGATCGAATGGCTTCCGGCGTATTTTCACCACTGTAGGGATTGATCGTTGTTTTCTGACCGCGATAGGCCAACGTAGTGCGTTTGCGTTCTTCGTAATTCTGGCCGGTGAAGCGGTTCTTACCATCGATGTCGGCCTGGTAGCCACGTAGCGCGAACGGTACATCGGTAAGGCGGTCACTGCGGTAGTTGATGCCTGAGTTACCGGCTTCGGCGATTTTAAATTCGCCTTTTAACTCAAAATCTCCGGGTTCGCCCCCTTTCCAGATGATGAACGAGTTGCTTTTTAGCAGTTTGTCGGGGGTAATTTCGCCGGTCAGATTACCGTCTTCAACACGCCAGTAGTTCGGGTCGCCATCCCAGCCATCCAGCGTTTTTCCGTCGAAAATAGAAACGTAGCCTTCTTTGTCTGGTTTTTTGGACTGACCTAAGCAGGTTGTTCCGGCAAGACCCGTCAATACGGCGGCTACGACAAAGGCTTTGGGCAGAAATTGACTTTTCATGTATGACAGCATCTTGGTTTAAGTTTGATCACTACGTAGTCATTCGTGGTTTAAAACAGAATCACTACGTAGTGACTAATTCATAACGATTATTTCCCGCCTGATTTATACACGTCGTTGCTTTGATTGCCGCCCGATTTCAGGTAAGCGACCAAATCTCTGAGTTCCTCAGGGTTCAGACTATTGATGAGGCCCGGAAGCATAACCGATTCCGTCGAATACTTTTTGGACGTAACATCTTTCTTCGCCAGTTTCCGAAGCTGATCAGGGGCAAATGGGTTCTGGGAAATTGAATAATTTACTTTATCCTCATTAACCAGACGACCTACAACTGATTGCCCATTTTTCAGGTAGAAAATAGTGGACGCGTACTGATCAGAAACGGCTTTGTTCGGGTTAATAATCGCTTCCAGAATGTCTTTATTCGAGAAACGAGTACCAAGTTGCGTCAGATCAGGACCAATGTCTCCACCCGAACCTTGAATAGAATGGCACCGGCTGCAAAGAATGGCTGCATAAAGTTTCTTACCTGTTTCAAAATTAGGAGCTTTCCCACTGTCGACGGCGGCAACCGCATTTTCGAGCTGCCAACGACGGCCAGGACCTTTGGGTGCGTAGTCGGTTGCGATGTCATTACCTGAACTGGTCAATAAATCTGCGCCCGACAGTTTGTTGTATTTCTCGAACTGGTCTTTCGGTACGTGGGCCAGAGCAAGCTTACGGGCTTTATCGATAAAGCCGATGTAGCTACGTCCGCCCTGGTATTTGAAGGCGTTAGCGAACCAGGAGAAATATTTATCGTAGTATGCAGGTGTCCAGCCGGTTTTAGCGCTGCTAAGCATTGTAGCGTAGTACGTTTGCTGAGCAGGTGGCAGTTTTTCCAGCATTTTCGCGATGTCAAGACCATATTGTGGGTTGCGCAGAATAAGATCGCTTGATGCAGTTACGGTTTCGCCACCAACAGGGCCGGTATCTTCGTTTTTCTTATCCAGCAGAGCAAGCGTACGGTCTACTACGTTGGGCGCTTCCAACGTAATGAGCAGTTTGCTATAATACCGGTTCGCTACAGCCGATTTTGCCGGATAATGCGGATTCAGATAAGCAATCACTTTATCACGGTCGGCACCTTCAGCAACGCCCGTGCGGGTAAATACTAGCTCAATGGCACGTAGCACAGCCAGTTGTTGCTCTTCTGTGAGTGGATCTAGTTTGATTTTTAGTAACGTATTGAGCATCTGGCTTCTCAACGAAGCGTCACCGTGGTGTGTCAGCGCAATGATGGCATACGTAGCACGAATGGGATCGGTTTCGGCCAGCGCTTTCTGCTGCCACTGCGCAACTGGCTGATGTTCGACAGCTACGCGAGCCGCATAACGAACGAACCGATCAGGATGATTCAGGTAAGGCCAGGCCGTTTCAATAGCATTCGCCATTGGCTCGCCGTGAAATGCTTCCAATTTTGTCCGAATCTGATGCTCGGCGGTTGGGGCGGGCGTTTGCGTTGCAGGTGTAACTGCATCGGTACCCGCATACGTAATGCGATACAAATCAGACTCTAACCGACGACCACCCGTCAGGAAATAAACCGCGCCATCAGGGCCAACCATGCCGTCGGTGAGGGGTAGGGGAGAGCCTGAAATGAATTCCTCGGCAGTCGCTTTGTACGAAGAACCCTGTGGCTGTAAGTGAACGGCGTACATGATACCAAAACTCCAGTCGAAGGCATAGATCGCTTTCTGATACTTCTGTGGGAAACGTGAGCCACGGCCTGCAAAAACGCCCGTTGGTGATCCCTGTCCCATGTTCAGAACAGCAGGTAAACAATCAGCAAACGTAGGCGACCAGTTGCTGGCGGCTGTGCGCCATCCGAACTCAGCACCACTGGTGATGTGGCAGATACGGGTAGGCTTATACCAGGGCAAACCGAAATCCCACTCCATGTCAGAGTCATAACCGAAGATGTCGCCCGCATCGTTAAACGCAAAATCGAACGTATTACGGAAACCACCTGCGATAAACTCCCAACTTTTACCTTCTGGATCCGTTTTAGACAACCAGCCACCCGGCGCCATCCGGTCGGTAGCGTGACCGCGTGGATCTTTGATGGCCGGAAACAAATTGTCTTCTTTCCAGACGGGAGGCAACCGGTAAGCATCCAGTTTCGGTACGTCGGTGAAGTTACCGCACATGAGGTATAGCGATTTCTTGTCGGGCGACAACACAATGCTGTGTGGGCCGTGTTCGCCTTCGCCTTTCAGCGATTTCAGTAGCGTTACTTTGTCATACTGGTCATCCCCGTTGGTGTCCTGCAAACGGTACAATCCACTGCCTTTTCCAAAGTCCTTGTTTTCCCGGTTGTTCACCATGACGTACAGGCTGTTGAAAGCATACAACAAACCCTGTGCATAGCCCATACCAACCTTGGCTTCGTCGGTTGTCTGGCCGTTTTCCAGCGGTACGTTCAACTTTTCAACCTTCGGCGGCTGAGAACCGGAGCCGAGTGGAGGTAACGTAAGGCGATACAGAAAACCATACTGATCCGATGTAATCATCCGGCCCTTATCGTCGAACGTCATCGACACCCAGGAACCCTGTTTGTTTTCGGAAGGGCTGTAAAGATGGTCGGCTTTAAAACCGGGCAACAGTTTCAGCTTGTCAGTTCTGGGGTCGGCTGGGGCGGTTTTAACCGTAGCAGCTTCCTGCATACTAATCCAGGAGGCTCCAAGCAGAACGATTGCCGAAACCGCCAATCCGAGCTTAGCCTTAGCCTTGTTGAGTCTGAATATCATAGCATTTAGTAGAAAAAGGTTTGAAAAAAATGGAGGCTTTCACGTTTTCAGCGGCTAGCCGATGTCAATTGTAAGGTTGTTATTCTTTATTAAGAGGCAGCAACAGGTCGTACTCTACTGCTTTATTGCCTGAATTCTTTGTGTATATACCAGCATTTTCGTTCTTAAATCAGTGCTACGTTGTACTGGTGTTTAAGGTCTTCATGATTACCACGTAACGGTTGGCCGGAATAAGCTATTTATACGGTTAAATTGTTGCGGAGGTAATCAGCGTGTTTGTTGAGACGGATAACGTGTTGATACTTCAGAATGTGATTAATCAGTGGATAAGGCTTTTCGTTAACTAGTACGTATTAAATCGATTTGATCAAAAGAAAAAGGTACCGAAGTACGAGACTCCGGTACCTCCGGACGTATTGATTAGAAGCTTGGCGTCAGAGCGGCTTCAACAGCAGGCAGACCATAATAATCGTCAAGTACCGTGAACGCGTTTGGTGGCGGAACAGCCCCGGCTGGGAAATAGTAATCGGCCGGATTCGCTTTCACTTTTGCGCCGTAAGCGCCGATAATTTCCTTCACACGACCTGTTCTCGTCAAATCGAACCAGCGTTTGTTTTCAAAGGCCAGTTCAACACGGCGCTCTTTGAAAATCGCTTCCCGCATGGTAGCCTGCGACGTAGCGGTTGTTGCGGCCAGCCCAGCGCGGGTCCGCACCTGATTGAGATACGTAGCAGCATCGGCTGTTTTGCCTTGTTCGTTCAACGATTCAGCCATGAACAGCAGCACCTCCGCGTAGCGGTAAACGGGCCAGTTCTGACCCGTATTGTTGTGTTGCGAATGAGGGCGCGCGTATTTTTTGATATACGGATACGTTTTGTTAGCCCGCAGACTTCCACTTAATACGACGGTACCGATGGAAATATCTTTCCGTTTATCCCCCGGCTCATAGGCCGCAATCAGGTCTGGAGTCGGAATGTTATTGCTCTCCTGAGATGTAGATTGTGCATTCGACGTACCGGTAAGCGGAAGAATTTCAGCTGCCGATATTGGCGATGGTATAAACCGATAAATCTGATTACCGTTGTACCCAGCTGAACCTTCCATGTACTGAATCTCAAACACCGACTCCTGATTGTTCTTGTTCGTGCTGGTGAACGAAAAGGCGTTGTTGTAATCAGGCATCAGCATATAACCGTCGTTGGTTATTACTTCCCGCATCAGTGTTTCAACCTGAGCCCATTTTTTCTGGGTCAGATACAGGTTTGCCAGCAGTGTTTTTGCCGCCCCCGACGTAGCACGACCAGCTTCCTGTTTTGCTTTGTTAGGCAGCAACGTAGTAGCTTCTTTCGCGTCTTTTTCGATTTGATTATAAAGCTCCTCTGTGGTCGCCAGCGGTGACGCTGCATCGTTACGTCCCGTAATTGGGGTTAAGTGCATGGGCACTTTTCCAAACAAACGAACCAGATCGAAATAGGAGAAAGCTCTCAGGAACAGCGCCTGACCTTTCAAATTATTTTTGGTATCAGGACTGGCAAATGTGATCCCGTCGATAAGCGCCAGAATCTGATTCGCCCGAGCAATAACCACGTAGTTTAACCGATACTGAACCAGTACGTTATCGTTGGCCGTAACACCACCAGCCGTTGGAACGGCGAAGTCTGCTACGTTCTCCGTTGGGTCAACCGCGCCATACAACGTATTACGGGCATAATACGTATTGTCGGAGTGCATTTCCTCCAGAACCCACGCCCGTTCGTTATACATCTGCCGGAAGGGGACGTAAGCGCCATTGACAGCCTGTGCGAAATCAGCTTCAGTTTTGAAAAACGTTGCCGAACTCAACGCTGTTTCGGGCACTACGGTTAAGAAACTTTTGCCGCAACCGCTTAGGAAAATACCTAAAAGACAGGCAGCTATATATTTTATTTTCATCCTAATAACGAATTAAGAATGTTAACAAATGAGTTTAGTTTACCTGTCTGGCTTAGAAGTTAAAATTAACACCAAGCGTGTAGGTACGTGGAACTGGATAGTTCGAGAAATCAACGCCCTGGCTCAGGTTACCGCCATCGCCGTTACCGTCACCCTGTGCGCTGGTTTCCGGGTTAGGACCACCCCAGTATTTGGTGAAGACGTACACCTGCTGAGCCGATGCATACACGCGAGCCGATTTGAAGAACTTGTTCAAAGCGCCGAACGTGTAACCCAACGTTATGTTTTTGATGGTGAAAAACGATGCATCGGCCAGAAACTGTGTACTGTTCCAGTCACGCTCGATACCGGTGAAATTACCACCGTTGTTTGTCGCGCCAAACTGACCAGCCCCAGGAGTAATAACCGTCGTAGCAACCCCTACGCCACCAACCATCGTGTTTTGAACGCGGAAACGATCTTTAACGCCCTCAACCATGTTGAACACAGCGTCCAGATTGGCGGTGCTATACAGGTGACGAACCCACAATTGGTTGCCATACGAACCAGATCCAGCGATCGAAAAGTCGAAGTTGCCGTATTTCAGATCGTTGGTGATACCATAGGTAAATTTCGGGAATGGAGTGCCGATAATCGTCCGGTCATCCGCATCACCACCGTTCGTAATCACACCATCGCCGTTGACATCCTTAAACTTGATCGTACCGATAGCCGAACGACCCGGAATGATGGGCGAGCTTTTCAGTTCTTCAGCATTCATGTAATACCCTTGTTTAACCAGACCATAAAACTGGCCAAAAGGCTGTCCTACCTGAGTGATGTGGAACGTACCATACACGCGGTCGATGCCGGGAGCCAATGAAACGACCTGATTCCGGTTGAACGAGATGTTGGCATTGGTGGTCCATTTTAGCTTGCCCGTTGTATTTTTGGTCGTCAGCGAGAACTCATGGCCCCAGAACTTAATCTCTCCGATGTTATCGGGGAAGTTAACAAAACCGGATTCCTGCGGAACCTGTACGTTATAGAGCAGGTTCGTCGTATTCTTGGTATAAAAATCGTAGATAAACTGAATCCGGTCGTTGAACATACCCAGATCTAAACCTAAGTCAAACTGCTTGGTAGTTTCCCAGCCTAAGTTTGGGTTCGCCAGCGACGTAACAACCGATCCGGTAGCAACGTTGCTGCCAAAAACAGCATTGGTCGTGTTATTCACCAGCGCATACGATGTGTAGTTACCGATGTTGTTATTACCGATAACCCCGTAGCTGGCCCGGACTTTGGCAAATGAAACCGGCGTAACGGCTTTCATGAAATCTTCATCCGATATTACCCAGCCTACCGAAGCAGATGGGAACGTACCAAACTGGTTATTAGCTCCGAAACGAGACGAACCATCAGCCCGTACAGCCGCTGTGAACAGATACTTACCTTTGTAGTTGTACGTTAAGCGAGCCAGATAAGACGTTAGAGTCCATTGGTTAATACCGTTGTTCGTGCCACCCCGGTTGATGTTAAGGGCACCCTGAATCGTTGGCAGGCGATCATCGGCATACGTATCCGCCTGAATCCGACTGAATTCCTGACGGAAATACTGGTTCGTGAAACCGGCCAGCACCTCGAAGTTATGTTCGTTAAAACTCTTTGAATACGTAGCCAAGTTTTCGTTCAGCCAGGATGTGTTTTCCAGTCCTTGTCGAATCGAAACAGCCGTGGTTGGAATCGGTGTGTTGATGGCGCTGGTGGCCGTCGACGGGTTAAAGAAGAAGAATTTCGAGTTTTGGTATTCGATGTTCATCGTCGACCGCAGCGATAAACCTGAGATCGGCCGGTACTGTATGTAAGCATTCGCCAGCAAGTTCGTATTCCGGGTTTCATTGATCAGCTCGCTGGCTGCCCGTACCCAGTTCGGATACTGGAAAATATTACCCGTGCTGCTTGGGAACGTATTAACTTTAGTCAATTCGCCATTGGCATCGCGAATTGGCATCACCGGCCAGGTATGCAGGGCGTTAAACAGAATACCTGTTCCCCGGTCACCGTCGGTTCGTGGTGTGTTATCAAAAACATACGAAGGCGCTACGTTAAAACCAACCGTAACGCGATCAGACAGGTTATAGTTAGAGTTCAGACGTAGTGAATAGCGCTTGTATTTGTTATTGATGACAACGCCATCCTGACTGAAAATACCCGCTACTAACGACGTATTAGACTTGGCTGTATTGCTCGAAACGCTCAGGTTATAACTCTGAATGGGTGCCTCACGTAGCAAAGCGTCATACCAGTCGTTATTTTTGCCCGCATACTGCGACGGGTTCTGAAACTCCGCCGGTACTGGCTGTAGCATATCTTCGTAGAACTCTTTCTTAAACTGGGCGAATTGAACCGCATCCAGCATTTTCACCCGACCTTTCATCGGCACCGTCTGGGTACCGTAGTAGGAGCTAAAGCTGATGTTTGTCTGACCTGGTTTTCCTTTTTTGGTCGTAATCAGCACAACTCCGTTGGCTGCCCGTGAACCGTACAATGACGTCGAAGCAGCATCTTTCAGGATAGAAAGGTCTTCAATTTCGTCTGGGTTAAGTTGAGCGATATCGCCCGTAATTGGAAAACCGTCGATAACGTAGAGCGGGTTGCTACCTGCCGAAACCGATACCTGTCCGCGAATCCGGATGCTGATACCCTGACCAGGTTTACCCGTCGTCTGGTTAATCTGAACCCCGGCCAGACGTCCCTGTAGTTTCTGACCAATCTGCGAAACGGGTAAATCTTTGATTTCCGCAGCACTTACCGTTTGCACAGCGCCAGTTACTTCTTTTTTCAACTGGCTACCGTACCCCACAACAACTACTTCGTTCAGCGTCTGATCGTCGGGAGCTAACGTAACGGATATGTTTGTTTGACTGCCAACCGCGACTTCCTTGCTGCCATACCCCACAAAGCTAAAAACAAGGGTAGAACTGGCACCGGGTACGTTGATTCGGAAACTGCCTGATGGATCAGTGGTTGTTCCCTGGGTGGTTCCTTTAATCACGACGCTCACACCGGGCAAACCGCTCCCTTTTTCGTCAGTAACCTTCCCTGAGATGGGAATATCCGCCAGAGCATTAATTCCCAGTCCCTGCTCCACTTTGACAATGTGTTTGGCCAGTAGCTGACCATTCACTCCCTTACTCTCTTTCTGCAGGACTGACTTAAGTTCCTGAGCAAAGGCAGGTGATACGCCTGTCATAATACTCAGCGCTGCTAACTGATAGAGTCTTTTCATAATTTAGGATTTATAGATAGGATGGCACAATAGAGGCTTGCAAAAAGCCAAAAGAGTAGCCAAATATTACCAGCTTTGCTCCCTCAACTTTCCTATACCTACCCAATTTTAGTATTATTTGAGTAATTTTCTTGGAATTTTTAATATTAAATTTCTGGATAAGCCTTTTTATAGCTGATATATAGAATTTAGTTTATAAATATTTCGTCGACCAGCAGAAGCGCCTTATTTCCTTTATTTGAATGCCATTCTGGTATCTGCGCAAGCGGTTTTGCAATAATTTTTATATAGGATACTGTATGAGGCTTAAATGTGCAGCCGATAGCTTTCAGAACTGGGCTACTACCTTTAATAGGCATAGCAGGATGAGCCGTTCCAAGTAGTTGCATCTGATCTCGACTGTTACCACCCCATACCTCGATTAACGATGGCGGAAAAATGCTCGTTTCCGGCTCAATCATCGTCCGCAGCTCAACCGACGTAATACTGACGGGCTTTTTAAATTCGGATACCAGCACCAGATCATTTTTGCGTACCCCCAACCAGTTATTTGCCCATGCCGGACTATTGGCATTGAACGTACCCAGTTTGTGATCAAAGAACGACTTCACACCTTCGGCCTGATGCACCGGACTAAGCGGCAGTAACAGCGTGGAACTGTCTGGTTTGTAGGAGTTTTTATAATAATCGAACGTAGCAACCGGGCTACTTATCCAGCCGTCCTTATATGCTTTCGCCTTGATGGATTTGCTTCCCGTGATAACCATTTTATTGTCCATCAGGGGCGAATTGATACTGTCAGGATCAGTGCCATCGGTCGTATAACGTATCACTACGCCTTTTACCGGGTGTCTCAATTGCACAACCGTTGACGTAGCAAAAATGGCTGAGTTTCCTAGTTGTGGCGGATTTAGACGTATCGGTTCGCTCTTGTCGCCGTTGAATCCGGCAATGAACTGAATACGTGGGTATGCCTTCTGCAACTGGTTGATTTCAGCATCGGTGAGGCCGGTTTCCCAGAGCGCAACGGTTTTCAGATTTTTGAACGTAGCAATCTGATTTTTTAAATCGGCAAATTTCACCTGTGTCCCCGATAAAGCGAGGCTTTCCAGATGCTGTAACGTAGCAAGCTGGTTCAGTTCTTTGCCAGTAATATCGGTAAAGTTTATGTCGAGTTTCTGAAGATTTTCGAACTGACTGATGTGTTTCAGGTCGGCGTCGTGCACCGGCATTTTATTCAGATTGAGATAAACAACCTGGCTTTTGATGGGACTAAGTTCCTGTAGTTTTTCGGGGGAATACGATGCTTTGTTGTATAAATTAACCGATAGTGCGGGTGAGTTTTTGGATAAGGGCGCAATCGTTCGGTAATCGGAATTCAATTCTTTGATGGTTTCATCATCGGCCGCGTCGAACGCAAATTCTGGTTCAGTTAGCTCCGTGGGACTGAATAGCGTTGTCGCCAATATACGTAGCGAATCGGTAGCTGGTAAGTCAACAACCTTTTTGTTGAACTCGGCTCTGCCTTTTACCCACAGCGCCAGCAGCTTTATTTCCGTGGGAGTAAGTTGCGCCTTACCCGACGGTGGCATGTGCTTTTTTTCTTCTACCGGTAAGTGTATACGTCGAAGCAGCAAGCTGATTTCAGGTTTTCCAGCTACAAACAAAGCCCCGCTTTTACCACCCTTCTGAATGGCTTCAGGCTCGTTCAAGGCCAGTGCGCCTTTTAGCTTATCGGGATTGTGGCAACTGGTACATTTCTGCTCAAAAATGGGCTTGATGACATCATTAAAAACCAGCGCCTGCTGAATATCGACAGGTTCTGGTGTCTGGTTCTTAGTTAAAGGGGCTAGCACAAAATCAGCACCGTGAGTAATGGTGGCTCCATAATGACCTGCACTAAGCAAAATAACGCCTAAAATCACCGAACCTGTTTGAGCAACTACCCGCGAATACCAGCGTTTTTGCTGCGCCCAATAAAGCAGTGCAGCCAGAAAGAACGTAGCAGCCCCCGTCCACTTATGCCACTGAACAACCGAACCCGTATAGCCATCTTCTTTCGACAGAAACAGGCCCATAATAACCGTAACAGCCGCTAGCAACGACCCAACGAGCAATAGATTTCTTGAAAAAATTCGATACGATTCATTTGCTGCGTAAGCCTTATAAAACCGAAAGGCTTCCATCAGCACAGCCAGCAGCAGCAACGTGATAGGAAAGTGCAGCAGCAGTGGGTGCATCCGACCAAAGGGTTGCAGCCAGACAGGTATAGCTATTTTATTTTCAAATACTAACAGAAACAGAATGAAAACTACCGACGCAAACAGGCCCTGTTCCGCTAAATTGACTAACTTTTTCTGCATCTGATTGCTGACTGAAATAAACCTGTTTTAATTTGTACTACGTAGCGTTTTTGTCATGCTGAGGTACGAAGCATCTTAATGTCTTCCTGATTTGAGAATAGTGATACGTTAAGATGATTCGTACCTCAGCATGACAATAACACCTTTCTTGGGCCGTTTTCCTGTAATTTCACTACGTAGCACTTTTAATGCTTAAGCAATAATATCATGCACCACTTTTCCTGATACGTCTGTTAGTCGATACCGGCGGCCTAGATGCTTGAAAATTAGCTTTTCGTGATTAAGCCCAAGTTGATGAAGTACGGTTGCCTGGAAATCGTGGACGTGTACAGGATTACTTGCTACGTTGTAACCGACCTCATCAGTTTCACCATAAACGATACCTGGTTTAATGCCTCCACCTGCCATCCAGATGGTGAAGCAACGAGGGTGGTGGTCACGACCGTAGTTCTCTTTGGTCAGTTTGCCCTGTGTATAACTGGTACGTCCAAACTCGCCCCCCCAAATCACCAGCGTTTCATCCAGTAGACCTCGTTGTTTGAGGTCGGTGACTAAGGCCGCCGACGCTTGATCCACGTCTTTTGCCTGCTTGGCAATTTCGAAAGGTAGATTGCCGTGCTGATCCCAGCCCTGGTGATAAAGTTGTACAAACCGGACGCCATTTTCGGATAGCTTACGCGCCAGCAGGCAATTGGCTGCAAACGTACCAGGCACCAGACAATCAGGGCCGTAGAGCTTAATAATGTCGTCTGGTTCTTTCGATAAATCCATGACCTCGGGAACGGCGGTCTGCATCCGGTAGGCCATTTCGTACTGTTTCACTTTGGCCATGATTTCCGGATCGCCGAACTCCTGATAGCCCATTTCGTTCAGTTGCGCCAGATTGTCGAGCATATCCCGGCGCGCTTTTCGGTCCATGCCTTCGGGGTCGCGGAGGTAGAGCACCGGGTCTTCGCCCTTACTGAACTGAACGCCCTGGTGAATCGAATCCAGAAACCCATTCGACCACAGTTTGGAATATACGCCCTGCCCATTCCCAATTCCCCGCGACAACAACACCGTAAAATTGGGCAGGTTTTTGTTTTCGTTTCCGAGGCCGTAACTCAACCAGGAACCCATGCTTGGGCGATTTCCCTGCTGCGACCCCGTTTGCAGAAATGTCAGGGCTGGGTCGTGGTTGATGGCTTCGGTGTACATCGATTTCACAATGCACAGATCATCAACCACTTTCGCCGTGTAGGGCATCAAATCACTTACCCAGGCTCTTGATTGACCATATTGTTTGAAATCAACGAAGGAGCCAACCAAAGGAAACTCTTTTTGGTTAGCTGTCATGCCGGTCAGGCGCTGGGTACCCCGGACGGATGGCGGAATTTCCTGGCCCCACATCTCCCGCAGTTTAGGCTTATAATCGAACAGCTCCTGTTGAGAGGGCGCTCCATTCTGAAACAGGTAGATAACCCGTTTGGCTTTGGGGGCAAAGTGCGGCATACCGGGCGTAAAGCTTTCGTCATCGGCACTTCCGCCACCAAACAAATCGGGAATCAGCAACGATCCTAAAGCTGCACTGCCCAACCCCAAACTCAGGCGGGAAAGAAAGCGACGCCGATTAAAATTCAGTCCGTGTTCCAAGATTTCCTTTTCCATAGCGTTAGGACTTGGTGATTGTTTCTTCGAGATTATAAATGGTCGAGACAATGCGCATCAGGGCCGCCAGTTGCACCTTATCCACTTTTTTCGGAATCGGATACTCGCCAACGGCCAGCGCTTTTTCGGCGCGCGATTTATCTAACCCCTTCAACTCTTTATCGTAGTAAGCACTCAACACCGAAACTTCCTTTTCTTTCGGTTTACGGCTTACAATCAACTGGAAAGCCTTGCTGATTTTATCGTCGATACCCGTTTTTTCTTCTAAAAGTTTGGCAGCCAGTACGCGTGACGCTTCCAATACAGTCGGGTCGTTAAGCATGATAAGGGCTTGTAATGGCGTATTGGTTTTCAGCCGCCTTACCTCGCACAGGTCACGGTTGCTGGCATCGAAAATAGCCATTGACGGGGGCGGCACGGTACGTTTGATGAGTGTATACATGCCCCGACGATATAACTTCGGCCCGTGGTCCTGTACGTACATCGACAACAGCCCGCGTCCCGACGTAGCACCTTCCCACAATCCGGGTGGCTGATAAGGCTTCACGCTCGGTCCTCCAATTTGCCGATTCAATAATCCGCTGCTGCTTAGGACTAAATCACGTACAAATTCAGCATCGACTCGGTAACGTGGGCCACGAGCCAAGTACTTGTTGTCAGGATCGGTCTGTAGTTTTTCGGGTGTGATAACCGCCGACTGTCGATACGTGGCAGACGTAACCATTTGCTTCACTAACCGCTTGATGTCCCAGCCGTGCTCCCTGAAATCGACGGCCAGCCAGTCCAGCAGTTCGGGGTGTGTTGGCAATTCGCCCTGCATGCCAAAATCACCAGCGGTTTTTACGATTCCTTTTCCGAAAAACTGCTGCCACAACTGATTGACGTAAACGCGAGCTGTCAGCGGATTTTTTGGGTCGAACATCCACTTCGTCAGCCCAAGTCGGTTCTTGGGATAGCTTTCGTTAAACGGCAGAATTGAACTGGGGGTACCTGGTTGTACTTCATCGCCGGGGGCATCGTAAGCCCCTCTTTTCAGCAGGAAAGTTTTTCGTGTAGTGTCAAGGTCAGTCATGACCGAGACGATTAACTTGTTGGTATCCCGCTTGTTGACGAACGACAAAATATTCTTTACGTCTTCGTCGCAGATTTCCATCAGCGGCTTTTTGGCATACGTATCAGGGCCACCAATCACCGATTCGATACCGATTTCCTTTACGTTATTGAAGAAAGCGAAGAGCCGGTAATATTCTTTCTGCGAGAACGGGTCGTATTTGTGATCATGACAATGCGCACATTCCATCGTAACACCAAGCAACCCTTTCCCGAACAAATCCGTCCGATCTGTTACGTACCCAATGCGGTACTCTTCAGGAATGACTCCACCTTCTTCGGTAATTTTGTGATTTCGGTTGAAACCGGTTGCCAGCATTTGTTCTTTCGATGCCGTACCAGGGCCGCTCCAGCCGTTCGGACTTTTCAGGAAATCACCTGCTAACTGCCACGTAACGAAATCGTTGTAGTGCATGTTGGTGTTGTACGCATGAATCACCCAGTCGCGCCAGGGCCATTGCGTGCGGTAGCCATCATCCTGATACCCATGCGAGTCCGCATAACGAGCCAGATCGAGCCAGTGAACGGCCATTTTTTCACCATACGCCGGATTTTTTAGTAACTGATCGACCGCTTTTTCATACGCATTGTCGCTCTTATCGGCCATGAATTGCTCCATAAGCTCCAGACTGGGCGGTAAACCGGTCAGATCCAGGCTTAGTCGTCTCAGCAAACGTTCTTTATCCGCTTCTTCATTGGGCGACAATCCTTTTTGTTCCTGCTTCGCCAGAATGAAATAGTCGATTTCGTTACGTGGCCAATCCTCATTGTCAATTTCGGGTAGCTCAGGCTTCTTCGGCGCAACAAATGCCCAGTGTTTTTCATACGTAGCGCCCTGCTTGATCCATTTCTCAATCAGCTTGATTTCGCGGGCGTTGAGTTTCAAACCGGAATTAACAGGCGGCATCAGCGCCGACGTATCCTGCGACGAAATCCGGAGAAATACTTCGGATAATTCAGGTTTTCCGGCAACTAGTGCATGCGCTCCGGGATGCTCTTTCAGGATTTTAAATGCACTTTCAGGATCATCGAGTCGCAGTCCAGCTTTACGTTTATTGGCATCTGGTCCATGACACGCCAGGCACTTATCTGACAAAATAGGCCGGATATCGAAATTATAGCTGATTTTGTCAGGCAAAGCCTCTTCCTCCGCCTGATTTGACGAATGCATCGTACAGGATTGGCCGTACCAGACAATTGTGGCAATTAATAGAGTTAGGATGCTTCTATACATATAGAATTTTGATTGTGACACAGAGATGCACGGAGGTTAAAAGAGATTCTCAGTTGATGTCTCCGTGCATCTCTGTGTCATAACTTTTCATCATGCCAGCAAATCCATGACGGCTTTTCCTTTTCCGTCGGGTGTAGTATAAAAGGGACGTTTTTCTACTTCATACTGTGTATCTGGAGCCATGCCCAGCGCGTGGTAGATGGTCTGGTGAATACCATCGATACGTACCGGATTCTCGATGGTTTTGCAGGGACGTTCATCGGCCGTTTTGCCATATACGAAGCCCTTTTTGATACCTCCACCGAACATCAGCATCGAGCAGCCATCCGTAAAGTGCCGGTGCATGCCGTAGAACTTCATATCAGACAATATCTCGGGCTGTTTTACCTGCTCTTTCACTTTGGCGTCGGGTCGCCCCTCGACCATCATATCCCGGCTGAACTCGCTGGCCAGAACAATGAGCGTTCGGTCTAGATGGCCAGATTTTTCCAGATCTAATACCAACTGAGCGATTGGGCCGTCAATCTGGCATTTCATATCAGCTAGCCGTGTATGCCCGTTTTCGTGCGTATCCCATCCTTTAAACGGTTCATACTCAGTTGTTACGCTTATGAATCTCGCGCCTTGTTGGGTAAGTCGGCGAGCCAGCAGACAACCTAGCCCAAAACGACCCGTATTATACCGTTCGTAAATATGTGCGGGCTCCGTACTTAAATCAAACGCCTTGGCTTCAGGAGAATTCAAAAGCCGATACGCCTGCTCCATCGACCGACGTAGTGATTCTTTCTGGTAATCGCTGCCAAACTCACCAACGGGGCTGTTGCTGATGAGTTCATTGTAAAGCTGATTACGTCGCTCGAACCGGCGGGCATCCATGCCAATCGGCGGTCGAACACTTTCTAGTCCCTGACTAGGATCGGGAATGAAGAACGGGCCAAACTCATTACCCAGAAAACCAGCCGTATGGAACGCCTTCAACTCTTCCGCTTCGCCAACCGTAAACCGCTGACCAATATCGATGAACGCCGGAATCACCGGATTTTTCGGACCTAGTTCCTTCGCAATCCACGAACCCATGTGCGGAGCGGCTACAGTCTGCGGTGGCTCGTAACAGGTGTGCCAATGGTACTGATGGCGTGAGTGGAGAATAAATCCCATGTCGGCCGCTACGTAGGAACGTATCAGTGTGCCCCGATCCAGTACGTCGCCGATGGACTGAAGCCCCTCTGAAAAGTGGATGCCGTCGAGTTTGGTCGGCATGGATTTGAACGTACTGAGCACCCGATTCCCCTCCATATCTTTTTCGAAGGGCGTGTACCGTTTGGGGTCAAAAGTTTCGGTGTGCGCCATACCACCGGCCATCCAGAGCAGAATGACCGTATCGGCGGTTCCACGTTGACCAGCCTTACCACTTGTACAGCTTGATAGTAGACTTGGAACAGGAGCGCCAGCCGCTAAAGCCGCCAACGTAGCAGCGCTGGTTTTCTGGAGAAATTCCCGCCGATTCCATTTATAATTCATAGCGTTACGATGTTTTTAACGTAGCACGGACCGTCCGTAATTGTGATGGAAATTCGCAATACTTAGTAAATCAATTGAAACTCAGGGTGTATAGCCATTGCCCAGACCAAATCCTGTATGCCTTCTACACTCGGGTTTTTACCAACGATTTTCTCCGCTACGGCGATTTCTTTTGGCAGTGGGTTGCGGCCCAGTGATTTTCGATAAAGCTCTTTCACCAGCGCGTCCGACGTCGGATATTTCGCTTTCCAGATTTCGGCACCGCGTTTCAGGGCTTCGTTAAACGTAGTACCGTTGGTCAGTTCGAGCGCCTGTAGCAGATTGGCCTGAGAGGTGCGGCTGGTACTTACCGTTTCTCGATTCGGGCGTCCAAGCGCGGTTAAGAACCGATCGTTTTTCACTAAAGCAGCCCGCGAGAACGGAACCTCTTTTTGAATAGCAGGTGGTAACATCTTCACCAGCGACGTATCCTGATAAATTGGGTTGAACGCCAGACTTACGGCATCGGCAAATTGCTCGGCTGTCAGTCGCCGACGTACCATACCCTGGAACACATATGTAGGAGCCGTTACCAAATCGGCATCTTTGATACCTACGGAGGGAAGTTGATACGTTTTCGACGTAGTGATCGTGTAAATTAGCTTTTTAATGTCGTAGCCGTTCTGCACGAAATCATACGCCAGCCAATCGAGCAAATCCTGACTCCAGGGTTC
This sequence comes from Spirosoma profusum, assembly GCF_014699005.1. Classification (GTDB taxonomy): domain Bacteria; phylum Bacteroidota; class Bacteroidia; order Cytophagales; family Spirosomataceae; genus Spirosoma; species Spirosoma profusum. The sequence continues at coordinate 131,001 of NZ_JACWZY010000002.1, forward strand.
GTTGTCCATTACGTCGACCGGCTCCACAATTCCACGACCCATCAACTGCGCCCAGACCCGGTTCACCAATGTTCGATACAGCCGGCCGTCTTTCGGTTGCACCAGGAAATCAGCCAACTCACGAAGGCGGTTTTCGGTAGGCGCATCAACACTAATTTGCCCCAATTCTTTGTACAAAATCCGCCGACCGGCCATTTTTCCCGTCGGTTTATCGCAACGGTGAATTTCTAACGTAGTGTCGGCAAAAACGTTGGCAAAGGCGTAGGCATCATCCAGTTTCCAGTCGCTGATGAAACTGTCGTGGCAGGAAGCGCACTTGAGATTGAGGCCCAGCATTACCTGTGCTACGTTCTGAGCGGCCTGCATTTCAGTACGTTGGCTCGAATTGATCGTGCCCCGCCATTTAATGCCTTTGATAAACCCTTCCGATTCTTTGTTCGGGCTAATCAGCTCGCGGACGAACCAGTTGTACGGTTTATTCTTCTTCAGCGAGGCATACAGCCATTTCGTAATATCGTAGCGGCCACCGGTAATATAGCCCGTTCCGGTATAGTCGTTACGTAGCGCGTCGTTCCAGAACGTAAGCCAGTGTTGGGCGTAATCTTCGTTCCGGTTCAACAGGCCTTTAACCAGCGTTTCGCGCTTATCAGGACGTTGGTCAGCTACAAAATCATCAATTTGTTTGGGAGTCGGCAGCAGACCGACAATGTCCAGATAAACCCGGCGCTGATACGTTCGGTCGTCGACAACCGTCTTCCAATTGATTTTATTTTTCTGGAAATACGCATTAACCAGTCGATCAACTGGATTGGTAATATCGACCGTAGCTGGCGGCAGAACGGGTAAACGCGGAGCCAGATCGGCTACGCGATACAAACTTTTTTCGGGGCCGTTAGGCCAGGGAGCCCCCGCCTTTATCCAGAATGAAAGCAAGGCTACTTCCTTCTCGGTGAGCCGTTTGCCTTTGGTTGGCATGGCTTCCTTATCGTCGGCGGGCAGCATGATGCGACGTATCATTTCGCTATCGTCGGGGTGGCCCGGCTTCAGAATCGCACCGTGTTCTCCGCCTTTCATAATCAGTTCTTTTTTATCGAGCCGGAGTTCACCTTTGGTTTTGGAAGCGCTGTGGCAGCTATAACAGTTATGCGCCAGAATGGCCCGAACTTCCAGATTCAAATCCTGAACCTGCTTGTCGGTTAGGGGCTGGTTTGTATTGACGCTGGCAAAAGCAAAATTGGTTTCGCCCCCCTCCGGGCTTTTCGGTTTGTTCCCTGGTAATACGCTTGAGAGGTAATCTTCTCCATGAGTAAGCAAAGCACCATAATGCCCCGCCAACGTAACGCCCAGCACCGTCACGATGAGCAGGCCACGATACAGAGCAATACGTTGGGAACGTAACGCCAGTACAGTCAGAATCGCCAACGCCATCGTGGCTAAACCTGACCACTGGTGAATAGCAACGGTGCTGCCTTCGTAATCTTCCCCATTTTTGAGAATTAACCCAAGTACCACCGCAACGATGGCGCTGATGGTACCAATCCAGAGCATAGCTGTAACGCCCGCCCTAAACTGATTCGATTTACGGTACCAGTCGGCGGCTTCCAGCAACAGCGCGATGCATAGTAAGCCAACCGGAAAATGAACAAAGAGCGGGTGTAAACGGCCTAAAAACTGCCAAAGCCAAAAGGAATCTGCAATGATTGTCACTACGAAAAGAATTAGTTATCAGTAAACGTATTACTTTCATATGATTTTTCAGCACGAATCTAAGTTTAAAGAACATCGATCCGTGCTGAAAAGTGCCTGATTAAGATCTCTTTAATCAGTTCTATTGGTATCCGGCGTTTTGTGTGAGTTTGTTATTGATCAGAATTTGAGGTGCCGGAACCGGGAAAAAGACCTCGAAATCGCTGTATACGTAGTCCAGCGCGTTAAACGCAATACCACCCCGATCTACTGTTGGTTTCGCCTTTTCTTTAGCTCCCTTCGCGTTCAGGAAAGTTGCCAGTTCGGCCGGTGTCATGGTACGTTTCAGGTCGAACCAGCGGTGATTTTCGAAAGCTAACTCAACACGACGCTCCTGCAAAACGGCTGTTTTGAATGCAGCTTTATCAGTTATAGCCAAATCTTTCAATCCAGCCCGTTTGCGAACCTGATTCAGATAACCAAGGGCTTCTGTGGTTGGTCCCGATTGCTCGTTAATCGCTTCGGCCATCATTAGCAATACGTCGGCATACCGAAGTACCGGCCAGTTATTGTCGGTACGTCCGGTAATGGTGTGCGGATACGTAAACTTTATGACGTAGGGAATTGGCACCACCGTACCGTTGAGCGTGTAACTGGTTTTCAGCGAAACATCTTTGCGTAAATCGCCCGTTTCGTAAGCCGCAATCATGTCGTTGGTCGGAATGTTACGTCCGCCGGGAGTTGTGTTGGCAAATCCGGTAACGGCAGCGCCCGAAAGCCGGGGAGCAAACGTATAGGCGAATGTGCTCCACTCACCCAAATCGTTACCACCCTGATACTGAACTTCAAAAATGGATTCGGGGCCGTTTTTCTTCGCTGGGTTGAAGTTGTCGGCATAGAGCGCATTCAACGAATAACCGGTGACCTGTTTCAACGTAGTGACGGCTTCAGTGTATTTTTTCTGTGTTAGATACACTTTGCCCAACAATCCTAACGCAGCGCCTTTCGTAGCCCGGCCCAATTGAGCGGCTGGATACGTAGCGGGTAAAGCAGCCACAGCTTCTGTCAGATCTTTTTCTATCTGTTTCCAGACATCAGCTTGTGGAGAACGTACCAGATCGAACGCCTGGTTCGGGTTTTGCAACGTCGACGTAACAAGTATTACGTCACCAAAATACTGAACCAGATGAAAATAAAAATACGCGCGCAGAAACTTCAACTGCCCTTCGATGGGGGCTTTGGTAGCCGCGTCGAGCGTACTACCACCCATCTTTTCCAGCGTATAGTTGGCGTTGTAAATGGCTGAATAATACAGGTTCCACATATTGGCAATTTCGCCGTTACCCTGGTTGACGGTCGAGAACTCAAACGCTTCCCAGCCAGCGGCTCCGCCCCGGTCGAGCGGGTTGAAGTCGAGCGTTGTATTATCGGTGTTGAACTCCTGGAAAATGTAGGCGGAGTTCGTTATCGTCTGCAAAAGCCCATAAACCCCATTGAGCGCTTGCTGAAACTGGGTTTCGTTTTTATAGAACAAGTCGGTACCAATCCGCGTAGGGTCAGTGGTAACCAGCATATCCTCTTTGCATGAAAACTGTGTCAGGCAAAGAAAAAAGGTAAATAAGAGCGTTATTTTTTTCATTGTCTGGGCCAATTAGAAGTTAAGTTTAATACCAGCAGCCACTGTTCTCGGAACCGGATACGACTCGTCATCATTATTCAGCTCAACTGAATTCGCAGTTGCATTCCGTACACCCGCGTCAGGGTTATTACCCGGATATTTTGTGAAAATAAACAGGTTGTTACCAGTCAGGAAAATACGTGCGTTGCTGAGTACAGACTTGAATTTGGGAAAGTTATACCCAATTGTTATGGTTTTCAGCCAGGTGTAGCTGCCATCGTACACGTAGCGGTCGCTGCTCTCCCTTGACCATTTGAAATAGCTCGTTCCGCCCTGCGCGTGTACATCCGTCGGGTTTGATCCCTGATTAGTAGCCGACCGCCAGCGATCTTTTGCTTTGTCCAGTACGTTGAACACGCCGTCCATGTTCATGGTCGAAGCCTCAATCGTTCGATAGACGTCAAAGCCCTGCACGCCAAGAAACATTACGTTGAAATCGAAATTTTTATAGTCTCCAGCGAAAGTCCACGCCCAGGTGAAGGAAGGGTTTGGGTTGCCGATTTCGACCATATCCTGCGTATCGTAGGAAATCACTCCGTCGCCCGTGGCATCCAGAAACTTCATCCCACCCGGAATAACGCCGTCCTGTTTGGGAGCAGCATCGATTTCGGCCTGCGTATTGAAAATGCCCAGTTTTTTGTAACCGTAAATCATCCCGATCGGGCGACCCACTTTCTGCACGTTGTAGCCACCGTAGAAACTACCATAATACAAGGCGTCGTTGGGCCCTTTAATGGCCAGAATTTTGCTTCGGTTGAAGCTGATATTAGCATTGGTGCGGAAGTTGAGCTGCCCAAAATTGGTTCGGAATTCGCCCCCGATCTCAATGCCTTCGTTTTTGACTTTACCGATGTTATCCAGCGCCGTAGTGAAACCCGAAACCGATGGAATCGAAACGGGCAGCAGCATGTCGTTGGTTAACTTATTGTAATATTCAATGTTGAATGTCAACTTATTATTAAGCAATCCAACATCGAGACCAACATCAAGTTGATTTGACTTTTCCCATTTTAGGTTCGGATTCGCGAAAGCACTCACGACTTTACCGGCTGCAAAGGAATTTCCCAGAATGTAGTTGTTCGCGCTCACGAAGGCGAGACTGGGATAGTTACCAATCGTTAAGAAATCATTATTTCCGGTTACGCCATAACTCGCCCGAAGTTTCAGATCGGTAAGCCACGACGTTTTGGGCATAAACGATTCTTCCGTGATACGCCAGCCTACTGATGCGGCCGGGAAATCGCCGTATTTATTATTGGACCCAAATCGCGAGCTGCCTTCTCGCCGGTAAGAAGCCGAGAATAAATACCGGTCTTTGAACGAGTAATTGACCCGGCCGATGAAAGCCAATAATGACCACCCGTACTCATAGGACGTAGACGACCGGATGGACGCTGAGCCGAGGAAAGGAACCAGGTCGTCGGGGAACGTATTACCGGTGCCAGTGAAGCCACGGACTTTTTCCTGCTGAGCCGTATAGCCCAGCAGTACGTCGAAACTGTGGTTCGTTCCAAGCTGAGGCTTGTAGGTTAGTAACTGGTCAAGCGAATAGTTAGTCAGCTCTTCAGTGTTATCGGTTTCGGTGGCAATCCGGGGGGGAGCACCCGCTGAGCCTGAAGCCACTGCTAGTCCAATAGTCGACGGTACGTATTCCTTGTACGTATTGTTATTGAGCTTTACGTTTGCCGACGTTCTGAATTTAAAGTCCCGCAGAAATGAAACTTCCACGAAAGCATTGGTCAGCAGATCGGAAATATTACGTTTCCGGTAAATGTTCTCGAGCATGTAGAGTGGGTTGGGGAAACCAAATACCCCATCGACCCCATTGATGTAAGGAACCAGCGAACCATCTGAATTATAAGGTGAAGCGCGGGGGTCCATCAGCAGCGCACCCCCAACCAACGCACCACGTCCATCAGTATTGGCCAGATTCTGGCGGGTATACGTACCATTGATGTTTAAGCCAACGTTGATGAACTTGTTAACCTGACCACCTAAATTAGAACGTACTGAAATTCGGTCATAACTGGTTTTCTTGATTGTGCCCTCTTCCTTATAATACCCGACCGAAAGCATTGCTTTGAGTGGACCTGTACCCGACGAAACGCTCAAATTCAGGTCAGAATAAGGCGCATTATTGTTCATAATCAGGTCGTACCAGTCCGTCGAGGTTTTGGTTTGCTCGGGGAAGCGGTAGCCAATCGGCACTTCGCTCTCCAGCGGTTCACGTCCCTGAATGATCCGAATCTGGTCCATGAAAATATCTTTCTTAAACTGGGCAAACTCGACCCCGTTCAATACTTTCGTCCGGCGTGACATCGGTATATTCTGCACTCCGTAATCGAGTGACAGATTGATAGCAACTTTGCCTTCCTTAGCCTGCCTGGTGGTTATCAGCACAACCCCGTTAGAACCTCTGGCTCCATAAATAGCCGTGGCTGCCGCATCTTTTAGTACTGTTACGTTCTCGATATCGTTCGGATTTAAATTCTGCCCAACCGACGTACCAACTACAAAGCCATCGACAACGTAGAGCGGATTACTGCCACCTCCCAGCGAACCAATACCCCGGACGCGTACTTCAAAAAGTCCACCCGGTGCACCACTTTTCTGTTTTACCACAACCCCCGGTGCCCGTCCTTGCAGAATCTGATTTGGGTTGTTGGCGGGTTGAGCGCCAATATCACGCATGTTGATAACCGATACGGCCGACGTAATATCCTGTTTACGTTGCGAACCATAACCTACAACTACTACTTCGCTCAATGTCTGATCGTCGGGAGTCAGACTAACGGCAAGATTGGTTTGATTTCCGACTGTTATTTCCTGTTTTACGTAACCTACGAAACTGAAAACCAGTATAGTGTTTCCATCCGCAACCGTTATTCTGAATCCTCCATTGCTGTCGGTATTGGTTCCCTGCGTGGAGCCTTTAATAACGACGCTAACGCCCGGCAGTACAACGCCCTTGTCGTCGGTAACTCGCCCTGATACGGTGATATCTGCCGGAGCAGCAGAAACGTTGATTTGTTCCATCCGAGGAACGTAGCGGGCGAGCAGTTGCCCACCCGTGACATGCTGATTTGCTCCCGTTTGTTGAGCATAACCAGTTAGGCAACCTGCCAATACGCCTAGCGTAGCTAATTGATAAAGTTTGTTCATTATAGCTTGATAAAGAGTTAGGATAGTCAGGTTGTCTACAAAAAAGCCAACCTGATAATCAAATATTACCAGATTGGCGTTGTTAACTTTCCTATACTTACCTAGCTTTTTGATTATTTGGCCGATTTTTTTATCTTAATCAATATAAATAGATACTTCTGCGCTTTCTATCCTGTGGGCTGTGTGTTAACGTTATTCTGATATCAGGATTAGTAAAGTGCTACGTTATAGAATGAAATCAAGTATTAAATCGGTTACTTGTAATGCTCTCTCACATTAAAATCAATGACTTTTCGAACACGCCCAAGTACCAGCAGATTTATAATTCGGTCGTGGAGGGTATCGAAAGTCGGGATATTTTACCGGGCAATAAGCTACCGTCGATCCATGAAATCGTTGCCGAATTCGATGTGTCGAAAGGAACCGTTGAGCGTGCCTACGAACTGCTGAAAGAGAAGGAAATTATTGGGGGCGTTAAGGGAAAAGGATTTTATATAAACTACACGCCTACCGGTAAAAACCTGAAGATTTTTCTGCTGTTCAACAAACTCAGCACCCACAAAAAGATAATTTACGATTCATTTGTCGAGACGTTAGGGCCAGACGTAGCGATTGATCTGTTTATCTATAACAATGATTTTCGCGTGTTTCGGGATTTGATTCTGAAGCAGGCGCATAATCATACGCACTACGTTATCATCGGGCATTTTTTCGATGGCGACGAGAAGGCCGACGAACTCATCAATAGCCTGCCCAAACACAAACTGGTGATTCTGGATAAGTTGCTGGAGGGCGTAACCGGTAGCTATGCAGCTGTTTTTCAGAATTTTGAAAAAGACCTTTATCAGGCACTTACTGAAGCACTGCCTCTGCTGAGAAAGTACGCCACGCTTAGCATTCTATTTCCCTCATACTCGTATCATCCGAAAGCCATTCTGAACGGATTTTATAAATTCTGTTACGAGCATGGCTTTCAAACCAGAGTCATTCAGGATATTCAGAACGAATCAATTGAGCCGCAGCAAGCCTACATCAACCTGATGGAAGAGGATCTGGTTGAGCTAATCAAGAAGATAAAGAAAACAAGCTATACTGTCGGAAAGGAAGTCGGGATTTTGTCCTACAATGATACCGCTATCAAGGAAATCCTGCTGGACGGTATCACGGTCATGTCGACCGATTTTGCACAGATGGGCCGAACGGCGGCTCAACAAATCTTAAACGGCAGTGTTGAACATATCGAAAACCCGTTTCAACTAATTGTTCGCCACTCGCTCTGATAATAGGTTTTTTGCCCTTTGCAGGCAGTTTTTTTGTCATTCTGACGAAGGAAGAATGACAAAAAAACTGCCTGCAAAAGTTTAATCAGATTCCATTTCAAGCCGGTTTTACCGCCCCGTATTGTCCCGTCGTAGCAGTCGTTCGATTCGAGTTCGCGGCCCGGTTTAGTGCTGATAAGAACAGAAAATGTCCCTGATTATACCACTGCCGGAATCGTTCGCTTACCTGTGCATCATACGTTGGCAGGAAATCCATCAACTGGTTCAAATTGAAGGAGTCGGAAGCTACACCGACGCCAGCCCGTTGCCCGTCCAGCGCATTGCCCATTTGTTCGTAATGATTGGGCTGCGGAATCATCAGGACTGGCTTTCCGAGATACAACGCTTCGCAAACCGACTCAAAACCGGCGGTTGTTACCACGGCCTGACAATGCTGCATGGCGTCGAGGTAACGTTTTCCATCAATTCGGTAATACGTCAACGTAGCATCGATGGGCTTCTCTGCTACGTTTACACCCGCATGAAAATACCGAATCGCTACGTCTGGACGCTCCTGATGAGCTTTTACGACTTCTGTTTGCAAGCCAGGTTGGGTCGTGTACGCCAGAATATAAGAATCATTAGTCGGTTGTAACGTAGTGACTTCCTGACGTAGCAACGGGGGCACTACCCGTAATCGTTGTTCCGGTACGTCGGGTTGTTTATCGAACGAAAGCCCGAGCAACTCCTGCGCACCCCAGGCGTTCATTTTCACTAACCACTTAAACGTCAGTCGTTCAAACCCCTTGCCTTTGGGAAATGGAAAGTCAGGATGTAAGCCCAGACACTGGTGCGCAATGCAAACCATCGGAACGGATGGGCGATGAAATGCGTAAGTCAGTCCGCCGAGCAACTCAAAGAAATTCACCACTACGTCGGGTCGCTGTTTCTGAATCGCATCTCGAATCAATCGAAGACTTTTTCGGTAACGACCTATATTTTTCAGCGCTTTGCGGCATGTTTCAACCGCATCCAGTGCATTCGTTTTTTTGCAGTACGTCAATCCCGGCCCTTCTACCGGCGTGATGGGTGCCGTAAACTGATCCATGAAAAAGGGAGCGATAGGGCGTCCATCGGCAATACTGACCCAGGCACCCACTACGTCGTGTCCAGCCGTTTGCAGAATTTGCGCTAATGAGATAGCCTGCGTCAGATGCCCGCGACCTTCGCCCTGAACAATGAATAAAACACGCATAAACAGATGGTTAAGAAATAGAAATCTCCTGAACTGTGTCTGAGATAATATCAGCCATATCGGTTGTGTAATACAGCAGGCTCCAGTTTCCGTCATGGTCTTCGACCAACGCACTGAGCGATTCGACCCAATCGCCGGAATTCATATAGGTGATTCCGTTAAAGTCGCGGATGGCTGGTTGGTGAATGTGTCCGCAAATGATACCATCGCAGTTGCGGGCGCGGGCTAGCTCGGTTAGTTTGGTTTCAAAATCTGATACGTAGTTGACGGCCAACTTGATACGGTGTTTAATCTGCTGCGAGAGTGAATAATAGGGAAGCCCGCGCCAGCCCCGATACTGATTGTAGAGTTTGTTGAGCCAGAGCAGAAACGTGTATCCAACGTCACCCATGTAGGCCAGCCACTTCATCTGCGACGTAACGGAATCAAATACGTCGCCGTGGGTAACGTAATACTGTTTGTCTCCGCTCTTTAATACGTAGTCTTTTCGAATCGAAAAATTCTTGCCGACACGTAGCGGCATAACCTGGTCTAGAAAATCGTCGTGGTTACCGCGCAGATAAATGACTTTAGTGTCATAATGCACAATCTGCTTGAGCACGGTTTTGAAAAAGGCCGTATGTTTCTTTTTCCAGGTACCGTATTGTTTCAGTTGCCAGCCGTCGATGATGTCGCCATTGAGAATCAGTTTCTGGCAGGAGTAGGACTTCAGAAAGTCGGCGGCTTCCTTTGCTTTTGACCCTGTAGTACCCAGATGAACATCGGACAGAACGATAGTTCGGAAATGAGGTCTGACTTGCATAGGCAAATCTACCGACCACGTATTAACTCATTTTTACGAGAAAGTTAATCTATTGCTATATCTGGTTACGTATCGGTGATGGTGGGTTAATACGTATCGATGAAGGCCTGTAATAAACTTGTTCATCTTTTTCATCAATAGTTGTTTTGTCATTCTGAGGAACGAAGAATCTTAAAGCACCCAAACGTATAGGTTGGGAAACATTAAGATTCTTCGTTCCTCAGAATGACAAAAACGCTCGTTTTTAACCTGTTCTTTATTGTTCAGGAGATTGATTTTGTGAGAATCAGATGCTACGAAATCTATTGTTTAGTAACAATTAAACAGGTGGAAAATCAGGATGCTGAAAGCCTAACGCAAGCATAACGTTGTGGTAATCTTGAGGTAATATTGGGCTGGTAGTTTTGCGACGCAAAAAGCGATACCAAAACTATACACATGAATCGGATTTTATTACTACTCATTTTCGCCCTCTGCGGCACGCTCACTCAGGCCAGAGACAACACAACGGGCATCATTAGGGGAACCATCCGCGACGAAAAAACAAAGGAAGCCCTCATCGGCTGCACCGTACGTATCGACGGAACACAACTAGGCGTTACCACTGACATCGAAGGAAATTTCAGCATCCCAAACGTACCAGCTGGTTCCCAGAAAGTAGTTATCTCCTACGTATCATACAAGACTAAAGAAATTGCGAATGTTCGGGTTGAATCGGGAAATACGACCGTAATCGATACAGAATTAGAAACTGAAGGAAAGTCGCTTCAGGAAGTGGTTGTTCGGGCCAATAAATCAACAAATACTGAAATAGCCGTTATCACCGAAATTAAGCAATTGAAGCCGATTGCGGTCGGTATTTCGGCGCAGCAAATCGTTAAATCGCAGGATCGCGATGCGGCAGCGGCCATCCGTCGGGTGCCGGGCGTGAGTATTCTGGACAACCGCTTCGTACTGGTACGTGGCTTGGGCGCTCGTTATAACTCCGTATTAATCAACGACGTAATCGCACCATCAACGGAAGTTGAAACCCGCTCTTTCTCGTTCGACCTGATTCCGAGCAATATCCTCGATCGGATGATTGTTTACAAATCGGGTTCAGCGGATATGCCGGGTGATTTTGCTGGTGGCGTTGTAAAAATCTTTACCAAACGCCGTCCCGACCGTAACTTTCTCGACGTTGGTTTTACCCTTGGCTATCGCCCCGGCACTACTGGCCAGCAGGTGCAGACGCACGATCGAGGTGGTTTGAGTGCTCTTGGTTTATGGTCGCCCAACCAAACCATACCAACTAGTTTTGCTCAAAATTCAGGTGAATTCAATGCATTAGGCGCTCCTCAACGAGCCGCTTATGCAAAACTGTTGCCTAACTCCTGGGGTTTAGTGCCAACTACGGTAGCGCCCGATATTCGGTTTGCGCTCAACACGGGTCGGAGATTCGATATTGGTGCTATTCAGGTGAGTAACATCACCAGCATCAACTACAGCCTGACCAATCAGTTTGCTGATATTGACTTCAGCGTTTATGACAACGGGGCTACGGCCAACGTTTATGCCCAGAATTATAAGGATGCCAACTACGCTCGTCAGTCGCGGTTGGGTATTCTGCACAACTGGTCGCTACGTTTCTCACCGACGTTTACACTCGAGTGGAAAACGCTTTTCAACCAGCTTGGCAATCAGGAGACGGTAGTACGTCAGGGCCAGAATTTCGATTCTAACGCCGACATTCGGAGCTATTCACAGCGATTCGAGAACCGAAGCATCGGTACGACGCAGCTTGCCGGCGAACATAAACTGAGCGATTTAACGAAACTGAACTGGGTAGCTGGTTATGGTTATTCGGGTCGTTGGGAGCCTGACTGGAAACGGGCGCGCTACCAGGCACCGCTGAATAGTGGTTCGTCGGGTGTGTACACGCTGGTGACGCCCCTGACGCCCAACCCAATCGACCTGGGCCGTTTCTATTCGAAACTGAACGAGCATACGATTTCGCTGGTCGGAAACTATGAACACACATTCGGCAACCCAACTGATCGCGAACCCAATCGTGTTCGTGCAGGTATCTATGGCGAAAGCCGCAACCGGGATTATGCCGCTCGTTTCTATGGTTACCAGAACGTAACAGGCACTGGCGACGTAACATCGAACGTAACGCAGCAGCCTATCAATTCTATTTTCTCGTTGGCTAACGTAAATGGCCAGCCGGGTGGTTTTTCGCTGCTGGACGGTACGTCGGATCTTGATTCATATCGTGGCGAAAACACCTACGGAGCCGCTTACGTCAGTGGCGATTTGAATATTGGTTCGCGTACCAACGTAACGCTGGGTTTTCGGGGTGAATATAACGTACAAGGCTTGCGGATACAGCGACGCGGTGTTGATCAGCAACTGGTTAATCGGCAGATTTTCAGCCCACTGCCATCGGTCAACGTAACGTATAAACTAAATGATCGCCATAATCTGCGGCTAGCTTATTCGGCTACTGTAAACCGCCCCGAACTTCGTGAGTTGGCTCCGTTCCAGTATTTCGATTTCAACATGCTGGCCGTGGTTATCGGTAATACGCAGTTGACAACCGCAAGTATTCAGAATATCGACGCCAAATGGGAGTTTTACCCAACACAGAACGAGCTGATTTCGGTGACGGGTTTTTATAAGCAATTCAAAAACCCGATCGAGACATTCCTGCTGCCCACGGGTAACGGCTTTAACTACACCTTCATCAATGCTCCCTCGGCCCGGAACTACGGCGTAGAAGTGGAAATCCGTAAAGGTTTCCAGTCGTCGGGAAGTGTCTTCCTTCAGAACTTACAGGTAGTAGCCAACGCGTCGATCATCAACAGCCGTGTTACGTTGGGTGAGTCGGTGAAAGCACCGGATGCTACGGGCAATACGCAGGATGTAAACCTGACCAATCTGGCTGATAAAGAACGACCACTTGCCAACCAGTCGCCCTACCTGATAAACGGCGGTCTGTACTACGAAGCACCAAAATCGGGCGTTCAATTTAACGTACTGTATAACGTTTACGGAGCACGCATTTTCGCGGTGGGAACACGTAACAACCCAACCATTTACGAATTGCCCCGGCACGCTATCGATCTGAATATCAGCAAGACATTTAATAAAAAGCTGGAAGTTCGATTCGGGGTGCAGGACTTGCTGAATCAGGCCGTCCGCTACGCGCAGGACTTCAACGGCGATGGTAAAATCGGTAGTGATCTTACCTCACAGACCGTCAGTGCCGATCAGGTTTTCCGGAGCTTCCGTCGTGGGCAGTACGTAACGCTGAGTGGTATTTACACCTTCGGTCGTCGGCCCATCATTCCTTAATTGCTTACTAATCAATTACCATATGCTAACCAAAGTAATGTTGTCTATGAGTCAAATGAAACGATGGGCTTTGCTGCTCATTCTAGGAGTCGGATTTGTTGGATTCATAGCAGCGTGTAAGAACGAAGAAGCGCCTGCGCCAATACTCAGCGTTACGGGCATCAGCCCAACATCAGCACCTGCTGGAACAACCATTGTCATTACGGGTACAAATTTCAATGCTACGCCAGCCAGCAACACGGTTGCCTTCGGTAACGTACCAGCTACGGTTGTTTCGGCCAGCTCAACACAATTAGTTGTAACGGTTCCAGCGAATGCCGGTAGTCCTGTTTCAGTATCGGCCAATGGCTCTACGGCACAAGGGCCAGCGTTTACGGTGAGTGCCAAGCCAGTGGTTTCGGTGGTTGGTTCGATTTCGGTCAATACAACCTGGACGAATACAAGTGTTTATCTGATAAAAGGGTTCGTGCGCGTGAAAAGCGGTGTTACGTTAACCATCAATCCAGGTACGGTAATTAAAGGTGGTACTGTCGATGATGATCCAGATGGAGCCAAGCGGGGTGGTACGTTAATCGTAGAGCAGGGCGGTAAACTGGAAGCAGTAGGAACGGCCCAGCAACCTATCATTTTTACATCAAGCAAAGCCGCTGGTCAGCGTAAATATGGCGATTGGGGTGGTATTGTTCTGATTGGTAAAGCTCCTCACAACCGGCCTGCCAGCCAGGCTCCGGAAGGTGGTATCGGTGGCCAATTAGGTGCTTTCACCGATGCAGCTGATAATTCCGGTACGTTAAAATATGTACGTATTGAGTTTGGTGGTATTTCGTTAACGAGCGAAGCCAACAGCGAAATCAACGGATTGACGCTCTACGGCGTTGGCTCGGGAACGACCATCGATCACATACAAGTGTCCTATAGCGGTGATGATTCATACGAATGGTTCGGCGGTACGGTAAATGCTAAATATCTGGTGGCTTATCGTGGATTTGATGATGACTTCGATACCGACTGGGGTTTCACCGGTAAAGTACAGTTTGCGCTGTCGATCCGTGACCCGAAAGTAGCTGACCAATCGAGTTCGAACGGTTTCGAATCAGATAACTTCAACTCGGGTGAAAATGCGGCCGGAACACCTTTGTCAGCCAATAATGGCTTGCCTCTCACCCAGCCAACTTTCGCCAACGTAAGTAGCTTCCTGACGGATGGCGCTCCTAGCAATGCGTCTACAGCCAGCTCGGGTGGTAGCGGTCCGTATCAGTCGGCCATGCACCTGCGTCGGAATACGGCCATTAGCATCATCAACTCGGTTTTCGTGGGTTGGCCAGAAGGATTACGTTTAGACGGTACAGCTACTGGTACGTATATAAATTCCACAAACGGAAGTCTTGAAGTAGCTGGCGTGACCATCGCCAATTCACTAACGGCAGTGAGAGGAGCAGGTGCCATCACGAACGATCAGGCTACAGCGTACTTCAACGCGGCTGCTCGTAAGAACACGATTATCGCTTCGGCTGATCTGGCGTCGCTGCTGCTGAATTCGGCTACGTTTAATCTGGCAGCCCCGAATCCGCGTCCGCAGGCATCGTCTCCATTGCTGGTGGCTGCTAACGCCATTACAGGTGGCAAAATTGCTGATACGTTCTTTACGGCTGCTCCATACCGGGGCGCTTTCAATGGCACAGATAATTGGCTCGAAGGCTGGACCAACTTCGATCCACAAAATACTGACTACGATAAATAATCGGTCTAACGGTGTCGGGTAGGGTGCTGGTGTAGTCAGGAATTGGCCCTATCGCAGACAGAATTAATCTCAATATTGGTGTCGCAAGAAAAGGCCAGCGCTTTGCACTGGCTTTTTTTATGCACATTCATGCAAGATGTTATCTTAATACAGCTGGCCCTTTATCAGTTAACGTATTTACCAGGAGCGAAATAGTAAGCGTACTATACCCAATGAACATAACAGGAGCTAGGTATCGAAAATAGAATTTCCATGAGTAGGTACCAATGATGTATTTATCCCAGTAATTCGCAAATGAGTAATCAGGAAATTCGGTCAATAGATAGCGAACCGATTCTGTAAAAGGATTAAAAATTACAAAAGCAAGAAGCATCACGGGTAAGAAACTGAGTTCATATCGAGCGATTGTTGACCAGGTTGAATCAATCAGTTCGATTTTCAACCAACGACTCATGTAATACGTTAGTAACGATAAAATGAAAACCGTAACCATTTCAGGAAGCAAACTATTTCTGATGAGTAAACCAGCGTAAGCGAATAAACCACCAGACCGGCTTAAGATTGCTAACTTGGCCTCATAAGCATAAATCCAGGATATGGTTTCAAATAAAACTATAAGGATAATCAGCACAAGTACGCCATACGTTAAAAAGCTACGGAAAGAGCGAATGTTATTCATGATTTGATCAATTTATAGAACATACAATCTCTACTGAATTTAGTAAATCCTGAACTGTAATCGATACGTCGAGGGCCTAAGATTACCACGTAGCAACAATTGACCGGCTTCGGCATTGCCGGTTAACGTAATAATATGCCCTGGTTGAATAGTCACTACGTCGCAGGCCAGCGGTAAACGGCTGGATGACCAAAGGCTGGTCGTTTGCCAGTTTCCGGAGCCAGTACTTACAAAACTAGTGCAATTGATAAAAGCGCCGACATGATTCGAGATGTCAATCTGAATGCGTCCGGTGTTTGTGTAACGGGTTAACAAATTACCGGATTGACGTACCGGCCCTACGAAAGCTGTTCCGGGATTACTCGGATTGGGGCGTGGACGAAACGGAGCAACTCCATTATTCGGTTCTGTTGCCGAATATTCATATTCACCCCAGCTAGTGGCTTCGTGGCCATATAGCCACGCCCCGTACCAGGCATAGGCAAACAAAGGTGCTACCTGTGTATCAGTTGCATTGGCCTGCGCCAGACTATTAGTTGTACATGACCAGATGCGAAAACCAAGTTGCTGACGATAGCTCTCGACCAGCGCAGCTTTGGGTATCCAGTCTCCGGGATTGGTGTATGAACCTAAACTAATCAGAAAACTTTCGGACAGATAAGCGTCACGGCTGTCGATTGGCGTACCAGCTCCCGTCGGATTATACGTGGGATTTATCTGCTGTCCAAAAATTTCATCAGGTTTATTGCCGTTCACAACAACCGAAAGCGACTGTGCATGAGCATATTGAATAGCGCCATTCATTCGTGCCCGACTCACGCCATAATCATATTCAACATCATCAAAGAATATACCATCTACACCCATCGCTTTCCATTCCAAAATACGGGTTTCTATTTCGGCTGTCGAGTGGTTTTGCAACGGTGGTGTGACGCCTAGATCAATATAGCCATAGAAACGTACTGAATTTGTAGCAGCATTGGTCATCAGATTTTGAGTGAAAACATGATCTTTATGGACTGCTTTTTCCAGATCCCTTCCGAGCACAACGTAATTATATTGAGCCATAGAAGCAGCTACCTTTGAAAGCTCGCGGTTATTTTCTGACAGGTTGAAGCTGGACGGATACCCGTTATAAATCATTAATCGCTTGGGGGTAGTTTGAGCGGAGACTGGCTGCACCAGGAGCCAGCTAATGCAGAAGCTGAATAAAAGTCGTAGCATGGGTAGAAGCAGTGAAAAATGTCTATCAAGATAGCAACTATGAATGTATAGTCAATGATTGTAAAACAACTTAAACTGTTGATTGATCGATAATAAGTTCAGGATATAGTGACGCAACCTAAATGATTGCTTATCGAATAGATTGTCTATAGTACTAGTATATTTAATTCCTTTATTTACCTTTGCTCGCAAACGTATTAAAGACTGCTATTTTTTAATCTATAAATACGATAGGATTCATTGACTTTATAACGAAACAAATTCTGTCTAATTTTTTCTTAAAATAACGCAGTCTCGACTACGTAGTTTTTGCCTTAGCCTTGTCTATTGTTAAATCCTTAACCCAGAGTGGCTACTGCCCTAATCTATGCAAGCTACTTTTACCGTTAACAAGTCTGATAATGATGCTGCTCCACCGATAAGGCCCTATTCAGAGCAGGAGCAACCCGTCGCCAGTAGGTATCGGGACGATGGTCATTTGCCTGATAATGAACTGTTTATCCGGCGAACCTTCGACGAAAATCCGCAAGCGGGCTGTAAGCTGCTGTTCCAGTTGTACTACAAGCCCATGTGTACGCACGCAGTACGGTTTGTGTATTCCAAAGAAATCGCGGAAGACCTCGTTTCGGATGTTTTTTATACGTTCTGGAATACGCAGGCATTTAAGTCCGTAAATCGGTCGTTTCGGGCGTACTTATTCCGGTCAGTTCGCAATAGTGCCTATAATTATCTGGCCAATGAATTCAGGAAATCAGCTCCGTTGGATTCCGCTGGTCATCAGGTAGTTGCTCAATCGGATGGCCCTGAATCCATTACGTGTTACAACGAACTGTATGGCAAGATTGATGAGCTGGTGGCTTCGCTGCCGCCCCAGTGTCGGAATGCCTTTATTCTCCATCGATTTGAAGGAAAACGGGCGAAAGAAATTGCCAGCCAGATGGACGTATCGGTACGTACCATTGAAGTTCACATCGCCAAAGCGCTTGCTACGTTGCGCGACGGACTCAAAAATCAGTGGTTGATCGTACCGCTGACGTTGTGGCTTCAAAACTGGGCAGAAACTCTCCTCTAAGGTATCACTACGTGCGCTCCGCTAAATTTTTCGCTACCTAAGAACCTCCCGACGTTTATGACACCTGCTGACCATAAAGCACTTCTTTTCGCTCATTTCGCTAATAAAACGACTCCCTTGCAGTGTCGGATGATTGACGAATGGCTGAAAGATGAAGCGAATCAGGAGCGATACTATGCCTGGCTGGTTGAGTGGGAAAATCAACTGCCCATTTATCAGCCCGAACTGGAAACTCCGCTCGCCAGGTTTGAAAACCATATGAAAACGCACTCGGTTGAGGGCGTACAGGAACCAGCCGCCGAAGTGACTGAAATATCGATTGAAACCGCATCACGAGCGAATTTTGGATGGATGGCCGCTGCTGCCGTGTTTGTATTGCTG
This sequence comes from Spirosoma profusum, assembly GCF_014699005.1. Classification (GTDB taxonomy): domain Bacteria; phylum Bacteroidota; class Bacteroidia; order Cytophagales; family Spirosomataceae; genus Spirosoma; species Spirosoma profusum. The sequence continues at coordinate 149,276 of NZ_JACWZY010000002.1, forward strand.
GCACTCGGCGGCTGGCTTAATCGCAGCAGGCTTTTCTACCAGACGTATCAAACTGCCTACGGTGAAACCCGCACCATTCGATTAACAGACGGAAGTACCGTAACACTCAATGCACATTCATCGCTACGTGTTCCGCGCTTCGGATTCGGCATCCGTTCGCGTGAGGTGGACTTATCAGGTGAAGCTTTTTTCGCGATGCAACACCGGGCCGACGATCAGAAATTCATTGTCCAGACGCCCAACGGATTTAACGTAATCGTACATGGAACGGAATTTAACGTATCGGCCCGCACCCATCGCGCCAATGTCATGCTTCATAAAGGGAGTATTCAGATGGATTATGCGCTGGGAAATACCCGTCAGCAACTCATGCTGAAACCCGGTGACGTAGTAACCATGAATCGCCACAGCCATCCGCAATTACGTCACCATGTCTGGACGCAGCCGTATCTGGCCTGGAAAGACCATCGGTTTATTTTCGATCACATGACATTGACTGATTTCGGCCAGCTCGTGACCGATACGTATGGTTTGCGCGTAGAAATAGCCTCGCCCACGCTGGCCCGACGAACGCTGGTTGGATCTTTACAGGCTACCAGTGTGGATGAATTATTGCAAACCGTATCGGAGCTTTTCGACCTGAGTGTGGTCAGACAAGCTAATAGCGTGATTTTAAAAGAAAAAGAATAACAACCGATTTCCTCAATTGCTCAATGAAAAAAAATCTATTTCCACTACGTACAAGTCTGCTGTTGTTGAGTCTGCTTGTCTCCGGGTATTCCGGCTGGGCGCAGCTCATAGCCTGGCAGCATCAGTTACCGGTGAAATCCGTTCGTGTTACGTCCGAAAGTCGACCACTGCAGGAGGTTCTTCAAACGATTAAAACGTATTACAAAGTTGATATTCTGTCGGAAGGAAGTCTGGTGGATAACATCGTAGTATCTACGGCTGATCTGGATTACCATCGGAAACTGGAATACAATCTGGACAAGATTCTGATTCCCAATCGGCTCCGGTACAAAAAAGTGAGAGAGGGATTCTACCTGATTCTGACCGACAAAAAAGAACGCAAGAAAGACCTCTCAGCCATAACGCCTTCTGCGATTGGCGAAAAACCGACTGCCACTACGTCTACAGGCGACGTATTGACAGCTCGAATCGGCACTATCGCTACGTTAGAAAACGCTACGTCGACGGTTGCGCCTGCGGCCGACGTAGTGACAGGGAAAGTATCCGACGAACGGGGAGAAGGCTTACCGGGCGTTAACGTACTGATTAAAGGTACAAATCAAGGAACCACGACCGACGCTTCTGGCGCGTTTCGGCTGACGGTTCCTGACCAGGGCACTACGTTGGTGTTTTCGTTCGTTGGTTATCTGTCGAAAGAGGAAGTCGTTGGGAACCGTACTACGTTGCTAATCACGCTCGCGACCGACACCAAAGCGTTGAAAGAGGTTGTAGTGGTCGGGTACGGTACGCAACGGGCGCGCGACGTAACGGGTTCGGTTGCTTCGATTGATCAGACCACGATCAAAGACTTGCCGGTTACAACTATCGACCAGAAAATGATCGGTCAGGTTGCCGGAGTACAGATTCAGCAGCCCTCTGGCGCGCCGGGCGCTGGTACGTCGGTTCGGATTCGGGGAAGCGGTTCGTTGGGGGCAGGAAACGAGCCCCTCTACGTAGTGGATGGCATGCCGTATTCGTCGGGATTGAACCAGAATCTGAATCCCCTGGTATTCATCAATCCGAATGATATTGAGTCGATTACGATTCTGAAAGATGCCTCTTCGACGGCTATTTATGGCTCTCGCGGATCGAATGGCGTAGTGATGATTACGACCAAACAAGGCCAGTATAACCGAACGCAGGTGACGGCCAGTGTGATGCGGGGTGTACAGCAGGTACCGATGAAAGGCCGTCCGAAACTCATGAATCAACAGGAATTTGTTGATTTTCAGCGTAATCGAATCGACATCGCGGTACGTCGTACTGAAAATCGCGAACCCACCATCAACGATTATCCGGTAGAGTACCGTACGCCTGAACAACTGGTTGGCAAAGGCACTGATTGGTACGATCTGTTGCTGCAAGCTGCTCCGATTCAGGACTATAGCGTGAACATCAACAGAGGAACGGAGGATTCTCGGTTGAATGCCAGTTTGGGGTATTTCAAACAAGACGGCGTTCTCAAATATACGGGCGTTGAACGATACAGCGCTCGTCTTGGGTTGGAGACAAATTTGGGTAAGGCGTTTAAAATAGGCGCATCGCTTCAGCCGACGTTCATTATTCAGAATCGTACGAATACAAACAACAATCGGGAAGATGTTATTGGCGTAGCCAACTGGGCCAACCCAACGCTATCGCCTTACGATGCCAATGGCAATCTGATTCCATATCTTACATCGCCACAGAACAAGTATCACTCCGCCTGGAGTTTTGCGAATCCGTTGTTCATCCTTCGGGAAACGGCCCAGACGCAGCGGCAGTTTCAGAATCTGGGAATTGCGTTTCTTGAATGGAACATTATCCCAAACCTGACAGCACGAACTTCGCTGAATACCATCTGGTCAACATCTAGATTTTCTCAATACGTGCCCAGTACAGTCGGCGGCCCAAACCGTCCGCCAGTAGCCGGGACCGGTAGCTCGTCCAACAACAACAGCGAAACGTTCAACTGGCTGATCGAAAACACGCTGACATATAAAAAAGTATTCGGCGATCACCGGATTGAAGCACTGGCTGGGTATACAACTCAGATGAGCAAGACTAATAGTTTGTCGCTAACGGCAGGTCCTTACCCCAACGATCTGGTGCAGACAATCAACGCGGCTCCGACCATCAATACGTGGGGACAGAACGTGAACGAGTGGAGCATTATTTCGTACCTGGGACGTATCAACTATGGCTTCAAAGACAAGTATTTGCTGACAGCCACGGTACGTTCCGATGGTTCGTCGCGGTTTGGTGCGCAGAGTCGTTACGCTACGTTCCCATCGCTGGCGGGTGCGTGGCGGATTTCGGAAGAGGATTTTCTACGTAACAACCGCTACGTTAATAGCCTCAAACTTCGGGTAAGTTACGGACGTAGCGGCAACAATAATATCGGAGATTATTCACACCTCGCGTCCATCAATCCGGGTTCGTATGTGTTTGGTAATACGCAGGTTACGGCCTCATACGTGGGTCTTTCCAATCCGTATCTGACCTGGGAAGAATCGGAGCAGGTAGACGGCGGTCTTGATGTAGAATTGTTCAACAGCCGCGTATCGCTGACCCTCGATTATTACAACCGGACCAGCAAAAACATGCTGTTGAACGACGTAATTCCGGCCATTACGGGTTTCAATTCGCAGGTGGTCAACAAAGGAAATGTACGTAACCGGGGTGTCGAACTATCGCTAGGTGTTCGTCCGCTGATCGGCGAATTAAAATGGGACCTAAACGCCAACATTGCTTTCAACCGGAATAAAGTTCTGGCGCTGAACGATAATAGCGACCGGATTTTGTCGGGTAGTAACGACAGCAATCCAACCCACGTAACAGTAGTTGGTCAGCCGCTTGGTCAGTTTTTTGGCTTTGTGCTCGAAGGTGTCTATTCGGATGCCGACATCGCTGACCCGAATCTGATCAAAACGCAACAGGTATACGCCGGAAATCCGAAATACAAAGACGTAAACGGCGACGGAATGATTAATGACTTTCTCGACTACACCATCATCGGGAATCCGCACCCCAAATTTACTTACGGCCTGAGCAACAACCTGACCTACAAACGGTTCAACCTCGGCGTTATCGTCAACGGGCAGTACGGCGGTCAGGTAATGAACGGCCTCCGGCAGACGGTCGATAACCTGCAGGGCTTTTTCAACGTCCGGCAGGAGTGGGTAAATCGCTGGCGCAGTACGGCCAGTCCGGGAACAGGTATGCTGTACGGAGTTCCCAAATTGACGCCAAGCTGGGGGCACCGGGTCAACTCGATGTGGGTTGAGGACGCTTCGTTTCTGCGGATCGCCAACGTATCGCTCGGTTACTCATTGCCCGATAATTTAGTCAAGAAAACGGGCTTTATCAGCGGTTGCCGGTTCTACCTGACGATTCAGAATCTGGCCATGTTTACCCGCTACGAAGGCGCAAATCCAGAAGGCCAGTCGCAGAATAACGCTGTCAACAATACACTGTCGCCGGGTTTTGATATGTCGTCCTACCCGCTCGCCCGTACTACGTCACTTGGACTTAATCTTCAGTTTTAAAATAATGGATAATGTAAAATGAATAATGCAAATACGTACTCGATTAAGTTGTTGATTATAAGTCAATTGATCTGGTAGTTATTCATTGATCATTGTACAATATTCATTAACCCCTTCTTTACCATGAGATACCTAGTTGCCACTTTTATCATACTAACACTCTCGGGTTGTAATAAAAATTTCCTGGAGTTATACCCGCAGGCAACCCTCAACGAGGGTAACTTTTACAAGACCGAAGTCGAATACATTCTGCTGGCAAACGGCTGCTACGTTCCGATGCGGGATTACGAAAAAACGTATCACTGGGTGCTGGCCGAACTGATTTCCGACAATGCCAGCTTTCAGAACAACACCCGTATTGGCGAAGCCGCTCGTGGCGTCATCGACCAGTTTATTCTGGTATCCGACAATGCTACGTATTCCAACTTCTGGAATCTCTCATACAATGGTATTACCCGTTGCAACAAGCTTCTGTCAGAGCTGGATCGCCCGAATGTGAGCTGGTCGAAAATGTCGTTTAAAGATCGGTGTGCAGGTGAAGCCCTGTTTCTGCGGGCGTTGTATTACTTCAATCTGGTTCGTCAGTTTGGTGGCGTGCCGCTGGTACTGTCGCCGATTGCGTCGCTGGATGCCGTTAACGTAAAACGTTCATCGGAACAACAGGTTTACGATGCTATCATCAGCGACCTCAAGGAAGCAGCCAGCCATTTTGCCAAAGCGGCTGACGTAGCAGAAGTAGGACGCGCCAATGAAACGGCGGCACTGGCCTTACTCGGCAAAGTATATCTGACCCGAAACGATTATTCCAATGCCGAACCCATCCTGAAATCGGTGATTACGGCCGGAAAATACAGTTTACAGGCAAACTACGCCGATCTGTTCAACCCCGCCAGCAAGGATACCAAAGAGACCATTTTTGCCATTCAGTATTCCGAAAACAGCGCAGAATTGGCTCAGCGGTTTATTTTTCTGTTCGCTCCGCATACTTCTGCCGGTGCCGTTACCAAACGTCCGAACATCAACATCATTTCGGCGGGCTGGAATCAGCCAACGCAGGATTTGATAAACGCTTTCGAAGCGGGCGATAAACGGAAAGACGTATCGATTGCCTATTGGACAGGTGCCGACTGGGATGGGGTGGTACGTCCGATTCCCTACTGCAATAAGTACAAAGCGCCACTTAATGCGCCCGACGACCGTGCTGGCGATAACCTGCCCGTACTACGTTACTCCGACGTATTACTAATGTATGCCGAGGTACTAAACGAGCAGGGTCGCAGCGCCGAAGCCATTACGTATGTGCAACAGGTACGTAATCGCGCCGGCCTGACGAATCCGTTGACTGGCCTGGATAAAACGGCATTGCAAACACTGATTGCCAAGGAACGTCAGGTTGAGTTTTGCTTTGAAAATCAGCGCTGGTATGATTTGAAACGTACCGGAAAAGCGCTGGATGTCATGACAGCCCACGGCAAGCGGGAAAAAGCCAGCAAGAATTTCCTGTATCCAGAGTCGTATTCGCTGACTGCAAACAAACTGGTAGCGCCAATTCCGGTGCTGGAGGTATCTGTTAATAAATTAGATCAGAATCCGGGGTATTGATGTCAATATTTTTGTCATTCTGACCGGGCCGCCGGAGCGGGAACGAAGAATCTTAATTCTCCCTCCCCCCCAGGCGAGATTTTTTTAAGATTCTTCGTTCCCGCTCCGGCGGCCCGGTCAGAATGACAAAAATGAGCGCCAAAACCTCAAATAAGCATTTAACTACCCACGATTTAGGCTCCAGCTTGGCCCAAACAAAACACTACGTTGTGAAGCGATTTGTTACGTTACTTCTGGTCGTTGTGGCAGCCACAGCGCTACGTCCCTTGTCGGTTGAGCCGACAGCCCAGGCAACGCCACCGAACATTATTTTTCTTCTTGCCGACGATCAGCGATGGGATGCGTTAGGCGTGGCGGGAAATTCGGTAATCAAGACGCCGAATATTGATAAACTGGCTCGGGAGGGATTTTACTTTCAGCGCTCCTACGTCACTACGCCCATCTGCGCCGTGAGCCGGGCCAGTATTTTGAGTGGTCAGTATGCGCGCCGACACGGAATTGTCGATTTTGCCAAGCCATTTTCAGATTCGGCGCTGGCGCAAACGTATCCGCTCGTGCTACGTAAGCAGGGGTATCGAACGGGTTTCATTGGTAAATATGGCGTCGGCGATGAGATGCCAGAAAATCAGTATGATTACTGGAAAGGCTTCAAAGGGCAGGGGCAATACGCGGCTAAAGATGCGCAGGGAAAACCGATTCACCTGACTGATTTAATGGGTCTGCAGATGGACGAATTTCTGACGAATAATCCGAAAGGAAAGCCATTCTGTTTATCAGTAAGTTTCAAAGCACCACACGCGCAGGACGGGGCTAAAATCGAATTTCCTTATGCCGACCGCTTCGATGAGCTTTACAAAAACCAGACTTTGAAACGTCCGGCTGCTTCCGCTGACAAGTACTACCAGCAATTCCCTGACTGGTTTCGGCATAACGATCAGAATGAATCGCGTATCCGCTGGAGCCGCCGTTATGCGAATGATTCGCTGTTTCAGCAAATCACAAAATCGTATTTCCGACTCATTACGGGTATTGACGACGTAGTAGGTAATCTGCGTAAGTCGCTTCAGGAGCGCGGTCTGGCGGATAATACCATCATTGTTTACACAAGCGACAATGGGTTTTATCTGGGTGAATACGGTTTTGCCGATAAATGGTACGGCCACGAGCTTTCCCTCCGCGTGCCGCTCATCATCTACGACCCGCGTCGCCCGAACTGGCACGGACGTACCACGAATCAATACACGCTCAACATCGACCTGGCTCCTACGTTACTGACGCTGGCCGGTGCGCCAATTCCAAAACGAATGCAGGGCCGCAGCCTGACCGCGTTGATGGATAACCGCGACGGCGGTGATGCGGCATCCCGACTGGCCAAAAGTCCCTGGCGGACGGAGTTCTTTTTCGAACACCTGGTAAATCTGCCAACGGTATTTATTCCGCAAACGGAAGGTGTATTAAGTCAGGACAGAAAGTACGTGCATTACTTCAATCTGCGTGAGTCGGCCGATTCGTATGAGGAAGTTTACAACCTGAAAACCGACCCGCAGGAATTGACCAATCTTGCTACGTTACCACAGGGTAAATCGCTGAAAAATACATTGCTGCCAACCTTCAATCGACTAAAAGCAGCCGCCCAATAACGCCCCTAAACCAACGCTACGTTTATGAATTACTTCACTATAGGTGCTGGAAGTGCCATTTTGACTGGCTGGATGCTCTGGCTTTCTAACTCACCCGTAAAATCCATTACGTCGGTTCCGGCGGAAACGAAAAAGCCCAACATTGTTATCGTCATGGCCGATCAGTGGCGGGCCGAAGCGTTTGGCTATGCTGGAAATCGAGACGTCATTACGCCCAATATTGACAAACTTGCTGGTGAGTCAACGAATGCCCGTTATTGCGTAGCATCGGTGCCAGTTTGCTCACCCAGTCGGGCCAGTATGCTCACCGGTCAGCACGCGCATACACATGGTGTGTTTTACAACGACCGTCCGCTACGTAACGAAGCCGTTACGTTGGCTGAAGTTTGTAAGCAAAACGGCTATCAGACGGGCTTTATCGGGAAATGGCACATTAACGGGAGCATGATAAAGGATTATGCACCGGGAAGAGTAGCGCCCATTCCGGCCGAACGTCGGCAGGGGTTCGACTACTGGCGGACGCTGGAATGTACGCACAACTACAATGATTCGCCGTATTACAATGAAGTCAATACGCGTTTTGTGTGGCAGCAGTATGACGCCATCAGCCAGACTGATTCGGCGATTTCTTTTATGACGCAGAAACGGGATTCACCTTTTCTGCTGGTGCTTGCCTGGGGGCCTCCGCATGACCCGTACCAAACCGCGCCCAAAGAATACCGGCAGAAATATGCTGGCAAACCTATTGCGCTACGTTCCAACGTGCCAACTAAAGATACGACCGATGCCCGTCGGGCACTACGTGGTTATTACGCTCACATTAATGCGCTGGATGATTGTATTGGCCGACTGCAAACCGCGCTAAAAGGAGCCAGTCTGGACGATAACACCATATTTATTTTCACCTCCGACCACGGCGATATGCTCTATTCGCAGGGAGAGCTGAACAAACAGAAACCTTGGGATGAATCGATACGTATCCCTTTTCTGCTTAAATATCCCGCTGGACTTGGACGCAAAGGCCGCACGCTGGACGTACCGATGACGTTGACGGACGTAATGCCAACGCTATTATCAATGACTCAGCAGTCGATTCCGGCGAGTGTTCAGGGGAAAGATTATTCCGCTTTGATCAGGCAACCCCGCGCTGCCCGTCCTGACGATGCTGCGCTGATTGCCTGTATTGTACCGTTCCACCAATGGGGCTATGGCCGGGGCGGCCGCGAGTACCGGGGGGTTCGTACGCCCCGATATACATACGTGCGCGACCTGAAAGGCCCCTGGCTTTTATACGATAACGAGAAAGACCCAAACCAGTTGACTAACGTAGTGAATAAGCCAGATATGGCTCCGACACAAAAGCAACTGGAGGCAATATTGACCAAGAAATTGCGGGATGCCAATGACGATTTTCTACCCGGCAACGTATACATGGATAAATGGCATTACCCCTGGGCGGTCGTCGATTCGGTCGGTAATCCGTACTATAAGTGAGTATTTTTGTCATGCTGACGAAGGAAGCATCTTAGAGCGTCCTTATTCACGCGTTAGGATACCTTAAGATGCTTCCTTCGTCAGCATGACAAAAATACTCACTGACTTAGCTGATAACGTAGCAGTTCCGTAACCGTTTTAAAGGTGAATCCCCGGCTTTTCAGTTCCCTGACAATTGGTGGAATGGCTTTTATGGATTCCTTTCCGTCGTACATGATATGAAGTAGAATGATAGAACCCGGCTTCGTATTAGCCAATACGTGTTTGGTAATTTTTGCTGAATCAGTAGCGATTTCAGAGAAGGATTCCGGCTCTACGTCCCACATGATGGTTTTTCGCCCGGTTTGCTTTAAATAATATGGTAGCGCAAAGAGCCGCTTTCCATAGGGTGGCCTGAATACAATTTCTGCCTGAAAGCCGGCCTTGCGTATTAGCGAGTCTGTTTTTTCAATTTCCTCTTTCACAAACGAATACGATTTCAGAACCATCCGCTCATGCGAATACGTATGATTGCCTAACTGGTGTCCGGCTGCCAGGATTTTCGGTGCTTCGGTTGCATACGTTACTAAATCCCGACCGATCACAAAAAAGGTTGCTTTAATGTCTAAATCACGGAGGAGTGTCAGAATACTGTCGGTACGGGGCGTTGGGCCATCATCGAACGTCAGCGCGACCACTTTTTCAGTCGTGTTAATACGTGGATAGAGTTCGCCGAATACCTGATACGTTCTCGATCTGGAAAGTTTCCATAATCCGATGGAGCCTAAAAGCACTATAGCTAATAGAATCAGGAGCCGTTTTTTCATAGAAGCCGCTACGTTTCCAGGTGTTTTCGGCTGAAAAATAATGAGGTTGTTTAGAGTTTCGCTCACAAGACTGCAAATGAGTTTTTTGTCATGCTGACGAAGCCGGGCCGCCGGAGCAGAAGCATGACAAAAAATGTCATCAGGCGAATTTTTAAACAAATTCGAGACTCCTTAAGCTGCTACGGCCTGAATAGGATTCGTCTGAACGTCCGTTGTTGCATCAGCAGCCCCTTTGCGTTTACCCCGGAATAGTAGGTGAAACCAGTCGCCAACGGTATCGAGCATCAATCGGCGGGAAGGCATGAAGTAATGGAAGAAAAACCAGCGCATAATCCAGGCGAGGGCGCCCGTAAACTGAACGCCGTACATCTCGGTAATGCCTTTGCCAAGCCCTAAACTAGCCGACTGACCTAAACCTCTGTAGGTAAATGGTTTCAGTTTTTTTCCTTTAACGGCTCTGGCAATATTGCGGCCAACGTATTCACCGTGTTTGATGGCCCACAACGCATTAGCCGGGCAAGCTATACCTGTCTGATAATGTGCTACATGGCAGGCATCGCCACCACCCCAGACATTGGGTAAATTATCGACCTGCTGATACGCATTTGTATAGAGCCGCTGCAACGTATCGCGGGGCATCGGTTCGGTCCCCGCCAGTGTAAACCGGCTTTGTCCAACCGTCGAGAGTACCAAACTGCTTTCCAGGAACGTACCGTCGCTTAGAAAAGCACCGTCAGACGTTACTTTCGTCAGTTTTGCGTTGTTGATTAACGCAATGCCATACTTCCGCATTGTTTTTTCAGTGTAACGTATCAGACGTTTATAATCAGGTTGAAGTGCCGATAAAACCTGATTACCGCTATTAACCAGCCGGATTTGCGGCTGTAGGTTGCTCAGGCCCGGATACGATTTTTTCGCCAGATTGACCCATTCGGCCAGATTGGTTACCAATTCGACGCCTGCAAATCCACCGCCAGCTACGGTAAAACTCAGCAACTGACGAGCCTGCTCCGGATCGGCCTGGGCGGCCTCTTTCACCAATTGGTGAAGTTTATTCCGGGTCCGCTGGAAGGCTTCCGGCGATTTTATCTGGTATCCATACGTGCGAATACCTTCGACGGCTTCACTGTCAAATGAACCGATTCCCATCAGCAGATGATCGTAACGTAGCGTTTGCTGATCGCCATTTTTCGTACGGATATGCACAACCTGTGCGCTGTGGTCCAACTTTTCGGCTTCGCCCAGAATCAGATTCGCTTTGGGCATAATTTCCGTTAATGGACTAAGGCGGTTGTGGTCCCGGATAATATCGGTCAGACTTTCGGCCGTCCAGCCATGGTAGAAATGATACGCGTGCGGGCAAATCACCGTAACGGTTACCTGACCATTGGCCATTTGCGAACGTAGCATGTTCGCCATCGTGCGATATGCCCAGACGGATACGTAGCCACCGCCAAGAAAAACAATCTGAGTAGGAGACGATTGCATAAAGAGATTAGGATAAGCCAGCTTTTGTTCGATATCGACGTAGCAGGTAAACGATTTTATAGTTCGGCGAGTGATTCTCTGGAATTGTGGGTATACGTTGGTTGGGCAATACGTCGGCCAAAGCTATGGTCGGGTGCTACGTCGAAGCCGAGGTGCGAAAACTGTTGCGAAACAGTACGGATATATTCGGCTTGTTCCAAAGTTGGATTTCCGATGCTGAAATTGCCTTCGTATCCAGCTTTGGCCAGCAGCATCGTTTCGGCCAGACAAGCGTATGAAAGTCCCCGTGGCAGACCGATGCCACGATTGTTGGTTTTCAAATGAGGAACGCTCACCAGGCCACCATCGATAATCGTTACGTCGGGCCGTTCGGTTAGCAGGCGCGGGTGCGTGTTACGTGGTTGCGTATCGTCCAGAACAACAGCGTTCGGTTTCAGATGGCTTGACTGCAACAGACAATCCGACGCGCTGGTCAGCAATACGACGATATCAGCCCGTTTTACGTCGTCGATATGTTGGGAGGTGGTTGGCTTAACTTCGAAATTCGTTTCGGTCATTTCGCTGGCTAGATCAACTAACCGACGTTCGTTACGTGCCACTAACAGATACTCAGCCTCAGGATTATGTTTGGCGAGCAGTTTGCAAACCAGTGAACCAACGCTTCCGGTAGCACCTACTAACGCAACAACGGGGCGATAGGCGGGTGATTCGTCAATAAGTTGCGCAATTCGTTCGTGGGTAATTACGGCGGTGTAGGCGTTACCGTTCGTTACTGATAGATGCGGGTTGTTCTCTACCAGTTTGCCGCCCATCGTAATTGGTGAACTCAAGGCACCTAAGCCCATGATTTCTGCCCCTTTTGAAGCCGCCAGTTTTGCCGCCTGTTCTACCAGGGGCACCATTAGTTTTTGCTGTTCCAATAATTGACGACCTGAATACGGTAACATAATAATATAACCTTCTGGCTCGGTGGCTCCGGGGGTTAGCGTTACGTCACTCCAGATGAACGGCGGGAGAGGGCGATTACGTAGCGCATACCGGTACACTGAGTCGGGAATCCAGCCCAGCGGTGCCGCCATGTGTTTAAGGTCTTTATTATAGTTACTGCGCAGGTGTACTAGAAAAGCAAATTTTTTCATGGTTTAAATTGGTAGAAGGTTGTAATGGTAATTGGACGTAACAACTGGCAAGCGAACTAAAAAGGAGACATTTCCTGAGCAGTCGAGTTTGTGCAATAGTCGATCACACAACTTTGTTCTGTGCTGGTCAGAAAACCTTTACAAAGTTGGCTTACTACGTCGATAGGGAGTTATCACGGATGTTCCAAATACTATAACGAATGTTCCAACTTTAAGAAAAGCGGTTTAAAAAGGCAGAAAAGCGTCTAATCAGGCTTGAGTGGCAAATTCGCGGGGTGTTGTCTGGTAAACTTCCCGGAAGCATTTTGTGAAGTAGGCGGGACTATCGAAACCCACCTGATAGGCGGTATCGGTAACGGTAATACCAGAACGTAGTAGTTGCGTAGCCCGTTTTAATCGGTACTGACGTAGCAGATCATTGGCCGATAAACCCGTCAACGCCTTTACTTTTCGGAACAGGTTCGTGCGGCTCATTCCGAGTTCAGCCATCATAATGTCGACTCCGAAAGTAACGTCGCTCAGATGGTTGTCGATGATGCCGTAAAGTTGTGTCAGGAAAGGATCGGTCAGTTCGGGAACAGCTTGAGCGGCAGAGGGATCTGGGTTGTTCAGGTTGATACGTACCCATTCGCGCATCCGTTGTCGGGTGGTCAACTGATTGTGCACGCGCAGTTGGAGTTCCTGCACCTGAAACGGCTTGGTCAGGTAATCATCAGCGCCTAAAAGCAGCCCTTCCGTCCGGTTCGTAGGCGACGATTTTGCTGTAAGCATAATAACCGGAATATGGCTGGTTTGCAGGTCTGTTTTGAGTTTGCTGCATAAAGTGAATCCGTCCATTTCGGGCATCATTACGTCCGAAATAATCAGGTCGGGCAAATGTTCGATGGCCTGTTCAAGTCCGTCGCGCCCGTTGACCGCCCGGCGAATCCGGTAATGACTGGGCAGGCTTTCAGCGATGAAGTGAGCCAGATCGTTGTTATCTTCCACAATCAGCACACGCGGTACGTATTGCTCATCGGCCACCGCCCATGCCTGATCATCCGTTTCAATTCGGGAAGGCAACGTAGCGTCAACCGTTTTCTCGGACGTAGCCGCCTGCCGATACGGGAGTTCCACAAAAAAGGTGGTGCCTTCGTTCACCCGGCTCTCGACCGTAATGATACCTTTCTGAAGCTGCACCAGTTCTTTCACCAACGCCAGCCCAATACCAGTGCCCGTCTGACCGGGCATGGCAGCATACGCATTGTCGGCTTGATAAAAGCGATCGAAAATATGGGGCAGATTTTGCTCGGGAATACCAATACCCGTGTCAGCAATCGTCAGTTTGATACGTTCAGACGTAGTGGTTAAGGTTACTGTGATAGTACCATTTTTTGTGAATTTGAGGGCGTTGGCCGTGAGGTTATAAACGATACGTTCCAGCTTTTCGGCATCGAAATAATAGTTGCCTTCGACCTCCGAATGGAACGCCAGCGCAATTCCCTGTTCGGCGGCCTGGTCGATCAGCGGCTGAAGCCAGCCCTTGATGCAATCTGTTACGTTGCCAACCGACTCCTGAACAGGCATCACACTGGCTTCCAGCTTCGACAAATCCAGCAATTGGTTAATGAGACGTAGTAAATGCTGGGCGTTCTGTTCGATACTTAGCAGTCGGCGCTGATTTTTGGGCGTTGGGTTTTCGCTGGCCATTTGCTCGGTGGGAGCCAGAATCAGTGTTAGTGGTGTACGGAATTCGTGCGAAATGTTGGCGAAGAATCGCGTTTTCATATCGTTAGTGGCTCGTAACTGCTCCGTTTCTTTATGCTTCAACTCCACTTCCCGCTGTTGTAGTAAAACCCATTGACGAAGTTTGATTCGATTTACAGATGCCCTTATTACGCCGAAAATGACACCTCCAATTACCAGAACATAAGCAATATACGCCCACCAGGTAGCCCAGAAGGGCGGTTCGATGTCAATCGTAAGCGTACGAACCTGCGGACTCCACACTCCCGACGTATTGGCGACATTGAGACGTAGTGTGTAATGACCGGGGCGCAGACCGGTGTAAACGGCTATGGGTCTATCCGTTTCGGTCCAGGAATTTTCGAGTCCTTCCAACTGGTAACGGTACCGAATCTTGTTCCGCCGATTGTACTGCATAGCCGCAAACTGAACTGTCACGAAGTTTTTGTCATAGGGCAACGTAAGCTTATCCAATGTCTGGACGGGCGCTTCGCTCGACGGCATGGGCTGGTTATTGATTTGAATGTTGGTGATCTGAACGGTTGGCTGATACGTATCTTCCCGCAGATTACCCGGATCGAACGACGTAATACCTTCCAGACCACCCATAAAAATGCGTCCAGTAGGTAGTTGAAGGAAATGGTGTCGATTGAATTCATCGCCCGCCAGCCCGTCTTCGCGGGTGTAGATACGTGTCTTGAACGTCCGCCGATCCATTTGTCCAAGTCCCTGATTGGTGGCTACCCAAAGATTGCCCTGTCGGTCGGGAATGGCGGCATAGATTACGTTGTTGGGCAAACCATCGGCTGTTGTCAGGCGTCTGCTACGTCCCGTTCGTTTATCAAAGCGACACAATCCTCCGCCGAACGTACCAATCCAGAGAATCGTTGAATCGGCCGGATCAGCAGACAAACAGAACAGATGGTCGTTACTAATTGAGAATGGCTCTGTCGGATTATGCACGTACCGGCGAATAGCACCTGTTGCCCGATCGATTCGGTAAAGACCATGATCCTTGGAAGCAATCCAAAGAGCCTGTCCGTCAACCGCTATGTCTTCAATGACTTCTACAGTCGAAATTTTCCGGATGGAATGTGGAAATCGTATCCACTGCTTCTGCTGTTCATTGTACCATAAAACCGTCGAATCATAAACCGCCCAGACCTTTCCCTGTGAGTCGGTCGCCATCGGCACGGGCAAGTTTGACGACGTGGTCGACATATATACCGGAAATGGAATTTGACTAAGCTCGCGGGTTGTTAGATCGAGCCGGTAAAAGGGTGAGGTTCGAATATTGAACCAGAGTTTTCCGCTGCCATCAGTCGTATACCGAAACAGATACGACCAATCGCCGGGCAGCTTAGGAATAGTTGCTGGGGATAAATTGAGGTCACGAATCAGTAAATCCCAATAAAATGAGGTATGATACGGCGTTGCGGTAAAAGCTCCAGCGCGAAGGTTGTACTTTAGCACACCGCCCCCATTGGTTCCGACCCAGAGTACGTCTGACCGATCGATTAATAGACTCTGGCTATGAAGATCATGGGGCAACCGCGTTGCTTCTTTTAACCCGTCCTGCGTGGTGTAGCGATATAAAATATTGCCCTGGGAAAGAAAAACGGGCTGTTGGCGGTCGGATAGCATTGGCCCCCACTGCCACCACTCTTCTTTCACCGGCAACGGATAAGCCTGGCGAACCTGGGCGGTTTTGGGATCAAACTGCATGACATAGGCATTTGATCGGAGCAAAAGGTCACCACTAGGCAGCTGTTTCAGTTCTTTCAGCTTGTTATCAAGCACCGATGATGTTTGCCCCGCACGAGGATGATACCGGGTGACGGCACCTGTTTGTCGGTTCAGGCGATCAAGGCTGGAGCCGGTAACTACCCAGAAAATATTCTTCTCTGCCTGGTCCTGAATAACCGAGCGGACTGTGTCGCTGGACAGACCCTTGCCAACTGTTTGGTACTGATAGCGCTTGATTTGCTTTTTCGCAAAATCCAGACTCGCCAGCCCTTGCCCACGGAGGCAGAGCCATAGCAAATTCTGCGAATCGAGATAAATATTATCGGGTGGAATCAAACCAATTTTCTCTCGATAGAACGGTTGGCGTGATACGTTAATAAACGCTTCCTGAGCCGGGTCGAACAGGTCCAGATCACCCGTTTCACTAATGAGCCATATTTTGCCCTGATGATCGAGAACCATTTTGACTATCTCCGAAGAAGTTAGCGAAGGGCTGCCATCCGTTGAGGGCTGAAAGACTTTGAACGTATTACCATCGTATCGACAAAGGCCGTCGCGCGTGGCCATCCAGATAAATCCCTGATTGTCCTGAATGATCGACGGTACGAATGCCTGAGGAAGCCCCTGCTGACTGGTAATGATTTCAGGAGCAGGTAAGTTCTGAGCCGCTACGTATGCCGGCCCAATGACTACCATAATCCAGGCCCGACTCACTAACAATCGTAAAGTCAGGAAAAGCGCAGACCAGTTGGTTTTCATAGGTCCGACAGGTAACTGATACAAAGGGATATTTATTGGTGGAAAGACCGCTCAATATACAATTCTAATAGGGGAGGTGAAAAAACGTTTAGCGAATGGTATAGTACTATAAACTTCTGGTTTATATAGTGATACGTTAGTTAATATTTATGCAATTTGCTTTGCAATGTGACTCCCAATACGTGCGTAGTTGGAATCGTACTCATTGCTTAGTTTTCGGGGTGTTGCAAGTCATTATAATAAGTATTGTTCCTTCAGAATAAGGAGACTTACCAGCCAACTGTGCTTTATACAAATTAGATTCTACCGAAACGTCTGATCGCATGAACGCAAACCGGAAGCCTTCTTTCTCTGAATCGAACGTAGCAAAACGGCTGCTGACACTGGTATTTCTTCTTGGTGCCCAAATCTCTGTTTTTGCTCAGTCGGGGAAAACAGTGTCGTTATTTGATGGCAAAACCCTGACCGGCTGGAAAACTGTTGACCCTGCTCATGCTAGTTTATGGTTCGTAAAAGATAGCGTAATACGTAGCGGTGACGGTGTAAAGAAAATACCGGAGAATACGTATCTGCATACGGTAAAAGAATACGGCGATTTCGAGTTCCGCTGTCTATTCCGACTGTCTGGCGACCCAAAAACCGGGATGATAAATAGTGGTATTCAATATCGTTCGATTCTTGAAGGAAAGAAAATCATTGGTTATCAGGCCGATATAGGTAATGGCTTTTGGGGCGATATTTACGACGAACATCGCCGGGAGAAGCTGGTTGGTGGCGATTTGAGCGTCCTCAGGAAGATTCTAAAAGAAGATGGCTGGAACAGCTACATTATCCGCTGCAAAGGCAATCGGCACGAATTGTATATAAACGGCATCAAAACCGCCGATTATATAGAGCAGGACAGCAAGATTCCGAACAAAGGTGTTATTGCCGTTCAGATTCACAGCGGGGGCGTAGCGCAGGTCGAATTCAGAGATTTGACCATAACCGAACTGTAAAACGGATTTGTAAACGTAACACTCCAAACGTAGCATTATTGATTCCGAAATAGCTTTATTCCTAAATTGTAATGAATCCCTTTCGACCTAATCTCATGAACAATTGCCGTCTGCTTGTCGCCTTCCTGCTGACTGCGATGTTGGCGACTACTACGTCCACTTTCGCGCAGAACACGAAAGCCAAAGCCGCTGCTACTCCCGCTCCAGATACCGCCAAAGTTGATCGCGAATATACGATGGAAGCAACCATGTTGGGCTACTTCGCCAAAGATGGAGCGCGTAACCCAACCTTAAAAGCCAATAAAGGCGATAAGGTACGTATCACAATCGTCAATGGCGAAGTGATGACGCACGACATCGCCCTGGAAAAACTTGGTGTGAAAAGTAAAACGCTTCAGGACAAAGGCACCAAAACCAGCATTACGTTCGTCGCTGACAAAAACGATACGTATTACTGCACCGTTCCCGGCCACCGGACCGCGGGTATGGTTGGTACGTTCGAAGTAGTAGAAGGCAAGATCGGCGAGGCAATTACGGCTGGACAACTGCCAATGAAAGACGGTCAACCGCTAAACCTGAACTTCGAAACCGGTACGTTGAAAGATTGGACTGCCAAGGGCGATGCTTTTACAAATCCCATTTTTGCGCAGGACGACCCTTCGCCGGTGCACGAGAAAGATATGCATGTTGGTTTTGCGGGGAAACATTTTCTGAGCAGCGGTGGCACGACTAACTACAAATTGACTGGTACGTTAACCTCGGTTCCGTTTAAAGTCACGCAGCCGTTTGCCGCTTTTATGGTATCAGGTGGCGCTTTGCAGGATACGCGCGTAGAGATCGTGCAGGCAAGTACCGACAAGGTTATTTACCATATTACGGGCCAGGGTCGTGCTACGTTACAGCCTGCCGTTGTTGAGTTGCAACCCTATCTGAATCAGGATATTTTCATCCGAATTGTGGATAACGAAACGGGTATTTCGCAGATTCCATACATCCCGAACGACAAATGGGCGCACATTAATTTCGATGATTTCCAGTTCTATGCCACGCGCCCTACGTTCCCGAATGAGTTGAAACAGAAGGACATCATCATTCTTCCTCCACTCGATCCCGTCTTAAATGCCGGCCTTTCAGGCGTTAAAGCGGCTCAGGCAATGACGCCCCCCAAAGGCTTTAAAATTACGCTGGCCGCTGCCGAACCCGACATCGTAAAACCGATTTGCTTCACCATCGACTGGAAAGGCCGACTGTGGGTGGTGGAATCGCACACGTACCCGGTTCCGGCACCCGAGGGTCAGGGACGCGACAAGATTTTCATTTTTGAAGATACCAACGGCGACGGTACGTTAGACAGCAAAAAGCTGTTCACCGAAGGACTGAATCTGGTTAGCGGCATGGAGGTTGGCATGGGTGGTGTTTGGGTTGGTGCAGCTCCGTATCTGCTGTTCATCCCCGCTGATTTCAAAACCGATAAACCAACCGGGCCACCGCAAAAATTGCTTGATGGCTGGGGTACACAGGATACGCACGAAACGCTGAACAGTCTGCGTTGGGGGCCTGATGGCTGGCTTTATGGTACGCACGGCGTATTTACACACTCGAATGTTGGCAAGCCCGGCGCACCTGATTCGGAACGTACCAAAATCAACGCGGGTGTCTGGCGGTATCATCCAACAAATCATCAGTTTGAGATTTTTGCCGAAGGAACCAGCAATCCGTGGGGCCTCGATTTCAACGATTACGGTCATGCGTTCATTACGGCATGCGTTATTCCGCACATGTACCACATGATTCAGGGCGGGCGCTACCAGCGTCAGGGCGGGAAACATTTCAACCCGTATACGTACGACGACATCAAAACCCACGCCGACCACGTACACTGGCTGGGCGAACGCGGTCCACACGCGGGGAATTTCCGTTCAGCTTCGGCAGGTGGTGGACATGCGCACGCTGGTGCCATGATTTACCTCGGAAATAGTTGGCCGCAGGAGTACCGGAACGACATTTTCATGAACAACATCAACGGTGCCAAACTCAACCGCGACCATCCGTCTCGTGCGGGTTCCGGCTATATGGTCAGCCACCGCCCCGATTTTATGGCGATGAATGATTCCTGGTCGCAGTGGATCAATATGAAATACGACCCAAGCGGTTCAGTATGGGCTATCGACTGGTACGACAAAAACCAGTGTCACAGTTCGAATCCCGACGTTCACGACAAAACGATGGGCCGTATTTTCAAGATTACGCACGAAAATGACAAGTGGGTACAGGCCGATTTATCAAAAGCATCGGATATGGAACTGGTTAATTACCAATTGAATGGAAACGACTGGTACGTTCGTCAGGCCCGACTTTTGTTGCAGGAGCGTGGCGGTAGTAAAAAGGTGCATAAAGCGCTGAAAGAAATTCTGGAAAAGAACCCTGATGCGACCCGCAAACTCCGTGCGTTATGGACTCTGCATGTAACGAAAGGGTTGACCGAGAAAGAGTTAGTCGATTTACTGAACAACGAAAACGAATACGTCAGAAGCTGGGCGCTTCAGTTACTCGCTGAAAACAAAACCATTTCGCCGGAAACGCTGAAGCGTCTTGCTACGTTGGCTCAAAACGATAATTCGTCGCTCGTTCGGATGTATTTGACGTCAGCCATGCTACGTCTCGAACCCGCTCAGCGTTGGGACGTAGTAGATGCGCTCGTTCAGAAGGCAGGCGACAAAGACGAT
The DNA here is from genome assembly GCF_014699005.1 of Spirosoma profusum. Lineage (GTDB taxonomy): Bacteria > Bacteroidota > Bacteroidia > Cytophagales > Spirosomataceae > Spirosoma > Spirosoma profusum. The sequence continues at coordinate 169,655 of NZ_JACWZY010000002.1, forward strand.
CACAATTTGCCTCTTATGCTTTGGTACGCGTCTGAACCGCTCGCCACTGTCGATATGAAACGGGCATTGGAACTGAGTCAAAAATCGAAAATGCCGAAACACCTCAATTACATGATCCAACGTATCGGCGCTATCGGAACCGACGATGCCAAAAAGTTGCTGAAAGACTTTAATGATCGGGTAGGAAAGCGCGATCATTCGCACGAAAATCATGAGATTCAGGCACTGATTGCTAAGGTATTGGGAGAGTAAAGAATAGTTCTGTTTTTTGTCATGCTGAGTCGGACCGCCGAAGCGGCACGAAGCATATTAAATTGCCCAACTTGAGGGTAATGATACGTTAGGATGCTTCGTGCCGCTTCGGCGGTCCGACTCAGCATGACAAAAGTTATCTAATGACGTTTAGCAGACATATTTATTATGAAGACTCGGATAAACAGAAGATACGTACTAGGTGCTACGTTGCTTTGCTGCTGGCTTACCAATACGTATGGCCAGGAAGATAAGTCGTTGTTTAAGGTTCGGCAGCAACAGGCTGCGACGCCAGAAACTAAAGCGCCGAACAAAAACGTCGTTCCATCGGGCGAGTTTAAAAAAACAAAGCTGACCGGTGATTTCATTTCGGAAGGTGCCGCTGTAGCAGATTTAAATAAAGATGGAAAGCTGGACATAATTGCTGGTTACTACTGGTTCGAAGCGCCCAACTGGACGCGTCGCGAAATGGCTCCCTCGCGCACGTATGACCCACGAAAGGAATACAGCGATTCGTTCCTCAATCTGGGCATGGACGTCAATCAGGACGGCTGGGACGACGTAGTGATTGTCGATTTTCCAGGCAAACCGGGTTTCTGGTTTGAAAACCCCAAAAACAATGCACCCGGTACATGGAAAAAGCACATCATTGCTGATTCAGTGGGTATCGCCAATGAATCGCCGGGATTTATCGACATCGATGGCGATGGCCGACTCGATATTCTTTGTGGTGATAAAGCTAAAAAGCAGATTGTCTGGCTAAAATCGCCCTCAAAACCTGGCGACACTGAATGGAAACGCTTTCCGCTGAGCGCTGAGAACGTAGCAGGAACCGAGATTTTTTCGCACGGCATCGGGTACGGTGATATTGATAAAGATGGCCTTAATGACGTAGTGGTTAAGGAAGGCTGGTATAAAGGAACGTCTGATAAAAAAGCGGGTAACTGGGTATTTCATCCGGCCAATCTGGGTGAACCTTGCTCACACATGCAGATTCTGGACGTAAACGGCGATGGCAAAAATGACGTAGTGAGTGCATCGGCCCATGCGCTCGGCATCTGGTGGCATGAACAAATAGTGGATGAACAGGGAAAAATCAATTTCAAAACGCATCTGATGAGCAATACTACGGCTCAAACGCACTCGTCCATTATGGCCGACCTCAATGGCGATGGACGTAAAGATTACATAACCGGCAAGCGATTTCTGGCGCACCACGGTCGCGACCCCGGCGATGCGGACCCTGGCATTATACTCTGGTTTGAATTTACGCCCGGAAAAGCGCCGTATTACAAAGAACACGTCATTGACAATGATTCGGGTTCGGGCCTGAACGTAGTGGCGCAGGACATGAACAAAGACGGTAAAATCGACATTGTCATTGCCAATAAAAACGGTGTGTTCCTCTTCGAGAATAAAATGAAGTAAGAGAGGTGCTGAATAGTTATTTTGTCATGCTGAGTCGTGCCGCTTCGGCGGTCCGACTCAGCATGACAAAAACATCCTAAAATTTGGCCTTCCCCGCATCCAGAAACGCCACGAAGTTTGCTACGTCACGATCGTAGTTTTTAGGCGACACCAGCAATTTTCCTTCGCTGTTGACGAGGCAGTAATGAGGCTGGGCGTTGTTGTTATACTTCGTAATCTGCAAATCGGCATTTTGCGCGCCGATGGTCTTTTTCTGCTTCTGGTCGTAGGTCGAGGTGTACCAGGACGTTTCTGGAAGTTCGGTTTTGTCGTCTACGTAAAGCGCAACCACCACAAAATCATTCTGTAACCGCGACAGCACCGCTGGATCTGACCAGACACGGGCTTCCATTTCGCGACAGTTCACGCAACCGTGTCCGGTAAAATCGATGAAAACGGGTTTATTCACTTTTCTGGCATAAGCCAGCCCCTGTTTGTAATCGAAAAATCCCTGCAAGCCATGCGGCAAGTGAAACAGATTGGCGTATTTAATATTCTCCGCAAGTTGTCCCTCAGCCCTCTGCCTATTGCCCCCAGCCATTTGTAAATTGAAATCCTGCGACGTTTCTGGCGGCAGATAACCTGATAATGCTTTTAAGGGTGCGCCCCAAAGTCCGGGAATCATGTACACGACAAACGAGAACGTAACAATCGCCAGCAATAACTTCTGAACACTGATGGATTTCACTTCGCTATCGTGCGGCAAACGCAGTTTCCCAAGGAAATAAAAACCAATCAGGGCGAAAATGACGATCCAGATCGAAAGAAAAACCTCTCGATCGAGCAAGCCCCAGTGATAAACCTGGTCGGCTACGCTCAGAAACTTTAGCGCCAGCGCCAGCTCCAGAAAGCCGAGAACAACCTTCACCGAATTGAGCCAGCCACCCGAACGAGGCAGATTTCGCAGCCATTGTGGAAAAGCCGCAAACAACGTAAAAGGCACAGCGAAAGCCGACGAGAATGCCGCCATGCCAAGAATTGGCTTCACCACTTCGCCACCGGCTGAGGCTACCAGCAAACTACCGACAATCGGCCCTGTGCAGGAAAACGAAACGAGCACGAGCGTAAACGCCATAAAGAAAATACCGGCGATACCACCCTGTTCAGATTTGGCGTCGGCTTTGTTAACCAGCGAACTGGGAAGCACAATTTCAAACAAACCCAGAAACGACAGACCAAAAACAAAGAAAACGGCGAAAAACAGGACGTTCGGCAGCCAGTGCGTACTCACAAAATTGGCAAACGCCGGCCCGTTCACCCGCGATACAACCGTACCGATTAATACGTAGATACCAATGATGAATACGCCGTACAGCAACGCTTTCCACTGCCCGCCCTGCTGATTGGTGAAAAAGCTCACCGTAGCCGGAATAATCGGAAATACACAGGGCGTGAGCAATGCCACTAATCCCGATAGAAAAGCAGCTAACAGAAAACCTCCCAGCGAACCACCTGACGTATTGTTTATATCATCCCCGTTCACAGAGCCAACCACCGGGGCAGTGGCAGCTTCTGTAGTAATAGGTTCAATTTCTTTTACAGCTACCGTGTCTGATAAAACTGGTGACGACGTAGCAACGGCAACAGTCGTTTCGGAGGCCGGTTTCGTAACTGTTGATTCTGTTTTGGGGGTTGACGCAACTGCGGTCGACGTAGCTGTTGGTGCTGATACGTCGGCTACTGTTTTAATAGCTGTTGCGAGCTCAACTTCGGCGGGTGGAAGGCACGTACCATCTTTGTCGGAACAGGCCATGTATTCAGCCGTGGCCCTGAATGAAGGATTCGGCTTCAGGATTTTGACTTTCTGGATGAAGACGGCTTTGTTCGCAAATTGACGAACTTTAGCGCCCCACACCTGCACAAATACCTCTTCGACTCCGATGGGCTTGGCGCTACCTATTGTCTGCCAGGCATCTGACGTAGTGAATTTGAAACTAGTCGGAATTGGCCCGATGTTTGGATCTAGGTCGTTGGAGTAAATATGCCAGCCATTGTCAATTGCGGCCTGAATACGTATTTCTACTATCTCACCGACTTTGGCCGTGTTTTTTGGAGGGATAACCGACCAGCTTGTTGGATCTTTCTGTAACTGCGCTATTGCCACCGCGCTAAAAAATAGGCAGGTGACAAGCGTAAGAAGTAACTTCATGCCGCTTGAAGGAAGTGATGATTTGTTTCTACAACAGAAATACAGCAAAAATATTTCCATAAAAAGTCGATAGTCGTTAGTCGATGGTCTTCAACGAGTTAATTCTACCCCTATTGACCCTTAACGAACGACTATCGACTGACAACTGATGGCTTTTTACCGACTAAATAAAATCGGATTCATCTCGTCCTGCGGTTGGCTACCTATAGGCAGGCTGTTGAGCCAGGTCTCATGATCAGCGATCTGATACTGATTGCGAGGCTGAATAATTGTCTGATCTTTATCCATGTAAATCATGGTCATGACCTTCCGTGGTTTGTCTGATACGTTCGGGCCAGCGCGGTGGAACGTCCAGCCTGCGTGATAGCTGACTTCGCCCAGTTCAAAAGGCGTATCGTGGACGTTAAAATTCTGTTTCTGAAGCGCTTCGGCCAGGATTTTTTCGCTATCGTCACTGATTTCAATATCGCGGCCAATCTCTACGTGTTGGCTGCCTTCGGCAAAAGCCAATGGCCCCATTTCCATCGGTGTATGCTGCAACGGAATCCAGACCGTAACCGTTTTTGGCGATGATAGAGGCCAATAAAACTGGTCGGCGTGCCAGGGAGTAATGCCGCCCGACGGCTCTTTATATAGTGCCTGATCGTGGTAAATTCGAACACCATCGACGCCCATCAAATCAGCGGCAATTTTGGCCAGTCGTTTCGAGAAAACGAATTCTCTGGCTTCAGCATCTTCACGCCAAAGGTTCATGATTTGTAGAAAAGCCCGCTCATACGTAGTACGTTCCGCCATTGGTTTTATCAACGTATTGAGTCGAAATACCAAATCCGTAATAATATCGCCATAATAGTCCAGAACGGCGGGACTCAATACGTGCTTTAACTTAACGTAGCCATTTGTCTGGTAGAACGTAACAGCTTCTGAACTGACCTGATACGGTGCGTCCAACTCAGCCAGCAGGGATTTTTTATCAAGCGTAGCATTCATGATCACTCTCTTTTTTAGATGAGCCAATGTAAACGTAACAAAGTCGCAGAAATTTAATCTTTAACTATATGCTACGTTGCTAATTAATGAATGAGATTTTATTTCTTTGATTGTCATGCTGAGGTACGAAGCATCTTAAGACACCCAAATTCTAGTGTAATGATACGTTAAGATGCTTCGTACCTCAGCATGACAAAAATGCATCCATAAGATTTACTCATCCAAAGAATCCTATTGATATAACGTAATGAAACAAATTCTAGTTATTCAGCCACTTGTTTACGTAGCAATTCTGTTCATATTGATTCAGTCTTGCCGGCCTACAAAACAGGAAGTTACCCCAACCGATGACGTAAAGCTTTTGGGCATTTCAATTCCGGGCTTTCCAGCGGAAAATATCGCGATTGATCAGGAGAAAAAACAGGTTGTGCTGACAGTTCCTGCCAACGTAACGACTGCCAATTTTGAAGCAAAATCGTACCAGACATCAGCCAATAGCGCTATATGGAATGAGCAACCTTCTCCAATTAGTCTTTGCCGAATGCCGTCGCCCGACCAGCAGTTAGGTATTTATGTACTTAACGACGCCAATAAACTTTCTATTTACAAATTCGCGATAAAGCCTGCTGGTAATCTCCAGATTGGCTTTATCGATAACCAGACAACGGCTATTGTTGCGCAGCCACTAGGATTTCAGATCGAAAATTTTCTGGATGGCATCGGTGAAGGGCAGATCATTTTATCGAGAACCGACGCTTCAGAACGGGATACGTTACGTGTTGGCTGTTGTTTAGGATTAGGAAATTGCAGCACCAGCAATCAATATGCTGCGAATATTCCGGAACGGGTTCGGCCAGGTGAGTATACCGTTGAAATCAGAAAAGCGAATGGACGACAGGCCATTGCGAATCAAAAACTCACATTTCGGAAAGGAACACCATTGCTGGAGAAATTCCAGTTTCAAAAGCCAATTATAGCAAAGACGCGTAATCTGGTCATTAACGGCGAAAATCTGTTTGCCGATGATAGCCCCGAATTGCTGGTTCAGCGTGTAACAGGTGAGCGTTTCCGATTGAAGCCAACAGTTGTTTCCGCTTTTGGCCGGTCCGTAAATCTGGACTTACCAGCAGAAATGACTCCCGGCTACTACTACGCTCAACTCGTGATACGTGGTCAGGTAGTTAGCACAACGTATCGTCTAACCGTGCTACGTCAATCTGACCAACCCAGCGTACTCTCCATTGATACGTTGCTGGCGTCGCGGTCGGCTAACCCCCTGGTTCTTCAGCGGTCGCGTTACTATTCGGCCCATATTTTGCCCGAATACGGTCCATATCCAGATAAACTGGATGTTAAATTAACAGACGCCAACAGCCCTGATCAAACCGTCGTTTTCAGGTATAGAACCGGAAGATATAATAGTGATTATCCCGGCGGATTAGCAATTCCGAATACAATCATTCCTGGAAAATATACGCTTCGGATCGTTGCTACGTATTCAGATGGAACGGTTGTGGAAAGCGAACCGCTGGAACGATACGTCATTGTACAGTAAAGCTCCTAAAATGCCCTGACTGCTACGTTCAGAGTATTTTAGGAGCTTTCTCTTAGCGCTAACGGCCTTCAACCCAAACCCGCCCACGTCGGGTTTGTTCCCAGTGACCTGGCGTTCTTGCCGTGTATCGAGACGGAGCAACGCGGTAGTAGCCGTTTACCCAAACGTAATTCCGTCCCCGGCGAACGTAGTGGCCCGGAACCCATACGTGGCGCGCCGATGGTGCTCTTGGAATTACTTCAACACGATCTCGAGGTGGGCCTTGTGTTGTGGCGGTAGTCGTACAGGCTGTAAACAAAGCGGGGAGCAATAAGCCCGCGAGTGCAAAAACTTTCAGTTGCGTTTTCATAACAGCTATTCATTGAGTTTACCGAAAACTGACTTAAGCACGTACTGAAGTTAGTTTCTGATAATTGTTGTTTTTACGTATGATGGCTCGCCGACTAAAAAGTTTAAAGCAGGTTATAAAACAATCTTTATGGAAGATGAAAAAGTTGAGATGGGGGTCAGTGTTTGCACAAAAAAATGGCCTGAGTTCATCGCTCAGGCCATTTTTAATAACTGTTTAATAGCTCCAATACCCTTGAACCCAAACGCGTCCACCGGGTGTCCGGCGCCAATAACCAGGATTCCATGTTTTATACCGGGCTGGTTTTGAATACGTAACATACTGAACAGGCGTATTTCGATAATAACCGTTCATCCAAATGTAATCTCGCCCCCGACGAACGTAGTGACCCGGAACCCAGGTTTGACGTACTACAACCTGCCTGGAAGGCACTTGTGCTATCGCGGTTTCCGAACTGGCAGTAAAAAAGGCAGGGAGCAATAAGCTCGCTACTGCCAAAACTTTCATTTTCGTTTTCATAGCGTTTGCGGATTAAGTTCGGCAGATAATCGGCACTTAATGACCGTTTTCTGCTCTAATTATCTATACTATGAGATGGTCTATAAACCCAGGGGTTTAAAACCTGACTTTATATCAACGTATCATGAAGGAATATTGTTAGATAGTTTTGTCAGGTAATCTGGCTTATGCTACTATTTTCCGACGTACCTTTGTATTCGTAAATAGCTGGTTGTTCGTTAGTTCGGTACGTTCCTGTCTACCAATCGAATAGCCAGATTATCAACATAAAAAAACTGTTTGTTCTGATGACAACTGCCACTTCCACCGCCCGCGATACGCAGGTTTTTGACCTGATTGCTAAAGAAAAACATCGCCAGGAGTCGGGTATTGAGCTAATTGCTTCCGAAAACTTTGTGTCGCCCGCCGTGATGGAAGCGGCTGGCAGCGTATTGACCAATAAATATGCAGAAGGTCTGCCCGGCAAACGGTATTACGGTGGTTGCGAAGTTGTTGACCAGATTGAACAAATTGCCATCGACCGGGCGAAAGAACTATTCGGCGCTAGCTGGGTAAACGTTCAGCCCCACTCCGGCGCACAAGCCAATACGGCCGTTTTTCTGGCTTGCCTGCAACCCGGCGATACCATTTTAGGCTTCAATCTGTCGCACGGAGGCCACCTTACGCACGGCTCTCCTGTAAATATTTCCGGTAAATATTTCCGCCCTACGTTCTACGGAGTAGAACAGGAAACCGGTGTTATCAACTACGACGTAGTGGAAGAAACGGCTAAACGCGAACGCCCAAAAATGCTCATCTGTGGCGCTTCGGCCTATAGCCGCGACTGGGACTACGTTCGTCTTCGTGCCATTGCCGATGAAATTGGCGCATTGTTGCTGGCCGACGTATCGCACCCAGCTGGCCTGATTGCCAAAGGTTTACTGAACGATCCACTCGCTCATGCACACATCGTGACCACCACTACGCATAAAACGCTACGTGGTACGCGGGGAGGTATCATCATGATGCGCAATGATTTTGAGAATCCGTTCGGTATCAAAACTCCGAAGGGCGAAACACGAACGATGTCGTCACTGCTTGATTCGGGCGTTTTCCCCGGTACGCAGGGTGGCCCGCTGGAACACATCATTGCAGCCAAAGCGATTGGATTTGGCGAGGCACTAAGCGACGATTTCTACGACTACGCTGTTCAGGTGAAGGCGAACGCTCAGGCCATGGCAAAAGCGTTTCTGGGACTTGGCTATCAGATCATTTCGGGCGGTACCGACAATCACCTGATGTTGATCGATCTACGTTCGAAAGGGTTGACGGGTAAATTGGCCGAAAATACGCTTATCAGGGCAGATATTACGATCAACAAAAACATGGTGCCGTTCGATGATAAATCGCCGATGGTTACGTCGGGTATGCGGATCGGCACGGCGGCCATGACCACTCGTGGGCTGAAAGAATCGGACATGGAACAAATTGTCGTATATATCGACAAGGTGCTGATGAACCACGACAACGAATCGGTACTGTTAACCGTTAAAGAAGAAATTAATGAGTGGATGAAAGCATTTCCGCTCTACAAAAGTTAATAATTAAAGAGCGAAAGAGTGAAAGAGTGAGACCGGGCCGCCGGAGCGGAGCGTTTAATAAGCCACGACTAATTTCATCACACTTTCGCTCTTTTACGCTTTCACTCGTTGAAAACAATGCCACTCGACCAACTCACTGACGAAGAAATCGATACTGAAGGCAAGGAAATGTCCTTTCTGGACCATCTGGAAGAACTCCGATGGCACATTATCCGGGCCGTAGGTTCCATTTTTGTATTTGCGATTATTGCCTTTATTTTCATCCAGGAAATTTGGCAGACAGTCGTAATGGGTCCTAAAGATCCTAATTTCTGGACGTACCGGATGATGTGTAAACTGTCAGATATGACGGGTTACGCAGATTTGTGTGTCAAAAAACTCAACTTCGAACTACAGGCGCTGGGCGTATCCGACCAGTTTACAATGGCCCTTACATCATCGCTGATTATCGGTCTTTGTTTTGCGTTTCCCTACGCCTTCTGGGAGTTGTGGCGTTTTATTAAACCTGGTCTTCGGATTGCCGAAAAACAAGCAGCTCGTGGGGCTGTGTTCTACGTATCGACGTTGTTTTTACTTGGCTTGCTGTTCGGCTATTTTATCGTGTCGCCACTGGCTATCAACTTTCTGGCGAACTATCAGATTACGCCGGAAATTAAGAACCAGTTCGACATTACGTCTTACATCGGCATTCTGGTAACGCTGTCGCTGGGTTGCGCCCTTATGTTCCAGATGCCCATTGTTGCGTTTGTGCTTTCGAAAGTGGGTGTGTTGACGCCCGCTTTCATGAAGGAATATCGCAAACATGCCTGGATTGTTATTCTGATTATAGCTGGTATCATTACGCCATCCCCTGATATTTATAGCCAGGTATTAGTTGCCTTACCACTGGCGGGGCTTTACGAAGTCAGTATTCTGGTGTCTCGTTCGGTTCAACGGGCGCGGCTGAAAGAAGAACAGGCACTGATGAAATCGTAAGTTAAATTGAGTCATTTTGAAGCCCTTTCCTGCATGAGAGGGCTTTTTGCTTTATACGTAGTGATGTATCTTTACTGAAAAGACGTGGGTATATGCAGGCTTTAGAGAAAATACGGTTAAGTGCTGAGCAAGAAGTAGAGCTGGAGGCCGGTGAACTCATCACTATACCTGCATCCTGGGAGGAGTTTGAAGAGTTTCTGTCCGAGACAGATTACCGAGTTGAGTATCATAACGGACAGATTATTGTAATGGGTTTAGCAAAAATTATTCACGAAGTTCTAGTTGCGCGTTTTGTCTATTTTTTAACAGGTTTTTATCTGGGAAAGCCCTTTTATGTGGCAGGCAGTAATGCAGGAATTCGGAAGGATAATAAAAAAGGACACTATAATGGCGATGTGCTGGTGATCAAAGAAAACCCAGTTTACCAAGGTAAATCTCGCTCAATTATTACTAACCCTTACTTAATCGTCGAAGTACTCTCAAAGTCGACATTGAATTACGACCTAGGAGCAAAACGCCGAAAATATGAGCAAATGGAAACGCTTCAGGAGCTCGTCTTTGTTGACCCTTTCGATAAGGAAGTAATCGTTTGTCGACGTACTGAACAAGCCAACGTCTGGACAGAAACGGCCTATACCTTGCCTGAACAAGTCGTTGATATTGACGGTTTCCATATTCCTGTAAGCGAAATTTTTGCCAACCTGCCTGAAGAATAATTAACCAATGCCACAATACGATTTTCGCAAATTCCATTATCGGTCCATAAATGCCGCGAACGATGCTGAACGCGCAGCCATCAATCAGGAGCTGAAAGACCTCTACGCTTCATTACCTGAAGATGAGAAAGAAGAGTTCAACCAGCAGTTGCAGACGTTTCTGGCTAAAGAAATGGGCCGCCTAAAGTCTGATTACGAATCTGTTAAAGGAAACCTGGGCGATAATTAAATGAAGTCAAAAGTCATTAGTCGTCAGAAATTGTCGAGCTTTTCTTAACCACTTCTGATAACTGACGACGACTCTAACTCAAATCATCCCACGCGCTTTCAATTCGAGGTACTTATTGACCGTATTCGCCGTCAGGTTTTGCGGAGCTGTCAGGATGGTTTGGATACCGTATTGGCCTAATTCCTTCACAATCTGCTTCTTTTCGTAGGAGAACTTTTCGCCGATAGTTTTCATATAAATCTGCTCAGTATCGGCGGCAGGCTGGTTAAGCAATGATCGGAGTTCGGTGTTTTCGAAGAAAATAACGAGCAAAAGATGGTCTTTGGCGAGCCGACGCAGATAAGGTAGCTGCCGCTGCATACCACTTACTGTTTCAAAATTCGTAAAAAGCAGCAATAGACTTCGCTGGCGAATGTGCGTGCGAACACTGGCATAGAGGCTTTCGAAATCGGTTTCCAGAAAGCGGGTTTTCTGGCGATAAAGCAGTTCCAGAATTTTGAGCATTTGCCCGCTACGTCGGTCCGCGGGAAGAAGCTGGCCCACGTGATCTGAAAACGTTAGAATACCAGCGCGGTCCTGCTTGTATAAAGCGATATTGCTCAGTACGAGACTCGCATTGATCGCATAATCGAGCAACGTCAATCCCTCAAACGGCGACCGCATCACACGCCCCTTATCAATCAGACAATAAACGGGTTGCGACCGTTCGTCCTGATACGCATTGATCATTAACGTAGTACTTCGTGTACCCTGGTCGGTCATAACGGTACGACGGGACGTAGCTTTCCAGTTGATGGTACGTACATCATCACCAATCGTATAGGGTCGAACCTGTTCGAATTCCATACTATGACCGATACGTCGAATACGCTTTACGCCAATTTCATTCAGTCGATTCGTGGCCGCCAGAAGTTCATATTGCCGCATTTGCAGATATGATGGATAAACCGCAACCATCCTTCCCTGCTCGAACTGATATCGACGTTTCAACAACCCCAGCGGTGTAAGTACAAATACGTTGACAGCACCAAAGCTGTATTCGCCCCGTTTTGTCGGGCGGAGTTCATAACGTATCGCCTGCGTTTCGCGGGGATTTAGATGCGCCTTAAACAGTACGTCGCGACGTTGAAACTGAAACGGAATTTCATCGATAACTTCTACGTCAGCCTGGAAACCGTAGCGATTTTCCAGATAAATGGTCAGTGGATTTTCGTCGCCATTCGACAGGCGGTCAGGTAATTCGCGCCGGGCAAAAAAGGCTTCCTTTTGCCGAAATAAAAGCCAACCGTCCAGCAAAATCATTAGTATGAAAACTGCAAACGCAATTTTCATCAATGGAAACAGAATAGGAAATGCGTAGGCTGCGACGAATAGCAAGACAATCGCAATTAGGGCAAACCACAGCCGAATGGCCACGAAAAGCGAACGAAATAGTCTCAAGGGCGTTGGTTTTTTAAATTGGCAAGAGCCTCATCAATTTCAGGTTCATAAACCGGATTGTAATCATCTTCCTGGTAATCAGCACTACGTTCGGCACGTAGCGCTTTGAAAAAAAACGACGCATCCTGAAATGCAGTTCGAGCTTCGGCAGTTTGTCCTAGCTGGAGCAATGCGCGACCTCGATGATAGTGTATAAGAGCCGAGCGATTGAAATTTTTAGCCGCTTTTTCCAGATCGATCAACGCTTTTTCGGCTTGCTGAGTGGCAATATAACTGACGGCCCGACTGACAAAATGCTTGTAATTAACCCATTCGGTACCATGTTTTTTGGTTAATGAGTCGATCCCAACCGAAAATTGCTCGATGGCTTTCTGATGATTCCCCGTTGCCCGGTGCACTAGCCCACGCATATAACTTACCGGATTGTAGCCAACGATGTCATCGAAATTAGGCGTCAGCGCGTCATAAGCGTCGAAGTGTGCAAGGGCTCTGGGGTAATCGCGTAGATGAAGGTACTGTTCGCCCACAAAACCGTGCTCTCTGGGGTATAATGTTGTCGTCTTCTCCAGCCATATTTCGGCCTGCTCGTACTGCTGATGCCACAAGTAATTCAAAGCTCGATACCGGTAATTTTCCCCCGAAGCCGACAACGTATCAAGCCGTTTCTGCTCACGGGTTTCAGCGTAATAAAATCGTTTTTGTATCGAACGATTATTGGCCAACATCGACGCTGAGGAGCGCAAATACTGCTCACCATCCTGACAAAATCCTAAAACAGGCATCAGCCACAAGAGAATAAACAGGCGCTTCATGGTAGTATGTCGGCTATGCGGCCATCTTTAAGCCGAAAAACTAATGAAACAGCGACATCCAGCATTCGTCCATCCGGACGATTCGATTGACGTAACGTAACGTCGGTGGCTATGTGATTGCGGCAAATGTCCTGTAGTTGACTGGTGATAGACTCAGTGAATGTTTTCGGGCAATAATCTTCTCCGAAACCCTTCAGTTCGAACGTACCGATTTTGCCTTCGCAGTTCATCCCAAAGCGGATACGTAGCAACCCCGATTCGCCCGCCTGACGTATCGGCTGGTAGTATTTCGCAAAAACCTGAAGAACATCGTATCGCCTGGGATTTTGCCCCGGTAAGGTTTCGTACCATTCCCGTCGGTAGCAGTTGCTACAGGTCTGAAAACCAGACGGGCGACACGTATCGGTAGGGTTAAGATTCCGAACAAATCGAAAGTTCTGTGTCACTGCGTTATGGCTACTACTTCCAATGACCTGAAGCTGTTTAGAAGAAATACTACGTAGCTGCCAAAGTGGTTTATAGCCGCCATACTGGTTATACGGATTGCCCCGAATGACCAGAAAAACCGATTGTCCAAATTGAGCCAATTGCCAGAAATGGGCTGTACGTTGTTTGGTGATGGGATTTTCTAAAGCCACCTGACCATTCGCATAAAGGTAAATCGTCAGGCTATCCGATTGCCACACACGACCAGCAAGCGCTTTACGAACAAGCGATGAATCAAACGGAATATCGGTAAACCGACGAAAAACCATCGGGTAGTTTTTGCCGATACGTAGCAAATTCTCCTGCACTGTGATTAGACCAGGAGCGTAGCGAATTGTATCCAGTCGAATAGAATCGTGCTGTACAGCCCACGTAGCAACTAATTCCTGCGCCGATCCATCTACCATGCCGAAATGATACGTACCATTAGCATCTAACGTAAGATAAGTGGGCAATGCACAGGAAAAATCTGTATCCCATTCCGTGTGTACACCTATCCAGACGCCGGAAAGCTGCTCTTGCGTTGGCGATTGGGCGAAGGTTAATGAATAATGGAGGATGAATAACGCACAATGGGATAGGAAGGATGTAACGTACCAGCCACTACGTTCCACATTATTCATTATGCATTTTCCATTATTCATTATCAACGGGGTACTTCAATTTTCTTGACTAATTGTGTTACTACGTCGTCGGCAGTACCGCCTTCCATTTCGCGTTCGGGCGTCAGTAGAATCCGGTGACGTAGCACAGGAGCGGCTAGTTCCTGTACGTCCTCCGGTGTAATGAAATCGCGGCCACGTAACGTAGCGAGTGCTTTCGCACTATTGAGCAGGGCTACCGAAGCACGTGGGGAAGCGCCCAGATAAAGCGATTTGTCTTTGCGTGTAGCCTGCACAACCTGAGCGATATAATCGAAGAGTTTGTCTTCTACGTGTACCTGCTGTACCTGCGCCCGCAACGTAGCGAGTTGCCCGGCAGTAAGTATGGCATCGATGGCCGCAAGTGCGTCGTTCAGATTCCGGCGTTGGTGATGACCGCGCAGAATATCCACTTCTTCCGTAGCGTTTGGATACCCCACCACGATTTTAAACAGAAAGCGGTCGAGTTGTGCTTCGGGGAGTCGATACGTTCCTTCCTGCTCAATCGGGTTTTGGGTAGCCAATACCATAAATGGTTCGGCTAGGTGATACGTAGTGCCGTCATTCGTCACCTGCCGTTCTTCCATCACTTCAAACAGAGCCGCCTGTGTTTTGGCGGGTGCCCGGTTGATTTCGTCGATCAAGACGAGATTTGAAAAAATAGGCCCTTGCCGGAACACGAAATCACCCGTTTTTGGCTGAAAAACGGACGTGCCCAGTACGTCAGACGGCATTAGGTCGGGTGTGAATTGTATACGGCTGAAGCCCACCGACATTGTTTTTGCCAGCAGCTTGGCTGTGAGCGTTTTCGCCACGCCGGGCACGCCTTCAATCAATACGTGGCCGTCGGCGAGCAGGGCTGTGAGCAGCAAATCAACAACCTGATGTTGCCCAATAATCACCTTACCTACTTCGGCCCGAATGGCATCGATGGTTGTTTTAAGCGGAGTCAGATCTAAGCGAGAATCAAATGTTTCCATAATTGTCTGAACCGGGATTTAGCTGATTGATGGATTTTCAGGATTTTGTAGATAACTGCTTCGAAGAAGCAAAAAACAAAATCTGTTTTTAATCCCTAAATCAGCTAAATCCCGGTTCTGAAAGTTTAAATTTTTCAATAGCTTTATTCAGCGTCAATAAATCAAATTCTGAAAGTGAAATACTCTTTTGGGCACTACGTAGCAGACGGACTAATTCCGATGCTTCGTCCAGCGAAACGCCACTTTTTTGGGCCAGCGTTTCGATAAATTCTTTGTCCAACAAATTTGTATTCAGGGCATATCGTTCGCGGAGGTCGGCCAGGAAAAACTGAATTTTCTTGCGAGCCATATTGTCGTGATCGCCCTGGTGAAAGTACATCCGACCCACCGTTTTTACAAAATCGAGCGACGTATTGGTTGGTGGTTCAACGACTGGAATGATACGTTGCGTACGTTTCCCGGCAAAAATGGCGTATAAAACCAGCCCGAAAATGACCAGATAATACGCCCAGTTCAGCGCGGGCTGCGAGCGAATATACCGGAAAATCGACTGCTGATCTTCATCGAAACGGCCCTGTTTCTGATACTCATCCCAATACGTCGGCAGGGCGGGCAAATAAGAAAGTGCCTTAAATGAGTAATCGGAGGTTTTTTTATCGAGAACGTAGTAATTGGTGAACGCTATTGGCAGATTATGAATGAAAAACTGACCCTTTCCATACTGAACTCGTATAAAAACTGGCTCCCTGCGGGCGTTTCGTCCAAGTATCGTGATACGTTCCGGCTTTTTGATAACCAGATAGTTACGTCCATCGTCGTGAACAAAATTGTACCCAGCCGCTTTTCGCAGACCAGGGTTTACAAAATTCTGACGTAACGTACTGTCGGCTTTGGTCGGGTCCTGCAAATCGGCCTTGAATCCCAGCACCTTACCCAACGTATCAGGCAGATCATAAGTCGAGATGAACACGTTATTTCCGCGTTGAACGTAAGGTAAAAGCTTTTTCAGGTCGGTTGCTCCAGCCTCGAAATCATGACAGATAAATACATAATTACTGGGAGTCGATAGTTGAGTTTCGGTCAGAAAATTGTAGATGGGCAGTCGGGTCGTTGGAATGGACGACTGCTTCATTATACCCGGCATTAACTCGTACAGCGCCTGCGTACCGAACGGAATTTTGTCGTCGTTCTGATACGTTGGTTTCCAGTCGATTGGCTTTGGACGGTAGTACTCAACCAGTACGTAGGCCGTAATCGTAGTAAGCAGAATCAGGATATATTTATTGGGCTTGGGCAACGTAGCAGGTCAGTTTACAGCGTGGATTTTACAAATTTCGATTTCGACGACAGATTAAACTGTCCGAATTGCGCCTGAATAGCGTTGAACCGGATTTCATCGACCGGAAAATCGCCATACCAGACAAATTCAAATTGCCGGGTAAGCTGTTCAAAATCAGCCTGTAATGGTACGTTAGCTAATTCCGCAACGTATTGCCGATTGGTTTTGTCAGGTTTGTAGATGATTGCGCCAGCGTCGGTCAATCGTTTGAGCGTTTGCAGATAAAGCAAACGTATCGCCAGACGAAAATTTTTGGCCGAAACGGCTTCTTCGATGGCCGTCTTGAAATCGATTTCGTGAATATTTTCGGACAGATTTTCGTAATCTAAATCGCCCGATTGCGCCTTTTTGGGGAATAAAAAACCTAGAACTTCTGCTTTCATCAGTAAGTAAATGGCCAGACCTGCAATAGCCGCCAGAAACACGTACTGCCAGAAATTCTGGTAAGCCTTACTATTCAGAAACTCATAGATTTTACGAACAATCCAGGTAAAGAAACGAGCCAGTGGGTTTTCGGGCGGTGGCGCGTCAGTTCCGTACTGATAGTCGCGATCAGTTTGCAGATCGCGGAGTTGTTCGGAATCGGGGTAGCGCACACGTAACAGCGCACGGTCGTCACGAGCGGAGTTGATTGAGGAAGACGTCGGCTTCTGCTGACCGACTGCTTCCGGAACTCCTGAAAGGGTGAGTGCAAGCCAGAACAGCCAGAAAAACAGGCATATACGCAACTGTTTAAACGGTCGAAATGGCATTCGTAACGTACTATGTATCAAAGTCGAAACATTCAATCGTAAATCAATATTCACCTTCATCCGTTGCGCGGGGTTGGGATGGCGTAGTGCCAATGCTATCAATGGACGAAATCAGGCCACGACCTTCCTGCCGCTCGACAAGGTTTGTGTACTGAAAACCAAGGGCAACATAAATCAGAACACGCAGTAACGTACTGCCTACCGTGCTGACTACGCTACCCAGTATCAGAAAAATACTCCCACCTGCGGGCAGCAGTTTCATTCCAATGAGGAAGCCAATGATGCCCGCGGGCATGGTAAACAGTAGACCAATAACGCCCGAAATAATGCCCATTACGAAGAGCAGCCCGAAAGTCGACCACCATTTATCCCGAATCAACGCAAAACAGCGATTCCAGGTTTGACCAAAATCGGTGCCTTCAAACGACGTAACAACCAATGCCAGCGATAGCACAATAGCGACATAAATTCCCGGAATGATCAAAAACAACGTAGCGACCCCCGCAATAATTGAACTCAGGATACCGATAACGATGGCCCGGCCAATAACCGGCTGCACTTCCTCCCATACTTCCGCCACCGAAATATCAACGGTTCCGCCAAGTGGCTGTGGGGCTTCAGGACTAGTTTTTCGCGCGTAGATTTTCATGTGCGCGTAAGTAACCAGGCTCACGGCCAGTATAGCCAGCGCACTGAATAGGATGGTTAAGCCAAAGGCAGGTGAGAAAATAGTCTGAAAAGCACGAAAAACGTTCGTCGGATCGTCAGAATCTCCATCCTGCGTCATTTTACCCAACGAGAAAATATTCGACTGCATCACGCCCGAGGCAATACCGGCGATGAGCGCTACAGGCCCAACAATGTAGAGCAGACAAAGGGCCAGACTCTTGAAATTCTGGGAGACGTACTGAAACGTTACGTTGATTTTGTCACCAAAATCACGCTGCTGAAATAATTGAATCATGAGGTTAGTTTACGGTTTAGTTGAATGGGGTAGAAAATAAAATACCAGCCAATAAAAGCGGCTGAAATCAGGATAATGCTGGCACTGACAACGGGCGGCAACGTCAGTCGGGTAATGAAACTTTCCAGAAAACCAGCTGTAATAAAAATTGGCACCAGCCCAATTGAAATCTTAAGACCTTGCTTGACACCCCGTTTGAACGATTCCAATCGTGAAAACGTCCCCGGAAACAGCAGACTATTGCCTACCGTAAGGCCCGCGCAGCCTGCAATCACAATGGCCGAAATCTCGAGCGTGCCGTGAATCCAGATTTTCAGGATGGATTCGAGCAGTAAGCCACGTTCGTAAAAAAAGTACTGAAAGGAGCCCAACATCACGCCATTGTAAAAGAGCATGGCGATGGTACCAATGGAAGCAAGCAGGCCAAAAACAAACGTTCGAAACGCCACAAAAATATTGTTGAGGGTTATCTGGACAAACATCGACGACTGATCACGGCTGTTGTAGACGCCCAGCGGATCACCTTTTTTGATGTTTTCGAGCGTCATATTTACGTATTCATCGCCCAGAATCAGGCGAACGAACGTAGCATCGTGTGCAGCCGATAAAGCCCCTAACAGGCAGGCAACCACGAAGATAATAAACGACAGGGCCAGTAACGGATGCGATTTTTTGAACAAAAGCGGCAGTTCGTATTTCCAGAACGTAACAAAACGACCCCGTTCTTCTCGTTGGTTCTGCATTAGGCCCCGGTGCGCCTGTGCGGTCAGGCCGTTGAGGTAGCGTGTTACGTTCGACTCCGGGTAGAATGTTCGGGCATAGGAAAGATCGTCGGTAAGGTCGACAAAACGGTCGGTCAGGTCGTCGGGATCGGGTTTGTCTCCCCGATTAGCCAGTACGTCCTCAATGGCTTTCCATTTATCGGTATTCCGTTTGACGAAAAGAGCTTCGCGCATAAGTAATTGGTAAATGTAGCGAAGTGTCAAATTAGCGAAGTTCAGCCATGCGACCAAGTTGCCCGACATTTTTACGAAAAGTTTTGCCAAAACAGCCATTTTTGTCATTCTGACGAAGAAGCTGTTTAAACTTTCGAGAAAACATCATAAATGAGTGCTTTTGTCATGCTGAGGAACGAAGCAACTTGAGGCATCCAGACTTGGAAGTGATGATACGTTAAGATGCCGCTTCGGCGGTCCGATTCGTGCCTCAGCATGACAAAAACGTTCATTGTTAGATTTTTCCGTGAGATAACCTGCTCCACCAGAAACAACGTAACACGTACTGAACACGCCAACTATTTTTTGACTTACGAATTTCATGGCTATTGCTATCCGCACATCGCAGAACGTACTACTCGAATACGAACCGGCCAGTATTGGCGAACGTATTCTGGCGATGATGATTGATTATCTGGTGTTTTTTGGCTGGTTTATATTGACCATTGCCTTACCGTCGGCGTTTAGTATCAATCCGGGTACGTTCTACATCGTTTTGATTTTTTTGCCCATTCTTTTCTACCACCTGCTTTGTGAGTGGATGCTCAACGGGCGAAGTTTAGGTAAACTGGCGATAGGCATTCGCGTCGTGATGCTCGATGGTTCTCCGCCTACACTAGGTGCTTATCTGATTCGATGGATGTTACGTCTTATTGAGTCTGTAAGTTTTGTGGGCGGCCTGGTTCCAATTATTACGGTAGCCATCAATGGAAAAGGCCAGCGGTTGGGTGATATTGCCGCTGGAACAACGGTTGTACGGCTCAAACCTGCCGTTTCGCTCAACGACGTACTGATGCCCGCAATGCCCGACAACTACGTAGTACAGTTTCCTGATGTCCGGCTATTGAGTGACCGCGACATTAGCATCATACGTAGCGTGCTACGTCAGGGTGACGAGAACGTACTGATGCGAACAACCACAAAAATTAAAGAAGTAACCGGCATCCACAGTACCCTGTCGAATCGCGCGTTTCTGGAAACGGTTATCAGTGATTATCAGTTTATATCGTTACAGTAAAGGCTGGACCAAGCTCTGTTTGGTCCATTTAATTGATTATTAAGTGCCAAACAGAGCTTGGCCCAGCCTTATCATGCTTGATTCCATTAAATCGCTTGCCCGCCAGTATGCAGCAGATCTCGTTCAGACGCGCCGACACCTGCACATGCATCCTGAATTGTCGTTTCAGGAACGTAACACGGCCCGCTACGTTGCCGACCAGCTCAAAGCCATCGGCATTACGCCCCAGGAAGGCGTGGCCGATACAGGACTGGTTGCCATCATCGAAGGACGTACTGGCAATGCTACGTCGACTCCTTCACGGGTCGTGGCTCTTCGGGCAGATATGGACGCGCTGCCCATCCACGAAGCTAACGACGTATCATACAAATCGACCGTCGATGGAGTCATGCATGCTTGTGGGCACGACGTACATACCGCCAGCCTGTTGGGCGTAGCGCGCATCCTGCACGTATTACGCGACCAATTCGATGGAACCGTGAAACTGGTGTTTCAGCCGGGCGAAGAGAAAGCGCCGGGCGGGGCTTCGCTCATGATTAAAGAAGGCGTTCTGGAGAATCCGGCTCCGGTGAGTATGATTGGTCAGCACGTAGCACCGAATATTCCAGTCGGTAAAATCGGTTTTCGCGAAGGGATGTACATGGCTAGTACTGATGAGTTGTACCTCACGGTACGTGGTAAAGGTGGTCATGCTGCCATGCCCGACAACCTGGTTGACCCGGTTCTGATTGCTTCGCACATCATCGTAGCGCTGCAACAGGTAATCAGCCGAAATCGCCCACCTGCTAGCCCGTCGGTGCTATCGTTTGGGCGGTTTATTGCCGATGGTGTTACGAACGTAATACCGAACGAAGTTACCATTCAGGGTACGTTCCGGTGTATGAATGAAGAGTGGCGGGCCGAAGGCAAACGACGTATGGTGAAACTGGCCGAAGGCATTGCCGAAGCGATGGGCGGCTCCTGCGAATTCGAGATTGTGCACGGCTACCCCTACCTCAAAAATCACCCCGAACTGACCCGCCGGGTACGTTCCCAAGCCGTGGAATATATGGGCGCTGAGAACGTAGTGGATCTCGATCTCTGGATGGCGGGCGAAGATTTTGCATTTTACTCGCAGGTAGTCGATTCCTGCTTTTACCGGCTTGGCACACGTAACGAAGAACGCGGTATCATTTCTGGCGTTCACACCCCTACTTTCGACATCGATGAATCGGCGCTGGAAACCGGTGCGGGTTTAATGAGCTGGCTGGCGGTGCAGGAGCTTAATGTATAGAGATTAGTCGCTAGTTGTCAGCCGTTAGTTATAGTCAGGAGTGGTCAGGAACCGTTTCTCAAATCTTGAACGCATCGGGTTCTACTCCTGATAACTAACGACTGACGCCTAGCGACTATACTTGACATAGTTCTAAATAGAGCCATTTCGCGAAACTGTATCCTCAAATAGCACAATCCATTCCTTGATTTTTATACATTTGTAATTACTTACATCGTTCTATTAGAAAGCTTATTTTCTCGAAAACCTATGAATAGAAGAGACGCCCTCATGCGGGTGGCTGCACTAGCTGGCGCAACCATTACGTTGCCCGCATTAGCCGATACGCTCGAGGCCTCGGCCACCCGACGCGCCCTCACCGGCAAACCGGTTTTTTTAACGCCCGACCAGGATGCAACCGTTGCTGAACTGGCCGAAACCATTATCCCGACAACCAAAACACCGGGAGCCAAAGCCGCCAAGGTGAATGAAATTATCGACGTTATTCTGAAAGACTGCTATAAACCCGACGATCAGCAACGGTTCGTTGAAGGACTGGCGCAAACCAATAAGTGGAGTCAGGATGCCTACGGGAAAGCGTTTGTCCAGCTCGATCCGACGCAACGTATCGAAATCGTGAAGAAGCTCGAAGCGGAGGATAAGGAGCTAAAAGCGAAGATGAAATCGGCCAAAGACGTAGCTAAAGTGTCGAATTCACAAGCTGACTTACAAATGCCCGACGCTAAAAAGGTCTACACGCCGTTTTATTCCATCCTGAAAGACCTGACGCTCACAGGCTACTTTACGTCTGAAATCGGAGCCACGCAGGCACTCGAATACGTAGCAGTTCCGGGCCGATACGATGGCTGTGTGCCGCTCAAACCCGGCCAGAAAGCGTGGGCAATTTAAAAAACAGTTGTTAGTTGCCAGTCAATAGCTGCCAGTGTATGGTATTAAGCTACTGACTATTGACTAACTACTATCGACTCTCTACTAACAGAATGAATCTCAATATAGACGCACAAAAAGAAATGACCTACGACGCGATTGTCGTCGGGTCAGGCATTTCGGGTGGCTGGGCCGCTAAAGAATTAACCCGGCTGGGCCTAAAAGTAATTATGCTGGAGCGTGGTCGTGATGTAAAACACATCGAAGGCTACCCAACAGCCACAAACAACCCCTGGGATTTCCCGCATCGGGGCCGGATTACGACCATGGCCGCCGAAGAATACTGGGCCAACATGCGTACCGGATACACGGCCAATGAAGAATGGCGGCACTTTTTCGAGAACGATAAAGAAAATCCTTACCTCGAAAAACCAAATCGTAAAGTAGACTGGATTCGGGGATACCACGTTGGTGGACGTTCGCTGATGTGGGGCCGTCAGAGCTACCGTTGGAATAAGGAAGATTTCATGGCCAATGGTAAAGAAGGTATTGGCGTCGACTGGCCGATACGTTACGAAGACCTGGCTCCGTGGTATACACACGTAGAGACGTTTGTGGGCGTTTCGGGAAACAAAGACGGTATCGACGTATTGCCCGATGGTAACTTCTTACCACCGATGCAGCTTAACTGCCTGGAGCGGGAAGCCAAGAAACGTATCGAAAAGGCATTTCCAAAACGGCTCGTCACCATCGGACGTACCGCACACCTGACGCAGCCGAAACAACTCCACTACGACCTCGGACGGGCGGCCTGTCAGTTCCGGAATCAGTGTATGCGGGGTTGCCCATACGGCGCTTATTTTAGTACGCAATCTGCTACGTTGCCTGCCGCCATGAAAACGGGCCGCCTGACGCTACGTCCTGACTCGATTGTGTCGGAAGTGATTTACGATGAGAAAAAAGGTAAAGCAACGGGCGTTCGGGTTATTGATCAGAATACGAAAGAAGTTCGCGAGTATTTTGCCCGGCTTATCTTCCTGAATGCGTCGGCTTTTGCCAGTACGTCGATTCTGATGAACTCGAAGTCGCACCGTTTCCCGAATGGAATGGGTAATGATTCGGACCAATTGGGACGTAACATCATGGACCACCATTTGGCGGCTGGTGCTGCCGGATCGTTCGAAGGCATGGAAGACCAGTATTACTACGGCCGTCGGGCCAATGGCGTTTACATTCCTCGCTACCGCAACTGGAATGGCGATAAGCGCGACTACGTTCGCGGCTTTGGGTATCAGGGGGGCGCTGGTCGTGGCGGCTGGAACCGAGGTAACGGTATGGCTGGTTTCGGTGCTGAGTTTAAAGAGAGTCTCACTACACCCGGCCCGTGGACGATGAGTCTGGGTGGTTTTGGTGAAATGATTGCCGACCCGAACAATCGCATGACGCTTTCGCCCGATCAGAAAGACAAATGGGGCTTACCCGTGATTGTATTCGACGCGGCTTACGGCGAAAACGAGAAGAAAATGCGTATGGATATGATGAACGATGCCGCTGAAATGCTCGAAGCCGCTGGTTTCAAGAACGTAACGGCCTATAACGATACGAGCAAGAATCCGGGTATCGGTATTCACGAAATGGGAACTGCCCGCATGGGCCGCGATCCTAAAACGTCGGTGCTGAACTCACATAACCAGCTTCATACAGTGAAGAACGTATTCAATACGGACGGCGCTTGTATGGCATCGGCTTCCTGCGTGAATCCGTCGCTGACGTACATGGCTCTCACGGCGCGCGCTGCCGATTTTGCTGTGAAAGAAATGAAAAAAGGAAATTTGTAATTGTTCCTGCTACGTCTTCAAAAAGCCCGTAAACGCGTGTTTACGGGCTTTTTGTTTATTTATTAGTCAATGTACGTTCAACAAAGTGCAGTATAAAAGATCAAAATTTTTAATTTCTTTTAAACAACTTTCAATTAGTCGAGTTCTACTATAGAATATCAAGCAATTGAAACATAATAATTTGCTCAACTAAAAATGAAAAAAGTAATAGTATTAGGTAGTATGCTAGTAGCTGGCATCGCCTTAAACGCAACTGCTCAAAACACGAACTCGACAAACCGAGGAACAACCGGTACGACTCAAACCCAGCCCACAAGCACGAATTCGAGTACGAACCAGACCTCTCCAACGACTTCGCCTACTACGGCACCCGTCAATACTGGTATCAATCAGCCACCAACGGGTGTAAACACGACGCAGCCGCCAACCACAAATTCTACTACGTACCCTACAACCGGTACGACGCAGCCGACGACTTCGCCGACCAATACAGGTACGACACAACCGACGACTTCGCCAACGACATCGTATCCAACTACGCCAACAACGGGTACTACACGGCCAACGACAACCGGCACGACGCAACCGCCTACGACAACAACCAGCGGTTCGACGTATAACACCGGGACAAATTCAATGTCGACGACCGGAAATAAAACATCAACAACCGGATCGACGACTGGTACGGCTACCCGCCCAGACCCAAATCCGCCAACGGACCGGTCAAACATGGGTACAACGACGAATACTGGTACTAAAACAACTAGTCCGACGACACCTCCAACAACGGCTAATCCACCGAGAGAGTAGGCAACAGTTTATACTGGATAAATTGAATGAGGGCTATACCTTTGCGAAGGTATGGCCCTCATTTTTATGCCCAATCCATTAATTGACGTACACGAATTGACGGTTCGACGTAGTGGCCGGATCGTCCTGAATACTATCACCTTCCAACTCAATTCTGGTGAATGCTGGGCGATTACTGGCCCGACCGGTAGCGGGAAAACCACCTTTTTACAGACGCTTGCCGGGCAGTTTCATGCTCCTCCAACGGCATTGATACGTAGTGGAAGTACAGAATTTGTTTCATTTAAGGAAGAGTCAACGCAGTTCTCGTACGGGAGCTATTTTTATCAGCAACGGTATCAGGCTACCATGAGTGATAACCCAGACAAGGGCGATGCTGGCTACAAATCCATTCCAAAACTCCGCGATTTCCTGGGATTCAATGAGACGTCAGAAGCAAAAGCGCTCGTCGATAGGTTGGGACTAACCCCTATTTTAGATCGCTCTTTTCTCAAGCTGTCGAACGGACAGACACGCAAGGCACGTATCGGTAAAGCGCTGCTACGTCATCCATCGATTTTATTACTGGATAATCCATTTGTGGGGTTAGATGCTGGTTTTCGGGCAGAGCTGACTCAATGGCTGGCCGAACTGGTCGATCATGGGCTCACACTTGTATTCGTTACGGAGGCCGTTCATATTCCCGATTTCGTAACCAATGTTGCTACGTTGGAGGAAGGCCAGATTCAATGGGCTGGTCTCCGTCAGGAATACATAGCATCCGACGTAGTAGAAACCGCAAACGAGTTGCCCATTCTGGAAACCAAACCCGTTAGGCCAGATTTTGACGAAGCGTTTTGTTTACGGAACGTAACGGTACGTTATGGAGACGTTGTTATTTTGAATCAAATCAACTGGACGGTTCGGACCGGGGAGCGATGGGCATTGATTGGCCCTAACGGAGCCGGTAAATCGGTGTTGCTCAGTTTACTTTACGGCGACCATCCGCAAGCTTATGCCAATGACGTAAACGTGTTTGGCTACCGACGGGGTAAATCGGGTGAGAGTATCTGGGACGTAAAACGACGTATTGGCTTCGTTTCTCCGGAGTTACATCTTTATTTTCCACAGGGGTTATCCGCTCGGCAGGTAGCCTTAACCGGTCTGACTGATACGTTAACGCCACCCAGACGAGTTTCAGAAGAAACTGAAACCGATCTGCTGAATTTGCTGACTTACTTCGACATCGTTCCTATACTTGACCGTATGTTTGGTACGTTGTCGTCGGGCGAGCAGCGGCTCGTTTTGTTGATACGAGCTTTTTTGAAAAACGCTCCAGTGTTACTGCTGGACGAACCATTTCAGGTAATAGATGCACAACGTATCGAATTGGCGCGTCGGCTGATCGACAGTTTTCGTGATAAAACGATTCTATTCATCACGCACGACCGACGCGAACTTCCGGGTAGCATTACACAAATTTTTTCGCTTTAAGCGACGTAGTATTTTTCGTAGTCTGGACGTCCACCTCCGGGTGTAAATAGCGTTATCTCGCCCGGAGGTAAACGTCCAGGCTGCGAAAACCATACGCACTACCCACGCTCATACGCTCGAATAATCAACTTGTCCTGGAACATTGGCATAATTTGTGAGGCTGGTAACGTACTTTTTATTCCGGATAATCAGCCGACCGTTTAGTTACTATATATCCTTTTTTTAGAGTTACATACCTCCAGAGAATCATAATAAAACGCTTGGCACGAAATTCGTCTTATGGGTAGTGATCAACTTTCCGTATGACGAAACGACTACTAAATAAATTTATTTGGGGTTTTGGATCGGTATTGCTGTGGCTGCTGGTTAGTCCGGAAGTCATTGCGGGTATCTATCCGTTGGCCGATACGTGCCAGAACCCGGAACCGCCTGTAATCACGGGTTCGGCGAAGGCTATATGCCGGAGCGAATCGGTGCAACTGGTGGCGACGGGCTGTGCCGGAACGGTGGTTTGGTCGAATGGGGAGATTGGAGATAATATTACGGTCAAGCCCCAACAGACTACAAAATACACGGCAATCTGCCGGGCTCGTCCGGGATGCATCAGCTGCTTTGCCGAAGTCTGGAAAGTGACAGTCAATACGCCTGACGCGCCCATTGTCAAACCAGCGTCGGCACTGATTTGTGCAAATGACATTGTTACGTTAACAGCTTCAAATTGTGCGGGCACGGTCCATTGGCAAAATCAAAATGGAGATTTGTCTACTTCCGGTACGTCCTGGACAGGCAACGTAGCGAAAACGACCGTTTTTCAGGCTACCTGTGAACAGAATAACTGTGTCAGCAATCCTTCGAAACCTGTATCCATCCAGGCTGCTTTACCAACAATACCTACAATTATCGCCAGCCAGCGTGAGATTTGCGCCGGACAAAACGTAACACTTACTGCTTCGGGCTGTTCAGGTTCAGTACGTTGGTCAGATGGCGCAACAGGTCTGGTCCGCAACGTAACACCTTATCAGGCTACTACGTATCGCACTGTTTGTCAGTTAGGTTCCTGTCAGAGCGACAGTTCATCAATAACCACTATAACTGTACGTTCGGCAGCACAGAAATTGGACGTAGTACCAACCCTTTCCAATGCCTGTCCATACCAGACGGCCGATTTATCGAAAGCCATTCTGGCCACAAATGCAGTAAACGGCATAACAACGTATCGATTCTTAACCAGCCCAAACCTCAGTGCAACGCAGGTTCAATCGCCGGGGGCCGTGCTGGCTGGTACGTATTATCTGGCTGGACGTAACGCTCAGGGCTGTTTTACAGAGCCGACAGCAGTAAAGGTTGCTATCGGAAACTGTCTGCAAGCTATTGCGCCTTGTCTGAGTAATCCGCCAACAGTTGCCATTCGGCTTGATTCAGTTAACTGGGAAAAAGGTGTTATTCAGTTGCAGGCTCAATTGGGTGGTTCCGCCACAACGGTTAGCTGGCAAAGTGACGGCGGTGGCTTATTTACCAATTCCGACGCAACGGCTCGGTATTTACTTTCAGAAACTGATCGGCAGCGGGGCACTACATTGTTCACCGTCGCTACGTCCGATCCCGATGGCAATGGTCCCTGTGTGGCGGCTGTGGCGAAACAGGTTGTAGCCGCTCCGTTACGTAATTTGATTGGCCTCAGCAAAAAAATAAGTGAGCCTGTCTGGGTTACGGAAAGCGGAACTCGTTTTGTCGAATTAACGTATCAGTTTACCACCCACAATTTTGGGAATAACACCCAAACGAACGTACAGATTTCGGATGATCTGGAATCCGCTTTTACAAGTGTGGGGGCACAGATTCACTCGGTGAACGTCCGAACTGATGACAATCTGACTGCTAATGCTACGTATTCCGGCCGCGGAAACGATACGTTGCTGGTGCAGAATGGTACTTTAGAGGCTGGCGCACAGGCTCATGCGTGGCTGACGATACGTCTGGATGTGAGTCAGGCCAGTACGTTGACATTTGCCAATACGGGAATAGTTAAGGCGCTGGACGCGAATGGTGCTACGTATCAGGATTACTCGACTAACGGAACCGAAGCCGATCCTGACCGGAACGGTAATCCCGCCGATAACGCAGAACCCACGCTGGTAACGCTTCATTCGATACGTTCGGAGGAAACCGAAACCGTATTCATTCCCGAAGGGTTTTCACCAAACGACGATGGTATTAACGATCGATTTGTGATTCAACGGCTCCCGCAGGGTAGTACAGTTCAACTGGAAGTGTACAATCGCTGGGGGCAACTTGTTTACCAGAGCAATGATTATAAGAATGACTGGGATGGGACGGCGAATCGGGGCTTAAAAACTTCTGATGCAAAACAAGCCCTTCCCGACGGTACTTATTACTACCAAATACGTCTAAATGATGGACGCGAATATGTCCGGTTCCTGACGTTGGTACGATAAGTTTTAGAAACTGTTTGAGTTAGCGTTTGTGACCGTCCTTACGGGCCAGAGCGATTACTCAAATAATTTCTCAGCAATGAATTCAGGGCAAATTCGTTTGCCGAATGAGCGTAGATGAGTTGCCGCAAGCAAGGTAAGCCACATACCGATGAGTAAGATTTTGACAAGGTTGTTTTTACTGGGATTCCTATGGCTAAGCTGCACGTCGGCTTGGGCACAGGCCGATTCGTTGTTGCAGCAGGCTGAACGTATGCTTAACTACAAAGCATATGGCCGCGCCATTGAAGCCTATTCGCAACTGCTGACTGAACAGGCCGATCAACTGACGAAAGCCCAGAAAGCAGCCGCTCAGGTTAAACTCTCGTATGCGTTCCAGCAGGTTGGTGACGGAACAAAAGCTGAGCGCTATTACCGCGAAGCCCTTGCCAGCGACCTGAGCGAAACAACCCAACAAGTGCTTCAGTTTGCTCAGATTTTAGCTACAAACGGTAAGTTTCAGGAAGCGCAGAAACAGTATGACCGATACAGCCAGCTAAAGGAAAAAGAACCTGGACCACGGCTGCCATTAGCTCCGCTCAACAACGTAGGAGGCAGGAAAGAACCCGTGCGGTATCGACTGGAATATCTTGGCCTAAATACGTCTAATGAAGAATTTAGTCCGGCTTATTATCGGGATGGCCTGGTCTACGTAGCAGGTAAAAAAGGTGGTTCGGCCATTGAAACAACGGGCGGTGGGGGTGGCTCCGGCTACCTGGATTTGTTCTACATTCCAAACCGGAACGAGCTAAAAGTCAAGAATATCATCAATGCCGATGGCAGTGTAATTCCTGGCCCGGATAACAATGCTCGCTCCGGACGGCGCATGGGCAGCGACGCCTACAGCCGGCCGACAGCCAACGATTCGCGAACGGTTCCCAACTTTGCCGTGGGTATCAACGTATCGGAGGGATTAGGGTATGAAGATCGGCCGATAAATCCGGTAGCTAGGTTCAGTAAAACACTCAATACTAAATATCACGAAGGTCCTGCTACGTTCACGGAAGACGGTTCGCAGATTATTTTCACCCGGAATAACTATAACGGCGGGAAGGCCGGTTCCAGCAGCGAAGGTATCAATAAACTTAAACTCTACACGGCTCGCCAGCAGAATGGCTCCTGGACTGATATTGTTGAATTACCCTTTAACAGCGACGAATATTCGGTAGGACACCCAACGTTAAGCCGGGATGAGCAGCTTCTTTATTTTGCCTCTGATATGCCCGGCGGATTTGGTGGAACCGACCTGTACGTAACCCGTTTCCAGAACGGAAAATGGAGTCGGCCAACTAATTTGGGTGATGGTATTAACACAAAAGGTAACGAACTGTTTCCCTATATTGACGATAATGGCAATCTATACTTCTCGTCGGATGGCCGGAAGGGTTTGGGTGCTTTGGATGTCTATTTCGCTACGTTGCAGAATGGCGTAACGGTCGGTACAGTCGATCATTTGGATGCGCCAATCAACTCTCCGCAGGACGATTTTGGGTTTATCACCGATGCTAATCGGGGGGGCGGTTATTTCAGTAGCAACCGGAAAGATGGCAACGATGATATTTACCGATTCGTACGAGAAAGCTCGCTTTTTGGCTGTCGGGATTTAACCGTCCGGCTTTACGATACCAATACCGATATGGCTCTCGATAGTGTTACGGTTGTGATAAAATCGAAGGAGGAAGGGCGAGCTGACCGAACATTGACCAGCGATGCCAATGGATATCTGCGACTCTGCCTACAGGGCGACAATTCCTTTACGTTCCAGGCTAGCCGGGATGGCTATATTAACAGCACCGTCGGGTTTACGACGCGAGCTGTAACGGATGATCAACCCAGCCGACTTGAGATTGGTCTTCTCAAACCTACCGTTGTGATGGATACGATTTCGGCTGATAGTCTGCCAGATCGGTCCGCAGCCGCGTCAGAACTCACGCGCTCACGTATCAGTGGCGTTGTTGTCAGCGAACGTGACCGTAAGCCGATTGAAGGTGTAACGGTACGTCTACGCAACGAATGCGACCGTACCCAACGCGAATTCGTGACGGGTGCCGATGGCCGGTATAGTTTCGACATTATAGAAGGCTGCGATTATACGCTCGTTGCGTCGAAGCCGACTTTCGGAACGAACACGAACAAGATAAAACGTATTGCCAAAAAGGCGAAACCGAAAGAAGTTGCTGCTGATTTGCGGATGCTCAGTGTGGGCGACGTAGTAACTATCGATAATATTTACTACGACCTCGACCGCTCCAGCCTCCGACCCGATGCCGCCCGTGAACTGGATAGAGTGGTGGCAACGATGCAGAAATATCCATCGCTGGTAGTCGAAGTCAGATCGCATACGGATAGCCGGGGCGAGGCAGAGCACAATCGGATTTTATCGACCCAGCGAGCTAAAGCCGTGGCAAATTACCTGGTTTCGAAAGGAATTAGCCGTCGGCGAGTGACAGCTAAAGGCATGGGCGAATCTCAACTGGTGAATAACTGCACAGACGGCGTCATTTGCACCGAAGCCGAACACCAACGCAACCGACGTACTGAATTTAGAGTTGTGGAGATAAAGTGATGATGAATGATGAATGATATTGCCTTTCATCGCGTTTACCCGTAAGAGTTGACGTAGTGCTGCACAGGGCAGAGCTACGTCATCATTCATCATTCATCATTCATCATTCATCATTCTTTGCTCTCCTTCCCTACCTGCAAAATCAACCTCGGACTACGTATCACCGAAAAGCGTACCGATGGTTTTCACAATCTGCAATCTTGCTTTTATCCCGTTGGCTGGGGCGACGTACTGGACATAGTGCCGAGTGATACGTTTGACTTTAGTAATAGTGGCTTGCCGATTCCGGGTAATGCCACTGACAATCTTTGTGCTAGGGCTTACGAACTGCTTCGGCGTGATTTCGACGTACCGCCCGTACAGATTCATCTCCACAAAATTATTCCGATTGGTGCGGGGTTAGGCGGTGGCTCGGCGGACGCAGCGTTTACACTTAAAGCGCTGAACGAACGCTTTTCGCTCGGATTGAGTATTGCGCAACTGGAAGATTACGCGCGTCTATTAGGTAGCGACTGCGCCTTCTTTATTCAAAATCGGCCCCTTTATTGTACTGAAAAGGGCGATGTGTTTTCAGAAATTGCGGTTGATCTGACTGGCTATTATATCCTGCTGGTGTACCCAAATCTGGCTATTTCAACGGCTGAAGCATATGCGGGCGTAAAGCCACATCAACCAGAGCAAGCACTGCTTGACCAATTGCAAGCTCCCATTACGTCCTGGCGTAATACCATCCATAATGATTTTGAAGATAGTCTGTTTCCTAAATATCCGATCTTGCGGCAGATAAAGGATCAACTGTATAAAATTGGGGCCGTCTATACCAGCATGAGCGGTTCCGGCTCGACAGTATATGGCATTTTTAACGCGCCAATTGTCACGCCAAACCAATTTCAGAACTACAACGTTTGGCAGGGAAAGTTAATGTGAGTCGAAAGGCCCCGACAGGCTCCGGCTGTCGGAGTCGCAACAGCGACTAATTAAATAGCTACAACTGACAGTCGGAGCCTGTCGGGGCCTTTCGACTTACCATGAGTAACTTCATCACGAAACGACGGGAACCGTTCCGGTTTATGGTCTGGCTGGGTATTGCCAGCAGCGTGATGCTGTTTACTATGTTACTGGTGGCCTATGTAATTCGTCGGGCCGGTTCGGGGTGGGCCGATATAAAACTACCGAACGTTTTTCTGGCCAGTACCTTCGTTATTCTCTTAAGCAGTTTTACGTTGCACACGGCTCATCAGGCGTTTCGTCACGAGCGGTTTGGCTCATATCGTACCAACATGGTCACTACGTTTGTGCTTGGTACGTTGTTTATCCTGCTACAGGGGTGGGGTTGGTATCAGATGATTCAGGCGGGTATAGGCCTGGAGGGTAATCCGGCGGGTGGATTCGTTTATATTATTTCCGGAATCCATCTGTTACATATTCTGATCGGTCTGATTTTTCTGGCGATTGTCCTGGCCGAAGCACTACGTCGCCGACCTTATATCGACTCGTTTGTATATAGTGTAAATCCGCCGAATCGGTTGAAAATAAAGATGATTGTACTCTATTGGCACTTTGTCGATGTGCTCTGGATTGGCTTGTTTGCCTTTTTGGTTGTTCATCATGGTGTCGATTGGCAATTGCATCTGTAAGTATTATCCAGTTTCGCTCCTTTCTAGCGTTATTTGTAATAGTTTAATTAGTACGTATCATTCTGCCTTTTACGAGGTTATATAGCCATCGTAACGTATCACCTGTTTATTTTTCATGAAAAAACACATCCTCTGGCCGGGCTTATTTCTGCTTTGTTTTACGGCCTTTGCACAAACTAATTCAGTTCCTGCCAATTCTAAATACGACCCACTCGCGTTATTTCACCCGTTGTTTAACATGCAACCGGGCAATGATTATCGGACGGGTAGTGGAGCACCGGGCCCTCGCTACTGGCAAAACCGTTCTGATTACCAAATTGCCGTTACGTTAGATGAGCAGCAGAAAACGGTTGCCGGTGAGGTGACCATTACGTATAAAAATAACTCACCCGAAACACTGCCTTACTTATGGCTCCAGCTCGACCAGAATGCCTTTAGTGATACGTCGCGGGCCGCCAAAACGACGCCTACAACGGGCGGACGGTTTGGTAATCTGGGTTTCGCAGGTGGTTTGACCATCTCGAACGTCCAGGTTGATCAGGGGAAGGGTGGTTTTGCGAAAACCAGCTATGAAATCACCGACACCCGTATGCAGGTGCGTCTGAGCACGCCCGTGAAGGCTAATGGCGACGTAGTGAAAGTGAAAATGGAATTCTCCTTTAAAATTCCAGAATACGGCTCCGACCGGATGGGCCAGCTTCGACGCAAAGACGGTATTATTTACGAAATCGCCCAATGGTATCCGCGTATGTGTGTATACGATGATATTGAAGGCTGGAACGTATTACCGTATCTGGGCGCCGGCGAGTTTTACCTGGATTATGGCGATTATGAATACAGCATCACCGCTCCCTGGGATCACATTGTGGTTGGCTCCGGCGAGTTACTAAATCCAAACGACGTACTGACGGCTGAGCAGGTAAAACGATTGGCACAGGCCCGTCAGAGCAATAGTACCGTTATTATTCGTGGGAAAGATGAAGTGACGAATCCAGATTCGCGCCCGAAAAAATCGGGTACGTTGACCTGGAAATTCCGGTGCCAGAACAGCCGCGACGTAGCGTGGGCGTCGTCGCGCAGTTTTGTCTGGGATGCCGCCAAAATTAATTTGCCAAGTGGTCAAACGTCGCTCGCCCAATCCGTTTACCCGGTAGAAAGTGCCACCAACGATTCATGGGGCCGTTCGACGGAGTATGTTAAAGGCTGTATCGAATTCTATTCGAAATACCTGTACGAGTACAGCTACCCAGTTGCTACGAACGTAGCGGGCATTGTGGGGGGCATGGAATATCCGGGTATTATTTTTTGCGATCACCGTGATAAAAAAGATGCACTTTGGGGCGTAACCGACCACGAATTCGGGCACAACTGGTTCCCAATGATTGTGGGGAATAACGAACGAAAATTCCCCTGGATGGACGAGGGATTCAATACGTTCATCAACGGCTTATCGACGGCAAATTTCAATAAAGGTGAGTACAATCGGGAAAAAGGCACCATGCACGATCTGGCTCCAGCTCTGTTTGCACCAGCCGAACCCATCATGACCATTCCTGATGTGCAACAGGCACGGGTGCTGGGAATACTTGCTTATTTCAAACCGGGTATCGGGTTGAAACTGCTACGTGACGTAGTACTCGGTCCCGATCGGTTTGATTTTGCGTTTAAGAATTACGTACAACGCTGGGCATTCAAGCATCCAACCCCTTACGACTTTTTCCGCAGCATGGAAGATGGTGCCGGTGAAGATTTAGGCTGGTTCTGGCGCGGCTACTTCTACGAAACCTGGAAACTGGATCAGAGCGTACAAGGCGTGAAATACGTGGATGGTTCACCAGCCAACGGTTCGCTGATTTCCATTGATAATCTGGAGAAAATGGCGATGCCAGTCACAATCGAAGTGACTGAATCAAACGGCAAAAAAGGACGTATCAATCTGCCAATCGAAGTATGGCAGCGCGGTGCCGGCTGGACGTTCAAGTACAACTCAACGTCTTCTTTGAAGTCAGTTGTAATAGACCCCGACCAGAAACTCCCCGACATTAACAGCAAAAACAATATCTGGCGCGCGGATGCGCAGTAGCAATCGTAGAGACAAGGCATGCCTTGTCTCTACACTTTTAAACTTCCACCAGCATGGCTCCGTATGAGTAGCCGCCACCGAATACGGTAATGACAATACGTTGGCCTTTCTGGAACGTATCCCATTGTTCGGAGAGGGCAATCGCGCAACCGGCGCAACCTGTGTTACCGTATCGCTGTATGTTGGAAATCAGCTTTTCTTCGGGCAGACCGAGCGTGTTCATTACGTTACGTGAGATACGTAAGTTAGCCTGGTGCGGTAAGATGTAATCGACATCGGCCAACGTGAGGCCGCAACGTTCGATGGCCTGTAAGCTCGCCTTGGGCATGTACTGGCAGGCATTAATGAAAACATCGCGTCCATGCGGCATCGTTACGCCACCATCTGCGGGTTTCATCATCACGCCCGTTGTGGCCTTGGGCGTGTGAGCTGCTCCACCCGTCAGGAGAGACTTTATCGCGAAATCAGCGTCGCTTTGTCGTTCTTTGGTGATGAGTAGCGCAGCCGCTCCATCGCCCCAGAGGTGGCCCGAAACCGTGTCCTGTTCATTATAATACAACGTATTGTGTTCGGCTACAATGACCAGCGCCCGACTGGCTTTGTTGAGCGCAAAATACCCTTCTACCAATTCAATTGCGTTAAGGAGGGACGAACAGGCCGTAGAGACTGAAATAACCGGTATGTCAGGAATACCTAGATAATGTTGCGCTTCGTGGGCCAGAGAAACAATTGTATCGTAGGGTGTATACGTAGCGCCAACAATCAGATCAATTGTAGATAAGTCGACTTTTTCCTGAAGTTTCCGGACAACTTCAAGCGTCATTGTATTAGTATTCTCGCCGGGAGCGGCTTTGCGTCGCTCCACAATTCCCGTACGCTCAATAATCCAGTCACTTGAAAGTCCGTTGAGCTGGGTAAAATGTTCGTTGCCAACTATCTGTTCGGGCAAATAATGGCTTACCGCGTGTATATACATCAGACCAAATAAATTGGGACTAACACGAGTATAACCCGTAATTAGTGCCTAAAGTTAAATCCTTCCGGGAAAACGTAGTATTAAACATTAGAACAATACCATAATGTATTGGATATGTCTAATTTGATACGTTATTCTAATTCCGATAGAGTATTCGTTTATAAAAAAGAAGCAATTTTTCGGCTTCTGTACGCCAATTATAGTGTTCCTCAACAGCTCGTTGCCCTCGTTCACCCATGTTTTGAGCTTCGTCAGGATGCTCAATCAGATACGTAAGGGCGTCGGCCAATTGCTGAGGTTCATACGGCGATATACAAAAACCACAGCGATGCCGTTCCACTACGTCCTGATAAAGCGGAAAATCGGACGTAACGACGGGCAGTCCCAATGCCATATATTCAAACAGTTTGGTTGGATAGGATTCGGGATAATCGCCAACGGGTTTAAGCAAAGCCAGTCCTGCCGTAGCGCCAGCCGACTTTGGAAAAGCCAGTCGCTGATCAGTATACCCGTAAAAATGTATCGAATCGCGCACAGCAGCGTAGTCTGGAATAGCCTCCAGGAGTTCGGCCGTAAAGATACATTGTCCAAACAAATGAACCGCTACGTTCGGATGACTGACTTTTAGGAGAGCCGCCCCTTTTATTAACGTATCAATCGCTCTTTCGAAACTAAGCCAGCCAATGTAAAAGAACGAAGGATGTGTCGGATTCGGGCCATATGGCCGACGAAACGGCTCCAGAAACGACAATAGCGGGAAATTATAAATCACTACGTGCGGTTTCGCCAGTTGCGAATACGTACTGAGATAGCCGTGTTCGGTGAAAATAAGGTAGAAATTTTGCCGGGCCAGATGATCGAACCACAAAAATGCTTTCTGAAGAAAACGGCCTTTGTTAATAGTTTTCAGGTGCATTTTTTTATGCAGATTTTCCTGAACCTCATAAATGATCTGAGCGCCTAACAGCCTAAACGCATACGCAAAAGGGACAAACTCCGGTACGTATATATGTACCAGTTTCGGACGTAGCGGCAGGCAACGTAGCAGAATCAGCGGACAGGTAATCAGGATGCGCCAGATGACGCGTCGGTAGTAGGGGAGACGGATAAAGTGAATGTCGGGAGCTACGGATGGGTCCGCGTTTGGCAGGGCGCAAAAGACCTCATATTCATCGGCAAGCGTCTGGCATTGCTTAAAAACGATACGTGGGTCTTGCGGCTGGTGGGCCGTACTGATATGCAGAACGCGGATTTTTTTCATTTTATCACGCCAAAGCTACGTAGCTCGGCGTCAATTTTTTGATTCCAGCGTTCCTGTGCGGCCTGATTCAGGCTGTGATTTGTTTCGTTGTCGTATTGCGTCTGCATCCGATTTAGTTCGCGATATGCTTCAATGAACTGATACTGAGCAATACTGTTGTAATCTTCCAGCGTCAGGCTATCGGGATTGAGTTTCTTTTTGAAACGCTCCAGAATAATTTTAGTGATGTCGAAATGGCGCTGCTCATGGTTGAGGGCATAAGCGTTTTTGGCATCCGCCCGGCCCCACGACGAGTTTTTGAGCATATACGCCTTCGCGTTGAGGTTCAAAACTATAACCCCATTTTTGACCGTGCTTTTACCCTCATACGAAAAGCTGGTAAAAACTTCAGCAGCATAGTGGCTACTCTTGCGGGCTTCGCCCTTGAAGTCGGCCCAGGTTAGTTTACGGTCGGGGTTATATTGTACCGTATCATCGTCGGTAATGCGCGTATCGTCTATAAAGTTAACCTGAAGTTTTTTTGCCAGTTTCTCATTTCGTCCACTCTCACGGTTCATGTATTCGTTGAATCTACGTAGCGAAGCACTCAGTGTTTGTCGAATACTAGACTCAATGACTCCTGTCTGATCTAACGGGCGCGTATACTTAGTGCCGCCCTGATAGTCCATCAGGTGCGTGCTGGTTTCAGATCCGGTATCATCTTTACTCAACAACTCGAAAGCAAGAACCAGCTTAAACTCACCTGTTACGCGATTTCCGGCTGCATTTTCGCTGACGCGGCACTGCTTCACCCGCATAGCAACAGGACGTAGTGATTTTGTTTGGCGCAGACTTTGATTGACAAATTGCTGAAAACTACCCGCCAGGCCTTTCTCCAGATCGACCGCTTGAACAGGCTTATTCACTTCTAATGCCAGGTGGGCGATAGGGCCGCGTTCAGTACGTTGGTCGGTAACCGTAGCGATGTAAAATTCTTTGGGCGTAAACGGTAAGTTTTCGGAGCGAAGTCGGATGGGGTCAATCTGGGGCGTAACCGATATCAGACCGAAGAAAAGTAGCGAAAAAAAGACTTTGTTCATGCTACGTTGATAACGTATTGCCTGCCTAAAAAGTGTCTATTTATTAAGCTGACTACGTGTGTTTTATACCAAAAACGCCCGCTAATTTTTCGGTCAGCGGGCGTTTGGTAAACTAGGATTAACGTACTAATCAATAAGCATGGCTTTGCCGCTTATTACGTCGTTTTCAACCGTTTTGAACTTGACATCGCGTTTTACCGATCCATCAACGTATTGAACGTTAACGCGGGCGTTACGATCGAGTTTAGCGACACGTACCGGAGCCTGACGCTGTGCCGGCATTGGTGGCGAACCAGCGCCCATGGCGTTGTTTTCGGCCATGCGACGAGCATACTCTTCGGGCCCACTAGCCAGATGATCGTCGTTGAAATCTTCTGCGTTGGTCTGGAGTTTCGGCTGTGGTTCCGGGCGTCGTTGGGCAGGTGCCTGACGAATCTCCTGCTGCACTTCCTCCTGTTCCTGGGCCGGAATATCGGCTTTGGTCAGGAAGCTGATGGTGTCGAAATTCACCTTGTTCAAAAACCGCTTGAACAACTCTACCGACTCAAATTTGTAGATAAGCAGTGGATCTTTTTGCTCAAAAACAGCATTTTGTACCGATTGCTTCAAATCATCCATTTCGCGGAGGTGTTCCTTCCACTCCTGGTCGATGACCGACAACGTAACGGCTTTCTCCATTTCCATCACGATTTCGCGGGCACCTGAATCGACGGCTTTTTGCAAGTCCGAAACTACCGTCAATTCGTGAAGACCATCGGAAAATGGCACCACAATGTTTTTAATCTGGTGACCCTGCTCACGTAGCACTTGCGTCAGAACGGGCAAGGCTTTTTCGGCAATAGCGTTGTTTTTCTCCTGATAATGCGCTTCGGCCTCATCGTACAAACGACGAATCAGGTCGGGTTTTTTTAGGCGATTGAAGTCACTGTCAGACAATTCGGGCGAGAGACCGAGCGTGGTCAGCAGCTGAAGTTTTATTTCCTCGATATTGCCTTCGGCGTTGTTGACGGTTTCTTCCACTACGTCGTACATCGTATTGGCGATGTCGAGCGGAAGCCGATCACCAAACAGGGCGTTACGTCGACGTTTGTAAATGGCTTCACGTTGGTAATTCATTACGTCGTCGTATTCGAGCAGACGTTTCCGAATGCCAAAGTTATTTTCCTCGACTTTCTTCTGGGCACGTTCGATGGATTTGGTAATCATCGAGTGCTGAATTACCTCGCCTTCTTCTAGACCCATCCGGTCCATGACCTTCGCGATACGTTCTGAACCGAACAACCGCATCAGGCTGTCTTCGAGCGACACGAAGAACTGCGACGTGCCGGGGTCTCCCTGACGGCCGGAACGACCACGCAACTGGCGGTCGACCCGACGCGATTCGTGACGCTCAGTACCAATAATAGCCAGACCACCGGCGGCACGCGATTCAGGCGTCAGCTTAATGTCAGTACCACGACCCGCCATGTTGGTAGCAATGGTAACATTACCCGGTAAACCCGCCGTTGCCACAATTTCAGCTTCACGCTGGTGGTATTTGGCGTTCAGAACCTGGTGCGGAATTTTACGTAGCGTCAGGAACCGGCTCAGTAACTCGGAGTTTTCAACTGATGTTGTACCGACCAGCACCGGACGTCCTTTTTCGACCAGACTCGTGATTTCTTCCACAACGGCGTTATACTTCTCCCGAACCGACCGATATACTTTATCTTCTTCGTCTT
Organism: Spirosoma profusum; assembly: GCF_014699005.1. Taxonomy (GTDB): domain Bacteria; phylum Bacteroidota; class Bacteroidia; order Cytophagales; family Spirosomataceae; genus Spirosoma; species Spirosoma profusum. Next base: position 209,939 of record NZ_JACWZY010000002.1, read on the forward strand.
TGCGGCTAATGGCACGATTGGTTGGAACGACTACTACGTCCATTTTGTAAATCTGCCAGAACTCAGACGCTTCCGTTTCGGCCGTACCCGTCATACCCGCCCGTTTGTGATACATCCGGAAGTAGTTCTGGAGCGTAACGGTGGCGTACGTCTGGGTAGCGTCTTCGACCTTTACGTTCTCTTTGGCTTCAACGGCCTGATGTAACCCGTCCGACCACCGACGCCCTTCCATGATACGTCCCGTTTGCTCATCGACAATTTTCACCTTACCGTCCATGATAACGTATTCGGTCTCTTTCTCGAACAGCGTGTAAGCTTTCAGCAACTGGTTTACCGTATTGATACGTTGCGTTTTAACGGCGTAGTCGCGAATAACGGCTTCCTTGTGAAGTATTCTTTCCTGCTCCGACAAATTGCCATCTTTCTCGATCGCGTTCAGATCGATAGAGAGGTCAGGAAGGATGAAGAAGTTTGGATCTTCGCCAGAACCGGTGATGTAGTCGATTCCTTTTTCGGTTAGGTCGATGCTGTTGTGGCGCTCGTCAATCGTGAAATAGAGAGGAGCATCCGCTTCGGGCATCAGTTTCTGGTTTTCGGCCAGATAAATCGCTTCGGTACGTTGAAGAAGCGCCTTGTTCCCGGTTTCGCTCAAGAACTTGATGAGCGGCTTATGTTTTGGCAGACCTCGGTGTGCCCGGAACAGCGACAAACCACCCTCTTTTTCATCGCCAGCGGCAATTTTCCGTTTGGCGTCGTTCAGGTAATCGTAAACCAGTTTCCGCTGCGCTTCAACGACTCGCGACACACGAGGTTTTAGCTCAATATAATCCTGCTCATCGCCACGCGGTATCGGACCGCTGATAATAAGCGGTGTTCGGGCATCGTCAATCAACACGGAGTCGACCTCATCGACCATGGCGTAGTGGTGCTTGCGCTGAACCAGTTCACCGGTTTCGCGGGCCATGTTATCGCGCAGGTAATCGAAGCCAAATTCGTTGTTGGTGCCATACGTAATGTCGGCCAGGTAGGCTTGTTTCCGTTGCTCAGAATTAGGCTGGTGTTTGTCGATACAATCGACGCGCATGCCGTGAAACTCAAATAGTGGGGCCATCCATTCGGAGTCACGTTTAGCCAAATAATCGTTGACCGTTACGATGTGCACACCCTGCCCCGCGAGCCCATTCAGGAAAGCCGGGAACGTAGCAACCAGTGTTTTACCTTCACCGGTGGCCATCTCAGCAATTTTACCCTGGTGCAGCACAACCCCGCCAATGATCTGAACATCGTAGTGTACCATGTCCCACTTGATGAGCGTGCCAGCCGCGTCCCAGCTATTGGCCCAATGCGCCTGATCGCCATCAATCACTACGTTCTTTTTACGGGCGGCTATAGCCCGGTCCAGGTCATTGGCTGTAACGGTTAGTTGTTCATTTTCCGTGAACCGACGCGCCGTTTCCTTCACGACCGCAAAGGCCTGTGGGAGAATGTCGAGCAGAACGCGCTCCAGTTCAGTATTACGGTCGGCTTCAAGTTTATCGACCTGATTGAAGAGACGTTCCTTTTCGTTGACGTCTACATCGGGATGACCAGCCTGCTCCCGGAGGTCGATAAGCTGGTTATCAATGTCGGCCAATTCATCAGCAATCTGCGCCTTCAGTTGAGCTGAAATTTGCCGTAATTCATCGTTCGAAAGATCTTTCAAGCGAACGAACTCGGCATTTACCTTCTCAACATAGGGAAGCAGTTCTTTAATATCCCGCTGTGATTTGGTTCCGAAAAATTTGGCTATGAGATTAATCATAAGATCTTTTAGTGATAATCTTCAGTCAGTAAGTCATGAACCGGTAAGGATCATGATGGGTTGATCATAAAGACTGTTTTTCTCACAAATTTAGTGCTTTACAACGGGACTACAAGGCAAAACCCCTCTCACAGACGGTCCCTAGAATCATAAAGGGATGATGTTTTAACGAGAATGCGTTACTTTTGTGTCTCAACATTTTATTTTTGCAGTTCAAATTTTGGCCCAAGAGCCATTATTCATGCGCACTAAAGACAAATTGTCACGTTTTTTCCACCATATCAGTCATTATCAAGCCGTTTTTTTGCTATTCGTAATGCTACTCGGATCGTATCAGGTTTCGGCCCAGGTACCCCGTTCCCGAGTAGATCAGTTAAGCGATGAAGAGGTGGAAAACTTTTACAAGCGGGCACAATCCAGTGGCCTTAGTGAAGCGCAGATTGAACAAGCCGCTATGTCTCAGGGTTATACGTTGGACGACATCGCTAAAATGCGCCGACGTATTCGTGATTTACGTACAAAGTCGTCCCGGCCCCAAAATCTGACTTCAGTTGACCCTAAAACAACTGGTCGAACGTTACCCGATGATTTATCCAGCCGTCAGGATTCACTAAATACCGCACGGCGCGACACAAGCCGAAAATTGCGTGTGTTTGGGGCTTCATTGTTCGAAAATGCCAATTTGTCATTTGAGCCGAACTTACGGATTGCTACCCCACGCAACTACGTAGTAGGACCCGATGACGAAATTCGAATTGATATTTCTGGAGCATCGACCGGCGAATATCAGCTAAAAGTTAGCCCCGACGGTACGGTAAAGGTTCCAGACATACCGGCGATTTTTGTGAGTGGCCTCACGATTGAACAGGCCGAACGACGTATCATCGAACGATTGCGCCAGGGAGGCTATGAGGGTTTAGGGCGTGCCGGTAGTGGTACCAGTGCCAATGTGACATTAACCAATATTCGCAGTATCCGTGTTACGTTGGTTGGTGAAGTTGTTCGGCCTGGTACGTATACCATCTCATCGCTCGGCTCAGCCTTCAACGCGCTTTATCTAGCGGGTGGTCCAAATCCGGAAACAGGTTCGTTTCGTAAAATAAATATCATTCGGGGGAATCGGATTATACGTACCATTGATCTGTACGATTACATTTTACGGGCTGACCAACGCGATAATATCCGCTTGCAGGATCAGGATGTCATTCGCGTAGCCGACTATGATACACGTGTGGAATTAACCGGGCAAGTACGTCGACCGGCTATTTTTGAATTGCTGCCTGGCGAAACCCTAAAAACCTTGTTGGCCTTTGCCGGTGGTTTTGGTGATGATGCGTACCGCGCTTCCATTACGTTGCGACGTAACACCAACCGTGAGCGACGTATCATTAACATCACTGAAGAGCAGGTTGCTACGTTCGCACCCCAACGTGGCGATAAATATTTCGTAGGAAAGATTCTGGATCGGTATGAGAACCGGATTCAGGTGAGCGGGGCCGTTATGCGCCCCGGCGACTATGCGCTCGAGCCAGGATTAGAAACGGTACGTCAACTCATCAACCGGGCCGAGGGTTTGCGGAAGGATGCGTTCATGAACAGGGCTACAATCACCCGCGAACGACCTGATATGGATCGGGAGAATCTTTCCTTTGATCTGGGCAAATTAATGGCGGGCCAGATTGCCGATATTCCGCTGATGCGTCAGGATAGTTTGTCTATTCTGTCTATTCGAAACCTGCGCGAAGATTACTACGTAACGATTCAGGGCGCCGTGAATAAGCCCGATACGGTTGAATTTGTGGCCAACATGAGTGTAGCCGATCTGATCGCTAAGGCAGGTGGTTTTGAGGAAGGGGCCAAACCAAATTTGATTGAAGTCGCCCGGCGTATCCGACAGGATTCGGCGGGTGTTCGGTCGACGATCCTTGAAATGTATCGATTTGCCGTCAGTCGTAACCTTGAAATCAGCCCATTAGAATCTCCATCGACAAATTCGTTAGAAAACGCAACTGGTTTTCGATTACAGCCTTTTGATATCGTTTATGTACGAACATCTCCGAACTACGAGCTACAGCGACAGGTATATGTTAGTGGAGAAGTGATGCAACCGGGGAATTATGCCATTTCCAATCGACAGGAACGTATCAACGACCTTATCCAGCGGGCGGGAGGTCTGAAACCGGGTGCCTACATGCCGGGTGCTCAATATCGTCGTCAGGGACAGGTAATCGGGAGTGACTTACGCTACGTTCTGGATAACCCAAATGTGGAAGAAAATTTGTTGGTAAATGACGGCGATACCCTTTTTATTCCCCGTCGTTCCGAAATAATATCAGTGCAGGGGGGGGTCTTAAACCCATCATCTGTCAGTTACAAAGCGGATTATGATTTTGAGGATTATATTTCTGAAGCAGGCGGTTTCACCGATAATGCGCGGAAATCGAAAGCTTACATTATTTACCCGAACGGCCGGAAAGACCGTACCCATAATTTTCTTTTCTTTAAATCAAGACCTAAAGTCGAACCCGGTTCGACTGTTGTTGTCCCTTTCAAGCCGCTTGATACCAACCGATTAACATCGGCTGAACGTATCGGTATCTTATCGCTTTTGGCAACCGTATCTATTGCGCTTATCAATGTAATCATTCGTTAAGCATACGTAATTAGTTTTAACATGTCAGTTACTGAAAGTCACCAAAAGGAAAAAAGTAACGGAGACGAATTGGAAATTCGACTGGGTGACATCCTAAATTTTTTGAAAAGTAACCGCCTGAAGATAATATTATGGGCGGGGATTGGTTTAGTTATTGGAATAGTATATGCTTTCTCCAAGCAGAACGTATATACTTCCCAAACAACCGTATTGCCTGAAATTCAGACTAAAGCAGGAAATTTAGGGAACTTAAGTTCACTTGCCGGTTTGGCTGGAATTGACATAGGTTCCGGGGCGTCGGCTGGTACAGACGCCATTCGACCAGATGTTTATCCGGACGTACTACAAAGTGTTCCTTTCGCGCTTCACCTTCTGAAGCAGCCTGTTTATTCAAAACTTTTTGGAAAAGAGACCTCACTGGAGCAGTTTATCAATGAGGTGAACAAACCTTCCTGGCTGGGAAGCTTATTTAATTCTGAAGATCCGGGTAAAGCAGAGGCAGCTTTGCCAGTTACTAAAAGTAAACCGTTAGTGATTACTAAAAAACAGGAGAACCTTGTATTGGTAGTACACGAATCTGTGGCTGGAACCTATGACAAAAAAACGGGTAAGATCCAGGTAACCACTACGTGGACAGACCCAATCGTTGCGGCTACAGTAGCTAAACTGTCGTTGGATTACCTAACGGAATACATTTCGGGTTACAGGACGGAAAAGGCCAGGAGTCAGGTTCTTTTTTTAGAAAGTAGATTGAGTGAAGCAAAAAGCAGGTATCAATTGGCTGAGTATGCCCTTTCTAAGTTTCGTGATCAGAATCGAAGCTTGTATTTAAATACGGCTAAGATTGAAGAGCAGCGATTACAAGCCGATTACATACTGGCTCAGGGTGTCTTTGGTGATCTTTCCAAACAGCTGGAGCAGGCCAAAATTAAGGTTGCTGAAGATGCTCCTGTATTTAAGTTGTTAGAACCTGCCAGAGTACCCTTAAAAAAGAGTGGCCCTAAACGGAGTGTACTAATTTTAGTCTTTGGGTTTGTAGGGCTATTTTTATCAATCCTGTACTATGGAGGAAGACAGGTGATAGTATATCTAGATAAATGACTCTGTGAAGAAAGCATTAATATGTGGTGTATCTGGTCAGGATGGCGCTTATCTGGCTAAACTTCTCCTTAATAAAGGGTACACTGTGTTTGGAGCATCCCGCGATGCACAGATGTCATCCTTTGGCAATCTGAAGCGGCTTGGTATTTATGATGATGTAAAACGGGTTTCCATTAGTATAAACGACTTTCGCTCTGTACTTCAAACCTTACAACGTGCTAAACCCGATGAAATTTATAATCTGGCCGGTCAGAGTTCAGTAGGTTTATCCTTTGAACAACCTGTAGAGACGCTCGAAAGTATCAGTGTTGGTACGTTAAATTTGCTGGAAGCTATACGTTTTACAGGACTACCCATTCGTTTTTATAACGCAGGATCAAGCGAATGTTTTGGCGATACTGGTAACGTACCGGCCGATGAGCAAACACCTTTTCGCCCGCGCAGCCCCTATGGTGTAGCTAAAGCGGCTGCTTTCTGGCAGGTAGCTAATTACAGGGAGGCTTATCAAATTTATGCTAGCACAGGCATTTTATTCAATCATGAATCGCCTTTACGACCCGAAAGATTTGTTACGCAAAAGATTGTGGCAGCTGCCTGCCGTATAGCCAAAGGGAGCCGTGAAACGCTTACACTAGGAAATATCGACATCGCTCGCGACTGGGGGTGGGCTCCCGAATATGTGGAAGCTATGTGGCTCATGTTACAACAGCAAAATGCCGATGATTACGTCATTGCTACTGGTAAAACGCATAAACTAAGCAGGTTTATACAGGTCGTTTTTGAAGCAGTTGAACTTGACTGGCGGCAGCATGTGCAAACTGATCCATCTTTTTTTCGCCCAACAGATATCGCTGAGGGATATGCTAATCCGGCTAAAGCTAAAAAGCAGTTGAATTGGGAAGCCCGGTGCAGTATGGAAGATGTGGGACGAATGATGGTAGAAGAGAAAATGCTTGCAGAAATATAATAAATAAATCTAGTCTGTGGATAATACTTCATCTATGTATTTGCAAAAGCATAATCGATAGCAACATGAAATTGAAGTTGATTGAACTAAGTTTTTGCCTGTTGAATTAGTTAAGCCATTATTAATGTTTAAAAGTAGTTTCTTTAATCTCCTTGGAGGTGTTGTAAGGCTAATAGTAGCTACGATCTCTATCCCTCTGCTAGTGAAAGCTTTAGGGGTAAGTTTATTTGGTTTATATTCAATAGTCAATGCTATAACAATTGTTATCTCGTTAGCTGAGTGGAGTATTAGTATATCCACAACGGTTCACGTGGCCGACAACCCCAATAAAAAGGTACTAGGTGCATGTTTCTGGGTCACAATGATGTTAGGTTTAGTGCTAGGCTGCTTAATCTATCTGTCCTCATATTTCGTGCAGGTGTTTTTAATTTCGTTTTCTCCAGAGCAGCAGGAACAAGTCAGTTTTTTACTTAAGATAACCTCTCTCACAACCATCTTCAGAATTCCGCATCAATTCTTTATAGGCCTGGAGCAGGCGTATAACCGATATGATGCTCAAAATCTGATTACAACAGTTTACAATCTATTATTTTATATTGGCTCTATATTTATTGCTGGATATACTCATTCACTCACCGGAATATTTATATGGCAATTTTTTATTATGGTATTAGGGTTAATTATGCATATTGCTTATACATCAAAAAGTAAATTTTATACCAGTTTCAGTAGTCTATTTTCGTGGTCTGGGGCTGAAATCAAAAAAGTGCTATCGTATTGTAGCTCAATATGGCCAAGCTCATTAGGTGCAGCCTTATTTACACAGGGAGATCGTCTATTAATTGGCCGATTACTCGGCTCTGAACTGACAGGTATATATGCTGCTGCGACCTCAATAACTACTCAGATAAATAATATATCTGCATTACCTGCTCAACCCTTATCTTCCTATATAAAATCAAAAGATGTTGTAGACGATACGCACTTACTAAATCAGACGATATCCAATACAGTCTATCTTAACGTATTTATATCTGTTGCCTCAGCAATTACCATAATTTGCTTTTCAGTAGAGATTAATTTACTAATTCTTGGAAACATATCCAACTACGAAAATGCTTCATTAATACTACCTACTTTGGCCGGTATTTATGCCGTGTATTCCTTCAACGCTGTTGGTTATTACATTTTATTTGGCGTATTTAAACAAGCACTAAATACAATTATAATTCTGATTTCTGGTATAGTAACATTAATTCTGATTTACCTATTAACCATGCAAATAGGAATTTTAGGCGCAGCCATTGGGAATATAGGATTCTGGTTGACTCTATTTTGTCTTGTATACGGCTATCGCGCAGTGTCATTTTCGCTTATTTATGTCATAAGGATATACATTTTTGGGTTTCTATCCTTAATTTTGTCCTTTGGGTCACTATATTACAATGAATTATATATTAGAATGTTCATATTCTTATTATGTATGTTCTTGTTGATAAGGGCTCTTCCAACTAAAATAGTTGAACAAACTCAACAGAAGTTGAAAGCGAAATATTACAAATGGAAAAATATATAGACAAGATTGAGAGGTTAATATTTTTTTTAAATAACCCTAGTCTGAGCCGTTGGCGAAAGTATGAGTTTGATTATAAAAAATATTTACAGTTTAAACAAAAATGGTTCGCAGATTTTAGATTCGATACTATACTTGATATCGGTGCAAATACCGGCCAATCCGCTATTGTTTTCGCACTGGCATTTCCCGAGGCTAAAATTCACTCGTTTGAGCCACTTCCTGATTGCTATGTTCAATTAGAAAAGGTAACAGAATTATTTCCAACTATTACGGCTCATAATTATGCATTAGGTGATGATGTTGGCGAGATTTCGTTTGAACGTAATGAGTATTCCCCATCATCTTCATTGTTGAAAATTGCTGAAAATCACGTTAAGCATTTTTCGAATACAAAATCTGTTCAAACAACTCAGGTTCCCGTTGTGAAGTTGGATGAATACGCAAAAAATTTAGATATAAAAGATAATTTTTTAGTAAAACTTGATGTGCAAGGTTATGAAAGTAAAGTTATAGCTGGTGCTGAAAAAACCTTAAAAAAAGCTAAGGTTATAATTCTAGAAACTTCATTTGAAATATTGTATGAAGATCAGCCCCTTTTTGGAGATATATACAACAAAATGGTAAAACTAGGCTTCCAATATTCAGGCTCATTTGATCAATTAATTAGCCCAATCAATGATAAAATTGTTCAACAGGATGCTATTTTTATAAACACATCACTTTAGGGTTAATTAAGTTCTATACAATTACCAATTCTATTTAATCAACAAAACATAGCTATTTGTATACCAAAGGTCAAAAGTAGCTTTTAAATAATTGTGATTAACTGATTTATGTCGATATTTATGGTGAAAATTTAGGAAATTAAACAAGTAATCATGAAAAAAGCACTTGTCTGTGGAGCTGGCGGTTTCATTGGTGGGCATCTCGTTAACCGATTAAAAGCTGAAGGGTATTGGGTGCGAGGAGTTGATATAAAAGAGAATGAATACGATAATAACAACGCTGATGAATTCATTCTTGGGGATTTGAGAGACCCTAATGTCGCTAATGCTGTTGTTACTGCAGACCTTGACGAAATATATCAATTAGCAGCTGATATGGGCGGGGCAGGGTTTGTTTTTACAGGAACTAACGATGCCGCTATCATGCATAACTCGGTCCTATGCAATCTTAATATCCTCGAAGCTGCTAAGAATGAGGGAGTTCGACGAGTATTTTACTCTTCATCAGCCTGTATGTACCCTGAATATAATCAGCTTGATCCTGACAATCCAAAATGTTCCGAAGATTCGGCATATCCAGCTGCACCTGATAGTGAATATGGATGGGAGAAGTTATTTTCGGAGCGACTGTTTCTTGCATACCAGAAAAATCATGGTATTGAAGCCCGCATTGCCCGGTTTCATAACATATTTGGGCCGCAAGGTACCTGGGATGGCGGCCGTGAGAAAGCGCCTGCTGCAGTTTGTCGAAAGGTGGCTTTGGCTAACGATGGGGAGTCAATCGAAATTTGGGGCGACGGTCTTCAAACCCGTTCATTCCTGATTGTCGATGAATGCGTTGAGGGAATTCGTCGGTTAATGAATTCTGAATTCTCAGAGCCGGTTAATCTTGGGTCAGAAGAAATGATATCACTCAATGACTTTGCTAAAATGGTGATTGATATTTCTGGTAAGAACTTGACTATCAATAATATTCCAGGCCCGCTGGGCGTCCGAGGACGTAATTCGGATAATCGCTTGATTCAGGAAAAACTGGGTTGGGCGCCATCTACACCGTTACGAGCAGGTGTTGAAAAAACGTATGACTGGATTTCGGAACAGATTCAGCAAAAGCAGCTGAAGTCAAGTTTAGTAGAAATGTAATGGAGCGAATTACGGCCTCTCTTGCAACCCTTGAGCGTGAGCTTACAGCCCATGCTCAAGGGTATAAACAGGTCTTTCTAAGGAACAATGACACGCCAACTAAAGTAACTCAATTAGCTTTTGGCGAGTTTTCTCATTCCGATTACTGTGAATTACATAAACATGCCACAATGGAAGAATTCTTTTTCTTTTTAGAAGGAAAAGGTATTTACACGGTGGGTGAAGAATTAATCGATTTACAACCTGGAGTCTTTGTACGTATTGCCGCTGGTATTTTACACCGCCTTGAGGCTACCAGTGTTGAACCACTGAAATATGTATATTTTGGTGTGGCTACAGATTGTGAATGAAGTTTATAAGTATGAAACGTCCACTAATATCAATTATCACTGTTGTTTATAATGCTCGTAAGACATTTGAAGCAACGATCAAGAGTGTATTAAGCCAAGACCAAGAATTATTTGAGTATGTAATTATTGATGGAGGTAGTAAAGACGGAACGCTTGATATTATTCGTAAATACGAAAATCAATTGGGCAGCTGGGTAAGTGAACCCGACAAAGGTATTTTCGACGCTATGAATAAGGGAGTCGACCGTGCCAAAGGGGAATGGTTATTCTTTTTAGGGGCTGATGATTTATTATGTGAAGATATTTTAGCTAAAGTAAGCTCACATTTACAACCAAATTTAGCAGTTGTCTATGGAAATGTGATGTTGGATGGTGGTCGTATTATGCGTTCGCATATTGGTTTAAGATGTTTGTTTGAAAATAGATTACACCATCAAAGTGCCTTCTATCACCGACGGTTATTCACTGATTTTCGTTATGAACAAAAGTTCAATATTTGTGCGGATTATGAATTAACATTACGAATATATTTACAGAAACAGCCTTTTCTGTATGTACCTTATACAATCGCTGTTTTTGCTTCGGGAGGAAATAGTAATGATCTTACAAGTAAAGATATTAATGAAATTCGTGGAATTTACTTACAGAAGCCTTGGTTAAATTCGATTTTAAGCTTTATGATCGATACCTATTATTCGTATTTCAGAACAAAGGTATTTATCAAAAGAAAAGTACTCAAACTCGCATAAATGCGTAGAAAGTTTTTTATAAATAATTCCCCAAAAGATTAATCAATCAGGTATTGCTGGGATTGTTTTCTTTATAATAACTTTATTTAATAAGTTGCTCTGTCTTGTACAATAGGATTACTACGTATCAACTTAGCGCTAAAGATCAATTTTAATACGTAATGCAACGACCGTAGTTATTTAAAAAACGGCGTCATGCGTAATTTCGACCGTTACGTTAGACCAGCGATTTTTTTCGATACGTATCGGAAAAATATTATTCTGCGAGTCATATAAATTAGCATACAACCCCTTCGGTTCACGTACCAGAAGAGAGTATTGACCTGTAGATAAAGTCAGACAGAATTTCCCGGCAGTATCAGATTTAACGGTTTTAATAGGCTTAGCGCTACGTACTGACCTAATAAAGCCATTTTCTCCCGCATCCACCATATTCATATTCAGCAGAGGGAAAATTAAGACTTCGCGCTGAACAGGTTGCGCTTCTGGAGTTTTCGCGTCGGGGCTAGGCATCTGATTACCTCGTTTGACAACTACCACACCACAAATGCCCTGCGTTGGCGCTTTCGAATGAAGTGGTTTTTGAGAACATGCCAACGTAGCACTGAAAATGAGCGAAAATCCCAAAGTTACATAGTTCATGTAATTTCAGAAGAAATAGTATTATTTCTTGAAAAACGAATCCACAAACTCCATCTTATTGAATGTTTGTAAATCGTCGATTTTTTCGCCGACACCGATATATTTTACTGGGATTTTAAACTGATCTGAAATACCAATGACTACACCACCTTTGGCAGTACCATCCAATTTAGTGATAGCCAGCGCCGACACTTCGGTGGCTTTTGTGAACTCTGTTGCCTGAATAAACGCGTTCTGCCCTGTTGAGCCATCAAGCACCAAAAGCACTTCATGTGGAGCATCTGGGGTAATTTTCTGCATGACGCGTTTGATCTTCGTCAACTCGTTCATGAGATTCACTTTTGTGTGCAACCGACCGGCTGTATCAATTATCACTACGTCGGCACCCATATCCGTTGCTTTTTTGACGGCGTCGAAGGCAACGGCCGAAGGGTCGGTGTTCATGCCATGGGAGATGACCGGCACACCTACACGGTCGCCCCAGAGCTTTAGCTGGTCGACAGCGGCTGCTCGGAACGTATCACCCGCACCCAAAACAACCTGCTTCCCTCGTTTGTGAAATTGGGCGGCTAATTTGCCAATGGTTGTCGTTTTTCCTACTCCGTTTACACCAACCACCATAATAACGTAAGGTTTTTTATTGGCTGGTAGAGCAAAATCGTCCGTTTCCAACTTGCCATTTATATCTGATTTATCAGAAAGCAGTGCGGCAATTTCTTCGCGTAGAATACGATCTAATTCATCTGTACCCATGTATTTGTCACGAGCAACGCGCTCTTCGATACGTCGGATAATTTTAACCGTTGTCTCTACTCCTACATCCGACGAAATAAGGACGTTTTCAACTTCGTCGAGTACCTCTTCATCAACGGTTGATTTACCTACAACTGCCCGCCCAAGCTTAGAGAAAAAACTGTCTTTTGTTTTCTCCAGACCCTTGTCGAGCGTTTCTTTCTTTTCTTTTGAGAAAAAACCAAATAAAGCCATAATGCTGATAGTGAATTGTCAGAGTCATTAGTCGATAGTTGTTAGCATCAAACACTGACGACTATCGACTCCTGACTGTCGACTAATTTCAACAAAGCTATAACAAAAAAAGTCCCACAAAGCCAACAAAGGCTGTGGGACACTTTTTATGATTGTACGGATACAATGAATCAGAAAAACTTACGATTTCAGCGCGTTCTGAACTTCATCAATCGGAACCATTTCTTCTTTGAAGGTGTACGCGCCCGTTTTAGGCGACTTTACGGCTTTGATAATCTTGGCAAATGCCTTACCGTTATCCTTCGTTTTCAGGGTTGCAACTACCTTTTTTGCCATGGTCTATATAGTCGTTAGTAGTCAGTCGTTAGTCGACAGTCATTAAAGACCAGCGACCAGCGACTATTAACTGATTACTTAATTTCTTTATGCAAGGTAACTTTTTTCAGGAACGGATTATACTTTTTCCGTTCGATACGAGCCGGGGTATTTTTCCGGTTTTTCGTCGTAATATACCGGGACATGCCGGGTACACCGCTGTCTTTCTGCTCGGTGCATTCCAGAATAACCTGTATTCTATTGGCGCCTTTCTTTGCCATCGCTAAAGTCTGTTTTCTCGATAAGGAGCGCAAAGGTACGAAATACCTTTGATTTCGTCAATAGATGATTTAGAAAAACAATGATTTCTACTACGTTAGCCCGAAAAAAAGGAAAGTTTTTGGCTTTCGGGCGTTCCCTTTCGACCTTTGGGCCTAATCATGATCATGCAGAAAATTCAATACGAGTATGCTCCCGGCCATTTTCGGGCGTCTGAACCGAATTTGCGTCGGCCCGAAACGCTGGCTGAAGGTGAAATGATTCTGAATATGGGGCCGCAACACCCGTCTACACACGGCGTGCTACGTCTCGAAGTGGTTACCGATGGCGAAATCATTGTCGACGTAGTACCGCACGTGGGTTATCTCCACCGTTGTTTTGAAAAACACGCCCAGTCACTTCCATTCAACCAAACCATTCCGTTTGTCGACCGACTTGATTATCTGGCCGCTATGAATTGCGAACACGCGTTTGTGATGGGCGTTGAAAAAATGTTGGGCATTCAGAACGACATTCCGAAGCGTACTGAATACATCCGGGTGTTAGTAGCTGAGCTAAATCGAATTGCCGCCCACTTTGTAGGCATCGGTACGTATGCGCTCGATATTGGCGCTTATACGCCGTTCCTATGGCTCATGCGTGATCGTGAGCATATCCAGCGGATGCTTGAATGGCTAAGTGGCGCCCGAATGCTTTACAACTACATCTGGGTAGGCGGACTTTTCTACGACCTTCCGGTTGGTTTTGAGGAGCGTTGTCGAGAGTTTGTTACGTATCTGAGACCCAAACTACTTGAATTACAGCAACTGGTCATCGAGAATGTAATATTTGTGAAACGTACCGCCAACGTGGGCGTGCTGCCGCTGAACGTAGCGATTAACTACGGCTGCACTGGTCCTATGCTACGTGGCTCGGGGCTACGTTACGATTTGCGCCGGGTTGATGGTTACTCGGTTTATCCTGAACTGGATTTTGACGTACCGATCGGTGAAGGAAAAATGGGGGCCGTCGGTGATTGCTGGGACCGTAACTACGTCCGGGTGCAGGAATGTCATGAATCCATACGTATCATCGAACAATGCCTCGATAAACTAATAGGCCCCCACAAACGGACGCGCGACTATGATCCTCAGGCAGTAGTGCCCAAGAAAATTCGGCCGAAAGCGATGGATTTTTATGCTCGTGCCGAAAGTGCCAAAGGCGAACTGGGCTTTTTCTTCCGAACCGATGGCCGTTCCGACGTACCGGTACGATGCAAAGCGCGTTCATGTTGCTTTCACAATTTATCAGTTATCAGCGAAATTACTCGGGGTGCCATGCTGGCCGATTTGGTCGCCGTAATTGGCTCCATCGACGTAGTGATGGGGGAAGTTGATAGATAATTTCAAAGAGTGAAAAACCTACCGGATGGTTTCGCTCTTTCACTCATTCGCACTTTCGCTCTTTTTTAACTCTCCAGAACCAGAATATTCGGCGTATTTCGGCCTAATCCGTCGTAATCCAGGCCATATCCGAGTACAAATCGGTTTTCAATCGAGAAACCAACGTAGTGTAAGTCGAGCGGTTTTTGCAGGGCTTCGGGTTTGAACAGCAACGTAGCAATGGTAAGTGAGGCTGGTCCCTGCTGCTGCAACTGATCACAGAGGTCAAAAAGTGTTCGACCCGTGTCTACAATATCTTCTACAACAATTAAATCACGACCTTCGACGGATTGGCTAAGTCCCAGAATCTGCTTGAGTTGACCTGTCGATTCGGTGCCCTGATACGATGAAACACGAAGAAACGTGATTTCGCAGGGGATAGTCAGGTGCTTCATTAAATCGGCGGCAAACAAAAAGGCTCCGTTGAGCACTACAACCAATAAAGGCTTCTTGTCGGCGTATTCCTGATTGATTTGTTCGGCCAATTCCTGAATCCGTGTCTGAATGGCTTCAGCTTCAATAAACGGAACAAACGTTTTATTGTTGACAGTTATCATAGCAATGTTTGCGGGGCCGCAAAGATACGTTGCCAGGTAGGTGTGGACAAAAAAACAATCGAAAAATACAGAACTGCAAACGTAGTGACCCTCAAATACGTTGATATACCAATAAAACTATTAGACGGAATGAAAACAATATTGTTGACGGTATGGCTAGTGGGACTGGCAGCAATAGCACAGGCCCAGCTCTATGACCCGTCGGCGTTTGATAAAAAATACGACGGATTGCTCAAACACCCCGGCGTTCAGATTGAGTCGGCGGAAGCCATTAATCTGATGTACAACTATAAGTTTTACGATGCCGACAAGGAATTCCGGTGGCTACGACTGAGGTATCCGAAACACCCCATGCCTTATTTTTTGATGGGCCTGGCCGAATGGTGGAAAATTGTGCCAAACACCGACGTAACAGATTATGACGACCGCTGTCTGGCGCTTATGGATACGACCATTACGTTGGCCGAAAAAATGTACGACGATAGCGATAATAAGCTGGAACCTGCCTTTTTTCTGGCTGGAGCCTACGCTTTTAAAAGTCGATTATATTCGGAACGTAAGAAGTGGACTAAAGCGACTTTCGCAGGAAAAAATGCGCTGAAATATTTTGAAAAATGTAAAGGCAATGCCGATTTCAGTCCAGAGCTACTTTTTGGCGATGGCATGTATGATTACTACGCCCAATGGATTCCCGAAAATTATCCGTTGCTGAAACCGATCCTGATGTTTTTCCCGAAAGGAAATAAAGCATCTGGCATCAAAGAATTAGAAAAAACGGCCAATACGGCGTTCTATACCCGCGTAGAAGCCCGCTACTTTCTGATTCAGATTTACAGCATGGAGAACCAGTACGACAAAGCCTTCGAGATGTCGAAATACATGCACGAGCAGTATCCCGATAATCCATTTTTCGAGCGTTACTATGCTCGGTCGGCGTTTGTGATAGGGAAATTAAACGAAGCCGAACGTATTTGTAAAGATATGATGGCCAAGATTGAACGTAGTCAATCTGGGTATGAGGGCGTGAGTGGACGTACAGCTGCCTATATTCTGGCCTACATTAATCATTTTTTCTATAAGCAGAACTCGGAAGCGAAAATCTATTACCAGAAGGCTATTGATTACGCCAAACAGACGAATTCAACCAACGCAGGTTATTATTGGTCGTCAGTGCTGGGGCTGGCAAAAATCGCTACTGATGAGAAAAATTACGATTTAGCCCAGACGTATTTTAAGGAGGTAATGGACAAAGCCGAGAAGAAATCCAGCCAATATAAAGAAGCTAAAAAAGCCCTGGACGACGCCAAGAAACAACGTAGAGAAGAACGCCGGAAGCGGAGATAGAAGAGGAATGTATGAGGTAGGATATATGATGTAATGGTTAAAATTCATCATGTATCCTACCTCATACATTATCAAGGAATAGGCAACACTTTGCTTTCTTTGAAAGTCGACATAATTACCATCGTTTGAGTATTGGCTACCTCGTCGATTTCGTTGATGACATCGAGCATAAGTCCCTGATACGAGGCAATGTCTTTGGCAATTACTTTCAGTAGAAAATCACCTGAACCCGTGATGTGGTGGCATTCGATGATTTCAGGAATTTCATTAACCCGCTTCACAAACGACATGGTCGTGTCTTTTTTGTGACCAACCAGCGTAACCATAACAAAGGTTGTGACACCAAGACCAATTTTCTCCCGGTTTAGCTGTGCGTGATAGCTCTGGATGATGCCAGATGTTTCTAATTTTTTTACGCGCTCCAGCGTAGGTGCCGGTGAAAGACCAATTTCTTTCGATAGCTGAGCGTTGGTAATTTTTGCGTTGGCTTGCAGAATTTCTAAAACATTACGATCTATCTGATCTAACTTCTGACTGGACATAGATAGGATTGCCTGTTGAAATAAATGTGTTTACAGAGCGATGCAAAACTACTATCTTTTGCAATAGAAAATTCTTAAAAACTAATGAATTTTAAAAAAAATCGAAACAAATATTGCCTATATCCCTATTAAGCGGCACAATATTAAGGTAATTGCTACGTATGCAAAATGTGTTTTTTTACACGTAATAGCGTTAAGATTGCTACTAACTCCCTTAAAATTTACCTGTAACCCGAAAATAGACTTTCGAAATATTTCCTATAGAGACGTAACATATCAGAAAAAGCAACCAATGACCAACAGATTTATTAATCACTGTCGTTACTTTTGTTAGTTAACCCGTTCTAGCTGATGCGCCCAATTGCGTACATCCTACTAGTTTTCTACGTAGTTATTAGTTGCCGCCCTGCCAAACCCGTTGTTACCCAGAGAACGCCCGCCCGGCCAGCAAGGCCCGTGGCTGCGAAGCCTGCTCCGGCAAAACCCGCACCAACCAAATCGCCGACGCCGAAATCAACTCAACCGGCCGTAGTAGCTATTGATACGCTCGGACCAGAAGAACCACCGATGTACATAACACCAGCCCCTCCAAAACGTGAGTTTCGGGCGGTTTGGATTGCAACTATCGACAATCTTGATTGGCCGAGCAAAAAGGGCCTCCCAGTTGCTCAGCAACAAAAGGAGATTGTTGATATGTTCGATAAATACCAACAGATGGGTATCAACGCTGTAGTTGTACAGATTCGGGCGGCAGCCGATGCCTTTTATGCGAAAAGCTCAGAACCGTGGTCGGAATGGCTGACGGGTCGGCAAGGACTGGCGCCTGAACCGTTTTATGACCCCATGGAATTTATGATTGACGAGGCTCACCAGCGCGGCATAGAATTCCATGCCTGGTTCAACCTCGACCGCGCTACGTTTAGCAAATACTCCAGCGTAGCACCTACCAATATTTCGAATCTCAAACCGCAATGGATGTTGAAATACGGCGGCAAAAAGCTCTTTAATCTGGGATTGCCCGACGTTCGCTCATACATCGCGGGTTTAGTAGCCAACGTAGTGCGTGAGTATGACGTAGATGGTATTCATTTCGACGACTATTTTTATCCGTATGCTGAGCCAGGACAGGTTTTGAATGACGATAGTACGTATAAAGCCAATTTCAACGGCATGAAAAAGGGCGACTGGCGACGCGATAACGTCAACAAGCTTGTTGTTGAGTTACGTGATTCTATTCGGGAAAATAAGCCCTGGGTGAAGTTCGGAATCAGTCCGTTTGGCATCTGGAAAAATCAGGCAAATGATCCTGATGGTTCGGCAACAAACGGCGGACAATCGTACTACGAAAACTACGCCGATTCGCGGAAGTGGGTGCGTGAGGGACTCATTGATTACATCGTGCCGCAGGTATATTTTAGTTCAGGATTTAGTCGGGTGCGTTACAAAACCCTGGTTGATTGGTGGGTACGTAATTGTAGTATCGGAAATTGTCAGTTGTATATCGGCCATGCTGTCTATCGGGTAGGGAAGGGCTCTGAACGTGACCCTTCCTGGTGGCGACCTTCCGAATTTCCTGACCAGATGCGTTATAATCGGCAACAGCCAAAAGTCCAGGGAAGCGTGTTTTTCAGTGCGAGAAATTTGCGCATGAATCCAATGGCTATCTGCGACTCGCTGCAAAACAATTTTTACCGCCATACCGCTTTAGTGCCCACCATGCCCTGGCTGGACAGCATTCCGCCACTTCCTCCACACAACCTGAAAGCAGCTATTACGGCGGAGGGAATCGAAGTATTCTGGGAGAAATCAAAAGAAGCATCTGATGGCGATGAAGCCAATAATTACTTGGTATATCGCTTTGAAGGACGACGCCCAGCGATACGTATCAATGATCCACGCTACATTGTTGCTCGCTGTATTGGTGAATCGACTACGCGGTTTGTGGATAAAACAGCCGATCCCAAAAAGAAATACACCTACGTAGTAACTGCCCTCGACCGCCTTCAGAATGAAAGCAGCGAAGTCCGTGTGAGAGTCCAGTAGGGAACGTATCGTTACGCATTCACTACGTTACGCATGGCTTCCTCAACGGTCAGCGAATTCGGGAAAAAACTAACAAGTTTGAGTAAAATCCCTTCCACAACAGCATCCGGGCACGAAGCCCCACAGGTAAGTAGCACAGTTACGGGCCGATGTTCTGGTAGGAAGTTTTCAGTTACTACTTCCTGTTTGTTACGTTCGTCAAAGTGACGTATCAATTTGTCAGAAAGTATTTTTTGCTCTGATTCGATAAAATACGTCGGGAGTTTTTCGTCACACAATTCAACGATGTGCGCCGTATTAGACGAATTATAACCGCCCGCCACAATTGCGAAATCGGCCCGGCCTGGATCGGCTCCGTCTGGATGGACCGGGTAATTCAGCAGCGCATACGTAGCATCCTGATTGTCGTTGGTAGCGTAGCAGAGCGTATCGCGCGTGTTGGCGAAACGGCTATCTGCTTCATCAACGGTCAGGCCGTAGTGCAGCATCATTACCTGCTTCAAATAATCGGCAATGCCTTGTGTATCAGAGGCCAGCATAGTAGTCTGGTTCACCACGCCGATACGTTGTAAATCGCGTATAGGGTCGAAATTGGTTGAATACTGCCCTGCAAATTCCTCGTAAAATTTTTCTGAAGGCAACTCGCCCGTTATGTATTTGGCGAGTCGCTTGGCCTGCGCCATATCTTTAACCACCACCGTTGGCGCGGCCTCTTTGCTGTGCGAGAACGTAGCACGCGTTTCTTCGTGGCTAGGTTTTCCATGTACAACCACTGTATAATTTTTCTGCCCAATCTGACCCGCTTTATTCCACACTTTTTCCACAAAAGGGCAGGTCGTGTCGTACTTTTCAACGTCTAGTCCAAGTGAGGCCAATTGTCGTTGAGTTTCCAACGTAGTACCGAAAGCTGGAATAATAATAACGTCATTGGGATGGAGATCTGCCCAGGGAATCAATTGCTTCCCTTTAGTATCCAGCACAAATCGTACTCCCCGTTCCTGCAAATCGTTGTTCACGTCGGGATTGTGAATCATTTCGCTAAGCAGAAAAATTCGCTTGCCCGGATTCTCGGCTATCGCTTTGTAAGCGATCTCGACAGCATTTTCGACGCCATAGCAAAAACCGAAGTGACGTGCTATATACACACGTATCGGTCCAAAATCGAGTAAGGTTGGCGTGAAATCTCGCTTGAGTTTATCGCGTTGCCGCCGAAACTCCTTCAATGGCGTAATAATATGACTACGATAGTAATCGGGAATATCAAACGATTTCATGAACAGAACTCAGTAATACGTGTCAACAGGGGGATGATACCCCTCATTGTGAGAACAGATGCGAGAATAGCTTCGTTCGCTTACCGGAGCCAGGCTGCAACCTACCGGTTAAACGTCAGAAGCCCCAGAATTTCATCCAGATATTCACGAGAGTTGGCCAAACGCGGTACTTTGTGCTGACCTCCCAGCTTGCCCCGGTGTTTCATCCACGAGTAGAACGTACCGGGCGGTACCGGATGAATGCGGGGTCGCTTTAGTACCATATCATTATACCGCTTGGCGTCATAATCGGAGTTAATCTGCCGGAGCGTTACGTCCAGTACACGCGTAAATAGGTCCAGGCTGTCGGGTTCATGCGCAAATTCAATGATCCACTCATGGCAGCCTGTTGTGCCGCTGTTCATGTAAACCGGGCCAGCCGTATAATCGGCTATTGTGGCGCCTGTTGCTTCACAAGCCTTCGTGATGGCGGCTTCTGCATTTTCGACGATGACTTCTTCGCCAAATGCATTAATGAAATGCTTGGTCCGCCCACTCACTTTCAACCGGTGTGGGTACAAAGACGTAAAGCGAACCGTATCGCCTACCTTATAACGCCACAACCCTCCGTTTGTCGAGACAACCAGCGCGTAATTTTTATCCAGCTCAACTTCGTCGATGGTTAATGCTTTAGGAAAAGGCTGGTCGGCCTCCTGAACCGGAACGAATTCATAAAAAATGCCGTAATCGAGCATCAGCAGCATCTCACCAGGTCGGGTTAAGTCGTCCTGAAGGGCAAAAAAACCCTCTGATGCATTATAAATTTCCAGGTAACGTACTGTTTTGGACGGAAAAACCTGTTGCTGAAACAGCTCCCGGTATGGCTGAAAATTGACCGCCCCGTGTATCAATACCTCAAAATTTGGCCACACCTCCAGAATATTAGACTTTCCGGTTCGGGCCAGAATTTTATCAATTAATACAAGTCCCCAGGTAGGCGTTCCTAACAAACTTGTTACGTTCTCCTGCGACGTAATCTCGGCCATCCGTTCGAGTTTGGTCTCCCACTCATCCATCAGCGCTACGTCAAGAGAAGGTGTCCGAATGTATTGTGCCCAACTAGGTAGATTTTTCATCACAACAGCCGATACGTCGCCCGCTGCACTGTTGCTGCTGTATGGATTCGGGTGCAGGCTACCGCCAATAGAAAGCCCTTTCCCTTCGAAAGCCCGGCTGTCTGGATTGTTGGCCAGATACAGGGCCATCATGTCTTTTCCGCCTTTGAAATGGCTTTCGTCCAGCGATTCGGTTGTGACTGGAATAAATTTGCTACGTGCGTTTGTAGTACCTGACGATTTAGAAAACCAGCGAACCGGCGATGGCCAAAGCACTTTGGCTTCTCCTTTTAAAACTCGTTCTATATACGGAAACAAGTCTTCGTAGCTCGAAACGGGTACTCGCTGCTGAAAATCATGAACGTTCTTAATGGATGCGTATTCATATTGTCGACCCCATTTGGTTCGGCGGCCCGCCTTGATAAGCTGATTGAAAACTTTCTGTTGCACAACGCCGGGCTGTTGCATCATAGCCTCAATACGCGGTAAGCGTCGTTGAAGAAGCCATTTGAGCGTAGTGTTTAGGAAAGTCATGGGGCTAAAATACGACAATATCACTAGACTGAGTTTGTCAGTCTGCAACTTAGGAAAGTTCTGGTTTGTTCACAATACCCAATTAAGATGAGAAACTGGTCATTTGTCTACACTATTCTGACGAAAACCTCTTATACGTCGAACCGGCAAGTTTTGTGAAAAACTTGCCGGTTCGACGTATAAACAAAGCTACTCATTAAGCGTAAAGCCAATAAATTACTTTCTGGATCTAGGCTGGATTTTGTTTAAGCGTTTTTCCAACTGATCACTTTTCTTCTTTAACGTATCGTTTTCTTTTTTCAGACTGATTACGTAAAGCGTAAGCTCTTCCACTTTTTCCAGCAATTTAGCCTGCATCGTACCTACATCGACGCCTTCCTTAACCACTTCATTGGCCGAAGGCACGCCTGGTAAGTGTTTTTCCTGGTTGATATATTTTTCTACTTCACCCAGGCTACGTAGTTGGTAGTTGCTTTCAAATACGCGGTCGGCCCAATCGCTGGTGCTCTTGACGGCCACTTTTACTTTCTCCGTCAGAACGCCATCCGCTACGTACAAACGATATCCGGCTGGCGTTTTGCTCACACCGGTACCAATAACAACACCGCCCGAATTGGCATTGATAATATTATCGCCCTTGGTTTGCCATAGTGCATCGATTTCAGTGCCTTCCCGGGCAGAACCGTTGATGCTCCCCATCACGACGTCTCCATTTTCATTGACGGTCAGGAACTTCGTCCGGCTTAATAAAGTTGCTGGCGAGGCACTAGTCAGATTTGTAAAACGCAGACCTGACTGGTGTGCAACTCCCTTGGTAATTTCCAGCGTATTGCTCGGCGCGGTGTTACCAATACCCACTTGCACACCTACTCCAACTTGTCCCAAAATAATTGAGTTACTCTGACTGACAAAGGCATTCACACCAATGGCCGTCGAATTGTTGACTACCACGGAAGCTGATGTTACCGCGGCATTTTGGCCAATGAAGGTGTTGCTCTGGCCAGCACCATTGCCGATGAAGCCAGCTCCATTGCCGATATAGGTATTATTCTGGCCAGTGGTATTACTATAGCCCGAGCCATTGCCAATAAAGGTGTTACCTGCACCTGTCGACGTTCCCTGACCTGAGGAGTTACCAATAAACAGGTTGTAAGAACCAGTTGTATTATTCTGTCCGGCATAGGAGCCCATAAACAGGTTACTGCCCCCAGTTGTATTAAAGGAACCAGCCTGCTGGCCAATAAATACGTTGTAGCCGCCCGACGTATTATTCAGGCCCGATTGAAAACCGAGAAAAACGTTATTACTTCCCGACTGGTTACTTCGGCCTGCAGAATAGCCAAGAAACGTGTTGAACTGGCCAGTGTTGGTACTTCCAGAATAAACGCCTACAAACGTATTCTGAGACCCATTGCTGTTTGAAGATCCTGACAACGAGCCAATAAACGTATTTTCGAAACCTGTGCTGTTACTACTGCCCGCATCTGCGCCAAAGAACGTATTATTACTACCCTGCGTGTTTGCGTAGCCAGCTCCCACACCATAGAAGGAATTGCTATTTCCTATAGTATTAAAAAAACCGGATCGGTTGCCTGTAAATACGTTATTGAAGCCAGATGTGTTCGTATAACCACTTTGTGAACCTAAGAACGTATTGTTATTGCCATCTGTATTACTGAAGCCTGCCCCAAATCCCAAAAAAGCATTTTGTTGCCCAGTCATATTCTGATTACCAGACGATGACCCCACAAACACATTTTGTGTACCGGCCATATTTTTGAAGCCAGCCCCAGAACCGATAAACAGGTTATTGGCTCCACTCATATTCAGGTTTCCGGCCCCTATCCCCACAAGTGTGTTGTCAGAACCTGGAGAGGGTGTAGCCGGAGTCGTTGCCACGTAATTGGTTTGTGCCAGAATAACTTTACTTACAAGTAGCGCTACAACTGTCAGAGAGATATGTCTCATATATGCCTATTTTCCGGTAAAAATATCTAAATTCTTAATTTTTCTGATCACGTACAAAAATTGAGCCTTAAAGTTATATTAATAAATGAAATATGTAGTGTACAGAATGTTTAAAAATTTATTTATTTGTAAACATATGTTGAGAGCAATTTACCCGTGACTGTCTGATAATTAGTAGTATAGCTCTGCTACGTTCGGCGATGAACTTACCCGTTGAAAAACAAAAAATTATCAACTGAATCAGATGATCCAGTACCTTACCAACACGTAAATAAAGTTGACAAATCGTTTTTACTCATAACCATACGCTCTATCGGAACAAATTAACAAAGCCAACTTATTTTTGACGACTCAAAATTCTGACGGCATAACGTAGCAGAAATGTTCACATTAGTCGCACCAACGTATCAGTTGAAGCCGCTCATCCGGCGATTCAGGCTTGTTACTCATTATCCATTTTTTACGTAGAAAACTTTGATACACTACACGGTTGATCAACAGATTGCGGTGATTTCCTGGGAGATGACCTCCGCGCCGATGAACGTACTGAACGACGATTCAATCCCGGCATTTGAAGCGGCCCTGCTACGTGCCTATGCCGACGATGAGGTTAAGGGAATCATCATTACGTCGAATAAACCCGAATTTGTGGCGGGGGCCGATCTTAAAATGATTCTCCGCAACAACGACAAAGAACCCGCCGAAATGCTGAAAGTTTCGTCGGAATTGAATCGTGTATTCCGCAGCATCGAAACATCGGGAAAACCTACTGTAGCGGCCATTAACGGCACCGCCCTTGGTGGCGGGTACGAAATTTGTCTGGCCTGCCATCATCGTATCGCACTGAATAACCCTAAAACCCTGATTGGCCTGGTCGAAGTAACGATTGGCCTGTTGCCCGGAGCGGGTGGTACGCAGCGATTGCCCCGCATGATTGGGATTCAGGCCGCCTTACCGTTGTTGCTCGAAGGTAAAAAAGTAGGTGTGCAGGAAGCCTTGAAACTGGGTATGGTCGATGCGATTGCCGACCGCCCTGAAGCCCTGATAGCCGACGCCCGCGCCTGGATTGAGGCCAACCCGAATCCCTTGAAACCCTGGGACGAAATTGATCGGAAAACCGGCAAAATCGTTGGTAAAGAGAATTATAAGGTGCCGGGTGGTAATGTTCAGAGCGTAGTGGGTGCCCAGGCATTCGGAGCTGGAACAGCGATAGTGATGGACAAAACAAAAGGCAATTATCCCGCACCGATTGAAATTCTTTCCTGTGTTTACGAAGGCTTACAAGTCAACATCGACCGTGGATTGGTGATTGAAGCGCGGCATTTTGTAAAAGTCGCTACGTCGAAAGTGGCGAAGAGCCTTATCCAAACCATGTTTCTGGGCCTGAATGAAGCTAATAAAGGAGTCAGTCGCCCGAAGGACGTACCAAAAACCGACGTAGCAAAATTGGGAATTCTGGGCGCAGGTATGATGGGCTCCGGTATTGCATACGTATCGGCGCTGGCCGGTATCGACGTAGTGTTAAAGGACGTATCACTGGAATCGGCTGAGCGGGGCAAAAGCTATTCGCGCAACGTACTCACTAAACGTATTGAAGGTGGTCAATCAACACCCGCCAAAGCCGACGAGATTCTGAATCAAATTATTCCAGCCGACTCAATGGAGGCTTTGCAGGGGTGCGATCTGATTATCGAAGCTGTCTTTGAAAATCGAGAGTTAAAAGCCGACGTAACACGGCAAACCGAGCCGATGCTGGCTCCGAACGGTGTATTCGCGTCGAATACCTCTACGTTGCCCATTAGTGGTCTGGCGCAGGCATCGGCAAAGCCGGAGAATTTCATCGGTATTCATTTCTTCTCGCCTGTCGATAAGATGATGCTCGTGGAAATTATTGTCGGCAGACAAACGTCCGATTATGCCTTGGCGGTGGCGATGGATTATGCACGAAAAATTCGCAAAACGCCGATTGTGGTCAACGATTCGCGCGGCTTTTATACGTCACGCTGTTTCAGTGCGTACTCATCCGAGGGTATGGAACTCCTGAAAGATGGTGTGAATCCGATTCTGATTGAAAACGCAGGTAAAAATGCAGGTATGCCGGTTGGTCCGTTGGCGGTAACTGACGAAGTTTCGCTCGATTTAGTCTACAAAATTTCCGGGCAGGGTATCGCCGATGGCGCTGTTAGTAAAACTGATACGAGTTACGAGGTTTCCGAAAAGTTTGTAAAACTGGGGCGATCAGGAAAGAAGGTCAAAGCCGGTTTCTACGATTATCCGGAAGGAAACCCCAAGCAACTTTGGGCTGGCTTGGGCGATTTGTTCCCGCTCGCTGATGCGCAACCCACACTCGACGAAGTAAAAGCGAGGCTGCTTTACCGACAGGCAATTGAAGCGGTACGTTGTTTCGAAGAGAACGTAGTACGTACCAAACTAGACGCTGACATCGGCTCGATTCTGGGCTGGGGATTTCCGGCGTACACGGGTGGCGCGTTGTCGTTCGTCGATTTTGTAGGCGTCACTACGTTCGTCGAAACGTGCGATAGACTGGCTGATACGTATGGCGAGCGATTTCGACCGACAAGAGCGTTACGTGAACGAGCAAAAGTGTAAGAGATAGTTTTAACTAACCGCATTGGCGGCCCGGCGCAAAGAACGCTAGGGTTACGCCGATGCGGTTAGTTAAAACTATAATAGCCGAAAGCTCATTCGATGGTATTTCGTTGGGCCAAACTGGCGAATGGCTTCCCGGTGAATAGGTGTTGGGTAGCCTACATTTTGCGCCCAGCCATAAGCCGGAAATTCCAAACCAAGTTGCTCCATTAATTCATCGCGGTACGTTTTAGCGAGTACGGAGGCTGCTGCGATCGACAGAAAGTGAGCATCGCCCTTCACAATACAGGTGTGTAGGAGCATGGGGTAGGGGACGAACCGATTTCCATCAACTAACAAATGTTCGGGCCTGACGGTCAGCGCATCAACGGCGCGGTGCATGGCCAGAAAACTGGCTTTCAGAATATTAATCCGATCAATGTCTTCGTGTGAAACCTCCGCAATTGCCCAGGCAAGCGCATTCTGTTTAATGACCACCTGGAGTCGTTCGCGCTGAGAACGGGTCAGTTGTTTCGAATCCGTAAGTTCGCGATGCGTAAAATCTTTAGGCAAAATAACCGCAGCCGCTACCACTGGTCCCGCCAGACACCCTCGCCCGACTTCATCCAGCCCAGCTTCCAGTACGTTGGCGTTATAAAACGATTTAAGCATAACAGGATAATGTAGAATGGATAATGAAATGGTTGATAATCAATAGTTAATCATTATTCATTATCCATTCACTTAGTCTTCCAGTACGTTCCCGAAGATGGTGTTTTTCAAAAAAAGCGATAGCAACAAAAAGCAAATAGCCCAGTACAGATAAACCCGGTAATAGTCCTGAATATCTTCGTAAACCCGCACTCGTACCGGCGATTTTTCCAGTCGGTTAATTTGAGAAAATACTCTATGTAGACTCCGGGCGTCGGTCGCGCGAAAGAAATTTCCGTTGCCAATATTGGCTATCGTCTTCAAAATACCTTCATCAACCGTAACAGCGGCCGACGATGTAGACGTTGGCCTTCCAACGGCGATCGTATAAAGCCGAATGCTGAATGCTTTCGCGAGTTTGGCTGCGGTGGTCGGGTCCAGATTGCCAGCGGTGTTATCGCCGTCGCTTAGCAAAATCACAATTTTACTACGTATTTGATTCAAAGAATCCGCTTCCGGCTCGTTTTGAACCGACGTAGCATCACGCATTCGGTTAATGCATCGGGCCAGCGCATCCCCAATAGCGGTTCCCGAGGTACGTATCATTTGGTGATTCAAATCGCTCAGGTATTGCTTCACCAGATCATAATCAGTAGTTAAGGGGCAAACCGAAAAAGCTTCACCCGCGAACACAACCAGCCCAATCCGGTCGTTTTTGCGACCGTTCACAAATGCCTGCGCTACGCGTCGGGCTGCGGCTAATCGGGTCGGTGACAGGTCGGTTTCGTTCATCGACTCCGATACGTCGACAGCCAGCATGATGTCGATACCTTCCGATTGTTCGTCGCGCTGTTCCCGCACAATCTGCGGACGCGCCAGCGCAACCAGCACCAAACTTATACCAATGAAAAAACTAATTGGTAACAGATACCGAAACCAACTCAGTAAGGAATACGCCTGTTGAATACGTGATAGGCTTCCTTTGGTTACGGGCCGATTTAATTGACTAACCGAAATATTTAACCGTTGCTGGGCTTTTCGGTGCAGGTAATATCGAAGAAAAAATAACAACAGAACCAGTGGAATACCTGCCAGCGCCAACGGATGGGCGAAGTGAAATTGTTCCCACTGCGCCGGGCTAAACCAATGAAGTGAATACCAGGGTGCCATGCTTCAGGAGAGAGGAGATGAATCGACGGAATCTGTTGGCACCGACGTATCGACAGACAGCAACTGCGGACGTAGCAGTCGCTCTCGGGTTCGATGATACGTCTGCGTGGCTACGTCGCTTAACGTCTGAAGCGCCAAAAATGACTGAGTAGAAAAAGCACCCCCATAAATCATTCGGTCAGCTTCGCGAAGGGCATTGGCGATACGTTCATCATTGAGCCGTTCGGCCAATTCTGGCGTCGTCAATGCTGTATAGGGCTGACCATCAATTAATTGTAAGTAGAATTTCCACATAACCACAGCCTGATTAGCCGTTTCGGCAGCTGTGAATGAGGTTAATCGACTAATGAGCCGGTTGTAGTTTCGTAGGAAATTAATGTGCTGCCGACGTAATAGATACAAACGCCATTGCCGACGTATTGTGTTGCCGAACATTGCATAAAGTAAACCAATCACTACGCTTATGGCCAGAAAACCCGTTGCCAGTAAGGTGTAGTTAAACTCCTGTTGCAACGGGGCCAATTTCGTCGACGTAGCGAGTTTCAGCAGTTGGCGACGGGACGAATCTGTTAGCGTTATTGGCAATTTCGAGTGAAGGTAAACCGTGTCAGTTTGCGTCCAATACGCAGTACAGTCGAGTTCATGGAGAATTCGGACGGGAACACGTAGCAACTGTGCAGAATCTGTTTCGAACGATACCAACGTATAAACGGCACTGTCGCGGCTTAGGGATAAAGCACCCGTTCCAATCGTTTTCGTCGTAAAGGTTGCTACGTTCTTTACGCGATAAGGCGCGAAATGCCTGGCTGTATCGGGGAATAGTACGTCCGAAATGGTTGGATGCCAATACGTTAACGAATACTGAAAGGGTTGTCCAATTTCAATACTATCCGTCAGGAAATAGCCTCGTAAAGGAATTTTCTGAACAGGCTGTTTCTGTTGGGCCGATGATATTTCCACAGCCGCAGCAAGCCCCGGCGATTGCGCCAAACTGGTTTCGCTGATCAACCAGCTAACTATCAACAAACAGAAGCGACTAACGTTCATCGTTGCTTTCGGACTCTGAATAATTCGACAAGTTTCGGTACAAAGTCTTCCTGCGAATCAAGGGCCAGGTAATTGGCGTCGTACTGCCGACACAGCCGTTCCAATCGAATCTGATTCTGTCGGAACGTATCGTGCAGTTCTTTCCGAAACGAAGCCGACGACGTATTGGCCCAAACGGTACGTCCGGTTTCGGTGTCATGTACCGGAATAATTCCCAACTTGGGCAGATTCACCTCGCGCTGGTCATACAGGTGGATAACGACCAGATCGTGCTTTTTCGCCAGTGCTTTCAGGTTATGTTCGTAACTGACATCGATGAAATCAGAAAGCAGCATCACGATGCTACGTCGTTTCAGTACGTTCAGTGTGAATAGAATGGCGTCTCCAAGGCGGGTCCGGGTTGATTCGGGCTGGAGTTTATACAGGTTCATAATGAGCTGATAACCTGTTTTTAAGCCGTTTGCTGGTTTGAGGTAGCGTTCTTTCTGATCCGAAAAGCAGTACAAACCCACGTGACTGGCTTCACGAATGGCCGACAGCGCCAGTACACCGCAAATTTCTTTGGTGGCATCCAGCTTGTCGCGGTGGCGCGGGCCTACCTGCTGCGAGGCACTCACATCGACCATGAAAAAAACAGTCTGGTCTTTCTCTTCCCGGAATACTTTCACGAACGTACCATGCCCTTTCGACGATACGTTCCAGTCGATGGCCCGCACGTCGTCGCCGTATTGATACGTTCGTAAATCGCTAAACTCCAGCCCCGTTCCTTTAAAAACCGACCGAAAGCTGCCACGCATCTGCGAATTCACTGCCTTGCGGATGCGAATGTCGAAGTTGTGCAGTCGGGCCAGGAAATCATCCATGCGAAACGGGCGTTATGCTATTTTAACAACCAATCCCGAACTTTGCCGGGTGAGTTTAACTTACAAAGCTATCATTTAAACGTATGCGTTGGAATCGCTGTATATCTGATTTACGGAATCTGCTAATTCTGGTTTTTTGGCTGACTGGTTGCACGGCCACAGAAGATGAACGCCCCGAAAACCTGATTCCTGACGATCGTATGGTCGCTATTCTGACCGAAGTTCACATGAACGAAGCGCGGGTGAGTCGGCTGGGGCTGTCGTCCATCGATTCATCCAATATTGTTTACAAACGGCTGGAAACTCAGCTTTTCAAGAAAATGAAAGTGGATACGGCTGTGTATCGTAAAAGCTACATCTATTATTCATCGCACCCCGCTGAAATGGAGGCTATTTATAAGCAGGTAACAAAAAAGCTGGAACAACGTATCACCTTGGGAAAACCGATGCCCGTACAAAAAACGACGGTCGTAAAAAAACTGACAAAGCCATGACAGTAGGTATCATTGGCGCGGGGATTTCGGGGTTAACGCTGGCCTATGAACTGCAAAAGCGTGGTATCGATTACCACATATGGGAAGCTGCTGATCAGCCGGGCGGTTACATGCAGTCGCGCTGGGAAACGGGGGAAACAGGCAACCGTTATTTGCGGGAACTAGGCCCAAATTCGTTGCTTGGCGATGGAAATATGCTGCTTTGGCTTGATGAACTGGGCCTGACACCCAAGCTGGTATTCAGTAATCCGGTCAGTAAGGCGCGTTATATTTTTCGGAACGGTACGTATCGAAAACTTCCGTCGGGACCGTTGTCGCTGTTGTTTGGCAACTTCTTTAGCTGGTCTACTAAACTGGCCATCTTCCGCGAACGTAACAACCGCACTACGTCGCCCCCCGGCGAAACATTGGCTCAGTTCTTCCGCCGTCGTTTTTCCGCCGAACTGGTTGATTATGCGGTAGGGCCGTTTGTGGCGGGAATTTATGCTGGAAATCCAGAGAATTTATTGGTTTCGGAAACGTTTCCATCGCTGCTTCAATACGAAAAAGAATTTGGGTCGGTGCTACGTGGGTTTATCAAAAATCAATCGGCTGCGGGGCGTCGGCAATCGTTTAGTTTTCAGGATGGGATGCAATCGCTTCCTAATACATTGGCTTCCAGGCTGAAAAACATTTCACTTGCTACGTCGGTTGCGGAAATACGTAAAACAGCCGGGGGCTGGGAAGTTGATACGTTGTCTGGAACACAAACTGTTGATACGTTGGTATTGACGGTTAGTACGGATACCGCTGCAAAACTGGTCGATACGTCGTACCCGGCTTTTGCGCAGGCGTTACGTCAGGTGAGTTACCCACCGATGACGGCGGTTCATTCGGCTTTTAAGAAGGCTGATGTACAGCATCCCCTCGACGGATTCGGTGGGCTTAATCCACAGGCAGAAGGGCAGTTTGCGAGTGGACATATCTGGAGCAGTTCTGTTTTCAATGGACGCTGCCCGACCGATGAGGTGCTTTTCACTACGTTCGTCGGTGGGGCAGGAAGTTCCAGCAACACTCAGTTGCCGGATAGCGTATTGATAAAAAACGTTCAGCAGGAATTGGCGACAAATTTTGGTATTAAGACCGATACGCCAACGTTTCAGGCTGTTCAACGCTGGGAACGAGCGATTCCGCAGTATGATGCAGCCATTGTTGCGGTGAAAGAACCAGTTAGGATGGCCGAAAAAGACAATCTGTTTGTATGTGCCAACTGGTATGGGGGCGTGTCTTTATCCGACTGTATTGGCAAGGGTCGAAAACTAGCTGGACTATTGGCTCAGAATTCCTCGGATTAACAATTTTTAATGATTATTTTGTACAAAAATTAAGGCGTTTACTGTTGTATTGATAACGTCTACTAACCTACTCGACAGCCCGTGAAAGAGCGATTAGTCGTCATTCCGACCTACAACGAAATTGAGAATATCGAAGCTATAGTTCGGAAGGTATTTAGCCTGCCTGAACCGTTCGATATTCTCATTGTCGATGATGGTTCGCCCGACGGCACCGCTCAGCGCGTGCGTGATTTACAGGTTGAATTTCCGCCAAACGGTGCGTTCTGTCGGCTTCACCTTCTTGAACGACGCGGCAAGCTAGGATTAGGCACGGCTTACATTGATGGTTTCAAATGGGCGCTGTCGCGTGGGTATCAGTATCTGTTCGAGATGGACGCCGATTTTTCGCACAATCCCGAAGACCTTATCAAACTCTACAACGCCTGTGCTACCTCCGGTCCCGACCGCGCTGATGTATCGGTGGGTTCGCGCTACATCCGGGGGGTCAACGTAGTGAACTGGCCCATGGGGCGGGTATTGATGTCTTATTTTGCGGGTGTTTATGTGCGGTTTGTAACTGGTATGCCGGTTATGGACCCCACGGCAGGTTTCGTTTGCTACCGGGCCGAAGTACTGGAGGTTATTCTGCACAATCCCATCCGATTTGTGGGCTATGCGTTTCAGATCGAAATGAAATTCACGTGCTGGAAATACGGTTTCCGTATTCGCGAAGTGCCCATCATTTTTACCGACCGCACCAAAGGCGTGTCGAAAATGTCTTCAAAAATTTTCAAGGAGGCCGTATTTGGCGTTCTCCAGATGAAAATCAGTAGTTTCTTCCGCCACTACATTCCCCGCAGGGAAGCCGCCAACGTAGAAGAACCGGTTGATGCGGTTTAGCGCGTTTAGAAAAAATGACGAGGGGAGGAATTCATAACTCGTTCCACGAGACTGTGAAGTAGTAGAGATGTCGTAGGACAGATTTTCACCCCCGTTACGTCATCCCTACTGTTCCCTGCTACACTGACAACTTTCCTTCAATAGAGTCATCGAGTGTTTTGCCAATGACGGCGCCGACGGCCATTTTTGCAAAAGCAACTGCATTGCCGTGTTTATTATCCCAATAGTAGCCCTCCTGTGCATCGACCCGAATGGCGGTGATACGTGGATCATCTTCACCTTCGGTAAACCAGGTTTTTAACAATGGCTCCCAGAGTTCCTTAATTAACGCTCGGTCGGTCGAGATGGTCGCATCGCCGTATAGACTCAGGAAGTCGGAGTGCTGCGAACCCTGAAACAGCAAATGTACGCGGTTGTCAACGGCAATATCGGCGTTTTTGTGGCTATCGTTGGCACTCAAAAACCATAGACTGCCCGACTCATCTACTTTCTGTACAGACATAGGCCGCGTTTTAATGGGTTGACCCGTAGTGATTTTAGTGCAGAAGTAGCAGGTGCTGCCGTTCTCGACTAATTCTTTGATTTTCTTGCCTGCTTCGGTACCTGTCAGATCTTCGTGATTCTGTTCAGGTTGTTGTTGATTAATGCTATCCATGGCATTTGATAAAATTCGATTATGGGTCTACAACTGCTTGTTTCACCAAAGGTTCTTTATTGTTTGCCACTGGAAACCGGAACGACTAATAAATATTATACGTATTCAGCATCAGTTGGGAAAAGAAAACTTTTTATTTGCAGGATACAATGCTGAATTTGTACTGATACGTATCAGCATTCATCTGCATCCATGCGTTATTTCAAAGCTATTTTACTATCGGTACTTACCATAACGCTCGTCTGGGCGTTGAACCGTCCCTGGGGAAGTGTTCCTGCTTTTGGCCCGTTGCTTAGTCCGTTTGCTGGGTTCTGGCAAAACGCCGAGTCTGACCAAACCAAAGATGAAGAAGTGAATGTAACAGGCACCCGAGCTCCTGTTACGGTCGTTTTCGACGATCTGGCCATTCCACACGTCTTCGCCCAAAACGACTACGACCTTTACTTCGCCCAAGGCTACCTGACTGCCCGCGATCGGCTGTGGCAAATGGAATTTCAGACGCATGCGGCCGCTGGTCGTGTTTCGGAAATTGTTGGCGAACGAGCGCTCGAACTGGACCGCTTCAACCGTCACCTGGGTATGGGTTACGGAGCCGAGCAGACGCTGAAAGGCATGGAGTCTGACCCAACCACCCGCGAGGTGCTGGCTGCTTACACAGCTGGTATCAATGCCTGGATTGATCAACTTACGCCAGCGCAGTATCCAATTGAATATAAATTACTCGGGTACGCACCTGAGCCGTGGACGCCCCTAAAATGTGCGCTTTTACTGAAACAGATGAGCAGCACACTCGCCGGTGGAGCCGATGATTTATTGATGACCAACGTATTACGTAAATACGGAGCCGCCGTTACGTTCGATCTTTTCCCCGATTATCCCACACGCGAAGACCCAATAATTCCGCCTGGTACAAAGTGGGATTTCAAGGCATTGCCGGTACCGGCCCCTCCAAAGGATAGTTTACTCACGAATTTAATTGCTCTATCGGCACCTGGTTTTGGCGTATCACCCAGCCGCGCCAATCCAGAAATTGGCTCGAATAACTGGGCTGTTGGCGCACAAAAATCAGCTACTGGCCATCCCATTCTGGCAAATGACCCGCACCTGACGTTGAGTTTACCATCGATCTGGTATCAGATTCAGTTGGTTTCGCCGACGGTCAATACGTATGGAGCGTCGTTACCCGGAGCGCCTAATGTGATTATTGGTTTCAATAAAAGTGTTGCCTGGGGCGTAACCAACGTAGGGGCCGATGTGCTTGATTTCTATGCCATCCGCTTCAAGGATGCATCTAAACAGCAATACTGGCACGATAATCAGTGGAAATCGGTTCGGCGTCGGCTCGAAACCATTAGGGTTAAGGGCAAACCCGACGTAGTGGATACGGTCTATTATACCCACCACGGACCACTGGTTTACGAAACGGGAGCCAAACCGTTCCGGCCCAGTATTCCGGTGGGGTATGCCGCCCGCTGGATTGCACATGAGCAGTCGAATGATATGCTTTGTTTTTATAAGCTTAACCGGGCTGAGAATTTTGCGGATTACCGGGAAGCGCTGGCTTACTACGTAGCACCCGCCCAAAACTTTGTGTATGCTGATAAGAACAATGATATAGCGATTTCGCCCAATGGCCGTTTTCCGCTGAAGTGGAAAAATCAGGGTAAATTCCTCATGGATGGTACGAATCCCGCCAACGACTGGCATGGATACATACCCGCCGACCAGAATCCGCTGGTAAAAAATCCACCGCGCGGATTTGTCAGCTCGGCCAATCAGTTTTCTACCGACCCGTCGTATCCGTATTATATCAACTGGCAGTTTGCACCCTCGGAGCGTGGCCGACGTATCAATCAGCGATTAACGGTCATGAAAGGGGCCACTATCGATAGCTTGCGCATGCTTCAGAACGATAATTATAATCTGCGAGCATCTGATGCGCTTCCTACATTATTGCCCAGATTGTCGGAGAAAGGCATGAGCGAACAGCAACGTAACGCCTTGCAGGCACTGCGTCAGTGGCAACGTAGCAACGATGCTGGTGAAATTGGCCCAACTATTTTCACAGAATGGACTGCTCAACTGACAAAAGCCATCTGGGCTGACGAATTTGATACGGGTGATACGTTGCCCATGCGTTTCCCCGCGTTCGACCGTACGCTGACGATGATGCAGCGCGATACGGGTGCTCGCTGGTTCGATAATACGAAGACACCCGCCCGCGAACGCTTTTCGGACGTACTGAACGAGAGTTTCCGCGCTACGTGTGATACGTTGGTGAAAAAACACGGCCCGGTTGGTACATCCTGGAATTGGGGGCAGCATAAAGGAACCGACATTCGCCATTTGCTGCCGGGCGTCGATGCGTTCAGCGCACTCGATTTAGATGTAGGTGGGGGAGCTGTAGTGGTTAATGCTACCAACGAACGTACTGGTCCTTCTTGGCGTATGGTGGTAGCTCTGGGCGATCAGCCCAAAGCGTACGGACTATATCCGGGGGGGCAATCGGGTAATCCGGGAAGTCCGCACTATCAGAATATGATTGAAACCTGGCGACTCGGAAAACTGAACGAACTGCTTTATCTGCAATCAGCGCAGGATAAAAACCCGAGGCTGAAACGGACTATGACCTTGAAATGAACCTCTTTAAACGTAGTGATTTTGTCATGCTGACGCAGGAAGCATCTTAATGTATCATTACTTCCAAGCCAGGTTATCTTAAGATGCTTCCTGCGTCAGCATGACAAAAATGCTCATCTGAATTCTAAAAAGCTTAATAATCGACTCATACAAGCACCATGATTCACATTATTTTGATTGCTGTTCTAAGTTTCCTTGCTCAACTGATACTTCCGTGGTGGAGTTTGGCGATTGTGGCTGCTCTAGTCTGCTTTTGGCGCAGTCCGGGCGCGTTGGCTGCCTTTTTTTATGGGTTTATCGGCGTGGCTATCGTCTGGCTCGTCTACGCTATACTCATACACCTACGTACTGACGGAATTTTTACGGCACGTATGGGCCAACTTCTTTTCAAGATGAATAATGCGGCCATGCCGATGCTAGCAACAACAATTCTAAGTGGTTTAGTGGGTGGACTGGCCGGGCTCAGCGGATATTTTATTCGACGTAGTACTGGAAATCAAACGGCGTAGGTCGTAAATCAGAAATCGCTAATTCAAACAACTTCAATACCTTTGTAAGATAAACTGTCACTAATCAATACGTTTCCTGTGAAGAATGCTTCTTTAATTCTAAATGTCGTCCTGGCAATTGCCGTAGCTGTACTGTACTACCTGCACTTTAAAGACCGCCAACCCGAAGTCGCTACCACAGCGCCTGTCGAAGCTAAAGGTAAATCCATTGTATATGTGAATGTTGATTCGCTGCTCACCAGATACGAATACTTTAAAGACACCCAAAAGGTGCTCGAAAGCAAGCGTTTCCAACTGGAAAATGATTTAGCAGCTAAAGGGCGTAATCTGCAAAATAAAGTCGCTTTTTTCCAGCAACGTGCCCCAACAATGACTCAGGAACAGGGCCGTGCTACCGAAGCCTCGCTTCAGAAAGAACAGCAGGATATTCTGGCGTATCGTGAGCGGGCTGCGCAAAATCTGGCTTTGGAAGAGCAGACCAAAAACAAAGAGCTATACGACCAGATTTACGATTACCTGAAAAAAATCAACGCTCAGAATAAATATGAGTTTGTATTAGGCTACACCAAAGGCGGAGGTATCCTGTTTGCCGATCAGTCGGCCGACCGAACCAAGACCGTTTTGGATGGTCTCAATAAAGAGTACCAGTCGAAGCAGACAAAAAAATAAAATAGAATACAACGAAAAATCCGCCCGAATTTAAGTTTGGGCGGATTTTTCGTTTAAATACGATTTGGCACACTTATTGACAATAAGCGTCAATTCTGTAAATTATAAACCGTTTTAAGATTAGTGATAATTAATCCGTGAATTAATGTATACGGTTTATGAAACTTCAGCTAGTTAGATGGACTAGGCACCATTTTTGCCTAATAGTAAGCAATCCTATCGTGTGGAGTCAAAGCCTCAGAGGAGAATAGCCAAATATCGCTTGGGTTTGGGCCGGTGCCGTACCGGATCTTGAGGCTGTGATTTCGGTACCACTCGTGAGAGTGTAAACACCGGCCCCCCAGGCGTCCTAATTTCTTATTAGGAATGCTATTTCCTGTTCGCGTCACAAACCTCTACGTAATTTCCGGTGTTTTTGGTCGTACTCAGCTACCTTTGTAGCCCTTTGACCTATTTGTATGGCCTCTGCTTCAATTGTAAAACAGGTTGATGTTCGAAATCGCCGGGCATCATTTGAATACGTTTTTCTGGAAACGTATACGGCTGGTATTGTCCTGACCGGTACCGAAATTAAATCGATTCGCCAGGGGAAAGTCAACTTGCAGGATGCTTACTGCCTGATTTTGAACGACGAAATGTTTATTCGCCAGATGAGTATTTCTGTATATACAGAAGGGACGCACTACAACCACGAACCCCTCCGCGAACGTAAACTCCTATTGACCAAACGCGAAATCAAGCGCCTTACCGAAAAGCTGAAAGACCAAGGGCTTACAATTGTTCCAATCCGACTTTTTACCAATGAGCGCGGTTTTGCTAAAATCGAAATTGCACTGGCGAAAGGTAAAAAGCTCTATGACAAGCGCGAAAGCATAAAAGAACGCGACGTAGAGCGCGATATGCAGCGCGAGAGATACTGATAGAAGGCTCTGACAGGCTCCGGCTGTCGGAGACGTGATGGCGGCTAATTCTGTAGCTTAAACTGACAGCGGGAGCCTGTCAGAGCCTTCGCTAAACTAAATTTCCCCGAATTATTGTCCATATGTGGATAACTCTGTAACTTGCTACCGTACAGAGGCATCTAAACGTGTATGGGTAGGAAAGTATTAGTCTTAAATCAAGATTACAGTGCCCTGAGCATTTGCTCCGTTCCCAAAGCATTCTTGCTGGTTTATCTGGATAAAGCCGAACTTGTTGCCGAATCCGAGCAATTTATGCTCCGAACCGTGTCTGCCGAATATCCCATGCCAGCCGTCATTCGGCTACACCGCTACGTTAATCTGCCTTACAAAGGTGTTATGCTAACCCGGCAAAATATCTTTAAGCGCGATGGTCATCACTGCCAATATTGCGGAACCACCGAAGATTTAACGTTAGATCACGTACTGCCAAAATCGCGGGGCGGGAAAACAAGCTGGGATAATCTAGCGACGGCCTGCAAACGATGCAACTCACGCAAAGGCGATTTTACTCCGGAGGAAGCCAACTTGAAACTACGTCAGAAACCATTCAAGCCAACTTTTCTGGTTTTTCTGCGTGAATTTTCAGGTTCGATCGAGCAAAGCTGGATGCCATTCCTGGCGAAGAAAGAACGGGCGTTTCAATAAGCGCGCTTACTAATAAAAAGGAGACGAAAAGTTGAGAGTGAAATGCCCATACATTCACTCTCAACTTTTCGTCTCCTTTTTATTTTCTTCGCCCTCAAACTCAAACACTTTTGCTGGTTCCGAAACTTTTTTCCGAAAGCAATTGCTATCTTTGCAGTCCTTTTTCGAAAGAAACAATTTTACAACCAAAAGTCAGTCCGCCATTGACCTACGGGCTGATGTACTGAGTGGGTCAGGAAACTTTTTTTTATGAGCAAAACGCAGCAACGCGAACTGCCGGCATTTGATTGGGACCGCGCAGACAACAAAGGTTTTGGGAGTGGCTATTCGGATGCAGACCGCAACCGGATGTTGGAGATGTACGACAATACATTGTCGGAAGTAAAAGAGAAAGAAGTAGTAATGGGAACCGTCGTTGGGATAACGGACCGGGAAATATTACTCAACATTGGATTTAAGTCGGATGGCTTGGTTCCTGCTTCGGAATTCCGGGATTTGCCGGACCTGAAGATGGGCGACGAAATTGAAGTTTACGTAGAAAATCAGGAAGACCCGAACGGTCAGCTGGTTCTTTCGCGTAAGAAAGCGAAAGTAATTACGGCGTGGCAGAAAATTCAGAAAGCGCTTGACGATGACCTCGTTATCGATGGTTTCGTGAAACGCCGGACGAAAGGTGGTCTGATTGTCGATATTTATAGTGTTGAAGCGTTCTTGCCAGGTTCGCAGATCGACGTGAAGCCAATTCGCGATTTCGATATCTTCGTTGGTAAGAAAATGGAGGTTAAAGTCGTCAAGATCAATTATGCAAACGACAACGTAGTAGTTTCGCATAAAGTCCTGATTGAGAAAGACCTCGAAGCACAACGTGCTCAAATCCTGAACAACCTGGAAAAAGGCCAGGTACTGGAAGGCGTTATCAAAAACATGACCAACTTCGGTGTGTTCATCGATCTTGGTGGTGTCGATGGTCTGTTGCACATCACGGATATTTCGTGGGGACGTATCAGCCACCCATCGGAAGTTCTGCATCTCGACCAGAAAGTCAACGTAGTAGTTCTCGACTTCGACGAAGACAAAAAACGTATCTCGCTGGGCATGAAGCAACTTCAGGCTCACCCATGGGATGCGCTGGCCGAAGACATCCAGGTTGGCTCGAAAGTAAAAGGCAAAATCGTGAACGTAGCAGATTACGGTGCGTTCCTTGAAATCCAGCCAGGTGTAGAAGGTTTGATCCACGTATCAGAAATGTCGTGGTCGCAGCATCTTCGTAACCCACAGGAATTCCTGAAAGTGGGTGACGAAGTTGAAGCCGTTGTGCTGACGCTGGACCGTAACGACCGGAAAATGTCGCTCGGCATCAAACAACTGACGGAAGATCCCTGGACTCGTCCAGAACTACGCACTAAATACGCTGTTGGTACGAAACATAAAGGTGTAGTACGTAACCTGACCAACTTCGGCCTGTTCCTTGAACTGGAAGAAGGTATCGACGGACTGGTACACGTATCAGATTTGTCTTGGACGAAGAAAATCAAGCATCCTTCTGATTTCATCAAAGTGGGTGACGACCTCGATGTTGTAGTACTGGAACTGGACGTAGACAACCGTCGTCTGGCCCTGGGTCATAAACAACTCGAAGAAAACCCATGGGATACGTTCGAAACGGTCTTTGCCGTTGGCACGATTCACCGTTGCACCATCCTGAGCAAAAATGACAAGATGGCAACCCTCGAGTTACCTTACGGAATTGAGGGCTTCTCGTCGCTGAAGAACCTGTCGAAAGAAGACGGCACGTTTGCTGAGGTAGGCGAAACGCTTGATTTCAAAGTAACTGAGTTCTCGAAAGAAGAGAAACGTATCATGCTTTCGCACACCAAGACATGGCAGGAGAAGAACGAACCAGCTAAAGAGGCCAAAGCCGCTAAAGCTACTTCTACTAAAGCCGCCCCTGCACAGGCAGAGCGTGGTGCTACGTTAGGTGATCTTGATGCACTGGCTGCTTTGAAAGAGCAGATGGAAAGCAAGAACTAAGCGTTACGTTATATAAAGATTATACCCCCAAGCTCACGAGCTTGGGGGTATTTTTTAAATCTACCTATTACTTTAATTGATAAAGTCGTATGTTTGCACTCCCAAATACGTGATACATCATGTATGAGGAAAAATAGGGTTCCGTGGCCGAGTGGCTAGGCAGTGGTCTGCAAAACCTCGTACAGCGGTTCGAATCCGCTCGGAACCTCCACCTATAGTATCAAGGCTAATCAGTTATACAGCAAAAACGCTGTTTTTCAACTGATTAGCTTTTTTTGTTGTCTATACCTGATGGAAAATAATCAACTATAATAAACTAAATCCGTCCCTTGGCGTAAGCTTTACCGATTCGAAGGTAAACCGCAACAAATGCGACCGTAAAACAACAAAACTATTAACGCCCACCTCGAGCGTTACCGCTTTCGAAGCAGCTTTATATTGAATGTATCGAGAAAGGCCCTATCTATAGAGTATGCGGAGGATAATCCCTCTTTGTTTTATATAGGAGTATTGGCTGAGAATCTAAGTTGCTGGTTGTCAATCGCTTATGTTTGGAATTGAGTGGCTGGGAAATTTGGCGACTATTTCCCAGTTAAACTGCTGTCTGCTGAATGTGGTGACTCAGTCAATCCTAGATTAGACCTGTAGCTGGCGCAACGTCTGTTTTACCTGGCGGATGCGCCGACGGGGAACCACTACTTCCTGTGGGCTCCCACAGCCCGCCAACTTCACCACCAACTGCTTGGTCTCAGTCCGGTGCCAGCCCGAAATCAGACCAGGATCAACCGCCATTTGTTTACTCAGCCGTATCAGGTATGGATAACGTTGGCAAAGTTTACAAAGGGTAATGGCTGACAGGTAATAACCACCCTTGTGAAAATACACATGAGTATAGTTGCCTTCGGCCAGCAGCCAGCTCACCGGGGGCGGACCATCCGTTAGGTGGGGTTTTAAATGGGGTGTTGGTTTAGTCATTAACGGAGATGTAGTTGTTAGCAGTGGATGTAGCCAGCCCTACGGCCAATCTACAGGTAGGCAGGTTGCGTAGCTCTAGAAGGTAAGCTCTCCAAGACCACACAACCTGCTATCTGAAGAGCTAGTTAGTGCCCAGTCGCAGTCGGCTGTTGGTGCTCAGTAACAGCCGCCCAGCGGGCGAGTACACCACCCGCTGGGCCTGTCCCTGGTAACTGGCTGGCAAGCTCACCGCATGGTTGAGTGTCACGACATCGGTGATGAACGGCACCCGTCCACACGACCACACACTCGCATCACTCCAATCTCCCGCCTTCACACTGTACATGCTGGCACAGTTGCTCCCTGGATTCACTACACTCAGAGGTAGGATAGTGGAAATGGAGCCTCCAGCGGGGTCACTGGCTACCACCGTCACACTGTAGAACGAGCTGGTACTAGCTAATACTGTGCCACTGATCGTGTTCGGCGCCACGAAGCTCAATCCTGCCGGTAAACCCACCACCGACAGGCTCAGACTATTCGGCGTTTCAGCATCGGTGAAGGTGTTGGCCGGAATGCTGTAACTGAAGGCCTGGCCGACCGTCACCGACTGGGGTGGGATGGCATTCTCCACCCTTGGATTGCCGTTGGCGCAATAAGCCAACCAGTTGTAAGCAAACGTGGCCTCTCCCGGTGTGCCCTGCTGGCGGGCCTTGAAGACAATTACCGGGTTGTCGGTGTAGACTGTCAGCTGATAGGGTTCAACGATAGTCTGGGTGGTTAGCTCATTGACCACCGACACACTGATGGGCTGGCCGTTGGTATCCCTGTAGTTGATCAGGAAGTTGATGCGTCGCTCGTAATAGCCCACCAGGTTGCAGTCCAGCATGGTAACCCCGGTGATGGCAAAGCCAGTGGGTTGCACGCTCAGGCTAAAGCTGGTGCTGGCCGATAAGCCACCTGGATCCGTGGCTACCACCGTCACCGAGAAGGGGGAGCCCAGGGTGGTGGAAGGGGGGCCGGTGATGGTGTTGGGAGCCACGAAGCTCAGGCCAGCGGGCAAGCCACTAACCGAAAGGCTGAGGCTGGTCGGTGTTTCGGCATCGGTGAAGGTGTTGGCCGGGATGCTGAAGGTGAATGAAGCGCCCAGGGTAGCCGTCTGGGAGGGGATGGGGTTGGCCAGGGTGGGGGCGCAGTTCTGATAGCTCACGCTCACACTGGCGGTGCTGGAGCAGCCGTTAGCCCCCGTTAGGGTCACCGAGTAGGTGCCTGCGGTAGCGGTGGTGAAGCTTTGAGATGTGCTGCTAAAGCCACCCGGTCCTTGCCAGCGGTAGCTTAGGCCGCTACCCGTCGCGCTGACCGAGACGGTAACACTCGTGACCGTACAGCTCAACGGACCACTGCTGGCTGCCACTACGTTCTGAGGGGGAGTGTTGTTCTGCTCCACCTGGGTAGTGGCCGTGGCCGTACACCCGTTAGCACCGGTAACGGTTACCGAGTAGAGGCCTCCTACACTGACGGTTACGGTTGGGTTGGTACCCGTCTGATCCAGGTTTGGCCCTTGGAAACGGTAGGTGCTTGCTCCCGCTGGCGCACTCAGTTGCACACTGGTTTGGGAACAGGCCAACGTACCCGAACTCGTCAGGCTAGCGGTC
The DNA here is from genome assembly GCF_014699005.1 of Spirosoma profusum. Classification (GTDB taxonomy): domain Bacteria; phylum Bacteroidota; class Bacteroidia; order Cytophagales; family Spirosomataceae; genus Spirosoma; species Spirosoma profusum. Next base: position 253,751 of record NZ_JACWZY010000002.1, read on the forward strand.
GGGCTAGCCGTGTCGCTGGTCACGGTGGTGGTCGCAGCGGCCGAACAGCCATTGGCACTGGTGACGATAACTGTATACGTACCTGGGCTATCAACGGTGGCGGTATTGCCCGTGCTACCTCCTAGCTGATTGGCTCCCGAGCTGAACACGTAACTTGCACCTCCGGAACTGGCCGTCAGGGTTACGCTGGTAGCGGCACAGCTCAACGGACCATTGTTGCCCAACGTAGCCGTTGGCGCGGTGGGAGCCATTAAGGTTACCGGCCCTGGGGCTGTGCCTGAGCAGCCATTATTGCTGATGGAGAAGTTCGAGTAGGTGCCTGCACTCAGACCCGTCAGGCTGAACGCACCGCTGCTTACCGTCACTGCTCTGGGGCTACCTGCTCCGGTATAGATCAGGCTGTAAGACCCATCCGCCAGGTTGGTCGTGAAGCTGATACTACCCGTATTGCCCGAGCACGAACTAGGGTTAGTTGGGTTGCTCACTGCTAAAGTTGGCGCCGTGGTGCTGCCCGTGACAGTCACCTGAGCTATCGCTGAGCAGCCTGCTCCGTTGGTGATGGTGACCGAGTAGGTACCTGCTTGCGAGACAGTGGCCTGATTAGACGTACCGATCCGAGTAGCCCCACCGCTGAAGACGTAGCTGGCCTGATTAGCCGGGCTGGCCGTCAGCGTCACACTCATGTTGGCGCAGGTCAACGTGCCCGACACTACCAGACTGGCGTTGATGCTCGCCGTGCTGCTCTGGATGGTGGTGCTGGCTGAAGCCGTACAACCGTTGGCCCCAGTAACCACCACCGAGTAGCTGCCACCTGCCGTTACCACCGCCTGGTTAGACGTACCAATCTGACTGGCTCCTGTACTGAAGACATAAGTGCCTTGGCCCGCTGGTGAAGCGGTGAGCGTCACACTGGTGTTGGCACAGGTAATCGTACCGTTGCTGGCCAGGCTCACTGTGGGTGCTGTGGTGCTGCCCGTGACAGTCACCTGAGCCACCGCCGAGCAGCCTGCTCCGTTAGTGACGGTGACCGAGTAGGGGCCCGCCTGGGCGACGGTGGCCTGGTTAGACGTACCGATCCGAGTAGCCCCTGCACTGAAGGAGTAGCTGGCTTGCCCGGTTGGGGTGGCGGTGAGTGTCACGCTGGTGTTGGCGCAGGTGATAGTACCCGAAGACGCCAGCCCCACCGTGGGTGCCGTGTTGACGGTCAGGCTGAAGTCCGTTGAGGTCACGCTGCCACAGGCCCCCGTCACCACCACCGAGTAACTGCCCGCATCCCCTGTCTGAACATTGCTCAGCGAGAGGGTGGTTGTAGTCTGGCTTTGCACGGGGCTGCTGAGGCTGTTTTTGTACCACTGATAGGTGTAGGGACCCGTGCCGCTTACGCTCACCGCTACGTTTACTTGGCTGCCTCCGCACACCGCCGAGCCACTGGGAGGTTGAGCACTGATGCTGGGTGCCGGGTTGACCGTTAGGGTGGCCGCTGTGGAGCTGACCGAGTTAGAGCCGCTCACCACCACCCGGTACTGGTAACCGCTAAGGGCTGTTGTGGCGCCTGTCAGCGTCAGGGTGGCACTGGTGACCCCGCTGTAGGGGGACGTATTGCTCAGGTTGGTAAAGCCCGAGCCGGCATTGACCTGCCACTGGTAGGCCGTAGCGTTACTGGCCACCACGCTGAAGCTGGTGTTGGCTCCAGCACAGACGGTAGCCGATGCCGGAGAGCCTGTAATGGCCACCGGGGGAAGCTGATTCAGCCGGACACTCACATTGTTACCGAAAGGATTTGCAGTTAAGAAGTCCAGATCGCCGTCTCCATCCACATCTCCCAATGCTATACTTTGAGAGCCACTGTCCACTGATACATTGGTGGTGCTGCTGAAATTACCACTGCCATCATTGAGCCGCACACTCACCGTGGCACTGCCAGCAACGGCGGTTATGAAATCCAGATCACCATCTCCGTCCACATCTCCTACTGCTACACTCGTAGGAGTATTGCCCACCGCTACGTCAGAGCCGCCACTGAAATTGCCACTGCCGTCATTCAAGCGCACACTCACCACGGTACTGTTTAAATTAGCGGCTAAGAAGTCTAAATCGCCATCGCCATCCACATCCCCCAACGCTACACTAATAGGCTGAGTGCCCACCGCTGCGTTGTTGTTGCCACTAAAATTACCGTTGCCATCATTGAGCCGAACACTTACCGAGTTACTGCCATAATTAGCGGCTAAGAAGTCTAAATCGCCATCCCCATCCACATCCCCCAACGCCACACTTCGAGGGGAATTGCCTACCCCTACGTTGGTAGTGCCACTAAAATTACCACTACCGTCATTCAAGTGTACACTCACATTGCTACTGCTGAAATTAGCAGTTAAGAAGTCCAGATCGCCATCCCCATCCACATCTCCCACCGCCACACTAGCAGGCCCACTGCCCACCGCTACATTGGAGCTGCCACTGAAATTACCACTACCGTCATTCAAGCGTACACTCACATTGCTACTGCTGAAGTTAGCAGTTAAGAAGTCCAGGTCGCCATCCCCATCCACATCCCCCAACACGACACTTTGAGGAGCATCGCCCACCGCTACGTTGGAGCCACCACCAAAAGAACCACTACCGTTATTCAACCGCACACTCACATTGCTACTGCTGAAATTAGCAGTTAAGAAGTCCAGGTCGCCATCCCCATCCACATCCCCTACCGCTACACTTCGAGGAGAATTGCCTACCCCTACGTCGGAACCACCAGGGAAGGTGGCGGGGGCCGTGGCAACTGCCGTAGTGAATTGATACACTTGAGCTTTGGCCAGGCCACTGGCTGTGGTGGTGGTGACATAGACCACCTCTCCCGGCTTGAAGTCCACCGAGGGATTGAAGGTTAATGAGTTGCCATTGATGGTGGCCGTACCCGCTTTTTTGCCCCCGGCCTGCTGGCTCCATACCGTCAGGGCGCTGGCGCTGATGGGGGGGCTACTCAGGGTAACGCTGACGTTGGTGTTTCTGGTTACTGACTTGGCATTGCGGGCTGGTGATAAGGCAGAAAGGGAAAGGGGCTGAGCGCCCACCGTCAGGCTGTAGGCCGTGCTGGCCACACCTACGCAGCCGTTGGTATCCCGAGCCTGCACCAGCAGGCTGTAGCTGCCTGCCTGTGTGGGCGTACCCGACAACACGCCCGCACTCGACAGGCTGAACGTAGCGGGTAGGTTGGAGCTGGCTACGCTGAAGCTGTAGGGGGTAGTACCACCTCCAGCCGTGAAGGTCTGACTAAAAGCCACCCCCACCGTAGCGGTGCTCACGGCCGGGTTACTCACCGATATGGCGGTGGGTGTACCCTGATACTCGACGGCACCCATGTCGACTCGCCCCCCAACGATGCGGGGGTTGCCCACCAGATCGGTGGGGGGCAGGGCGGTGGCTGAGTAGGGCGGGCTGGTTATGGTAACACTGGCGGGGTTACCGGCGTTGATGGCCGGGGCGCAGGCGTTGAGCGCTACGCTGGTATTGCTCACAAAGGGGCTGGTGGTGGTAGTAAGGTTGTTGGAACCCGTATAGTCCGTCTCGCCCGTCTCAAAGAGCGAATAGGAGGCCGCTACGCTGCCCACAATCGTGTTCTGCCCTCCGTTGCCGAAGAATACACAGCTTGTCAGGGTCGGACTGCTGCCACTATTATTTAGTGCCCCGCCATTGGCCGCGGTATTGTTACTAAAGCTACAGTTAACTAGGCTGGCATTGCTGCTAGACAAGTTGACCATCCCTCCGCCATTGTTAGTAGCCGTATTGCTCTGAACGCTACAGTTAGTCAGGGACGGACTGCTGTTGAAGTTGAACATCGCCCCGCCAAACGTTGCCCGGTTGCCGATAAAGCTACAGTTGATCAGGCTGGGACTGCCACTGTTTTCATTGTACATACCGCCGCCCCGATCCGTGTTTCCGCCGGTGCCAGTGGAATTGCCGCCAGTAATGACAAAGCCGTCCAGCACGGCTGTATTGTTTAGCACCGAGAGGTTATTGATGACGTGGTAGCTGTTGTCGGTGTTGTCAACTGGTGTACCGATATCGCCCGAAAGGATGGTGGGGTTAGTGGCCGGGTTACGCTGGGTTAACGTGGGATTGCCCGTAGCCGGGAAGCCCCCCAGGATGGCCAGCCCATTGCGCAGGGCGAAGCTGGCGCTGCGGTTAGTGGTACTGGTGGGCTTGTAGGTACCAGCGGCTACCCAGACCTCGGTCACATTCTGCGAACAGGAGTAGGAAAGGGCGGCCTGCAGATCGGGCAGGGCATCGGCCCAGCTCAGGCCCGTGGCGGCCCCTGTGGCACCGACCCGCACGTAAAGCCGCGTGGGGGCGTTGATCGTTAGGGTGGCCGCCGTCGAGGTGACCGAGTTGGAGCCGCTCACCACCACCCGGTACTGGTAGCCGTTGAGGGCTGTGGTGGCTCCGGTCAGGGTCAGGGTGGCACTGGTGACCCCGCTGTAGAGGGCCGAGTTGCTCAGGTTGGTAAAGCCTGGGCCGGAATTGACCTGCCACTGATAGGACGTAGCGTTGCTGGCCACTACAGAGAAGCTAGTGTTGGCCCCGGCACACACTGTAGCCGATGCCGGAGAGCCGGTAATGGCCACTGCGGGAAGCCCATTCAAGCGCACACTCACATTGGCATTGCCATTATTAGCGGCTAAGAAATCCAAGTCCCCATCCCCATCTATATCCCCCAACGCTACACTAAGAGGACCACTACCCACCCCTACGTTGGTAGTGCCACTGTAATTGCCAATACCGTCATTGAGCCGCACACTGACGTTACTACTGTTATTAGCGGTTACTAGGTCCAGATCCCCATCCCCATCCACATCCCCCAATACTACACTTTGAGGGCTACTGCCCACCGCTACGCTGGTGCTGCCACTAAAAGTACCAGTGCCATCATTCAACCGCACACTCACATTGTTATTGCCCTGATTGGCGGCTAAGAGGTCCAGATCGCCATCCCCATCCACATCCCCCAACGCCACACTTCGAGGAGCACTACCCACCCCTACGTTGGTAGTGACACTAAAGTTACCACTACCGTTATTCAAGCCCACACTCACATTGGCACTGTTAAAATTAGCAACTAGCTGGTCCAGATCGCCATCCCCATCCACATCCCCCACCGCCACACTCCAAGGATTTATACCTACATCTATACCGAAACCACCACCAAAATTACCACTACCGTCATTGAATCGCACACTCACATTGTTACTGTTACTATTGGCGGCTAATAGGTCCAGATCCCCATCCCCATCTATATCCCCCAATGCGACACTTTGAGGGCTGCTTCCCACTCCAACGTTGGTGGTGCCACTGAAATTACCACTGCCATCATTGACTCGTACACTCACATTGTTACTGTTATAATTAGCGGTTACAAAATCCAGATCGCCATCCCCATCTACATCCCCTACCGCCACACTAGCAGGATCATTGCCCACTCCTACATTGGTGCTGCCACTGTAATTGCCACTTCCGTCATTTACCCGTACACTCACATTGTTATTGCTATAATTTGCGGTTAATAAGTCCAGATCGCCATCCCCATCCACATCTCCCAATGCGACACTATAAGGATTAGCGCCCACCGCTACGTTGGTAGTGCCACTGAAAATGCCTGAGGCTGTAGCGGCTGCGGTGGTGAACTGATAGACCTGGGCCTTGGCCAGACCGCTGGACGTGGTGGTGGTGGCATAGACCACCTCCCCCGGCTTGAAGTCCGCCGAGGGATCAAAGGTTAATGAGTTGCCATTGATGCTAGCCGTACCCGCTTTTTTGCCGCCGGCCTGCTGGCTCCACACCGTCAGGACGCTGGCACTGGCGGGTCCAGTGGGGGGGCAGCTCAGGGTAACGGTGACACTGGTGTTGCTGACCACCGACTTAGCATTGCGAACAGGCGATAAGGCTGTTACAGTGAGGGGAGAGTTCACCAAGATAGAAATGGTTTTATCATCTTCACTACAGGTTACAAGATCGGGTTTGCCATCGCCATTCAGGTCACCAAGAGCCGATGAATTCGGCCTGTTACCAGCCGCATAAGCGAACATGGGTGAAAAGGTGCCATCACCTTTCCCTAACAGCACTGATACAGTTTTGCTAGACCTATTGGCTGTTAGTATATCCGGGATTTGATCCAGATTCACATCGCCCAGTATCAGCGTGCGTGGAAAATCGCCAGCTGCATACGTTGTGGATGTCGGGAAAGTACCATCGCCCACTCCCAAAAAGACTGATACGTTATCCGAACTGTTGTTAGCCGTGACTAAATCTGCCTTCCCATCACCATTCAGGTCGCCGATCTGCACTGAGAAGGGAGAGGAGGCATTAGAAGGCATAGTGTAAGACACCTTAGGCAGAAAAGTGCCATCCCCATTCCCTAATAGCACAGATATAGTATTGCCAAAGGAGTCGGCGGTAACTATATCTATGTTACCATCGTTATTTAAGTCACCTGAATCTATACCGCGCGGATCAGTCCCTGTAGGGTAGCTAACGGCGTTTTGAAATGTGCCATCGCCCATGCCCAGAAACACCTCAATCGCTGAGTTCGTGCCGGACGGAAAGTTTACGCTTGACTCAATCAGATCGATCCGACCGTCCTTATTGACATCAGCCGCCGTTAGCCAAAGGCCTGCACCCGTATTGTTCCCTTTGGTAACGGGTGGCTGAAACGACCCGTCGCCGTTACCCAATAGTATCGATAGTCCCTGAGTCAACCCCGAAGAAAAATTTGCCGTTGCCACATCAGGCTTTCCGTCGGCATTCAGATCGGCCACCACTACTGCAACAGGGTCAGTTCTCTGATTTTCATTTGGTCCTGTAGGGTAGTTAACCGAGGGTTGAAAGGTCGCGTCTCCGTTGCCCAGACTCACCGTCACGTAATTATACCATAATAACCGTTTACCATATCTAACTTACCATCGGCATTTAAATCGGCCATGACGATGTGTACTGGCGAAGAACCTACTGCGATGGTTGACGAGACCGTAAAACATTGTGACCAGGTAGTGCCCGCTGAGCAAAGCAGACAAAATAGCATCCAGAGTAATGGATGATTACGTAGTAGCCGTCCAAAGCGGGAAACCTGCCCGATGGGAAGTTGGCGCTGTATGTGTAAGCCCGGATTGGTTGTTCTCAGATACGTAAAGGATAAAGTCATGGTACTCGGGCTGTGGGGTTTAATCACATTGAAACAGCCACGCAATAGTACCGGTATTGGTGCCAAAACAGGTGGAGAAATCACCTTAAAAGGTGGACTTTTTGCCACAATGGCCACCATTCGCGCAAAAAAGTGAGTTTAGGGGTGGCTTTTGCTGGACAACCGAAAGCTGCCGGGCGACTGGCCGACGTCTTCGGAGAAAATGCGGCTAAAGTATTTGGGGTCGTCCAAGCCTACCGCATAGGCTACTTCGGCGATGGTCAACTCTGTGGTGACTAACAATTCCTGGGCTTTGCGCAAGCGAAGCGAACGAAGGTACTTACTCATGGGCATCCCCGTTAGTGAAATTAGCTTCTTATTGAGGGGAGTACGGCTCATGCCCATCCATTGGCAAATCTCATCGACCGAAAGCTGGGTATTATCTAAGTTAGCTTCTAGGGCGGTACGTAGCTTACTTAAAAACGTATCCTCCAAAGGCTCGTCTGGCTGGTCAGTGGAAGTCGTAGCCGGAACGGTCTCTAGCTGTGTACTGCCCAATGCCAGCTGGCGGTAATGGCGTTGCAGCAGCCGCCGGGACTGAATCAGGTTCGTTAGCACAACCAGCAACTCTTCGCGCAGGAACGGTTTTACTAAATAGGCATCAGCGCCCCGTCGTAAACCGGAAAGTCGGTCGCTTACGGCGGCCCGGGCGGTCAGTAGCAGGATGGGAATATGACTGGTTCGCTCATCGTTTTTCAACGTATCGCACAGCTCAAATCCATCTTTGACGGGCATCATTACGTCGCTCAGAATTACGTCGGGGCTCTTCTCGAAAGCCAGGTCAATACCGATCTGCCCGTTTTCAGCCCGGATCACCTGGTAATCGGCCCGGAGGCAGGTTTGAATGTAGGTCGCTACGTCGTCATTATCTTCCACCAGCAAGAGCAGTGGCTGGTTGGCGGCAGAGGGGGACATTTCCGGCTCGATCCACTCCGAACGATCAGGGATGGTCAGAACCGGAGCCACTGACAGCTCCTGAGTAGGCCCGGCCTGGATTGGCTCGGCCTGACGGGTCAGTGGTAAGCTAACCACAAACTCAGCACCCAGGCCGGACCCATTCGGGCCCGAACGATTTCGAACGGCTAGTCCGCCATTCATGAGCAACACTAACTCCCGTACCAGTGACAGCCCAATGCCGGTGCCATTAACCGGTGAAGCGGACGGTGTGCTACCCTGACGTGTTCCCGCCATGTCTGGCCCGGCTTGAAAGAAGCGGTCAAACACCTTAGACAGAATCGATGGCTCAATACCGGGTCCGGTATCGCTGACGCTGAACCGAATCCAGGGCTTATCCAGATGATCCGTTGGCGTAAGTTCTTCATAGTATCCCTCCGGACGTAGTGGTTGCCAGCTCTCCAGCCGCTTCAACTGGTAGTCGATTTGTCCGCCCTCAGGGGTAAACTTCAGAGCATTAGTCAGCAGATTAGACAGGATATCCTGCAACTTGTCTTTATCAAAATCAGCTTCGCATTCCTCCGTGAGAACATGCACTTGTATGTTCTTAACCTTGGCCATCGACTGGAACGATTCGATAACGTAGCGGGAAAAAGTTGCCATATCAGCCCGCACCAGGCGCAGATGCATCTCACCAGACTCAATTTTGGAGAGGTCCAGTAGCTGATTGATCAACCGAAGTAGATTGGTGCCGTTTCGTTTGATTAAATCAGCCGCCTGCCGCAGTTGCTGGGGTTTGTCGTCCGGTTTATACGCTTCCAGTCCGGCGGCCATACCCAGGATTACCGTGAGCGGGGTACGAAACTCATGCGAAATATTGGCGAAAAAGTGAGAACGGGTCTGGTTGAGCCGAAGCAGGTCCTGCGCCTGTTGCTCAATAATCTCTTTATCGTGCTCAATGCGAGCGGTTGCCTGCCTAACCTGGGCTTCCAGCCGAAGCTGTTCGGCCCGATGTCGCCAGATTCGCCAACGTAACCAGACCCAGATGCCTGCCCCGACCAGGATCACCATCAATATTAAAAACCAAGCCTGCAAATAAAAGGGACGTACCACCACCAGTTTTATAGTCAACGTATTGGTTGACCACTGGCCATCGAAAGCCTGCGCCTTGATCAGCAACGGGTGTTCGCCATAGGGCAGATTGCTCAAACGTAGCGTTGGCTCCGACTGGTACGTCCAGTCTTTATCCAGGTCGCTGAACCGATACGCATACAGGTTCTTTTCGGCGTTGGCATAGTTGAGTAGGGCAAAATCCAGCACACTGGAGCGGTCATCGGGCTGAATAGTAATGATATTACTGGTTACTACGTCCTGAGTTTTGTCGACGACCTTGTCGACCGAATTGTCGTATTGCCGGAACGAGGTGATACGTACCAGTAGCTCAATTGGTTTCTGGGTTTGAAAATCCTGTGGGTCAAAGGCCGTAATGCCGTTCAGTCCCCCAAAGTAGATACGGCCGTTCTTTTCCTGAAAATGGGAAATCCGGTTGAACTCATTATGGGTAATGCCATCTTCGACCAGATACGTCCGGGTCGTCAGTCGGACGGGGTCAAACTGCATGATGCCAAAATCGCTGCTCATCCAGAGGTGGCCCTGGTTGTCGGGATAAACGGCATAAATATTATCGTTGGATAAGCCTTCACTACGTCGAAACGGCTGATACGTTCCCTTTCGGCGGTCCCACCGGATCAGTCCCGCATTGGCGGTAGCCAGCCAGTAAATACCCGCCTTATCCTGATAGACATGATGGAAGCTTTCAGCGGGCAGATAAAACCCTTGTTTGCCCCCACTTCCGTAACGGGCCGTGATCCCTTGTTGCGGATGGAGCGTGTATAAGCCCGTATTGGCGCAAATCCAGATGACGCCCTGTCGGTCGGGAGCGATGTGCATGACCTGTGCCTGGGCCAGTTCGGTAAATTGATTGTACTGGGCATAGGGCGTTACCTTCCCCTGTGTTGTCTCGAACAGGTAAAGCCCTCTTCGTCCACCCAGCAGCCATTGTTGAGCGTTCAGGGGGTGCAGCGCCCAGGCATCCCAGATTTCAGGAAACTCGGCCACGCTGGAACTGCCGGTAGCCGGCTGGTAACGAACAAGCCGATTTCCAATACCGCTATAGAGCGTGCCCTGCCCATCCTGCATTAACCCATACCCCAACGCAAATGCATCGCTGTTTGTCTTGAATATATTGGGGGTATACTGCTTCCTGGATGTTCCGCCCAATCGCGGGGTGCTATACAAACCAAACTTTTCCAGATTGGCAAAGACCTGATTGCCCAGGACGGTAATTCCCCGAACCGTCGCGGCCTGTTTGGCCTTTGTATCCTGCTCATAAAATAAGCGTTGAAAGTGGTTCTGGGCCAGTTCAACCTGATACACGCCAAAACTGGTACCTAACCACAACAGGCCGTTCCGGTCGCGGAAAAAGCTTCGGTTCACAATTGGCTCGGCCGACAGTTGAGGAGTAATTGTCAGGGCAACGCCTTTGGTCACATTCCTTAGGCTCGTTCCATCCCAAATTAACCCGCTACGGTCAACGGCATAGCAAACCGGGAAAAGTAATTGGTTTGATGATGTAATCAACGAAGCCGGCCACTCTTGCTGGTGCCCCGACTCATCTACGCTATACAGTACACCGAACCCTGGCTTTGTCGGGGTTAGGGCAGCATAGAAAAACTCGATACCGGCGTTTCGCTGACCATAAAAGATAATAATTGACCCCAGCACATGCGAAAACTGATGCACGATACGTCCATCGAGGGTTAGCTCTAGCACAAACGTATCATCAGCAATGGCCCAAACTGTGTGGTGATTAGTAGCCCGAACGGCAACCAGTTTTTTAAACGGCGGAACGGCCACGTATCGCAGCCCGGATTTTGGATGGTACGTTACCAACCGGGCGGATTGAAAGTCGGTGAAAACGATCGTACCATCCTCGGTGCTGAACAGGCGATACTGATGATCGGGTGTCGTTAAGGAAGGTTGTTTGCCAAACTTTTCGTCAAACGAAATAGCCCGGCCGGTTAACGGGTTAAACAGCGAGATCTGCACCTGACCGTTGGAGCCCATCAGCCACAGATAGCCTTCGGCATCCTGAGCGATGGATTGTATATCGTCGAAACCGAGTCCGTTCCGATCCTTCGTATAGGTGGTAAATTTTAAGCCATCGAAGCGGTTAAGCCCGAACTTGGTGCCAAACCACATAAAGCCCTGCTTATCCTGGAAAATGGCATTCACCTCCCGGTGCGACAAGCCCTGCTCGGGTCCATACTGTGTCACCGAGGCCGTATAGGATTGAGCGTGGACACCCCAACTTCCCCAAAGCCACAGCACCATGACCAAAGCGGAAAGGACTACGCTCCATTTTTCGGTTCCAACGACAATATACTTGCTCATTTTAGTTACTAGGCATCACAGGCAATGGGTCTATTATACTATATCCTCCCAGTAACAAGATACCACTACTATGAAAATACGTATTAATATATACGGATAAAATAAGTTTTCTAGTTTCCTTAATTTCTTGTCGATTTAAACGCTCGTGGCTGTTGCACAACTCATCTGGGCCATCATAGTCGTTCAAATAAGCTGCATTCTCGTTGTTGTTCTATCGCTATCGTCTTTAGGGCTTAAATTGTGCTCAATAGAAGCGGATTCTAGTGGATACCTTGCCGACTGGGAGTTGTGCAACAGCCACGCTCATTTTGAGCGACACCGATTATATGGACAGATATTTATGCAGAACTAATTGAGGCAGTCATAAATTGTTATCTCACAAATTCAGCTAAATCTGAGTGTGTGATACACTTAGAAAATAAAATAGGTCGGGGGAACCACCCACCCGACCCGATGAGCCGAGGGAACCACCTGCCCGGCTCTGACCAAACCAAGAATCACAGAAGATTCGAGATCACAGCAAAGGTAACGATGACTAACCGGCCTGTCGTCCCCTAGCCTCAATAATTATCTGTTTCGTCCCCTAATTCGTCCCCTGGGTTTTTATTGATTAATAAACGGTTTGATAATCAACTGATTGATTATCATGGTTCAGGTTGCTCGGAACCTCTTTCCTAAATTAATAATCTTACCATTTTGCCGATACTCCTGTGTGAGTTTGGCAAAATGGCATTTTTTGTGACTAAAGTACTAAACAAAGGATAAGGTTTGCGTAAACAATATGACTATTAACTACGGCTTAATTAGAAAGGGTATAAATAAAAAACACTGAAACCACAACTTTTGCCTATACAGTAATCGTGTCGTACTTTTGGACGCTAATAAATAAGTAGTAGTGATTATGTTGATTCACTCGAATAATAAAGTTCATAAAATGAGTCGTTTATACAAGCTTTGCGGGGCTATTGTTCTTTTGCTAATGCTATTGGCCTCCAATAGTCAGGTGAAAGCACAAGATGCAGCCCCAGCAGGTGGTGCGGACGCTGAAAAAGGAAAGACCTTATTTACTAACAATTGCGCCCAGTGCCACTCTGTAACGGACGAAAAGGTTGTAGGTCCTGGCCTAAAGGGAATCCGGGATAGAGCTCCGGGTGGTGATTGGCTGCACAAGTGGATTAAAAACTCGTCGGCGCTTATCGCTTCGGGAGATCAGTACGCAAACCAGGTTTTCAATGCCAATGGTAAGATTCAGATGTCAAGCTTCCCAAGTCTGTCGGATGCTGACATTGATGGAATTCTAGCTTACGTTGACCAAGCAAGCGCCCCTGCAAAACCTGCTGCAGGAGGAGAGCAAGGCAACAATACTGCTCCAGCCGGAGCGACAGCATCTTCAGGCCCATCTGAGATGTTTACAGTTGTACTGGTTGCCCTGCTGGTTGTAATGTTGTTAGTACTCGGCGTTCTGCTGGTAATCGTAACAATCCTGTCAAAAGCTGTTTCGCCCGTTACAACTACAGATGGTACGCAGGTTCCTTCTGCTTTTGGTCAAAAACTGAGAACAGGTCTATCTAATGCATTTAATAATCCAACGCTACGTTCAATTGTTATCTGGTTGTTCTTACTAGTAGCTGCTAAAGAAACGATTGATGGCGCTTATGGGGTAGGTATCCAGCAGGGATACGCTCCGAAACAGCCTATCGCTTACTCGCACAAACTTCACGCGGGACAATATAAAATCGATTGTAATTATTGTCATACAGGTGCTCAGAAAGGTAAGAATGCAACCATTCCAGCCGCTAACATTTGTATGAACTGCCACGGCGTTATTAAGAAAGAATCGCCGGAGATTCAGAAGATTTACGCAGCCATCGAAAATAATCGGCCTATCGAATGGATTCGGGTTCACAATCTTCCTGATTTAGCGTACTTCAACCACTCGCAACACGTAAACGTAGGAAACGTAGCGTGCCAGACTTGCCATGGCGAAATCGAAAAGATGGAAGTAGTGGAAGCACGTACTTCGCTGACGATGGGCTGGTGTATCGATTGCCACCGCCGTACGGATGTCAATACGAAAGACAATGCGTATTATGACAAACTTGTTGCTCTCCACCGGAAAGAAAGCAAAGATCCACTGAAAGTGGCCAATATTGGTGGTTTAGAATGTTCTAAATGTCACTATTAATCCACAGGGCCATATAGGCCATTCAACCAATAGGATACTTACCGCATACAACACGCATGGAAAATACATCTAAACGGTATTGGAAAGGGGTTGAAGAATTACGTAACGACGCTACGTTCGTAAAGAACGCAAACAGCGAATTTGCGAATCCAGACCTAAGCGAATCGTCGAGTGACCTGGACGGTCTGCTCGGTGGATCGAATACCCAACGCCGTGACTTTCTTAAAGTAATGGGTTTTGGTATGGCCGCCGTTTCGCTGGCCGCCTGTGAAACGCCGGTTCATAAAGCCATTCCTTATATTAATAAGCCGGAGTTTACGTTCCCTTCCATCTCTGACTACTACGCGTCTACATTTAGTGAAGGGGGAGATTATGCTGCCATTCTAGTTGAAACCCGTGAAGGGCGGCCCATTAAAATTGAAGGAAACCCTTCGTCAAGCGTATCGAAAGGAGGGACAACGCCCCGTTCGCAGGCTTCAGTTCTATCTCTCTACGATATTGACAAACTGAAAGGCCCAAAACGTGGTGAAGCAGATATCGACTGGGCCACAGCGGACCGGGAAATTATTAGTCAACTAAATTCAGTTGCCGCGAAGGGTGGCGCTATCCGAATCGTTACGTCGACGATTCTAAGCCCAACTACTAAAGCCGTAGTCGCTGATTTTATCGCCAAATTCCCGACCGCCAGCCACATTACGTACGATGCCAATTCTGTTTTTGGACTCATGCAGGCTAACCAGGCTTCGTTTGGTAAAGCAGTCATTCCATCTTACGATTTTGGTAAAGCACAAACCATTGTCGGCATTGGAGCCGATTTCTTGGGTACGTGGGTTGCTCCAATCGAATATATGGGTGGGTACGTAAAAGGACGTCAGGTGGGTGCGATAGGTGGTGGCAAGAAAACCATGTCGCGGCACTACCAATTTGAGACAGGCCTTTCGCTAACAGGCGCCAATGCTGACTACCGCACGGCTATTAAACCATCGCAGGAAGGGCTTGTTGTAGCTGCTCTATATAATAAGGTAGCTGCTAAAGTTGGTGGAGCCGCTATTAGTACTTCTAGTATTGATGTTCCTAATCTGGATAAAGCCGCTACTGACTTAGCTAGCTCGCGTGGCAAAGCGTTGGTCGTTTCTGGCTCGAATGATCCCAACATACAGATTGTTGTTAACGCACTAAATAACCTGCTGGGAAGTTACGGCGTAACCATTGATCTGAATTCACCAGTTAATTATCGGCAAGGTAATGATCAGCAGATGAATGCCTTCATCGATGAAGCGAAAGCTGGACGTGTTGGTGCTGCTCTGTTTTTTGCGTCGAACCCAGTTTATGACCACCCACGTGGCGCCGA
Source organism: Spirosoma profusum (assembly GCF_014699005.1). GTDB lineage: Bacteria > Bacteroidota > Bacteroidia > Cytophagales > Spirosomataceae > Spirosoma > Spirosoma profusum. Next base: position 268,865 of record NZ_JACWZY010000002.1, read on the forward strand.
ACTGGCTGAGGCATTACCAAAGCTTCAATTATCTGTTTCCTTCGCCGATCGGGCCGATGAAACGGCTTCGCTGGCTAAATATATCACCCCGGCTCCTCATTTTCTGGAGTGCTGGGGCGATGCTGAGCCCAAACCAGGATTTTACAGCCTTACGCAACCGGCCATTACCCATATTTTCAAAACTCGTCAGTTCCAATCGAGTTTATTGACTTGGGTAGGCAAATCAAATGATTACCAGGCTTATCTGAAAAACTACTGGCGTACAACGCAGTATCCAAAAGCATCTGGCTTTAGTTCGTTCGATGCATTCTGGGTGAAATGCCTGAATGATGGAGTGTTCGAGCCAACTACGGGTGCTACGTCTGGTGGAGCTTCCTTCACAGGCAATGTTGCTCAGGCTGCTGCTGGTATCGCGCAACGTTACAAACCAACTACAGGTATGGAAGTATGTCTGTACGAAAAGGTTGGTGTAGGTACGGGGGCAATGGCCAATAATCCGTGGTTACAGGAATTACCTGATCCAGTTACGAAAGCCTGCTGGGATAACTATGCTGCTCTTTCACAGAAGACCGCCAAAGAACTAAACGTCGTACAGAATGATCTGGTGACAGTTACAGTCAATGGTAAATCGGTTGAATTGCCTGTAATAATTCAACCTGGTCAGGCTGATAACACGGTTTCGATTGCCATCGGTTATGGACGTGAGAAAGGAGGTAAATCAGCAAATGGCGTAGGTGAAAATGTGTATCCATTTGTAAGCCTTGTTGGTGGATACGCTACGTATGCAGCGTTTAGCGCGAAAGTTGAGAAAGCAAGCGGCTCCCATGAAATTGCTCAGACCCAGACACACGATACGGTAATGGGTCGGAAAGCAGTGTTGCAGGAAACACGTTTAGCTGAGTACGTAAAAAATCCAAAAGCTGGCCGGTATGAACCGCACGTTCAAACCTCAAAAGGCCCTGTTGATCCGAACGACATTACACTCTGGAATGGCTACGGAAAACCCGTTCACTCTTGGGGAATGGTCATTGACCTTAATTCCTGCCTGGGTTGTGGTACGTGTATCGTAGCTTGTAATGCGGAGAACAACATTCAGGTGGTTGGTCGGAAAGAAGTAATTCGACGTCGTGAAATGCACTGGCTACGTATCGACCGATACTACAGTAGTGATGCCGACGTAGAGGATTATTCGGCTATGGAGGTTGCTTCTGCAAATCCGGAAGTTACGTTCCAGCCGATGCTTTGCCAGCACTGCAGTAACGCTCCTTGTGAAACGGTTTGCCCGGTTCTGGCAACGACACACAGCACGGAAGGACTGAACCAAATGACGTATAACCGTTGCATTGGAACGCGCTACTGTGCCAACAACTGTCCCTATAAAGTACGTCGTTTCAACTGGTTCAAATACTTCGATAATGATAATTTCGATTATCATTTTAACAATGACCTTGGTAAAATGGTCATTAACCCAGACGTAACGGTACGTTCACGGGGGGTTATCGAAAAGTGTTCATTCTGCGTACAACGTATTCAGGAGAGCAAACTGACCGCGAAGAAAGAGCGTCGTACCTTGGCTCCTGATGAAGTACAGACAGCATGTTCGCAAGCATGTTCGACAGGTGCCATCATTTTTGGAGATATGAACAACCCTGAGAGCACTATTTCGAAAGTCTTAATGGCTGAACAGAATGAACGTGCTTTTCACGTACTGGAAGAAATTAACGTGAGACCGCAAATCTCGTACCTGACCAAAATTCGGAATAAGGACGAAGAGCCTAAAAACAATAAAAACGCTCAGCAGGAATCTCACGCATAAAACCAAAATACGACTTACGATATAAGGATTACGTAGTAAAGCTGTCGTAATTTTATAGTTCGTAAATCGTGCATCGCAAATCGTAAATACAGTAAGTATATGTCGCATGTTACATCAGCTGTAAGAACTCCTCTCGTTACCGGTGGTAAAACCTATGCCGACGTAACGGAGGATATCAGCAAACAGGTTGAAGGTGCCCCTACTCGTGAGTGGACCATTGCCTTTATTATTGCTGTAGTTGTACTCATTTACGGTACTGCCTGTTTGTTCTGGACATGGTGGGAAGGTCTGGGTGTTTGGGGACTTAACAAAACCGTTGGTTGGGCCTGGGATATTACCAACTTCGTATGGTGGGTCGGTATCGGGCACGCTGGTACGCTGATTTCGGCGATTCTCCTTTTGTTCCGGCAGAAATGGCGGACAGCCGTTAACCGTGCTGCTGAGGCTATGACAATTTTTGCCGTTATCTGTGCCGCCAGCTTTATCATGATGCACGCTGGACGTCCGTGGGTAGCTTACTGGTGTCTGCCACTACCTAATACGTTAGGCTCCCTCTGGGTAAACTTCAAATCTCCACTGGTTTGGGACGTATTTGCCATCAGTACGTATTTTACCGTATCGCTGGTGTTCTGGTATATGGGTCTTATTCCTGATTTAGCCACAATCCGCGATCGGGCACGTAGCAAAGTATCTCGTTACATGTACGGAGCTTTCTCACTCGGCTGGAACGGTTCCGCAAAAACATGGGCTCGTTATGAATACATGAGTTTGATTCTGGCTGGTCTGTCTACACCGCTGGTACTTTCTGTACACACGATTGTAAGTATGGACTTTGCTACATCGGTTATTCCTGGCTGGCACACCACTATCTTCCCCCCCTACTTCGTGGCTGGTGCTATCTTCTCCGGTTTCGCGATGGTACAAAACCTGGTGTTGATTATCCGGGTTGTGTTCAAACTAGAAGATTACATCACTGTTGAACACATCGAATCGATGAACAAAGTCATTACGTTGACAGGTTCGATCGTGGGTGTAGCCTATTTAACGGAGTTCTTTATTGCCTGGTATTCAGGAGTTGAATTTGAAAGTTATGCCTTTATCAACCGAGCTACTGGGCCATACTGGTGGGCATACTGGGCCATGATGACCTGTAACGTAATTACGCCACAGCTTTTCTGGTCGCGGGCTATCCGTCGGAGCATTGTCTGGACATTTGTGCTATCCGTTGTTGTAAACATCGGTATGTGGTTCGAGCGTTTCGTAATTATTGTTACGTCGCTACACCGCGATTACCTGCCATCGAGCTGGGCTATGTTCCACCCAACATTGTTTGACATCAGCGATTACATTTTCTCATTTGGCTTATTCTTCACTTTGTTCCTGCTGTTCTCGAAATTCCTGCCGGTAGTGAACATGGCCGAAGTGAAAACCATTATCAAATCATCGTCCGAAAAACTACCTGCTTCTGTATCAGGTGTAGCTAAAGGCGAACGGGTTGCTAATCCGACGTTTAACAAAGACGTAGAATAAAAAATGTTTCGGTGGAACAGCTTGGCGGTTCGACCGAACCTGAAAATTTGAACCAGTAAAAAGTATGTCAGACGCACATAGCAACGGTAAATTCTTAGTCGGCATTTATGATGATGACGACGTAGTATTGCAAGCCGTTAAGGATGTAAAAAAAGCAGGAGTTCGGATTCACGAAGTCTATTCACCATTCCCGATTCACGGACTAGATGTAGCACTTGGACATCCGCGTTCGAGACTGGGTATTGCGGCTTTTATGTTCGCTTTGTCGGGAACGATTACGGCATTATCACTAACGTTCTACACAGAAGGTTTTGATTGGCCAATGATCGTGGGTGGTAAAGATTCCTATTCGCCTATTATTTACGTGCCGATTTTTTTCGAATTAACGGTACTATTCTGTGCTTTAGGTATGGTGGGCACCTTTCTGGTTTCGAATGGCTTGGGACCAACCGTTAAGCCATTGATGTACGACTTACGAACTACCGACAATAAGTTTGCAATGGCCATCGACCTGAGCAAAAATAATATTGGTGAGGTTGATATTGAGCAGATTCTGAAAAGTTCAGGCGCTGCTGAAGTAAATGTTAAGCAGTTCTAATAGTAAGAATGAGAATGATTACTAAACATACGAGCATAACCACACTGGCTTTCATCGGACTACTGTTTGCGGGTACATCCTGTAAAAAAGGCCATGAAAACACCGGTGTCGAATATGCACCACAGATGTATGATGCCGTGGGGTATGAGCCATATCGCCAGATTAGGCCTAATACCATCAATCCACAGGGATTAAACATGCGCTTACCAGCTCGCGGTACGGTAGCTCGTCCAAATTATCACACCAAGTTTGGTGAAGGTGCTTCGGCTACTACCGACCTGATGATCTATAATATTCCGGCTGATAGTATCGGAATCGCTGAACGGGTATTAACCAATCCTATTCCACAGACGGAGAAATCAATGGCTGAAGGCCAACTACTTTACACTCGTTATTGCAGCCATTGCCATGGTGCAGATGGTAAAGGTGATGGACCTGTTGGCAAGGAGTATAAAGGGGTACCTAACTATTCATCCGATGCCTTAAAAACATTGAATGATGGGCATATTTTCCACGTGATTACTCATGGTAAAGGGCGTATGTGGCCACATGGTTCGCAAATCACACCTGAAGACCGATGGAAGATTGTACAGTATGTGCATAAATTACAACAAGGGTAATCTTGAGTTCTCAGAATTGAGGAGTATGGACTTCGTTCGCGAATCATCCAACTCCCTGACTGATAACTAAAAACTGAAAACTGAAAACCATTAAGAATGGCATCGGCTCACGCAATACCGTCCTTAGACGAACAATTTGAATTTACTGCGGAATCCAAACGTCGAATTTTCATCGGCCTTGGAGTCGGAGTCGCGCTGGTAGCAATTGGCGCGTATTTACTAGCATCAGGTGCAGGTTCGCACGGACATGATGCGCATGCAACTGCCCATGGGGCTGGTGCTCATGAGGCCCACGAAGGTGGACATCATGCTTACAAATGGACTAACCGACTTTGGGCTAATGTTTGGCTGAATGCTATCTATTTTACAGGCGCTGCGGTTACAGGCATGTTCGTCATGTCTTATAATTACCTGGCCCAGGCAGGCTGGTCTGTTTCGTTTAAGCGTGTGTCAGAAGCGATGCCGGCTTATTTGCCATTTATGGGTGCGGTTGTGTTAGCCGTTTTTTTTATTGCTGGCCATGATCTTTTCCACTGGACCCACCCTGAACTATATGACAAGGCAAGTCCTGAGTTTGATCCTATCATTAATGGCAAAAAAGGATTTTTAAATATGCCTTTCTATGTAGGACGTATCATTGCCTATTTTGGCCTCTGGTATTTCCTATGGTTAAAGCTGCGTAATTTTTCATTGCAGGAAGATTTATACGGTGGTACCGATTACTATGAGAAAAGTATCAAGTTCGGAACGGCTTTTCTATTGGTCTTTGGTGTTACGTCGTCGACATCTGCCTGGGATTTTGTTATGTCTATTGATACGCACTGGTTTAGTACCATGTTTGGTTGGTATACATTGGCAAGCTGGCACGTAACAGGACTGGCCATTATTACGTTAACGGTCGTTATGTTGAAGGAGCGTGGCTATATGCAATGGGTAAATGAAAGCCATCTGCATGATCTTGGCAAATTTATGTTTGCGTTCACGATTTTCTGGACTTATGTATGGTTTGCCCAGTTCATGCTTATTTACTACGCTAACTTACCTGAAGAAACCATTTACTATCGGGAGCGTTTTAGTGGGTATGGTGGGATATATAGGACTCCGTTTTTGGTAAACATCCTACTTTGCTTTGTATTCCCTTTCCTGATTCTGATGACACGGGATGCGAAACGGACGCATATTATTTTGAAACTAGCAGCTTGGTGTATCATTGTAGGTCACTACTTTGATTTCTACAATAACATTATGCCCGGTACGGTAGGTGAACATGGTGGTTTCGGACCTATGGAATTTGGCATGATACTGATTTTTGCTTCTGGATTTGTCTGGTCTCTCTACTCGCAGTTGGCAAAAGCAAACCTGATTCCGAAAAATCACCCAATGCTTGAAGAGACTCTGCATCACGACATTTAATTTATAATCCGCTAGCACGATGATTTATATAGTTATTCTATTATCGGTAATTTTTCTAGGACTAGCTGCAGTGGTAGTTTCCCGGATGGCTACCGTTGTGAAGAACGCTAATGGACCAGTGGAAGAAGGCCACATTGGAATGAGTAACCGGATTAATGGAGCCTTATTCATGATTTTCTTAGTATTGTCCATAATCGGTTTTGTCTGGTCGTTTTTATATGCTAAGCAGTTTTTTCTACCAGAAGCATCAACTCCGCACGGGCGTCGGACCGATTTTCTATTCTGGCTTTCTATGGGCATCATCACGGTTGCATTCGTTATTACAAATGCACTGTTGTTTATCTTCGCTTGGCTTTACCAGTACAAGGAAGGACGTAAAGCTGCTTATTACCCTGAAAACCACAAATTGGAATTGATCTGGACGGTTATTCCAGCCGTGGTCATGGCTGTAATGGTATTCACAGGCTGGCGGGCATGGCGTGATATTATGTCAGAAGCGCCAGCCGATGCGCAGGTTTTCGAAATTGTAGGTAAACAATTTAACTGGATTGTTCGATATCCAGGTGTAGATAACAATAAGTTGGGAGCGTTTAATTACAAACTCATTGACAGTAATAACGAAACCGGAATTGACTACACCGATGAGGCTTCGTTCGATGATTATGTATCTACGTCAGAACTCCATATTCCTGTAGGACGGCCTGTTTTATTGAAAATCCGTGCGCGTGACGTATTGCATAGCGTTTTCATTCCGCACCTACGAGTTAAAATGGACGCTGTGCCTGGCATGCCAACTCGTTTCTGGTTCACTGCCGATAAAACAACCGATGAAATGCGTAACATAACCGGTAACCCAAATTTCGGTTATGAGATTGCATGTACAGAAGTATGTGGACAAGGACATTTCTCAATGCGTATACGCTTGATTATTGAAGATGAAGCATCTTATCAGGCATGGTGTAAAGAACAAAAACCGCTTCTTTCAGCTGTTCCTGAACTTGCTTCTCGCATCCCAGCTAATTTAAAATCCAAAGCAGCTAAGTACCTGCCAGCAGAAGAAACGGCGGCACCGGCTGATAGCGTAACCGCATCAGTAATTACAAAAGGAGTAAAAGTAGCCAGCGCTACGCTCCGTTAATTTTAAACTTATAGAAACCAAATACTATGGCGACTGAATCAGCTAATCCGGCGACTGTGGCACATGCAGCTGAGCATGACCATCATGAGCCGCAAAGTTTTTGGCGCAAATACATATTTTCGGAAGACCATAAGACCATTGCTAAACAATACCTTATTTCTGGTATTATCTGGTCAATAATTGGTATCAGCTTGTCTGTAATGTTCCGGCTTCAATTAGGATTCCCTGCTATGAAGCTTGATTTCCTGCGCCCGATTCTTGGTGGCTGGATTGACGAAACTGGTAAACTAGATCCCGATTTCTATCTGGCGCTCGTAACTATGCACGGTACCATCATGGTATTCTTCGTGTTGACAGCCGGATTAAGCGGTACGTTCTCTAACTTCCTGATCCCGCTTCAGGTCGGTGCACGGGATATGGCGTCTGGTTTTCTGAATATGCTTTCTTACTGGTTCTTCTTCATCGCCAGTATGCTGATGCTGTGGTCATTATTTATTGAAACAGGTCCTGCTTCGGGTGGGTGGGTTATTTATCCTCCACTAAGCGCACTTCCACAAGCGCACAAAGGGTCTGAATTTGGTATGACCCTCTGGCTAATCAGTATGGCATTATTTATTGTATCGCAGTTGCTGGGTGGTATAAACTATATCACTACAGTTATTAACCTGCGGACACGCGGTATGTCATTCAGTAAGTTGCCATTGACAATCTGGGCTTTCTTCCTAACAGCTGTACTTGGATTGATTTCTTTCCCTGTACTTCTGTCGGCAGCCTTACTGTTAATTTTTGATCGCAGCTTCGGTACCAGCTTTTATTTATCGGAAATCTATATTAAAGGAGAAGCCCTGCCAAACGTAGGTGGTAGCCCTATTTTGTTCCAGCACTTATTCTGGTTCTTAGGACACCCTGAAGTGTATATCGTATTGCTGCCAGCATTGGGCATGACTTCAGAAATCATCGCGACTAACTCCCGTAAGCCTATCTTCGGTTATCGTGCCATGATTGCATCCATGATGGGTATTGCGTTCCTTGCTTTCATTGTATGGGCACATCACATGTTCGTAACAGGGATGAATCCATTTCTGGGGTCAATATTCATGTTCCTAACGTTGATTATTGCTGTTCCATCAGCTGTAAAAGCGTTTAACTACATCACGACACTGTGGCGCGGTAATATTCGATTTACTCCTGCGATGTTATTCTCGATAGGATTGGTATCATTCTTTATCTCAGGCGGATTAACCGGTCTTATCTTAGGAAACTCGGCCCTAGATATTCAGTTGCACGATACGTATTTTGTGGTAGCTCACTTCCACCTTGTAATGGGAGCTGCATCGGCATTCGGGCTATTAGCAGGTGTTTATCACTGGTTCCCTAAAATGTTCGGGCGGATGTTGAATGAGAAATTGGGATACGTTCACTTCTGGATGACATTTATTGGTATCTATCTGGTGTTCTTCCCGATGCATTACATTGGTATTGCCGGATTCCCACGTCGCTACTACGCCTTTACTAGCTACGATTTCACGAAGAATATCTTCGCTGATATGAATGCTTTTATTAGCCTTGCCGCCATTTTTACATTTGCAGCGCAATGGATATTCATTTACAACTTTGTTTATAGCTTAATCAAAGGACGTAAAGCACCTCAAAATCCGTGGAAATCCAATACGTTGGAATGGACAGCCCCAATCAATCCTGGACATGGTAACTGGGTTGGTGAAATTCCGCCTGTTTATCGTTGGGCATATGACTACAGCAAGCCAGGTGCAAAGGATGATTTCATTCCACAAAATGTGCCTTTCTCGCAAACTCCAGAATCGAATCTGCCACATGAAAATGAGCTGATCGGTATGGAGAAAGAAATTGAGGCACAGTATCTGAATGACCAATTCAACCAGCCCCATTAATCGACAGGAACGACGGTTCCAAAAGCTGGCATTTCTGACTATACTTACTGTTTATCTATTAATTCTTGCAGGGGGTATAGTCAGAAGTACGGGTTCTGGAATGGGGTGTCCTGACTGGCCTACATGTTTTGGTCGCTGGGTTCCACCAACCGAAATCTCACAATTACCAACGGACTATCGGGAGATTTACGGGTCAAAATTGAAAGGAGAAATAGAGTTCAATGCCGTAAAAACCTGGATAGAATACGTTAACCGACTGTTAGGCGTTTTATCCGGTTTTTTCGTTTTTGGTACGTTGCTGGCATCCACTACGTATCTCCGCAAAGATCGGACTGTATTTTGGGGCAGTTTCACCGCATTCGTCCTTATTGGCCTAAACGGCTGGCTCGGTTCAAAGGTAGTAGCTACTGAACTGGCTCAATACATGATAACGCTACATATGTTATTAGCCATAGCAGTTGTATTCGCCCTAATTTTTGCATTAGTACGTTCAAGGGGCTCGCGTTTACAATCGGGGATTGAAGTAGAAAAAACGGCGACGTTACGTTGGTTACTGGTTTTTATAATGGTGATAACTATTATCCAGATAGTCCTCGGTACGCAGGTACGTAGTACACTCGACGACGTAGTGAAACGGTTGGGTTACGAACAGCGGAATAACTGGATTGCCAATTTACAAGGAAGCTTTTACGTACACCGATCATTTTCGCTGATCATATTAGCTTTTCATGGAGTAGTTATTTATCAACTGCGGAAGCTACGTAACAGTGAATGGTTGACAGGGCTGGCTAATGGATTGATTGCAATTGTAGCTATTGAAATAGGTGTCGGTGTGATTATGGCTTATCTGGCAGTGCCTGCCATAACACAACCTATTCACTTATTATTGGCTATTTTATTGATAGGAGGGCAGTTTGCAGGTTGGTTGGTACTCAATCCAGCGCTCATTGTTCCAAGAACAACATCAACAAAATCTCGACTTGTCGAAATTTAGTATGGAAAAAGTAACTGCAATAGCTATTCGAGCCGAAAAAGCTAAAGCATATATTGAATTATTGAAACTGAAACTGACGCTGGCGGTTGTCTTTTCCGGCGTGTTCGGTTATTGCCTGGCGGTCGATCAAATCAGTTGGTGGAAAATAGCTGTACTTACAATTGCTTCAATTTTCATTACGGGTGCCGCCAACATTATCAACCAAATTATTGAAAAAGAGTCGGACAAAGTTATGAAACGTACTGCGGTACGTCCTTTACCAACTGGCCGCCTGAGCGTTCGGGAAGCAACCATTTTCGCTTTTCTCTTATTCAGTATTGCCTGCTACCTCTACGTTCAATTTTTTAACATTCGGACGGCTGCGCTTGCGGTACTTTCCTTACTATTATACGGGTTTGTTTATACACCCTTAAAGCGTAAGGGGCAAATTGCTGTATTTGTTGGGGCATTGCCCGGAGCTTTTCCTCCAATGATTGGCTGGGTTGCGGCTACGAACCACTTTGGCTGGGCTCCAGGTATTTTATTCGCTATTCAGTTTTTCTGGCAGTTTCCGCACTTTTGGGCAATAGGTTGGCTGGCATTTGATGAGTACAAAAAAGCGGGTATTCAGATGATGCCTGGAAATGGAAAGACAACTGAAACGGCCTTCCGTATCATGATTTATACGTTGTTTTTGATTCCCGTTGGTTGGCTACCTTACCTGTTGGGAATGACAGGTATTAATTCAGCCCTGGTAGCTATGATTGGGGGAATCTTGTTTCTGGCGCAAACGTTCCATTTGATGAGAACCTGCACAGACAAGGCGGCCCTGCAAATGATGTTTGGATCATTGCTCTATTTACCAATTGTGCAGATCGTTTACCTGCTCGATAAAGTATAACAACAAAACATGAACGAATTAGTAAACAATATTTCAATTGTAGAAGAGCCAGAGGAAACTCTCTCGATGAACCCCCGTAAATTCATTTTATGGTTATTCATTGTGAGTATTATTATGCTCTTTGCGGCAATGACCAGTGCCTATTTGGTACGTAGAGCCGAAGGTAACTGGCTGGAATATGACATTCCGACAATCTTTAGTTACAGCTCAGTTGTTCTGGTAATTAGTAGTGTGACTATGCATTGGGCGTACCTGGCTGCAAAAAAAGACAATTTTGGCAGCCTGAAGATTGCGATAACTATTACTTTTGTACTCGGAGTCATCTTCCTGTATATGCAGTTTCAGGGCTGGGTCGATTTAGTCAATGAAAATGTGTTTTTCGTTGGCAATCCCGCCGGTTCGTTCATGTATATTTTTACAGGATTACACGGCTTCCATTTGATTTCGGGATTAATCGTGCTGATAGTAGCGTTGATCGCAGCTTTCCGTTTAAAAATCCACGCAAAAAGCCTGAATCAGATAGAAATTGCCGCTACTTACTGGCATTTTTTAGACATTTTATGGTTGTATTTGTTTTTCTTTTTAGTCTATTTTCATTGATAATCTTTTAGACGCATGGCGGCTAGTGTAACCCACGATACCCTGACGACCGATTCAGACGCAGTTTTTGATAAAAAGATCTGGATGGGCGGTGTCGAACCCATGAAAGTGAGCTACGGCAAGCTGATGATGTGGTTCTTCCTGATTTCGGATACATTCACTTTCTCAGCGTTGCTGGTCACGTATGGCTTAATTCGCTATAGCTACCCAGCCTGGGACCCCGCTATTTATGGTGAAGTATTTAAGTTTTCGAACTTGTACTGGCCAACCCCCGAAATGGTGTATGCAGCGTTGCCATTTCTGCATGGCGTACATGCCCCACTGATTTTCGTGGGTATCATGACCTTTATTCTGATTTTTAGTAGCGTCACCATGGTATTGGCCGTAGAAGCTGGACACCGGATGGATCAGGCAGATGTAGAAAAATATATGCTCTGGACAATTCTGGGCGGTTTTACCTTCCTGGGAAGCCAGGCTTGGGAGTGGAGCCACTTTATTCATGGTACAGAAACTGGTACTACGATCAGCGAAATTATAAATGGGCAAACGATCCAACGTACCATTTTTGGCGCTAATCTCGTCGAAAATCAGTACGGACCACCAGCTTTTGCCGACCTGTTTTTTTTCATCACGGGTTTCCACGGAACACACGTTTTTAGTGGCGTTGTTTTAAATATCCTGATTTTCTACAGAGCTGCCACCGGCCTGTACGCTCGTCGTGGGCATTACGAAATGGTTGAGAAAGTTGGTCTTTACTGGCACTTTGTTGATCTGGTTTGGGTATTCGTCTTTACGTTCTTCTATCTAGTTTAATAACCGATTTTTACCATGTCTGATCACACACACGGTACACACGAAGTAGGTGAAATCCCACCTGCCAATACAGGTATTATTTGGCGGACCTTTTGGATACTATTAGGTATTACGATGATCGAATTTACACTTGCTTATCTTATGAAAGCGGGTGGAATGCGGACTTCAATTTTCGTCATAATGACGTTAGTGAAAGCCTTCTATATTGTTGGCGAATTCATGCACTTAAAACATGAAGTAAAAAGCCTAATCTGGGCAATTGTTATCCCAATTGTCTTTATTGTTTGGTTACTGGTTGCATTACTGGCCGAAGGTGGTTCAATTGGTACTTCGGTTTTTGGTTAATACATGACGACATCTGGAAAGGCCGGGATTCTGCTCGCTACGTTGCTGATCCCGGCTTTACTGTATCTATTTCTTCGCTTTGGTACGCAAAATCACTACGTACTACCACGCTACTTGCCCAAAATTGACTCAGCCAAAGGTGAACCATTACTGGGTAAAGTTAAATTGGCCAACGGAAACGTAGTAATAGATACAATTTATAACCGTATACCACCTTTTAGCCTTATTGATCAGGACGCTAAATCGGTCAATGAATCGATTGTAAAAGGGAAAATATACGTAGCAGACTTCTTCTTCACTCGCTGCGGGACTATTTGCCCCCGTATGTCATCCCAACTGACACGCGTACAGGACATTTTTCGAAATAACCCTGATGTAATTTTCCTATCGCATACCGTTGATCCTGAACACGACCGGCCTGAAAAGCTTAAAGCCTACGCGAGGAAATACGAAGCGATACCTGGTAAATGGTATTTTCTAACGGGTAGCAAAGACGCTATTTATGAACTTGCCATGCATGGATATTATTTACCAACTGTCGATGCGGGCGTGAAGGAAGGCAAACCCGACGAAACTTTTATTCACAGTGAAAAGTTGGTTTTAGTAGATAAAGAAGGGATTGTCAGAGGGTTCTATGATGGGACTGACAAAGAAAATGTTGATCGTTTAGTACTTGAGATTCGTGTCTTGCTAGATATTTACAAAAAAGAATAAGCAAATGGACGTAGTAGAAGCCGCTCAGGAGCAGAAAGCGAATCGGGTCATTAATGGGCTGGCTTTAGCCATTCCGATTGCCGTAGCTGTGCTGCTGGGTATCCGTCGGAAGGTGGACTTGGGGGAATGGACAACGTACCTGCCGCACATAAACGGTGTGATTAATTCAATTACCTCTATTTTGCTTCTATTAGGCTTTTACTTCATCAAACAAAAGAACGTAGTGGCCCATAAGCGAACAATGTTAGCCGCTTTTGCATTAGGTTCTGTTTTTTTAGTGTGTTACGTTCTTTACCATTTAACAAACGAATCGACTCCGTTTGGAGGAGAGGGCTGGATACGTCCGGTTTACTATTTCCTCCTGATATCGCATATTGTGTTATCGGTCGTTGTGGTTTGGTTCGTGCTACGAGCCGTGTATTTTGCGTTGAGTGGACAAATTTTAAAACATAAACAGACCGTAAAATACGCGTTTCCAATCTGGCTTTACGTTAGCATTACAGGCGTAATCGTGTACCTGATGATAAAACCGTATTATATTCATTAACTTATAAGAAAATGAAACGTTGGCAAGTGTGGTTGATGATTGTTCTGTTGATGGCTGTTACGCCTGACGTAATGGCGCAGTGTGCCATGTGCCGGAGTACTGTCGAGAGTACGATAAGTAACGGACGTAGCGTTGTGGCGTCGGATTTAAATTTTGGTATTCTGTATCTGCTACTAATCCCTTATCTGATCGTTGCATCAATTGGCTATTTGTGGTATCGTCATAGCAAACAAGAATATGGGCGACGTATCGAGATTGCAGGCCGCGTTAAACGGGCTATGTCCCAGGTGTAGGAAAGGGAAAATTTTTAAAAGGCCCTTTTACACACCCAAAGGATTCGACGAAATGTATGAACATTGTCCGCATTGCGGACTACGTTACGAAGTCGAACCCGGTTATTTTATTGGTGCCATGTATGTTAGCTATGCAATTTCTGGTGGCGTTGCTTTGGTAGTTGGTTTCCTGCTATTTTATTGGGCGGGCGATCCCGAAGGATGGGTTTATGCCGCTGTTGTTGCACCACTCATGATCTTAATTGCCCCTGTTAACTTTCGAATTTCGCGCGTAATCTGGTTGCATTACGTAGCAGGTATTAAATATGTGAAAGGGCTGTAACAAGCCCTTTTTTATTGGGCAAGAAAATTGCCGGACAAAAAATTACACCAGATGCAACCTGCTACGTTCTAACTTGCATCTTAGTAGTGAACCTGAACGAAATAAATGAATAATGTAAAATGAATAATGATCAATGTTCTATGAGCAGGCAATTATTCATTAATCAGTATACATTACTCATTTAAGTATACCTATGCTCCGACTTATACCGTTTTTTACAACCGAAGCGCAGTTGATTACTGCCTTGAAGCGTGGCGAAAGTCGCGCCCATAAGGTTGTTTATGAACGATTTGCGGGAAAAATGCTGGCGGTATGTACGCGTTATTGCGCCAATCGTGCCGATGCCGAAGAAGTGATGCTGGATGGGTTCATGCGGGTGTTCGAAAAAATTGAGCAGTTTCGGGAGCAGGGGAGTTTTGAGGGCTGGATTCGCCGGATCATGGTAACAGAATCATTAATGTTTCTACGCCGGAATAGACAATGGCGTCAGGAAATTCCGATTGATGAAACGACACCCGAACCCGATTATGAATGGGCCGATGCCGCACTAAATGAAAACGATTTGCTACGTATGGTGAATCAATTGCCCGACGGTTATCGTACCATATTTAACCTATACGCTATTGAAGGATACGCCCATGCTGAGATTGCCGAAATGCTGGGTATTTCGGAAGGGACATCCAAATCGCAGTTAAGCCGGGCACGGACACTGTTGCAGACGAACTTAAAGAAATTAGAACAGGAGCCGGAATACCGGTCTGACTACTATGAAAAAACATACCGAAAAACAGCCCATTGACGACTTGTTTGCCCGAAAACTGGGTGATATGTCGCTGAGACCTAGCGCTGATGGTTTCGAGCGTTTACAGGCGCGTATGGGCCAGCAGACGGCAGAAACCAGGCTTGTTTTCTGGAGAAATCCGGCAATGCAACGCTACGTATCGGCAGCCGCTTGTTTGGTACTGGTTTGTACTCTGGGCTGGCGTTACTGGCCAAATAGCGATAAAGCAATTTCTGGCGGCCCCAACGTAGCAGTCAATAAATCGCAAACAACGCGTCCCAAAAATCCCGTAAATCCAGCGACCGAAGTTCTGACAAAGCAATCGTCATCTGACGATGCTACGTCTGCCCAACCTGCTACGTTAGCCAATGAACAAACGCAGTTGGTAGCCAAAACGCCAAGTAAACGTAGCAAACTAACAACGCAGCCTATACATGAACAGAAATCGGTGGGGGCTCCCGAACGTAGCGAACCTGTTTTAGCGAAGATAGAATCAACGCAGTCACATCCAACTATAGAAAACGCACGTCCGAACGTAGCACAAATTGATCCGATGAATTCTGGTCAGATTGCGTCTCCTGAAAGAACTGTAAAACCAATAGCTGCTTCTGAGCGGGTTCTGGTTGTAACGATTGCTGAACCGGAAGCATTGGCCGCTGCCCGTCAGGATGTAAAAGAAGTCAACGCAGAAAAATCGATAGCCGACACGGATCAGAATCCAGAGAAATCAGCGAAAACGGGTGGTTTATGGAATCAGGTAAAACGCTTCAAAGAGGGCGAAATATTTGCCCGACGTGATAACCAGCCTAGTGAAGACCGAGGTTTGTTAAGTCGGGCTTATACGGGCCTGAAACATAGTTTAGAGAAAGATAAATCCACCAAACAATGAATACGTTACTGCGTGTGGTAATTGCCACACTTATCAGTACTGCGACATGGAACGCTCACGCGAAATCACTGGGACCTACTGATTCATTAGTGATTCGATTTGCCAATCGGACGAGACTGGTTATTTATGCGCCCGACAAAGCTGGTATTCAGGCGCTATCGAACTACGATCTCAACAAGATTGTGCGCGAAATGGGCATGAAACTGGATTCAGTTCCGGGTGGACAGACAGCTATTTCGCAGGGAGGAGACCGATTTTTGAAAGATACGGTGCTGGTCGTTAAAACCGATAATAACACTACCACAGTCACAACTGAAAAAGTTACAGTCGAACGTAGTGAATCCGATAAGCAGCGAGATCGTGACAGGGAGGAAGAAGAACGTAGAAGGCGCAGGCGGCACGAAAACCGAGGGCCTGATATAGGCGGTAGCTTTGGTCTTAATAGTTTCATTCAGCAGAGCCCAACTCCAGCTTTCCCCGAAACGGACTATGATTTATTGCCCTTGGGATCTCGGTACGTTGCACTATCAATAGGGGCTACACCTACACTCATTCCAGGTCGTTATGCTGCGTTGAAACTGTATTATGGTGTTGAGGTAGCCTGGAATAATTTCATGTTCGATGGAAACAATATGGTTGTAAAAGGTAATACAACCGTCGAATTTCCAGATGCGGGCCGTGAATTACAGAAAAGCAAACTGACAGTCTGCACAATTGGTCTTCCAGTGGTGCCACGGCTAACATTTTACAATAGCAGTGGTCGCAAGGTTGGTCATTTTGGGGTAGGAGGTTACATTAATTATAGGCTTGATAGCTATCGGAAAATAAAAGAAGCAGATGGCAGCACTGACCGGCGTCACTTCGATTTTTACCTCAACAATTATCGTTATGGGGTAATGGCTCAAGTGGGTATTCGAAGCTTCGACTTTTTTGTGAAGTATGATATTAGTCCGCTTTTCCAACCTGGAAAAGGGCCGGACGTTCGGGCGCTCAGCTTCGGCATTGGCCTGTAATTATGCCTAATCAAACCATTTCGATTATTGGCCTGGGCTGGATTGGTTTGCCACTCGCCGAAAATTTAGTAGCCGAAGAATTTCGTGTAAAAGGCAGCGTTACGTCCGCTGAAAAAAAGGCAACGTTACGTGAAAAAGGTATTGATACATATCAGCTTCAATTAAATCCTGAGCCAATTGGCGATCTGGACACGCTACTTCAAACCGATACGTTGGTCATTAACGTACCTCCAAAAGCCGGAAAGTTCGGTGATACGTATCATCCGCAGCAAATTCAGTTTTTGACTGATGCCATACAAAATTCGCCTGTCAGGAACGTTCTCTACGTTAGTTCAACGTCCGTCTATCCTGACATAAGCGCCGACGTAGCGAACCACGTAGTGCGCGAAACTGACGTAACATTACTTGATCACTCAGCAGCCCCTGCCTTGTTTCAGGCGGAAGATTTGATACGTGGCCTTTCGCCAGATCGGTTGGTGACCATTGTCCGTTGCGCTGGGTTAATGGGTTACGACCGCATTCCCGGTAAATACGTAGCAGGACGTAGCGTAGACAGTGGCAGGCTGCCCGTTAATTACCTGCACCAGGACGATGCTGTTGGTATTTTAACAGCCCTGATTCAACAGCCCATTTCTGGCACGTTCAACGCCGTCGCTCCAGAACATCCTGCCCGTGAAGCCATCTATCGGAAAAGCTGCGCGCAATTTGGCTACGGATTACCCACCTTCGTTGAACCTAAGGGATTGTTACCTTATAAAATCGTGTCAGGCCAAAAACTTGACGAAGCCACTCGCTACATCTTTAAATATTCGGATCCTTTGCAATTTTTCTACAAGCGATAGGTGTTACAATAGATAATCACGTTCTCATAACGTAGCTAATACGTATCAACTTAATGAAAAATCCAGTGCTTATTTTCGGAGCAGGTAGCCTTGGCGTAACGGCTCTGGACCTGTTTCAACGTAATAACGTAGTAGTTTATGGTCTGCTCGACGATACTAAAGAACTGCATGGAAAGGAATTCGGCGACGTATCAGTTTTGGGCGATACCGACGATGATGGCTTTCTAAAATTAATCGGTCATAAATGTGAAGCGTTTGTGGCTATCGGCGATGCGCGGGTCCGTAAACGGCTTGTGAAGATGCTGAACGAACGACGCAAAGTGCAGCCCGTCAACGCCATCCATGATACATCCATCGTTTCGACTTTGGCCAGTATAGGCCACGGAAATTTAATTGCAGCCAGAGCGGTCGTTAATCCATATGCTGAAATCGGGCATCACTGCATCATCCAGTCGGGAGTTGTTATCGAAAGTCAGGCCAAACTAGGTGATTACGTTCAAATTGGAACGGGTAGCCTGGTTAGCAGTGGAGCTGTGATAGAAGAAGGAGTGTTTGTTGGGGCAGGAGCTGTTATTGTCGCGGGAATTACGATTGGTAAAAATGCCCGCGTTGGTGCAGGTTCGGTCGTGATTGAGAACGTAGCAGCAGGCGCAACAGTCTTCGGGAATCCAGCGAAAGGGGTTTAGGTAAGCGTAGCGCGGACGGTCTGCCATTGCAGTGGACCGTCTGCGCTACGACACCTAATTATTCGTTTCGTCGTCCTCTACGACTTTCTCTTTGGCGCGTTCGAACGTTACTTTTCCTTTTTCATCCCATTCCGTAAGAACGAACGATTCGAACTCGCTGTCCCAACGATCTGCCGCGTGCTGTATGAGTTTTCGGCGCATCCGTCGGCCACTTGGATTGATAGGATAATATTCAGTCCAGCGACCAATTTTAACGCCATTGTCGTATTTGCCTTCTTCGGCCAGCAACCCATTTTCGTGGAAGGCCATATAGCTTCCTTTCACCTTGCCATATTCGACCGGAATAATTTCTTTGATTTTATGATGCGATGAATCATAGAACACCAACCTTGATTCGGCCGGAACACCCCGAAGCCAGCGCATTTTGTCGGTAAGCATGAAATGGGTATCGTATTTTTCCCAGCGACCATCTTTCATACCCGCATAGTAAAAACCTTCTTCAACGAGGTCACCGTTCTGATACCGTTTGTAAGGGCCATGCAACAATAAACCATTGCCTTCGTCGCGGACAATTGAACTCGTTACGCGTCCTGATTTCTGGTAATACCGATAAATTTCGCGAACGTAAGGAAGGGGCTTAGCTGCGTCATTATCGCGCAAAATATGAAATTCTTCCACAATGGTCCGGTCGCCACTACCCAGTTTGGTATAGGCTTTCACCATCGACAAGCCTTCATACTCGCTTTTTGACTGCTTATTTTTGGCTTTTTTGTCAGCTTTTAACTTTTTAAGCTGTTTCACTTTCAGCCCCAAATCTTTAACCTCAGCCAAATACGAATCTTTTTGCTCTTTCAGCGAAGACATACTCGGCAGACCAAGCGTGGTTAACGATGAAGGCACTGATGAGAACGGAGAAGCTGGTGCGCCGGACGATTCTAATACTGGTTTCGACGCCGTAGTCAACGACGACGGGGCCGTTGGTGGCTGGGCATGAGCAAGTGTCAACGATCCGTTGAATAACAAAAGAAGAATTGGGAGTTTTAAATCAGAAGCAAACATGGCGTCTGGAAACGGTTGTGGCCTTAAGTTTGTTACTTTTGCAACGTTAAAGAAAGCTTTATTATTTTATCATTCAACCGTCTGCTTGTCTGCGGTTTGTTTCTTAGTCATCTGTGGAAAAACAGGCTCGTATTTATATTGCCGGACATCGTGGTATGGTGGGTTCGGCCATTACTCGTAAACTTCAATCGGAAGGTTATACTAACCTGATCACCCGTACTTCATCCGAACTGGATTTACGCAACCAGGCTGCTGTCGCCGATTTTTTCGCGGAGGAGCAACCTGAATATGTATTTCTGGCGGCCGCTAAAGTTGGCGGTATCATGGCCAACAACACCTATCGTGCCGAATTTCTGTATGATAACCTCATGATTGAATCAAATATCATTCATCAGGCTTATGTAACAGGCGTTAAGAAATTGTTGTTCCTGGGTTCGTCGTGTATTTATCCGAAACTGGCTCCGCAGCCCCTAAAGGAAGAATATTTGCTGAGCGGTTTTCTGGAAGCAACAAACGAGCCATACGCTATTGCTAAAATCACGGGTATAAAACTTTGTGAGTCATACCGGAGTCAGTACGGTTGTAATTTCATTTCGGCCATGCCAACCAATCTGTATGGGCCAAATGATAACTACGATTTGCAGGGTTCGCATGTATTACCAGCACTGATTCGTAAGTTTCACGAAGCGAAAATCAACGACCAACCCTCTGTTGAAGTTTGGGGAACCGGGTCGCCACGGCGTGAGTTTCTCCATGCCGATGATTTGGCCGATGCCTGTTTCTATCTGATGCAGCACTACAGCGATGAGTCATTTGTGAACATCGGTACTGGTGAGGACGTAACGATACGAGAACTGGCCGAATTGGTGAAAGAAACAATTGGATTTGAGGGCGAACTACGCTGGAACACTGAAAAGCCGGATGGTACGCCCCGCAAATTGATGGACGTATCACGCTTGCATTCGATGGGCTGGAAGCATACAACCGAGCTTAAAGAAGGTATCGAACAAACGTATCAGGATTTTCTGGCGAACGAGGTATTGTACGTCGAATAGCCAACATATTCGCTCATAAAAAAGCCATCGTATTCACCGATGGCCTTTTTATTGGATTATATCCGACGACTTAAGACTGACGACTATTTACTTAAATACTCCTTTGGGGTCAGGTTGTTTAGCCAATAATTCATTAAGGTATGTTAAATCGAGTGACGACAGATCGATGCTACGTGCCTGGTGAAAATATTCCCAGGCTTTGGGATAGTCGGCTTTCAGAAATTGAACGACGGACAGCTTCTGAAAGGATAACGCGTTCGGGTTTAACGTAACGGCACGATGTAAATGCGCTTCTGCTTCTGCCAGCATATCGGCATCGGGTTTATCCTGGTAACATTTAATTTCGACCGTTGCCAAATCAGTTAATAAAACGGTGTTACTGTCGGCTATTGCTGTTCCTTTTCTCAGTATCTTGATGGCGTCTGTCAGGTGGTTTTTCTGGTAACAAATTACGCCTAGCCCCCAGTACGCATCGACATTGTCGTGGTTGAGCAACCAGGATAAATTAAAGCGATGGGCTGCCGTATCAAGTTGTCCTTTATCGACATAATCCCAACCACGGGCGGCAAAAAAATCGCTGGCATCTGAGCGGCTGGCGAAATTACGATCACAATCGTTCAGAAAACGGATTTCCTGGTCAATCTGATCGCTCGTTTTCGCGCTCTCATTCAGCAAAGGCAAAGTATTGACTTCGCCCCCGCTTGTTTCAATTGAGGTAGACTCTGTAGATTGATTTGACTCCTGATGGGTGGTTGGCGTTTGAACAGCCGTACCCGAACGCGCTGATATAATAAGCTGCTTAGGCTGGGCTACCGACAAAATTGGCAAGCCAACGAAAGAATACACTATCAGTTTTATCCAAGTACGCATAGGGGGCACTAAACCACAGGTTTGGTTTCGATAAAACGAAAAAGGAACCGAAGTTAGTACATTCTCAGTGAATTACCGACGTCCGCGCCGTAAACTTGTACGCTTTGCTGGCCCCGATTTAGGTGCTGTATTTACACCCGGTCGCCGACTGACCAAACCAGACTTTGCTGGCTGATTACCAGCCGATTTCGATTTAGGCTTTTTTGACCCTTTGGGTAGGTTTTTTGCCTTTTTTTCGTGGAAAGCTCCCTTAAAATCAGGGTCTTCTTTTCTACGTTGCAGGTCAATTTCACGTAGCATATCCTGCTGCTCATCGAACGGCGTTTCGACAACTTCTACTTGGGGAGGTAATGGTTGCCGGGGAATAGTCATTCTGATGATTTTCTCAATTTTCTGTACGTGATATTCTTCGGCCATTGTCAGGAACGTAATGGCTTCACCCGTATGTTTAGCGCGCCCAGTTCGACCAATCCGGTGTACGTAATCTTCGTAAATCAGCGGCAAATCGAAATTGATAACGTGACTCACTTCCGCTACGTCGATACCACGGGCTGCTACGTCGGTAGCTACCAGAACCTGAAGAGTCCCGTCTTTAAAAGCCTCCATAGCGTTGATACGTGTATTTTGGCCTTTGTTGGCATGGATTACCCGAATTTTATCAGATTCAACCACTTTGCGGGCCAGAAACTTATAAATATTTTCGGCCGTGGTCTTCGTCCGTGCAAAAATAATGACGCGCTGGAATTGGTCTTTGCTGATCAGGTAATCAAGAAAATTGATTTTGGTGCGAAAATTTGGCACTTCATACAAAACTTGATTAACCATTTCGGCCGTCGATGCCTGTGGAGAGACTTCCACTTTAATAGGAGCTTCCAGAAATTCACCCGAAAGCCGTTCAACTCGCCCGCCAAACGTAGCAGAGAAAAGCAGATTCTGCCGTTTGGTGGGAATAACCTCTAAAATCGACCGAATCTGGGGCATAAAACCCATGTCCATCATTTTATCGGCTTCATCCAGCACCATCGTGCGGATTTCTTTCGTCACAATTTCGCCCATCCGATACAGGTCCATGAAGCGGCCGGGAGTTGCCACCAGTAAATCGACGCCTTTACGTAACGTTTCAATTTGTGTTTTTGGACCAAGTCCGCCGTAAAGTGCTACGTGCCGCAGATCGGTGTACTTGCCTATTTGCCCAACGGCTTCGTTGATTTGGAGAACCAGCTCGCGGGTGGGAGCCAGAATCAATGCACGAGGGTTCATGCCCTGCGCGTATTTTATTTTCATCAGCAGCGGAAGCAGATAGGCCGCTGTTTTGCCAGTACCGGTCTGTGCGATGCCCAGTACGTCATGATTACCCAGACTCAGCGGAATGGTTTTCTGCTGTATTGGGGTAGGTTCGGTATACCCCAGATCGGCTACAGCATTCAGCAACTGCCGGTTCAACTCAAATTGTTCGAAAGAAGTAAAATCCATAGGTGTTAGTCAACAGTCGATAGTCAACGGTCTTTTAAAACTACCGCCTATTAACTACCAACTCTAAAACTGTTTCAAAACTCGTTCTACACCGCTAACGTAGCCAGAGCCAAACAGATTCACATGAACCAGCAGAGGATACAGATTGTAGATGGGGATACGTTCGCGAAAACCGCTTTGCAAGGGGAGCGCTTCGTCGTAAGCTTCATAGAATCGCTCGTCGAAACCACCGAATAGGCGCGTAAAAGCAAGTTCGGCTTCGCGAAAGCCATAATAAATGGCTGGATCGATGAGTACCGGTGCGCCAGCTTCGTTGATCAATACGTTACCAGACCATAAATCGCCGTGGAGGAGGGCTGGACGCTCGGCTGGCAGCAATTCAGGAAGCTGGGCCTGAAGTCGGAAAAGGGCGTCATAAGTCGTTTTTGGCAGGAGACCTTTGTAAAGCGCCAGACCAGCCTGAGGCAGTAAGCGATGTTCAAAAAAGAAATCGTAGCCATTGCTCGTCAGGGTGTTTGCCTGAGCCAGTGAGCCGATATAATTATTGAAAAACAGCCCAAACTGAGCCTGAGTATGTGAATGCAGCGCTGCCAGCGATTGCCCCAATTTCTCCCAATATGTATCGCTGGGTGAACCAGCGTCAATATATTCCAGAACCAGATACGTTTTGTCGCCATGCCGACCGTGACCAATTACGTGCGGAATCGTAAAAGTCTTCGTTTTTCGAAGCACATGGAGCCCTTTTACTTCTGCCTCAAACATATCAGGAAGCCCTGCTTCATCCTGGTCATCGATATAATTCCATTTGACGAAAAAAGTACCCTCTGATGAAATTACCTGAGCGGCTGTATTGATGTCGCCCCCGGACAAAAACCGGGCTTCGAAAATGTCGACCTGGCGGCCCAATACCGCAAAGAGCGTTCTTTCAAAGAAGGTAAATTGTTCATCACCCCAAAAACTCATTCGTTTCGTAGTATATAGTGGACAGGTTTAGGTAGATTAACAGCCAAATTCATCGAATTTAGCCTGCAAAGTACTTATAAACAGGGATAATTAACTGAAAATGAACGCGCAGATTCAGCATTTATATAATATCGCCAGCAAAGCGGAACGACGTATTGTCGGATTAATGTCGGGAACGTCGCTCGATGGGCTTGACGTAGCACTATGCCGTATTTCGGGTAGCGGGCCCGCTACAAACGTAACGATTGAACAGTTTGAGACATTGCCTTATGACGATGAACTGAAGGCAGCTATTCGACGCGTTTTTGCCAGGAAAGAAATTGATTTTGAGCATCTCTGCTTACTGAATGCGTACATCGGTCGGTTACATGGTCAACTCATTCTTGATTGTCTGCATGATTGGAAAATAGAACCTGCTGACGTAGATATTATTGCCAGCCACGGCCAGACGGTTTACCATGCACCACGGACGCAACACCGTCAGGAAGAGTTTCCGAATGCTACGTTACAGATTGGCGACGGAGACCATATTGCCGCCGTAACGAGCATCATTACGTTCAGCGATTTTCGGCAGAAACACGTAGCACATGGAGGAGAAGGCGCTCCTTTAGCCGTTTACGGCGATTATTTTGTCTTCTCAAATTCAGGTGAAAATAGAATACTGCTCAACATGGGCGGCATAGCCAATTTTACGTACTTACCCGCTGATGCCGACGCCCGGAATGTATTTACAACCGATACTGGCCCTGGTAATACGTTGCTGGATGCTTACGCCCGGAAACTGCTGGGTAAAGCTTATGACGAAGATGGCAAGCTGGCTCGTCAGGGAAAACCCAACGACCAGTTGCTACAGGCGTTAAAAAAGAATCCATTTTTTGACGCTCCATTCCCCAAAACTACTGGCCCGGAGGTTTTCAATGTAGACTACGTAGCGAAAGCACAGGAGCAAAGTCAGACCGGTAATCTCTCAGCGGCCGATTTAATGACAACCCTTGTACAGTTCAGTGCCGATACCATCGTCGATAGTATTCGGCGCGTGATGCAGCCCCATGAAACGTATCGTATTTACATGAGTGGTGGTGGAATGCACAATCCAGCCTTAACCGACGCTATTATGCAGCAACTTCCAAACAGTACGTTCGGACGTACCGACGAGCTGGGTATCAATGGAGACGCTAAAGAAGCGGTGCTGTTTGCCGTGCTGGCCAACGAAAGCCTGGCGGGTGGTGTTACGTCGTTTGGTAATCGTCAGGGCGTGCCCAGCATAACGATGGGAAAAGTGAGTTTTCCAGGGTAGACTTGTCATTTTTTGTCATTCTGACGAAGGAAGAATCTTAATGCATCCAGATTCAGGAGTGAGGAAAGTTTAAGATTCTTCGTCAGAATGACAGAAGCCAACTCTAATTCTTTGGCCTGAACACACTCATCTTGGCTTCGTCGGTTGTCAAAAACGGGCCACCGATGAGGTCGATGCAGTAAGGGATAGCCGGGAACACGACCGACAGACATTGACCAATTGCTTTGGGACGTCCGGGGAGATTGAGAATCAGGGTTTTGTTACGTATACCCGCCGTCTGGCGTGATAGAATGGCAGTTGGTACGTATTTCAGGCTTTCCTGTCGCATTAACTCGCCAAAACCGGGCAGCATTTTCTGGCAAACAGCTTCAGTGGCTTCCGGTGTTACGTCACGTAGCGCTGGACCAGTACCTCCCGTTGTGACGACCAGACAGCAACTTTCTGAATCGGCCAGTTCAATCATCGTGGCTTCGAGCTGATCCTGTTCGTCGGGAATGATTCGGTAAACAGGTTCCCAGGGGCTCGTGAGCCACTCAGTAAGCAGACTTACTACGGCTTTACCGGGAATGTCTTCGTATACACCCGCGCTGGCCCGGTCGGAAACGTTAATAATGCCGATACGTATCATTGGATGTAGGATGTAGGATGGATGAACTCTGATGTATGATATAGGCTGCCTAACCAACCTAACATACATCAGAGTTCATCCATCCTACATCAGATTAAGGTTTTTTCCGCTTCAGGGCTAAATCATGCGCCGTGTCGTAGTAGGAGCGGAGGCTACCCCAGTCAAACACATCGGCAATGCTTTCGACCAGATTGCGTTGCTTGATGCGGTCGCGCTGGGCCATCCGGACGAAGCGATATAGTACGTCGGCCAGTTGGTCGGCGGCTTCATTGAAGGATTGAGTTCGGCGATTGATGACGTATATACCCCGGTTTTCGTAATCACGCATAATTTGCATGATGAAATCGCCGAAACCCGACTGATCGCTGGTCACCGTCGGAATGCCCCGAACAACGCACTCCAAAGGTGTATAACCCCAGGGCTCGTAATAACTTGGGAACACGCCAAGGTGGCAACCCCGCACAAACTGGCTGTAATCCAGACCAAATAGTGGATTTGTAGATGCAATAAAATCAGGGTGATAAACGATTTTGACCCGGTCCTGCTCATTATTCACCAAATTGGC
The DNA here is from genome assembly GCF_014699005.1 of Spirosoma profusum. Classification (GTDB taxonomy): domain Bacteria; phylum Bacteroidota; class Bacteroidia; order Cytophagales; family Spirosomataceae; genus Spirosoma; species Spirosoma profusum. The sequence goes on from NZ_JACWZY010000002.1 coordinate 295,519, forward strand.
CTGCCGGATAAATCGCGTCATGTCATCTTCCTGAACGAGGTTATGCGTAACGAACGGCGGTAACTGCCGGGTTTTCCAGCTCTGAACGGTACGTCGGAGTCGGAGACGCCAGTATTCATCCACAAAACTGTTCAGATCGGGTAATGTCGTAGTCTGGGTGTTTGAAGCTGCCGCGTGGAAAAGTCGCTCACCAACTTGCTTTTCAATAGCCTGCGTAGTTTCCTGAATTTCGTCGAGTAAAGCACGAGAGTGGAGTACATCAGGATTAATGGACGTATACGGCTGTTTTGTTACCATAAACATAACCACCGTCGTGTCCATAGCGGCCTGCCGCATCTTATAATTAAGTCGTGCCAGTGCTTCGAGTGTTAGATCGTAGCCTTTGTTCGTGAACTCAAAACGGCCCGACGTAAAGAAATACAGCGTTTTTTCCAGGTCGAAGGAATACGTCTGGAAAAAGTGACCCATCACAAACTCATGAATTTTCTGCTTGTAACGGACATGCAGATTCTGGAATTCATGGACGGCAGCAAAGCGCGTTACGTTGAGGCCGTTGGGTAGAATCAAATCGGGATTTCGGCCCAGAAACACCTCGCATTCGCGCGCTGTTACGTCGCTGACCGTTGTAAAAACATGGGACTGTAATGCCGCCAGCCGTTCAATAGTAGCTTGCGTTTCGATGCCGTAATGCTGTGCTTCACGTTTCCAGTCGAAAAAAGGCAGTTTTCCATAAAAACCAGGCTCGTTCTGAGCCAGATACCGCCCGAGCATGGTAGCGTGGGTGGTGAAGACTGTAGCTACTTTGACGTTATCGCGACGGAGATCGGGTAGACCTGTGCTGGCCATCCACTCGTGGAAATGCGCCACAAAATCAACCCGTTTGGCATGACCTTCGGCCAGAATCGTGATAAAAACACGAACCATTTCTCCGAAAACAATTGTCTGATTGACCAGATCTTCAACATTGAGTGTGGATAACTGATGATTTAACCACAACTGCGTTTTTATTTCGTTGAGTTTGTTGCTATTGACGCTGTTGATATCGAACAAGACCACCCGAGGGCGACCGGTAACAAGCCAATATCCGTATTCGACACCGTAGCCCATCTGCCGCATCTTTCGGACAGTTTGCCCGATTTCGGTTTCGTCAGAGTCTGTAATGGGTTCAAATTCAGGGGCTGCCCGTTGTGGGAAATAAGGGCCGAGTGCTACGTAGTTATCGTCCCACTTTTCGACCATTGCTGGCACTTTCGACCGGATAACCGTATAAATTCCGCCTACCTGATTACATACCTCCCAGGCGATTTCGAGTAGGAGTTTCCGCTTCGATGTTGAGAATACCGATTCCAATGTAGTTAATGATTTTGGGCTATTATTTACCAGGACTGATTGCCCAGTCTTTACGGGGCAATTAAACACTATAAACAATAAAAGAAAAACTTGTTTATTTTAAATACGATTTTGCATCGGTCACCTCCGTCTTTTTGTTTTTTGTTAAGGTATAATTGAAACCTGACTGTATACTATAAGCACCAAACTCGCCCTTTTTGTTTACGGCCAGAAATCCAACCTGAATATCTTTATAGTCCTGCTTCTTAATGATACGTAACGCAGCTTCTTCGCAGGCCTGTTGTGGAGTGCGCCCCTGACGCATTAGTTCAACCACCAGAAACGATCCACAGGTACGCATTACCAGTTCGCCCAGGCCGGTCGCACAGGCTCCGCCAATGTCATTATCGACGAACAAACCGGCTCCAATAATCGGCGAGTCACCAACGCGGCCACGCATTTTAAAAGCCAGCCCGCTGGTTGTGCAGGCACCCGAAATATTGCCTTTATTATCAATCGCCAGCATACCGATGGTATCGTGGCGTTCGATGTTGACAACGGGTTTGTATTTGGCCGTTTTGAGCCATTTTTTCCAGGCTGCTTCAGATTCTTTCGTCAGTAGATTTTCTTTCTTAAAGCCCTGAGAAAGAGCGAAATTCAGCGCGCCTTCTCCGCTGAGCATTACGTGGGGTGTTTTTTCCATCACAGCGCGGGCCACCGAAATTGGGTGCTTAATGTGCTCCAGGAACGTAACGGAACCCGCATTGCCTTTTTCGTCCATGATACAGGCGTCAAGTGTTACGTGTCCGTCGCGATCAGGGCGGCCGCCGTAGCCAACGCTGGTATCTTTGGGGTCTGATTCGGGTATACGAACACCGGCTTCAACGGCATCTAACGCACTACCTCCTTTGTCGAGGGCAGCCTGCGCAGCAGCGTTTGCTTTAGGTTGTTTCCAGGTCGAAATAACCATTGGTGTTGCTGTTGCTGTTTCTATAACAGGCTTATTATCAATTGGTGAAGCAACAGATGGCTTGGCGCCAAATGATAGTGTGGGAAACAGGCCCGCTAACGAGCCAAGGGCCAAAAAACGTCGTCGATTTACCATAGGGAGAAGGGCTTGTGGGCCAAAGTAAAGGAATAAATGGCTCCGATTCGCTACTTTTGGCCAATTTCTTCAAAACCACGAATGACGGTTTCTGACAAACACGTATTGTTGATGGATGGTCCTGACAGCAAGGGGTTGATTTACCACGTAACAGGCGTTCTGTTTCGGCACGGACTGAACATTATTCATAACGATGAATACGTAAGTCCATCGGGGCAATTTTTCATGCGGACGGAATTTGAATCAGGAAATGCTACGTTCGACAGCGAAGCCTTGCTGCATGAGTTACGTACTACGTTGCCGGAAGGAGCAAATCAGGAGGCCATTACGTTCCGACTGAATCCAAAGCGGAAGAAAAACATCGTGGTGCTGGTCACTAAGGAACACCATTGCCTGGGTGAGTTATTGATACGTTACGCATTCGATGAATTGGATGCGACGATTCTGGCAGTGGTTAGTAATTACAATCTGCTGCAACCATTGGTCGGAAAGTTCGGAATTCCATTTCACTACGTATCACACGAAGGCAAAACCCGCGAAGAACACGAGCAGGCCATTTTGCGCACGCTTGCGATTTATGAGCCTGAATATCTGGTACTTGCCAAGTACATGCGTGTGCTGACACCTGGCTTTGTGAATCAATTTCCCAATCGAATTATCAATATTCACCACTCATTCCTACCGGCATTTATAGGTGCTAATCCATACCGGCAGGCGTATGAACGTGGTGTGAAAATCATCGGCGCAACTGCGCATTTTGTCAATAATGATCTGGATGAAGGGCCAATTATTGCGCAGGACGTAAAGGAAGTGAACCACCGCCAAACAGCCGCCGACATGGCGACGGAGGGCAAAGACGTCGAAAAAATCGTGCTTTCGCAGGCGCTGAAACTAGTGTTTAACGACCGCGTTTTTATTTCCGGAAATAGGGCGATTGTACTGTAGCGCACGTTTCAGCTTGCTTCCGAAACCACTGCTCGAATCTTCTCTTCATTAGCTTCAACGTATTCGTATTCACTTGGTACTGAAGAAGCCATTGACACCGCTGGTTGGCGATACGTCATGCGGCTATCTTCTTTACGGCTGCCGCTCAAGTGTAATGCATGAACACCCGCGTCTATGAGCGCTTTCGCGTTACGTTCGTTCACACCTGCACCAGCCATAATTTCGATACGTTTGTTCGCTTGATGCGCTATTTGACGTAGTGTAGCTAATCCAGCGTCGACCGTTTGTTGCTGCCCAGATGTTAGAATTCGGACTGCTCCCGTACGAATGACGGCTTCCAACGCTTCCAGCGGATCTCGGGTCATATCGAAGGCGCGGTGGAACGTAACAGGTAAGGGCTGAGCTAGTTCAATCAGGGCTTTGCTACGTTCTTCATCGATTGTACCATCGGGACGTAGTAAACCCAAAACTATTCCGCCAGCACCTAAAGATTTCGCGTGTTTTATATCAGCCTCCATGACGGCCAATTCAGTTTCGTTGTACAGAAAATCGCCCCCGCGAGGACGTATCATGACGTAGAACGGAATTTTCAGGTGTTTTCGAGCTAGTTCAATTAGACCAGCGCTGGGCGTAATACCACCTTCGGCCATACCACCACACAATTCAATACGTCCTGCCCCAGCTCGCTGGGCTGTCAGGGATGAGTCAAGAGAATAAGCACAAACTTCGATAAGCATATGGAAAAGAGTGAAAGAGCGAATGAGTGAAACCGGGCCGCCGGAGCGGTGCGAATAGCCGGCGCACGACTTTCTGCCGAACGGTATTCGCTCCGCTCCGACGCCCCGGTTTCGCTCAATCACTCTTTCACCATTGAAATTTGGAACATGAAACAATTTTTTTTATTTCGCGTTAAAGGCCTAAATCACAGTATAATTGCAGAAACGAACATTTTTGCTAAAAATAGCTTGGATATTAATGGTTTTTTTACTTTTGCACCCTCATTAAAAAAATAGACACAAACTACGACACACTATGTACTGGACTCTCGAATTAGCATCGTATCTGGAAGATGCTCCGTGGCCTGCCACCAAAGATGAGTTGATTGATTATTCCATTCGCTCTGGCGCCCCGCTCGAAGTGGTAGAAAATCTACAGGAACTCGAAGACGATGGGCAGCCCTACGAAAGCATTGAAGAAATCTGGCCGGACTATCCGACGAAAGATGATTTCTTCTTCAACGAAGACGAATACTGAGTCGCTTCAGCGGTTTCACGTAAAAAAAGGCGTAATCTGGTCAGTCAGGATTACGCCTTTTTTGTGTATTACGTTCCGACTGCTACGTTGTTTTGGATTTTGCAGCGGTACTTTTTACGGGTTTGTCGTATTTCTTGGGAGCGTAAAGAAATCCAAAGGCTTCGGCACCTTCTTTTGTATGTACCTTATGATGAATATAGTGCGCCCGCATGATACGTTGCATGTAGCGCCCGCTGGTGTCAATTTTGAATTTTACGCGCCGATGCACGATAATGTCATGGAACATGAAGTAAAAGAAGCCGTACAACGTAACACCCGCGCCAATCCAGGTTAAAAAATCAAGGCCAGGAACGTAGACGCCCAGGGCAATCAGGCCAATAGCGGTCACGGCGAACACAACCGCGAACAAGTCGTTTACCTCAAAAAAGCCTTTGTGATGATTGTGATGGTCATGGTGCCAGCTCCACAAAAAACCGTGCATGACGTACTTGTGTGTGAACCAGGCAACACCTTCCATAAACAGGAAAGTCCCTAAAACCAAAGCAACGTTTACCCACATATTTACGTTTGTATTATAGAGAAGGTTAGCAGGCCAAAAGCTGCAAAACTTTAGGCAAGTTACCTCATTTAACGGTTAATAATCCAGAAAAGTTGACTCAGTTGAGTCGGGTTTTCTCTCTTAAATAACGATACGCGCTGTTGTACTTGCATGTTTGAGGAAAAGCCGTATATTTATCCCAATTCGGTGCTCAACCAGATGAACCCATCGGTTATGGACTATCAAGCGCTCAAGAACCTGGTTAAACGGGGAGAGAGCAGCCACTTAGAGTTCAAGCTGAAAACAAATCATCCCGAGAAAATTATCCGGGGCGTGGTAGCCTTCGCTAATACAAACGGCGGTATCATGCTCATCGGCGTCGGCGACGACAAGAAAATTGCGGGATTGAAATACGCCGATGAAGACGAATACCTCCTCGTCCGGGCTATTAACAAATTTTGTTTTCCGCGCATTTCTTACACCATCGAGCGAGTACAGCTTTTGGATGAACGGGAGGTTCTTGTCATCCGCGTGCCCCGCAGCGTCACTCGCCCCCACTATGTTATTCCCGATCCCGACAATCCCGACGACAAAAAGGCATACGTGCGAGTCGGTGATAAATCGGTGCAGGCGAGTCGCGAAGTGCGCGAAATTCTGAAAGGCGAACAGGCCGAACGGAATATCCGGTTTACCTACGGTGACAAAGAGCATCTGCTCATGCAGCACCTCGGCGAGCATCCTAGTATCACCGTCGATCTGTTTGCGTCAATTGCGGGTATTTCGCGCCGGATTGCCTCCCGAACGCTCGTGCTGCTCGTATTGGCGCACGTACTGGAAATCCATCCCAGCGACGTAGTAGACCGGTATACAACGCGGGCCATGCAGTGAAATCGGCAACGTAGTGCGGTATGTTGACAGAAAGCCTTACTTTGTGATACGTTATGCCTGACGCATCACAACTCGTTTGACTATGTCTAAATCGACCGCCGACCATAAACCGTTTGTTCCCGCAACGGAATCTCCTGCTGAATTTACCCTGAAAGCCATTATTACGGGCGCTGTTTTCGGCGTGCTGTTTGGCGCTGCTACCGTGTATTTATCGCTGAAAGCCGGGCTTTCGGTATCGGCTTCCATTCCGATTGCGGTACTGGCCATTTCGCTTGGGCGGAAATTCCTCAATACTACCATCCTCGAAAATAACATCATCCAGACCACCGGCTCGGCGGGGGAAAGTATTGCGTCGGGAGTTGTGTTCACCATGCCGGGGTTTCTGTTTCTGACCAACGGCAGTGGCGCCGATTTCTTCAACTACTGGACGATTCTGACACTGGCGATTCTGGGCGGTCTGATTGGCACGTTGATGATGATTCCGCTACGTCGGTCGCTGATTGTGCAGGAACATGGTACGTTGCCTTATCCTGAGGGAACGGCCTGTGCGTCAGTACTGATCGCTGGTGAAAAAGGCGGTGATTTCGCCAAAACAGCGTATCAGGGCCTGGGCGTAGCGCTGCTGTATGCTTTCCTGCAAAAAGTTTTACATCTGGTTGCTGAGGTCCCCGTCTGGGCGACGAAACAAACCAATCGCTATTTTCCGTCGGCGCAGGTTGCGGGCGAAATTACTCCGGAATATCTGGGAGTTGGCTACATCATCGGTTTTCGGATTTCGGCTGTATTGGTCGGTGGAGGGATTCTGGCTTGGCTTGGTCTGATTCCGTTACTGGCGACGTTAGTACCGGGCGATACCATTGCGCTGCAACTTCAAAAACTTGGCTATCTCGCCAATCTGCAAACGGCGGGCGGTCCCGGTGGCTGGGATCCAACGACGCATACGTTCAACGATACGGCAGCGGCTGTTTACCGAGCCTACATCCGGCAAATTGGTGCGGGAGCTGTAACTGCGGGCGGATTCATGACGCTGATCAAGACCATTCCGACCATTGTTTCGTCGTTTAAGCAAAGTTTCAGTAAGGCGTCGATGAGTGCTATCGAAAAAGAAGAAAAGCTGAGCAATGGTAACCGTACACCTCGTACGGAGCAGGATTTGAGCGTTCGGATTGTGGTTATCGGTAGCATTGCGCTGGCAGGATTGATGGTTGTGCTACCGCAAATTCCGGGCGATTCCGTTCTGACCAAGCTGCTGATTGCGTTACTGGTCATCATATTTGGATTTTTCTTCGTCACGGTTTCCAGCCGAATCGTTGGTCTGATTGGGTCGAGTTCGTCACCAGTATCAGGGATGACCATTGCTACGATTATGGGTACCTCACTGGTTTTCATCGGCTTCGGCCTGACGGGAAAACTATATGAACCGGCGGTACTGGTAGTGGGTAGCATGATTTGCGTGGCGGCTGCCAACGCGGGCGGTACGTCGCAGGATTTAAAAACCGGCTATCTGGTCGGTGCTACGCCTAAATACCAGCAGATGGCGTTGTTTATCGGTGTGATTGTGTCGTCATTGGTTGTGGGAGCTACGGTGAAAGTTCTGGATACGCCCACGCCTGATTTGCTGGCGCAGGGCATCACCCACGCCATTGGTTCCGATAAATTTCCGGCTCCGCAGGGAACGTTGATGGCTACGTTAATCAAAGGGCTTTTGTCGTTTAATCTCGACTGGCAGTTTGTGTTGGTTGGCGCTTTCATCGCCTTTGTATTTGAACTAGTTGGTGTGAGTGCGCTGGCTTTTGCCGTCGGGCTTTACCTGCCTCTTTCCACTACGTTACCTATTTTCACAGGTGGACTCGTGAAAGCAATTGCCGATTGGAATGCCAAACGGAAAGGCATCGTAGAGGAAGATGCCGATTTAGGAAAAGGTAGTCTCTTTGCTACTGGACTGGTGGCTGGTGGGGCGCTGGCAGGTGTGCTTGTGGCGTTGCTATCAGTCAATGAGTCAATTTATAATGGTCTGGCTGTCCTAACGCTGGAACCTGCTTTGGCCGATACGTTGGGCGAGGGCGGTTATATGACTTTGGGTGCATTAGCCTTTATAGGATTAGCGACAATTTTATGGCGTGTGGCGGAAAACAGGAGATAAGGGCGGAGTAAGCCGTTTGATAGATATATGAAGGTGAATACGTATAGAACAGAGTGGCCAATCCTTTGTCAGGATAATTCCTCTTCTCTAAACCATGCTCACTACGTTGTCTGCGTTTTTCAACCGAATTTCCTCCTGGAAAACGCTGCTTTTGGCCATTGCGCTCTACGTGCCTTTCCCGATCTACTTCTTTAAAAATCTTCAGTTGCAGATGAAGGACCTGGCGCTCAAGGCCGTTGATCCAATTGATCTGCTGTTTGGATACGATCCGGCTCGTATTATCGAGATGATTGGCTGTTATGGGCCTGAAGGCCGGGCGGTGTATGCGCAGGGCGAAATGACAATTGATCTTGCTTATCCGATTATTTATACCGCGCTGTGCTGCATTATTCTTACGTTGCTATTCCGGAATCGAACGTATGCCCCATTTCCGCTGGTGAACGTATTTCCGGTTGCCGTGCTCGTGATGGATTATCTGGAAAATGCCTGTATCGTTTACCTGATCAAAAGTTATCCCGATTTATCGAGCCTGATTGCCTCACTTTGTTCCATATTTACCAATCTGAAATGGGGGCTTTTTTTTGTCGTTGTTGCGCTGGCAGTTTATGGACTGATACGACTCGCCATCGGCGGGCGACAAAAACAGGTTGCCTGAATTATCGGGCTTGTCCTGCATTCTTCAGGATCTCCACTACCTTTTCAACAGGCAACCGTTCGATTCGATGCCCCTGATGTCCGGTAAGTGTTTTGGCAGCAAAGAGCGAATTGATGATGGCTTCTTCGGTAGCTTCAATGGCTGCCATAAACAGCGGTGATACGTTGTCGTTACGTAGCAGCTTGACCTCATCAAAAGCATTTTTGCTCGCGTGAGGAATCTGGTAAGCGGTTGAAACCGCAATGACGTAATCGCCACTACCATTAGACGCAATTCCTCCTGTGTGTCCCAATCCCAGGAAAGCGCGTTTGGCTAAACGTTTGAGATTGCGGGCATCCAGTGGCGCGTCGGTCAAAACGACCATCATGCATGAACCGTCGAGGTTATCTTTGAATTCGTAACGTCCCAGCGCCACGCCAACAGGTACGCCGGCAATCTGCAACGTACCGCCAAAATTCGTTTGCACCAGTACCCCAACCGTATAGCCGCCCAGCGAAGCAGGTAACTTCCGCGAGGACGTACCAATGCCGCCTTTAAACCCAAAACAGATCGTGCCGGTGCCAGCTCCCACGTTTCCTTCCTCAACCGGCCCCGTTTTCGCCTGCTGAATAGCATCTATTACGTTCTGTTTCGTTACGTGTCTGCCACGAATGTCATTCAGAAAACCATCGTTGGTTTCGCCCACCACCGGATTCACGGAACGTATCTGTTCATTTCCCGACTGAGATAGGGTATAATCGATAATGGCGTCGGCAGCGGTTGGTACGTTCAACGTATTGGTCAGCACAATAGGCGTTTCTAACGTACCAAGCTCCTCTACCTGACTGTAGCCCGCCAGTTTCCCGAACCCGTTGCCAATGTAAATAGCCGCCGGACTTTTCTGTTGAAACTGATTTCCAACATGAGGTAAAATAGCCGTAACGCCCGTTCGCACATTTTCTCCATGATTCAGCGTTACCTGCCCAACTCGAACGCCCGGTACGTCGGTAATGGCATTTAACTGACCAGTAGGCATTACCCCAAAACGGATTCCGTACTCGCGGGGGCGTTTAGATGCCTGCGCCATGCTGGTGTAGGAGGATAGTGCGAATACAATCGCGAGAGTGAGCGAGTAATGTAGCGAATGGGCCATCTGATGAAGCATTTAAGCTTCAAGATACGTTAGCGGCAATCTATTTTCATCAAAACGTACTCGTAAGATTGCTCTGGATTTTTCAACACCCATTTACCTTGTTTCTCGATACGTTCGCCTTCGCGCCAGGTGATGCCGTCACCTTTCAACGTGAAAATTACCTCATACGGTTGCGTGACACCCTCACCAGACCGCTGCCAATCGGCTTCTATCCGATTGCTGGTCAGTAGTTTTCCCCGAATGGCGCCACGAGCCCGATCTTTCTCAAACGGCAATACGTTCAAGTCGCCCGTTACGTTGGTGCCATTTACGTAAAGACGTAACGTAGTAGAATCGCGACCCACGATCTGCCGAAAACAGAGCGTATCAGGTGGTGGGCTCACTGAATTGACCAGCGAGTCGGTAGGAGCCGATACAGATTTGGCGTTACGTTCACCACAGGAGTTCAGTAAGGCCAACGCAATAATAGAACTCAGGAAAAGGCGCATAATTTTGGCGATTGGGTGCTAACGGGGCTCATAAAAAAACAGACGATTCTGTAAGTGCAATACCTGTTCTTGCAGGCTCTCAACACGATCTAACAGATCGCTCACTACGTCGAGGTCATCGACGTGAATGGACAAATCCTGATGCAGCCGGACAAATTTTTCCAGGCGCGTCAATTGCTCTGGCTCGACGTAGCGAATCTGCTCGACAATCGTGGTTTCGATCAGCCCGTTGTCGGCCAGACTTTCGACAAAAGTGATTTCTATATGGTGATGCCGACAAAACTCGCGGACGGAAATTAAATGGGTCGTTTGCATAAGGTCAGTACGTTATAGGGCAGCCAGTTGGCGGAATAGTTCTTTCTGTTGCTCAGTCAGGTTGGTTGGTAGTTTTATTTGCCACTGGACGTAGAGATCCCCGAATTTGCCGTCCTGTTTGTAAATCGGAAATCCTTTGCCCTTCAATCTGACTTTGGTACCATTCTGCGTTTCGGGCGGAACGGTCAGTTTCACTTTACTGTCGAGCGTTTCAATGATTTTTTCGCCACCCAGCAACGCCGTATATAGATCAATTTCTTCGTCGACGTATAAATCATTGCCTTTCCGTTTGTAGCGATTATCGTCGGCAATGACGAACGTAATGTACAAGTCGCCGTTGGGTCCGTTATTTACGCCCGGTGCACCATAACCTGCCAGCTTAATTTTCTGCCCGTTTTCGATACCGGCTGGAACCGTGATGCGTATATTTTTTCCATTCACGGTCATGGTTTGTTTGTGCGTTGTGTAAGCATCGCGCAGATTCAGATTGAGTTCGGCCTGGTAATCCTGCCCTCTGAACGTAGCCTGCTGCCGACCTCGCGCCCCGCCTTCCTGACCAAATAACGAGGATAGAAAATCGGAGAAATCTGCGCCACCGAAACCGCTCGAAAAATCATAATCTCCAGCGTCGCCCTGCGCGTATTGCTGACGGGATTGCTGTTGCCGCCGGGCTTGCTCAAACTGTTCGGCATGTTGCCAGTCTTTTCCGTACTGATCGTATTTCTTCCGTTTTTCCGGATCGCTCAGTACTTCGTTGGCCTCGTTAATCTGCTGAAACTTCTTGTTCGCTTCAGCATCGTTCGGATTTAAATCGGGATGATGTTTCCGCGCCAGTTTCCGATACGCTTTCTTAATATCGTCGTCTGAGGCCGTTTTCGGGAGACCCAGTACGTTATAATAATCGACAAAATCCATGTTGGGTGGGAGGGATAAAAGTGTCTGCTACGTTATAAACAAGGAACAGTATGAGAAGGTTGTTTAAGACTATTGTTCAGGGCTCTGCAAGGCGGAACGAACTAAAGATTCACGTATCTTGCCGACGAAAATTTAATTCAATACGTTTATGCAATCTATTCGAACAACCCTCCTTTACGCTCTGGTATTTTTTGCTACGTTCACTTCTTACGCCCAGACTAAAAACGCTACGTTGGCTGATGTCAGTTTTATGGAAGGACGTTGGCGCGGTATGTTCAATGGTGGTCCTATTGATGCTGCATGGGTAGCTCCCGAAGGCGATAACCTGACGGGTTTCATGCGGATGATGAAAGACAACAAAGTGACCATGTACGAAATGCTCATTTTCGAGCAAACCGAACAGGGGCCAATTGTGCTGGTGAAGCACTTCAAACCCGGTCTGATCGGGCAGGAAGAGAAGGACGTATCAGACCGTTATTCTTTCGTTGAAGCCAAAAAAGATTACGCGCTTTTTGAGAAAATCGACCATTCGATACGTATCATTTACGAAAAACGCGGACCGAACCAATTAGCGATTCAACGTGGTCAGCAGAAAGATGGCAAGTGGGATTTTAAAGACCTATTCGTCTTTAATCGAGTCAAGTAAAGCCAGAAACATTACGTTACTCGCGTTCAAACGAATACGATTTGCCGGGTTCTAAAAGCGGATGCAGTCCTTCAAGGCCATCGTCTGAAAGAGTATATGCTTGATTCTCAAAGAAAACGTCCATAATCCAGGGCTCAAACCGGAATTCGTAATAATTATGCGCTTTATTCGTGATCGGAAATACGGAATAACGCTCTGGCGCAAACTCGAAACGTAGCGAAATCGCTTCGTTTTGTGGCTGTTTGAGAAAAGATACTTCGCCCTTTTCGTTGGTTATCTGGCGTTGAACGTCCGTGCCATTTTTGACCGCACTCTCCACGTGGCGAAGTAGATTGGTATTTGGGTCAACTATGCGGATAGTCAGCTTATTCCCTGGAACCGTTTTGCTGGTAACTAAAGCGAAATCTTTGGGTGGGCGCTGGCTACTGGTTAATATAACTTGTTTACCCTGTAGTTTCCAGGTACCCTTACCGAATCGATCGAGCGCTCCGTAGACGAAGAAAAACTCAAACGTAAAGTCGTCATTGAGTTTGATACCTGAACCTACTTCCTGAACTCCTCTCAGATAGTATTCGCCGGCCAGAGATTTTGGCGTTGGTTGGGCATTGGATGTAGTCATGAATAGGCTTGCTACGGATATAGCGGTTAACAAATGAAATAAGCGCATAAGTAATTTGTTTATCAAAACTATGCAGTAGCAACACGTAGCATCCACTGACAACTAATACCAGGAGCGAACGAGTTAATAAGCGGAGGTATTACCTGGTTAATGGGCTGGCTGGCGCAGTCGTTATGACGAAGGATTTATTCCCGGCTTGTTCATGTTAGGACTCTAGATTTTCGCGTTCAACTGATTACATCATGACTCCTGATTCATACACAATACCCGACCAAACTCGTATTGGTCATGTGCATCTGAAAGTAGCTGATATAGACCGCGCATTGGCGTTTTACCGGGATTTGCTGGGTTTCTCGCTCGTGACGATGTACGGGAAGGATGCTGCTTTTATTTCAGCGGGTGGTTATCACCATCATATTGGATTGAATACGTGGTACAGTAAAAACATGCCGCCAGCGCCGATACGTAGTGCCGGTTTATTTCATACAGCCATATTGTACCCGACTCGCCGGGATTTGGCCGTAGCTTTAAAACGGCTTATCGACGCAAAATATCCACTTACGGGTGCTTCTGACCACGGCGTATCGGAAGCATTATATCTAAATGATCCCGATCAGAATGGAGTAGAATTATACTGGGATCGACCTAAAGAAGAGTGGCCGCTTACGCCAGATGGTTCAATCGAGATGTACACGCGTTCGCTTGATCTGGAGGGATTGCTACGTGAAATAAAGAACTAGCTACGTAGCATAAAAAAGAGAGAGCCATAATAATATGGCTCTCTCTTTTTTATGCTACGTTATAAAACTCTATAAAGGAGTCAGTTCCAAATTTTTCCAGCGGACTTTGATTCCGCCACCGTCATGAATCTGTAAGGCGATACCTCCTTCGCCTTTGCCAATTTTTTCATCGTTGAAATCAACCATTGACGTACCATTCAGAAACGTTTGTACGTGATCGCCCTCAACACGGATGCGGAGTTTGTTCCATTCGCCGGGTTTTAGGATGTTTTCTTTTTCATCGGGAATTTGGACGAGCCAGTTCCGGCCGTACGATTCGTAAATGCCACCTGTATCGTGATTCGGTGGAGCTACTTCTACCTGCCAGCCGCTCACTTTCGTTCCTTCAACCGTAGAACGGAAAAAGACACCACTGTTGCCGTTGGCTTCCTGTTTGAACTCCAGCGTGAGATCGAAGTTTTTGTAAAATTTCTCGGTAGCCAGGTAGCCGTATTTTTTGTCAGGACCGCTTTCACAAATCAGTTCGCCATTCTCTACGTACCATTTTTCGGTGCCGTAGATTTTCCAACCAGTCAGGTCCTTGCCGTTAAACAGATTAATTTTTTTCAGGGGAGCCGTAAAGGCTAAAACGGTCAGTAAACCAAGGATGAAACAATATTTCATTAGCTAAAAAATTAAAAGTGAATGAATGATACGTAGCAATCAGGGCGATTATTACTTAGCCATGATAACGCAAACCGGAGCAGGTACTTTTACCGACTGACCGGTATACGTCAGTTTGCCGGTTTGCTGATCGCGTTTGAAAATGGTGATGTTATCGGTATCCTGATGCGCCACAAAAATAAATTCTCCTTTGGGATCAATCAGGAAATTTCGTGGAGTTTTGCCTTCGGTGAGCTGTTCGCCGACTTTCGTCAGTTTGCCATCATTTCCGATGGCGAAGATAGCCAGACCATTATAACCCCGATTGGACTGATACAGAAACTTGCCCGACGGGTCGATATGAATATCGGCGCTGGTATTCGATTCGGTAAAATTAGCAGGCAACGTTACTACGTTGTCCTGAATCAAAGTTAACTCGCCTGTTTTCGCGTTACGTGAGAACGTAGCAACGGTTGATGTCAATTCTTCGACCAGATAAGCGTATTTGCCATTTGGGTGGAACGTAAAATGACGCGGTCCTGAACCCGCCTTCACCGTAGCGAAAGGAGGCTGAGCTGGCTTTACCTTGCTATTCGTTACGTCGATATTGAAAATATTTACCTTATCTGTCCCCAGATCGGCAACGTAGAGAAAACGATTATCGGGAGCTAACGTAGCAGAATGGACATGCGCTTTTTCCTGACGTTTGGCGTTCGGCCCCGTTCCTTCATCCTGAACCTTATCTGTAGGTTCTCCCAACGTACCGTCCGACTTGATGGGTAACACAGCCAGACTTCCGCCCCCATAGTTCGATACAAAAGCCGTTTTGCCTGTTTGATCGACGCTGATGTGACAGGGACCAGCCCCCATCGATGACTGGCTATTCAGGTATTGCAGCTTTCCAGTTGTTTTATCGACGGAATAAGCACTGACGCCCCCATTTTTATCAGCTCCTTCATTCACTGAATACAAGTACTGCCCAGATGGGTGAAGCGCTAAAAATGACGGACTCTTTACGTTCGATACTGATTGGAGCGGCTGCATGGTGCCAGCTTTTCGGTCAAATTCGAACACGTAAATGCCCTCGCTCCCCCGGAGGGAATACGTACCGACATACATAATTTCTTTCCCAGATTGTGCCTGTGCTGCCATGCTAAATCCGAGTAAACCTGTAAGGACTATCTTGTTCATAAATGGAATAGTGAGCTCGTTTAATAAGCACAATAGCTAGCTAAACTACCGATAACCAGCTACAAATGGAACAGGGCGAGTACTTGTAAACATTAACGTAGCGTTAAAGCACTACTTGAATTTTATAAGGCTTATTACCTTAAATAGAGAAAAAATACAACAGAAGTTGTTTTAAATGAAAAAGTTATGAAATCAGTTCATAAGAATCCATTATTTTTGTAGAACGATTTGCTCACGTATAAGCTCATATCGTCACTCTAATTTTTTGTTAACATTTCCGGTACCATGAAAAGAGTATTGATTATTGTTTCGGCAGTGGTAATGCTGGCCTCCTGCAACAGTAAAAAACGCCTTGCTGAAATTAAAGCCCTCCAGGAGGCTCGTGACAAAGCGGTTGCATCGCTGAATGATTGTGATCAGCGCACAGCCGATTTGCGGTCACAATTATCTGCCAAGGACACCGACCTACAAGGTAAAGACAAGCAAGTATCTGACCTCCAGGGACAGATTGACTATCTGAAAAAAACCAATACGAACCTGTTGGATCGGATGTCGGATCTGTCGATTGTGAGTAAATCAGGCGCTGAGAGCATCAAAAAATCGCTCGAAACGCTGAACGAACAGACCAAATACACCAATAACCTGAATTCTTCCATCCAACGTAAAGATTCGCTGAATCTGGCCCTTGTGATGAACCTGAAGCGGTCGCTGGATGATATCAACGATCAGGACGTACAGGTTGAGGTTAAGAAGGGAGTGGTATACGTATCACTTTCGGATAAGCTGCTGTTTAAATCGGGTAGCTATGATATTCTGCCAGCAGCTGAAACTGTACTGGGTAAAGTGGCGAAGGTTGTTAACGACCACAAAGAGCTTGATATTCTGGTAGAAGGCCATACAGATGTTGTGCCCATTTCTACGTCGGCTATCAAAGACAACTGGGATTTAAGCGCACTGCGAGCTACGTCGGTTGTACGTACGCTGCAAGCTAAATTTGGCGTCGCGCCCGAGCGCATGACCGCCGGTGGTCGTTCGGAGTTTGCGCCTAAAGATGATAACTCAACCAACACCGGTCGTCAGCAGAACCGCCGGACGGAAATCATCATTACGCCGAAAATGGACCAGTTCTTCAACCTGCTTTCGAGCGGTCAGGCTGGCGGAAGCAAGTAAGCGGATTTGTTCTTACATATAAAAATGGCGCTAGAATCAATCTAGCGCCATTTTTATTGTTTGTCATGCTGAGGTACGAATCGGACCGCCGAAGCGGCATCTTAATGTTTCATAATTCTCAGGTTGGAAGCTTTAAGATGCCGCTTCGGCGGTCCGATTCGTACCTCAGCATGACAAATTAGACGTATCAGTTTGAACAGCTTTACATTCAATCAACTTCTTTGCGTTCCTCAGGAAGTACAGATTCTGGAGTCGCTGATTGTTCAGCTTCAGGTTTATCGTCGTCTGTTGAAGCAGAAGTAGTACGCTCTTCTTCGGTTTTAGATTCCGTTTCCTCGTCCAGTAATTCAGCAGTTGGTAGAACCGAGGCTTCGATTGGGTCAGGGCCTGAAGTGGGAAGCATGGTATCCTCAACATGCTGTTCGCCAAAAAAGCGACGTTGGAAAAACAGAATCATACAGACACCGATGAAAATACAGGAATCTGCTACGTTAAAAATGGGTGTCGAATAATATTGTCCTCCCCAGAGTGGTACCCAATCGGGAATGAAACCTTCCCAGACATCCACAAAAATCATATCGATCACCTGCCCATGAAACCAGGGAGTTGGTGAGCCATAAGGAGCATTATCGAGAAAAACACCATAGAACGTACTGTCTATTACGTTGCCAACAGCCCCGGCCAGAATCATCGCCATCGCCCACAGAAGTCCATTAGGCGCCCCCCGATGAGCCAGATTTACCAGATAGTAGCCAATTCCAACCATAGCAAACAGCCGGAACACACTCAACAAAAGTTTGCCATACTCGTGACCTAACTGCATCCCGAAAGCCATTCCCGGATTCAGAACGTAGTGAAGCTTGAGCCAGTCGCCAACGAGGTGAATCTGACCTGCAAACCCGGGAGCCATGTAAAAATGCACCGCTAGTTTTACAGCCTGATCCAAAGCGATTAGGACCAACGTGAGTACGAAAAACTTAAAAGGACTTTTCTGAATCATACTAAAAATACGGCACAGCAACCATCCAGACGGAGATTGCTGTGCCAGCTATTATTTTTTAAATACCGGCAGACCAACTGCTTGAGCCGAAACTCCAAGCCATTTACTGCCGACAACCTTTTCGGCGTTTCAGCTCATCACTGACCAGCGTAAATTCTCTGCTACTCTGACCAGCAATTGATTTATTCTCATCGGCCCGACGGAAAAGGTAAGGCATTACTGATTCAACGGGGCCGTAAGGAACGTATTTGGCAACATTATAACCCGAGTTGGCCAGGTTGTATGAAATGTTGTCGCTCATGCCCAGCAATTGCGCAAAATAAATGTGCGGGTCGTCGTTAGCGATGCTTAACTGCTTCATTTGCTGAATACAATACTGGCAACTGTACTCGTTGTGCGTGCCCAGACAAATGGAAATAACGTCACGATTTTCCAGACAGAAATCAATGGCTGTATTGAAATCGCGGTCGGTATCCTCTTTCGTCGCCTGAATTGGGTCCTGATACTCCTCTTCGTGAGCTCGTAGACGCTCTTTTTCCAGATACGCACCACGTACCAGTTTTACGCCCAGAAAATAGCCTTTGGCGCGTGCTTCGGCTGTATCGCGACGAAGGTGATCGAGGCTTTCCCAGCGATACATTTGATACGTATTATAAACGATCGGATGCTCATGGTTGTAGCGGTCCATCATTTCATAGGCTAACGTATCAATCGTGTCCTGAATCCAACTCTCTTCGGCATCGACAAAAATGCGGACGTTACGTTCGTGAGCGCGTCGGCAGAGCATATCCACCCGTTGCAACACACGATCGAATTGCGCTTTCTGTTCTTTATTGAGTGAATCGCCAATCTGAACCGCTTCGAGCAATTCAGTGGAGGCAACTCCCGTCATTTTAAATACAGAAAACGGAATATCGGCTGATTCGCTGGCTCGTTCGATGGTGCGGATGATTTCAAGACCCGTATCATCGAAACTTTTTTCGGTGTCTTCGCCTTCTACCGAATAATCGAGGATGGTACCGACGTGCGCTTTGTGAAGGTGATGGATTGTTGTTTCGCAGTCACGAATACTTTCCCCACCGCAGAATTGCTCGAAAATAGTGTTCTTAATCAGGAATTTAATGGGAAGACGTAAGCGTAGGGCGATCTTTATAAAAAAAGTTCCTAAATTTACCAGCCATCCCTGATTCATCAACGCAAATAACCAGTAGGTCTTTCGGAGTTTGAAATCCGACTGGGAAGAAAAAGCAATCGAAGTGTCCTCAAATGAAACGGGTCCGTCTACGTCTGACTTTACGTCGGCGAGCCCCTGGACAGTCTCCGGCATTAGATTACTTCGGTTCGACATATCAGTGCTCTGTTTGAGCGATGCTACTTGCATAGCGGTAAGTGCGCGTCGGTTAACACGACCGAAATATAAAACGAAATTTCGTTTAATCGGCTAATCACTGACGCGGCTTGGTTCGACAAACTAAAAACGGTTATAGACAAATGAAGGAACCGGCTTGAGATACAGCTGATTCCTTATGCAAATATACCATAAATTTAGATTCAAAGTTCCCGATAGAGTACTGGTATTACTCTTAGATTACCTGAATAGTATGAAAGTAGAATTAGCCGTAGAGCCGCTTGGGTCGTGGATTGAGACCAACGGCAAACCACTGATCATTGCGGGGCCCTGTAGCGCCGAAACTGAAGATCAGCTTGTTGAAACTGCCCGTCAGCTAAAAGAACTGGACGCAGTGCATGTAATACGTGCTGGGGTTTGGAAACCTCGCACCCGGCCCGGTAGTTTTGAAGGGATGGGCGAAGTTGCATTGCCTTGGCTTCAGCGGGCAAAAGCGGAAACGGGTTTGCCGTTTGCCGTTGAAGTTGCTACGCCTGAGCATATCGAACTGGCCCTGAAATATGGCGTCGATATTTTGTGGATCGGTGCTCGTACAACTGTTAACCCATTCAATGTACAGGAAATTGCCGACGCGCTACGTGGTGTCGACGTACCAGTACTGATCAAAAACCCGGTCAACCCTGATCTGGCTCTTTGGGTGGGAGCTTTCGAACGTATCGCCGGAGCAGGTATCAACAA
Source organism: Spirosoma profusum (assembly GCF_014699005.1). Classification (GTDB taxonomy): domain Bacteria; phylum Bacteroidota; class Bacteroidia; order Cytophagales; family Spirosomataceae; genus Spirosoma; species Spirosoma profusum. Next base: position 315,320 of record NZ_JACWZY010000002.1, read on the forward strand.
ACTGGGTGCCATTCACCGGGGTTTTGCCACGGGCGAAGCCAGCAAATACCGCAACGTACCAATGTGGCAGATGGCGATCGAGCTGAAGTCGATCTTCCCGCAGTTGCCGATGATTGGCGACCCAAGCCACATGGCCGGTAAACGCGCTTACCTGAACGAACTGGCTCAGATGGCGATGGATCTGAACTACGACGGTCTGATCGTTGAATCGCACATTGACCCCGACAAAGCGTGGAGTGATGCTGCTCAACAGTTGACGCCCAAAGCATTCGGTGAAATGCTCGATCATCTGGAAATCCGTCAGGTAGAATCTCAGAATCTGGAATTCCAGAGCTTTACGGAGCAATCGCGACGTAGCATCGATAACGTAGACCGTCAGATTGTCGAGATGCTAGCCGCTCGTATGGCGCTGGTTGAACGCCTGGCCGAATACAAACGCGACAACAACGTAACGCTGTTCCAGCCTGAGCGTTGGAAAGAAATCCTGAAAACACGTACTGACCTGGGTCAGAAACTGGGTTTGTACCCTGAACTGGTCGAAGAAATCTACAAGATTATCCACATGGAATCGATTCGGAAGCAAACCGAAATCATTCATAGCCCGGCCCAGAACGCCTAAGTTTGTCAAGGTATTATAAATGGAGACGCCCGATTTTTGCTGAAAATCGGGCGTCTCCTATTTCAAACGCATCATAAGCGTAGAGCGATTATAGGCTCCAAAGCAGCCAAAGCCTCCTTGAATGTTGCTAGAAATCAGTACCGGCTCGGCAAATGGATTGTCACGGACCTGATTCTGCCGTTCAATAGCATCATGATACCGGTAATAATTTTCATCGACATTAAGCAGATAGGCTTCCAGTTTACCCGACGGTGCAGTATAGGTCCATACACCATTATTAAATGTAGAAGTAGAAGCCAGGCGTGCGCGTTCAGATATCATTTCCTGCCCATCGCGCCCCAAATCCGTTAGGAGATACCCGTTATCGAAATACCAGCTGCTTGTGTATAAAACAAGTGTATCGCGAGGGGGTGCATTGGGTGATGGCCTGAATGTAAAACGCTGTGGGTACTCATTATTGCCAGCAATTCGGTAGAAATTAGCTTGCCCAGCGGCATCCCGCCAACGTAATCTGACGGAGTAATTCTTTCGCCCATCGCTGAAATCGGTGTTTAAAGCCGAATCTATCAAAACCTGTTCCAGAGCTACCGGAACAGGAACGGTGCAGGTAGCCGTAACTTCCGATACGCCAAACGCACTAGCCTTTAAGGTGTATGTTTTTCCTGCAACAATAGGTAGTTCACTGGCTCTGATACGATAAAAAAGTTTAGAACCCCCAAAACCAATCTTAGGAGTTGAATCACGAAGCGTTACCGTTTTAACGCCGTCCGACAACGTAACAGTAGCTCCATATACATAAGCAAACTCATTGCTTGGCCCCAGTACGGGTGAAGAGCGAGATAAGAGTACAGTTAATACAGTATCCTGTGGAGAAATAAAGCAGGATACGACCAGTTTTTCACTCTGCTGTGTTAACCCTTTTGGCTCTACTTCCTGCCGCAAACTGTCGCAACTGGCTATCAAACCAATCAATGCTATGTAAATTAATACGTTGAGTTTCATAATCAGAATTTGAAATTATAGCTGATGGATGGAACAATCGGGAAAACCGAGTAGCGAAATAGCGCTGTACGGCTTGGTTGCCTGTCCTCCCGCACTGTTTGAAGTTGGTAGAAGAATGGGTTTCGGCGATTATACGCATTGTAGAAGCTAATTTCCCAGGTACGTTCGTGGTGTTTTTTCTGTTTGTGGAACTGAATCGCTACGTCGAAACGGTGGTAAGCTTCGGCGCGAAAACTGTTCTTTTGCTGGCTATAATCACTAACCTTTGTTCCATAATCAAATAATTCCGCAATGACATAAGGAACACCGTTATAAATACTGTTCTGAGAATTAAGCGAATGTCTATGAGCCTGGTAGTTGGCCACAGGTACAGTAAGCGCGTTACCCGTGCCATACACCCACGTACCCGACAACGTAATACGTTTGCTTAGTTCATAAATGCCCACCACCGAAATATCATGTCGGCGGTCGTAGCGGGGGAAGAAGGGCTTCCCCTGATTTAGTTCTGGAAACTGCCATTGCGTCCAGGAGAGCGTATAGCCTACCCAGCCGGATAATCGCCCAGTTTTCCGTTGGAAAAGCACTTCGGCACCATAACTCCAGCCTTTGCCCGCCGTTACGTTGTCTTCCCAGCGGACACGCTCAGCCGAAGTTGGGTCTTCGATGAGCAAAAAGCTGGCACCTTCCTTATAATTAATAATGTTGTTCATGGTTTTGTAGTAGCCTTCCACCGTAAGCGCATATCCTTTCCCAAGCGGGAAATTGTCGGAAAAGTCCTTGGCAATCCCTGCTGCTACTTGTTGCGATTGCTGGGGCGATATTCGATCGGTAGTAGGTACCCATAAGTCAGTTGGCAAACCAATGCCTGTATTACTAAGCATATGGATGTACTGGTTCATCGTGGCATAGGAAGCTTTCACCGACAGACTTGAACGTATCTGATACGAAGCTGATAGTCGGGGTTCAGGCCGTAGATAATTGGCAGTTCCCTGTGTGAAGAGGCTTAACCGCAGCCCTCCGTTAAAACGCCAGCGTTCGTTTGGCCGCCAGGTGTCCTCCACGTAAACGCCTGCTTCGACGGCGTCGATAGCGTCAACATCACGTCTGAATTCATTAAGAAATCTGTTTTGTACGACGACCGCACTGGGCGTGAATCGGTGGAAAATTGCCTGCGTGCCGAAACGTAGCGAATGCTGGGGTGTAACGTAGTAATCGAAGTCAAGCTTAGCCGAAAGGTCACGAATGCCCGACGAATAACGTAGCGACGTAGTGAGCGTATCAGAACTACGATCATCGGAGGAAATTTTGAACTCGTAGTTACTATAAATCAGCGATAGGTTCGAGAAGAGTTTCTGACTAAATAAGTGGTTCCAACGTAGCGTACCGGTAGCATTGCCCCAACCAATACCAATGTCGGAACCAGCCTCTTTCTCAGTGGCATAGAATCTGTCCCGACCAAAATAACCACTTAGATAAACCTTATTTTTGGGTCCAAAATCGTAATTGGCTTTGGCGTTGAAATCATAGAAATAATAACCGGCCTTTGTGTCGCCATCACTCTGAGCGGCAATCAGCGGAGCCGCTACAATATCCAGATATGTTCGGCGGCCGGATAACAAAAAACTTCCCTTCTTATTTTTTGTAAATGGTCCTTCCAATGTCAGACGGCTGGCAATCAGGCCGATGCCTCCTTCGCTATGAAGTTTCTCGCGGTTGCCGTCTTTCATGTTCAGTTCAATTACCGATGAAAGACGCCCGCCGTAGCGTGCTGGGAAACCGCCTTTGGTCAACTCAACACTTTTCAGCGCGTCGCCATTAAAGACCGAAAAGAAGCCAAACAGGTGGCTGGCATTGTAAACTACGGCTTCATCCAGAATAATCAGATTTTGATCGGGGCCGCCCCCGCGTACGTATATTCCCGTTTGCCCCTCCGAACCTTTCTGTACGCCAGGCATCAACTGGAGTACTTTCAATACGTCCTTTTCGCCCAGAAACGCCGGAATTTTCTTAATCTGCGCCACTGGTACGTCGATACGGCTCATCTGTGGGCTTTCGCTCACTTTCTCTTCGGTACGACTGGCTTTTACGTCTACTTCTGCCAGAATCCGGCCCGGTGTAAGCAGAACGTTCAGGTTGTTATTTTGACGCAGGCCAACAGTGTGAAGAATCGTTTCATAACCGACAAATGAGAATGCCAGTTGTAGGCTGTCCTGAGCGGGTAATGTTATCGAGTAAAAACCATACGTATTGGTTGTGGAGCCAGTAGACGTACCAGGCAGGTAAACGTTGACGCCTATAAGGGCTTCCAGACTACCTTTTTCGCGAACATAACCGCTGACCGTGAATCGATTGGATGAATTTTGTGCGGTTACGTAGTAGCTGTTGAGCAAGCTACTGATAACTAATAGGAAAAGTATACGCATAAAGCTTGAGCAAGTAAACAATGAATTTCATAACGGTTAACTATCGGCTGTATTTCCAATTCAATCTGTACTGCTTCTCAGATTCAATTCTACTACATAACGTTGCAATGAGACTACGTAATAGGAATTAGGTAACAGTTTGATTTCTATAGTACTGATAATCAGTAACTAATGCGCAAGAAAAGAACATGAAAGGATTGTTATCTATTCGTTATAGAAAGAAATAACGGCAAGTCTTATGCATACAGTACGATTCTCGTTTTTAAATTTTGTTAATAATTTCCCGGCGTCTACAGGTATTGAGGCAGCCTTTAACGCAACTTTGTGGATTCGTACTACGTGTTTTCAATTGATTTCCCTGAAAAATGAACGAGATAGTGAGTGTTTGCATGGCGACGTATAACGGCGAAAAATATATACTACGTCAGTTGCAATCGATTCTAAGCCAATTGAATCCGGAGGATGAGGTAATTATCTCGGACGACAATTCAACAGACACTACGTTAGCGATTATTGTTCAGATAGGAGATAAGCGTATCAAAGTATATAAGAATCAGGGACTTCGCGGGCCGCTGCATAATTTTGAACAGGCGATACGTCATGCTTCGGGTAATTATATAATTCTCTCCGATCAGGATGATGTATGGATGCCGGATAAGGCGCAAACGATACGTTCGCTCTTGAAAAATCATGATCTGGTACTGACAAATTGTGAAGTTGTCGATCAAAACGGCACTATAATACATGCTTCCTATTTCAAACATAGGGGTACTAAGTCTGGGTTCTGGCATAATCTGTACAAAAACTCATATATGGGGTGTTGTATGGCGTTTCGGCGGGAGATACTGACTTATGTAATGCCTTTTCCTACGCACATACACATGCACGATTGGTGGATTGGCTTATTAGTAGAGCTAAAAGGGAGCGTGTGTTTTTATCCGCAGCCGCTTCTCCAATATTTTCGTCATGGAGAGAATGCGTCAACGACTGGCGAACCAGGGTATGGCTTACTGAAGCGACTCAAGCATCGTGTATTTATGCTGTGGCACGTAGCAGCAAGAATTTTGTCAAGATAAACGTCTTATATCCGCAGATCGTGAAGCATTGAGTCAAGATGCTGTCTGAGACAAACTCACAGGCTACGTTAGCTGAGACGGTTCATGAGTAACGCTATCATCACTCACTTTTAGTTAGCTGTAAAACAACACTTGCCCGGCGGGCATTCACGTTCGGATTGATTCCGACGTTCATCAGGAACGTACCGCTGTACACTTTTCCGTCTTCCAGCGTTGATTTTGTGCCCGGAAACAGGTTGATTTCGCTGACCCGATATTTCGCAGCGGGGTCTAGTCCTGCCAGTTTAACCGGTCGGTTTGAACCGGATTCTACTACTTGATTAGAGTGAAAATAGGAGAACTAGAGTGAAAATAGGAGAACATGACGGCATTGGCCTTGTTTGCGCTCACATACATAAGCGATGCAAACGGATTTTCGTATGGGCTGGCTAAACGGTATTGTTCGCCATGCCAGACCGTCGTTTTGAATTCGCTGTAGTTTTTGAGGGCTTGCTGGCAAAACTCTAACTCAGTCGGTTTTAGGTGATTTACTACGATATCGAAGCCAAGTTTTCCCATACTTGCTACGTCGACCCGGAATTTGATCGGTTGCTTACCCCAATCCGTTACGTGACAATCGGTTGTGATGGACGGGAAAAAATACGAGTAATTCCACTGCTGAAAAATACGCTCGATTGGCTCGGTGTCGTCGCTGGGCCAGAATTCGGTAAAGTATTTCAGCAACTCATAATCGCCACGTCCGCCCCCGCCTGAGCAGAGCATCATGGGCACTTTCGGGTGTTTAGCCCGTATACGCTCCAGCACAGCATATAAACCACGTACATACTCGACGTAGAGGTGTGTTTGCGGCAATTTGTTCTTGCTGAGCCAGACCGAATACGCATTGTAAATCACCGCATTACAATCCCATTTGATAAAAGCCAGTTCAGGGTTTTTAGTAAATAAGCCATCTACTACGCCAAACACGAAATCCTGAACCTGCGGATTGGCGAGATCGAGTACCAATTGATTTCGGTAGTATTTCTCGGGGCGTTCGGGCTGGCGGATGACCCAATCCGGGTGTTTTTCGTATAGCTCACTTTTAGGATTCACCATTTCCGGCTCGATCCAGATACCGAATTTTACGCCCGTTTCTTTGGCCGCTTTTACCAGATAACCAATGCCGTGCGGCAGTTTTTTAACGTTCTCCTGCCAGTCGCCCAGACCCGCATCATCGTTGTTTCGGGGGTATTTATTGCCAAACCAGCCATCGTCGAGCAGAAACATATCGGCACCTAATTTCTTGGTATCCGTAATCAGGCCCGACAGTTTCGTTTCGTCAAAATCAAAGTAAGTCGCTTCCCAGTTGTTCAGCAGCGTAAGTCGGTCACCCTTCCCGTCGAGAACCCGGTAATTCCGAGCCCAGCGTTGCAACTGCCGACTGGCCTGCCCGGTACCATTGCCCGAAATCGTGTAGATGAGCGACGGCGTTCTAAACGATTTACCAGCAGGCAACGTATAGGCCGACGCATACGGATTGATACCTGCAATCAGACGTAGCGTTTTGTAGGAATCGATCTCAAAATCAAGTTTGTAGTTCCCGCTCCAGGCTAGTTGACCCAGCAAAACCGTTCCGCTATTTTCCTGGGCAGGCTGGTCGAACGAGACGATAAAATTGGGTGTACCTAACAACATCGCCCGCGTACCCAGCTTGGAGTCGATAGTCCGAATTCCCTGCTGAAGTTTCTCCTCCGTTGGCTGCATTTCTTTCAGGTATTGCCCCTGAAAACTGGTCAGGTAAAACGTATTGTTCGGGAAAAAGAGATTGGCCGATGCATATTTCTGTAAAACGACCGGCCCCTTTTCCTGATTGGTTATTTCCGACCATTGCTCGATTACGTTCTCCAACTGCCATGTTTTGTAAAACAGACTAACGTTCAGCTTATAAACCGGATCAGCCAACTGAACTGTCGTTAACGTACTGTTGGCATCGGGTTTGACGGTTTGATGAGATACGTACTTTAAATCCAGCGAGGGATTGCCATCGGAGTGTGTGACTTGTATGGCGGGTTCGGCCAGATTCCACGTACCGGCGGGCGTATAGGCGTTGCTATAGACTCCGCTGTTGCCGCTCGGAAAACGATACGTACTGATAATGTCTTTATAGTCAACTGATTGATTCAGTTTTTTGCCGCAATACACCATGTGCAGATAATTGTCCTTATCGCTTTGAAGCACTACGGCGAAATCAGTGGTTTCAACCGGAATGGTGATCTGAGCAACGCAACGTATCGATAATAAGACGAAAGGAGCAACGGCTCGGTAGAACGTATTCATCAGTTAGTTAGGGTTAACGTAACGGCGAAGACAGCCTTCGCAGCTTGCATATAGGAATGGCTATCAGGCGGCCGAAAGTAAACAGATTTTCGCATAAGCTTGGATAGGTGCCGTATTTCGTTGTATACCAACCATCTATAAAGCCAATTCAACCCAATATGGAATGATGCAATTAGTCCGAATAGCTGACGCTACTTTTGCTACGTTGCCACCAATTGATACGTCCAATGAGAGTTTTCAGTTTACAAATCGCCTTCAGTCTGTTTACTACGTTGCTGATTTTCCATACGGCAAAAGCGCAGTCAGCCAAAGAAGTTTCGTTGATTGCTCACCTTGCCCAAGAGGCCAGACAGCCCGATGCACACGTAGCAGGTGATACGTATCTGATGGTCAGAATCGGGCAGATTGAATACGTAGCAGAGCTCGAATCAGGCAAGAGTATTGGCCAGCAAAAGACCGAAGTTACTGGCGGAGGCATTTGTGGTGATTATGCTGAAGTCAGTATAAATCTGCTGGATAAAAATAAACAGCAAACAACACAGGGCTCGGGGCAGGTGCTGAAATATAGTAGTGGCAAATGGACGATGGTGGCCTTGTCGGAAGGAGATTATTCCTGCGAAAAAATAAAACGTTTACCAAAAGCCGTGATACGTTGCTTACAAATTGAATGTAATTGATTTTCGATGAGTCCTAACCTAAATTTTGTCATGCTGAGGCACGAAGCATCTTAAGGGTTTCAAATACTCAGGTTAGGGAACTTTAAGATGCTTCGTGCCTCAGCATGACAAAATCTCTTATTGAATTATAGTTGAGAACAAAAGCGGAGTTTTACTAGGCTGCTTAACTTTTAAATAACCGTAGCCACGCTGTTGAGGTTATCCACAGGTAAAACCTCATTATGGCTACTTATCAATCCCTTCACGACTGGAACGTAACGCCCGCCGAGGCTGTCGCACTTCAGCAACAGTTCCGTTCGCAGATACGTATCGAACCACTTGGCAACTCTCCCAAAACCATTGCCGGCTGCGATATTTCGTTTAACAAGTTTGAGGAAACTGTATACGCCGGAATTGTGGTGCTTGACCTGGAAACGCTGGAAACAATTGAAGAATCGGGCGTGATTGGTACAGCGCCGTTTCCCTATATTCCTGGTTTACTGTCGTTTCGTGAAATTCCATCGCTGCTGCAAGCCTGGCAAAAACTCAAGATTGAACCCGACGTAGTGATGTTTGATGGACACGGCACAGCTCATCCAAGACGTATCGGTATTGCTTCGCACGCGGGTCTATTTCTGAACCGACCTACATTCGGCTGCGGAAAATCAGTGCTGGTCGGTAAATATGACGAACCGGCACCGGAAAGAGGGTTCTGGTCACCCATGAAGCATTATGGCGACGTAATTGGTGCTGCGCTACGTACCAAAAACAAGGTAAATCCAGTCTACGTATCGCCTGGTCATTTAATTGATCTGGACACGGCCATTTCGCTGACCCTTCAATGTAACGGCGGATACCGAATTCCGGAGCCGACGCGTCGGGCACATAATCTGGTGAATGTATTACGTAGAGAAGCAGTTAATAATTAGTTTACCTAAAATTTTATTTTGGTTTATTACGTGTAATGAATATTGTATATGCCATTTACTAGTTATAGAGCAAATTGACTTGTTAGTAATCCATTAGATAGTAATCGGAGAATTAATTAGATAATAAGAATAAGATAATATCAAAAGCATTTATTATGGGTTGATTTTCAATAGATTTGTAAACTCTCAATTTACACTTCTATGCTACTACGTCTACGCGCAGCAAACCTGTTGTGGCTCCTGTGTGCCACATTTTTTTTCGCCCTTACAGGACGGGCGCAAACTCCTCTGCTAACCGAGGATTTTACCTCAGCGCCCCTTCCCTATACACTAACCACGTCGCCGTCAGTATGGATACCCCACAGTGGAACGGGTACCAATTCCATTCAGGCCAGTTCGCCGGGACTTACATACGCTGGGCTGACTACTGCTGGGGGCTCTGCTGCAATGACAACAGGGGAGGACGTTAACCGAACCTTCACGACCCAATCGAGCGGTCCTGTTTATGCTTCCTTCCTGGTTAACGTATCAAGCGCAACAAGTACTGGCGATTACTTTTTTCACCTAAGTACATCGCCTGCAAACGGCACTTACTTTGTAGGGCGCGTGTATGTGAGGAGCGCAAGTGGAGGCTTTCAGTTTGGTCTGGGAAAAAATAGTGAATCTTCTTCTGTTTATAACTCTACCGTACTCTCAACCGGCACTACCTATTTTGTGGTTCTGAAGTACACGTTGAATGGAGGCTTGATAAATGACCAGGCCGATCTGTTTGTTTCTCCTGTGTTAGGACAGGCAGAACCCGTTGCAACGATTACTACATCATTTACATCTACAGATGCTCCTACTATTGGGTCAGTTGCTCTACGCCAGGCCGCAGGGAATGCACCTAATTTACGAGTTGATTATATCCGTGTTGGCACAACCTGGGGTAGTGTTACGACCAATGCTCCTACACTGACAACTACTCCAACTTCTTTAACTGGATTTACTACCTTTGAGGGAACGACATCTGCTACAAAAAGTTACACGCTTACAGGCAATAATCTAACTGATCCCGTATCGGTATCTTCTACAACCGATATTGAATTTAGTCCGGATGGGGTTATTTTCTATACAACGCCCTTATCCTTTACGCCGTCGTCGGGAGCACTCTCGCAGGTGATTTATGTACGTCTGGCGGATACCGCACCCCTAGGGTCTTTTAGTGGAACAATCACAAATACGGCCTCCAGTACGTTAGCAGCGTCCGTGCCCGTCAGTGGTCAGGTCAATGATCCCAATGCCGTTATCGTATCAATTGCCGCTACCGATGCTACGGGGGCAGAAGAAGGTTCAGATCCTGTTGTCTTCACAGTTAGCCGTACAGGGGATCTAACGAATCCGCTGACTGTAACCTATACAGTTGGAGGCAATGCAACAAACGGAACGGATTACACACCAACGCTATCGGGAACGGTGACGGTACCTGCCTTTCAGTCGTCCGTTGATATAACATTGACGCCAGTCGACGATGCACTTTTCGAAGCCACTGAAACAATAAACCTCATGCTGGCTGAGGTGGTGGCATACGAAGTGGGTACATCGTCGGCTACGGCGACGATTGCCGATAATGATACACGCATCCGCCATATTCAGGGAAATGGACACATCTCGCCACTGGCAGGAACAACGGTTACGAATGTTCCGGGAATCGTGACAGCGTTACGTAGTAGCGGTTTCTGGATGCAGGACTCAAGTCCTGATAACGATGACAACACATCGGAAGGGATTTTTGTCTTTACCAGTACAAACCCCACGGTCCTGGTTGGTCAGGAGGTAAGGGTGAGTGGAACGGCACAGGAGTATCGGGCGGGCAATGATCAGAACTTGAGTGTTACGCAGATTGCCAGCACCATGGTTACAGTCTGGTCGCTTGATAACCCTTTACCGGCTCCAATCGTTATCAGTTCGCAAATTGGCGCAGGGCGACGGATTCCGACCGACGTGATCAGTAATGACTTCCCGGCGAGTGGCGACGTAGAACTGTCGATATTCGATCCGACGGAGGACGGTCTGGATTTCTTCGAAACCCTCGAAGGGATGCGTGTTCAGATTAACAATCCGGTTACGACTGGATTTCGCAATACGTTTGGGGAGTTATATGTAATTGCCGACCAGGGTGCTGGCGCTACCGGCGTGAATGCCCGACGTAGCATCACAATCAGTGGCGCAAACTCGACAAGTATTGGCAGTGCCATTACAAACAGCGACTTCAATCCGGAACGTATTCAGATCGACGACGTACTGTATGGCAATGGCAATACGCCGAATGAAAACGTAGGAACATTGCTGAACACAATCATTGGGGTGGTTAATTACGACTTTCTGAACTATGAAATTCTGCCCAGCGTAGCACCGACAGTTTCTGCCTCGAACGTACCACTGACTAAGGAAACATCTGGCTTGATACCTACAACTAACCAACTACTGGTTGCTTCTTTCAACGTAGAAAATCTGGCAGGTAACGAACCTCAGGCGAAATTTGATGGATTGGCTGCGGCTATACGTACTAATTTAGCCTCACCAGACATCATCGCACTTGAAGAAATTCAGGATAACGACGGTTCTGCCAATAGCGGAACGGTCGATGCGTCAACAACCCTCAGCCGGTTAATTTCAGCTATTACGGCCGCCGGAGGGCCAACCTATCAGTACCGGCAGATTAACCCTGTCGACGGTGCGGACGGGGGGCAGTCGGGAGGTAACATCCGGGTCGGTATACTGTTTAATCCAGCCCGCGTGCAGTTTGTGGATCGGCCAGGTGGAGGATCAACAGTAAATACTACCGTGAGTAATGTGGGTGGACTGCCTCGTATTTCGTCCAGCCCCGGTCGGATATTAGACCCTAATCCCGGTGAAGTTGACAGCTACGTTGGTGATGACTTCACCGCTACCCGGAAGCCTCTGGTTGGTGAGCTTATGTTTAATGGGCAGCCTATCTATTTAATTGTCAATCATTTCTCTTCACGAGGTGGTAGTGGTGCACTAACCCAGCGGTTCCAGCCGCCTACCCAGGAAGAACAGGGTCGACGGGAAGAGCAGGCTAAAGTAGTCAATGACTTTGTGGATCAACTGTTGGCTGTTAACCCGAATACGAATATCATTGTAGCGGGTGATTTTAACGAGTTTCAGTTTTTACCCGCCCTACAGTACCTGAAAGGTAATGTGAATGGTGGTACGGCTGTCCTGACTAATCTTATCGAAACACTGCCAGTTGAAGAGCGTTATACGTATAATTTCGATGGTAACGCTCAGGCTCTTGATTACATCCTAGCAAGTAATTTTATGAGCGTTAATGGTTATGATGCCATACACATGAACGCCGAGTTTCTGGACCAGCTCAGTGACCACGACCCGAGTGTAGCCCGGTTTAATTTCCCACCGGTGCCTGCGCCACTTGCGCTGACGCTAACTGCCAACCCCACTACGTTACTGACCACAGGCAGCACAAGCCTGTCGGCAATCGTATCGGGCGGTACTGGCCCTTATAGTTATACCTTCTCTGGCCCAGGCATGATTACCCCAACCAGTCACTCAGCTACTGTATCCGGTATACCGGCTGGCGTACAGACGTTTACGGTAACGATAGCTGATTCAACAACGCCTACCAGCCAGACTATTTCGGCTACGGTGAGTGTAACCGTAACTCAGGCTAACACGGCTCCTACCGTGGCGAATCCAATCCTCTCTCAAACCGCTACGGTTGGTGTAGCTTATAGCTTTTCGGTGTCGAATACAGTACCGGCTCCTACGTTCACCGATGCTGAAACGCCCAACAGCCTCACTCTGAGTGTGAGTGGATTACCGGCGGGGTTGAGCTTTGCAGCGCCCAATGTGATTTCGGGTACACCTTCGACAACCGTTGGGTCACCCTTTACCGTGACGGTAACGGCTACGGATCCTGGTAATTTGTCGGTGAGTACTACGTTTACGCTCACGATTGCTCCTCCGCCTAATACGGCTCCTACGTTGGTAACTCCAATTGGTAATCAGACGGCTACTGTTGGCCTGGCTTACAGCTTCACAGTGCCAGCCGGTACGTTCACCGATGCCCAAACGCCAAATAGTCTTGTATTAAGTGTTAGTGGATTGCCCGCAGGACTGAGTTTTACGGCCCCATCAACCATCAGTGGTACGCCGTCTACTACTGTAGGCTCGCCCTTCACCGTTACTGTAAAAGCGACGGATCCGGATGGATTATCGGCGAGTACTACGTTCACCTTGACGGTACTTCCTCCGCCGAACACACCGCCCACTGTGGCGAATCTGATTGGCTCACAAACCGCTACGGTAGGTCAGGCTTATAGCTTTAACATTCCATCGAACACGTTCACCGATGCACAAACACCAGGCAGCCTTACCTTGAGCGTGAGTGGTTTACCTGCTGGACTCAATTTCACGGCGCCGAATGTGATCTCGGGTACTCCCTCCACTACGGTGGGTTCACCTTTCACTGTGACGGTGAAGGCGACTGATCCGGGCAGTTTGTCAGTTTCCACTACGTTCCAGCTAACTGTACTGCCAGTACCCAATACGGCCCCGACTGTCGTAGGTTCTATTGGTAATCGGACCGCCCCTGTCAACCAAGCCTTTACGATGAACATTCCAGCAGGAATATTCACAGATGCCCAAACGCCAAATGGCCTGGTTTTAAGTGTAAGCGGACTTCCTGCCGGACTGAGCTTTACGGCTCCTTCAACGATCAGCGGCACGCCTTCGACAACGGTAGGCTCGCCCTTCACAGTAACAGTCGTGGCTACTGACCCGGGTGGATTATCGGTTGCTACTACGTTCCAGATTACCGTGAGCAACACTGCGTCGTGCGTGAATATGTTCACGGTGAAGACAGGCAACTGGAATGATCCGACTGTGTGGTCGTGTGGACGATTGCCGGTGAGCACTGATCCTGTGACGGTAAACCACGTAGTGACACTACCAGCTGGCTATACAGGCAACGCCCTTCGGGTAACATTTGGTCCGGGAGGTCGAATAACACATAGTTCGGGAAGTAGATTAAAGTTGGTTGTTAATTAACGTAGCTACCACCTTTAGGGATAAAAAACCAAGCCACTCATCCTTTTGAATGAGTGGCTTGGTTTTTTATTGAAGCCTAGTAACTATGCTCTTCCAGTTTTACTTTGCCACGGAACGTCCAGAACATAAACACGGTATATGTTCCTACCAGCGGCATTCCGATAAACGCAAACAAAAGCATGGTACGTAGTGAAGCATCGGATGACGCAGCTTCGTAGATGCTGATATGGCCTCGCGGGTCAACAGTCGACAGCACAAGATTGGGATATAAACCCATTGCAAACAGAATCAGGAGCAGCGCCGTGGTGATGGAGGAGGAAATAAATCCGCGTCGGTACTGCCGTTTCTCGATGCTACGTCGAATGTTCAGCACAATGAGCACCGCTGCCATTGGTAGTACAAACAGTGCGGGGTTATTTTTGAAAATGGCGGTCATGTGGGGTACGTAGATTAACGTAGCATTCGATGCAGCCAGAAAACATAAAATGAAAAACTTGCTCGTATTGTCGGCAATGATTGTCAATTTAGTATAGAGCCGATCTTCGGTTTTCATGAGGAGATACATCGCGCCGTGCATCATAAATAGCGATAGCACCGTGACCGAAATTAGTCCGGCATACGGATTGAAAAAGTCCCTTAATCGTCCGACAAATTCATGGTTGGCGTTCAGCGGAATTCCCTGAATCAGATTACCAAGTACAAGTCCCAGCAACAAAGCGATAACGATGCTGGAAACACAATAGCTAACATCCCAAAGCTGGTGCCACCACGGCATCGGTTCTTTCCCTCGGAATTCAATCGAAATCGCCCGGAAAATAATGGCGACCAGGAACAAAATAAACGGTAGGTAGAACACCGACAGAATGGTGCCGTAGACCAGCGGGAAAGCCGCGAACAATGCTCCCGCGCCGATTACCAGCCAGACTTCATTTCCATCCCAAACCGGCCCAATCGCATTAAGCGCGATACGTCGGCTTTGCTCTTTCCGAAAAAAAAGATGCAGTGCACCAGCCCCTAAATCAAAGCCATCTAATATGCCATATCCAGTGATAAGCGCTCCAATCAGCAGGAACCACCAGGTGGGTAAGTCTATTCCGAGGAAAGTATCCATAATGTTTAATGAGTGAACATGCGAAAGATTGAAAGAGCGAAAGCACCTGCCGGATGGTTTTCGCTCTTTCAATCTTTCGCATGTTCACTCTTTGAGGTTGCTCTTTCACTCATTAAAGGTATCAGCGACGGGTTCATGCGCGAGGACGATGTTTCGCTGTCTGATGCTACGTCGGGGCCGTGCTGTATTTTCTTGTTTAGTAGATAAAGGAACAGGCCGAACAGCATTACGTAAATGAATGTGAATAGAATTAGTGAGATTAATACGTGCTCGGCTTTAACGGCCTGCGAAAGGGCGTCGGAGGTACGTAGCAGGCCATACACTACCCACGGCTGCCGACCGACTTCGGCCGTGTACCAGCCCACCTGATTCGCGATTTGTGGAAGCAGGACAGCGTACACGAAAACGACCATCAGCCAGCGCGTCTCAAAAAGTTTTTTCCGGTAAAGCAGAAATAAGCTGAACAAGGTCAGGCCAATCAGCGTCATACCGATGGCTACCATCAGGTGATACGTCTGAAATACAAAATTGATGGCCTTTGGACGGTTTTCGGGTTTAATACTGTTTAGTCCCGGAATGGGCGCCTTCATATCCTGATGCACCAGTAGCGAAAGTCCGCCTGGAATTTTCAGACCGGTCGTCTTTTGGTTTTTAGCATCCACCCATCCCATCAGGTACATATCAGCCGGGGCCAGTTTCTCGAAATGACCCTCCATGGCAGCCAGTTTTGCCGGTTGGTATTTCGTTACCACTTCCGCCGATTTATGTCCTGTAAATAACTGTCCCAGCGCAGAAACAGCTGCTACCCAGAGCGCAATTCGGAAGGCGGTTTGCGCGTGTACTACGTGTTTCTTTTTGAGAATATACCAGGCGCTGACACTCAACACCAGAAATGAACCCGACAGAAATGCGCCAATTAATACGTGCGAATACCGCTCTACCGACGACGGGTTAAAAACCATTTCCCAAAAATCAGTCACAATGGCGCGTGCCTGCATTCCCTGCCCTTCAATACGATAGCCAGCGGGCGTTTGCTGCCAGGAATTAGCGACCACAATCCAGAGTGCTGAGAATATAGAACCCAGCGCGACCAGTATTGTAGCCAAAAAATGCACACGAGGGCTAACTCGATTCCAGCCAAACAGCAGTATCCCCAGAAAGGCCGATTCCAGGGCAAAGGCAAAAATACCTTCGGCCGCCAGCGCCGATCCGAAAATATCGCCAACGTAGCGCGAGTACGTTGCCCAGTTCGTACCGAACTCAAACTCCATGACGATACCTGTGGCGACCCCAATGCCAAAAATGAGCGCGAAAATCTTAACCCAGAACCGGGTCAGTTCTTCGTAAATTTTGTTTTTGGTTTTGAGGTAAAGACCCTCCATCACCACCAGGCAAACGCCTAAACCGATGCTCAGGGGCGGGTAGATGTAATGAAAGGCAATGGTGAAAGCAAACTGAATGCGGGAAAGTAATTCGACGTTGTCCATATACCGTTACGATAGCGGGAACGGTCGCCGAGTGGCACATACAGGCAGGAGGAAAACAGGCGCACAAGGCGAGAAAACTATCGGGTGCAAGGTACGACCGGAAGCCGAAACAAGCGAATAATACGTCAGGAGATTACTGCACGGTATTGGCAACGATTTGATTCGCCACGTACCTTAGTCATCTTATCCGAAATTTACCTGTCGATGAACATCACCTCATGCCCTTAACCCTACGTCCTCTGCTATGAATACACTACGTATCAATGGCCGAATCTGGCTCGAAACTACAGCTGACGACGCAACTGAACGATTCATGGGTATTGGTCGGCTTGAATTGCTGGGCCATATTCAACGTACCGGCTCCATCAATCAGGCCGCAAAAGCTATGCAGATGTCTTACAAACGAGCTTGGGATTTGGTACAATCGATGAATACGCAAGCCAATACACCGTTGGTATCGACGCAAACCGGTGGGGAAAAAGGGGGAGGGGCAATCGTTACGGAAGAAGGGGAGAAATACCTGAATCACTTTCGCGGACTACAGGAACGATTTCAGCAATTTCTGGCAAATGAAATGGCCGCACTTCCAAGGTGATTTTCTGTCATGCTGACGCAGGAAGCATCTTAAAGACTCCTTACTCTCAGGATAGGACAATTTAAGATGCTTCCTGCGTCAGCATGACAAAAAATCGCTACAACAATCCTTGAGTAGATTCTACTTCTTCGCCGAATACGTTATCCGCCAGACTTTGCCTTTTACTGAATCCGTTACGTAGAGCGAACCATCCGGACCTTCTGCCAAACCCATCGGACGCGCTTTGGCATCGCCGGGACTGGCAAGATCGAGTTTGCCTGCATTTACGTTTGTTCCGGGCTTACCCAACTCGGCAACACCGGCGAAGTTTTCGGCAAATACCTCGTAATTACCCGACGGCCGACCATCTTTCCCAAATGGTACAAACGCGATAAAATAGCCACCCTGCTGCAGTGGAGCGCGATTCCAGGAGCCGTGGAAACAGATAAATGCGCCGTTTTTATACTTCGCCGGAAAGGCCGAGCCCTTGTAAAACAGCAAATCATTAGGGGCCCAGTGTCCGGGAAAGGCCATGATTGGTTTTTCTTTTCCGGCGCAGCGATCTTCGGTTTTACCATCGCCACCGTATTCGGGAGCGAGAAATTTCTTGTTTTTGCTATGGTCGTTGTAGCAGTAAGGCCAGCCAAAATCCGATCCCTGTTTCACCATCAGGAATTCTTCCGATGGAAATTCGGCGCTCACTTCATCCGTGAAAATACCGCCCCAATTGTTCAGGTTGTCGCGACCGTGCTGCATGGCGTAAAGCGTGTTGTTAGCCGTATTCCAGTCGAGAGCGACGGCGTTGCGGATACCAGTTGCATAGCGTTTCCCGTCTGACTGCTTCTGGTTGGGTTTGTTTGCGTCGAATTGCCAGATACCCGCGTAATTTTCGAGCAGTGGACAGGGGTCCATTCCCTTCGAACCTTTTTGTCGATCTTTTTCCTGACAGGCATTCGATGGCGCTCCAAAATTGACATACAACTTGCCATCGGGCGAAACCGCCAGCGACTTACTGGCATGTTGTCTTTCGAGCTTGAGGCCGGTAACGATGGTTTCGGCAGGTGTCGTTTCCATGACTTTACCATTGGTCAGTTTATACCGATAAACCGACGTATCAGACGAGGCATAGAGATAGCCGTTGGCAATACCCATTCCGGTTCCGCCGTAATTCCCGAACGTAACGGTCTGGTCGGATTGACCGTCGCCGTTATTGTCGCTGAGTGCCACAATCCCTTTGCCGTCGTTCAGCTTCTCCAGTTTCACAAAAACCGTTCCTGTGTTGCTGACGGCAACGTGACGTGCTTTGCCCAGATTGTCGGCAAAAACCACCGCGCGGAAACCATTGGTTAATTTAAGTCCGTCGTTATCAGCCGGAATAACTGAACGAACCGACGTAGCATGCGTTTGTCGTTTGGCTTTAGCGGGAGGAGTCACGGCGTTTGCTGGTTGAGCCGTTTCGGACCCAATGAGCGATAGCATCAGGATGGATGTAGAAATCGTTACGTTCATGGTGAGAGTAAAGTAGGGGTATGAGTTTGCTGGGATAAACAGTACGTTACTGGCAAAAGTTTTTGGGCGTAAACAGGAAACAGGAGACTTTGCTTACTTTTGATAGATACAAAAGCATCAACGTCTGCTTTGTTCCTTATATGCCCCAAACTAAACTCCTATTCAGCCAACGTAGCACCGTTTTCTTAATCGCCTGGCTGCTCACCACTACGTTGTACGCTCAAAGTGATCTGCCCGCCGTGCCACTTACCCAATTAACCCGTCCAACTGGTTGGGAATTAGCGGGTTCAATAAGTCCTACTGCTGATGCTAAATCGCTACGTCCCAAGGCCGGTAACACGATACTCGTCGGTACAAATGAGCCGCTTACATTAGCAAAGCCAACAGATGATTTTCGAATGCGTTTCGACCTGATGATGACCTCCAATGCGGGTGTTATGCTGTCGTTGCCAGGTGGTCAGCCGATTAGCTTAGATCATTCACTAGATTTGCCCCGGTTACTAAAAGCGCCTGGTTTGTGGCAAACGGTGGAAATGTGGTACAAAACCGGTGGACCTAAGGGCGCTCCAATGTTGGAGAAACTGATTCTTAACGGTATCACAGTCCGTGAAGCACAGATACTGACTGGTAAAAATAACGGGCTTGTTACGTTGATGGCTACGAATGGTAGCATTGCGATTCGCAACCTTGGTTACCGAATTATGTCACCCCGTAATGTAGCGAAGTGGAGCAGCCCACTCAACTATACAATCGTGGAAGGCGGCTATATTCTGGACCCTCAGGAAGCCGCCCGGAAGAAAGTACTCAAACAGGATACAACGAGCATGCTCAATTACGAGGTTTCGTATGGTCAGCCTCGTCAATATTCCATCTTTTTTACGGGTAAACTGAACGTACTGGAAGCTGGAACGTATCAACTTGAATTAGATCATGGGGGCGCGGCTGCGTTATGGGTGGATGGAAAAGAATTGATTCCAGTGAACCACCTCGAACTAGGTATGACCGCCAGAGGAACCACTACGATATCAGCCGGTACGCACGATATTCGCGTTTATTTCTCCCGGTCGTGGTTCCGGCCGGGGCTTGGCTTGTTTATCTCGCTGGCCGATACACGCCCGCAACCGCTGCATGCACCCGCTTCATTGCCCGAACCTGACGCTGTAGCCTTAGTAAGTGTGAACCCGGATTACAGTAGTTTACAGGATAAAATCCAGCGTATTCGCTCGTTTGTGCAATTGCCCGGCGAAAAAATGAAACGTACGCACAGCTTGTCGGTCGGTTCCCCAACAGGTATTCACTACACGCTGGACCTGAATCAGATGGCATTAGTACAGGTCTGGAAAGGCGATTTCGCCAACGTAACGGAAATGTGGTACGAGCGCGGTGAACCTCAATTGCTTAGTCCGTTAGGAACCGTTGTTCGTCCGCCTGCGCAAACACCGTTGATGCTGCTTCAGGATGAGGCCGCTGCCTGGCCTGATAGTGTCGATGATAAACTAGTGCAGTACAAAGGGCAAACGGTCGATAAACAGGGGCTGCCTACGATCCAGTATCAGCTTGGGGGCTTGACAGTTAACGATGCCATTCAAACCAGTAAGGATGACCCTGCCGGAAGTACGCTTACACGAACGCTGATCTTCTCGGGTTCAGCAACCGGAACGCCTTATTGCCGTATAGCCGCCGGTACGTCGGTGGAGGAAGTAGCCAAAGGACTTTATGCCATCAACGACCGGAGTTACTACGTTCGAATCGATCCGAAAGCCAAAGTAAAAATGCGTCAGAGTAACGGTAAACAGGAAGTGCTGCTTCCGATTGACATGAAAAATGGGCCTGGTTCGGTGCAATACTCGATTATTTTCTAAGCCATTTGCTACTACGTTACTAGCAGAACGTAACGTTCTTTTAGTAACGTAGTACAGCCAACGTATCATGACAACCGATTACTTAACCTGGACCGACTTTGAAAAAGTGGAAATTCGAACGGCGACCGTTATTGCTGTCGAAGCGTTTCCACAGGCGCGAAAACCGGCCTTCAAGCTGACGCTTGATTTTGGCGATTTAGGCGTGAAACGGACGTCGGCCCAACTAACCAAACTGTATCAGGCCGATGAGCTGGTTGGAAAACAGGTGGTTGCTGTCGTGAATTTTCCGCCCAAACAGATTGCTACGTTCATGAGCGAATGTCTGGTACTTGGCGCCATTGCCGACGATGGTACTGTTACGTTGCTACAAACCGAACGACCTACAAAAAACGGCTTACGAATAGCCTAAAATTTTAATGAACAATGAATAATGTAAAACGCAGAATGAGACAGCTAGTACGTATCGTTACGTTCCTATTCGCTCTTTCGCTCTTTCACGCTTTCACTCAGAATACATACGCCCAACGCCCAGCCGTTGAAGATGACTATTACCGCATTTTAACCCTTCCGATTCCTGAAGACATTAAGCTGGAAGTAGGTGGTCTGGCACCTCTGCCCGATGGCCGATTAGCAGCCTGTACGCGTCGGGGGGAAGTCTGGATTATTAGCAACCCGTACATGCAGGGAAGCCGGATGCCGACTTACAAGAAATTCGCTTCGGGCCTGCACGAACCACTGGGATTGATGTGGCATCCCAAAGGCTATTTTCTCTGTACGCAGCGGGGTGAAGTGACTAAACTCGTTGATAACGATGGTGACGATCAGGCCGACGAATACCAGTCGTTCTACAAGTGGCCTTTGTCGGGTAATTATCATGAATACAGCTACGGCCCGGTGCTACTACCTGACGGCGACATGGTTATTACGTTAAACCTCGACTGGATTGGCTACGGAGCCAGTCTGGCAAAGTGGCGTGGCTGGATGCTTAAACTGACCGAAAAGGGTGAAATGACTCCCTGGGCAACGGGTATGCGGTCGCCCGCTGGTTTCGGTGTGTTACGTGACGGCAGCATTTTCTACACCGAAAACCAGGGTGACTGGGTTGGTTCGGGACGTATGACGCATCTCGCGAAAGGTGATTTCGCGGGTAACCCAGCCGGTCTGCGCTGGACGAGTGAACCCGGTTCACCGCTGAGTCTCAAGCCTGAGGACGTACCAAGTACCGGAAAGCCTATGTTTGAGGTAGCGAAAACAGTTAAAAACCTGAAAGTACCCGCCATCTGGTTTCCCCACACGCTGATGGGAATCTCTACGTCCGATTTTAAGCAAGACACGACCAACGGAGCCTTTGGCCCCTTTTCCGATCAATTGTTTGTGGGCGATCAGGGGCACAGCAAAATCATGCGGGTAGCGCTGGAAAAAGTGAATGGTGAGTGGCAGGGAGCCTGTTTCCCGTTCCGCGAAGGTTTCCAATCGGGGATTATACGTACCGTTTGGGGGCAGGATGGCTCTATGTTCGTGGGGATGACGAGCCGGGGCTGGGCCGCTACGGGTAAAGATTCATATGGTATTCAGCGACTGGTCTGGACGGGGAAAATGCCGTTTGAAATGAAAACCATTACGTCGAAACCCGACGGTTTTGAGGTTAGCTTTACGTCTCCCGTTGATCGCAAAACCGCCGAAAATCCCGAAAGCTACAGTCTGAATAGCTTTACGTATCGGTATCACAAAACCTACGGCAGCCCCATCGAAAATGCACGTACCATTCCAATTCGGGGTATCGTGGTTTCGCCTGATGGCATGAGCGCCCGAATCGTAGCTGACACAGTGCTACGTGAAGGATACATTCATGAAGTAAAAGCCGAAGGCGTTCGGTCGGCTACGAATATGCCGTTACTGCATTCGGTGGGTTATTATACGCTCAACGCCATCGCTCCCGGCGAAAAACTGAACTTGCCCGCACGCGTGGTCGCAGCCGCCAAACACGACCATGCTGAGATGATGGCTGCGGAGAAAAAAGACGTAGCAACAACCGCGAAAAACGTAAAATCGGTAAATGCCAAACGTACCGTCACCATGCCCGCCGACTGGGCAAACGGCCCCGATCAGACCATCACCATTGGCACCAAACCCGGTCTGAAATTCGACGTAGAGCGATTGGAAGTGAAGGCCGGAAGCCGCATTAAACTCGTTTTCAATAACAACGACGACATGCTGCATAACTGCGTTATCACGAAACCGGCTACAGCATTGGCCGTTGGCGATGCGGCTTTGAAGCTAAACCTGAATGGCCCCAAAATGAACTATGTACCGGCCTCGGCGAATGTGCTCTATCACACGAACATCCTCCAGCCCGAAACTTCCGAAACCATTTATTTCCTCGCTCCCACTGCCCCCGGCGATTATCAGTTTGTCTGTACATTCCCCGGCCATTCCTCGCTCATGCAGGGTACGTTGAAAGTGGTGAAGTAGATTTTTTGTCATGCTGAGGGACGAATCGGACCGCCGAAGCGGCAGCTTAACGTATTCTGGCGGAGGGGTTATGATACGTTAAGCTGCCGCTTCGGCGGTCCGATTCGTCCCTCAGCATGACAAAAACTGCTTACAAAAAAATTTACATGGCTCAATATATACGATGTCGTTTGCTGAAGAAGCGTCATTGTTTTTTACCTTACCATCTGCTAAATCGCGTTGTTTTTCGTTCTGTCCGTATGCGATACGTTTTATGGTCAATTTCATTGTTTTTTATTTCACTGACGGCACACGCCCAGCGTCAGGATGATACGTCGCATTACCGAACGGTGCCGGTTCCGGCGCACTTGATGCCGATTGAGCGGGCCTATGGCTCGTCATTGGGGAGTGTTTATTTCTACGGAGGTAAAAAACTATCGTCGCCCTATTCTTTGGAAGTTCCTTTTTTTGAACTGAATGACGCTGAAGTTAATCACCGTTTCCAGACATTCCGCACGATGACGACGCTGAGTCGGCTGTCGGCGCTGGTTCCGTTGGCGTATATTGTCTTGACCAGCAACAAAAACAATGGTACGTACTGGACCGTGTATGGAGGTGCGATTGCCGCTTCGCTTACGTTTACCATCATTGGAAACAGCCAGGTTAATAAGGCCGTTACGCGATATAACCAGATGCTACGTCAGCCAAGAGTCGGTCTGTCGATGGCGCCAATTTCATTGACTGGACAAGTGGCTCCGGGTGCGGGACTTGCCTGGTCGTTCTGAAATTTCTGCGATTTCAGGGACGTGTTACGTATGTTATTAGCCCAAGTAATGACATACGTAACACGTCCCTGAAATCGCTTTTTTTGCGGAATAACGTAGCGTAGGTCCCCGGCTTGCGCTTTTTTGTTAGTTTCGTTTTTTAATCATCCAGCAAACTTATGCGAACCCAATCGTTACGTTCTCTACTTGTTTTATCCTTATTTTTTCCTCTGTTCGCACACGCCCAGACCGTTATCCTGAATCGTGATACGCAAATTGCCGATCTCGTAACACAGATTTCGGCCGATAGTCTGCGGGCACACATCAATGGGCTTGTCAGTTTTGGTACGCGGCATACGCTGAGTGTACCCGCCGATGCTACTACGTCGCCAGCCAAAAAAGGGTTGGGTGCGGCCCGTCAATGGATTTTAGGGAAATTCAATCAATACGCTAAACAATCGAACGGGCGACTTACGGCCACCCTCGATACGTGGACACTCCAACCCGACGGCCGACGTATCGATAAGCCCGCCAACATGGGCAACGTAATGGCTACACTCAAAGGCACCGATCCGACCGATAACCGCATATTTATTGTGCAGGGGCACATGGATAGCCGCGTTACGAACGTAATGAATCGGGAATCGGACGCACCCGGCGCTAACGACGACGGTTCCGGGACGGCGGCTGTGATTGAACTTTGCCGGGTTATGAGTAAATCGTCGTTTCCGGCCACGGTTGTCTTCGTTACGTTAACCGGCGAAGAGCAAGGTTTGCTGGGCGCCGAACATCTTTCCGAACGGGCAGTCAAGGAGAAATGGAACGTAGAGGCCGTACTCAACAATGATATTATGGGCAGCAACAATTCGAGTGATACACGTATCATCGACAATACCCGTCTCCGCGTTTTCAGTGAAGGACTTCCTTCTAGTCTGCTGAAAGATACAACAGGACGTATCGGACAGATTCAACGATTTGGTAATGAGAACGATGGAAAAGCGCGAACGCTTGCCCGGTATCTGAAGGAAGTCGGTGAGCGCTACGTTGAAAATCTGGAAGTTGTGATGGTTTACCGCAACGACCGCTACCTGCGCGGTGGCGATCATACACCCTATGTGCAGCGCGGTTTTGCCGCCGTTCGTATCACCGAAATGAACGAAAATTATGAGCATCAACACCAGGATTTACGTACCGAAAACGGAATCGAATACGGCGACTATCCGAAGCATATGGATTTCGAATACCTCCGCAAAAACACGGCTGTGAATCTTGCTACGTTAGCCAATCTGGCAAAATCACCAACGGTGCCACAGAACGTAACGGTCGATGTGCGGAACCTGACCAACTCAACGGTTTTGTACTGGCAAGCGCCCAAAACGGGTACTGTGAAAGGCTACTACGTGCTGATGCGCGAAACGCACTGGCCATTCTGGCAGAAGAAATTCTACACGACTAAACTAGGAATGACGCTGCCCTTCTCGAAAGACAATTACTATTTCGCGGTGCAGTCGGTCAGTAACGATGGGAACGAAAGTTTACCCGTATTACCCGTGCCGAATCTGCGCTGAGAATCAATTTTTCAAAAAATGCCGCCGTTTGCATCAACTAGCCTTCCATCGACGTAATAAAAGTAGTGGACTATCTGTTTTTTTTGTAGTTTACGCTCCTAGTACTTTTTCAAACCCCGAATAGACTAAATTCAACTGCTTATGAAGCGTTATGTGTATGTACTTTGCCTGATGGCCTCGCTATGGGGTCTCACGTCCTGTAATAAAACAGATACTGTAACACCAGTGTCGCCCATTGTAGGTCGATGGGAATTAAGCAGGGGGTTGTTAAGTGGCTTTCCAGCAGCAACTAATTTTAATGGAGCGGCTATTGACCTTTATTATTTTGAGTCGGTTGGATCAACCATTGATATTTATTCAGACAACACGTTCAACTCGACGTTCAAAAATGTTACGGTCGATGATGCCGCGGGAACCTGGACATTCGATAACAACAACCTGACGCTAAAGTACGATTCGGGTGATGAGGAAAAGTACACGTATGCAAAAAATAAAAACATCGAAGAACTTGCCCTGACCGGCCCAATCAGCTACACGTTGCCAGTCTCTGCAACCGCAACTGCCGTTGGTAACGTTCAGTTGATTTATAGAAAATAATACGTTTCAGCGTCATTTGGCGAAGTCAAAAAGGTCGGTGGGGAGCATCGACCTTTTTGCTTTTAATAAGGTTTGGATGAACCACTCAATAAATCAATACGAATAATTTATCTTATTAGAGAACGGTATAATTCATTTGGGCTATGCCCTATTTTTTCGCCAATAAATTTGGTGTATACAGCTTGTAGCCAAATATTTCATAAGTTTTTTGATGACAGAAATGCCTTTTTGTTGACGTAAATTCGTACTTTCACAACACTCTATCTACTAAGTACTTATATTTTGTTTTACTTTTATTTTATCCAAGATAAATACAAAAACTTTATACCATGTCATCACAACTAACACGTCGGGACTGGCTGCGCGCCAGTGGCTTTCTGACAGCAGGATTAGGGCTTAGCCGCTTCACGCCCGCCGAAGCCGCCCGGCCTTCTGCTCCCTTCGTTTCGTCGTTCACGAATGAATTTGCCTTTGCCGATGACCCGTTCGCCAATATGCCTAAACTGCGGGCGCGTCTGTTTGCCAATGAAAATCCGCTGGGTATTTCTAAAAACGCTAAGGAAGCTCTGATTAAAGCGACTGAGATCGGAAACCGGTATGCCTGGATGGAGTTTGCTGAGCTTAAAAAACTGATTGCTACGGATGACGGCGTAAAGGCCGAGCAAATTATGATGTCGCCGGGTTCGTCGGACGTACTGATGGCGGCAGCCGATTATTTTGCGAAAGGTGGCGGCACGATTCTAACCAGTGTGATGACGTATGATGATTTACTGCAACGGGCTGAAAAGTTCGGGGCAAAAATCAAAGCCATCCCAATGACGAAAGACTTCAAATTTGACCTCCCGGCAATTAAAGCGGCCATTACGCCCGATGTCAAAATGGTATACATCGTCAATCCAAATAACCCGACCGGCACCATCGTGCCAACGGCTGAACTGGAAGCCTTTTGCCGAGAAGTTGCTCCGAAAGTGCCGGTGTTTATCGACGAAGCATATATTGATTTCTTCGAACCCGCCGATCGTCCAAAATTTGGAAAACTGGTTAGCGAAGGTTTGAACGTGATTTTGGCACGTACGTTCTCAAAAATTCACGGTTTTGCAGGTTTACGACTAGGATATGCTATTGCCCAGCCCAACATGCTCAAAACCTTACGCGACTATACGAACGGTGATTTTGCGGTTAGCATCACTACGTTGATGGCGGGTATTGCCAGCTATCAGGACAAAGAGTGGCAGAATCATTGTCGGGCCGAAAATGCCAAAGCTCGCGCCTACACAACGAAAGCGCTTACCGATTTAGGGTACGAGGTAATTCCTTCGTCTACCAATTTTATCCTATTCCCCATTCGCATGAAAACCGCTGCCTTCAGCAATCAAATGTTTGGGCAGGGTATTGGCATCCAGACCCGAGATTTTGGTGGACAACCGTTCTGCCGGGTCAGCGTCGGTACCATGGACGAGATGGCCATTTTCGTGGAAGGTTTCAAAAAGGTAGTAGGGTAAAACGAGTCGTTAGTCAATAGTCATTAGTCGATAGATACTGCTTACGTAGCATTCTGTCGCTATTGACTATTGACTATTGACTAATGACTAATGACTATTGACTTCTTGTATGACAAGACGCGACTTCATCAACGCGACGAGTGCCAGTTATGCCAGTCTTTTGGCGTGGGGAATGCTTCATCCTGCCCCTGCTTCGGCGTTCAATTTGCCCGCCAACGGGCAACGTACCGACGGGAAAGGGCGAAAAGTAATTATTTTAGGCGCAGGTCTGGCTGGTATGACAGCCGCGTATGAACTCGGCAAACTTGGGTATGAGTGCACCATTCTGGAAGCGCGTTCACGCTCAGGCGGGCGCGTCTGGACGATTCGGGGTGGCACTAAAGAAACCGAAATTGGTGGTGGATCACCGCAAACCTGCTCGTTCGACAACGGCCATTATTTCAACGGCGGTGCCGCCCGTATTCCGCATCATCATCAACTCACCCTCCAGTATTGCAAGGAACTGAACGTACCGCTCCAGATTTTCAACGGGGCGAATGAATCAGCTTATCTGTATAATGACGGTGGTACGGGCGACCTGGCCAACCGGCGGATGCGTATCAGTGATTATCACAATGATATGCGTGGCTACACAGCCGAATTGCTTTCCAAAGCACTCGACCAGTCGACCCTGGACCAGCAGTTGACGAAGGAGGACGTAGAGAAGTTGATCGACTTTCTGAAAAACGAAGGCGATTTAAACACGGCCCATTTATATAAAGGCACAAATCGGCGCGGCTATAAAATAAAAAATGACCCAGGGGCCGGCAATTTACCCGGAACCCTAACCGACCCCTACGGGCTTACCGATTTGCTACGTTCGGGCTTCATGCAGCCGGTTTTCTACAACGTCGGCGATTACGCTTACGAGCAACAAGCTACGTTGCTGCAACCCATCGGCGGAATGGATGCGATTCCGAAAGCGTTTGAGAAAAAGCTGACGGGCAAAATTGTGTTCAACGCGCCGGTAAAGGAGTTACGCAAAACTGAAAATGGGGTTCGGGTTATCTACCAGAAAGATGGCAAAACCGTTGAAATCACCGGCGAATTTTGTGTTTGTACGTTGCCCTTGCCTATGTTGAAAAACCTGGAGTCGGATTTATCAGGAACTGTCAAGCGGGCCGCCGACTTTATTCCCTACATGAAAACGGGCAAAATCGGTCTGCAATTCAAGCGCCGATTCTGGGAAGAAGATGACGGTATTTACGGTGGAATTACACGTACCAATATGGATATCAACCAGATATGGTATCCGTCGTTTGGGTTGCAGGAAGCAAAAGGGGTTCTGATTGGCTATTACAATTTTTACAGCCGGGCCGAAGCCGTTGGCGCACTCTCTATTACCGAACGTGAGAAAATGGCTTTGGCATTGGGTGCCAAAATCCATCCGCAGTATCCCAACGAATTTGAGAATTCGTTCTCGTTAGCGTGGCATCGTACACCCTACAGCGAAGGTGGCTGGGCCAATTACGACGATGCCACGCGAAAAAAATACTACCCCGCCCTGCTTGAGCCTGATGGTAACATCTACTTTGCGGGTGAGCATACTACTTATCTGACTGCATGGATGGCGGGCGCTTTTACGTCAGCACGTAGAGCCGTTGAAGCCATTCACGCACGGGTAGGGGAGTACACAAAGAAATAAAGGCGGCAATAGGCTCCGGCTGTTGTCATAACTGCTTTCCAATTACAGACCTAGAAGTAACAGCCAGAGCCTGTTACCGCCAAATACCATGAAAAACAACCTGCTATCGATCCTAATTTTTCTTTGCTGTGCCGTAACGACTCAGTTATTAAGCCAGCGCGTATGGGCGCAAACGGCATCAGCCAGTATGACTTTGGAGCAATTAAATGCGATCAAAGCCATCAAAATCGCCAACCTCGATAAAGATACGTACTTCAAATCAGGCGGCTTCATACTAGATCGTTATGAAGAGCGTCCCGCCTACGTATTCACCTACAGCGATGGCATCACCCGGAAAATCTACCTTTACAAAGTCTTTTCTGCCGAAGACACCAAAGAACTCGGCCTGCTGGCTATCTATCAGAATGGCAAAACCAACGAGGTAAAACCATTCGTCATTCCGGGCGCTTCAGCTGACCGCAAAGCGTGGGATGCTTACATCGACGATCTCAAATACGTCGGCGAAAAAGAGCCGGGACTGATGTCGACACTGACGTTCGTGCTTTCGCGCGAGATGGCAGGTCTATTGTCTGGGAACAATGGTAAATCAGATGGAGGTGGGACGAAGAAAAAAGAAGAGTATAACTTCTGCTTTGCGCCAACTGCTCCTGTTACGTTATCAGACGGTTCGTCAAAACCCATCAGTACTGTTCAGGTGGGCGACGTAGTGATGGGATACAACGCAGCAACTAAGACCTTCGCCCCAACGAACGTAACACGTTTCAACACGCACCAGGGCAATTTTGCATTGGCTGCGGTTTGGCTCACACCCACCCAGGAACTTACCGCTGACACACGTAACACGCCCGCTACGTTGACGCTACTCGAAGCAACGGCCAACCATCCCGTTCTGACGGCGGCTGGCCAAAAACCATTGGGCAACGTAACGACTGGCGATATCCTATTCCGCATGGAAAATGGCAAATTGGTAACGTATCGCGTAGTGCGTACTGAAAAATCGGTACGTTCGGTAAACACCGTTTACAACCTTTCGACGGAATCGGGTGCCTATCTGGTGCACGAAACGGTCGTAATGGATAAATAATTTCGCTTTTGCTACGTAACGCGGCCATCTTATCCACATGGTTATATCTACTATGTGGACAAGATGGCCGCGTTACGTATTTTTGCCGAAAATGACCAATCAACGTTAGATATGGCACTGATTAAATCTGTTCATGGCATCTCCCCACAATTCGGTGATAACTGTTGGTTTGCCGATAATGCTACGTTAGTTGGACAAATAACAATGGGCCGGGATTGTACCGTCTGGTTTAACGCCGTCGTGCGGGGCGATGTAAACACCATTACCATTGGTGACCGGACCAACATTCAGGATGGGGCCGTTATTCACTGCACGTATCAGCGGTTTAAAACCACCATCGGTAGCAACGTATCAATTGCGCACAATGCTGTTGTGCATGGTTGTACGCTCGAAGACAACGTATTAGTTGGTATGGGCGCGATTGTGATGGATGGAGCTGTAGTGGGATCGGGAAGTATTATTGCAGCAGGTGCCATTGTAACACAACATGCCGTTGTACCACCGGGGTCGATTTATGCTGGAAATCCAGCCCGTTTTCTAAAAGCCGTTTCGCCCGAACAGGCCGAAATTTTTAGTCGCACGGCTAACAACTACGTCATGTACGCAGAATGGTTTAAATGAATCTGTCCGTCTAGATAGCCGAGCAATCTGCTACGTTGATACTCCCAAACTTTCCTTTTGTTAATGGATGATTTTCTGATTTACCTACGGCTCGGGTTCGACCATATCACCGATCCCAGCGGCTATGATCATATCCTATTTGTTGTGGCTCTCTGTGCAGTTTATACCCTTCAGCAATGGCGACAGGTATTGATTTTGGTAACGGCATTTACTATTGGGCATTCCATTACGTTAGCGATGGCAACATTGCGACTAATTCAATACAAAACCGAAGTAATAGAACTTCTGATTCCGATTACCATTCTGATAACGGCCTTTGCTAACTTCTTTTTTCAGGAGACAAAATCAAAATCGGCTTCCAGCAATCAACGTAGCAGAAACCGCCTTCGCTATGGGTTGGCGATGGCATTCGGACTTATTCATGGGATGGGATTTTCGAACTACCTGCGCAGTTTGCTGGGCCGGGAAGCTGAAATTGTGAAGCCATTACTAGCTTTTAACATCGGTCTGGAAATTGGTCAGCTTCTGATTGTCAGCCTGATGCTATTGCTGGCGTTTGTGGTACTGGATATTCTCAATAAATCCCGATTGCGCTGGGTGCTGATTGTATCAGGAATTGTGGCCGGTATGGCACTCTCGCTTGTAATTAACAATGAGTATCTGAAAGAGGTGATGCAGTAGCGTTACGTTACCGATTAGGCGTAGAAGTTGGCTGCGAAATGGTTTGCGATTGGCTTAGTTGCTCGTATAGATAACGCGTGTATCGGATACATTCATTACGTGGCAAGTGAATACCGTCAGTTGTTTGATATGTATCGGTTGGGTATGGAATGTGTTGGTAGGCCGAATTTGAGAACGTAGCATCCACCAATTCCCTCAGCCGACGACTAACGTTGGTATTGCGGATTCGAGGGTCGGTTGGCATCTCAAAAAAGATCAGCTTTGTTCCCCGCTTCTGTAATTCCTGAATATACGTATCGGCTTTGTCGATTGTCTGCTGTAGGGCCTTATCGTCAGGTCTATCATTGGTTTGGCTGAGTCGCTTTTGCACCAGCCGAGTTACAAAAGCCGTATCGACGGTTTCGACAATATCGTCTGATGCTCCTCCACGCCAGTCACGTAACAACGCTTTCATGACGCCAATCGGCTGATATTTAAGCCGCATGAATGGTACGTATTCCCGAATCTGTGACCAGCCCGTCTCTGTAAATTTGCCGAAAAACGTAGTGTCAGGCATTCGATCTAACGTATTGATTTCAACCAACACCAGCTTTGGTTTGTATCCAGCATGCGCAATCAGATGCAGCCCATCTACCGACGCCATTCCCTCCAGCGCTAAATTGTAGTAACGGTCATTATGTCCGGGCAGACTATCGAACAGCAGCCGGTTACTCATAGACGACCCTACAATGACTGTATCGGCCTGCGTTCCGTTTTCGTAGAGAAACTCTTCGGCTTTAACCGTGTTACGTTGCTCAACGGTTTGTGCTGTTCGGCGGATGCTGCTCCGAAAAACAGTAATGAACAAGCTGTAAGTCAGCAGTAACAATAGGGTTGTGAATAGCGCTTTCCGAATCATTAGAATTGAAAATAGATAAACGCTCCTCCCGAGCCGCTATTCGTAATCACTAAAAAAATCATAATAGCATAGGCCGCAAACTCCCAGGCAGGGTGTTTTTCAGTTTTGCTTCTACGTTCACCTAGTAAATAATTGACATGATACAGAATCACAGCCAGCGCATACACCGCAATTAAACTGAGAACACGCCCATCGTTGGGTTTATCGATATTATTCACCAATGCCCGACAATACGCAATGACGTGGCTGAAATCGGGTAGTTTGAATAATAACCATAAAACCGTTACGTAGGCAAAAACAATAATACCCCGAATGAACTCACTTACACGAGTCGGTTTTGTTGGAAACAGATTATCGATAAACCGCTCCACCGCTAGCGCCAGTCCATGCGCGAATCCCCAAATGGCGTAACTCCAGGCCGCTCCGTGCCATAAACCGCCCAAAACCATCGTCAACATCAGGTTCAGGTACGTTCGAAATGCACCGTGCCGGTTTCCGCCCAAAGGAATGTATAAGTATTCCCGCAGAAAGCTCGAAAGCGAAATATGCCAGCGTCGCCAGAAATCGGAGAACGAAACCGATACGTAGGGGAAGTTGAAATTTATAGGAAAGTCGTATCCAAACAGCCCGGCCAGCCCGAGTGCAATGAGTGAATAACCAGCAAAATCGGCGAAAATCTGCATGGAATAGCCGAATAATAGCCCCAGCAACGTAAGCGATGAATAGGCTTCAAAGTACGGATATGTAATAAGAGCCGTGTGGTCTTTTAGGTTATCGGCAATGACCATTTTCAAAAAATATCCAACCACCAACGCACGGAAGCACTTGTCCCACTGAATATCCTGCCAGAATTTTGGCTTGATCTGGGGGAGGAAAAAATACGCTTTCACGATAGGACCGGCCACCAGCTGCGGAAAAAATGCCTTGAAGAAAAAGACAGTCTGCGCGTGTTTCGCCAGATTTCGGGCAATCATTGATCGAAATTGGGGTACGTCGCGATTCCGATACGTATCGACCACCAGACTGATTCCCTGAAACGTAAAGAAAGAAATACCAATAGGCAACGGCAAGGCAATCAACGTCTCGGCGAGCGAACTATCGGCAGGCAAAAACGTGCGGCTTAATAGGGGCCCGTATTTGAAGAAACAAAGAATGCTCAGATTAGCTACAACACCCCAAACCGCGTGAAAATGCCTTCGGTCGCTACGTCCATAAATTACGAAGTAACTGGAAACGATATTAATCGATACCGAGAGCAACAGCAACCACAGCAAATCGGCCTGGTTAGCGGCATAAAACACCAGACTCGCCAGAATGAGTACTGGTACCTGCCACCGTCGTAAGGGTGGTAAGTAATAGAGAATCAGGGTTATGATTACCAGAACGACGAATTCAAAACTGGTAAAAAGCATTTTTAAAGAGGACTAACATAATGGTATAAGAGGCAATATTAAGGATGAACTAGTATTGGAAACAAAAAATACTTTTTCACCGGTCGTCTAAGATGAATGTCATGCCTCATTCAAATGTGGCATAAACAACGTAGTAACATAAAGTCTTGCTACGTTTCTGGAACACTTTCACTACGTTACGATTCGGCTATTTGCTAATATATTTTATACTTTTTCTTTACTTTTACGTGCATTTCATGACAACTACAACCTAACTATGCAAAAGATAATTTTGCTGTCGGCCGCTCTGGCCGTTTCAGTTTGGTCGGTACAGGCGCAGGCACCGGCACCAGCTACTCAAAACGCGAACACACGCTTCGAGCAGTTAGGCCCCATGCTACCGACTCCCAATACGTTCCGGACAGCCGCCGGAGCGCCCGGTAAAGATTATTTCCAGAATCGTGCTGACTACGATATTAAGGTAGAACTGGACGATGCCAATCAGAAAATAACTGGCTCGGAAACCGTTACGTATCACAACAATTCGACCGACGAACTGCCTTTCATCTGGCTTCAGCTCGACCAGAATCTGTTTGCCAAAGGCTCAATCGGTAGCGTTACCCGTACGGGCGGTGTGAGCGAGAGCGGCATGAGTTTCTCGCAGTTGCAGAATCTGACTTCGGTGCGCGAACGCAGCCAGCAGCAGGCAACTGATAAATACGGCTATAAAATCACGGCGGTGAAAGATGCCAAATCGGGCAATCCGTTGAAATACGCCATCAATCAGACTATGATGCGAATCGACTTGCCTACGGCATTAAAGCCTGGAGCCAGTTATTCGTTCAATGTCGACTGGAATTATTTCATTACCGAATACTACGGACGTAGCGGAATGGAGTTTTTCCCGAAAGATGGAAACTACAATTATTTCATTGCCCACTGGTTCCCCCGCCTTTGCGCTTATAACGACGTAAATGGCTGGCAGAATAAACAGTTCCTGGGTCAAGGCGAGTTTACGCTGATTTTTGGTAACTATAAAGTAGCGATCACGGTACCGAACGACCACGTAGTTGGCTCTACGGGCGAATGCCAGAATTATAAGCAAGTCTTGACGGCCACTCAACAGAAACGTCTGGCTCAGGCCGCTACGTCGAAAACGCCGGTTGTGATCGTGACACAGGCCGAAGCCGAAGCTGCCGAAAAAGCAAAGCCTGGCGACGCTAAGGGCAAAAAAACCTGGATTTACACCGCGCAGAACGTTCGTGACTTTGCTTTTACCAGCAGCCGCAAATTCATCTGGGATGCCATGCAAACGGATGTTTACGGAGACGGTCGCAAAATCTGGAGTATGTCGTTCTATTCGAAAGAAGGAAATCCACTCTGGGGACAATATTCGACTCGTGTAGTAGAGCATACGCTGAAATCGTATGGTAACCGCACCATTAAATACCCATATCCGGTGGCTATTTCATGCCACGCTACGGCGGGTGGGGGTATGGAGTATCCGATGATTTCGTTCAACGGCGGTCGGCCCGAACCCGATGGTACGTATTCGGCTCAGACCAAAGCCGGCATGATTGGGGTTATCATCCACGAAGTTGGTCATAACTTCTTCCCGATGATCGTTAACTCCGATGAACGTCAGTGGACCTGGATGGACGAAGGTCTCAATACGTTCTGCCAGTATCTGGCTGAGAAAGAGTGGGATTATGAATTCCCATCGCGCCGGGGTGAGCCGCAGTATATTGTCGATTACATGAAATCGGATAAATCGGTGTTGTCACCAATCATGACTTCATCCGATAACGTCATCAGTCTTGGGCCTAATGCGTATGCCAAACCTGCTACGGCGCTCAACATTCTGCGCGAAACCGTCATGGGTCGCGAATTATTCGATTATGCATTCAAAGAATACGCGCGTCGTTGGGCGTTTAAAAGCCCTGAACCTGCCGATTTCTTCCGCACGCTGGAAGATGCATCCGGTGTTGACCTCGACTGGTTCTGGAAAGGCTGGTTCTACGGCGTTGAACCCGTTGATCAGGATTTGACAGAAGTAGAATGGTATCAGGTCGATTCGGGCGACCCGGTTGCTTCGAAAGCTGCTGCAAAGGCCGAAGCGCAACGTCGGGCTGGTACGGTCAGCAAACAGCGCGATGCTGCTACCAAGGCTGAAACTGTTGTA
The DNA here is from genome assembly GCF_014699005.1 of Spirosoma profusum. Taxonomy (GTDB): domain Bacteria; phylum Bacteroidota; class Bacteroidia; order Cytophagales; family Spirosomataceae; genus Spirosoma; species Spirosoma profusum. The sequence goes on from NZ_JACWZY010000002.1 coordinate 351,380, forward strand.
GCCAAAGACTCGACCATGAACGACTTCTACAACAGCTATGATCCTTACGCGGTAACGGAAAACGATAAAAAGAAATATCAGGAGTATCTGGCAACGTTGAGTGAGTCGGAACGTAACACGCTTACTGCTACGGCCGGTACAAACTTCTATACCCTTTCGTTAAAAAATAAAGGCGGTGTTCCCATGCCCGTTATTATTCGGATGCAGTTTGAAGACGGCACAGACTCAGTAGCTCGCTTCCCAGCTGAAATCTGGCGTTTCAATGACGTATCGCTTAAAAAAGTCATTGCCACGAGCAAGAAAGTAACGCAGTGGACGCTCGACCCGTATCAGGAAATCGCTGACATTGACGCTGAAAACAACTCATTCCCTCGGGTATCGCAGCCAACGCGGTTCCAGTTGTTCAAGCAACGGCAGAGTCCTTTTGCTCCTCAGGGGCAAAATCCGATGCAACAACAGCGGGGCGGTACTACCCCGCCAGCAAGACAAGGTAGTGGTAGAAATTAATGATTAATGGATAATGTACAATGAATAATAGTAGCCCAGAATTTATCCATTATTCATTGTACATTATCCATTATCCATTAGTTTTGCAGTCCCTTTCGGGATGTAGCGCAGTCCGGTAGCGTGCTTGCATGGGGTGCAAGAGGTCGTGGGTTCGAATCCCGCCTTCCCGACAATTCTTAGAGAGACGTAGTGTTTGCTACGTCTCTTTTTTGTTGCCCTGCTACGTTTAATGGAATATGAACGTATAGAACGTAGTATGCTTTTCACTTGTCGTTGCGCTCTCTCAACAACTCTTTTTACATTTTTCTGAAGTTGTTTGTGGAATTTGGCACTACGTAGCATCTATCCAGAAACAAGCTGTTAATCATTCTATGAGAGCTATTAAAAACAATCTTAACAATTATTTCATGAGCCATGCCCCGCCCTAACTACGTATCGGGTAGCGCTTTATCAGAGAGGGTTTTGAGTCGGGAATTGATAAACAAGAATTTAGCATTCTGGTTATCCGAAAAAAAATAATTCAGCAAAGTCAGATATATCCAAGTATTTATTGCTGGATTACAATATAAGTGAAACATTTGCCAAAAGGAATTGTGTGGTTTTTAACGGAAATCACATATTTTTGTGGAGGTTCGACGGTATTTCTATTAAATTTTTAACCGGACAAACCGAAAGAGTCTAAATTTTTCACTTTTTTTACCGGGTAAACCAACTTTTAATTTTAACCCTACAGTCCAGTTCCAATGAAAACACAAACACCCTCTCCAGCGCCCGCTAAAGCACCAGCACCAAAAAAGAAATCATCGGGCGGTCTGAATCCAGCGTTCGTAATCCCGGTTCTGTTACTCATCGGTATCCTGACGTATATGTTCGTCTTCGGTGATGGCAGCCACTTCCAGGAAGGCGACAATACCAAAGAACCCCTCCCAGGCGATTACTTCGGTACCGTGTATAAAGGGGGATTCATCGTACCAATTCTTTTTACCTGTTTTCTAACGGTACTGGTATTCTCGATCGAGCGCTTTATCACGATTGGTCGTGCAAATGGTTCGGGTTCTATCGACGATTTCGTTCGGAAGATCAAATCTCAACTTGACCGTAATGAAGTAGCTGCTGCTATCCAGGAGTGCGATCGTCAGAAAGGTTCGATTGGTAACGTAGTAAAAACCGCGCTGCTGAAGTATCAGCAACTGGCTACCGATCCTGAATTGAACAAAGAGCAGAAACTGGTTGCCCTTCAGAAAGAAGTAGAAGAAGCTACCACGCTCGAACTGCCGATGCTGGAAAAGAACCTGACCATTATCGCTACGCTGGCTTCGGTATCTACGCTGATTGCTCTGCTCGGAACGGTACTTGGTATGATTCGCGCTTTCGCAGCTATGGGTGCTACAGGTCAGCCTGACACGGCCGCTCTGTCGACGGGTATCTCTGAAGCTCTTGTAAACACGGCGCTTGGTATCGGTACAGCTGCTATCGCTACGATCATGTATAGCTACTTCACCAGCCGCATCGACGTACTGACGTACAACATCGACGAAATCGGTCTGAGCATCCAGCAGAATTTTGCTGCTCACTACTAATCGTTGACAAGTTGATGTAATTAACCCACCTGTCGAATTCGACAGGTCGAAACAGAACAACCTATGCCAGCAGTTAAAATAAAACGTGCCAGTTCGACGGTAGATATGACCGCGATGTGCGACGTAGCGTTTCTGTTGCTGACGTTCTTTATCCTGACGGCTCAGTTCCGGGCGCAGGATGCCGCAGCAATTGAAACCCCATCGTCTATCTCTGGCATCAAAGTCCCTGATAAGGACATTATGACCATTGGTCTTGGCAGAGATGGTAAAGTCTATTTCGGTATCGATAACCAGCAGAATCGCATCGCGATGCTGGACAATATCGCAACCGCCAAAGGCATTACGTTCTCCGATAAGGAAAAGAAAGAGTTTGCCCTGATGTCGAACTTCGGTTTGCCAATAGCTCAGCTTAAATCATTCCTGAGTATGTCTAAAGAGCAGCAGGCAAAAATCAAGCAGCCTGGTATTCCAACGGACTCAACAGGAGCAGCTGCTACAAACGAGTTGAAAGACTGGGTGTTTAACTCCCGGAAAGCGAACAACGGGCTGCGAATTGCGTTGAAGGGCGATAACCTCGCTAAATTCCCCGAATTCAAGAACGTTCTTGCTACGTTGCAGGCGCAGAATATTAATAAGTTCAACCTGATCACGGGTACGGAAGCTCCGCCCGCCGGTTGGACAGCCGACTAACACAGTTTTTAGTTCAGAGTTTTCGGTTTACAGTTCTCGGTTGGTAGTCTTCGGCAACTAACTGAAAACCCTGGAACTGAAAACTGTAAACCTAATCAAGCCATGGCAGAAATTAACACTGGCGGTGGTGGTGGTAAACATGATGGTGGTAAGGTACGGTCCAAGAAAGCGTCGACCCGGGTGGATATGACCCCCATGGTTGACCTGGGCTTCCTGCTAATTACCTTCTTCATTTTGGCCACCACCCTGAGCAAACCATCTTCGATGACGCTCAACGTGCCAGACAAAACAAAACAGGAAGAAACGGAGCCTATAAAGGCTTCCAACGTAATGACCGTCTTTCTTGGGAAAGACAACAAAGCACATTACATCTTTGGCAAAGCCGCTAACGAAGACCCGGAAGTGAAAACAATCGGGTATGGTTATGAATTTCGTCAGGCGCTCTCCGAGAATGTTAAAAAAGTAGGTGGCGAAAAATTCGTTGTTGTTATCAAACCGACGAAGCAATCGACCTATAAAAACATGGTTGATGTGCTGGACGAGATGGCGATCACCAAGCTGAAACGCTACGCGTTAGTGGATCAGTTGACGGCGGATGAGAAGAAACTGTTAAAGGACAAAGTTAAATTAGACGCATAACACCATGGCAGAAGTAGACGCTAAGGCAACGCTCGATGATATCGTGTTTGCCCACCGGAATAAAGCATATGGTGCTTATGATCTGCGGAAAACGTACCCCAAAAATATAACGCGTGCCCTTATTATTGGTGGCATTCTGTTTACACTAGGTGTACTTTCTCCTTCGATTATCAGTGCCCTGACTCCGGAGAAAAAAGAAGAAGCGATGGTAGAAGTAGATTTAATGAAACTTCCTCCTCCGCCTATTGATCCGAATGAACCGCCACCACCGCCACCACCACCGGTAGAAGTACCGAAGGTGAATACGGTGAAGTTTCTTCCGCCTGAAGTAAAACCAGATGAGGAGGTACCTGAAGAAACACCTCCACCAGCTGTTGAAGAACTGAAAGAGGCTGTTGCTGCTGAAAAAACGCAGGAAGGTGACCCTAACGCTGAAGAAGTAATTGCGGCTCCTGAAGCAACGGCTGCTCCAACGAAAGTTGAGGTAGCTGTAGAAGCGGCTCCGAAAGAAGAAGAAATCTTTACGGTAGTAGAGCAACAACCTGAATTTCCGGGCGGTATGGCTGCATTGGGTCAGTACTTAGGCAAAAACCTACGTTACCCAGCTGCCGCGCAGCGAGCCAACATTTCGGGGCGTGTATTCGTTAGCTTTGTTGTAAATACTGATGGTAGTATTCAGGACGTATCAGTACTGAAAGGTCTTGGTTTCGGTACGGATGAAGAAGCACAACGCGTTGTAAAAAGTATGCCGAAATGGCGGCCAGGTAAACAATCAGGCCGTCCGGTACGGGTGAAATATAATCTGCCGATTAATTTCACGCTGGAATAAGCTATTTATGCGCGGACAAAATCGAGGTCCGGCACAGCTAACGTTGTACATCGCAGCACTGGCTTCGCTGGCATATTTGGGAGGAGGCATCGCGTTGATTGCCTCCTCTCAGTCTTTTGGAGTGTTCCCTGAGCCGGGCCCTTTCCGGTATGGAATGGGAACTTTGCTGATTATCTATGGCGCTTTTCGAGCCTATCGGGCCTATCAACGTTTTCAGGAAAATGACTAGTCGATTTTGGGTTATCGCCAGTCTTATATTTATCATAATAGGCTGTACCAGCAAACCAGCATTAGACAATCCGTCGCAGGGCGAAATTGTTATTGCTGCCGACGAGTCTTTCCAGCCATTGGTGTTTCAACTGACGCAAGCGTATTCGGGGATTTATCCGAATGCCCACTTTAAAGTTGTTTATAAGCCTGAACAAGAAGCTATTAATATGCTGCTTCAGGACAGCGCCCGACTGGCTTTCGTTACCCGTAAATTAAAGCCCACTGAACAGGGCGTACTGAATCAGCGTAAAATTAAAGGTGGGGCAGAGAAGATTGCTACGGATGGCGTCGCACTCATTGTGAATAAGGCAAATACGGATAGTTTAATCACAATGAGCGAACTACAACGTATTTTTACGGGTCAAGTGAAGGGGTGGAGCCAATTGAAAGATGGCAACCAAGCCGGGCCCATTACGTTAGTGTTCGACAATAACAATTCCAGTAATTTGGCGTTTGTTTTAAACATATTCAAGGTAACAGAGGTTAAAAACCTACGCATTTTCACAACGCGGTCTAATCGGGAAGTAATCGAATTTGTCCGTAAAAATCCGTCGGCACTGGGCTTTATCGGTGTGAACTGGATCAGTGACAGTGATGAACCCCTATCGGTCGAGTTAGCCCGCGAATTACGCGTAATGGGTGTGTCCGAAAAACAGAATCCAACGAAGCGAGACGATTATTTTCAGCCGTTTCAGGAGGATTTAGGAATGCAGCGGTATCCGCTACGTCGCCCGGTTTACGTACTGAGTCGCGAAACTCACCCTGGTTTAGGGGGAGGACTGGTTAATTATGTTGCTAGAGATGCCGGTTCGCTGATTATTCGTAAATTGGGTCTTTGGCCTACTGTACCATATAATCGGGAAGTGAATCTTGTAAAATGAGTATGTTTGTTGGTTTAGCCGCAATTTTTTAGTTTTGTCGATTGTTTTGTGAGCACTAATCTATTTTATCCTAATTACCAACTTAAACTACATGATGACTAATCAAAAGCGATCGCTGCTGAGCATCCTGTTCTTTGGGGCAACGATGACGACTCCTATTCTGGCTCAGGATGTCGTTCAGGCAGCCATGAAAGATGTCGAGGCCGAGCGATATACAAAGGCAGAACAAGCGCTTACCCAATTAGCTAATAGCTCGCCAACTGCCGATAATCAGTTTTATCTGGGTTATTATTTTCTCCGAAGTGGCCAGATAGATAAAGCAAAAGCTGCCTTCGATAAGGGTAATGCTGCTGACGCCAAAAACCAACTCAACAATGTTGGTTTGGCAGGTGTGGCATTGGCCAAAAAAGATAGAGCTGGTGCTAAAGCACTGATCGACGGTGCTCTTGCCGCTACGAAGAATAAAAACCAAGCTGTTCTGGTGAAAGCTGGGGAAATGTATACATTGTCGGAACAGACTAATGACCCAGCCGAAGCGCTACGTATCCTTCAACTTGCTGACGAAAAAGACAAGAAGAATGAGGATGCCGAAATCGAAATGCTGATGGGCGATGCTTACTTCCTGAAAAATGACGGAGGTAACGCTATTACCAAGTATGAGAACGCAATGCAAATCCGCCCCAATTTAGCCGAGGCTAACTATAAAATTGGTCGATTGTATCTGCGGGGTAAAAACTACGCTAAAGCACAGGAATTTTTCAAAACGGCCATTCAGAATGATGCTGAATTCTCGCCAACGTATCGCGCTTATGCAGATGCATTGGCTAATTCACGGGCATACAAGAGTGCCGCTCAGAACTACGAACTGTTTATCCAGAAAAGCGGTACCACTGATCCTGAATTACTGCTGGACGTAGCACGGTACAAGTTCCTGGCTGAAGATTATCAGGGCGCTATTGCGTATCTGGATCAGTTAAAAGGGAAAATTAACAACCCAATTATCGACCGGATGTATGGCTGGGCTTACGCTGCACTGGGTAAAAATCAGGAATCTGTAGAGTCGCTGAATAAGTTTATTACGTCGTCTCCCCAGAAAGTGATGTATGACGATTACAAGTATCTGGGTCGGGCTCAAATGCAATTAAATACGCCAGAAGGCGACTCGTTGGGTATTCTTAACTTAGAGAAAGCAGCTACGCAGGATACTACAGAAAACCTGTATCGCGAAATTGCGAAAACCCTCTATGATAATAAGAAGTACGACAAAGCGGCTGCGTACTACGCTAAAACAATTGCTAACGACAAAAAGCCACAAAACAATGATTACCTGTGGTTAGGACTTGCCAACTATCAGTACGCTCCACGTATTGGTCGGGATAGTACAGCCGCTCCTATGGATACGGCACAAATTCGCCAACTGAAGGAGACGTACTATTTACGTGCCGATTCAGCTTTTGCTATGATGGCTTCGAAAATTGAAGCCGACGGTAAGAAATATCCTTTAGCTTATTATTACCGTGCCGGTGCTAATTATTACGCTTATCCGAATGATCGGATGAAGGGTGCAGCTGCTGCTGAGCCTCTTTATCTGAAATTCATTGAGCAATCTATGGCACCTGATTCATCAGATAAAACCGATTATAAGCGCTACCTGATTACTTCTTACAAAGCGTTAGCTGGTTTTAGCATATTGAAGAAGGATGACGAAAAGGCAAAAGAATACTTTAATAAGGTGCTGGAACTCGATCCTAATGACGAAAGTGTGAAAAAAGCACTGGAAGGTCCTAAAGCACCGCCGACACCGACGCCGACTACTAAACCCGCTTCTAAAGCAGCTCCAGCTAAGAAGAAGGTTGCTAGTAAGTAGCGATTTTTAAGTCATATTAGAAAAGCGCAGGTATAAATCCTGCGCTTTTTTTGTGGATTCGAGTTAATAACATATGCACTATTAAGGGAATACCACTATTATTTGCCTGTGAATTGTAACTTTGCGGTCGCAATTTTTTTGACTTAACGACACTACCGCCAAAACTCTATGCTTAACCTTGTACTATTTGGCCCTCCTGGAGCCGGAAAAGGTACCCAAAGCGAAAAGCTAATTCATAAATACAATCTAGTCCATTTATCGACCGGCGATTTATTACGCTCCCAAATTGCGGCCGGAACCGAGCTGGGTTTACGTGCTAAGCAGTTAATGGATCAGGGCTTATTAGTGCCTGACGAAGTAGTGATTGGTATGATTGAAAGTAAATTACGTGAAAATCAATCAGCCCCAGGCTTTATATTTGATGGATTTCCTCGAACTGTTTTGCAGGCCGAAGCACTTGACAGTCTGTTAAGTCATTATCAAACTCCAATTACAATCATGATTGCTTTGATTGTAGATGATGAAGAATTGATTCGGCGTTTGCTAAAACGGGGCGAAACTTCGGGCCGACCCGATGATAAAGATGAGACGACGGCACGCCGGAGAGTAAGTGTTTATAATAAGGATACTATGCCTGTTGCTGATTATTACAGTCAACAAGGTAAATTTGTAGGGATTGATGGTATTGGTACGATTGACGATATATTTCTAGCTATCTGTGAAAAAATTGATAGTCAGAAATAAGGTGACATTTATATGGCTTCATCTAATTTTATTGATTACGTAAAAATAAATTGTCGTTCAGGCGCGGGTGGTGCTGGTTCACTTCATTTCCGGCGGGAAAAACATACGCCTAAGGGCGGTCCCGATGGAGGTGATGGAGGACGGGGAGGACATATTATTTTACGTGGCAATGCTCAACTCTGGACACTTCTGCATTTAAAATACCGCAAGCACGTAAAAGCCGAAAACGGAGTTCCCGGCGAAGGCGGACGACGTAGTGGAGCCCAGGGTGAAGACGTAATTCTGGACGTACCGCTGGGCACCATTGCCCGGAATCCAGATTCGGGAGAGCAATTGGCTGAAATTACTGAACACGAGCAGGAAGTTATTTTATTGCCCGGAGGCCGGGGAGGATTAGGTAACGATCATTTTAAAACATCGACTCAGCAAGCGCCCCATTACGCGCAACCAGGTGAACCAGGTCTGGAAGAATGGATTATATTAGAGCTAAAATTATTGGCTGATGTCGGACTGGTTGGTTTTCCGAATGCAGGAAAATCGACACTTCTATCGGTTATGTCAGCGGCTCGTCCTGAAATTGCTGATTACCCGTTTACAACCCTTGTACCTAATTTAGGAGTCGTTGCTTATAGAGACTTCAAATCGTTCGTGGTGGCCGACATTCCGGGTATCATCGAAGGGGCTTCGCAAGGGAAAGGACTTGGCCTACGGTTTTTGAGGCATATTGAGCGAAATTCTGTTCTGTTATTTCTGATTCCTGCTACGTCTGAAAATATCCGGCAGGAGTATAATACGTTGTTGAGCGAGCTACGGGCTTTTAATCCTGAATTGATGGACAAAGGCAGGTTGCTGGCCATTACCAAAACAGATTTGGTTGATGATGATACGTTAACTCAACTTAAAAAAGAATTACCACAGAAAGTACCTGTTGTCTTTATTTCATCAGTTAGTCAGCGGGGTTTGAATGAATTAAAAGATAGTATCTGGCAACTGCTCACCGCAACCGAGCCAGTCTAACTTTGCCCAAACTTGTTTGTCAATGATCGAAGGGATCGGTTGGTTGCGCATTAAACTATTATGAACTATTTTTCTGTAGCTGCTCGTACTGCATTTTTTCTATTGCTACCTGTTTTTGCCATGGCTCAGCTTCAAGTCTCCTTTCCGACGACACGAGCCGTTTTTCAGCGTGATAAGGCGAATCAGGCAACATTTCGAATCACTGGCTATTACACAACGGCAGGTATTACACGTATCGAAGCCCGATTAATTGCGCGGGAGACTATGGGTGTAACGACCGAATGGCGCACTATCCAAAATGCACCCACTGGTGGCGTGTTCGCTGGCGATATTGCCGGTTTTGGTGGTTGGTATAATCTGGAAGTGAGAGCCATGATTGGCGAACAACAGACAGGCAACGTAGTGACTGTTGAGCGGGTCGGCATTGGCGAAGTGTTTATTATTGCCGGTCAATCGAATGCACAGGGCGTTCACCAGCAAGCCCCCAATCCGAAAAACGATCTGGTAAACTGCGTAAACTATGCATATCCGAAAATTAGTTATCCTAATGAGCCTCCTACACCAGTTTTTACCCTCTTAGATAATACTGAAAATTTTGCTATTGCTCCCAGAGGAATTGGCAGTTGGTGCTGGGGTCAGTTAGGGGACTTACTAGTCAAGCGGTTGAAAGTACCAATTATGTTCTTTAATGCCGCTTATGAGGGTACCCCAGTCAGAAACTGGCGTGAAAGTGCGCCAGAGGGTGGTACGGCTTTCAGTGTCTACAATGGCGACCCTTATCCACCCCGTCAACCCTATATCAATCTTAAGCTTGCACTGCAATTTTATGCTAATATGCTTGGGCTTCGTGCTGTTCTCTGGCACCAGGGCGAGGCCGACAACCTAATTGATACCGAAACAATTTCGTATGTCAATGACTTGCAGACACTTATTTCTATTTCACGACGGGATTACAACCAAAATATGTCTTGGGTCGTGGCACGGGCTAGCTACGGGGATGATATAGGTAAATCGGACGCTAATATTCTTCAGGCACAAAACCTGGTCATTAATAACACAGCCAATGTATTTCCAGGACCTAATACCGATGGCATACAGGTGCCCCGTGCTCGGCCACCTATGGGCGCAGCAACAGAAGGATTACACTTCGATAATGAAGGTCTCATTGAAGTAGCTGGTGCCTGGAATGCGAGTTTAACCGATAATTTTTTCCAACAATCAACGACTATAGCCCCTGCTCCAACTCCTACAATAGGAGTAACCTGTGGTGCCAACAATACGCTGACACTGACTGTCAATGGTAATTACCCCAATGTTCAGTGGGAATCAGGTGAAACGGGCAGTAGCATCACGAAAGGGGCAGGCACGTACCGAGCTAAAATTAAGGATGCACTGGGCAATACGTTCTTCAGCGGGCATGTTAAGATCAGCGATGCTCCCACAGCCGGTGTTGTTAATAATGGAATCCCATCGGTTTGTGTAGGCAGCAGCCTGGCACTGACCAGCAATTATGAAAACGTAACGTGGTTGGATCAACAACAAAATAACGCAACCGTAGCCAATACCCGAACCTTCTCTACAACGACGGCGGGTGCGTACTACGTTCGGTACCGCGATATAAGTGGTTGTGATTTCAATTCGAACGTAGTGAATGTTCGGGTAAATCCGTTGCCAGCTACGCCTACCGTTACGAATGAAAAAACCGCTACATTATGCCAGGGTGAAACCACTACGTTACGTGCCAGCAGTGATAACGTAACATATAACTGGAACGATGGGCAAAAAGCTAAAACCATCAGCGTAGGGGCGAATGGTTCTTATTTTCTGACCGTAACCGACCAGAACGGCTGTACATCGGCCCAGTCGAATACAGTTGCCATTACCGTAAACCCTATTCCGGTAAAACCAACCGTTACGGCCAACGGACCTACTACGTTCTGCGCCGACCGAAACGTTACGTTGACCGCTCCGCAAAACACGGCCTATCTGTGGAGCAGTGGTCAGACGACCCAAAGCCTGACGATCAACCAATCGGGTGATTATACAGTTCGTACCCGAAACCAGTTCAATTGTTCGTCTGTGCCATCCGACATTGTTACGGTAAAAGTTAATCCCCTACCAGCTATACCAACTGTTTCGGCGGGGGGAGCTACTACGTTCTGCGAAGGGGGGCGTGTAACGCTTACGGCTACTAGTTCGTTTAGCGTACTTTGGTCAAGTGGGCAACAGGATAAATCCATTACGGTTAGTGCGTCAGGAAATTATGCCGTTCAGTCGCAGGACCAGAATGGCTGTTTGTCGCCTTATTCTACAGTTATTGCCGTCAAAGCGAATCCATTACCGCCTGCACCATCGATCATTGCCAACCCATCACCGATCATTTGTGAAGGTGATAAGGTAACGTTACGTGTAGATGGACCTTATACTGTTTTCTGGAATACCGGCGATTCGACCAAAAGTATTATCAGGAGCGCTGCCGGTACGTATTCGGCAAGAGTTCGGGATGTGAACGGTTGTATTTCGGCACAGCCTGGCTCAACCACGGTGGTTTTAATGCCACTACCGCCAGCGCCGACCGTTAGAGCGATTGGTACGTATACACTAGAAGCAGTTAGTTCGGCCAACGGAACCCAGTTTCGCTGGTTCCGGGGCGCGGATTCGTTAGCATTAAACGCCCCCATCATCAAAGCGAACGAGCCTGGAACGTACACGGCGAAGTCATCTATTGTATATTCGCAGAGTTTGACCTGTTTTTCGGTTGCGTCAAATCCACTTTCATTTACTATTGATGTAAACAATAAAGGATTGAGCATTTATCCGAATCCAAATCCGGATAAAATTGTGTTCGTAGAAACCCAGGCTAATCTGACCAATGCAATCCTGACAATCTATTCGTTAGCTGGTCAACCCATTCTAACAACTACAGTTGGCGTATTTGACGAGCGTAAGCAATTAGTCCTTACGGGCTGGCCTGCGGGTCCCTACATACTACGTGTACAAGCGGGGAGTTTCGACGTTTCGAAGCGAATTATACTCGGATTGTAATATTAACCCCGTATTGACCGTTTACTCAAGAGAATAATCAGCAGAGTTGCATTTTACCGGGAAATCGGCTGAAATTCAGAAACCCCATCGAAAGAAAGGCCCGATTTTTGCAATTACCTGCTCGTTAATTCGGCACCGAAGGGCAAACGTGGGATTAATTATAACCGATGAACAACCATTATCTTCTGTTACGTCTTGTCGTGATTGGATTGGTAATTACCAGTCTGCCGCCTGCCGTAGCCCAAACCAGTAGTCAGGTACTTAAAATCACGTTTCCCGAAAGCAGGGCTATTTTTCAGCGTGAAAATGATAATACTGGTACGTTCTATCTGTCCGGTACGATCTACCAGCCTGTCGATAGTGTTCAGGCTCGTGTACAGGCAGAAGTGGACGGTCAGGGGACAAACACCAACTGGGTAACGATTCAGCGAAATCCACAAGGCGGTATTTTTCAGGGCTCGCTACGGGTAAAAGGTGGTTGGTATCGGGTTGAAGTTCAGGGTTTTGTGAGCGGAAAGGTTGTTAGTAGTGACGTTGTCCGTAAAATAGGAGTCGGTGAAGTTTTTATCATTACTGGCCAGTCTAATGCGCAGGGTTTTCAGGATTTTGGGGCAGTGGGCGCGGCAGACGACCGAGTCAACTGTGTTACGTATAACAACATTACGGCCAATTCAACCGCCGATCCTCCTGCGCCTACGTTCGAGCAATTAAGCGCCAATTCGTTTATTGGCCCACGTGGGCAGAGTGCATGGTGCTGGGGCGTTCTGGGTGATAAGATCGCTCAACAATTCAACGTGCCAGTTCTTTTCATTAACACCGCCTGGCAGGGAACTGTCATTAAAAACTGGCGGGAAAGTGCCGATGGAAAACTTGCTAAAAACATTTTCGCAATAGGCACGCCTAATGAGAATTTTCCGGCTGGTATGCCCTATGCCAACCTGGTTATTTCACTACGTTACTACTGCTCCATTCTGGGTTTGCGCGCTGTTTTATGGCAGCAGGGCGAAAATGATAACGTTCCGTTGCATTCAAGCCGCGAAGCCTACCGGGAGGACATGCAATATTTAGTTAATAAAACCCGCGCCGATACGGAGCGGTATCCGGCCTGGGTACTGGCCAGATCTTCTTACAATTCAGGTCAGGTAAGTCAGGAGATTCTTCAGGCTCAGAACGACGTTATCAGCACGTATAATAACAACGTATTTGCCGGCCCATTGACGGATAATATTCAGGTACCCCGTTTCGAAGGACAAGTCCATTTTGGGGGCGACGGTCTGAAACAACTGGGTCAGGCGTGGTTTGAAAGTCTGAATAGTATTTTCTTCACAAGTTCGCGCCCGTTGCCGCCATTGCCTCAGCCTACCATTACCGTTACGTGTGCCGCCAATGGAAATCTGACATTGAGTTTGCCTAATCTTTATCGATCATATGCCTGGAACTCAGGGGCGGCTACCCAATCGATTACGGTAACACAGCCGGGCCTTTATCGGGCGGTGCTCAAAGACCGGATTGGTAATACGTACCTTTCGCCAGCTATCGACATACAAACCAATACGTTGCCTTCGACCCCAACTATTTCGTTGGCTAGTCAGCCGGGTCAGGTTGCCAGTAACCAGCAACAGGTTTGCTCAGATTCATCAGTAGCGCTTACAATCAATACGTTAGCCAACAGTACGGGCATATGGAGTGCAAGCGGAGTTACAACAACTGCTAAAACGTTCACTCTTAGTAAAGCAGGTACGTATACATTACAGGCTGTCAACGTATATGGTTGTAAATCAGCTCAAACGGCTACTATCAACCTGACTGTGCAGCCTAAAGTGCCAACACCGAGTGTTGAACAGGTAGGTGTATACACCATCAAAGCGATATTGCCTACCCCTAGCGGAGGGATATCTGATGCCTTTGATTGGCGTCGGATAAGCGAGCGGAATACGGAATTGCTTCCGACTTCCAGCTCAGAGATAAAGGTGGTCGTAGCGGCCAGTTATTCGGCTCGAGCCAAGACAACTTTTGCCATCGTCAACGGAGCCAACATCACCTGTTATTCGCCCTATAGCACACCTAAACCGTTCGCATTCGATAAATCGAATGGTGGATTGAGCGTTTATCCAAATCCATCTACAGATGGAACAGTTATCGTTGAAACGGTCGAAAACCTTAGAAATGCGGATATTGACGTTTTCTCGCTTACCGGTCAGCGGATGTTCTCCAGTCAGGTTCCTTTACTCGATGAACGTAAAGCACTTGATCTGACAAGCGTAGCACCAGGAATTTATCTGGTTAGAGTTCGCTCGGCCGGCTTCGACGTATCAAAACGGGTAATTATTAACAAATAGTCATTCTCTTCAAAGGAATATCTATATTATAGAGGGCTACAGTCTATTTTGGGCTGTAGCCTTCACTTTTTATACACGAACTGCCATAAATTGTAGCATGGAAAAGCGAACGTTTCTGAGTGCAGAATGGCGTAATCTGATCATGCTCAATTATGAGGTGCCGAGCGACGTATTGATACCTCATTTGCCACCCGGCATAGAGCTCGACTTGTGGGAGGGGAAAGCGTTGGTTAGCATGGTTGGGTTTCGGTTTCTTAATACGAAAGTGCTGGGCGTTCGATGGCCGTGGCATGTCAATTTTGAAGAAGTCAACCTACGCTTCTACGTTCGTCGTTTCGATGGGCAGCAATGGAAACGGGGCGTTGTTTTCATCAGCGAGATTGTTCCCCGACCGATTATTGCCACCGTTGCCAACGTATTATACCACGAACGCTATAGCTCAATGCCGATGCGTCATACGATTAAAGATACTGACTCTGATAGTAAGCTGATACGTTACGAATGGAAGCACAAAGGCCGCTGGAATGCGTTAGGCGGTACCGTTCGCACTACGTTGCAGGCCATGCCATCAGATGGCGCTGAGGCATTCATTTTTGAACACTATTGGGGATATAATAAACTAAGCGAAACGGCTACGCATGAGTATCAGGTTGAGCATATTAGCTGGCAAATTGCTGAGGTTCGTGATGCGTTTATGGATGCCGACGTAGCGGAATTGTATGGTGATGCTTTTGTTCCCTTTTTGACAAAACCGCCTGTCTCTGTTTTTTATGCCGACGGTTCGCCCGTATCGGTTCGGATTGCCGGGAAAATTTACCAGTAACCGTTTTGCTGCTGACATACCGCTGTCACTACGTTGGTTGACCTTTGTGTTGGTTATTCATTAATCCCCAACCAACATGACAACGCAACTGTCGATTCCAGAAAATGCTTTATCCATCCAGGAAACCGTTCTCTTCACGGCGCTCACATTTACGACACGTGCTACGTTACGTACGCTAGCGCAATACGCACCCAGTGTTGCAGAAAACCTTTATCGCGAAGCCAATCGGCTCAATTTGAACGTAGCAGGCCCGGTTCAGTGGATTTATACGGGCGTGAATGGCGACGAAACCAACGAATTTCAGTTAGAGATTGCTTTACCTATCGCCCAGGCTGGTGAGCCATCTGCCAAATTTCCCTACAAAACGTTTCCCTCCTTTCGTTGCGCGACCTACTCGTACACTGGCCCGTGGGGCGACTTGCTTGGTGTGTACGACGTACTATTTTCTCAATTTTATCGGAATGGTTATCAGAACAATGGCTACGTTCGTGAGGTGTACACTACGGTTGATCTTGAGGATCAGGAGAATTGCGTAACGGAGATTCAGATTGGTCTGGTTTAATATGGCACTACTCATTCAGGTTACGCTGATGTCAGCCAACCAACCTGGAATTAGGCGACAGCTCTTTTGAGGCTTCCAACGGCTAACCCAATCGCGATGATTGCACCGGCAAAAGCGGTCCACAGAATTGGCTTATTAAGCTGTTGCTCCAAAGCAATCGCGACATAGGCCCACGTGAAGACCAGCATAAAAGCAATCGACCGAAACCGATTAAAAATTACCGCACCGACAACTAATCCGACGATTAGTATGGCTAGTGCCCAGGTCGGTTCACTCAATCCCATCAGTGTAAAATCAGAGGCTTTCAGATAAACTGCTACGTTCAGAATAGTAGCTACCGTCAGCCAGCCGAAGTAGATAGAAAAGGGTATTCGTGCTAATAAGGTTTCGCTGGAGGATGCGGTTGTTTCGGGCAACGTAGCGTCGGGGTCGACAGGAACGAGTGGTACGTCTTGACTGGCCAGCAGGTATTGCTCAATAATGGCTGCTGAAAACAGCATCACCAAAATAACGATCAATGCCAGACCGATACGTTCGTTGTTGAAAAGTGGGCTCCAGATGGCATTGCAGGTGGTATTTAACACAACCCACCAGCCAACTAATCGGAAATGCGGATTGGTTCGCTGGGATGGTAGAGCCTGGTATACAGCAAACGCCAGCAGACCCAGAAAGATAAGTCCCCAGATAGAAAATGCGTAACCGGCCGGTGTAATTAGTGTGTGATACTTATCCGAAATATCACCGTTCGTTTTGCTGCCAAATACACCTGCATTCGACAGATAATTCATCGTAATCATTGCTATGACGCTGATTACGACCAGAAACTGTCTGAGCTTATCCTGTTGCATACAACAAACCCCATTGATTGATAAGCCTATCAACCAATGGGGTTTAAGAATGTTTTAAGCGCTTGTTACAGTTCCAGAATTTTAAATTCAGTACGTCGATTGCGCTGGTGTTCTTCTTCGGTTTTGGCGCTTTTTACAATCAATACCGATTCTCCATAACCTTTGTACGTCATTCGTTCGGCGGCAATTCCCTTCGAAACGATATATTCAACGGCTGATTTAGCCCGATTCTGTGATAATTTCTGGTTATACGCATCGCTGGCCCGCGTATCCGTGTGCGAACCAAGTTCGATTTTCAACGTCGGATTGTCCTGTAGAATCGCAACTAGTTTGTCGAGTTCAAGAGCCGCATCCGGGCGGATATTGTATTTATCCAGGTCGTAATAAATATTCTCGAGCACGAACGTTTTGTTGAGCGTCGCCTTGTCAAGAAGAATGTCTACGGTGAAGGTCGTATCTGTTTGTGGTTTGGTCAGGAAAATCTGCGGAATACTTTTTCCCTGCATCGTAAACGCTTCCCGGCGAGTTAAATAGCCTTTCCGTATGGCCAGAATCGTATAATCTTTACCCTCCACAAGCGGATATTTACCAAACGTACCGGGCTGGCCGGTTACGACTTCGGCAATTGGCTGACCCGTGGCATCGTCCAGGATACGTACCTGGGCCGAATCGAGTGGAGTTACGGGCGTTTCATTGGCCGAAACCGTTCCAGCAAGAAAGTAACGTACCGTTTTCGGTGCGTCGGGGGTGTTCTGAGCAACTGTTGGGGTTTCGGGGGTTAAACCTTCCTGAAAATAATAGATATCATCGTCGCCTTTGCCACCGGGACGGTTCGATGCCAAAAAGCCCTTGTTTGGGTCAGTATAAACCAGGCCGAAATCATCAGAAGCGGAGTTAATGGGCTGGCCCATGTTTTCAATCCGCGTAACACCGCCCGAACGTGTCGCCACAAAAACATCTAGTTTCCCCAAGCCAGGATGCCCATCCGAAGCAAAGTACAGCTTTGCGTTTGGTGCTACGTACGGAAACATTTCATCACCCGGCGTATTGATATCGCGACCCATATTAACCGGACGGCTAAACCGGCCCGAAGCGTCGATACTCGTGCGGTACAGATCAATTCCACCAGCACCACCAGCGCGGTTTGAGGCAAAATACAGCGTTTTGCCATCACCCGAAAAGGCCGGAGAGCCATCCCAGGCGGTCGAGTCGCTGATAGGCAGACGTAGCGGCTGGCTCCAGGCGTTTCCATCGCCCAATCGGCTGATGTATAGGTCTACATCGAGGCCGCCTTTCCGTTTACCGTTGTTTCCCCGCGCAAAAACCATCGTTTTGCCATCTTTCGAGAAAGCCGGTGTTCCTTCGTTCACATCACCCTGAAATACGTTATTGCTGAATGGCTCAGGAGCAGGGGTTGTGCCTGTTTCGTCGGGATTCTGGTTCAGCTTGGTTCTGTATAGCCCCAACATCGGCAGGCCGTTATTCTTATACATCTGCTCCTTCCGCGAAGCCGTGAATACCAGCTCTTCCCCACGTACTACCGGGGCAAATTCGGCACCAGTCGAGTTCAGATTGCCCATGTTTTTTAACGTAATGAGCAACTTATTTTTCGAGATAATGTCGATAGCTTTCAACGTTTCTACCTCGCGTTTGGCTTTATCGAGCGTAGGTTTCGCGGTGGTTTTTGGCGCATTGGCAACGTATAGCTGCAATTGTTCCAGCGCAGCCCCGTAATTGCCCGTCGACTTCAACGCATAGGCATAGTTCAGATGGGCGTCTGATTCGGTGGTCTTAGCCTCGATGGCTTTTTGATAGAATGGAGCAGCTTCACCAAACCGATTCGAAAGACGGTAGGATTCTGCTACATAGTAATTAAGTCGGGCCTGGTCGATGGTACCAGTATTCGCTTTCTGGAATTGAGTAAGGGCAAGATTATATTCACCAGCGTCGAAATGACGGACGCCTTTTTTATACGCCTGCATGGCCGAATTACAGCCTCCTAGTCCGAAGGCCAGACTCAACGCCACCAGTAGCACCGACAACGTATTGATTTTCATAGAGATAATTGAGCAGAGAGTAATTCCACGCTCAAGATAATGCAAATTTGAGCGGCTATTACTTTTAACGAATAGAATCCCCTAAATATTGAGCGGTTTATAACGTAACGTGGCCCGATTAGCGAACTAGTCGGGCCACGTTACGTTAAGCTATTTTATTGTGCTACTTCGCTGGCTTCTTCGGCGTAAGCTTCTACGGGAACGCAGGCACAAACCAGATTTCGGTCGCCGTAAGCCGAATCGACGCGGCTCACACTTGGCCAGAATTTACGGGCGCGAACCTGCGGTAGCGGATAAGCAGCTTTTTCGCGGCTGTATGGGCGATTCCACTCATCGTTGATAACAACCGTCGCCGTGTGCGGAGCGTGTTTCAGTACGTTGCTGGCACGATCAGCTGCACCATTTTCGATTTCGCGAATTTCGTTACGTATCGAAATCATAGCCTCGCAGAAACGGTCGAGTTCGGCTTTGGATTCGGACTCCGTTGGCTCGATCATTAACGTACCAGCTACCGGAAACGAAACCGTTGGCGCATGGAAACCGTAGTCCATTAGCCGTTTGGCGATGTCCTCAACTTCAACACCCGTCGACAGCTTGAAAGGGCGACAATCGACAATCATTTCATGCGCACAACGACCGTTGGTGCCGGTGTACAACGTATCGAAATGACCTTCGAGCCGCGCTTTGATGTAGTTCGCATTTAGAATAGCGCGTTTCGTGGCGTTCGTCAGACCTTCTCCGCCCATCATCGCGATGTAGGCATACGAAATGGTCAGAATGCTGGCCGAACCATATGGAGCCGCTGAAATAAGCAAACTTGTACCTTCGGCCGATGAAGTCGGATTCGCTTTCTGAATGGCGGGAACCTGCGTCGGTAAAAACGGAACCAGTTGAGAAGCCACGCCAATCGGGCCCATACCCGGACCACCGCCACCGTGAGGAATACAGAACGTTTTGTGAAGATTCAGGTGACACACATCGGCGCCAATCGAAGCGGGTGACGTTAGGCCAACCTGCGCGTTCATGTTAGCACCGTCCATATACACCTGACCGCCATGTTCGTGAATGGTCGCGCAGATTTCCTTGATACTTTCTTCATACACGCCGTGGGTAGATGGGTAAGTGACCATCAGGCACGACAGATCGTTGCTGTATTGTTCAGCTTTGGCTTTCAGGTCTGCTACGTCGATATTGCCCCGCTCGTCACACTTCACAATCACGACTTTCATGCCCGCCATTACAGCACTGGCCGGGTTGGTCCCGTGCGCCGATTGCGGAATTAGTGATACGTTCCGGTGGGTGTCGCCCCGGCTTTCGTGATACGCCCGAATCACCATTAGCCCAGCGTATTCGCCCTGAGCGCCCGAATTGGGTTGCAGCGACATAGCCGCGAAGCCCGTAATTTCGCAAAGCCAGTTGTTCAAATCACTGAATAACTGTTGATAGCCAAGCGTCTGATCTTTAGGTGCAAACGGATGCAGTTTGCCAAACTCCGGCCACGTAACGGGAATCATTTCGGCCGTGGCGTTGAGCTTCATGGTACAACTACCCAGCGAAATCATCGAATGTACCAGCGAGAGGTCTTTTTCTTCGAGCGATTTAAGATAACGTAGCATTTCATGCTCCGTATGGTGCGTATTAAAGACTGGATGTGTCAGGTAGTCAGATTGCCGAACGAGAACTTCCGGCCAGTCGATTTCGAGGCTATTCAGCACGGCATCCATATCAGCTTTCACGCCAAAGACCGTCAATAATTCGGTTACATCGTGAAGCGTCTTTGCTTCATCGAACGATATGCTGACGTGTTCGTCGTCAGGCAAATAACGCAGGTTTATCTGAGCTGCCTTCGCCGATTTTTTCAACGATTCTATATCATTAATCCGAACCGTAATGGTATCGAAATACTGTTCCGTGCTCACTTCATAGGCACTCCAACGTAGTGCGGTGGCGAATGCTTTGGTAAGCGCGTGGACCTGTTCGGCGATAGCGCGGAGTCGTTTTGGGCCATGATAAACGGCATAACTACTCGCCATAACGGCTAATAAAACCTGCGCCGTGCAAATGTTCGACGTGGCCTTCTCCCGACGAATGTGCTGTTCGCGAGTTTGGAGCGCCATACGTAGCGCAGGTTTGCCTTCGGCATCCTGCGATACACCAATAATTCGGCCGGGAATCTGCCGTTTGAACGCGTCGCGGGTAGCAAAAAAACCAGCATGTGGACCGCCATAGCCCATCGGAACGCCAAAACGCTGCGACGAACCCACCACTACGTCGGCACCCATCTCACCGGGCGATGTCAGCAGTGTCAGCGCCAACAAATCAGCGGCTACTGCTACGTTGATGTTCAGGTCATGAGCCGCAGCAATCAGGTCGGTATAATCAAATACAGCCCCATCCGATGCCGGGTATTGCAACAGCAAACCAAAAATGCCCTCGTTCGTCAGGTCGGCGCTCTGGTGATCGCCAACCACTACGTTGATATCCAGTGGAATCGCTCGCGTAATTACTACGTCGATGGTTTGCGGATGGCAGCGTTCCGATACAAAGAACGTAGCCGCATTTTTCTTCGCGGCCGGACGTAGCGCGTAGAGCATGTGCATGGCTTCGGCGGCTGCGGTCGCTTCGTCAAGCAGCGACGCATTGGCCAGATCCATTCCTGTCAGGTCAGATACAACCGTCTGAAAATTCAGCAGCGCTTCGAGACGTCCCTGCGCAATTTCTGCCTGATAGGGCGTATAAGCCGTGTACCAGGCCGGATTTTCCAGAATGTTACGTAGGATAACGTTCGGCGTAATTGTGTCGTAGTAACCGGCGCCGATGTAAGATTTAAACACTTTATTCTGGCCCGCCAGTTTTTTAAAATCCGTCAGAAACTGCATTTCTGATTTGGGAGCCGGTAAATCAAGCGATTTTTCGAGTCGAATGGCTTGTGGAATGGTTTGCTCGATAAGCTGGTCGATGGACTCGACCCCTACTGTTTTGAGCATGTCGGCCTGAGCCGCGTCGGTTTGACCGTGGTGACGGTCTTCAAAAAGATCTGTCTGCTGAAGCGTTAATTTCATGCCTGGGAAACCCGCGTGTTCGTTTGGATGGAAACCCAAATTTACGGGAGAAGGTGCAAACTTCCGTATTATTGTGGCCCGATAATTGCCAGCCCTACTTTGATGCATCAAAATAATGTACCTTTAGTGTCGGTGGTTATGCCGGTTTATAACGGTGAACGGTACCTTACCGAAGCCATAGAGAGTATTTTGACGCAACAGTATTCGAATTTCGAGTTACTGATTCTTGACAATGGATCAACTGATAGCACACCTGATCTGTTAGCCAGATTTGCCCGGGTCGATAGCCGGATTCGGCTACTTCATGAACCAAAACCGTTTGGATATGGGGGCGAAGTAGCCAGTAACGTAGCAGCCCGTCAGGCAAAAGGAGCGTTTATTGCTAAACTAGATGCGGATGACGTAGCAATGCCAGATCGACTGATTAAACAAGTTAATTATCTGATTTCCAATCCAGATGTATTTCTGGTGGGTAGTCAGCTTATACTTATCGACGAGACCGGGCAAGTTACTGGTAAGCGCGACTATCCGGTTACACATGAGGAGATTTATAGCCAGTTTTACCTTAAGTTTCCGATTGCGAACCCGGCCGTCATGTTCCGTAATATCCTGAAAGAGGATATGTATCAAATTAAGTTTCCTCATTTCAATGATTATTACAGTTTGTTTCGGCTCATACATACGGGCTATCGGATGCACAACCTACCCGAAGCCCTGACCGCCTACCGTATCCATACGACCAATACTGTATTTACGAATCTGAGGGCCAAATGGAGCAGTAACGTAATGATAAAACAAGCTTTTGTTCGGGAATTTGGTTACTCGGCTCCCTGGATTCACCGACTGAAAATAGCAGCTATCACACAGGTAATTAACTTGTTCCCGGAACGTATGCTGCTCAAAATAATGAACAAAGCCCGTCAGCTAATCAATGCATAATCGACCATGATTGGACGCATTCTTAAACTCGGCTCTCAAATGGTTTGGGGGGGGATGAAAGCAACTCCCGCTTACATTAGTGACTATTTTACGCTTAAAAAACAGTTAAACGGGCATTCTGACTTTCCGATTCGAAGTTATTACCCGGCCATTTTTGACCGATACGCAGAAAGTGGAGAATTGGTAAAGCATTATTTTTTGCAGGATCTATACGTAGCACAGCGCATCTTCAAAAATAATCCCGTCAGGCACATGGATATTGGCTCGCGTATCGACGGCTTTGTTGGGCACGTGGCTTCATATCGATCCGTGGAAATTATTGATATTCGCCCGTTGTCCCGTTCCATTCCAAACGTAAGTTTTCGGCAGGCTGATTTAATGAATTTGCCACCGGATCTGATCCATTCAACGGACTCTATCTCAGCCCTGCACGCCATTGAGCACTTTGGGCTGGGCCGCTACGGCGATCCAATTGACGTTGATGGGCATATTAAAGCGTTAGACAATATTCGCCAGATTATTAAACCGGGTGGTACGTTCTATTTTTCGTCGCCCATCGGCCCTCAGGGTATTGTGTATAATGCCCACCGCGTGTTCTCTGTCAATTACCTCATTCGCTTGTTTGAGCCTCATTATACGATTGACCGGTTTTCGTACATTGATGACAATGAGCAATTTAGAGAAGATGTTGATGTACATTCCGCCGATGCGCTGACCAATTTTGGATGCGAATATGGCTGTGGTATTTTTGAAATGACCCGACGAACCGATTAAGCGATGAAGCGATTCTTACAGTGGCTGCTGGCTCCTATCCGAATGACATGGCTTCAGCCCTTCTATGAAAAACTGTATTTGTTTACAATTTATGCCATGAATTATGGCGGAGGGTCGTTTACGGATGATAGCGGGGAGAAAAACGTAATTCAATACGTTGCCCGGAAAACCGCTGACCAGCCCGAACCGGTTGTCGTTTTCGATGTGGGCGCCAATGTGGGTAGTTATGCGCGTATGGTGCTGAACGGATTGGGCAATCGGGCAATGATTCATTGTTTTGAGCCTTCGCAAGCAACGTATCAGACCCTGAAAACGAACGTACCCGAACCCAACGTTAAGAAACATAATCTTGGTTTAAGTGATCAGGCAGGCGAGCTGGCTCTGTATACCGATGCCGCGCAATCAGGCATGACCTCTGTATATCAGCGGGATTTACAGCACATCAACGTATCATTTGCCCAGAACGAAGTGGCAGTTTTCAGCACTGTAGATGAGTTTTCTGCTGCCCAAAATATTCGACAAATCGATTTATTGAAAATCGACGTAGAAGGCCACGAATTAGCCGTTTTAAAAGGCGCTCGTCAAATGATCGATGAGCAACGTATTCGGTTTATCCAGTTTGAATTTGGTGGAACCAGTATCGATTCGCGAACGTATTTCCGCGATTTCTGGCGGCTGCTCTCACCGAATTATACGTTATATCGGATCGTTGGAAATGGTCTGCGACGTATCGATGCTTATTCTGAATTCCTCGAAATATTCGTTACGGTCAATTTCCTGGCCGAACGTAAATAAGCCGACCGTTCACCCACAGCTACTACGTTATGGTCATTTCTGTGCTTGCGGGCGGATTAGGGAATCAGCTATTTCAGTACGCTTTTGGCTTTCGCATGGCCCGGCAACTCCAAACCGAACTCCGGCTGGAGCGGCACATGCTGGAAAGTCAAACTTTGGCCCGTCTCCGAAATTATACACCCCGTCAGTATGAACTTGATGTGTTTGGCATAACCAATGCTGAAGCATCGTGGAGTGATACGTTACTGTCCCTGAGCCGAACGTTGCTATCTGGTCACCAGGTGGTTCTGCTACGTGAGTCGGAGCCTGCTACGTTAGCCAAAGTAAGCGCACGAACGAAGGATGTGTTATGCGTTGGCTATTGGCAATCAGAAGATTATTTCAAATCTGAGTCCGAAGCGTTGCGGACGCAATTACGCTTTCAGAAGCGTCCTTCTGATGCTACGTTAGCCGTTGCCGACTCGATTCGGACACACCCAAATGCTACGTTCGTTCATATTCGCCGGGGTGATTACGTAACGAATGCCATCACAAATCAGCATCATGGTGTTTGCGGAGAAGCGTACTACCAACAGGCGGTTAGGTACGTTCGCGAGAGAGCTGCAGATACTCATTTTTTCGTTTTTTCCGACGATCAGACGTGGGTCAAACGGGAGCTAGGCGCATTACTCAGCCCTGCTACGTTTATTGAGCACAATAAAGGCGCTGACAGCTGGCAGGATATGTATTTAATGAGCTTATGCCGAAACGCCATTGTTGCTAACAGTTCGTTTAGCTGGTGGGGCGCGTGGCTAAATGGGCAGTCCGAGCGGATTGTTGTAGCTCCTCAACGCTGGTTTGCCGCTGATAAGTCAAGTTATCCTTCGGTTGTTCCTCCACACTGGATTACAGTATAAATAAACCCTTTTACAAGCATGATTCGGCAATTATTAGCTCCTTACTGGCATAAATTCTATGATCGAATGATGGCCAGCCGTCGTAAAAATTTTTATAAAACATTGATTAAACCCGGCGATTTATGTTTCGACGTAGGGGCTAATATTGGTAATCGAACGGCTATTTTTCTGGGGCTTAAAGCCCGCGTTGTTGCTATAGAACCGCAGCCCAGTTGTGTTGAGGCCCTAAAAAAGCGGTTTGGCAATCAAATTGAACTGGTAGCCAAAGGATTAGGAGCAACGGAAGGAGAATTGCCCATCCACATCAGTACAAACAGTACGTTGTCGAGTTTTTCGGAAGAGTGGATTGATGCCGTTCAGGACCGATTCGCTGACTATAGCTGGAATGAAACCATTATGGTACCAGTTACGACACTCGATGATTTGATAGCCAGCTATGGAGTGCCGACTTTTTGTAAAATAGATGTAGAAGGATTTGAATTACAGGTGTTGCGGGGGCTAACGCAGCCAATTCCAATGCTTTCACTCGAATATGCCGTGCCGGAAGCCAAGAGTAACCTCGTTGCCGTTATTGACCTGCTTAATTCACTCGCGGCTGATGTACGATTCAATTATTCGCCCGGCGAAAGTATGCAATTGGCACTACCTGAGTTCATTTCATACGCTGAGTTTACGAATCTCATTAACTCTCCGAAATTTGAGCAAACGCTCTTTGGCGATGTATACGTCAAAAGTCGGCTGTAGGTGATTTCAGTGCCTAAACCTCTGTTTTTTTGACTGTGCCTGGTGAGCGATGATGCTTGATAGCGTTTTGCCGGATTATTTGCGTCAACATGGTATCATGCTGAAGTAACCGACGGTATAAGACGGCGATGAGCAGGAGAAAACCAGTAAACAGCAGGTAAAACACCAGGTCAACTCCTCGGCCTACCCCCAGTTTTGTTGCCAGATAAACGGGCAGAATAGGTACGGCCACGAACAGAATACCCGTGAACACAATTCCGATAAAGAATAGGCGATACAGCAACCGGTTGCGAAACAGACGTAGTGAAGCAACCGCTACTACCAGCAATAAAGCGGATAATAATAGCTGAATGGGTGTTAGTGTAAATTGAATATCAGCCGTCATTAGCGGAAATATTTATTAATAAATACGTCAATCAGGATATCAATAGCTCCCTGCCACCGTTGGCCTTTTACCTGCGAATATTCGGAGTAAATAATGTGGGTTGGGTGCTCGATGAAATGCAATTTTTTGCGCCGGATGTGCATCAGTATTTCAGTCGCGTGGGCCATCCGATTTTCTTTCAACTGAATAGCCCGGAGTGCCTGACGGTTCATAACCCGAAAGCCATTGTGGGCATCCGATAGCCATAAGCCCGTCAGCAGGCCGTTCACAAGTCTGGCTACCCGGAGTAACAATCGGCGTAGTCGTGGTATAGCCTGCAAGTCGTCCTCCCGCATGAAACGAGAGCCCAGTACTACGTCGACTTTTTGCGTCTTCAGTACGTGGATAAACTGATCGATATCAGCCGGATTGTGCTGCCCGTCGGCATCAAAATGAACGACAATATCGGCTCCCTGCTGAAGCGCGAAATCCATACCCGTCTGGAGAGCAGCTCCCTGGCCCAGATTGATATCGTGACGCAGGTAATAAACGGGCAGATCCCGCACAGCATTAGCCGTTTCGTCGGTCGATGCGTCATCAATGAGTACAATGTGGTACTGATCGCCTAGCGACCGGATAGTCTGGCGAATGACCTTTCCTTCATTAAAGGAGGGAATCAGAATGAATACCTTGTCAGTCATTGGTTCGGTAAATTTCAAGATTACCTAATTTGGCCACTTGTTTCATACAACGAATTTCAACCGGTTGCGGTGTTCGGTCGAACAGAATATAGCGCACGTTGAGCTTCCGAAGTTTTGGAGAGCAGGGATCAAGTGCCACCTGATAACCATCTTCAAATCCGCTGTAAATAACCACCGAGTCAGGGTGGGCCGGATCGATATAGCTATTGTAAATGGCGTGAGCGTATCGGTTATAGGCCGAGTCACGTTTGGCGGTTGGGTCCAGCACATGCATGGTTTTAAAATCGGGCTGATTTTTTACGCCACTCAATTGGTTCACTCCCGTAGCCGTCACTAGGTAAGTGATGTACTGATTCCCCAACACCACCCAGCGAGCTTTCGGCTCCTGAAGATGTAGTTCCCGCACTTTTTGATATAACGCATTTTCAGTAATGGGTGCCATGCCTTTCCCAACCGGATTGATTTTCAAATTGGGTAGCGTAAAAAAGACAACAGCCCCCACAACGGCTAGTTCTTTATGACGGAAATTGACAACGGGAAGTAACAGGAAATTGAGCGCCATGAAGAACAGCGTCGGCAGAAATAGCTGATACGCTTTATAAATCCCCTCTGCATCGTTCAGATTCAACCAGGCCGCGTAGATCATAAAGCCCACTACGCCAACCGACAACAGAGCCGCCACAGACCCGCTCACCTTGAGTTTCTTATCCTGGATATAGCCCATAAATAACACAGCCAGCACTACGTTGCCAATGCCAAACGGTATCTGCGTACGGCGGGTTGGGCTAACATCGAGCAGGGTTGCTTTGGCCAGAAACGCCGGGAAACCTACTTCCATCCAGACCAGCAGAATCAGTACGTATGCCAGAATGATGGCCAACAGCGGATCGACTTTCCGGGTGCGGGTGAAGTAGATAAGCGTACAAACAGTGATGACGGGCGTAAAGGTGATAAAGTGCGATAACTCGCAGATATTGAGCCAGCTTTTCGGGAATTTCTGGTCGTTAAGTAGCCAGCCAGCGTAGTACTCAGAGAACCAGTTGGCAATAAAACCTGTGCCCCCAACTTCACTACGTTTGCCAGGATAAACCGTATTCGACATAACGTCGATGGTCGATTTCGCGTCTAAATAATACTGGTAAAAAATTACGCCCATCACGGCGAAAGCCACCGCAAATACGCCCAGCTTAATCCATATCTTGTCGAAGATTAATTGTTTATCGTAATACCGCCAGGTATAACCGACCAGTAGGAACAGAAGCAAATAGCCTAGCGGTACCTGATAGGGCGGATAAAGGGTCAGGGCGAACGTAGCAAAGCACCAGAAAAATACAACTCCTGCAATGAGTAGGGTACGGGTTCGGTTTGAAAAGAACATGTACGCCGATGCTACCAGCATACCGAATCCTGAGAGGATACTGGTCAGTAGGAAAAAAGACCACCACGCCAAACCCGGCGAAAAAACCAACCAGACGGCCCCCAGCACCGATAGCCAGAACTGATTCCGGGTAAGGAGCATGAACGCTAACATTACCGAAATCAGCCCAAAGCACAGAATGAAATTCCAGCGCCAGGCAAACCCATGTTCAACGTCGAATAGATAGAATCCCCAGTAATCGGGGCGGAAAAACGAAACAAAGTGATTGATAGGGAAATAACCGACCAGGGCCACCTTCTCTCCCCCAATGGCAGGATTTTCCAGCGGGAAACCCTGATGCGCCTGCGAAAGCATGAACGGAGCCAGAATAGCCCATTCATCCATACGTATCGGTTTAGGTGTGCCTGAAATAATGCCCCGTCGTGCATCGGAACCGTCGGGAATAACGGTATTCCACATGCCTATCGACGAGTAATTAATCTTTGCCAGCGTCAGTAAGATAAATAGCCCAATACAAATGCCCAGAAACCATTTTACCCGCTTGTCGAACCGAATTAGCTCAAAAGGCCGCTCAGTCGACTCAACTTCTGAAACAACAGGTTTGGGTGGCTTAACAGGCTGATGATGCTCAACGTTGGGTTGCGATTTAGTTTGTTTAACAACTGGGGTAGAGGCAACAGGAGCAGGCGGACCTTTTCTTTTTTTAGACATGAATTCGACTATTGAAATCGATCTTTGGGTTGGACTGGTATTTGCTAATACTCAATCAAACTTACTAATACCGTGCCAAATTTTCATAAGATTCTGTGCTCTCTTCCTCAAAATAGCTAATTTGCCCGTATGAATAAACCGTTTGTGCGGCAGGTATTACCCATTTTACTGGCTATTGGCTTGTTATGGTACGTACTGAAAGATGTTCCTCTGGCTGAACTGGCTTTTCAATTTAAGCAAGCTAATTATCGGTGGCTGAGTGTTGTTCTGCTGTTCACCGGATTCTATTATCTTACCCGTGCGGCCCGCTGGAATCTTACCCTACAGGCTCTCGGTTACCAGCCGTCATTGTTCCGTAGTACTATTGCTATACTAGCTGGTTCCCTTGCCAGTATGCTCATTCCCGGCGCAGGCGAACTAACGCGCTGCGGCACGCTTCAGCGAACCGATGGAGTTCCACTAGCCAAAGGGATTGGGTCGGTAGTAGCCGAACGGGTCATCGATCTATTAATGCTTGTCGTCCTGATATGCCTGACTGCACTGCTCGAGTCGGCGCGTATGGTTAATTACCTGACGGGTTTGCTCACACCCATTACGTCCCGATTACCACATACAAAATCGAGCGGTATTTTAATGGTTGGTTTGTTGGTAGGACTTGCGGGTTGTAGCGGCTTGCTTTACTGGCTCTGGAAACGTGAGTACCTTCAGCGATATGCGTTCGTTGGGCGCATAATCCGAATCGGGCGCGACGTACAGGTAGGCTTTCTCAGTATTCGGCAGTTGCAGCAGCCTCTATTGTTTGTTGTGCTGACAGTGATGGGAAATACACTATCATTTATCATTGCGTATGTCTTGTTTTTTACTTCCGTCCAGACACTTTCGCTACCTCCTTCGGCGGCCTTGACCGTGGTAACGGTTAGTTCGCTGGGTGGACTGGCCGTACCGACGCAGGGTGGCTTAGGAACGTATCACTTTTTGGTGAGCCGGGTGCTCATGCTGTATGGAATGCCCGAGACAAAAGCCGTAGTGGCTGCTACGTTCATGCACGCCGTGCAAACCGCTTTCTCGTTATTATTCAGCAGTGTTGGGGTTCTGATTCTACCAATGATAATTCGTAGGCAAATCAGCGCAAATCAAACAATACGTTAAGTGTATTTTTATGAATTTTTATAGAATTTATGCAAAAAATGCTTTTTGTAGTAGGTTGCAATTAACTATTTTCATTCAAATTAATTTTTACCAATCATAGCTCCGGTATGAAAAAACCTTTAGCCTACATCATTTTTAGTACCCTTTTATTCCTTTCGCCTGGTCTTACAACTTACGCAGGTAGTTTACCCACTATATCATCGCCACTTGCTGCTACGTGTCCTTCAGCTATATTTAGTTATACAGCTTCGAGCAGCACTACAGCCGTCATCTCAAACTCGTTGTCCGCACCAGCTCTCATAACTATTTGCAACGGCAGCTCTCTGGTGGTGGGTATGTTGACGGCTGACGTACCGACGGCTAACATTCGCTTTATTGAACAATTAAATTCAAATGGAAATATAGTGTTTCAAGGTGTACCACTTGAGACCCAGCGGCAAGCTATACAGGTAGGCATTGAGTACTTCAGCCGCTCTTATGGTCCTTATACGTTGTCCAACCCAACTATTACCGGAACTATCAGTGAAACGTTTACACCTTACATTGATCTCAATAACGACCGCCAATTCAATCCTGCAACCGAATGTCTGGGACAGCCTGCTATACTCAACTACGTCATTAACCCAATAACCACTCCGACCCTATCGGCCAGCCCCCTGGTAGCCAGTCAACCTATCTCCGTCACCGCCACAGGATGCTCAGGTACCCTTAACTGGACTCCTGTCGGAGGAGTAGGACAGGCTAATGGTAACATCTATACGTTCTCTCAGCCCGGATCGTATTCTATCTCAGCTACCTGCACACAAGGAAGTTGTACTGGCTCATCATCCAATGTTGTTGCTCTGCAAGTTCTGCCTGGCAGCTTTGCTATCAGTTCCATTACTACAGCCCAGTGTCAGACAATTGATGTCAGCCGAGGGAGCTATCAGGTTCAGTTTACCCCTGTTTATTCTGGCACCAACGGTAATCCTGTCAGCTTGTCGGTAACTAAGGAAATGTTACCCACAACCTTATCCGGACCTTATAGCCTGACACTTTATAGTGACAACCCCAGTGTCTCTGTAGTCGCCAATCAGGCTGGCAACCCTGAAGCCCGTTACGTCTACAACTGGCTCGCTGCCTGCCAGCCAGCTAGTTTTGCCTTTGTTGGAGTGAGTACGGTAAGCTGTGAGGTGCTGAGTCCAGTTCAGCGTCGGATCACGTTTACTCCTCAATACAGCGGCTCTAATGGTAGCCTCATCAGTTTCTCGGTGGTTAATGAAATGTTGCCTACTATGACTCCGGGGCCATATCAATTAAACCTCTATATCGACAATCCGGTAATCTCGCTACGGGCGCAGCAGGGCGGTACGTCGACGACTTATGCCTATAACTGGCTGGCGTTCTGCAATGTGCCTGCACGAGTGGGCGTAGGAGAAGCTGGAACGGGCTTGCAGGTTCGGGTGCTGGGTAATCCGGTCGAAAACCAGAAGCTGAAGGTGGAAATCAATGGTGTAGAAGGCCAACGGGTCGGCATTGAGTTGGTGGATCAAAAAGGGCGTCGTTTACAACAGAAGCACCTGGAGCGAGCCGCTGGAATGGAACAGGTGATGCTGGAGCTAGGCTCACAGCCCGGGGTGTTGCTGTTACAGGTGAGTACTGCTAACCAGCGGCAGGTGATTCGAGTCGTGAAACCGTAGGAATAAGATATAGTTAAAGGAACGCATAAACAAAGCCGGGCTTAGACTCGGCTTTGTGTTTTTAAGCAGGTGAGGTTGTTACTATTTCTGAACGTCGTCAAGTAAAACTATCCCTCACATGTATCAAGGATACTCAGCTGGAGCCAACTAGTTAGGTGAAGTGATGCGGTCAGTACGTTAATGTTAGTTCTTGCCACCGCCTACTTTTCCAGCTTTGGTTGGCATACCGGGCTGCGTAATCTCGAAGTTTTCTTTAGTTTTTGCATCGGCTACTAACTTCCGAACGTCGGCCAGCAGTTTTTTTGCGTCGTAAACCACGCCATCTTTCACCGTATACGTAACGCCACCCACACGCTCGACTTCGTTTTTGTCGTTGAGGTGAATGGCCCCTGTTCCATACAGCACTTTCAGATTCGCCAGTGGATTTTGGTCAACAATCACGAAATCAGCGAGTTTGCCGACTTCTACAGAGCCAATCTGATCGGCCATGCCGAGAGCTTCAGCACCTTTCAACGTAGCAGCACGTATCACTTCAAGCGGATGGAAGCCCGCTTCACGTAGCAACTCCAGTTCGCGGATGTAGGCGAAACCGTAGAGCTGGTAAATAAAGCCGGAGTCCGAACCCGTCGTAACGCGACCACCCCGGTTTTTGTATTCGTTGATAAACTCCATCCAGAGTAGATAATTTTTCTTCCACGCCACTTCCTGCTCCGTGCCCCAGTTGTGCCAGTACGAACCGTGCGAAATCCGGCTAGGGCCGTAAAAACGCCATAGACTCGGCATCGTATATTCGTCGTGCCATTCGGCTCGGCGGGCCAGCATCAACTCGCGATTGGCTTCGTAAATATTGAATGTCGGGTCGAGGGTGAAATCGAGCGCGATAAGTTCATCCAACACCTTATTCCAGCGTTCGGAGCCGGGTTTGGCGGCTTGTTGCCAGAGGTTTCCGGCTTCTTCGAACCGATTCTGCTCGTTGTTGTAATTATACGTAGCAGGATAGTTCTGAACGGTTTTATCATCAAAAAGAGCTTCGGGCAGGCCGTACCAATGCTCCAGCGAAGTCAGACCAGCTTTAGCTGTTGCCAGCGCGTTCATTCGGGCCACTTCCAACTGAGCGTGGTGGCAGGCCGACCGCAAACCAAGTTTTTTATTTTCTTCCAGTGCGGCCCGAAAAATGGCAGGTTCAGCACCGAAAAATTTAATGCCATCGGCACCTCGTTTAGCGTTCAGTTGAACCCACGCCCGTGCCTGTTCGGGCGTACTGATGGGTTCTTTAGCGCCTTGTCCAAAAACCGTATACGCTTTGATACGTGGTGCGGTAATTTCGTTACGTTCACTTTTGGCGCGATGTTCCAGTACCCAGTCAAGTCCGTTTCCGCACGATGGGTCGCGGATGGTCGTGATGCCGTGGCCAAGCCAGAGTTTGAATACGTATTCGGCATTCGCACCCTGCGCCTGCCCACCAATGTGCCCATGCATGTCGATAAAACCGGGCATCAGATACATGCCTTCGCAGTTCAGTTCTTTGTCACCGGGATCGGCTTTCGGACGATTTTTGGCATCAATCGGAACACCCGGAAAACCGACTTGTCTGATTTGCGCAATGCGGTTTTTCTCGACCACAATATCGACGGGCCCAACCGGCGGAGCACCTGTGCTGTTTACCAACGTAACACCCCTAATAATGAGATTACCGAAAGGCCCATCACCTTCGTGCCGGGCTGGTGCTTTCTCAACCTGTGCTGAAACAGAACGAACGATGAATAAGGCAAAATAAAGAAGAAGTAGAAGCCGCGTAGAAGGTTGTATCATGATTGGCAAATCGTTTTCGATAAACAGTTGTAAGATAAGCGAATCTGCCGGAATTTTGCGTACGAACAGCCTTTGGACTAACCTCCATGAAACAATTTGTAACCAGATACTTCCTGCTTTTTGTACTGTTGCTGGCCGTAGTTATTGCTTTTGCGATGAAGGCTACCATTTTTCAAAATCCCAAGCCACCACCAAGCCAGCCGGCAACGCTACAACTGGATTTCGGCTGGAATGCGGAAGAAGGCGCGTATTGGGCAGGTAATCTTTTGGAAGTCAATACGTATCGTCTCGAGCAAGCCTATAAAGGCGTACTGAATGCCGGTGAAGCTACGTTGGTTTTCACAGTAGAAAGCATTCTGCCCAATACACTTTCTCCCGCTGATAACGACGAAAACGCGATACTAACGCTGAAGTCAAATCTGACCCGGCGATTTGGAAGGGGTACATCGGATGGGTCATTTGTTACGTCCGTTTTGACGCCAGTTCATAATCCAATTTTTCCTAATACGTTGGTTGTCAATACGTCGAAACAACTTTGGGAAGGGTATGGTCATCAGCAACTAACGTACCGCGACAACGCCTATCAGGTGCAAACTCAGCCATCAGATACGAAAGAAGCTGACCAACCCCAATCCTTAGTCAAAACCCGGCTTGAAGATGAACTCTGGAACCGGATCCGGCTGGAGCCCGACAAATTACCGACTGGTGAAATCCAGCTTATTCCGGGAACGGCCATCACACAGCTACGTAACATTCCTTTAAAAACGTTGCCTGCAAAAGCCACGTTGGCTGATTATGAAGGCGTTCTTTATCCGGGTAAGTTTTTGAAATCGTACATTCTCGAATACCCGACGGATGACCGCACGATGGTCTTTGTTTTTGAGGGCAAATTTCCGCACAAAATTGTCGGTTGGGAAGAAGAGTATCGAACGCAAGATAACCTTCTGACCTCTCGAGCCGTTTTAGTAAATACAGTTCAGACGGATAAACAGAATCGTAAAGTCCGTTCGGACAGTACGTTGCATAACTAATCATTCACAAAAAAGAACGGCGGTGCTGCTACGTTGTGAAAAGAACTCCGGTAGTACTCGTTACAAATACGTAATGAATCGACTAATCATCATTTGCATACTTACTTTTTGGGCAGTTGCCTGTTCGTCGGAAAAAGATAAACCGGTACGTTCGGAAGAACCGGTTTACACGTTGATTTTTCTGGATAAAACACGTAGCGTGAACGTGAATAAGTCGTTTGTAGCTCAGAAATATCAGCAGGCTATAACTGATATCATCGAGCAGAACATCCGGCAGAAAGGCGATAAATTGGACGTTTATTTCATCCATGAAAATACGTCCAAAGCGCGCGCCCTGAACCTGACGGTACGTTCCGAAATGGAGGACGTATCAGCAGCCAGCCCTACCGACCGCGAAGCCGCCGAAACTGAATTTAACCTCTCGCTGACGCGTGAAAAAGGGCAAATCCGGCAGCGAGTGTTACAACAATTGATGACGCAGAATGACGGCGCATCGAATCAGGAAACCGACATCTGGGCTAGCCTGCCAGTGATTGCGCGAGCGAACGAAACGGGTGCGACTGTAAAAGTGTATTACCTCAGCGACATGATTGAGAGCGTAAAAGGCGCCACTCGGCGCGATTTTCAGGTAACTCCCCCTAAAGACAACGCCCAAGCCGATGAATGGGCTAAGGCCGATGCCAGGCAACTCAAACGATACACCATCGGCAGCCCCGAAATCACGATGATTTTGCCCTTCGAGCCGAACGCAGCCGTTAAAGAAAATAATCCGGCTGTCACGCAGTACTGGCAAACGCTGCTTGCCGAATTAGGTGCTGGGAACGTAGCGGAGGAGTGATGTTAATGTGAAGTATGGGTAGTCAATTTTTGTCATCCTGACGAAGGAAGGATCTTAACGTTTCCTTATCCGTGTGTTAGGATACTTTAAGATCCTTCCTTCGTCAGGATGACAAAAACAGTAATACTACGTCCTCATGAAGGCTCTGGAACCTCTTCAATCTCAGCGGGAATCTCGAAATGATAACCTTCCGAAAACCCTGAGAAATCGTTTTTCAGGCAAAAAGAAGTTAAGTCAAGGCCATTGCCTTTTCGCTGGACGGACAGATAGTGAAACAGCGGTTTGTAGTCGGCGGCTAAATCAGGAAGTCGGTTGGCTGACGTATTGAGCGGCTGCCGTAAGCCACCCCCGCCCCCGATAATCAGAAACGTTTTGCCGTCGAATTCGTAGCGCTCGAACGCGTGCGAATGACCTGTAATGAATAGTTTTGCCTTCTGCGACTTCAGGTAAGGCGGAACGAACCGTTGCTGTACCAGTTTCGACGAACCGACCAGCTTGCTATTTGAGTAAGGGGCGTGGTGACACGTAACAATCACTACGTCTACGGCCGAATCGTTATCGAGTTCTTCCAGCGTTTGTTCATACCAGGTTTGCTGTTTCACCAGATCGGCAGCCGAAAGAATGCCAAAATTTGAGTTGAGCATAACCACTGCAATCCGATCGGTAGTTTTGACGTAGCCTGTCGGAATGTGATCTGGAAAGCGTTTCTGGAAGTTGCGTGCTCCTTTCTTCGGACGGCCCATTACGTCGTGATTACCCATAAGCGCATACACGGCGGTACGTACCTCGGTGCATTTCAGCAAAAACTGGTCGATGATACGCCACTTATTGTTGCGGTATCCTAGCGAAACGATGTCGCCCAGCCAGTACAGTACGGCAGGACGAATACGCAGGATTTCGGCAAAAATGATTTGGGTTGCCTTTTTGTTCTGATGGGCACGTAGCACCAGACGCTCGACAAACATAGGCGCCTGGGTATCGCTCAAAAATAAAATCGATCTGTGTTCTTCTGTGTTTTCCATAAT
The DNA here is from genome assembly GCF_014699005.1 of Spirosoma profusum. GTDB lineage: Bacteria > Bacteroidota > Bacteroidia > Cytophagales > Spirosomataceae > Spirosoma > Spirosoma profusum. The sequence goes on from NZ_JACWZY010000002.1 coordinate 387,976, forward strand.
ACGTCTTCAATCAGAACGACGCTTTACCACGAAAAAGCGCGCCATACCAGGTGAACTTCGGCAACAAAAGCGGCATTTTCGCTGGCAACAGCATCATACCATTTTAATTCAACCGCTGCCCGAAAACGCCGACCAACGGGTTGCGCATACGAAGCACCGGCCATCCAGCCCGTGCTGTACGTACTGGCATTAACGATATTTCCATAGTTCAATCGCGAACGTACTATATAAACGCCGGTTCCGCCCATAATCGACATTCGGCGGGCAAAGCTACGTTCGGTACCCGTCAGCCAGCCCAGCGGCATGGCAAACATGAGCAAAATGGGTGTGGTCGATACGTAAACCTGCGAACGCTCGCCTGCTATAAAACCCCGGTAGCTATATAGTGTTGTCCAGCCTGTTTCCAATCCTACCCGCAGCCGATGGTCAGGATACCACATAACCCGAATCGTTCCCGGAAAGCCGAATCGACTAACCCGGGCCGCTTCCAGCGTAGGAGGTACGCCAAGATGCGTTGAATAGTAAGACAAGCCCGTTCCGGCCGTAACGACAATGGCATATGGCCCCCGCTGACTTAATAGTGAGTCAATTTCTGATTGCTGTGCCCGCGCTCCCAAAGAGCCGAAGAGCCAGGCAATCAACCAATATAGTATACGAATGCGAGGTTGCATCGGTTTTATTGCTTGGTGTAATGGTGATACGCAACCAGTGTTGAATAATTCGATAAAATACCATCGAATCGGCTTTCGTTGATGAACTCCCGAATAAATTGGGGTTCATCGAGCGTCCAGACGAAAACAGTTCTACCCTCTTTTTGCATCGCTCGAACTTCGTCGATTTGCGGGCCGAGTGTCCAGCGGGGTGCCCAGATTGGCGAATTCAACGTAGTACGGGTTATGGCAGTGTCAAGTTCCGAAAGAATAGGCGTATTAGTTTTGTCGGCTAGGGCCTCATACGAAGCCAGCGCTTCGGTGCTGGGTATACCAATGACAATCTGCACATTACGACCAAGTTGCGCGGCTCGTTCCCGATACTTCCGCTGAATGGCCTGAATAGGCGCCATTGGACCAATATACTTTGTATCGAGCCAGACGAACGATAGGGGCGTATTGACAACAACCGCTTCCAGCGCTTCTTCCAGCGTTGGTATTTTTTCACCGTTTATCAGGCGAACCAGATTTGTCAATTGTTTGTACGTATAATCCTCAATAGGGCCGTTCAATCCATTTTTTTGGATCAATCGCAAATTCAGATTATTGTCGTGATATAAGATAGGAACGCCGTCTTTTGTATAACGTACGTCTATTTCAATACCCGTTGCGCCCAGTCGTGATGCCAGTTTGATAATCTCAACCGAATTTTCCGACGAAGGCAATAAGTCAGACGTTCGTCCACCGCTGCGGTGCGCCAGAATGGCGAAGGGCTCAGGATTAAGAGGCCGATTATAGGTTAACGTCAGTCGACGGGTGGGCTTCGCTTTATCATCGTTATACAGACCTGAAATCACCAACGTATCACCAGTGGCTAATCGTCCTGCATAATTCTGAAGTTGCCCATTATGCTTCATCTGCACAGCAAACTCCGCCAGTCCGGTCTCCGTATTGGACAATTTTCGCCAATAACCCGCCAGCGCTAAACTATCGACTTGTGGCTGACCTGCCAGCGAAAAATACGTAGCATCGGTACCGGCGAACATGGAGAGGTAATACGTAGTGTCGTTTCCTTCGCGCAGATACGTCCACTTCACAACCATCTGATCGCCAAATCGGTCGGAGCCATCGGTAACACTATAAACGCCTTCCATTGATTGCCGAATCGACGTAGTGAATTTTCCGGCTCCTGGAATATCCGGCCCAGTGTAAGGTACGGGAGCTTCATAAATCTGTCGGCATCCTACGACCAGTAGCCACGCCAGACTAATCAGCCAAATAGGATAGAGTTTCATAAAATAAAGCCGAAAAAAAGTTGCGGGTAAAATAATGGGCGGTCGAAGGTCTCGTACAACGACCAGAATTGCCAGTTGAATCGGGAATAAGCTGCTCGTATGCCTAATGTTACGTGCTGTTTTTTATAGAAAGGCTGTTCGAGGGCAAACGCAAAAGCTACTCCGCTCAGTTGGGGGCGGTGGTAATCGACAGACAGGCTACCTACCTGTGAATGGTAATAAAAATCAAAAATGGCTTCGGTACGTGCCATTAACTGAAGGGTGCGGGTGAGTCGGTAACCTACCGATACGTTCGGATAGTTCGATACGCCATACGCCTGAGCATCAAATACATCCCTTATTTTCAGAACGCCCATCCAGCCGTTTATATCGTAGCCAGCCGATACGAACCATTTCTCAGAAAGCGGCATGGCATAGCGTAGTCCCAGATTCAGGCTATTCTGTATAAACTGCGTTTGCAGACGGCCCACTACGTAAAGGTTTTTCGTCAGGCCGCGCTGAAGATTCAAGTCAATAGCCGGTACTGAAACGCGAACTTCTTCGGTTATTTCGGGTGGAGTAGCCGTAAAAACTAACCCTACCGATCTACGCCATTCGCCGGGTTGAGGTGCCTGCGGGAAATAAATACAGGGCTGTTCAGGTTTTTCCCGTTTTTCGCGTCGCTGCATAACCTCTTCGCGGCTACGTCCAAGCCCCAAAAATCGTCGACGTTGGGTAGGGCGGGTTTGGGCCATCGCTGCCTCGGTGGTTATCAGTAACCCGATTGATAGTAAACTAATCGAAATAAACGTAGTGTTCACCTGGTGGAAGACAGTTATGTCAGATGAAATAAACTACGTAGCGAAAATTATGTTGTGTATGCCCCTTGAATCGACGTCAAAAATAAACAGCCGGGATACTTTCGGGGTAAAAAGAGTGGTGTTACGTAGTCGGCAAGTAACACCGCTGTAGGACATAAATACGATGTTGAGATATATCGGAAAGGCCGTAAAAATAAAAACCCCCGACACCGAACAGGCATGAACAGTGCTACGGGGGTCACCTCAACTTTGAAGGCTGTGCGGCTGAGGTGAGCTGCCACGACGCAATATGCAAAGCCTGCACTAAAGTCAGGCGTTAATTGATTAAACGGTAGTTTAATGCAAATTGTTAGGGATAATGCAAAATGTTTTTGCTAATCAGACAAAAAATGGTAGGTCTGGTTAGGCAATTGGCAAAGCTGCTAACGCTCGGTTATGGCTGGCCAGCTGAGGACGCAGACGGCGGGTCTGACGGCGGGAAATGGAAAGCTGCCTCGATTCAGAAAGTTCAACAAAGGGACTTTCCACGTAGCGGTATCGATACGCTATAATGTGTGCCGGATTCACCAGTGTGCCTTTATGAATTCGCAGAAAGTTGGGTAATCGTTCTTCCAGCCGTTTGAGCGTAATGGCGACCAGCAACGGCTTTTGGCCCACTACGTATAAAGTAGTGTAGTTGCCCATAGCCTCAAGGTATTCGATGGCGGCAATCGGAATCGAGCGTTTCGTGGTAAAGTGGGGTAATTGAATCGTGTCCATTGAGCGTATTTGGTTGTTTCGTTTGTCAGTTGACGGACGAAACTAGGCGCTCGGCGACTCAAGCCCATTAGTAAGCTGGATGAAGTGTCAGAAAAAGAGGCTGAACTGTCATTTAAATGCCCCTGCGGGTCAATATTTTGTATTGCCTATGTATCGATAAAAGGCCTGCTCCTGTTTGGTAATGACTAAAAGGCGCCCCGCCATTTCATCGCTCAATCTGAGTTGTACGAAATTGTCTTCTGAGGGAATCTGACAAACGTGTCCTACTCGCATAAGTTCCCAGATGGCCTTAATGACCTCGCCGGTGGGGCCACTTATGTTTTCCATCAATACGGCTGGCGTCGTTACGTAGTTGGGCTGTGTAAGGAGATATTGTAAAACTTGCTGTTGGCGGGTGGGAAATTCGTTGATGCTTGTAATCATGCCCGGTGAGGTGGTGTGCCTATATAACTTCATGAAATCACATCAGGTTTAGTGGACGAAGAATTATGCAATAAATCAGGATAATCATCCCGCCCATACTTATGCGATAACGGCCTGATTTTTAGGTGTGTTCTGGCAAATAAAACTCCCTCATTGAACCTAAAAATCAGCCCATTAAAGATGCCCCGCACAGCCAAGCGGCCAGAGCGGGGACACTAACCCATAAATGATAAGAGTATGAAGATAGTAATTATTTGCTAGAGATACACACTAAATGGTAATTATTTTTTATTAATAGTAACATAAAGTTTATGGTAAATAGTATCAACAGCTCTGTGTGACATATCAATTTCGTCTGTCCCGAACAGTTTAAATGGGGTCCACAAGCGAGAAAAACACTCGTTCAAAAACAAAATAGATTGATAGACTATTAGTATTCAGTACATACAGACTTGAAAGAAACATTATGATCAATCAGGAAAACATAAAAAAAGCTGCCCGGATTTTATTGGGCGGGTCGCTGATTTTAGCGGGGATCGGACACCTGACATTTGCCCGCAGAGAGTTTCAGGCGCAGGTCCCAGACCCGATTCCATTGAAGAAAGATGATACCGTAGTTTATTCCGGTATCGTCGAAATCGCATTGGGCAGTACGTTGATTTTAACCGATGAGGAGCACCAAAAAACGATTGGAAAAGTAGCGGCTGCATTTTTCACGGCTGTTTTTCCGGGTAATATTTCTCAGTACGTTAAGAGACGTAGTATGCCTGGTTTAGATACCGACCTAAAACGGTTTGTTCGATTGTTTTTCCAACCCGTGCTGGTCTTCTGGGCACTGAAAAGCACAGATAATGTTTAAGGCTTCCCTATAGCTAATCTGTTGGATACGAATGCGTTTTTTTAATACCTTGCTTAGGCCGGGCGGAGACGCTGTAGCGCAAATAAGGTTGGCGCACTCGATGCAAACTCCGGTTGCTGAACTATGATTAAACTTATTCTCGCTGATGATCACCAGTTGGTCCGACGTGGATTTCGGTCGCTGCTGGAAAGCCTGGATTTTGTCGAGGTGGTTGGTGAAGCGAGCAATGGGCAGGAGGTGATCGACTTATTGCGAAGTGGCAAACACGCTCAGGTGGTTCTGATGGATGTGGAGATGCCCATGCTGGACGGTATTTCGGCAACGGAGCAAATCAGTCGGGATTTCCTAGGCGTGAGTATTATTATGCTCACCATGCTCAACGTCAGAGAAGTTATTCAGGCTGCCGTTGGGAAGGGAGCCAAAGGTTTTTTGTTCAAGAATGCCTCGCAAACAGAACTTAGCGAGGCCATTCGACGAGTGGCGGAAGGCGGTACGTATTTTACCAGTGAAGTGGCTTCAATTCTACTCAATACGTCCCAGCAACCAACCAACTCCCTCCTAACTCAGCTTTCGGAGCGGGAAGTTGAAATCCTGAAACTCGTGGCCGAAGGATATTCCAGCACCGAAATCGGCGAAAAGTTATTCATCTCTCCCCGAACGGTCGATACGCACCGCAATAACCTCATCCAGAAACTCAACGTCAACGGAATTGTTGGGCTCGTGCGGTTTGCCATCCAGCAGAAATTGGTGGGCTAACTTGCTGAATTGCTGGCGCCAGCAAAACGTTAATTGATGTATTCGTTAATCAACCGGTATACGTACCGTTGCAACTGTTCCTGTAGGTTCGCCCTTTTCGGAGGTGTACGTACCGCTTAACGTACTAACTCTACTCAAAATATTCAGTAATCCCATGCTGCCTCTGCGCTTTGCTTCGTCGAAGTCAAAGCTCTTGCCATTGTCTTCGATCCGCATAATCAGGTTGTTCCCCGCCTGATACAATTGCAGAATTACTTTATCCGCCTGGGCGTGTTTCAGTACGTTGTTGAGCAATTCCTGAGCAATGCGGTATAAACCCAGTTCCGTTTTTTCATTTAGGCGCGTTGGCAAATTAAAATGGTCGAATTCAGTTTGTAAGCCCACCGGCTCAAGGCTGTTACGTAGCAGCATTTCCAGACTGGGCACTAAGCCATGCTGTTCTAAGGTGGGCGGCATCATTACGTGCGCGATGTTGCGGACTTCCGTACACGAGTCATTTAATTGCGACGATAAGTCCTCCAGTCGCTGAGCTTCGGCGGGTGCTACGTTGCCGAGTCTGTTCTGTAATACGTTAAACCCCAGTTTGAGCGCAACCAGTTCCTGGGCAATTCCGTCGTGAAGATCTTTGGCGATACGTCGGCGCTCGGCTTCCTGCGCTTCAATAACTGCATTCAAGCCCAACTGCTGCTCCCGAATAACGGCCGCGTCCAATAGCGCTTTCTGTTTGAGCCGTGAACGGCTGTAGTATAAATAACCCAATAGGAGTAAAGCCAATAGGCTGAGAGCTAATGTAATAAGCCACGTACGCTGGCGAAAATTCTGTTCACGTTGCTCAAGTAATTCCTTTTCTTTCTTTGCCGTCTCGTATTTTACCTGCGTTTCTGAGATTTTCTCAGCAATGGTTTCGTTGTTCACCGAATCCCGATACGTTCGGGCTAGTTCTTCATAGAGGTTCAGGTTTTTATACTCCCGCTTGGCCGATACCAATTGTACTTGCAGTTGGTAAATCTCAGCTAAATAATTTTTGTCGTTGAACTTCTTGGCGACAGCCAGGGCCTGATCGATATACTTCGTGGCAGAATCCAACTGGTTTTTTACCTGAAAAATACTGCCCGCACCCGCACTCGGCACAATGAGCGCGGACTCATCACCCACCTCACGGGCGGCCCGACAAGCTTTTAGAAATGCGGCTAAAGCCTCATCGGGCCGGTCAGATTTCTGATAGGCATTTCCCTGTTCGGCATAGGAACGCGCCAATAGGTGACCGTTTTGCTGCTGCTGGCCGATACGTACGGCTTTATTGGCATAATCCAGGGCTTCTTTGTAGCGATTAGATATATAACAGATCGTAGCCAGGTTAGTGTACACATAGCCCAGACTCACAATATCGCTCGGTTTGGGAAGTTTATGGGTAGAGAAGTAGTTGGCTACCTGCAAAAAACTCTTTTCTGCTTCCGACCTGCGCCCCAATCTCATGTTGACGGTTCCTACGTTGTTTTGTAAACTATAAGCTTGAAAAAGGTCATTAGCTTTCTCGGCAGGCGGAATCCCCTGTAAATAATAGCCGAGTGCGCTCTCAAAATTTCCTTTGTAAAACTCCGCATTTCCTAATCCCATGTAGGCCCGTGACGTAGAGGAGTCGTTTTTGAGTTTAATAGCTAATGGCAGCGCTTTTTGAGAAAAATACTTTATGCTATCACTATTGCCGTAAAACACATATGCCCGATTTAGCGCCAGATTACAACGCATGATAGCCTCTTCGTCGGCCAGTTTTTCGGCCTCGGTTAATGCTTTTCGCCCATAGAAAATTCCTTTTCGTATGTCGGTTGACAAATACGCATTACACAGTTCCCGCAGGGTTTTGGGACGCTGCGATGCGGGCGTTGTCAACAGCACTTTTTCCAGACTATCGGTTTTGGTTTGGGCGAACAAACTGCTCGATAGGAACAGGCAGATAAGCAGCTTTTTCATAGGAGTTTACGGAAGGAATCGACACGTAAAGTTGGCAGAAAATCAGCAAAATACGCAGATCTGCGTAGTCAGATTACGAACATCTGCTGATGATTGAGGAGGTCGGTTGAGCCGAACTTTGTTTCATCAAATCAATCAATTTTTAATCAACTCAATTCACGAAAAATCAATAACCATTCTCATGAAAAAGTCAGTTATCTACTTCATAAGCATTATGACCGCTACGTTGGTTAATTCAGCCAACCTTCAGGCGCAAACCAAGCCAGCCGCCCGTAAATCGGTTGCGCCCGCTGCCCGAACAACCACGAGTCCGGCAAAAAAAGTGGCTTCATCTGTCACCTATACTCAACGTCCGGCGGCAACACCAGCGCCAGCAATGGCGATCGTTCAGCCAGCGGCAACGCCCGTCTCTAAAGTTTCGCACCCGCAACAAATACCCCCTAGAGTCGTTCATGCACCCGCTGCAGAGAGCCGATTCCGGATTGGATTTCGCGCCGGTGTTAACTCATCAAAAATAACCGGTATGGATGTTTCAGCGTTGGGATCTGGCGTTCAGTTTGCTCGCGTTACGGGTTTTCATACGGGTGTCATGTTCAATATTGGTGGACCATCTTTTTCCATACAGCCCGAAATTCTGTACAGTCAATACGGCACTCGGCTGAATTTGGGCAGTGATTACATCCAACTGAAATACAGTCTTCTGGAGGTTCCCCTGCTGCTGAAAGCCTCTTTCGGTCAGCCAAACCTTCGGTTCTTCGTCAATGCGGGACCGATGGCAACTTATACAATGAACGGTACGGCTTCGTTTATGGAATCTGGGCAATCGGGTTCGCAGGAGATCGATTTGACGGGTACGGGCCGTTTTTCGTTCGGAGCCACCGGCGGGGCAGGGGTTTCAATGCAAGCGGGTCCGGGAGCGGTTCAACTGGAAGCCCGGTACAACTATCTATTTTCCACCAATGAGAATGGCGATAAACTGAATCCCCAAAACCTGATGGTATCCGTTGGCTACCTGATTCCGCTGGGAGGGCGCTAACCGATGGCTTCACCAAAGTCTACCATTCCCTGGAAATCCTTCCTTCCAAATCCCTGGGTCATCTTTCTTTTACTTTTGTTCTCGGTATTGCTGGTGACCTCAAAATGGCTTTGGATGAAATTAGACTGAAACTGATACAGACACGTAGTACTTTTGCTACGTAGCACCAATTCTAACAGATGATACGTTGGCAATTATGCACTAACGTATCATCTGTTACGTTTTTCTTTCATGTCATCTTTATTTTTCTGGAACGACTGGCGCCAGCCTTACCGGTTCGCCTATTTAGTCAGTTTTAGTGTACTCATTATCAGTTTAGTAGGATTCGTTATTGCCTGGGTACGTGGCCTCGGAAATGTTGTCCGTTGGGACGTATTGAGCGAACTGAACGAAGTTCCTGTCATTTTTCATTCTTTCACCGATGGTCTGCTCGATTACGCTGTCGATGGAAAAGCTTACGCAGTTTCCGAGCAGTTTCTAGCCGGTAGTATGCAGGTACGTCCCGAAGTGGCCACGGCGCTGCTGACCGGAGTTGGAGTAGCGTTTGTGTTGATTATCAGTGCTGTTACCCGTTTCGACCGGATACGCTACCTAGTGAGCATGGGCATACTGATTCTCGGACTGGCTTTTTTTCGTTGGGAAATGCTCGAAATTCCGGGCCTGGAGAGCAATTATATTTTTATGTTGCTCACGTTCCTGTTTGGGTCGGTGAGTTATTACTTTCACGCCTTTCGTTCCGATTATCCTATCCTGATTCGACTGGCTGTTTTTGGTCTGCTAACGGGCCTGATAGCGATCGGCCTTGCTACGTTGTCGACCATTGCGTTTCCGGCGATGGCGCTGGTGAGCTACGGAATGCCGGTTTTACTGGTATACAGTGCCGGATTCATTTTCTTTATTTCCATCGAAATTATTGCCGGATTGGTCTGGCTCACATCGGTTGGCCGAACGGAAGAGTCACCAACGCAGCTAGGACCACGGCGAGTGCTGGGTGTAAATAATCTGCTGTTTATCAGTGTTTTGTATTTTGTAAACCTGATACTTATCTGGCTGAAAAATACGAAATCGATTGACTGGGATATTCTGTCCATCAGCCCATTTCTTATCTATCTGATTTCGATAACACTGGGTATCTGGGGTTTCCGGCGATTGATTCAGCAACAGGATACCGTTTCATTTCGAGATTCAGGTGCCTTTCTGTATGTCGGACTGGCGCTGATCACTACGTTGACTATTGCGTACACCTTCGCCACTGCCAACGACCCATTAGTGGAGTTATTTGAAGATCTTATTGTCGATACACATTTGGTAATGGGCGTGTTTTTTCTGGCGTACGTCCTGATTAATTTCTGGCCTATTTATCAGCAGAATTTGCCTGTATATCGCGTGCTTTACAAACCCAGGCGCCTGGAATTGAGTTTGTTTCGCGTAGTGGCTGTGTTTGGCGTCGTGGTTATGCTGGTGTTCGGCAGCGACATTACGTTCCGGCAAAGTATGGCGGGCTATTACAACGGACTCGCCGATTACTACTTTGCCGCTGGAGAAGGTACCTCGGCTAATGCGTTTTATCAGCGGGCACTCGAAAGCGAGTTTCAGAATCACAAATCCAACTACGCGCTGGCCTCGATGGCGATGGCGCAGAATAATCAGCCAGTGGCGGCTTTTTTCTACAACCAGTCGTTGCTGAAACAGCCAAATCCGCAGGATTATATAGGACTGAGTCAGGCATATCTTCAGTCAAATCTTTTTTTTGAAGCGGTCAAAGCGCTGCAAAAAGGCATTCGCGCCTTTCCCGGCAGTGGCGAATTGCAAAACAATTTGGGGTACCTTTACTCCCGCACCAGCGTAGCCGATTCAGCGTACTATTATTTTACAAATGCCGCGAGCAACGCAAATCGCGATGAAGTGCCCGAGTCGAATCTGCTGGCCTTGTATGCACGTAACCCGAAAGTACTGCTTGCCGATTCAACCTTAGCTCGCAACGTAGCACAATCGTCGTATGAGTCGTACCAGGCCAATGCGCTGGCTTTACGGCTGGTCGCTCAAGCCGATACGTCCCAACCCAACCAACCCGACTGGCTCAGTGGCGACGTAATAAAAGAAGGATTAAGCGTTGGTCGATTTGCCAGTTTGTATAATTATGCGCTGGCCGATAATCGCCCGAATGCTACGTTGGCTGCTACGTTACAGAAGGTTTCAACCATGCCTGTTAACCAGGATTTTTCGGACGATTTGCTATTGGCTCGCGCCGTAACCGAATATAAGAGGTACAACCACCCCACAGCTTTCGGTTTACTGGAACAGCTTGCAGAAGTGAACCAGCAAAACGGGGCCGCTTTTCGATCGATTGCGGGTTTGTGGCAACTGGAACAAGGTTTATTCGGAAAAGCCGCCGAAACCTTTGGTTACAATAGCGATACTACGTCGATCTACTACCGCGCTGTTGCTTATACCAAAGCCAACAACCCGGTACTAGCGCAATCGCTCTGGGAAACAGCTTCCAAAAACGATCCGGCTGTAACGGCTATTAAACAGGTGTATTATCAGGAACGCAAACCCCAGACCGATCTGGAGAAAGCCTTCTACGCAACGTATCGAATTGATGATCCGAACCGGGGGGCGTATTGGGAAACCATTCAGAGTCCCAATCTGAAAACGGCAGCTGGTGTGGCACTGACAAACGATTTTCTCGATCAGTTGCAGTGGCGTAACGCGCAACTGGTTCTGGCGGGTTTGCCCGATTCTACCCTTGTTAATCCTGTTTCTTTGTCGTTACGGAACGTAGCGGCCATACGTCTGTCAGCCTTCCGACGTAGCGTTGGCTCGGCGGAAACGATGGCGAAGAAAACCATTCTACCTCAATACCAGGCTGAGCGGGATTATTGGCTGGCACAGACCTACGAACGTACCCGGAACGTAGCAAAGGCAAGGCAAGCCTACAAAAATGCATTGAAGCTCGCCCCGCTGAATGGACGTATTACCGCATCGGCCGCTCAGTTTGAACAGCAACAGAAGCAAACCAAACGAGCGTATGAACTGGTGCTGACGGCCTTGCCTTTCAATGAAGACAATGCCGAACTGCTTAAAACCTACGTTACGTTGTGTCTGGATCTAAGCCTGTTCGACTACGCGCAAAACGGCATGGACAAATACCGGGCCGCAGCCAAACCTGCCGACTATCAGGCGTTTCAGGCGATTTATCAGGAAAAATTGGCGTCGGTCGAAAACAGTCGTCAAAAATTCCTGCAATAAGGTAGCTTTGCTTGTTAACTTAAATGAATCTGTTGATGAGCCGGAAATTGAATTGGGTGAAAGAAGCCTTCAGCCGCGAAATTAGCCTTATGCAAGATGGTCAGGTGGTGGGTGGAATGCACCGAAACGGATTTAGCCGTGACGTAGACGCTTTCCTAAACAATGTTCAGTTAAGGTTCGACGTAATGGGTTTTCTTGTTCAGTCGGTCAATATTCACGATATCAACGCCAACAACCAGATTATAGGTACCATTGAGTTCAGTTTCGGAAAACGTGCCGAACTGAAACTGAATAATGGGTCTAACTATCTCTGGAAGCGGCACAACGTACTGATGCGGGAATGGGATATGATTCGCGAAAACGCCGATGGATCACCCGAAAAAGAGATTGTCAATTATGACCTGACTCGCCGGTTTTTTGAAGAACAAGGTGATATTACTGTAGACGAAAACGGAGAAACAAAGTCGGTTGAGGTTATTATCCTGACAGGTTTGTTCATTCGAAATTACTTTCAACGTCGTCGGCGGATGGCTGCGGTGGCAGCTGCAGGCGTAGCATCCAGATAACTCAAGTCAGTATGAACATCATTGAAACACGCACTATTGCCAAGCGCTACGTTATGGGAACCGAAGTGGTCGATGCATTAAAATCCATCACTATCGATATTCAGAAAGGCGAATACGTAGCGTTTATGGGACCTTCGGGGTCGGGCAAATCTACGCTGATGAATATTGTGGGCTGCCTGGACTCACCGACTTCAGGGCAATACGTTCTGAATAATCAGGACGTGAGCCGCATGGGCGAAAACGAACTGGCGGAGGTACGTAATAAAGAAATCGGTTTTGTATTCCAGACGTTCAACCTGCTGCCTCGTCAAACCTCGCTCGAGAACGTAGCGTTACCGCTAATTTATGCGGGTTATAATAAAGCCGACCGTACCGAAAAAGCCATGATGGCACTTCGAAATGTTGGTCTGGAAAACCGGGCCGGTCACCGTCCGAACGAACTGTCCGGGGGGCAACGGCAACGGGTGGCGGTAGCACGCGCCCTGGTCAACGATCCAAGTATCCTGCTTGCCGATGAACCAACCGGGAACCTTGATTCCAAAACATCGTACGAAATCATGGATCTGTTCGACCAGATTCATAGCAAAGGCAATACGGTGATTATGGTGACGCACGAAGAAGACATTGCCGAATACGCTCACCGCATCATCCGCCTGCGCGATGGTCTGATTGAAAGTGACCGGGTTAATAATAACATTCGTAAAGCTCAAACCTTGATACAGGCGCTGGAGTAATTTGGGAATGAGATTTTCAGAGCGTTATATTTAGACCAGATTCACATAATCTGATCTAATCTATGCTCCGTAAAATCTTGCTTGGCCTTTTAGCTGTTTTTGTTGTCATTCAATTCTTTCGCCCCGAAAAGAATCAGTCAACAGCCCCATCGCCCAACGATATTGCCACAAAGTATGCCGTGCCAGCCGATGTGCAGACGGTACTAAAACGTTCCTGTTACGACTGCCATTCTAACAATACTACGTATCCGTGGTATGACAATATCCAGCCTGTTGCGTGGTGGCTAAGTCATCACATCGACGAAGGAAAAGACGAACTTAATTTCTCGGAATTCACGACTTATACGCCAAAAAGAGCCCGACATAAGCTCGAAGAAGTTGGCGAAGCTGTCACCGATGGCTGGATGCCGCTGGGTTCTTATCTCTGGATTCACCATGATGCCAAGCTAAAGCCCGAAGAAGCCAAACTCATTGCCGACTGGGCCAGCAACCTACGTAGTCAAATCCCTGCCCCGGCTGACGAGGAAGAAGAACATCATCATTGAGGTTTTTTGTCATGCTGACGAAGGAAGCATCTTAAATTTTCCTGATATTCAAATAAGGATACGTTAAGATGCTTCCTTCGTCAGCATGACAAAATCAGCATGACAAAAAAGCAACGTATCAACCTTTCAAAGTAATCTTCCTACCCGTTTCGGCGGCCTGGTAAATGGCTTGCAGGAGCGTTACGTCCTTCAACCCCTCTTCGCCTGTTACGTGGTTGGGAAGTGTTTTGCCGTCGAGTAAGTCCTTGCAGATGCCGTCCATGTGTACTGCCTGGTGGTTCACATGGGGCAGCTCGATGGGGCCTTTGCTGGTCATTCCTTTTAAAGGGCCATAGCCAAACGCGGGCGATAATTCAAACCAGCCTTTCTCGCAGGACGCCCGAAGCCGCTCAATGCCAGCCGTGTAGCTTGTTGTGGAATTAGACACCGCACCGCTCGGGAACTGGAATTGCCAGAACATCGTCTCTTCCACTTCCGTAAATTTCTGCGGCTCAGTTTTGGGCGAAAATTGCGCCGTTACTGAAATCGGTTCTTCACCCGTTACGTAGCGCGAGCCCTGCACGGCGTAAATGCCAACGTCCATTAGCGGGCCACCACCAGCCATTGCTTTTTTCATCCGCCACTGCTTCGGATCGCCGACGCGGAAGCCGTCGCTGCTTTCGATGAATTTGACCGGGCCAAACACTTTTTCCTGCCCGAGACGTATCACTTCTTTTGTAAATGGTTCGTAATGAAGTCGATAACCAACGGCTAGTTGTTTATTCGCTTTTTTGCAGGCGTCGATCATATTCTGGCACGCTTTCGGAAAAATCGCCATCGGCTTTTCACAGATGACGTGCTTCCCGGCCTGAGCCGCCCGTATGACGAACTCCTCGTGCATGGAGTTAGGCAGCACTACGTAGACAACGTCAATATCTTTATTGTCGGCAATCCGGTCGAAGGTTTTGTAATCGTACACATTCTCTTTTGGAATGTTGTATTTCTTCATCCATTCGTCGGCTTTGGCAGGCGTACCGGTCACGATACCAGCCAGTCGACAATATTGTGTTTCTTGCAGAGCTGGTGCCAATCGGCCGCTGCTGTAGTAGCCCAATCCAACTAAAGCAATCCCCAGCTTGCGGCCGGGCTGACCTAATTCTGTACCGTACGGATTGGTGACTAACGAATGCACGCGATTGTACTCGCGCTGATACGTTAGATTATCGGCATAACTCAGAAGCGGCAGGGAGAGCGCTGATGCACTTGCTCCCAGATGGCGTAGAAAATCTCGTCGTGTATTCGCTGATTTATTGTGCATACGTAGTTTGGCTGCTAAATGATGATAGGCTGGAAAACAAAAAAGTATCATAACTGATTTTTCTACCAACTTTCGTTAGTACAGAAAGCGGGGTAGTAGCTGTTGAGAACATTTGGCTAACTTGCCCTAAAAAAACACTGGTCATTAATGATACAACCTGTGCTTCGCCTGGCCGCACTGTCGGCTACGCTATTTGTTACTCAACAGAATCTGGTGCTGGCTCAATCGATACCTGCCAACACAGCCTCGATACGTACTGATTCCTCTCAGGGTGGCCCGCTCGATTTGGGCAAGATGTGGACATTTGATAATCCACCCAAAGAGTTTTTCAGTAAAACGTATGGATTCACCCCGGACGAAAAATGGTTCGAGGAAGCTCGATTGGCGTCGCTACGTTTCGCTGATTATTGCTCGGCTTCGTTCGTGTCGGCGAATGGCCTTGTCATGACCAACCACCACTGCGCCCGCGAGTCGGGAACGGGTGTTACGCGGAAAGGCGAAGACCTGAACGCGACCGGTTTCTTTGCCAAAACAGCCGCCGAAGAACGGAAAGTTGAAGGTTTGTTCGTAGACCAGCTGGTGAAAATCGAAGACATCACGAAGCGGGTGCAGGATGCCATGAATAGCGCTACGTCGGAGCAGGCAAAGTTGCAGGCGCGTGAAGAAGCATTTTCGGCAATCAAGCAGGAATACGGCCAGAAGGATGGCTGGAAAGGGCTGGAGTTGCAGACGATTGTGTTTTACAACGGCGGCCGTTATTCCATTTATGGCTTTAAACGCTATAACGACGTGCGTCTGGTGTTTATGCCCGAATTGCAACTTGGCTTTTTCGGGGGCGATTACGACAACTTTACGTATCCACGTTACGCGCTGGATTGTTCGTTCTTTCGGGTTTACGACAACGGCAAGCCACTGCAAACGACGCACTTCTTCAAATTCAATCCGAATGGTATTCGTGATGGCGAGCCAATTTTTGTAATTGGTAATCCGGGCCATACCGAACGGCTCAAAACCGTTGCCGAACTGGAAATGGACCGCGATATGCAGACACCTGCTACCATTCAGCTTTTACAAAATCGGTCGGCGGCTTTGAAAATCTATAATGCAACGGCCAAAAGTGACAGCGTTCTCAACGAAATTTTTAGCTATGATAACAGCCTGAAAGCCTACGGCGGACAACTGGCTGGTTTGAAGGATGCGAGTTTGCTGGCACGTAAAGGCGTTTTCGAAAACCAGTTTAAAGCCGCAGCCAAAACCAAAAATCTCCCAGCCGATCAGCTTAAAACCTGGGATGATATTGCCGCCAACACTGCGCAAATGCGTAAGCTGTTCAATGATGCCAACTACCTCGGTCCCAGCGAACGTACCATGGGCGAGTTGATGACCTTTGCGAACGTAGTGTCTCAATACAGCGAGTTGCTCGCTTCCCGGCCACAGGACGCCGAACGGGCACGTGGCCTGATGATATCTCCGCCTGTGAAAAGTCTGGCGCTGGACGAGGCTTATCTGGCGGCTCACCTAGCCGAAGCACAACAGGCACTCGGAAACGACGACCCTTACGTAAAAACGGCTCTGACTGGTCCTGATGGCAAGATGCGTACGGCGAAAGAAGCGGCCGCCTATCTGGTTAAGAATACCAAACTGCAAGACCCTGCTTTTGTGAGCGAACTGGCTACGCGCCCCTATGCCGCCAGTGTCTCCGACGACCCAATGCTGGTGCTGGCGCGTATCGGTTTTTCGCGTTATCGAAATGCCGCGTTACAAATGCGCGATCTGGGTCAGAAGCAGGAAGTGCTACGTGGTCAGTTGGGCCGGATGCTGTATGATGTGTATGGAACCGCCGTTCCGCCCGACGCTACGTTCTCGCTACGTATCAACGATGGCGTTGTGAAATCGTACGATTACAACGGCACGAAAGCCCCCATTCTCACTACGTTTGCTGGGTTGTATGACCGGAATTATTCGTTTGCTAACAAAGCTCCGTGGGATTTGCCGGCTCGCTGGAAAAACCCACCAGCCGAATTGCTGAAACAGCCGATGTGTTTTATTTCGACAAACGACATTATTGGTGGTAACTCGGGAAGTCCGATGATTAACAAAAACCGGGAAGCGGTTGGACTGGCTTTCGATGGCAATATGGAAAGCCTGCCGGGCGAGTTTATTTTCGTGCCCGACGCCAACCGGACCATTTCCGTACATACGGGCGGCATCGTGGCTGCGCTACGTTACATCTACAAAGCCGACCGGCTGGCTACCGAACTCGTTGGCGCTCCGGCTACTGCAAAACCGGCCCCGACAAAAAAATGAGCGTTTTTGTCATGCTGATGCACGAAGCATCTTAACGTTTCCTAACATTCAAATAAGGAAACGTTAAGATGCTTCGTGCCTCAGCATGACAAAAAATCCATCCTTAGTCATCACTTTTATGCAAACTCCTCGAAAGTCAGTACTTTCGGGGAGTTTGTGTTTTGAATTACTAACCTGAAATGAAAAAGTCTGACATTCCGGTTCTGCCGAAGTTTTTCGACCGGTACATTAACATCGCCGATAATACGTTTATTCTGGATGCGCTGGAGCAAGGCGCTACGTTTGAGAAGCTGATTCCTGCCAGAACTCTGGAAGATCTGGGTGAACTCCGCTACGCTCCCGGCAAGTGGACGGTGAAAGATATTGTCCAACACATCATTGATAACGAACGTATTATGACGTACCGGGCGATGCGTTTTTCACGTAATGACCAAACGCCGTTGCCTGGTTACGACGAAGAATTGTTTGGTCAGTTTGCCAACGCCAACCATCGTACGATAGCCGACCTTTACGATGAATACGCTTCACTACGTCAGGCGAGTATTGCTCTTTACAAAAGTTTTGATGATGAGATGCTGCTACGTAGTGGCGTCTGTTTCAATCAAACCATTACGGTGCTGGCGCTGGGTTTTGTGCTCGTGGGCCACGCTACGCACCATATCAACATTATCAAAGAGCGCTATCTTCCTCTTCTTTCAACAAACAATGCTTAAACGAACACTTCTGCTAATCGCCATTACGGCGCAAACCGTTTGTGCGCAGACAAAATCGAAAGTTACCGTTACCGACCTGACACGTATTAAACAGGTAGGCGGAATCGAAATTTCGCCGGATGGTCAACGGGCGGTGTATATCCTCACGACGATTGAGGCCAACCCCGACCAGAAGGAGGAATACGACTACAAAACGCACATTTACCTGACCGATCTCAAGCCCGGTGATACAAAAGCCTTGACACGCGGTCCGGAGTCGGCACGTCAGGCAACCTGGTCGCCGGATGGGAAACGTATTGCGTTTGTACGTACCATAAAGGCTAAAAGCCAGATTTTCGTTATGCCGCTGGATGGGGGCGAAGCGTGGCAACTGACGAATAGTACGTACGGAGCAACGACTCCACTCTGGTCGCCGGATGGGAAACGTATCGCCTTTACGTCGGGTGTCGGTATGGCTCAGATGCTGACGGATTCACTGCTGAATCCGTCCAAAAATGGGCCTTCCTGGTCGCTGGAGAAGCCGGGTTTCGTGAACAACAACTTTGTGAAAGTCGATAAAAAAGTGAAGCCTAATCCTGATGGCTCACTGGCCGAAATCCGGGCGTATCTGAACAAAGACGTTGAAGATAAAAAAGCAAAAGTCATCAATCGACTCAATTTTCAGGGTGAGTTCACCACCGAACCCGACATTACGTTCTCTCACCTTTACGTTATCGACGTAGCAGAAAACGCCACCCCCAAACCGCTGACCCGTGGATTTGCTTCCTACCAGGCCGCCAACTGGCTTCCGAACGGGCAGGGTTTGCTGGCCGTTACCGACCGCGATTCGCTTAAACACCCAGATCGTGAGCAGGATAACGCCATCGTATTTGTTTCATCCGACGCATCGGGCAAACAGAACGTAGTGCTTGGCGAGTCCGGAAAAAGCTATGGCGCACCAGAGATTTCGCCGGATGGGAAACAACTAGCATTTCTGGTCAGTCCATCCGAAGGGGTGAACTTTCCGTCAATTGGATTAGCTACTTTAAACGGTACGTCGGCGTCTAATCCCCAACTCGTTACGTTCGACCGGGCCGCCGGAAATCTGGTCTGGACTGCTACGTCGACAGCGGCAAAAGGGAAAAAGACAACGACTGAATACGCCATCTATTTCACAGCCAATTCCAACGGTGGTGCTCCGCTTTATAAACTCAATCCGGTAACCCGCCAGGTCGCTCAGTTGACTGATTTTGAAAGCGGTGTAACGAATTTCGACATTGTTGGAAATCGGGTTGTACTGGCCAAAACGGAAGTCACCAATCCTTCGGAATTATACGTAACGGACGGGATTGCAAAAAGCCAGACGAAGGTGAGCAATCATAACGATTGGGTAGCACAACGACAACTCAGTTTCCCGGAAAAACACACATTCAAAAATTCAATCGGGCAGGACGTCGAGTACTGGATTGTGCGGCCCGTAAATTTTCAGGCGGGTAAAAAATATCCCCTGTTGCTGAATATGCACGGTGGGCCAACGGCAATGTGGGGGCCGGGCGAGCAGTCGATGTGGCACGAGTTTCAGTACATGGCCTCGCAAGGTTACGGCATCGTGTACGCAAATCCGCGTGGCTCGGGTGGCTATGGTCTTAATTTTCAGCGTGCCAATATAAAAGACTGGGGAACTGGTCCCGCCGAAGATGTATTGACGGCGGCAACGGCAGCCGCTAAAGAAGCCTGGGTCGATACCACTCGGCAAGTAATTACGGGTGGTTCTTATGCGGGTTATCTCACCGCCTGGATTGTCGCACATGACAATCGATTCAAGGCTGCTTTTGCGCAACGTGGTGTGTATGACCTCACTACGTTTCTGGGAGAAGGCAATGCCTGGCGGCTGGTTCCTAATTATTTCGCCTATCCGTGGACTCCAGAAGCTAAAGTACTGGATGCCAATTCGCCGTATACGTTCGTGCAAAACATCAAAACGCCGTTGCTTATTAAACACGGTGAGAACGACCTACGTACCGGCCCGATCCAGAGCGAAATGATGTATAAAAGCCTGAAAATTCTGGGTAAACAAGTTGAATATGTTCGAATGCCGGGCGCGACACATGAGTTAAGCCGGACAGGGAATGTTCGTCAACGTATCGATAGAATCCTGCGGATTTACGAATTCTTCGAACGGTATATTGGCCCAGATTCGCAGGTTTTAACCCAGAAATAACGTAGTGGTGTTACGTTATCAGATCATACTGATAGTCATTACGTTGCTTGCTGCTACGTTCAGCATAAGTAACGTGTCGGCGCAGTCAACCTCGGATTCGCTACGTATCAAAAACGCTTCCTGGCGAACTACCCGGCTGAGTCGGGAGGTGGTTTGGCGGGAATCACATTTTGATACCTTGTTCGGCTCGAAGCAGAATATTAATCTGATTGTTCTGAAAAATCGTCGGCGCAAACCCCAGATTGCATTGGCTTCGGCTGGCGACAGTTTGAAACCTACAAGCTGGTTTGGTGAGAAATTCGGGGCGATGGTAGCCCTGAACGGTACGTTCTTCGATACCAAAAACGGCGGCTCTGTTGACCTGATAAAAATTGACGGGAAAGTCATAGACACAACGCGCGTAACGGGTAACAAACTGATTGAACACCAGCAGGCCGCCATTGTCATTCACCGGAATCGAGTACGTATCAAATTCGGTGGCAATCAGTCCGGCTGGGATCGTCAACTTGGCGAAGACAACGTAATGACTACCGGGCCGTTGCTTCTTCAGGATGGTAAGCCCCACGTTTTGCAGAAAAATGCGTTCAACGATAACCGGCACCCGCGCACTTGTATCTGCATTGGCCCCCGCAAACAGCTTATCCTCGCAACCGTAGACGGACGTAACGCGAACGCACAGGGCATGAATCTGCATGAGCTAACGAACCTGATGCGCTGGCTGGGCTGCCGCCATGCCATCAACTTCGACGGTGGCGGTTCTACTACGTTATGGCTGAACTCGGTGGGGCAGGGCAGCAATGGCGTTGTGAATTATCCGTCCGACAGCAAGCAGTGGATTCATACGGGCGAGCGACCGGTGAGTAACGTATTGCTAATACTTTAAAGAGTGAATGAGTGAAAGAGCGGCTGCCGGATGGTTTTCACACTTTCACTCATTCACTCTTTAAAAAGCTGACCGAATACTCAAACGTACTGATACGTAGTAGCCTAATTCCGGTAAGTTTGCCGGACAACAAATCTTTTTCGCTACGTATCATGCGTTACTTTTTTTTCTGCCTACTCTTTTTTGCTACGTCGGCATTCGCGCAGATTGCCAACGACAACACGCTGACCGCCCAGGTTGATGGGAAAGAATTTATGACGCAACCGCGCCGGATCAAGATTGGAAATTTCTGGTGGATTACAGCCAATTCGATTAAACCCGATAAATCGCTACGTATCTGGCTCGGAAGTTTCAACGGACAGGATGCGCTCGAACCTGGAACATACGTAGTGGTCGATGCCAAAGACCCCTATAAAAAGGAGTACCGGAAGAAGTATGAAGATTTAGGCAAATACAAAGGCATTGCCGCTATCCGGTACATTGAAGAAACACGTGAACCACGGATGGAATACCACGTTGGCGATTCGGGAAATAACGACGAAACCATTGTCGTAACGACGGGCACCGACGGTACGTTGGAAGCCACTTTCAGCAGCAAACTGGTGGGAACGTACTGGAAAGAAAAGGCATCGGCTACAGTTTTCGGTGGCGTTGGAAGATTAGTGAATAAACTGGAAGATAAAGCCATTACAAAGACGACGGGCTATGATTCTGACATCGACCCGGAAGGTAATGGCTACAAAAAACAATCTAAAACCGACGAGGTTGTCGTAACGAATGGTAAGGTTAAGTTGAAAATTAAATAAGCAAACTTTTTGTCATGCTGACGCAGGAAGCATCTTTAACTTTCCTTACACATTAATAAGGACAATTTAAGATGCTTCCTGCGTCAGCATGGCAAAAACACTGTTCATAATTATAGTTTACGTCTCCGGGCAGTAAGTCTAGTTTGGAGACGTATTTTATTTTCCGAAATTGCCGGTATGAGTAAGAAGAAAGAATCGCTCGAAGAAGCGCACAAATTCCGTTTCTGGAAACGGCAGGCCGAAGCCAATGGCTTGACTATTAACGAAGTAAAAGATTATTACGTTCGCTATAGGCATAACGGCGAGGTACTATTTGCCATGCTCGAAGTGGATGCCGATACGCCCGAAGGCGATAAAATTCCACCGGCTTTATTCCTGAAAGGTCACGCAGCTTCGATGCTGGTTTGCCTGATCGATAAAGAAACACGCGAAAAATTCGTGGTTTTAGTTCGCCAGCGACGTATCGCCGATGGGTCGCATACATACGAACATCCAGCCGGTATGATCGACGCCAGCGATGCCGCTGATGACGTAGCAGCCCGCGAAATTGGTGAGGAAATTGGTCTAACGGTTTCGGCTAATGAACTAACCAAACTCAACTCCCGGCTCTGGTTTCCGAGTACTGGTACCAGCGATGAAGCTATGCACTTTTTCTGTATGGAGAAAGAAATGTCGCGCGAAGAAATTATGGCGTTTCACCTGAAAAACATGGGTAGCGAGTCTGAACACGAACGTATCACGAGCATAGTCGCTACGTTGCCTGAAGCACAAAAACTTATCACAAACGTAAATGGCCTGTTGCTTAATTTTCTTTATCTGAAGCACATTGGCGATTACGAAACGATGAAGTTGTTATAGATTGACCTAAGGTTGCTGCCATTTTCTAGCAATAGTCCATTTTGTCATGCTGACGCAGGAAGCATCTTAATATTTCCTGACCGGCTAGTTTGTAACTTTAAGATGCTTCCTGGTCAGCATGACAAAAAACACATATAAAAAACGCTGAAAATTTCATGGATGAATTCATGCAGGAGGCCATTCGTCAGGCCCGTAAAAGTTTGAGTGAAGGCGGCATTCCTATCGGCTCGGCACTCATAAAAAATGGAGAATTAGTGGCTTCCGGACATAACAAGCGCGTGCAGGAGAATAACCCGATTCTGCATGGCGAAATGGATTGCCTGAACAATGCGGGTCGGGTGGGCTCGTTTAAAAACACGGTTATTTATTCGACGCTGATGCCCTGCTACATGTGTGCGGGCACTATTGTTCAGTTTAAAATTCCGAAAGTGATTGTGGGCGAGTCGCGGACGTTTGCCGGGGCGCGTGAATTTATGGAACAACATGGTGTTGAGGTTATTGACCTCGATTTGCCCGAATGCGTCGACATGATGAACCAGTTCATTGCCGAAAAACCTACGCTTTGGAATGAAGATATAGGTGAGCTGTAAGTTACCTTTACCAATTTGATACGTCACATGGTCTTATTTCTCAAAGACCATCGTGATCCGTATACCATTTATCTGGACCCTAACAATTTCATTTCTTTTTGGTACGAATGCCTGGGCGCAACGTTCAGAAATCTGGCGTGAGCAACCCGGTACGCAGTTGCTGAATATAGGCGTCGGAACGACCCGATATCTGGGCGATCTGAACGAACGCGATAATCTGGCCCATTTGCAACTTGGGTTTGCGCTCAATGCGGCTTTCGCGTATCGCTACTCGCCCCAGCTCACGCTACGTGCCGAAGCTCAGCTTTACTACGTTCGCGGAAGTCAGGAAGATACCCATCTTTCCTACAATCATTTATCGTTCTGGAGCCTGAATCCGGATATTTGGGCGGGCTTGCAGTGGGACTTCTGGAAGGCCGCTGATCGAAACCATGTCGTGATTCCGTATGCGCTGGCGGGTGTAGGGGTGACCTATATAACGCCTAAAACGAGCTATAAGGGGCAGACCGTCAGCCTCGCTCCCCTGCAGACGGAAGGTGTTGATTACAATCGATTTCCGTTCATACTACGTTATGGTATCGGCATTCCCGTCTTTGCTACCGAACGATTTAAATGGCATCTGGAAGGCACCTACACGCATGTATTGAGTGATTATCTGGACGATGTTAGTACCGTTTATCCCGACAGAGACAAGATGACACCACTAGCGGCAGCATTATCAGACAGACGTCTCGAACTGAATCAATTACCGAACGTAGCAGGCGCCAAGCGAGGCAACGCAAGCAAGCGAGATGGCTACTTTGCGCTATCGGCCCGGATGATCTTTCTGCTTAGTACGTCGTCGCAGCGGAATTACCGACGAATGTTCGGCGGTTAGGCTTTTGGCGGCTTTTCGTCTATTTTTGGGGTAAAACCGGTAGAATGCCGCTCTAACCGAATGAGTCCAACCTACTTTATTGACGCTCTCCAGAACGAACTTTCTCAACTTCAATACGGTCAGCATCCGCCTGAACTTTACGACCCGATTCGCTATATTATGAGTCTGGGAGGTAAACGATTGCGCCCATTGCTGACTTTAATGGCTACGTATCTGTTTACCGACGACTGGCAGAAAGCGATACGTCCGGCGCTTGGTATTGAAGTGTTCCACAACTTCACCCTCCTCCACGACGACATTATGGACAAGGCTCCGCTACGTCGTGGTGAGCCGACAGTACACGAGAAATGGAACGATAACATTGCCATTCTGTCGGGCGATGTGATGCTGGTAAATGCGTATAAATTGTTGCTCCACGTAGAGGCCGATAAACTAAAATCAGTGCTGGCTCGCTTTAGTGAGACAGCCGCCGAGGTATGCGAAGGTCAGCAGATGGACATGAATTTTGAGACGCGCTGGGACGTTACTGAGGAAGAATACGTCGAAATGATTCGCCTGAAAACGTCTGTATTAGTCGGATACGCCCTTGAATTGGGTGGCCTCATTGCTGGTGCCGATGACGACACTAATCGGCATCTGTATGAAGGCGGAATGAATATTGGCATCGGGTTTCAGCTCAAGGACGATTTGCTAGATGTTTACGGCGATCCAGCTAAGTTTGGCAAGCAGGTCGGTGGGGATATCATTGCCAATAAAAAAACGTTTTTACTAATTGAAGCCCTTGAACAAACGACGGGCTCCCTGAAAAACGAACTGATCGAGTGGCTGCAAAAATCAGAATTTGATCGGGACGAAAAAGTGCGGGCCGTGACAGCCATTTATGATAAAGTTGGAATTCGCCAACTGACCGAGAGCCGCATCAACGACTATTTCGCTCGTGGTTTTGCTAATTTTGACGCGATCGATGCCGATCCGAACCGGAAAAATGTACTCAGTCAATTTGCGCGGCAACTGGTTGAACGGGAAAGCTAAACGATGTAGGATATATGATGTATAAAGTAGTTTGAGTCATATAGCCTATATCATACATCCTATATAAAAACTATGGATACTACAGTTATCATTATTGCGGTTACGGTCATCATCAGCCTCCTGGCCTGGAATAATTACGGCCTGATGGATCGTTGGGTGATGAACCCCTATATGATTGCCAAAAAAGGCCAATATTATCGATTACTTACTTCTGGATTTCTCCATGCCGACTGGGCTCACCTGTTGTTTAATATGTTGAGTTTATACTTCTTTGGAGGATACATTGAGCAGATTTTCGGGATGTTATTTGGTGCAGCAGCTCCACTTTATCTTATCGGTTTTTATCTGGTTGGTATTATCGTGTCCGACATTCCCACTTTTCTGAAGCACCGCAATGATTCCAATTACAATTCACTAGGCGCTTCGGGCGGGGTGGCGGCCATCGTTTTCGCAGGCATATTGTTTCAACCGCTGACTAAAATTTGCCTGTACTTCACGCTTTGTATTCCAGGGTTTATTTTCGGTATAGTTTATCTGGGATATTCCTATTACGAGTCCCGGCGGGGTTCAGGAACCATCAACCACGATGCTCACTTTTATGGTGCCCTGTTTGGTGTGCTCTTTATGATTATCGTTTATCCACCCGTACTACCTGGATTTTTTGAGCAGATTGCAAGCTGGCGATTATTCTGACCCGAACAACGTAGCGTCCAGGTCGACAGATAGATTATGTTTAAACTACTTGGTCAACCTTATCCAGCCGACGAGAGTATCAGCGTAACGCTTCGCAAAGCATTTGTGATTGGCCTTTTTGTTGCGTTGTTTCTACTTGTTTTTCAGCCATTTGAGCTAGATCGTTGGGGAACTTCCTACAAAACTCTTAAAATCATTGGGTTTGGCGTAGTCACTACGTTAATTACCTTCTTCAATACGGTTTTCTGGAAACAACTACTTCGTGGGCAGTTTTCAGGAGAAAAATGGACCGTTGGTCGTGAAATCGTATTCATTACAGCCAATTTGGTATTGATTGCCATCGCGAATCAATACTATTTGGCAGCACTTTTAGGGTCAGCGGATATGGGCTACCTGCACAACTGGAGCATGTTCCTGATTACGTTTCTGGTCGGAATTTTCCCAATTACGGGATTAGTCGTGCTCAATTACATTACTCAGCTCAAAAAGTATAGCCAGTCGGCCGCCGAATTGCCAATCCACCATTCTCCATCAATTGATCAGGAAAAAGTCGATACGTTACCTAACGACGTAAGCCAGCCGACGGACGACGTGCTACGTCTGGTAGCAGATAATGAAAAGGATACGTTGAACGTAGCGGTCAACGATTTGCTCTTTGTTGAGTCGAGTGATAACTACTGCACGGTTGTTTATCTAAAAAACGACCGGCCTGCCAGGCCGTTGCTACGTAGCAGCCTGAGCCGGGTAGAAAAGCAGATTGACCGATCGGATATTGTACGTTGCCACCGTTCCTACGTAGTGAATCTGAACCGAATCGAGCGCGTAACAGGTAATGCGCAAGGGTACAAACTCCACTTGCTCAACGGGCAGTTTCAGATTCCGGTGGCGCGTCAGTACAACGAAACACTCGTGGCCCGGTTAAAGGCTTTGTGATACGTCCCACCAATCATCCCAGGGGGCTCATCTTCTTGCCAAACGTCCCTAAGGCTGCTGTCTGGCCCTTTTTATAATAGTTGCGTTCTAAGCGACTGTATGTTTGTCTCAACAAACGACAACCGCTGAACCGATTATGAAAACGCTCGTTACGTCTCTATTGATACTCCACATTGCTACCGGTTCTATTGCCCTGCTGGTAGGAATGATTCCGATGTTCTCGAAAAAAGGAAGCCGGTTACACAATCGTGCCGGACTTGTGTATGTGTATTGCATGATAACCGTTGCTATAACTGCCCTGCTTCTATGCGCCCTGCAACCCTTAACCATGATGCGGCTTTTTCTGACGGGTATTGCTGTATTTAGCTTTTACCTGAGTATGAGCGGATGGCGCGCTACCAAACAAAAGAAATCGGGGCCAACCGTTGCTGATCGAGTGATGATGTACACTACGTTGGCGGTGAGCCTTGCTATGATTAGCATGGGTGTAAATTTGATGAGTCGCCCTGGTAACGTATTCTTTCCTGTCCTGTTTACATTTTTTGGTGTGCTGACGGCCGTTTTTGCCACGCAGGATATTCAGCGATTAAGAAAACCAACCGAGAAGATGCATTGGTTTTTTCAGCATTTCACTCGTATGGGCGGCTCTTATATTGCTACGTTCACGGCGGCTCTTGTCACAAACATAGGGCGCATTTTACCCCCCGATGCCCCCGCCTGGACAGGTACAATTGGGTGGATTGCACCGAGTATTGTCGGAGGAATGCTTATTGGCCGAACGGTACGTTATTACAAACAGAAATTCAACGTAGCAAAAGCAGAGCTGGTGGCTTAAGTAAGGGTTGAACCTGCGTTCATTGGGGCAGGTGCTTGCATCTGCTCCAATGAACGCAAGTTGCTATTAAGCCGTAATTGTCAACCGGTTCTGCATGCGACTGTGACGCTTCGGTCGATCGAAATGATGCTTCGGTAGTTAGCTCCTCTGCCATGATAGTACGCTGGCTCACCTTTGCATCATCAATTCAAAACACCAGGCACATGCAAACGACCAAAACAACAGCTACTGCGTCAGCCAAATCACGTACTATTACCAATCCTGTTCTGAAAGACGAAGTAATCTTTCTGGAAACCAGCCGCGAAAGCAACGGCTATCACACGCTGGTTGAAGTTACCTTAGCAGCCGGAGGGGAAAATCCGCTGCATTACCACGAAGATTTTTCGGAAGAATTTACCTGTCTGGAAGGCGAACTAAGCATTCAGGTGGGCAATGAAATTATTCGTCTCCAGCCAGGCGAGTCGGCCACGGCATCGGCTTATAGCAAACACCGATTTTTCAACCAAAGCAAGCATTCCTGCCGTTTCCAGTGTCGGATTGCGCCGGGTTGCCCTGGTTTTGAACAGACGCTTCAAATTATGTATGGCCTTGCCCGCGATGGTCAAACAAATGCGCAGGGCGCGCCCAAAAGTATATATGCGCTGGGATACACCGTTATGATTAGTGGTACGTATATGACGGGGTGGATGGCTATACTGCAACCCATGCTGCACTGGTTTGGGCGTCAGGCGCTTAAGAAAGGAATTGCCGCTGAATTGCAGCGTCGTTACCTGACAATCTGGTAGTCTGTACAAACCGGCTAAGTGATTTGAACGCAAGCTTAGTCGGCTTGCTACGTTGATTAAGCCACACTTAACCCCTATTTTTGATAGAGAATTATTACTCTTCTTATGAAAAAGTGGGCTACGTTTGACCGCTTCGATTTTCTGGTTTATTTGCTGAATTATCCGGCTGTCATCATTGCCAATTACCTGATTTTTGGACCTACTTATTTTCAGAATAAGTCGCTGTTTATTGGGTCTACACTGATCGTCAATATCTGGGCAGCCTTAATTTTCGTAGGATTAACAACCTGGATGAAATACATGCGGTTCCGTTTTGGCGGACCGGATCAATTTGGTCAGCGACTGCTGTATTCCATGCTCATGTACGTTGGGGTGATGGAGACGACCATTCCGATTGTCTTCTGGATTTATGGCCAATTCGGATATCCCTACAAACCCGAAATAATCCCCTGGATCATGATGATCGGGTTTGTAACCAATGTTATCTCCGCCGGATGCCATGAAGCGATTTTTACGTACAACCAATTGCGGGAAAGCACTCGGCGCGAGTATCAACTGAAGCAACTGCACATGCAGCAACAGATGGACGTACTGAAACAGCAGGTAAATCCGCATTTTCTGTTCAATAGTCTTAATTCGCTGCTAACTCTGATTGGAGAAAGCCCCCAACAGGCCGAAGTTTTTACCGAAGAGTTAAGTTCGGTGTACCGCTACGTATTGCGAGCTAATGAACAGGACCTGACCGATTTAGCAACTGAACTGGATTTCATCAACTCCTACACGCATCTGCTACGTACTCGCTACGGCGCTGGTTTCGATCTGATCATTCAGGTCGATCAGCGTTTTCGAACGTATCAGCTTCCGCCTTTAACGCTACAATTGCTGGTCGAAAACGCGGTAAAGCACAACGTGGTCATGAAAAATAAACCGCTGACCATTGAAATTCAGACCGATGAGTTGGCCAACCTGCACGTTCGGAACAATATTCAGAAGAAAAAACAGAGCGTAGTATCCAACGGAGTGGGATTGACCAATATTCTGGCGAAGTACGAAATGTTGGGCCAGCCCAGGCCATCTGTTCGGGAAGAGACGGGTCAGTTTGTAGTAGCCTTACCCCTGATTCCATCCTGATTTTACTACGTAACGTGAGTTATGAGTAACGAATAGAGTAAAGTGCTGATTTACAGGAAATTGTCGAATTTTTTGTCATCCTGACGCAGGAAGGATCTTAAATTATCCTAGTGTTCTAGTGAGGATACCTTAAGATCCTTCCTGCGTCAGGATGACAAAATTAGCTACCTATAATTCACGTTACGTAGCAAGTCATCCTGTATCTATTCCGCTTCAGTGGTCATTTTGGTACGTTGGTGCATATTTCATTGGCCTAACGCTCGCTCTTAATCTAGTTTAGCAGAACCATTTACCCGTACGGGTAAGCCAACAACTACATGAACGTACTGATTATTGAAGATGAAGATTTAGCCGCCCTTCGTCTAACTAAATTATTAGCTGAAATAAATCCGCAGATACGTATTATACATACCACGTCAAGCGTCGAAGCCTCTGTAGACTATCTACAAACGAAACCAGCCCTTGATTTAATCTTCATGGATATTGAGCTGGCAGACGGGCAAAGTTTCGAGATTTTTGAACAAACGGTCGTTGCTGCGCCGGTCATCTTCACTACGTCATACGATGAATACGCTATCAAAGCTTTCAAAGTCAACAGCATTGATTACCTGCTGAAGCCGATCAAACAACCCGAACTGGTGGCCAGTCTGCAAAAATTTCAGCAATTGACTCAACCTGCTCCGGCACTCCAGCACGAAGCTATCGATGCGCTGGTTGATCAGTTACGTCGGCAGACGTTGCCAGCCGAATATCGCCGTCGTTTTTTGGTGCGTCATCTTTCGCAATGGTTGCCAGTTGAGGTCAGTGAGATTGCCTATTTTCACTCCGAGGAGCGCGTAACGCTGTTCCGTACGTTCAAAGGACAAAAGTTTTCGCTGGATTATACGATGGATCAGGTGATTGATATGCTGGACCCAAATCTATTCTTTCGGGCTAGTCGGCAGTTTATCGTGAACATTCAGGCAGTGCAGCAGATACATCCATATATCAACAATAAGCTCAAGCTGACGCTGAATCCTGCGCCTGATGAAGATGTACTGGTGAGCCGCGAACGCGCTACTGAGTTTAAAAACTGGATGGGTAAATAGTGACAGCTTACTTCATCAACAAGTCTTTAGCCACGGGCAATGCTTTGGTGGCCCATTGTTGCATCTGTTTGCCGGAATAATGCAGTCCATCGGAAGCAAACTGCGAATCATCGCCCGCTGCTGATCTTGTGAGCGGAGTGATGTCTACAAATGGAATGTTCGCTTTCTGGCATTCGTCTTTAGCAATGGCGTTGAACTGGTCGATTTCCTGCCCAATTTTCGTTTTGTTTTGACCCGTTGCATACGGAGAGGCTCCCCAGTCGGGGATGGAGAGCACAAAAACATGGTTGCTATTTCCTCCTGCGAATTTGATAGCTGTCTGAAGTAACTCCTTAAACTCGGTTCGATACCGATCCTGACTTTGCCCTCTGTACTGATTATTTACGCCAATCAGTAGCGAAACCAAGCTGTATGTTTTCTGATTGCCACTGGCTTTAATGGCGTCCTGAAGTTCGGCGGTCGTCCAGCCGGTTCGGGCAATAATATCGGGAGTCGCTACGTCTACACTTTCTTTACGTAGCATTCCGGCCAACTGAACACTCCAGCGGTCGGCTTCCGAAACGCTTTCCCCAATTGTATATGAGTCGCCAAGCGATAAAAAGGAATAGTTGGCTAATGGAGCAGTTGGAGTGGGCATAGCGTCAGAATCAGTGCTACGTTGCACGCAGGCCAGTAGGAGAGGGGCGAAGAAAAACAGCAGTTTCGTCATGGTCGTATTCGTTCATTAAACACTACGTTACGTTCACGAATCGGGTCTAAAATCGGCAGATTCGTGAACGTAACGTAGTGAAATTACGTACGAACGTAACAAACGGATTGTTGTTCTATACGTTCAGGCCCGATTGTAGAGTTTAATAACGGTTTCCCGCATCATTTGGCCGGTATCGTTTAGCAGAAAGCCAATTAATTCGGCGATGTTGCTGGCGGGTACCCATCGACTTGGGTCGGCGTCGGGCATCGCGGTTCGGTTGGTGGGCGTATCGATGGTGCTGGGCACAATAACGGTGGCCGTAATATTTTTCGACTTTCCCTGCGCATTAATAATGTCGGCCAGTTCAAAGACAAGCGTTTTGCTCAACGCATACGCCACTACGTTCTTTCCTTCATTGGCGTGGAGGGCCGGTCGGGCACCGATAAATACAAACTGCCCTTTCCCCTGTTTCTCGAACTTGGCCATCAGCGGTTTGACGAGGTTGAAAACAGATAGGAAATTAACGTCGAACATACTCTGCAACAACGCTGTATCAGTTTCCTGAATGGTTCCCATTGCAAATCCACCCACCAGCAGAATAGCCGCCTGAATCGAGTCGGATTCATGTTCATTCAGAAACGTATTGACACTAGTTTCGTCCACTACGTTCACTTCCTTCGTTTCAACATTTGGTAACGTATCGAATAAATTGACGTGTCGGCCTGAGCCAACTGTAGCTAGTATATGGTATCCTTGCTCATGCAAATGGGTCACTACGTCCTGACCAAGCCCGCCTGATGCCCCGGTAATCAATAGCGTATTCATAAAATTGGTGGTGTTACGTTAAAAATGGGTGTCGATTAAAGCACTAAAGCCAAAATAATCGAAAAACCCTGCCCGAATGTTACGTCAGG
Source organism: Spirosoma profusum (assembly GCF_014699005.1). Lineage (GTDB taxonomy): Bacteria > Bacteroidota > Bacteroidia > Cytophagales > Spirosomataceae > Spirosoma > Spirosoma profusum. The sequence goes on from NZ_JACWZY010000002.1 coordinate 420,255, forward strand.
CAGGGTTTTTCGATGAATCCTATTACTGATCGAGCAGAAAGGCTTTGATGAACGGGTCCAGATCACCATCTAGAACCGCATCCGTATTGGACGTTTGATGGCCAGTACGATGGTCTTTCACGCGCCGGTCGTCCAGTACGTACGAACGTATCTGCGATCCCCATTCGATCTTCTGTTTACCGGCTTCGACTTCGGCGCGGGCCGCGTTACGTTTCTGAACTTCAATCTCATACAGTTTCGATTTCAGCAAACGTATCGCCACCTCTTTGTTCTGCAACTGACTCCGTTCCTGCTGACATTCAATAATCAATCCAGAAGGCCGGTGGCGCAATCGAACCGCCGTTTCTACTTTGTTTACGTTCTGCCCACCAGCACCGCCAGATCGGAACGTATCCCAGTCAATATCAGCCGGATTCACTTCGATGTTAATGGTATCATCAACCAGCGGATAGGCAAACACCGACGCAAAGGACGTGTGCCGTCGGGCGTTAGAATCGAACGGAGAAATACGAACCAATCGATGAACGCCATTCTCTGATTTCAGAAAACCATACGCCAGCGGACCGTCGACTTCAATGGTAGCCGATTTAATTCCCGCCGTATCGCCTTCCTGGTAATCGACCTGTTTAAGGTTGTAGCCGTGTTTTTCGGCCCAGCGCATGTACATTCGATACAGCATATCGGCCCAATCCTGGCTTTCGGTACCACCGGCACCAGCGTTAATTTCGAGGACGGCGCTGAGCTGGTCTTCCTCGTTACCGAGCATTTTTTTCAGCTCAAGGTCATCGAGCGTGATTAGTACTTTTTCCTTTTCTTCATCGACCTCTTCTTCGGTTACCTCGCCCGCTTCGTAGAACTCAAACAGCGTTTCGAGGTCGCCGAGTTGGGTGTTCAGGTTTTCGTAGCCAGAAATCCAGCCTTTTAGTCCGCGTACCTGCTTCATTACACCTTCGGCGCGGGCAGCATCCGACCAGAATTCGGGCTGAAAGGTTTGTTGTTCGAGTTCGGCTAATTGTTCTTTCTTGTTATCGTAGTCAAAGATACCCCCTTAGAGCCTCTACTCTGGCTCTCAAGTCGGTCAACTGGTCAGTTGTCATGAACTTGTTTTCTTGGTTTGAAAATTTGGTTGTTACGCAGAGGTATTTCTATATTTTTCTCTGTGAATCTTTTTTAACCTCTGCGTAACAATTTTAAATCACAAAGATAGAACAAAAGCAGGTGGTAGAAGGGTTTGGTCTCGGTATCAACTTTTCAACCTACCTTTGCGTTCTCCTTCAAGAGATCGCATTACTCATTTTTCATTATACATTTCATAGATAATGGCTTCACAGTACGATGTAATCGTTGTGGGTAGCGGGCCGGGCGGCTATGTAGCTGCTATCCGGGCGTCGCAATTGGGATTGAAAACGGCTGTCATCGAGCGCGAAAGTCTCGGCGGCATTTGCCTGAACTGGGGTTGTATTCCCACCAAAGCTCTGCTGAAATCCGCGCAGGTTTTTGAATATATCAAGCATTCCGCCGATTACGGCATTACTATTTCGGGCGAGTCGAAACCCGATTTTGGTGCCGTAATCAAACGGAGTCGGGGCGTTGCCGATAGCATGAGCAAAGGCGTTACGTTCCTGATGAAGAAGAATAAAATCGATGTCATTGCCGGCACGGGTAAAGTGAAAAAAGGCAAGAAAGTAGACGTAACGGCTGCCGATGGTAAGGTTACGGAATACGAAGCCAAACACATCATCATCGCCACCGGTGGTCGGGCGCGTCAGTTGCCAAGCGTCCCCATCGACGGCAACAAAGTGATCGAATACCGGAAAGCGATGTCGCTCGAAAAACGGCCTGATTCGATGCTGGTGATTGGTTCGGGTGCCATTGGTGTTGAGTTCGCGTATGTGTATGCCAGCATGGGCACGAAAGTGACCATCATTGAATTCCTGCCGAACGTAGTGCCCGTTGAAGATGAAGACATCTCCAAAGAACTCGCCAAGCAGTACAAAAAACTCGGTATAGACATCTACACAAAATCGGAAGTAACGAAAGTCGATACGAGCGGCAACGGCTGCAAAGTGTTTGTGAAAACGCCCGACGGTGAGAAAACCTTCGACGTCGACGTCGTACTGTCGGCGGCTGGCGTTGTGGCTAACATCGAAAACATTGGTCTTGAAGAAACGGGTATCGCCGTTGATCGGGGCAAAATCGTAACCGACGATTATTACCGCACCAACGTAGATGGTTATTACGCCATCGGCGATTGCACGAAAGGTCAGGCGCTGGCACACGTAGCGTCGGCTGAAGCCATCATCTGCGTTGAGAAAATTGCTGGCTTGGCACACGTAGAGCCACTGAATTACAACAACATTCCGGGTTGTACGTACTGCTCACCTGAAATCGCTTCGGTGGGTTACACGGAGAAAGCGGCTCGTGAAGCTGGTTACGAACTGAAAGTGGGTAAGTTCCCGTTCTCGGCATCGGGTAAGGCGAAGGCCGCCGGTACTCCGGAAGGTTTCGTGAAGGTAATTTTCGATGCCAAATACGGCGAGTTTTTAGGGGCTCACTTCATCGGTAACAACGTAACGGAAATGATTGCCGAGGTAGTAGCTGCCCGCAAACTCGAAACCACAGGCGAAGAAATTCTGAAAGCCGTTCACCCGCACCCCACCATGTCGGAAGCCATCAAAGATGCGACGGAAGCGGCTTACGGTGAGGCTATTCACTTGTAGAATTCGATAGCTTTTTGTCAATGCCGTTAAGTTGTGATACGTAGCAACTTAGCGGCATTTTGTTTTAATACGTAGCATTTCTTTGTCATGCTGACGAAGGAAGCAGCTTAACGTTTCCTTTTTGGCTCGTTCGGATGCCTTATGATGCTTCCTTCGTCAGCATAACAAATAAAATGCATAGCGAAAGAGCTCCTCATTCATTCGTCACCAATAAACCGGCATCCATCCGGTTGAATACTGAGTTTATCCCTTTTCCTTTTTATAGGAATTTATCTGGAGTCACCTTTGTAGCATCAATCTGATGCTATGAAAACGAACATCGCTCTACTCACAACACTTCTACTTGCTCTTACTTTGCTAGGCCCGGTTCAGGCTCAATTCCCAATGGGAGGAGGAAGCACTCAACCCAAAGCCTTACCTGGAACTGCTGGGGACACAAGACCCACAGGAACTGCTAAAATCATTGGCTCTGTAGCCGACTCAGCGCAAGGCAAAGCGGTTGAATTTGCCAGCATTGCTCTCTTCAACAAATCGAACGATAAAGCCGTCGATGGTACGGTCGCCGATGAGAAAGGCAAGTTCACTCTACCAAAACTGCCTGCTGGTCAATATCGGGTGCTGGTTAGTTTTGTAGGTTTTCGCAATAAGACCATCGATAACGTTACGTTGGTCGATGGTCAGAATCTTGATTTAGGGTCTATCAAACTGAGTTCCAGCATTAAAACCCTGGAAGAAGTAACCGTAGTGGGTCAGGCGGCTCTTATCGAAGAAAAAGTTGACCGGCTGGTTTATAATGCCGAGAAAGACATTACCGCTAAAGGTGGAGACGCCACCGACATTCTTCGTAAAGTGCCGATGCTCAGCGTCGATTTGGATGGGAACGTATCACTACGTGGTAGCCAGAATATTCGTGTGTTGATCAACAACAAACCATCGACTATCGTTGCCAACAGCGTGGCTGACGCGTTGAAGCAAATCCCGGCCGATCAGATTAAAACCGTTGAAGTCATTACGTCTCCATCGGCCAAGTACGATGCTGAAGGATCGGGTGGTATCATCAACATCATCACTAAAAAGAACAGTTTGCAGGGTCTGAACCTCAACATTGATTCGGGCGTGGGGAACCGGGGGGCGCAACTGGCGCTAAACGGTAACTACCGCAAAGGCAAAGCTGGCTTTACGCTAGGCGGCTTCGGTCGGGCGATATACAACACAAAAACGTCGACCAGTCTGGACCAAAGCAGTGAAGTAAACGGTGTGCAAACCTTGACTCGTCAGATAGGTGACGGACGTAGTTCGGGTATGTTTGGTCAGTATAATCTGGGATTTGACTACGATCTGGCTAAAGATCAAAGTTTAACGGCGGGAGTTCGCTATGGCGTCCGCAACTTTGCAAACCAACAGGATCTGGTTACTCAGCTATTTAATAACAACTCGCTTACGTCGACGTCGAATCGGAATGTTGATGCCAAAAACCTATCTGGAACTGTCGATGCCAACATCGATTACCTGCATACGTTTAAACCACAACAGGAGTGGAGCATTTCGACCCTATATAGCCGCAACGATCTGACTAACAACTTCGATGCCGATCTTCTGAACAGTTCCAGACAGTTGACGAGTCGTCAGCGGAACCTGAATAGTAATATAAACCAGGAGTTTACGCTGCAAACCGATTACCAGACGCCAATTAAGAAAAACCAACTGATTGAATTTGGTGGTAAAGCTATTTTTCGGGAAGTAAACAGTGATTATAAATACCTGGTGGCTGGCCCTTCTGGTGTTTTCAGTACCGAAGCCAACAATACGTTGGGCGAACTAACGTATCACCAGAACATCGCTGCCGGTTATACGTCCTACACCTACACGACCAAAAATCGCTATACGTTCAAAGGCGGAGCGCGTTACGAACACACCTTTATCGATGCCAGCACCCGCGAAGGAGGTAACTTAGGCGTTGGCGACTATGGCGTGCTGGTACCCAGTGTGAATGCGTCGAAAACCTTTAAAGGCACTACGTTGAAACTGGGCTTTAACCGCCGGATTCAACGTCCTGGTCTGCAACAATTGAACCCCAACTTCAATGCAGCGAACCCACAGGTGATTCAGGTCGGTAACCCAACACTACGTCCTGAGTTAACCAATAATTTTGAACTGGGTGTAAGCAAAACCATCGGCAAAACGTTCGTGAACGCTACGTTCTTTGGCCGGTCAACCAACAACGCGATTACGCAGGTGAGCCAGCCTTCCGATTCACTTCCCGGAGCCATCGTTACTACGTATCAGAACATTGGCCGCCAGCACAGTTATGGCATCAACCTGTTCACGAACATAGCTTTTACGTCGAAAATCAACATGGGTATCTTCCTGAACGGGTTCTATACCAGCTTAACCGGTCAGGCGATGGGCCGCGACAGAGTATCGACCACATTCACCAACACAGGCGTAAACATAAGCGGTGGTTCGTTCCTGAATGCTACGTTCAAAAATGGCTGGGGAGCGCAGGCATTTGGGTTCATGCAGGGAAATCAGGTGCAGTTGCAGGGTACACAGGGTGGTTTTGCTTTCTACACGGTTGGCGTGAAAAAAGAATTCAAGGACAAAAAGGCCAGTGTGGGCTTAGCGGCTGAAAACTTCCTGAACAATCGGTTCAATATTCACACGGTTCTGAACTCGCCGTTGTTTAATCAAACAAATGATGTGTATCTTTATAACCGGGGTATTCGTCTGACGTTTACGTACAAAATTGGTAAGATGACGATGGAAGCGCCCCGCAAAAAAGCGAAATCGGTTAATAACGATGACGTGAAGAGTGACGGCCAGAACCAGGGTGGAGGTGGAACTTCGAATGGGGGCGGAACGCCACGTCAATAAATAAGTAACGCGAACGGTTCACTACAACCGTTCGCGTTACGTTCAAATCCCTAATTACTTAACTTAATCAAACCCCAGTTAACAAATGAAAACCAATAAATTTCTGGCCGCGACACTGGCCGTTTGCTTCTCCGTCGGCGCATACGCTCAGACCGTGGACGAAATCGTTGATAAACACGTTGCTGCCCTGGGTGGTAAGGATAAATTGAGCGGTGTGAAATCAGTTTATACCGAACGCTCGCTATCGGTGCAGGGCATGGATATACCAACCAAATCGACGGTGGTAGTCGGTAAAGCCATGCGTACCGAGTCGTCGGTGATGGGTAATTCGATGGTTCAGGTAGTGGATGGCAGCACCGGCTGGATGATTCGTCCGGCCATGATGGGCGGCTCAGGCGACCCTGAAGAAATGCCTGCCGATCAGGTGAAGCAGCAAATGGGCCAGCTTGATCCGTTTGGGCCGCTGGTTAACTACCAGGAAAAAGGTAACAAGATTGAACTGGTCGGCAAAGAGAAAGTTGACGGTAAAGACGCTTACCACCTGAAAGTGACCACGAAAGAAGGACAGACCGTGGAAGAGTTTGTCGATGCCGATACGTATCTGATCAGCAAAATCAAGATGGCGATGAACGGGCAGACGGGCGAAATCAGCCTGTCGAACTACAAAGAGAAAGATGGTATTAAATTTCCAAATACCATGGAAATGAATTCGCCACAGGGTGCCCTTACATTTACGACCGAGAAAATAACGATCAACGGCCCGGTTGACGAAGCTATTTTCAAGAAACCAGCTAAGTAAATAGCTTATTCGGCACTTCATAATGCTCATTTCAAAACGTCCGCCGGGTCAGTAGCCTAAAAACTGCTGACCCGGCGGTCATTTTGTATTACTACGTAAGGTGAATAATGGGTTAGTGATTTTTTGTCATCCTGACGCAGGAAGGATCTCAAAGTATCCCTACTAGAGAGCTAGGAAACCTTAAGATCCTTCCTGCGTCAGGATGACAAAAAGCACTACGAAACCTTGTTAACTAGGAATTTATCTTATCAAATATTCATAATTCACGTTACGTTACGTATATTCTCGGATGCTCAAAGGTCACAGAGTACTTTTGCTCTGTGACCTTTGAGCATTCTTCCGTACTTAACTAGCTTTCACATTAAAATTCAATAATTCAAAAAAATAATTAAAAATTGACTAAGTGTTTTTGGGAACTTAGTCGTCTTTAGAGAAACGTAGCATTCGTATCTTGTACTTACCGAGTGAAGTCTACGCAACTAACCTAACCTGATATAAAATCAATACTTTCCTCTACCAACCAAAATGGGACCAATTCAGCCGCTACCTGTTTCCCAAAAGATGGTGCATCCAAACTTTTGGAGGGAAGATAATCCTGATTCCATTCCGCTGGAAAAGTCGTATCTGGACACAGAGTTGTTCATTCGCAAAACGTTTGAGCAGGATACCGACAAAGGAATCAGTCTGTTGTTTCGCCAGTACTACGTCGTTTTATGCAGCCATGCTGTGCGCTACGTTGCTTCAAAAGCCATCGCTGAAGATATTGTATCGGATATTTTCTATGAATTTCACAGTGAACTTCGGTTTAAGTCAATAACCACTTCATTTCGGGCTTATCTCTTTACGGCGGTTCGTAATCGGGCATTCGATTACATCCGGGCCGAAATGCGGCAGAGTATTTCGCTCGATAATGCTGAATTTGTGCCCGCCCATAGCACCCAAAGCCCCGATGCCATTACCCAATACGAAGAACTCTACCACGATCTTGAAAATGCCATCAACGAAATGCCTCTGAAACGGCGTCAGATCTACGTAATGCATCGATTTGAGGGCAAAAAATACCAGGAGATCGCCGAGGAGTTAAGCCTGTCGCTTCGAACCGTGGAGTCGCATTTGTATCAGGCCATTCATCAGATTCGAAATGCGCTCAAAAATAAATGGCAGTTTCTACTTTGTCTACTCGCAGGGCTCTGGTAATAAATCCGACATCGACTAAGTGTTTTTCCGGGGCTAAATCGTCATGAGATTACAACTTATCTACACATGAAACCGCAGGTATCGAAAGAATCCCTTTTCAACTATTTTGCCGGACGGGCTACCGCTCTGCAAAAGCAGCAGATTGATGAGTGGGCGAAAGAGGAACAGAATCGGGAATTATTTTTCGAGTGCCTGGCTATTTGGGAAAATCAGAATATTCAATTCGTTGCCGACGTACAGGATGCCATGCAACGCCACACAAACCGGATGATTTCGGAACCGGATGATACTAATGCGCCTGTTTCCTTACCTGAAGTTGTAGAGCGTCCGTTGGGGGCTGGTTCCTTGTTTCGCTGGCTAGTAGCAGCTACTGTTGCGGGGGTTTTGCTGGTCAGCGGTGTTCGTTTCAGCGACAAACTTATATACACGACGTATCAGGCACCCTTTGGCCAAACTCGTTCGATTACACTTTCCGACGGTAGCCGGATTACACTCAACGCCAACTCTACATTACAAGTACCCCGATTTGGATTTGGTCAGCGAACCCGTAAAGTGATACTGGCTGGTGAAGCGGATTTCGCCATTAAGCACATGCCCAATCACCAAAAATTCATTGTACAGACCAATAAGAATTTTGAGGTTGTCGTACTGGGCACCGAGTTTATGGTGAACACCCGCGAGCACGGTCGGAAAGTGATTCTGAATAAAGGGAAGGTACAGCTTCTGTATCAGGAAGGCGAAATGAATAAGCAGCTTACGATGAAACCGGGTAATCTGGTGCTGTTCGACCGGCAGGGACACGTCAGTTTAAAACAGGCAGCTAACCCGCAGGAACTCAGATCCTGGAAAGTACATCGGTTTGTGTTCGACCAGACCACTCTGGAGGAAATCAGTACACTTTTTAGGGAAAATTATAGTATCTACCTGGATTTCCCGGACGAAGAATTAAGGCAGTGGGCTGTTTCGGGCGCCTTTACGGCTAACAACGCTGAAGAACTGATTGAGGCCCTCACTAGCGCTTCTAATCTGACCTACAAGCGACAAGGCGATACGCTCATCGTGGTGCAACCGCATTAACTAAATAAACCCTTACCATATGGAAAAATTAGTACGTATTCTACTCCTGCTGGGGGTAGGGATGGGAGGAGTATATCCAGGCTTTTCCCAAACGCTGGCAAGCGTGAAGCATTTGCAGGAACAGAATTCTCCAACGGGGAGGATGAACGTAGCAGGAGAACAGGCAGCCGATATTTCGGTTCAGGGTACTGTATCAGATGAAAAAGGTGAAGGTTTGCCGGGTGTGAGTATTCTGCTGAAAGGAACCCAGAAAGGCTCGACCACTGATGCTAACGGGCGGTACAAACTAGACGTGCCGAACACGGCTGCTACGTTGATTTTCAGTTTTGTTGGCTATGCGTCGCAGGAAATCGTTGTGGGGAGCCGCACGAGCGTGAACGTTACGTTGGTAGCTGACGACAAAACGTTGAATGAAGTCGTTGTAATTGGCTATGGCACCGTTCAAAAGAAAGATCTGACGGGGGCTGTGGCTTCGGTAGGCAGTAAATCCATTCAGGAAATGGCTGCGCCACGTATCGACCAGGCCCTGATCGGGAAAGTGGCGGGCGTGCAGGTGAAACCCGTTTCGGGTGAACCCGGTGCCGCTCCGCAAATCAGAATACGTGGTGTTGGTAGTATTTCGGCGGGGGCCGGACCGCTCTACGTTGTGGATGGTTTTCCAATCTCCAGCATACAAAACCTGAACCCGAACGATGTTGAAACCATCGACGTATTGAAAGATGCGTCGGCTACCGCCATCTACGGATCGCGGGGCGCAAACGGCGTGGTGATCATCAACACGAAACGAGGAAAATTAGGTAAGGCTGCTATTAATTTCAACTATCAGTTTGGCTTTCAGAACATAGCCAAACGGCCCGTGCTGCAAACAGGGATAGAAGAAGCGCAGCATTATTTCGACGGCGTGCGCAACCGAAATCTGGATGAAGGCAACGACGTATCAGGTAACCCGCTTAACTGGAAAGCCCCCGTTCCGCAAACTATTCTGGACGTGCTTTCGGGAAAACTCACCACCAACGAAGACCCACTTGATGCGATTCTACGTAGCGGTCCGCAGCAGCAGTACCAATTAACGGCATCTGGCGGCAGCGAGAACATGCGCTATGCCATTAGCGGAGAGTATTTTAATCAGGACGGGATTATTCTGAATACCAATTTCAAACGGTACTCCGTCCGGGCAAATCTCGACGCGAGACTCTCGCCAAAACTCACGTTGAAAGTGAATTTGAATCCTTCGTACACCGATAAATTCAATGTAGGTGGAGCGGGTGCCGAGGACGTAGCAACGTTTTCTGATATTACCAACAACCCGTTGTATAATGCACTGGTCATTCCAACGTATCAATCGCTGCTAAATCCTGACGGGAGTTATTATCCGTTTGGTAATGGGCTGGATGCCGTGGTGACCAGCAAAAACCCGCTCGCGCTGGCTAAAGAAATTAAGGCCCGGCAAAAGGGGGTTGGTTTTCTGGGTAATACGTTCATCGACTATGCCATCATGGATAACCTGAAGGTCAACGTCATGCTTGGCATCAACCTGATGAACATTAAAGGAAGCTACTTCAAGCCTCAAATGGCGGCCTTCCTGAATGAACTGGCATCGGGTACCGACAATGCATCGCAACGACTGAACTGGATTACGGAAACGACGCTGAACTATACCAAAAGCCTGGGCAAACACAACTTCACTGGACTATTGGGCTACACGACGCAACGGGAAACGTTTGAATACAACTCGTTGACCAGCAACCGTTATCCGAATAACCTCGTGCCAACGCTGAGCGCGGTGAGCGGTATTCTGACCGGTGGTTCTTCTAACGTAGCGGAGTGGTCGTTGGTGTCGTATCTGGGACGTATCAACTACAACTATAACAGCAAATACTACGTAACGGCATCGTTACGTACCGATGGCTCCTCACGTTTTGGTGCGCAGAACAAATATGGCCTGTTCCCTTCAGCAGCGCTGGCCTGGCGGATTTCGGACGAGAATTTCATGAAAGACGTTAGGTTTATCAGCGAACTTAAACTACGTACCAGCTACGGAAAAACCGGGAATAACAACATCGGTAACTACGACCACCTCGCCACCATTAACTACGAAAAATACGTACTGGGTGGAACGGGTGTTGGCGGCTTCTCTCCGGGACGGCTGGCCAACCCAAATCTGACCTGGGAAACGCAGCAACAGGTAAACGTAGGTGTCGATGTGAGTTTCCTGAACAGCCGGATAGCCCTTTCCCTGGATCATTTCCGGTCAAAAAATACAGATTTGCTGCTGAACGTCAACATTCCTGACATTACTGGCTTCAATACGGCGTTGCAGAACATCGGTGAAGTGAAAAACACCGGCTGGGAAATTACCCTGAACTCATTTAATACGCAGGGCGCTTTTAAATGGGAAACTTCACTGAATTTCTCAGCCTATAAAAACGAAGTGGTTCGGTTAGGGCCTTCCGGTGATCCAATTATTTCGGGGGGAAATATTACCATGATCGGTCAGCCCGTGGGTATGTTTTACGGCTGGCTGACCGACGGTATTTTCAAAACCAAAGCTGAACTGGACCGGGGACCGCTCTGGAATCCGGGCGGACGCGATGCCTCGCGGGTAGGCGACGTTCGATTCATCGATGTCAGCGGTCCGAACGGAACGCCGGATGGTGTCATCAATAGCCTCGACCGAACGGTTATGGGCTCGCCCTATCCTGATTTTTATTACGGTATGACGAACAGCTTTTCCTTTAAAAATCTGAGTCTGAGCATCAGTTTGCAGGGTGTACAGGGAAACAGCGTACTTGCCCTGTCGAGAGAGCAACTTGCCAACGACCGCGCTCGCTTCCGGCAGTACGCGTTCATGAACAATTACTGGAAATCGGAGACGGAGCCGGGCGATGGCTACTCCGTACGGCCCAACGACGTACCGACGGGGAATTTCAGAGGTACCTATAGCCAACGCTGGCTTGACGATGGGTCTTACCTACGTATCAACAATATCGTTCTCGGCTACGTCCTGCCCGAAGCCATTACCCGGAAGGCCAAGCTCAGTTCAGTACGTTTGTCCGTAACGGCGAATAACCCGTTCCTCTTTACGAAGTTCATCGGCTTCAACCCGGATGTTAGCCGGAGCGATAGCCCACTGACCCCCGGTAACGAACGGTACGATTACCCCACGGCCAAAAGTCTTCTGTTCGGTATCAACATCGGTTTCTAATCCTTCTAATCTCCATGAAAAAGATAGTTTCAGTTGTGGCGATGGTCATGTTACTGATGACCTCCTGTCGGAAAGATTTTATTGAAATCCTGCCAATAGATACTGTAACGGTTGATGTGCTCTATAAAACCGACAAAGATTATCAGGATGCTATTGTTGGTATTTACGGAATTTATCAGGATCAGTACGCAAACATGTATTACTACGGCGATATCCGGGGTGATGATGTGTGGGATGAACTGGTTAAGGGTACGGCGGGCGCCTTTGATAACTTCACCCTCTCGAACGACGACGGAACATTGATCACCACCTGGCGCAACTATTATAAAGCCATTACCCGGGCCAATACGTTGTTGGAGCGAATCGGTTCGACTGATGCGGCTGTCATCACCAACAAAAACCGTCACATCGGCGAGGCCGAATTTTTGCGGGCGCTGGCTTATTTCGATCTAGTCAGAATCTTCGGCGACGTACCGATGGTCACGAAATCGTTGAGCATCGCTGACTCATATACTACGCCCCGCGAAAAAGTGGATAAAATTTATGATGAAGTTATCATCAAGGATTTGCTGGATGCCGAAGCCAAATTGCCAGCCACCTATGCTGGTTCCGAAGTTGGCCGGGCCACGAAAGGGGCCGCTCGGGCGTTGCTGGGCAAAGTATATCTCACCCGGAAAGATTTTACAAAGGCCGAAGTAAAACTACAGGAAGTAACTACTATGGGCTATTCGCTGCTACCCAACTGGGCCGATTTGTGGGATTACACCAAAAACGAACACCATAGCGAATTCATTTTCGATATCGAATACGAGCAGGGGTTGGGTGGTGAAGGCAGCATTTATACCAATCGGTTTACGCCCAAAGTCACATCTATGATCGCTTTCTATGGAATCGCTGGTTCGGTCGATGATCAGAACACGCCCCACCAGGTCTTGTTTGATTTGTTCGAAGCGAAAGACAAACGCAAAGACCTGACGGCTTCGAAAGGCTATACGGATGCTACTGGTAAATTCATTCCATTGCTGGTTTCTTCGAACAACATGTCGGCCTACACCCGCAAATACATTGTCAAGATTGCCACGGCCAACGACAGCCCGGCAAACTGGAAGGTAATCCGCTACGCCGACGTATTACTGATGTACGCCGAAGCACTGAACGAGAACGGTAAAACGACAGCCGCTCTGCCTTATCTGAATCAGATACGTACCCGAGCTGGTATCGACGCCCTGGCAGCGGGCATAACCCAAGCCGCACTACGTGAGCAAATTGTGCTGGAGCGTCGGCGGGAGTTGGCTTTTGAAGGACATCGGTGGTTTGATCTGATACGTACCGGCCAGGCGCTTAATGTCATGGCGAAATACGGAATGAAAGCGCACCATGTCTTATTCCCGATTCCGCTGGCTCAGATTCAGTTAATTAATAACACGACCATATTCCCGCAGAATCCGGGTTATCAATAAATCAATTGCCAATACTGATGGAACGTTGTCTGTTTACCCCTAAATCCCCTAAAGGGAACTTTGTCTGATCACGAGCCAAGTCCCCTTTAGGGGATTTAGGGGTAAACAGACAACGTTTTATTCTTCCATAAAAATGAATTTGAACCCTTTTCTATCACCAAATTTATGAAGACAATTAAAACCGCTTTTCTGCTGCTGTTAAGCGGCCTGATTTTCGTATCGGCCACTGCCTGGATAGCGTCATCGGGCGACAAACTGACAACTTCTGCCCCAAAACCAGCCCCTAAAGTTCAGCGTCTGTTGTACGTAGTAACGCCTGGTATTCGTAACTATCTGGGTTATGGCGGTCATGGGATTCAGGTCTTCGACATCGACAATAATCACAAGTTTCTGAAGTTCATCAAAACGCCCGGTGGCATGATGAAAAAAGGTATTCCATCGAACGTAAAGGGGGTCGATGTGAGTCTGTCTACCAACTGTATCTATATCAGTACGTTAGAAGCAATTCAATGCATCGATCTGGTCACGGAAAAAACGCTTTGGGAAAAGGAATACGAAGGGGGCGTCGACCGGATTTCGATTTCGCCCGACGGCAAGATTATTTACGCACCCTCACTCGAAAAAGCGCACTGGAACGTAGTAGATGCCAAAACAGGAGACGTAATAACCAAAATTGTTACCAATTCCGGTTCACACAACACCATTTACGGACCTGATGGTAAAGAAGTGTATATGGCTGGTCTGAAGTCGACCATGCTGAACGTAGCAGATACGAAAACGCATACTGTGTCTAAACAGGTAGGTCCGTTTGGCGCCGAAATCCGCCCGTTTACGATCAACGGTGCGCAGACGCTCGTTTATGTAAACGTCAATGGATTGCTCGGTTTTGAGATTGGGGATCTGGTAACCGGTAAATTCCTGCATCGGGTAGTGGTCGAAGGATGGAATGTTGGTGAAGTAAGGCGGCATGGTTGCCCTAGTCACGGCATTGGCCTGACGCCCGATGAAAAAGAACTCTGGTTATGCGACGGCCATAATCTCCGCCTGCACGTTTTTGACAACACAGTGATGCCACCGGTCCAGAAAACCACGATCGCGCTGAAAGATATGCCCGGCTGGATTACGTTTAGCCTGGATGGTAAATACGCCTATCCAGCAACCGGCGAGGTTATCGATGTGAAAACCCGCAAAATCATTACGAATCTGGAAGATGCTGACCACAACGACGTTCAAAGCGAGAAAATGGTCGAAATTCACTTCAATGGCGGAAAACCCGTTGCCGCCGGCGATCAGTTCGGTCTTGGCCAGGTGAGAAAGGCGACCAAGAATTAATTGAATAAGTAGACATTTCAGCCCACTGCTTTAGCTGTGGGGCATCGAGTAAAACAAACCCATTTACGATTGAACCGTTTCAACGGTTTTTACTCAGTAAACCGTTGAAACGGTTCTTTTGCCAAAGAATATTTCCTTAATTACCCATAGCTAAAGCAGTGGGCTGATACGGGTTAATTGTTTGTTATTCAAAGGGTATGAAAAAACTCTCCGCATATATTCTCGCGCTCTTAGTATTACTGATCGGATCTGCCGTTCGCGCTCAATCGGCTGAAGAGTGGACGGGGAAGAAGGCTGAGCAATGGTACACCAAGATGGAATGGCTGAATGGCTTACCCGCCAAACCGGGCGAAGGCATCAACAAAGAAGAGTTCGCCAAACGGTATCATAACAACCCGGCTGCCTGGGATAAAGCATTCCTGTTTCTGAAAAACACAGATTTCACCCGCCTGCGTCCGGGCAAGTACCCCATCGACGACGAGAATGTATTTGCGACCATTTCAGAAGGTCCACCCCGCGAAATCAACAGTTCGAAGTGGGAAGCCCATCAGACTTACACGGATATCCATTTCGTTGTGAAAGGAAAAGAAAAAATCGGTATTACGCCTGTCGAGAAAGTAAATGGGAACGTAGCAGTAGGTTATGACTCGGCGAAAGACATCGGTTTTTATTCGACTGACGATGGGCCGTTCTACGTTGCCGAACCCGGTATTTTCTACATCGTTACGCCCACCGAAGCGCATAATCCCAGCAACAAAGTCGAAGGATACGACGGCGTTAAAAAAGTGGTGGTTAAAGTGAGAACAACGCCAACTCCCTAGCCTATTCATGAACCTATTTTACACTTTCGGGAAAAATTAAAAATGGGTGTTTTTGTCAGGCTGACGAAGGAAGCATCTTTCTCCTTATTTGAGAATTAGGATACCTTAAGATGCTTCCTTCGTCAGCATGACAAAAACACCCTCCATAGAAAAGTTTATCTAGCTTCCAGCTCTCGACTTAGTATGCACGTAGTGTTTTTAGATACCAAAACGGTCGGTGACGTACCGAATCTGAATCGGTTCGAAAAATATGGTCAGGTAACGTATTACGAAACAACCCAGCCCGAACAAACTTCGGAGCGCACAAAAAACGCGGACATTATTATCTCGAACAAAGTTGTCCTGGATAAGGCTGTTATCGAAGGTGCTCCTAACCTGAAGCTGATTTGTATAGCCGCCACCGGAACCAATAATGTCGATAAGGAAGCCGCCGAAAAACGGGGCATTCCAGTGAAGAACGTAATGGATTATTCGACCCAGAGCGTAGCACAGGGAACGTTTGCTATGCTGCTTCATCTGCTGGTCGATATGCCTTATTTTGACCACTACGTGAAAAGCGGAGGCTATTCGAAAACCGACATATTTACCCATTTCGGAAACGGATTCTGGGAGCTAGCCGGAAAACGGTTTGGCATCGTTGGGCTGGGGAATATCGGGCGACAGGTGGCGAAAATTGCAGATGCTTTTGGTTGCGAAGTGGTTTATTACTCGACGTCGGGCCAGAACAATCAGCAGCCTTACCAACGCCTGGAATTAGATGAGTTCTTACGTACCTGCGACGTTATTTCCATTCACGCGCCCCTAAACGAGCAGACGACTAACTTCATCAACTACGTCCGGTTGCAGCGTATGAAAAAATCGGCGATTTTGATCAATGTTGGAAGGGGCGGAATTGTGAACGAAGCGGACCTGGCCAGAGCTTTGGACGAAGGCTTAATCGCAAAGGCAGGTATCGACGTGTTTACCAAAGAACCCATCTGTCCGGACAATCCGTTGCTGCATGTTCGGCACAAAGAAAGACTACTCCTGACTCCGCATGTTACCTGGGCCAGCATCGAAGCCCGAACCCTGCTTATAGAGAAAGTAGGACAGAATATTGATGAGTTTTTGAAAAATGGGAATTAGTCAATAGTTGGATTGAATATAGGCCCCGACAGGCTCCGGCTGTCGGAGTCGCGACAGCGACTAACTGAGTAGTTACTACGGAGTATCCGACAGCCGGAGCCTGTCGGGCCTAAAATTGACTAAATTATTACATGAAAATCAGAGCCGCCGTTTTACATGAGATGGGCCTGGAGCGCCCATACACCAACAGCAAGCCGCTGAGTATCGAAGACATTGACTTGCAGCCTCCACAGGCGGGCGAAGTTTTGGTAAAGATCAAAGCAGCAGGGCTTTGTCACTCTGATCTGTCGGTAATCGACGGCAATCGACCCCGCCAGATGCCGATGGCTTTGGGGCACGAAGCGGCTGGCGAAGTGGTTGAGCTTGGTCCCGGCGTCCATGATCTGGCGGTTGGTGATCATATCGTGTTCTCGTTTCTGCCCATTTGCGGACACTGTATGCCCTGCATGACAGGTCGTCCGGCCCTCTGCGAAAACGGTTTGGCGTCCAATAACAAGGGAGAATTGTTAGGTGGCGGCTCAAGACTTCAGGATGAGCATCATCAACTGGTTCATCACCACATGGGCGTATCAGGTTTTGCTGAATACAGCGTAGTTTCTCGTAAGTCCATCGTCAAAATCGACCCAACACTCCCTTTTGATATTGCTGCCCTGTTTGGATGTGCTATCATGACGGGAGTAGGGGCTGTCATCAATACGGCCAAATTGTCGCTTGGGCAAACTGTACTCATTACCGGAATGGGCGGAATTGGCTTTGCCGCCTTGCTGGGTGCGCTGGCGGGCGGAGCCAGTAAAATCATCGTAGCCGACGTAAATAAGGATAAAATGACCAAAGCGCTTGAATTAGGTGCCCATGCAGTAGTAGATTCTTCCCAATCGGATGCCGTTGAGCAGGTGAAAGACCTGACTCGTGGTGGTGTCGACATTGGGTTCGAGTTTGCCGGTGTTGTAGCGGCACTAGAATTCACGTATTACGCCACAGCCCGAGGGGGAAAAACGGTTACGGCAGGTTTGCCACATCCCAGTAAAATGATGCAGTTATCGCCAACTAAGCTGGTCGCCGACGAGCGGACGCTGCAAGGCTCATACATTGGTAGTTGTGTTCCGGCACGCGACATTCCCGCTTACATCTCACTCTATCAGGCCGGGCGCCTGCCAGTCGATAAGCTGATGACGCATAAACTTCAGTTGGACGACGTAAATGAAGGTTTTGAACGACTGGCCAAAGGAGATGCCATTCGCCAGATAATCACGTTTTAAGAAAGTCATCTATAGTCATTAGTTGTCAGTCAATAGTCAGGAGTTGCATTTGTTTTTACGTAGTGAATAATAAATGACGACAAATGACTATTCCTGACCATAAATGACAAAAGAATTAAACATGAACTCAACAAACACCTTAATTCGGACGCAGGCTTACGTAAACGGCCAGTGGGTCAGTGCCGCTAGTGGTGCTACGTTCGACGTAGTGAATCCGGCAACCGGCGACGTAGTGGCCTCCGTAACGGACATGAATCGGGATGACGTACGTAACGCCGTCGAAGCTGCCCACGCTGCCTGGCCTGCTTATCGCGATAAAACCGCCAAAGAACGGTCCATTCTGCTACGTAAGTGGTGCAACCTGATTCTGGAAAATAAGGAAGAACTGGCCCGGCTCATGACCATTGAATGCGGTAAAGTGCTGACGGAGAGCCGGGGTGAGGTCGATTATGGTGCTTCGTTTATCGAGTGGTTTGCCGAAGAAGCTCGACGTACCTACGGAGATGTGATTCCGGCCAACACCAAGGACAAACGTATCGTGGTGATTAAGCAGTCCATTGGCGTAACGGCAACAATTACACCCTGGAATTTCCCGCTGGCTATGATTACGCGAAAAGTTGGTCCGGCGCTGGCGGCTGGTTGCCCGGTCATCGTGAAACCACCTACCGAAACACCCCTGACCGCTCTCGCCATTTCAGAACTAGCTGAAAAAGCGGGTTTTCCACCTGGTGTTTACAATACGATCACTACGTCCCAGAATATCGAGGTGGGGCTGGAACTCTGCGAGAACAGCAAAATCCGTAAACTTTCGTTCACGGGTTCAACGGCCACCGGGAAGTTGTTGATGAAACAGTGCGCGTCGAATCTGAAAAAAATATCGCTAGAACTGGGTGGTAACGCGCCGTTTATTGTCTTCGAAGACGCGGACCTGGACGCGGCTGTGAAAGGGGCGATGGCTTCGAAATTCCGCAACAGCGGCCAGACCTGTGTGTGTGTCAACCGTCTGTACGTGCATGATGCTGTTTATGATACATTCGTGGAAAAATTAACGAAGGCTGTGTCAGCGTTACGTGTGGGCAACGGGCTCGACAACGATGTACAGATTGGCCCGCTAATCAACGAAAAAGGCCGGGATAAAGTGAAGCGCCATCTGGAAGATGCCCTGTCAAAGGGAGCGAACATCTTAGTTGGTGGACACGAACTCGACGGATTGTTTTTTGAACCGACTATTCTGACGGATGCTACGTCCGACATGATTATCGCTCAGGATGAAGTGTTTGGCCCCGTAGCGCCCATATTTCGATTCACCGACGAACAGGAAGTGATCGAACAGGCGAACGCAACTCCCTATGGTTTGGCTGCCTACTTCTACAGCCGCGACGTCAACCGATGCTGGCGGGTAGCCGAAGCCCTGGACTACGGCATGGTGGGCATCAACGATGGCATGATTTCTACCGAAGTAGCTCCTTTTGGTGGCGTTAAAGAATCGGGCATCGGTCGGGAAGGCTCCAAATATGGCATGGATCATTACACCGAAGTCAAGTACATGTGCTTTGGCGGATTATAAAGCTGTCCGTTTCTAGTAACCCATTGAGAATGTGTTTTTTTTGTCATTCTGACGAAGCCGGGCCGCCGGAGCGGAAGAATCTTAAAGCTTCCTAACTCTCAGGTAATGACACCTTAAGATTCTTCCGCTCCGGCGGCCCGGCTTCGTCAGAATGACAAAAATGACGGGAACCCTAAATCGATAATTTCCTATGCTTGAACCTGTCACTAAATCTAAACCGTCGCTTTCTCCGTCGTTGCTGCGCCAATTGCTGCAAATCCCAGTCATCGTAGCGGCTTTGGGGTATTTTGTCGATATCTACGATTTGCTCTTGTTCAGCATCGTTCGGGTGCAGAGCCTCAAAGATTTGGGCGTTGCCGACACCGCCATGCTGCCTCAGGGCATTTACCTCATCAACATGCAGATGGCCGGTCTGTTGGTTGGTGGAATTATCTGGGGTATTCTGGGCGATAAGCGCGGGCGTCTGTCGGTACTCTTCGGGTCAATCCTGATTTATTCGCTGGCCAACATTGCTAATGGATTTGTTACGTCGGTGGATCAGTATGCCGT
Organism: Spirosoma profusum; assembly: GCF_014699005.1. Classification (GTDB taxonomy): domain Bacteria; phylum Bacteroidota; class Bacteroidia; order Cytophagales; family Spirosomataceae; genus Spirosoma; species Spirosoma profusum. The sequence continues at coordinate 440,240 of NZ_JACWZY010000002.1, forward strand.
GCTACGTTTCATTGCAGGGGTTGGTCTGGCAGGAGAGCTAGGCGCTGGTATTACGTTGGTAGCCGAAATTCTGCCGAAAGAAATTCGGGGGTATGGTACGTCGCTGGTGGCGTCGGTTGGGATGCTGGGCGCCGTTATGGCTTATTTTATTGCGAATCAGTTTGACTGGCGTAATGCGTATTTCATTGGTGGGGGCTTGGGTTTACTGCTCCTGATTATGCGGGTAAGCGTTGTCGAATCTGGTATTTTTAGCCACGTCAAAGCACAGGAAACGGTTACGAGGGGTAATTTTTTCAAGCTGTTTTCGTCAAAAAATCAATTCCTGAAATACCTGCGCTGCATTCTGATTGGCCTACCGGTCTGGTTTGTAGCGGGTATTCTGATGACGTTCTCGCCTGAATTCGGCAAAGCACTCGGCCTGAGTGAACCCATTGTGGCGGGTAAAGCGGTCATGTGGGAATACATCGGTCTGGCAATTGGCGATTTGTCGAGTGGCTTTTTTAGTCAATACCTGAACAGCCGGAAAAAGGTACTCGCCCTGTTTCTGCTATGGACCGCTTTACTGATTATTGTGTATCTCTACGTACCATTTCAGTCGGCCACGATGTTTTATACCATTTGTGTAGCCCTGGGTTTTGGGGTTGGCTACTGGGCGTTGTTCGTCACCATTGCCGCCGAGCAATTCGGCACGAATCTGCGGGCAACTGTGGCGACAACCGTGCCTAACTTTGTTCGGGGAAGTATCAACATCATGACGCCGTTATTCCTGCTCTTTAGGGAACAAATAGGTATTGTTGATGGAGCCGCCTTACTGGGTTTCCTGACCATGCTTATTGCGTATCTTGGACTCTGGAAAATGGACGAAACCAGCGGTAAAGACCTGGATTTCCTGGAGGAATAGCGTAATTCAGTGAAGGCGTTTTTGTCATGCTGACGCAGGAAGCATCTTAAAGTTTCCAAACTCGTGTGTGAAGAAACCTTAAGATGCTTCCTGCGTCAGCATGACAAAAAACACTTATTTGTAGGCTTTGTCCCTAAAACAGCTTCAATGAGCGAATAGAGAATAATCAACCACACCTGACAATAAAATTGACCAAAAATTACCTACTTCACAGACTAATTATTCCTAATCTGCTTTTGAGTTCTAAGACTATGACGAATGACGTAACCATCCGCCCGCATCTTCAGGAAAGCTATTCCGATGTTTACACGCCTGAAGCTCTGGCGGCTCTTTCCGCGCTGGCTCCTTTTAACCGACGTATCAAAGAGGTGATGGACACCCGGATGAAGCGCCGGGCACTTCGCCAACAAACTAAAACCCGCATTACGTTCCTCGACCCCGATAGTGTGATTCCCGGAACGACCATCCGCGTGCAGGACGCCCGCGATGGGAAATTTGAAGGAGCCGTGATTCCGGCTGATTTACAGCGTCAATGGATTCAGGGAACGGGGCCGGCGGCTAAACCAAATGCACCTACCGAAAACAGTATTCGGAACGTAGCGTATGCCCTACTGTCGGGTGCCGACGGCTGGATGTTCGATGGTGAAGATGCGCTGGGCCAAACCGCAACCATGTCGCTCGATAACCAACGCAATCTGAAACTGGCCATTCATAAAGATCCACTTTTCCTGAACGTAGCGCAGCAGGTTGCTACCGAAATGAACAAATGGGCTGAGTCATTCTTAGGACGTAGCACAATTACCGATTGGGAAAAACAGCTCGATTTCACGACGAAAATTTTCCGGGCACGCGGGCTTCATCTCGATGACCGCCACATCCGTGATGCTGACGGCGTAGCGATGGCCGCTTCCATCGTGGATCTGACGCTCTACGTAGTGAATAATTACCAGGCATTGCAAAACGCGGGTTCGTCGATTGTGCTGTATCTGCCTAAAATACAAACGGCCGAAGAAGCCGCTGTCTGGAACGCCCTTCTCAGCGCTCTTGAAAATCATCTGGGATTAGCAGAGGGCACAATTAAAGTCTACCTACTGGTCGAGCAACTGGAGGCAACGCATCAATTGATGGAAATTCGGGCGGTTTTGGGTAAGCATTTCGTAGGTTTTAACACTGGTCGTTGGGATTACATCAATAGCGTATCTGATGCCTTGGCCTGGGATAAAAGCTTCGTCAATCCCAACATCGAAGCCATTACCATGACCTATGGCTACATGCGTAATTACGAAGACCGGGTACGTCGGGCGGTCAACACGCCGGACATCAATGGTAATTTTGCGCTATGGCAGGGCGGCATGGAGCCGAACATTCCGGTAGGCTCCGAAGCGGGCGTATCGGCCAGTATGCAGAAAGCGGTAGCCGGTGCCGAACGGGAACAACGTGAAGGGGCAAGCGGTAAATGGGTGGCTCACTGGAAAATGGTTCACGTAGTGAGACCGGTTTGGGAGAAAGTGGATCAGGCTAATCAATTAGGCCGCCAATTCCCGCGCCTGACGTACACGCAACAAGACGCCGACGGGCTGATGCAGCTTGAGCCAGCACCAACCGATATTCGCGGAGCCCGCAACTTACTGAGCGTAGCGCTGCAATACGGTAACGCTTTTGGGCAGGGAATGCAGGCAGCCGCCCTGAAACCCGCCGACTTCTTCGGAAACGACGATATTCTGTATCTGATGGAAGACATGGCAACAGGTGAAATTCGATTGAGCATTCTCTGGGAATGGCTACACAAAGGAGCCGTCCTGACTGAAGCTGACTCTGCGCTGGGCCTCGAAGCCGGTTCGGTTTTTTCAGCCGAACTCTATCAGAAATTACTGGACGAAGAGTACGAAAAGTTATTGAAAGCCAGCAGTAAAGATGTCTTCGATGCCTCAAAAACCACTACGTTGCCCATCTCCAGGGAGATAGCGACTGTGTATGTCTTTAGCGAGATAAAAGCCCCCTGGTTCATCGACTTGCTGAACATCAATCTGAATAACACCGACCTGGCAGAGGCCAAAAAACGCATTCAGTTGTACATGGATACGTTAATCAATGACGGGAAACGTATCACGGAAAACCTCGATTTCAAAACAACGTAGCACAGTTGATACGTATGGTGCGGGCTAGGCTAATCCTGAGTTGCATTGGACTGATTGGTCTGTTATCCATGACCAGCCAGTACTACGTAGATAAACCTGACGACAATCGGTTTACGCGCGAAATACTGGCTGAGAAACTGGACGAGCCAATGGCGCTTGCCCCGCTCGATGATGGGCGCATTTTGTTCATCGAACGAAAAGGCGATATCCACCTCTACAACCCGGCTACCACCCGCCTGAGTCTGATTGCTACCATACCTGTCAGCACAAAATACACGAATCGGGAAGGGGTGGTACGCGAAGCTGAGGATGGATTGATGGGAATTGTTCCCGACCCGCAATTTGCTCAGAATCACTGGGTGTATCTGTACTACGCCCAACCAGGCGAACCCGCCCGAAACGTACTGACCCGTTATGAAATGCGCGGTGATCTACTGGCGATGGAAACCAGAAAAATTCTGCTGGAAATCCCGACACAGCGCGACGAATGCTGCCATACCGGGGGCGGCATGGTGTTCGATAAAGACGGAAATCTGTGTTTGCTGACGGGCGATAACACCAGCCCTTTCAGCAGTCTGGTGGCTGGATACGCCCCCATCGATGAACGCCCCGAACGTAGTCCATGGGATGCTCAAAAATCGGCATCCAACACCGCTGATTTGCGCGGAAAACTCATCAGGATTCATCCAGAACTCGACGGTACATACAAGATTCCACAAGGCAACCTGTTTCCGATAGGAAATACCAAAGCTCGCCCGGAAATTTACGCGATGGGGCTTCGCAACCCCTGGCGGCTTTCGGTCGATAGTCGAACTGGCTATTTGTATTGGGGAGAGGTCGGCCCCGATATGAAAGATTCGGTTGGTCTGGGGCCATACGGCTATGATGAATTTAATCAGGCTCGTCGGGCGGGGAATTTTGGCTGGCCATATGTAGTGGGTAACAACGCAGCTTACTGGGACAGGGATTATGCCACCGGTAAAGCAGGTAAACAGTTTAACCCGGCTAAACTTATCAATGATTCGCCCAATAATACAGGTTTGCGGGAGTTGCCACCGGCGCAGAAATCGCTGATCTGGTATTCGTACCGGGCTTCCGACGAGTTTCCGCTCATGGGCAACGGCGGACGTAGCGCCGTGGGCGGCCCTATTTATCATAAAGCAGATCTTCCCAACGCGCTCCGTCCGTTTCCTGATTATTACGAAGGTAAGTGGCTGATTACCGACTTCATGCGCGGCTGGATTATGGCCGTTACGCTGGACGAGCAAAGCAACTACGTATCGATGGAGCGGTTTCTGCCCAACGAGCGTTTCGATAGCCCAATCGACATGAAATTTGCGGCCAATGGCGATTTGTATCTGCTGGAATACGGTAGTGCCTGGTTTCGCGGAAACGATAATGCCCGACTGGTACGTATTGAATACAATGCGGGAAATCGGAAACCCGTAGTGCAAGCGTCGGCTGATAAAACGGCTGGAGCTGTCCCGTTGAACGTAGCGTTTTCATCGGCAGGTACCATAGATTTTGACCGCGATGCGTTAACCTACGAATGGCAAATCATGACAAAATCTGGCGAACTGGTACAGACGTACTCGACGCCGAATCCAAGCGTTACGTTCGATAAGGCCGGTTTGTACACAGCGCGATTAACGGTGACGGATGCCAAAGGCGCGCAAAACAGTAAAACGCTGGACATAAAAGCGGGTAATGAGCCGCCTAACGTAACGATTAATCTTCAGGGAAATAAAACGTTCTTTACGGTAGGTCAGTCGATTAATTATGACGTAGCAGTAACAGACAAAGAAGATGGCAGTCTGGCGGGCGGGCAAATTTCTCCTGAACAGGTGTCGGTGAGCATTGATTATCTTCCTGAGAGTTTCGACAAGGTTGCCGTTTCGATGAACCAACGTAGCGTCGATATGACTGCTACGTATGCCACGGCACAAAAACTCATTACCGAGAGCGATTGCCGGGCCTGCCACACCATCGACCGGCCATCAGTTGGACCGACGTACCAACGTATCGCTCAGAAATACAAAGGTGATCCGAACGCCGTTGAACGCTTGTCCCGGAAAGTTATTACTGGGGGAAGTGGAGTTTGGGGTGAAGCGACCATGAGTGCCCATCCCCAACTTTCTCAGGCGGATGCGTCTACTATTGTTACGTATATTCTCAGCCTGTCTGATGAGCCGAAGTCGGTGAAGTCGTTACCGGTGTCGGGCAATTATACGCTCAACATTCCCACGAGCCAATCCAGCAAAGGTGTTTTTATCATTCGGGCGGCTTATTCAGACAGAGGAACGCCATCCCTGCCTCCCATCTCGACCGAAAAGTTGGTGATGCTACGTAGTCCGGTACTTTTCCCCGAGCAGGCTGACTCTTCGAAAGGAACTGAACGTATTACCGATCAAAACCGCCCGTTCTATCTGGTAGGATCTGGAGCGTACCTAGGTTATTTCAAACTGGATATGACTGGTATAAAACAGATTGACGTAGCAGCTCAGGTACCTGGCCGGGCCGATGCCACTGGAGGAACTATCGAGGTGCGGCTGGATTCGCCAACAGGCAAGTTGATTGGCGAAACGGCTGTTACGTCAAATACGGGGCAGGGTTCAGCGAAAATAGTTAACGTAGCACCTACAGATAGTATGCATGACGTTTATTTTGTGGGTAAGAATCCGGCGGCACGATCCAATCAGGTTCTGGTTCAGGTAACATCTGTTACATTCAAATAGGGAGGGAGTATATTTGACTCCTCGAAAATAATCCCCAAATGAGCATTTTTTGTCATTCTGACGAAGGAAGGATCTTAAGGTTTCCACACTCACATGTAAGGAAACTTTAAGATTCTTCCTTCGTCAGAATGACAAAAGGCCCCGTTTAAACAGCTTTAGGCGCTAAGAGAATCGCTCCGGATCAAACGCCGAGATTTCCATACTGTCGACTTTGTCGTTCACTAGTTCACTGACCAGTTCGCCTGTGGCTGGCCCTAAACTCAGTCCCATCATGCCGTGACCAGTTGCTACAATAACATTGTCGTAGTGGGCCATTTTACCAATGTACGGCAACCCATCGGGCGAGCAGGGACGTAACCCCCGCCAGACTTTTTCTACGGAAGGCATCTCGACGGTAATATCCGGGTAGTAATTATTGATTGACGACACGATGCCTCGCACCCGGTTCATATTCAGGCTCATATCTGTACCAGCCACTTCGAGCGTACCGGCAAACCGGAGATCGTGGCCCATAGGCGTAGCGGTAGCGCGTGCTTCGAGCATTATGGCCGGAATGCGGACGTTACGTTGTGCATTACGTAACATGAAACTATACCCTTTGCCGCCCTGTAGAGACAGATTCAATCCTAGCTGCCCGGTAATTTCCGGCGACCAGGCCCCACCCGCAATCACAACCGCATCTACGTCAACAGAACCTTGTTCCGTCTGAATCGACTGAACCTTTGAATCAGTTTTACCGAAACCAAGTACGTGCCGATTTTCTAAAATTGTAGCCCCCACTTTACGCAGGTGAGCCAGCAACGACTTGATTAATTCGGTAGGATTCAGATGGGCGTCGCCGGGAAAGAGAATGCCTCCTCGAACGTCTACGCGCGTGTCGGGTTCGAGGTCCTGCACTTGCTGGCTGGTGAGTATCTGTGCTTCAATACCTGCTCGGTTCGCTACGTCGGCCTCTTCGGCCATCTCGTGTTCGGCGGAGGCTGTTTTGTACAGCATAAACAGACCCCGTTCCTGCCATTCAAATTCCAGATCACCGTTGGCGGCTAAATCCTGATAAAGTGTTTTACTCAGCAAACTCAGGTCACGTAGCGCCGGAATCGAACGTTGCACGTGGGCGTCGTTGGCGTGTCGGTAAAAGAGCCATCCCCAGCGTACTAAATCCAGATTCAATCGGGGTTTGACATAGAACGGGCTGGTCGATTTGAGCATCCAGCGCATGCCTTTAGCAATCATGCCCGGCTGCGCCAGTGGTATAATATGACTGGGTACAATCATTCCCGCATTCCCGAACGAACAGCCATCGGCGATGGTATCCCTATCGAAAACCGTTACCTGATGTCCCGCCTTTTGCAGGTAATACGCCGAACAAAGTCCGACAATACCGCCACCAATAATTCCAACGTGTGACATTTTACAATGAGTGATGAGTGATGAACGATAAGTGATGAGTTGGCTGACGCATTCTATTCATCACTCATCGTTCATCGCTACTTTAGATGACCTGAAATCCGTGAATGTATGGATCGTCATCGTCCAGAATAAGGTGGTTATAGCCGTGAATACGTGCCCACCCTTCAATGCTTGGAACAATAGCCGGAACGCCAGCCAACTCGGTTTCGGCTTCGATACGTCCGTTGAAAATCGAACCGATGATGCTTTCGTGGACAAATACGTCGCCGGGTTTTAGGAACCCTTTTGCGTAGCGCTGCGCCATACGAGCAGACGTACCGGTGCCGCAGGGCGAGCGGTCGATGGCTTTGTCGCCGTAAAAGACCGCGTTACGTGCCGATGATGTTTCTTTCAACGGTTTTCCGGCCCAAAGAATATGGCTCAGGCCGTTAATGGTTGGGTTTTCGGGATGAACAAACGTGTACTGTTCATTCATCCGCTGCCGCATCACTCTGGCCCAGCCGATGAGTTGTTCGCCTTTGTAATGCTCCAGTCCGGGGAAGTTCGGTTGCTGGTCGACGATTGCGTAGAAGTTACCGCCGTACGCTACGTCCACCGTTAACGTACCCAAATCCGGGCATTCGACGGTTAGGCCTTCTGCCGCCAGATACGACTTGATGTTGGTGATTTTTACGGACGTTACTTTCTTGCCTTCCTGAACGTATTCGGCACGTACCAGACCCGCCGGAACTTCCAGATTCAGTACGCCCGGCGTTTTCGGCCTAATCAGATTCTGCTCGATAGCGACTGTTACGGTGCCAATGGTTCCGTGACCGCACATCGGCAGACAACCCGACGTTTCGATGAACAACACACCCGCATCGTTGGCCGGATTGGTGGGCGGATAGAGAATGCTTCCTGACATCATATCGTGACCACGAGGCTCAAACATCAGGCCGGTACGTATCCAGTCGTATTCGCGCAGGAAATGCTGCCGCTTTTCGCTCATGGTTTCGCCCTGCAAAAACGGAATGCTGCCTCCCGTTACTACACGTACCGGATTGCCGCATGTATGCGCATCGATACAGAAAAAATGGTACTCAGCCATTTTATGGGTATGATTAATGAACAATGGTCCGATTGGTGGAATACGTAGCGATGATTTTTGTCATGCTGACGAAGGAAGCATCTTAAAGTTTCCTTCGTCAGCATGACAAAAATGCGCTGTCATTTCCTTCGTACTAATTACGCTACGTTCAAAACGGGCCGTTTTGCCAGGGCTGTTTGAATAATGTTCAGTACGTGTTCGCGTTCGGCGCCAATTAGTGGTAGGCGAGGGGCACGCACGTATTCTGAACCCAAACCTGTAGCGGTAGCAGCCAGTTTGATGTACTGCACCAGTTTTGGGTGAATGTCCAGTTCGAGCAGCGGCATGAACCAACGATAGATTTCCAATGCTTCGGTCACCTGACCCGCTTTGGCGAGATCGTAAATAGCCACCGTTTCGGTTGGGAACGCATCGACCAGTCCACCAACCCAGCCGTCGCAGCCCAGCAATAAAGCTTCCAGCGCCAACGTATCGACACCGCCCAGCAACTTGAAACGGTCGCCAAACGCATTGCGCATTCGTGTTACGTTGGTTAGGTCGCGAGTCGATTCCTTTACGGCCTGAATATTAGGAAGTTCGGCTAATTCCTCGAACATGGCAACGGTCGTCATGATTTTATAATCGTACGGATTATTATAAATCATGATCGGCAGTGAGGTTTCCTGCGCCACAGCCTTGAAGAACGTAACGGTTTCACGCGAGTCGGCTGGGTAGCGCATGGGCGGGAGGAGCATCAGACCGTCGGCACCGTTGGCCTCAGCTTCTTTGGCGCCGGCAATGGCCTGTTTAGTAGCCTGTTCGGCGATGTTGATCACCACCGGTACGTTGCCGCCAGATACCGCTAAAGCCGACTTCAGGAGTTCAATCTTCTCGGCGTTCAGTAACGTACTGGCTTCGCCCAGCGAACCGCCAATGATGAAGCCATGCACACCCGCTTCCAGTTGCGCGTTAAGATTCTTTTCGAAAAGAGGCAAATCGAGCTGATCATCAGCCGTAAAAGGAGTCAGCAGGGCCGGATAAACACCTTCCCATTGTACTGATACGTTCATGGAGAAAATTACTTTTAGGATGAATCAGAATTGATTATCAAAAATACAATATTCTTTTATCGGCGTTTTGATGGAGATTAACGAATTCTGGTATTATTTTCACTAATTGATCACAAAGTATCCAGAATTATAGTGAAAAAAACACCAGAAAAGCCGTTGCTATTCAAAGTGCCCGCTATCGATGATAGTACGTTTCGGGTTGAACACGATAGTTTTCCACATTTCTATGGACATCTTCACTTTCACCCGGAAATTCAACTCACGCTCATTCAGCAAGGAGAGGGTACGTTGATTGTTGGCGATAAAATTGATCGGTTTGATCGCAACGATGTATTACTGCTGGGGTCGAATTTGCCTCACGTACTACGTAGTGACCCCGAATATTTTGCGCCTGATTCGGTACGTCGATCTGTGGCGGTTTCGGTGCTGTTTCGGCCTGAACACCTGGAACCAACCGTACTTCAGTTGCCGGAAACCCGTCATCTGCAACAATTGCTACGTGAATCGCAGCATGGCGTTCGGTTACGATGCCCCGAAGGTCACACGCTTACCGAACAGTTTGCTACGTTGCCCGGTCAACGCCCATTTGATCAGTTATTGACTTTTCTGCATATACTGGATTATCTGTCTACCAGTGCTAGTCGGGAAGTACTCTCGGTTACGGCTTTCGAAAATCCACGACGCCCTGACGATCACCAGCGACTGGAACGCGTGTTTTCGTTCATTCTGGAAAATTACCAGTCTGATATTACGCTGGACGACGTAGCGGGCATTGCTAATTTAACACCGGGGGGCTTCTGTCGATTTTTCCGGTTACATACCCAGAAAACGTTTTCGAAGCTGCTCAATGAAGTCAGGATCGAACACGCCTGCCGCCACCTACGTGAATCCAGGCTGAGTATCAATCAGATTGCGATCCATTGTGGCTTTAGTAGTCTTTCAAATTTCAACCGTCAATTTAAAGAAATCGTTGGCCTGTCGCCCAGCGAATACCTTCGCAACTATGCCGGTTGACAAAAGCGGAAACTACGATTTCAAGTCTGTTTATTGGTAAGTCGATTGCCTTTCCAGAGAGTACAGGAAGGTGCTTTAGCGGTCCTGGTTTAAATTCGTTTTTGAAATAGGAACGCGGGTAGAAGTCCGCAATTGTTGGCTCAAAACAGCGGGTTTCCCCGCGTTACGTACAGATGGAAATCACGACTTCACATCCCCTGGCTTTACCGGTTGGCGTTACGCTCGACCGATATATTATGAATCGTCAGACAGCGTTTGCCTATGCAACGGGCGAGTTGTCTCAACTACTACGTGATATCGCGCTGGCCAGCAAAATCATTCATCGCGAAGTAAATCGTGCTGGATTGATCGACCTGACGGGTGGTATGGGCGTGGAAAATGTGCAGGGCGAAAGTCAGCAAAAACTGGACGTAATTGCCAATATCCGTTTCATTCGCGCCCTTAAAAACGGTGGAGAAGCCTGTGCGTTGCTGTCGGAAGAGGACGAAGAGATTATTTACACCGGCAATAATAACGGCAAATACGTTGTCGCGATTGACCCATTGGATGGTTCTTCCAACATTGATGTCAACGTATCAATTGGGACCATTTTCTCCATCTATCGACGGGTGACGCCGGTCGGTACGTTGCCCCAGCGCGAAGATTTTCTGCAAGGGGGGCAGGAGCAGGTGGCTGCGGGCTACATTCTCTACGGATCGTCGACCATACTGGTTTATACGACGGGTTGTGGTGTGAATGGCTTTACGTACGATTATTCGTTGGGTGAGTTTATTCTATCACATCCTGATATCAAGAGCCCGGAAGATGGTACGATTTATTCCTGCAATGAGGGTAATCTGGAGCAGTACGATTCAAGCATTCAGAGCTACCTGGCCGCGTGTCGTCAACAGCAGTACACAGCCCGGTATATTGGTTCGTTAGTGGCAGATTTTCACCGGAATTTGCTGAAAGGTGGCATTTATCTGTATCCGGCAACTACCAAAAATCCGAACGGCAAACTTCGGCTATTGTATGAGTGCTATCCACTGGCATTCATTGCCGAGCAGGCTGGCTGTAAAATATCGGATGGTAATCAGCCGGTGCTTGATATTATCCCCACTGATTTTCACCAACGGAGCCCGCTCTTTATGGGTGCTCCCAGGATGGTGAAAACATTGTTGGACTATATGGCAACGTAGTCATCTTCAGCAACTAGTTGAAAGCAATAGATAAATGCAAAGCCAGATCATTCCAGGTCTGGCTTTGCTCGTTTATACCCCTCCAGTATATAAGAGTTACTTAACGTTACCAGGCTACTTAGTTCCTTTGTAAGCCCACTGAATCGCAGATACTAAAAAGTGTCAATAATATACAAATGCTCATCATGTAATGGATAACCATCATGGCTATTTTTGAGATAACTATTACTGAAGACGACGGCTTTTTGGCTAAACTACTTGGTGTTGATTCTCGTTAGTACATTATTTGTTTCAGCGAAGCTCCATCAAGTCAAAAGAGATTATTTTACAACTGAAATGGATTTGCTAGTTAGTTTTAATCGATAGTTTTTTTCGAGCGGTACTACTTTTACCTAATTCAACCATGACCGGTGATCAAGGGCCTTTTGATTCAACTCAAAAACTAACCCAGCAACTGGATATTGACTTTGCCCTCCAGGCGGCTGGACTGGGTGTTTGGGAGTTGGACCCTGTTACTAGTCAGGTAATATGGGATGACCGGTGCAGGGAGTTATTCGGACTGGCCAAGCACAATTACCTATCCTATGAGCAGGCAATTCAATACATTCATACCGATGATGTGAGTCGGGTTAGCCAGGCTGTGCAATGGGCGATGACCCCTCAGTCGAATGGTCTATTTGATGAAACATATCGGACAATAGGTGCCGATGACGGTCAGTTGCGTTGGGTGCGCTTCCATGGGCGAAGTTACTTTTCAGAAGCCGGTGAGATTTACCGTTTTGCGGGCGTGGCCCAGGAAGTAACCCAACAGATACTGACTCAGCAACGGGAAACTAGAATCCGGCAGGATGCCCAGCGGCAGCAACGTATCTATGAAGCTATTGCAGGTAGTACCCCCGACCTGATGTATGTCTTTGACCTGAACTACCGGTTCATTTACGCCAATCAGGCACTGCTGAATATGTGGGGCAGTAGCTGGGAGAAATCGATCGGAAAAGATTTGCTGGCAAATGGTTATGAACCCTGGCACGCCCAGATGCACGAACGGGAAATCGATCAGGTGGTGGCCACCAAACAATCCATTCGTGGCGAGGTTTCTTTCCCCCACGCCACGCTGGGTAAACGGATTTACGATTATGTGTTTGCCCCCGTTCTTAACGAGCGGGGAGAGGTGGAGGCTGTTGCTGGTACAACCCGTGACATTACTGATATTAAGCAGGCTGAAGAGACCTTGCGTGAATCGGAGAAAAATTACCGTACCCTTTTTGAGTCCATGCAAGAGGGTTATACCGTTTGCGAGGCTATCCGCGACCCAAGCGGGAAGATGATAGATTACCGTTTTCTGCAGGTGAATCCTGCTTTTGGGAAACTGACTGGTTTGGAGCCGGCGCAAACGCATGGGAAAACCGCCTGGGACATGCTGCCAGGGTTGGATGAAAAGTGGTACGCCATTTATCAGCAAGTCATCGACACCCATCAGACGATTCGCGTTGAAGATTATATTCCACCCCTCAACGAATGGTATAACCTCACGGTATTTTGGTACGCAGACGAACAGTTTGCTGTGCTGTTTGATGAAATCACCGAACGCAAACGTGCCGAAGCGGCTTTACGGGTCAGTGAAGAACGTTTCCGCCTATTTGTAACGGCTAGTTCAGACGCGGTCTACACCATGAGCGCCGATTGGCGGCAAATGAATCAGTTAGTAGGTAAGACGTTTCTGGCCAATACTCAGGCACCCAACCGCGACTGGCTTCTGAAATATATTCCGGTGGAAGATCATCTGCAGGTAGAAACCGCCATTGAAGAAGCTATTACGACCAAAAGCGTGTTCGAGTTGGAGCACCAGGTTATTCAAGCTGATGGAACTGTTGGCTGGACTATGTCGCGCGCCGTACCTATTCTGGATGAGCAGGGACATCTGCTGGAATGGTTTGGCACAGCCAGCGACGTAACCGAACGCAAACGGGCCGAAGAAGCCCTGCGTCAGAGCGAAGAACGCTATCGGCATCTGTCGGCGGAGTTAGAAGAACGGGTAAAAGCCCGTACTTTGGCATTAAGTCAGGCCAACGCTGATCTAAAACGGTCAAATGACAACCTGCAACAATTTGCATACGTAGCGAGTCACGACTTGCAGGAGCCGCTACGTAAAATTCAGTCGTTCAGTACGTTGCTTACCCAACAACTGGATACGCAATTGAATGAAGTGACTAAAGATCACTTGCAACGTATTACGGCTGCAGGTGCTCGTATGTCTGCCTTAATTAGAGACTTGCTGGCTTACTCCCGCATTTCGACTCGCCAACAGTCCTTTGGCCTCGTTTCACTAGAAGCTATTGTGGCAAACGTACTCACTACCCTCGACTGGGAAATTAGCCAATCGGGTGCTCAAATAAGCGTCGATACGTTGCCTATGACCAATGGAGATGAGTCGCAACTAGGTCAGCTCTTTCAGAACTTACTGACGAATGCCATCAAGTTTGTAATTCCTGGGCAATCTCCTCAGATACGTATTGAGTATTTTAAGCGGACTCTTATTGAGTTACCGCCAGATGTACATCCTGGTATAGAGACTCCGTTATACCACCAAATTAGTGTTAAAGATCAGGGGGTGGGCTTTGACATCAAGTTTCGAGATCGCATTTTTCAGGTATTTCAGCGACTCCATAGTAAGAGTGAATATCCTGGCACTGGGGTTGGGTTAGCGATTTGTCAGCGGGTGGTGGAAAATCACGGCGGGGCCATTACAGCTAGCAGCTACCCTGACCAAGGGACTAGCTTTGATGTATATCTTCCGGCTTGAGGATTAACTACTGGGAATGAACTGAAAGGAAAGACAAATAGACATTACATCAATTGTTTAATCTGTAGGTAGATTTTGACATCCTGCAGAAGGTGGTCACGATTGATATAGTCTATGACATACTAAAACAGGACTTGGCAATAGATAAATAGTATAAGTGTAATTACTTTATTTTAGTGAAGTTCTAGTTGGTATATTCGGCCTTTCCCATTTGCAAAAAGGGGATGGTGTTGAAAATTAGTAAAAGAAAAACGGCCCATACAACATGTATAAGCCGTTTTTTTGTCTTTTCAGTGCTCCCGAAGGGACTCGAATGATAAAGGTTATAAGGTTGATTATGAAAGTGTTGAATTTATATGAAAACGACAGGGGACGGAAAAGGGGACGAAATGGTGAATTATACATCTACAACCTGTTAAATATTGAGTAGATAACTGTGCTATTAAAACATTTGAATTATCTCTTACCGAATAGACATATCTAAAGATTACTAAATCTATAAAGTCTAGTTGAGTTACTTTCGGTTATATGGTACTCAAGTCCTAATGTTTTTGTATCCTGCTCTTGAAAATAATCTTGATTAAAAGAATAGATATCCAGCCTGTCTTCTAAAACCACATGTAAGTGATTTTGATAATTGAAAGATCTAGGGTAAATTCTCCATCTAGTGACCGGGCCTTTTATTGTATGTGAACTATTGTCACTAAGCAACACGATTAAGGCGTTTTCACACTCGACAACAACGCCGAAATAACTTGTAGAGCCAGATAAAACCTTTCCTTTCCAAGGGGCAATTGAAATATTTTTCAATTTAGTAAATATCTTTTCTCCCTTTTCTAATTTAGCTCTGTTATTGTACCTTACCACTTCAAAAGTGTTTTCATTAGCACGGAATATAGTGTCGTCTACACCCCAACTAATATAATTTCTGACATGTTTATTCGTATCTTCAAATATTATATTGTCATCAATTTCCTCGTCAAAATTTCTAATAAACCGTCTTTGTTGTGTTAGTTCATCTTCATGTATATCCCACTTAAACTTTGCCATGAATGACTTAGATATAAGCGAGCTATTGTATAAATTTAAATATGTGTAATTTGAAAATGAAGAATGCTCAGTACTAACTTGATAGATTGGATTATTTGTATCAACTTGTTTCAGATTTTCGCTAACAGATTTTGACATATTCAATTCAAATAACCCTTGTTCGCCACCAGAAAGAGCAATTTGAGGATATTTGTTAGCCTTTATTGATAAAAGATTACAATCCCAAAGCTTTATCGCTTTACTACTGACGGGGTTTCTGTCTCGCCTTGCATGTGCAGTGCTTGAAAACAAGCCTTGTTCTGTTATAAAATATAACTTATTTCCATAAATTTCTGTATCAGTTGGTATATCATTTGTCGGTGTGTCTTGTTCGCCTATTAGAAATTTTGCAAGTGTTTCTTCATTTATTTCATAATGACGATTAGCGACTCTTAAGAACTTATTCAGAAATAATAATCTAAATTCTGCGTCTTTTTTAATCAGCTCCAATATCGAACTTTTGTAGAGTTGATTTCCATCAAGAAAGCAATATTCAAATGTTAACCTGTCCAAATCGTTTTGAATCAAAGATTCAATTATAGCATACCAATCATATACTTTTAATGAGTTATCAAAGAGCCATAAATATAAACGCCCCCTGTATAACTGACAGTCTAGATAATCTCCATAGATAGATAACTTTACAGGTTGCATGCTTTACCTTGTCTAATTTTTATAATGTGATGTTTTAAAATTATGTTTTTCTCCCTCCATATTTTTAAAACCGGGATTCCGGGACGATCTTGTTGTCTTCTAATATAGTCTGCTGGATATCCATGCCATTTATTATTTTTACTGCTATCTATAAACTTAGCAAATTTCAGCTCGTCATCTTGAGTGGAGAAACCTATACATTCAAGGCCATTACCGTTAGACCTAATTCCCCATGAAAGATTTGATTCTATCCATTCTTCCTCTTGACTTTCAATAAAACATTCAACTTCTTCCCCCATTGAAATTATCCATCTAGACTTATCTTTTGTAACATCATTTCTATGAGCTGATGAAATATAATATGTTTTATCGCTATCTGGACTTAGTTGAATTTCTGTATCTAGTTTGAAGGTCATGTACGGAAGTTATTTAAAATACGCTCTAAATTATTTCTATTCAATTCTAATCAGGTAAGGATTTAACAAAAAGTATTTTTCGCAATTATATACTATGCACTTTTACTAAATTAAGTGAAGATATAGTGATTTTATTAAAATTAGATTCAGAATTACTTATTATAGGCTACTATTTAATGGTTTAAGTACACTAAATATTGGTCTGAAAAAATGAAACGGTTGAAATTAGAAGAGTAGATTGCATATTTGCGTTTCAATTGAGCAGCCTTTATTGGCTACTTGGTTTGGTCAGAGCCGGGCGGTTGGTTCCCTCGGCTCATCGGGTCGGGTGGGTGGTTCCCCCGGCCATTTTTATTGACTTGTATTATCATATACTCAAGGGGGATGAATCTGCGACAGTAATAACAAGCTCTATTATTATAATAATCTGTTGAGCTACTAATTGTCGCTCAAAATGGGCGTTTTCTGCTAAGGTAAATAGACTAATAAATTGTTAGGCGACGCCGGGAATAAGACATATTAATTATATTCTTGCTTTGCGCCAACCAATACCATGATATCAGTATTTTTAATTTTTTTTATATGAATAATTCGAGATGAAATTCCCATTTCATTTAATATTTGTTTAAGATGCGTTGCGTGTTCAGGGGGGGCTGTAGGATTATCCACACAAATATATATACCCTTAGCAGGCATGTTTGAATAGTCTGCACCTTTATTATCATTTACTAATGGCCAATTTGCAACTTTTAGAAACTTTTTTAAATCAGTTGCATAAGTTTTTGCTTCTGGATCATGCATAACAGAAACAACAAAGGTCAACCCTGTCGGAATAGGATAAGTAGTTAAACAACTATTAAAAACCTGCCTTTGAAAATCTGTGAACTTTCTATCTTTTTGAAATTCTACAAGAGATTTTACTGATTGTTGTAGAGCCATTTGCAATTTAGCATTCTCTCTTTGAGCATTCAGTCGCTCTGTTTCAGCATTTGCTAGCCTAATTTCCAATTCTTTTCTTTTATTTTCTTGCTCAAGACGTGTATCGCTCAGGCTATTTCTAAGCTCTTCAGTTTTATGGATTGCATTTGCTGCAACTGCCCTAGCGCTATCTGCCTTAGTTTTGGCTTCTTGAATTTTTAGATTAGCCGCACTTTCTTTTTGGGAGGATAAGGTTTGGTTAAGGGCAAAAAGTACTACAGTCATCAAGGCTACTAGGGCGCTCATTCCAATATTGATCCATTCCCAAGTTTTCTTATTGCGTTTATGGGGATTCCTATGCATCCCTTTAGCCTTTTCAAGTTTATTAGAATAATAAAAGATTAGGAAAGTAATAATTGGAATTGCTACGGCTAAAAAAATATTGATATAACTTAGCCTGTCAATCGTTTTTTCTAGGGCATCAGACTCTGACATATAAATATTTAAACTTAGTGAATTGTAAACATAACAATTGGCTGATTATTAACAAAGAAGGCACTAATAGCTCTTCGTTTAACTTCTTCTTTCAGAATAGCCAATAGGTTATGTACTAGTTACGACTTCATCTTTTTCCCTTTTCTTAATGCAGCACCCAAGTTGTAGTTCTCATAATTTAATCCTTATATAGGATTGATATTTATTCATATGAAATCCCCACTGCGTAGTGAATTTTAACAGTGCATGGTTTGAATAGGCCAACGGTCATGAGTTGCCTTTGGGCCATAGGTTTTCAATACCATCCAAATTATGAAGAATAGAACCATCTTTACTGGTTGCGTGGCATGGCCAGTGCCGGGTGGGTGGTTCCTCATCCTTTTTCATTAGTTAATGCAGGGTTTTCATTTTATAGTTACTACGCAGAAAGGCTGCGTAGTAACTATAAATCTTTGAGCCACCTTAGATACTACTTCATTAATTATTAATGAAGTAGTATCTAAGGTGTTTAATATAAAAAATAAAATCATATGAAAAGCAAATTAATATATCCTGACGAGCCGATAGAAGGATTGTACTCATCAAATTTAATAGATGAGAATACTCGCCAAAGTCTTATTAAATACAGACGGGCAATCTATGAACTAGTTTGCGTAGGAACACATCTATTATCATGGGAATTCACTATTAATACAGGGAGCTACTTTGAAAAACTTGCCGTGGCTGCCTTTTTTCGGCGTATACTACAATTATTGGATTCGATCTCTATCTTGATAGGGGAAGGGGCGGCAGATATTTGTGAAATTCAAATGCGAAGTTTGGTAGAAATTACATTAGGATTCGAGTATTTACTTAAAGATGACATAGAGAATCGCTCTTTAATTTTCTTTCTTTATGAGTATAATAGGAAAAAGAAGAGTTACGAGAAGTATAATGCTGCGTATAATTCGAAATACAGTAACTTACAACAAGCGTATAAAAGCGACGGGTTTATTTTAAATGATATTAATGAAATACCTGAGAACACTGATATAATAATTCATTACGAAGAAAAAATAAATGATCCCATATTTGACCCCTTTCGCGTAGATTTTAACCTGAAAAAAAACAATAATAATTTAAAATGGTATCATTTAGGATCTAATATTCAAAGTTTAGGATTACTTGCAAGAGAATTGGGCCGATTTGAATTGTATGATATTGTTTATCAGCAATATAATAATCCTGTACACGGCACTGATTTAATGAATGGTGTGTTTGAGCATGATGGTGTAAATATCAATCTAAAGGAAATTCGTGATCCAGCTAATTCAAAAGATATTACTAGATTGGCTATACAGATAGGATGCATGGCCTTTGATCATATTTCAAAAAGATTTACTAAAGACCAACAGGAAGAAGTACATTTTCGTTTAGGTCGATATGAAGTCCAACATACTAAAGGAATATTCGATAAAAAACACATTTAGTTTTGATAATTTATTGCGTTGTAGTTTAAACATATTATTTTTTAGACTACAAAATATCCTGTTTACTGAATTATAGATAAGCAAAATATAAGACATACCATATAGATTGTTTGGATCCAAGAAGTCAATGCAGTATAGCCTGACTTACCTACCTTAATTATTAAAACAGTATTGGTGATTTTGGTCATTTCCTAGAAATATAAATTGGGTGACCTTCAAGTCTTTTATACACGCTCTGCGTTTTTTGCTTTATCTGTGATTGATTTGTTACATTGTCATGGAGCCTGATGATTGAAGCAACTTCTGATAATGAATTACATTTATAATAGTTTGATTTATTTATCTTCATATTATGTTCCTGCGTCCAAGTGTAGTGTACATGTTTGTATATATAGTGAATACATTTAGCATTTATCTCTAATCCTGGATTTATTTCTGAGCGAATTGAATCGCCCACTATCCAAGTTGTCTCAGGTGTTGAGCCGAATTCATAGATGTAATTGCGGAATAATTCTGTATCTTTTCTACTAACTACTCTTATATCTTTAAAGTAAATATTTAGCTTATGGGTATATATTTTTCGAAACTGAACCTCTTCAACACCTCTAGTGATCAATGTTAAGCGATAATCAGTTTGTAGAGTTTTCAGCATATTTACAGCACCTTCAATCAATTCTGGTACTCCCTTTACAACCAGCTCCCCAATTTCCGTTATTATATCCTGTAATAACTGCGGGTGTTTTACTTTACCTGCCTTAATGAGATTAGCATAAACATCTTTCATGGTTTTGCCATATCTGCTCGGATGAAAGCCTAGCGTAACCATGTTGGCTGTATCTTGCTGCTCAAAGTAGTTCTCTATGTATTCCTCTGAAAAACCGTATTTGTGTAGCAGGGCAATGAATACAGTCTTTGCCTGCCAGTATAGCTCACTAGTGTCTACAAGAGTATCATCTAAATCAAAGATGATTAGTGGCTTGTGTCTGCCTACATGAGCCATAATGAGTTACTGATTAGTGGTTGCTGATGTAGGAGCTGTTCCAGAAGCTGGAATAGTAGGCTTAAGAATGTTGGATTCTATATTTTTAAAACGAGACTCATAAGTTTTTGTTATATTCCTCAATGAGTCTATTTCTTCTGTTTTAGCCTTATTGTTGGTTATCACTTCAATTGTTGGAATAATGACAGTACGCCAAAAGATAATCAAGGAAACTAAACCGGCAATTATTGTAAAGGCTAGTTTTATTGCTCCATCTACAGTGTCTTTTATATCTTTTCTCGCATCTTTTTTTGCTTCATCTATCTTTTTTTCATTACTGTCAAGAATATCCCTCTTAACCTCCTCAATGGTTTTCTTTAATGACAAAAATTTACTGTCAAGGCTTTTGGCATCCTTTATTCGTTCTTCAAGATACTCACCACGTGTATCAAAAACTGGCATCTTCCTGCCTATGGGTGCAAGGCGTTCTCTGTCAAAAGTATGGAAAGTAAGGCGGAGGAACTGTCTGCCTTTTTCAAGTACGAAATTATCTCGTCCAAAATTTATTAGTAAACTAGCAATAGGCCCGCTAAAGCCGGGATCAACCACACCAATATTGACTGCCATTATACCTTTCAATGAAAGACGATTCTTAACTGTTGTATAGGCTGTGACATTATCGGGAAGATTGAACTCTTCCTTTGATATAGCAATAGCCATACCCTGTGGGGGAAGAATAACTTTATCGACAATGCCATAATTTTCGAGTTCAATAATTTCATTGATTTGTAAATCGTAGCTTACACCTGATAAACATTCAGGTTCAATGTCACTCAAAAGATTGAGCTCTATGATTTCTTTATTTGTTAAAATCACGACAAACAGATTTACACGTAAATTGGCTACTACTTATTAAATTTTAGTAAGATCTACAATCTCGTTATTTCGATAAAGATTGTTTAGATATAATGACTTTGTACGAAACTGACTGCGCCTTTTAGAGCTGGGTTTATTAGAAGATGCGTCTACTAATTTAATTCCCGGATCATAATAAATATTGCCCAAAGCCATTTGCTGAAGAAATAAATCGAAGCTGGTATCTACACCGAGAATAATTGAAGAGCCATATCGGTACTGCCTGATTAGTCCCTTTGCTACCTGACTCGGTACATAGCAAGCCTGATTGTGTTTTTTGTTCCAATGTCTAAGCATAGAAGCAAAGGACCATGTTGCAGCTTCATTGCCATTAGGGTCTATTAGTGCAATTCGGCCGTCAGCATTCCGAATTTTACCTGATGAGTTATCGAATCCAATCAAATCCATATATAGCTTTGTCGTTGGATGTCGAGCACCTACAATGTGAATACCCCCAAAATTGATACGGTCGGCTCGTCCTCTTTTGTCAGCATAACCATAATGACGCATAAAATAATCAAAGCCTTGCGATACATATATTCCGCCTGTAGGCTCAGGGGTCATGAGCGTAATTGTTTTGCTACTTATTTTTTGAAAACTTGATACGCTAAATTGCTTTATCTCCCATCCCAAAAAATCGGGTTCGGAATAGCCATTAGGAGTAATACCTAATTCTGCTTCTAAAGTATATCCCCCACAGTTCGGAGCGTCACAAGGTATTGGATTGCCGGACCTATCCAGTCTCTTTGAATTTATCCAATTCAAGAGATGAATACGTTTCAACTCCTGAAGTAACTGGTACTTGCTATCCGTAGCTAATAAGCTAAATACCTGAAAAACGCCTAATTGAGCTGTTTCAACGTTTGAAAACTCAGTAGCAAGGCTTGAATTGGGAGAGGTTACAAATCCTAATATACACCCTCCATCAGTTACTGAAAGGAAAAGTAAACGACCTGTTTCTCTTACTGTCATTAAATCAGATGGGGCTTTCTCACAGTTTGCTAAGAAACCGGAAAATCGAACCTCTGGATATTTTGGGTATAAAATAAACTGGGCATTGGGAGCGTCATAAAGTACTCCTTCATCGCTAATCCAAGAGAAATTACAGGCTGCTTTAAATCGCTCTCTCTCCCAGTCGCCGGGCGATTCTGCCCGTATTTCTGAAACCGGAAAAATATTTAGCACATCGAAGCTACCACCTAGATAGACTTGGTTCTTTGAATTGTCATTTGCTGACAGCTTTTTTACATATACCTTCTGACAACCACTATCAACCAACACTTTTTTTAATCTTTCGAGGTTCATATTACAGACATTTTACGACCTCTTGGCCTACCGCCTGCATTAATGGCATAACCACAGAATTACCAAACTGTCGGTATGCCTGAGTATCAGATACAGGAATAATAAAACTGTCAGGGAAACCTTGCAAACGAGCGCATTCACGTGGGGTCAGACGGCGTGGGTTTTCGCCGGGCTCTTGTGGGATTAAAATTTCAGAACCGTCTTTGTGATAACGTGCGCTTAGAGTTCGGGCAATACCATCAAGGGGGGTAAGGCCGAAACCAAACCCGTTACCGGCTGCCTTGTGTTTGGCTGCGTAATCTTGTAAATATTTCCAAAGATTGTTTGTTAGCGTGTACTTAGCTGGTACATCCTTCTCTAAAATATCTTCAATTACTGAAGTAGGTTTTGGTAATTCAGGAAATTCAAACGGCTCGTCGCTGTTGTATCGGTCACGGTCAAAACCTACAATAATAATACGTTCCCTATGTTGCGGTACAAAGTGTTTTCCGTCGAGCACACGGAAATGGATATTATAACGTAGTTCATCTAGTGCTTCGCGGATAATACGGAATGTGTTTTTCTTGTCATGTGAGACAAGATTTTTAACATTTTCGAGCATAAAGGCTTTAGGTCTTTTGTGCTCCAGAATCCGAACAACATCAAAAAATAGCGTCCCCTGCGTCTCGTCTTTAAAACCATGCTCCCTGCCTAAGCTGTTCTTTTTCGATACACCAGCAAGGGAAAACGGCTGACAGGGAAAACCCGCCAATAATACATCGTGGTCAGGTATAATGGTTTCGCTTATTTTAGTAATATCACCAAAAGGTACTTCGCCAAAATTAGCAGCATATGTTTGTTGTGATGCCGGATGCCACTCCGACGTAAAAACGCACTCTCCGCCTAAATTCTGGTAAGCCAGACGAAGTCCACCAATACCAGCAAATAGGTCAATAAACTTAAATTTTGCCGTTTTGGGTGTTGGAAAAGGGACGTTTCTTACTTCATTCTCCAGTATATCAAGTATCTGTTCTACATTGGCTACATCAGGGCCGAGCAATTGTTTTACAAACCTTGTGGCTTCTGGTTCGTAAAATTTTGATTCATCGTTATTACGGTTGTGTAAATAATGGGTTAAGTATGCCATTTTACTGGCAAATTCTTCTTTGCTCAGCTCTTTAAAGTTGCGCGGGTGGATGTCTGCTAACCGAATATCAGATTTAAGAGAATCCTTCTGCCTAGGTTTATGATTTCCTGCACTAATCGGATCAACTTCTGTCTCTTCTCCTGTTATAGCAATGCTCTCTACTATCATGTTATTTAGGGTAAAAGTTATTGGATTTGTCCGCAATTGCGTTTATCCTATTGAAATCTGGTTTAGCTGATCAAGTAGATTTTGCAATGTTTGCTCCCGACTAGCGGGTTTAAGCTCACATTCATATATCGTTATGATTCGCCAGTCTGTTTCTGCTATTTTGGCATAATTGTCTGCATCCCGCTTCCTGTTACCAGTAATTTTGTCTAGCCACCATTCTGTACGAGTTTTAGGTACAACAAAGTACTTACATCCCTGATGCCCATGATAAAAACAGCCATGCACAAAAATGACCGTTTTATATTTAGGCAAAACTATGTCAGGTTTACCGGGTAATTTGTTGTCATGTAATTTGTACCTAAATCCGCGAGCATGTAAAAACTTCCTTACCAGCAATTCCGGTTTAGTATCTTTGCTCTTAACGCGGCTCATATTATAGCTACGCTGTTCAGGTGTGTGTACGTCTGCCATGCTCTCCTGTGCTTGTTATGAGAACCTAGATTACAAAATGTTCAAATAGTGCTATACATCTTGTATGATACATTCTAATAACGTTCATCAAAGTATTCCTCTCCATCTATGAACGTCCGTCTTGACTGACCTGAAAATTGTATCGTACAAACTAGATGTGATAGAGAATAAGCAGCTCGAATGCTGGTAGCGTCTACTTCAAACGACTGCTCGTCATATCCTATGAATTGAGCCGTAATAGGATTCTCTCCGGGCTCACGAATAACCCTGATACTATACGTTTTAACTATCGACATCACCTATAGAAACTGTTCAAGTGCTTCTGTAACCATTTCCTTTAGGCTCTTATCGGCTTCGACGCCCCTCACCTTTAAACGTTTCATAAGGTCTTTAGGAATCCAGACATTTAATTGCTGCTCCTCCTGTGGACTAGCTCTGGTATAGACGAGCTTAGCCTCTACTTGGTTGGCTGAATTTGCATTTTTAGCCATGAGTTTGGGGTCTATAATTATGCAAATATAGAATTCTAAAAGTACAGAAACTAGACTAAATATTCACTATGTGTTTAAAAAGGGATATATAATTGAGCATGAATACTTTATAGAGTGTCTCAATTTGCAGATAACTAATACAACCCAATTTACAATTCTTTGCCATTTAGTCGAAAATAACTGTCTATGCTCCCTCTAACTTAGCTACTAACCAGCCAAGTATATATAAACTTATGACAAACGAACTCAAAATATTATCTAAACCAAGAATACATAATCGATCGGATTATATCAAGGCTGTTTCAATAGCGATTAAACTGAACAATCATTTAAATGAGGATGAAATAATCGCAAGAGTTTCAGAAAAACATATACCCCATGCAAATAGTCGCGAGATCCAAGATATATTATTGCTAAAAGCATTGCAACTTGGATTTCTTAGTGAGAAAAGAGGAATCTTTAAAGGGTTAGCCACGAGCCAGCTTAGGCCAGATTATTTTTTAAAAATAGATGACACCTCCGGAATTATAATGGAGGTCGAAAGAGGAAGAACAATTGCTAACAATATGGATTTGCTTGACCTCTGGAAATGCCATATTTGCCCATATGCAAATTACTTATTTCTGATTGTTCCTAAAATTAGGCAATCTACAAATGGAAGTTCGGATGTATTCCCAAAGGTAGTTCGTAGATTAAGCACTTTCTTCACAGAGAGTAATTTCACGAATGTCGATGCAGTTTTTGTGTTTGGATATTAGATTGTGCTTAACTCGGGTTTTGCATCAGGCAGGTTGAGATTGAAATCTAAGGCTGAATGTTACTAAGGAAGTTTTAGACTGAAATGTAAAGCTCGGCACATTTAGCTGATACATTTCATAAATTTTTACTTTTATTATAGTCCGTATGGCTATTGATGTTTAATAAAGATATTATATGGATTCAACTAATACCCCTTCAGAATTTTGCGCCCTTACTACGAGTGTGGAGGCAATATATCACAGCCTGTGATTGGACAAACGATAGCCCCGGTGGTAGTAGTTAGGCAGTTTATTAGTAAAAAGAATTAACTCAGATTGCTTGGTGTGGATTGAGTTTTCTTTGTACCAAGTTATGAATGCCCATACCCTTATATGCTAATCAAAATGACACACATTGTCCAAGACAGTTTATATCCAGATATACTCTTTCATTTCACCAATAGGAAGGCGTTATTTGACATTTTACGTTCAACTTTCAAAGTATCTTACGCCAGGGAATTTATAACTGGCAAGAATTACGACCGAAAGTTTGCAATCCCTATGATTTCATTTTGTGACTTAAAATTGACAGAACTTAAGAATCATATGGAAAAATATGGTAGCTACGGAATTGGCTTAACGAAGGAATGGGCTAACAGAAATGGACTCAATCCCGTAATGTATATAAGTAGACATTGCGATTTAACGGACGACTTTATTACAGGCCTAAATGGAATATATAATCATTTGGATAAACTTAATAATACAGACAAATTTGAGGGACTAAGCAGAAGTTATACTAATATTCTTTCAGTGTATCAGTATCTTAAAAATTATGAAGGACCTCTTGTAAGAGGTGAAAAATTAATAAACAAAAATTATCGGTTTGCAGATGAAAGGGAGTGGAGATATGTGCCAAATCTAAGGGATACGGGTGGTCAGCCCTTTATACCAATTTCAAAAATTGATACACATGAGAAGAAAATGTATTATAACCAAAAGATAGACCACCTTAGCCTTAATTTTCAGCCAGATGATATCAAGTATTTAATTATCGAGCAAGACGAAGAAATATCTGACCTTATCAGACATTTAAAAAACGTAAAGCAAAAGTTCGACAAGTTAACAATAGAACGATTATCTAGTAGAATCCTTACGGCTGAGCAAATAAGAAGAGATATATGAAGTCTTAAGTAAATGGCTTATTTAGGGCATAATAAAGTAAAATTAGTACAAAAATCATTAAATGTAATATGAGCGTTTCCAGTATACCCCGTTGTTTAACGAAGTCTAATATTGACAAAGCAGTCAGCGACTATTTAAATCTTGTTTCGAATATTCCGTTAAGAATAGAAAGTGATAACTTTCTTGGATTGATGAAGAAATTGAAACGTGGTAAAATAGCTACAGGGCCATATCCTGAGGTATCAATTTTTGAAGCAGCAAATAGAATTATGTCCGATCTGGTAATCTTGTTTGGTGTTCGTGATATATTACAAGATCGATACAAAGAATTTGCTTCTTTCGATGAATTCACAGTTGAGTTAGGCAACGAAAAGGCTAATGCTCATGACATTTATAGCAAGTGCGAAACGGGATCGTTAGCTGGTGAAGCATTCAACGTCGCACCTTCATTTTTTCATGGAAAATCTTCTATGTCTGTAAGAAAGCTATTAGCTAACCAAGACAATCCTGAATTCTTAATTATTCTATGTAATTCTGACTGTTATTCATTTTCCCAAAAGCCTTTGTTTAAAGGTAAGCGCGTTCGAGTAATTCCTGTGGATGTCGTTATTTAATATACAATTTACCGTTCATAATATGGAGTGGACATGCTACATTTTTAGGTGAAAAGTAATTAATATTTTTCTGGCAAAGTAGTAAGTATAGTTGCGTAACCCCTTCCTTTTTTGAATTATGGTTTAATCATATGAAAACTACTAACATTCCACTCTTAATTTTGACCGCGGATATTTTTAGTTAGGCTAACGGTCGTGCAGATTGTTATTAGTAAAGAATTATTATACCCCTCCCCACTGGCCCGTCTGATTCAGTTGTAGAAGGCTATGCACTCAAAAATTGATCTCATAAGGTGTTCCTTTCCAGTAGTTAAGTAAAGCATGGTGTTTCTCGGTCAAGTGCATAGGCTGTGAGTCGGAGAATAATCCTTGTTGTCCTTCCATCTTTTGTAAATACCGTAGGATTCTCCGGCGTATGTTGTTGCGGGGGTTACTTTCTTTGTTTCTGACGTTATGAGCCGCCCTGCTATACTGATCCTCTTTTGAGCCTTTGGTATACTGGTTATGCTGGCGGTCAAGAGTCAGCATGAGGTCGTCGTTGTTCCGTAGCAATAGTGCCGAAACAAAACGTTGCTGTGGGTGCGGTTAGTCAATTGTTACTCTTGTAACCGGATAGATAACAACCCCGAGCGGTGGCGATGGGTGAGGTGGTTTAAGAGTGTAATTATCTGGTTGGTTACTGTCAGCAATTAACTAGAGCGGCTTTGTTATGAAAAGATTCTAAGTTTGTAAACAAGTTTTTCGTAATAACCGATCACATAGAGTTATTGACGACTATATCAGATTATATCCTTTCGTATAATTATAAAATAGAAAAATCTCATTCTTATTTACTATTACAAAAAACTAAATACTTATTGTGCTATGATATCGGCTTCATGGATGCTGCTTACAATAATCATTATTTTATTGACTATTCTAGCTATTAGTTATAAAGGGTTTGATAATAAGCCTAGTGTTAGACTGGGTATTGCCGGAACATTCTTCGCTTTAATGTTACCGTTACTTTCTTACTTGTTTTTATATTCCATCTCAGAAGGTGACAAAAGTATCAGGGACTTTGATAGGTGGGAAAAGGCAGCACAGGTCGCTACTGCTTATGCTGCTTTTATTTCAATTATCGCTAGTGTAATAATTTATAGAGAGTCACGTAAAATAAATATTTCTCAAACTATAGTAGTTTTGTTTGAAAAATTTAGAGATGATAGGTTTGATCATATTCGAAAAGAGGCTTGGCAAACAAGGTACAAATGGAAAGATAATGATTACAAAGCAAAATCAATTAAGGCATATTTTGAGTCAAATTTAACAGGCATAATAGATGCTAAAGAAAGAGAAGCAGTATTAGCGCTAAAGAAAGAACTAAGGTATGTTAGGGATATTTTAGAGTTTTACAATGGTCTAATTCCTTACAAAGAGGATGCTACAACATTAAGGCAGTGCCGATATTTTTTCTACGATTGGTGGAGGCCTTTTCTTTATGAATTTGCTGAACAATGTGATAAGTACTACAAACCGACTATTAATTTAAGTAGCCAAAAATTCGACAATCAGCAGTATCTTAGTATAACCTCTTATACTTTGACTTTAAACCAACTAGATAAAATTTTCGGTTTTGAGAAGATACCTACTGATTTTGAGTTTCATGATTAAAACTATACATATGCAAAGACTAATATGATATTCATATTAGTCTTTGCATATGTATAATGGTCATATCAGAATTGCACTCTATATCTATGACTGTAAAACCATTTTTTTTCCAGAAATCTACTGCTCCCTTTAAAAAAGGGTGGGTATGAAGGTAAATGACTTTGTAGTTTAAGTCTATTGCCTTTTGTATAGCAAAGTTGACTAATCGTTTGCCTATGCCCAGATTTCTTATATTAGGTTCTACATAAAGTTTTACTATTTCAACAGTTTTCACATTATCGTTTTTTATTTGTTGAAAACGATTGTCATAAGGAACAAAACCAATTGTACCTGCTATAGCTCCGTTTTCGTATTCAGCTAATATAAATGAAGCTAATGGGTCATTAATATAAACTTTGTTAAAGTTGATTAAGTCGTAAGGAGACTTATTACCAAGCATAGGATAAAGTATCTTTCTGTAAGAATTTATGTATTGAACTATATATTCAGTATTATCGTCCTTTACTTCTCGTAATGTGATTTTCATTTTGCGTTCTACGAATAAATCATTCTAACATTAAAGTACTGGCGTAATGTTCATTTTCGACAAAAAATGAATACATAAAATAATTGTCTTATATATCTATTTCGTGTCGTGTCCCCCGTCGATAAGCAATTCCGGCCTGTATTCGCTCCGAAAATTGATAGAGTTGGATATTAGGAAAAAGTAGTGGTAATTGCCCTGATGGACCTCGTTGATACTTCTTAATGCGTCGTAGTGGATTATTAAATTGATTAGTGTGGGAATTGCGGATATTATGAGCCATGTAGTAGCATTGTTTATCTAACGAAACTCCGGCCTGTTTTGCAGTTAGAAACCGAGCTGCTACGTTGTCAAACTTGGGGCGGTCAATATCGTATAGGTTCCTCAACTGAGTGGCCGAAAGAAACCGTTGACTTGGCCGAGGTGACTCTATGGGAATATTTGTAATTGGGCAGACAACAGCCCCCGGCGGTGGTGGCGGGTCAGGTGGTTCAAGGGTGTATTTATCTGGCTGGTTACTGTCAGCAATTAACTCAGAATACAAGGGGTTAATTGCTGACATTTCGTTCTTGGCAAAGTTGGTTAATTGCTGACAGGTCGTATAGGGTAAATCCTCACTAGACAAATTGCCAGGGTCGGTTAATTGCTGACATGTACCGCCCAATGAAGGGGGGGGGATTCCTGGTTTCGTTAGGTCTTGCCATGCCGTTAGGTGTTCGTTGATATGTTTCAGTAGAGGGTCGTCAATGGCAGTTAGCTGGGTCCAAGTCTGACCAATGAGCGTAGCTGCCTCATGCTGCCACTTTCCCCCGTATTGCTCAAACAAGACCCGATAACGTCGTCTTTCCCGACCCAATCGCTGGTAGTGAGCGTTGGCCTGTTTCCGGGTTAAATCTTCAGGTATTTGCCAGTAACGCGAGTTACGTCCATTCTGGTAAAGTTGTTGTTTAACGGGGGATAAATTAGCCGAAATAATGGCAGGGTCATCAAATAGGATTTCGTTGAAGGTATCAACCAACAAAGCGCCTAGCAGTGGATAATTCGCGACATTCATTAAATCAGCCAAAGTACGTATTTTAATACCATTGCCTTTGAAATACTCCATTTTATTCACTCGAATCTCAAGCCGCAACCAATTACCATCTAATCCTTTTTGTTTTCCCTTGTCATAACACTTGACGGCGTAGCGTTGTAGCCGACAAATGTAGTAGGGCGTATCGCTGTAAGGGTCGATGCTAAACGGTAAGTTCTTATAACAAACCAGATTATTAAGTACCTGACTAACCGGAAACGGCAACTCGACATTAACGCCAAACTCCAGAGTATTAATTTTTGATTTGAACAGGTTAAAACCGTAAGAGCGGGTTATTTCATCCAGAGTCAGTAAAAGGTCGTTGACGGTGAACTGATCGGCATTATGTCGGCCGTTGTTGTGAAACTTGTGCAAACTACCTTTCATCTCCAGTCGGTAGCCTTGCTGAGTTTGGCGGGGGACAAGTCGAAACCTTAACCCCCGATGATTGGCCCGGCGGATAGGATTCAGGATAAACCCGGTTTGAGTGTCAACTAAAGCCCCGAACGTTAAACGGTCATTGGTCAGTAGTAAATCAACATCTACCGACACGTCGAGTATGGTGGTTCCATCAAACATGGTAAAGAAGAACCGCCCTCACGGTGAAACGTGTGGTAAATACCCGCGTGGGTGGCCCGTTACGTTTAGGTAGTTAGTGAAGTAGTCCCCGTTGAATGATGGCCGATACGAACGCTTCCCGGTCTTTGGGGTAGGGGTAGTAGGCAGGAAAATAGCGAAGGGTCATACGTCCGGCATCGGTGGAGAATTGCACGACAACCCCGTTACGTACTTTATCCCCTCGTTGCCCAAACGT
Source organism: Spirosoma profusum (assembly GCF_014699005.1). GTDB lineage: Bacteria > Bacteroidota > Bacteroidia > Cytophagales > Spirosomataceae > Spirosoma > Spirosoma profusum. The sequence continues at coordinate 471,649 of NZ_JACWZY010000002.1, forward strand.
AACAACATTGCCGATGTAAACACCTACATAGTCGGTACGTTGTAAGCCTGTGAAGAAGATTATCTTTCTTCTTGCTCCCTTACCTGTTTCTTTCTTTTGGGTGTTTGGCCCCCGTAGAATAACCTCAGCGTCAATGTTGTCGTTAAACCGCCGTTCCTCCACAGTCAATTCACGAGGCACCTTGCAAAATCCTGGCTCACATTCTTTGACAATGTAGCGGCCCCGGTCGGCATCGAGCCGAAAGGTCAGGCGGTGGGAAGTAGGTAGGTAGGTCATTGGCCCCGGCCCTCCTGTGCCTTATGCCGAAACCGGCGCGGTTGTTTGAGGGCGGCCAATACGTCGGATTTCTGGTAACGAACGCGGCCGTTTATTTTGAGTGGAACTAAAACGGCTGGGCGGTCGTCGGTGTCGGTTGCCCACTCGTGCAAGGTGGTGAGTGATACCTGCAAGGTTTCGGCGGTTTGCCGACGTGTCAGCAAGTCGGGGAGGTTAAGACCTTCCGGCGCGGGTGGTGTATAGTTCGCTAACTCTGAGCGAACGGCCCCCCGTACTAGTTCGGTTAATTGGTCGGGGGTAATCTGGATTTGTGTTACTGTGCCGTACATCTTTGAGTTATACATTGTTTTGTACAACTCAAAATTGATGTTTCTTTATAGTGTAGGGTTAATCATGTAGGAGTAAATCTTCCTACATTTTGTAAGGATTCATCAAGTAAGATTAGCTCGCAAAAAGTCGTCAACTTTCTTAATATCATCCTCTTTGCTGGTATTATACCTGTCCTCCGTTTTTTTTACGCCCCAATAAGTTAGTATAGCTCGGATATCCTGTTCATTTCTACCTAATAATTGACTCAATATTTTTGCCTTCTTTTGAGTGCCAATATTTTGCCAAACAGCGGCATCCTTGAAGCCTAATTTATCTAATGCGATCATCTGCTGTTTGAGTGAAAATCTTTCTGATTTTATTATGGCTTCGATACCAGCGTTTTCTCCAGTATCCTTGTATAGCTCAGGAGCATTCTTCCACTTTTCATATTCTTTAGGGGTAAATCTTCTTGATAAACTTTCGATTTCTGAAGTTATCATTTCAACTGTTTGGCTGATTAACATTATAACAAGCTCATCAACTCTGTATCGTTCGTTATCTTCTTCTTGTCCACTTGGTATCAATAATTCTAAGTGATCATTTTCAAAATATTGATGGAAGCCGTCAATCTCTATTGATTTAAAAAGAGATTGAGCTAGATCTGTTCGCCAAGTTATGCCATGTACTAAATCTAAAAGATACCTTGTATAGCCTTGCTGGGATTCAAAGTCCCGGAAATAACAGTACCTCTTTGCAATTAATGTCCGAATTGTACGAGTATCATAGTTTCCTGATTTCTCTTCCCCTATAGTATTGAATTCTGCTATTGCCTTATAATGGTCCGAATCAATTAAATAGCGAAAACTTTCATTAAGAACGGTCTTTCCATCTTCTGGACGAACGTTAAATAACTCCCTAAGGGGGAAAATCCATTCTAGAGCGAAAACAAAAAATGAATTTAATTTCATGGTGATATCATTCAAGATAACCACTTCATCGGTCTCCATCTCTTTAAAGTCCATATAAATAACATTAATTATTGAAAATGAGCGTGGTCGAGTAACATTATTGCGTTCTGCTCTGATGAAACTTTTATATATCGCAATAGCATCTTTTCCGAACGGTGGCCGGTTATCTGCATAATCTGAATAACTGGCACCTTTGCCAAGTACGCGTTCGTAGCAAATGAACGTCGGGCGGTGTGAGAACTGACCAACTCCCACTTTTCCAAAGTGCGTAATTCATTACGCCCACCCCGCGTCCGATTTACTTCGATCCGGTCATTTATACCCGCTCGTTTGCATAATTCCTTAAGATGATCGTTCAGCCGTTGGTTTGAGATCGGACGAGGGGGCGTACCGTTGTATTTGTTGATGATAGCGACGACTTTAGAGTTGAGGGGTATCGAAACCCGTTCTGATGTTTTCAGCGTTCTACGTGTCAAAATACGGCCGTTAATATTTTCAGGACGTAGCTGCGTAAAGTCGGAAAACCGTAGGCCAGTATAACAGCCAATTAAAAAAAGATCACGCGCCCGTTCAATTCCTGGGGTTGCTGCTAGATTAAGGTTATAGAGTGTTGTTAGTTCGTCTTCAGTCAGATAAATGCTATCAACATCTTCAGAAAACTTTTTAAAGTCCTTATGTTGAAATATGGTGTTTGTATGCAAACCATCCGCGTGAGCCTGTTTCAGCATCACTTTTAGGTCTTTTAGAAGGGAGCCTACATAGTTAAGCGTTAGCCCCTTACCTGTTAGCCATAGTTTAAACAGATGGTAGAATTCAAGAGTAAATGCAGTATAGTCTATAGATTGTCTGGTTGCCTTGCGGTAATCTTCTAATAACCGTTTTAGTTTTAGATAGCCGTTTAGTGTAAACCGGGAGTACTGCGAACTCTTGGCGTTTAGCCGAAGGCCAGCGCGGGCTTCCTCAACAAATCGTTCCAAATACTCAGTAAATGGTTCACCGGGTGACTGTAGTTTATCTTTTTTAGTACGGGTAGTCTTAACTCGATTTAACGTTTGGTCAAGATGCTGTTTAATTAAATCGTTAGTGATTGTGGCTCCAGCTAACTGTAAAGCCGTTACAACCTGTTTGATTGCGGCCCGATGACGTTCTAGGTTACTGTTAATAGTCTCAAACCGTTCCCGTTCAGAACGAGGTTTTAACACAATACGAACTCTTTGGGCGTTAGCGTCCCATTGATAAGGCTCAATTGTCTGTTCAGTTGAATACTTAAACCGGCCAGAATCAAAGCGGTAAATAAGGTAAATGAGTGTTGCCCGGTCGGCGCGGGGGTCTTTGAGCAAAAACTTTACGTCCTTGTCTTGTATAGTTTTCATTGGTTTGACTTGGTTTGGTCAATACCAAGTTACGAATAAAAATAATACAGGGGACGAAATAGGGGACGGAATTAATTGATGAAACCGTATTTGATTTGATAAATTACTATAAACAAAAAACGCTAACTCGTTGAAAGTTAGCGTTTTTTGTTGTTGTCCGTATGGTGTAAGATACGGTATTTGTGCTCCCGAAGGGATTCGAACCCCTATCGATGGTACCGGAAACCACAATTCTATCCATTGAACTACGGGAGCAGGCCCCAATTTGGGAGTGCAAATATAGCTGTCTGATGCCTTTGATGCAAGCTAACCCTAAATCAAAATGGACTTTCTCAGTGCCGTCCGCGACCACCACGGCGGTTTTCACCTTTAGGGGCCGGATCGCGTTTTCGGTCAGAACGACCGCTCTGCCCACCGGATGAACGAGTACGGGCGTTACCAGAACGGCTATTACGGCTGCTTTCGGAACGACTCAGATCACTGGGACGACGGTCGGCTTTGTCGCTGACGAGGGCGAAATCCATGCTACGTCGGGCCAGGTTGGTTTCTTTTACACGTACCACCACTGGATCGCCAAAGGTGTACATTTTTTTATGACGCTGGCCAACGATGCGGTAGTTATCCCTGTCGAACTCGTAATAATCATCGGTCAAATCCTGCATGCGTACCAGTCCTTCGCAGTTGTTCTCGGTGATTTCGACAAAAAAGCCGAATTCTGTAACGCCCGAAATAACTCCCTCGAATACTTGATCAGGAGCCATGCGGCTCATGAATTCAACCTGTTTGTACTTAATACTAGCTCGTTCGGCTTCGGCCGCCATGCGTTCGCGTTCCGACGAATGTTTGCATTTTTCTTCGTACTCATCATGGTCGACAGGTTTGCCTTTGTCTAGGTAGTGCTGTAACAGGCGATGGGCCATCATGTCAGGGTAGCGACGTATCGGCGATGTAAAGTGCGAGTACCGACGAAATGCCAATCCAAAGTGACCAATATCTTCTGTGCTATAGCGTGCTTTCGACATGGTACGTACCGCCAGTTGCTGGAGCATGTTGGCCTCGGGTTTGCCCTCAATGCTTTCCATAAAGCGGTTCATCGAACTGGATAACTGACCTTCATCAACATTCAGTTTATAGCCTAAACGTCGGGCGAACTCCGAAAAGCTTCGGAGTTTGTCTTCTGCAGGACCTTCGTGAATTCGGTACACCATTACGTTCTCTTCGCGATTCTTATTCCGCTTCGACAAAGAGTGCACAAATTCAGCTACTTGTTTGTTAGCCAGTAACATAAACTCTTCAATGAGCTTATTGGTATCCTGTCGGATTTTAGGATAGACGGCCAGCGGTACGCCGTTTTCGTCCAGCCGGAAACGTACTTCGGGCGTCTCGAAATTAATAGCGCCGTTTTTGAAACGCTCGTCGCGTAGCTTGTAGGCTAGCTCATTTAGCAACCGCAATTCTTCCAGATAATCGCCACTGTTGTTGTTTAGAATATCCTGCGCTTCTTCGTAAGCAAATCGCCGGTTCGAGTGAATCGCCGTACGGCCAAACCATTCGTTGACAATCTGTGCGTTAGGCGTTAGCTCAAACACAGCCGAAAACGTCAGTTTGTCTTCGTTGGGACGTAGCGAACACAGACCGTTTGACAGTTTCTCGGGTAACATGGGAACCACCCGGTCAACCAGGTAAACCGACGTAGCACGCTTGTAGGCTTCGGCTTCCAGTTTCGAACCTGGCCGCACGTAGTACGTTACGTCGGCGATGTGTACACCGATTTCGTAGTTGCCATTGGGAAGTAATTGTACTGATAGGGCGTCATCGAAGTCTTTGGCGTCAATAGGGTCAATGGTGAACGTAGTGACCTCACGCATGTCGCGCCGGTTAGCGAGTTCTTTTTCACCTATCTGAGTCGGAATGCTTTCCGCTTCCTGTTCTACGTCTTCTGGAAAATGAATGGGCAATCCGAATTCAGCTAGAATCGCGTGCATCTCGGTCGTATTCTGACCTGCTACGCCAAGTACCGTAATAACTTCGCCCTCAAACTGCTGCTTATGACTGTTGGGCGCCGGGTATTTCGTAAGCCTGACAATGACTTTCTCACCATCCTTAGCACCGCCCAATTTTTCCTGCGGAATGAAAATGTCTTCGTAAATCTTCTTGCTGTCAGGAATTACAAAGCCGTAGGTCGGCCAGACTTCGATACGTCCTACCAGTTCACTACGTCCACGTTCTACTACGTTCGCAACTTTGCCTTCGATACGTCGGCCCCGGTTGCGCGAATCGGTAAAACGTATCACACGTACACGGTCTCCATCGACAGCACCGCCTAAATCATCAGTTGATACCCAGATGTCATCATTACGGTCACCACGGATGCCCGTTGCGGTATCAGGAATAACGAATGCAAACCGGGCATTGACGTGGTCGACAACGCCTTCGATAAGATTGGCATCGGCGTCGGCCCGGTAACTGCCGTCGGTTTGACGTATCAGTGTACCTTCTTCGACCAGTTCGCCAATCAGCCCGTTCATGATGAGTTTCATCCGCCGGTCGTTGGCATCAAAATGATCGAGAATCTGTTCCTGTGTGAACGATCGATCATCGTTAATCTGAAAAAAGGCCATCAGGTCGTTTTTCAGTTCATCCATAAATGAATTTGCTTGTTTTACCGGCCCAGTTCTAACCGGTTTTTCCAGCCCTTTTTCGCGAGAGTGAGACGAATTCGCTCGCCCTGACGTGGGCCTCCCTGATAAGGATTGCCCAGTGGTGGGTTTGTTGTATTTATTTTGTTTTGGTTTTCCGTTTCTCATGTTGTTTTCCCAGCTTCACAGCGAGGTTAAAATAGATGAATACTGCGTGAAAACGAGACAGAGAATTCAGAATCCATGTCTCAATCACTCAGTACGATATGTTCGTCGGCTACGGCCGGAGCCCCAACCATTTTCAGGTACACCTGCACCAGCATCACCATCGAATCGCGGGCGTACTGTTCGATACGTGGCCAGTCGTGTTCGCGGTAGTACACTTCGCTGGTATGGTCGCCTGTCCACTCAAGCGGACGAGACGGTACGTTCAAGACAGCCGCCAGCAGGTCGAGTGGAACAAAATGCCGTTTGTCGCCAAATTGCCACTGTTCAAGCGTGTCTTTGTGGTTAATCTCCCACGGTTTTTTTCCGGAAATCTGTAAAGCCGGTGGAAGCACCAAGCCGTTGGCCATCAACCGCCGACACACGTACGGGAAATCGAACTCCTTGCCATTGTGCGCACAAAGAGTTAACTCACCAGGCGGATATCGGTTAATAATCTCCAGAAATTCTTCCAGAATGGCCAGCTCGATGTCGTTGCTCAGCAGCTTGACTTTCAGGTGAGGCTTATCCTCTTCATCGAAAAATAACCCACCGACACTGATGCAGATGATTTTACCGAATTCCGCGTAGTACGACGCCCGGCGGTCATACCAGCCAGCCGCTGAGATTTCGTCTTCGGTTTTGAAAAAGCGGCTTTTTTCTTCCCATTGCCGTTGCAGACGTGGGTCAACGGTTGTTAACGATGGTTCACCCGCAACCGTTTTAAGGTCGATGAATAGAAAGTTTTTTAGACGGCGTTTCCAGGATACAGGTTGAGGCATAGTCTGTTACGCGGACCGCTAGTCCGCTACGTTATTGGCAAAGGCGGACAGGTTTCCGGTTCGCCAGACCGGCCGCGTTACGTTAGTCGTGCAAAATCCCGTCCAGACCCAGCGCAGGTATCCGGACCAGATTTTCGTCGACAATACTGTCGGGCACGAAGATAAACTTCTTATCGAAAATCTGCTCATCGATGAAGTAGCTTACCCAGTATTCGTTATTCAGGTGAAACACGTCGGGCATAATGGTTTCGACGACTTCGTAAGATGAGGGAGGAACTTCGGCAAAGAAATGCCGTAAAGTCGATGTTTTCTGTTCTTCGTCGTTTTTCTGGCCGTATCCCTTCGAGGTGACAAATACGTTTCGGATTGCTACGTTGTTCTGGTTGATCAAAAAAACCTGCCAGTCATATCCATTTACCAGATTTTCTTTCCGGGCAATCACAACCTGTACGCCTTCAACCGGCAAAAATTGTATGTCTTTCTTCATGCACTCCACGTGGGTTTCATTCCACTAATCAATTGCGGACTTCCGCCCGCGTTACTAATTCCATTTCAAATAAATTAGCCAGATGACGTTGAACATGCTCGATCACTTCATCCAGCGACACTTCCCTGCCTAATTCGACTGCCAGCGACGTAACGGCTTTGTCGGCAATGCCGCACGGGACAATATGGCTAAAATAACGCAAATCCGTATTTACGTTCAAGGCAAAACCGTGCATCGTGACCCAACGGCTGGCTTTTACGCCCATCGCACAAATTTTACGCGGGTTCCGCTTCATTCCTAACTCACCCAAATCCGTTTCATAATCGAGCCATACGCCTGTCAGACCATCGATTCGACCCGCCTGTAAGCCATAATTTGCCAGCGTCAGAATGATGCTTTCTTCCAGTAAACGCATGTAGCGGTGAATGTCGGTAAAGAAATTATCCAAATCCAGAATCGGATAACCCACCAACTGACCGGGACCGTGATACGTTACGTCGCCCCCGCGCCGGATTCGGAAGAATGTAGCACCCAGTTCGTTAGTGAGCCGGTCCTGATCAATAAGCAGGTTTTCAGGATGGCCACTGGTCCCCATTGTATAAACGGGTGGATGCTCACAAAACAGGAGGTAATTTGGCGTAAGTTGCTGTTCCTGATCTAGTAAGGTGCGGTTCAGGAGTTTCTGATTCACAATTCCGGCAAATAGCCGTTCCTGTTCGTCCCAGGCGGTCTGATACTCGATTAATCCTAATTTCTGAACCTCTACTTGTTTATTGACGCGACTATTCATTTTTTTACGGACGAACAGACCTTTCCAGAGGTTGCTCCCTACAACGTACTAACAACGTAGTAGACAGCTTTTGTTCGTTACGTCCTAAACCCATGTATTAAGAATGGCCCAGCACAACGAAACTGGCAAGCAAGGCGAAGCCGAAGCCGTGCGCTATCTGCGCGAAAAAGGCTACGAAATTCTTTCCCATAACTACCGTTACAAACATGCTGAAATTGACCTTATTGCCAAAAAGGGTCAACTACTGGTCTTTGCCGAGGTCAAAACACGTAGCAACCTTAATTACGGAAATCCGGAGGAATTTGTTTCCTACACTAAAGCCAAACTGGTGATGCGGGCCGCCGAAGCCTACATTTTTGCGACCGATTGGATGCATGACGTGCGCTTTGATATCATCGCCGTTACGTTGTCGGGCAGCCAATTAAACGTGAAACACATCGAAGATGCTTTCTGCTAAGTTATAGGCTGCTGGACCACCCCCAACCCCCTCCACTGGAGGGGGTTGGGGGTGGTCCAGCAGTGTAATAGAATCTACCTACCGCCACCACCACTATGTCTGCCTTTAATAATAACGTATTGGCGGATAAATCTTTTCGGTCGAAAATTACGTTTACTAAGTAGCCACGGGTTGGCTCATCAATAAACTCCTATGAACGTAATGACTATCCGGCGCTCGGCGCTGCTTCTATCCGTTGTTGCTACTCTCCTGATGGCGTCCTGCCGAAAGCCCGCCGACGTAACACCCGCTACGGATGCGGAGGTTAAAGAATGGATTCTGTCGAACATGCAGACGTATTACTTCTGGAACGATAGGCTTCCGGCGAATCCGGACAAATCATTGGCTCCCAGTCCGTTCTTCTACTCGCTGCTTTATAACTATAACAACACCGCAGTTCCCGACCGCGACCGTTTTTCCTGGATTCAGGCGAGCGCCGATGAACTGAAAGCATCACTGAGCGGTCAGTCGAAAACAACCGGCATGGAGTATCGCTATTTCTACCGCGACCAAACGCAGTCATCGGTTGGGGCTACGGTTTTATACGTATTGCCAGGTTCGCCAGCCGCAAAAGCGGGTATCAAACGAGGTGATATTATCACGAAAGTGAATGGACAGTCACTAACCGGGACTAATTATACCCAATTGATATCCAGTAGTGTAGAGTCGTATACGTTCGGTTTTGCTACGTTGAAAAATGGCGTTTTGACTGATACCGACCAGACTAAACAGGTAACGCCTATTGTTTTTCAGGAAGATCCGGTGCTGCTGGATACGACCTATATTATCGGCTCAAAAACGATTGGCTATGTTGTCTATAACCAGTTTACGCCGGGCGCTTTTCAATCCGATGGTAGCACTAACAATGCGTATGATCAAAAACTGGATGCCATTTTTGGTAAGTTCAAGCAGAAAGGCGTGAACGAGATGATTCTCGACCTGCGCTACAATCGGGGTGGCTACGTGAGCTCAGCGACTAATCTGGCCAGTTTGATGGGTAAAAATATTGACGCCAACAAAGTGTTTTATTCCCAGAAATGGAATAGCAACGTAATGGCCGATCGTGATAAGCAATCCGGTGTGGGCTGGAATAACCAGAAATTCGTGACGAAGTCGACGGCCATTGGATCTAATCTGAGTCGACTGTACGTACTGACAACCGGAAGTACAGCGTCGGCCAGTGAGTTGATTATTAATGGACTACGTCCGTTTATGACGGTCAATACAATTGGCACGACTACTGTAGGTAAAAATGTTGGTTCCATTACCATTTCCGATAAAACCGGAGCTATTAAATGGGGTATGCAGCCTATTACGTTCAAATCGGCGAATGCGCTGGGTTTTACGGACTATGGGAATGGATTTACACCAGCCGTTGAGGTGAAAGAACCTCTCATCGGTATGAAGGCGCTGGGCGACTTAACCGAATCACTACTAAGCGAAGCCATTTTTCAGATTTCGGGTACACGCACGGCTCGACGAGGAGTAGATGCAGATGTTCAGGAAAGTATTGGGTCATCACTGGATCGCAAAGCGGGCGGTGGTAATATGTTTATTGAAAATTAAGCCCGGCCGCGCACAGTTAAAATTGTATTATTTTACAACAAAAGCGGCTCCAGAGGCTGCTTTTGACGTTTAATAGTGTAACTTTAGGATAAGTAATCCGCCACCACTATGTATGAGAAGAATATAGGTACGAAGCAGAAAGCATTACGTATTAACCTTGATCGGCGCATTTATGGGTCGTTCGCCGAGATTGGAGCCGGTCAGGAAACAGCCGCTATGTTTTTTAAAGCAGGCGGCTCGTCAGGAACCATCGCCAAAACCATGTCGGCCTATGACATGACCTTCAGTGACTCAATTTACGGCGTTGAAGAAAGTGGACGCTACGTAGTTGAATCTAGGCTGGTTAAAATGCTGTCTAAGGAATACAGCCTGCTGGAAAAACGATTAGCCGAAAAACGTGGTCCTGATACCACGTTTTTTGCGTTTGCCAATACTGTTGTTGCACTCAACTATCAGAAAACCAACGAAGCACATGGCTGGCTTGGCCTGCGTTTTCAGTTGAATCCACAAGCAGGGTATAACGACGTCATCATTCACGTCCGAATGACGGACAATGAGAATATCCTTCAGCAACAGGCGCTGGGAGTTATCGGCGTCAATCTTATTTATGGCTGTTACTATTACGCCAAATCGCCTGAAACGCTGGTGCTGTCGTTGATGGACGACCTTTCGCCCGACCGGATTCAGATTGACATGATTCGGTTCAACGGCCCTGATTTTGCAGATGTCGACAACCGTCTGATGACGCTGCACCTGGTAAAAAATGGCTTTACGGATGCCGCGTTGTTCGGACCGGATGGGCAGGTATTACAGCCTTCCGAAGCACTCTACAAAAAACATATTCTGGTGATGCGTGGGCGTTTGCGGCCGCTAACCAACGTGCAACTGGATATGATTGAAAACGGCTTGAAGCAGTTTAAAGATGAGCCCGATGTAGATGCCAGTCGGGTAGTGTCGATGGCCGAATTAACGCTGCACAACCTGAAAGCCAACGAACAGGGAATTGATGAGAAGGACTTTCTGGACCGGGTGGATATTCTCTGCTCGATGGGACAGACCGTGATGATTTCCAACTATCTGGAATACTACAAGCTGGTGGCGTATCTGGCCCGGCTGACCCGCCTGAAAATCGGCCTGATTGTGGGTATCCCAAACCTCGAATACATTTTTGAGGAGGGACACTATGAGTTTCTGCCGGGTGGTATTCTGGAGTCCTTTGCTACGTTGTTCAGCCGCAAAGTGAAGCTGTTCGTGTACCCAACCCTACGGGGTGGTGCGCTGTATACCTGTAATGAATTTAAATTACCGCCCACGCTGGAGCCGCTGTTCCAGTATCTGGTACGTAACGACAAAATCGAAGACATTACTGACTTCAACGAACAGCACCTGCACATCTCGACCGACCACGTACTGGAAATGATTCAGCAGGGAGAAGATGGCTGGGAAACAATGGTGCCTGAGCGGGTAGCTGAGCAGATTAAAGCAAATTGCTTATTCGGATACCCGTGCGAAGTCGAATACGTGCCGATTGGGCAGCAGGTACGTCAGCAGCAGGTAGAAGAACAGACCGTATCGCGTTGATGATCAGCAGCTAGTTGGCATATTGCTGTGCATAAACCCTTTGCACTTTTTCGCGTGTGCGTTTAAGCCGCATTTTCACGGCGCTGTTTTTTAAATTATAGGTTTCTGCTAATTCATCGATGCTCATGCCGTCTTCGTATTTCATTCGAAGTAGCTGTTGCTCACTGGTCGAGAGGGTTTGCATCGCCTTTTTCACTAACTGAAGCGATTCTTCATGCAGGTACGCATCTCTTGACTCGGCCATGTCGTAATGCGGATTTTCATCCATCGACGTCATCGGAAGTCGTTTTGACCGACGTAACTGGTCGGAGCAATAATTGAAAGCAATGGAATAGAGCCAGGTGGAGAAGGTAGATCGTTCCTGAAAAGCGTCTAACTTATCGAATACTTTCAGAAAAATGTCATGGGTAAAGTCCTGAGCTTTTTCTGAATCTTTGGTCATCGACAGACAGCGCTGGTAGACCTTTTTAACATAACGATTGTAAAGAGTCTCAAAGCACTCGGAAGGTTGACTTGACAAATGCTGACGAATTACCTGCTCGTCTGTTAGTGAAGAAGTGTACATGAAAAGTTGCTAATAGTTTCGGTTAGTTAGGTCTTCGGGATTAATTGTCTTTTTGACGTATATTTTATGTTTTGGTAACAAACGATATATGAAAAAAATAGTATTTAGGTTATTTTTCTTTAAAAAACACAATATATAGGTTGTTTTATACCAAATTATTTTTTTTCTAATTTCCGTATTCGTTAACATCTTTTTTATTGATTGAGCGATGTAACTCTTTGATTGTGAAACTCCTTGTTACTATATAGTATATATTATAAATAAAAAACGTGTTTAAGGGAATTTTTCAATCCCTTAAACACGCGCTGAACAATATGACTTTTTAAAGAAATTCCAGATAAGGAGAAGTACAATTTACGTCAACTCTGTCACCCAGTCATCCTGTTCGACAACAGTTCCTTCTTTCAGCACAATCTTGGCAACAGTTCCTGCTTTGGGAGCCGCCACAATACTTTCCATTTTCATGGCTTCGATAACAAACAAAGGCTGATTTTTCTTCACCGTCTCACCTTCTTTTACCAGAATGCGAGTCAGGCGACCTTGTAGGGGTGCTCCTACGTCCCCTGCTTTACTCACTTTGGCGTTGAGTGCCTTCTCCACCTTCGATGCTTTATCGCGCACACGTACCTGACGGCTCTGCCCGTTGAGTTCGAACGTAATGGTACGCATCCCGAATTCATCCGGTTCGGATTTGAACAGCAGACGTACCAGAATATTTTTACCTTCCTCAATGTTGATCAGAATTTCTTCATTCTCTTTCAGACCATAGAAAAAAGCAGGCGTTGGAATGATACTGACGTTCCCATATTGCTCGTTGGCGTTATAATATTCGTCGTACACCTTCGGATACATCTGGTACGACAGATAATCGACGAAGCCATCGCTGTGCGGGTATTTTTCCTGAAAGGTTTTAAAATCAGCGTCGAAATCGATGGGTTTCAGATGCTCGTTCGGGCGGCCCGTAATTGGCTCTTCTCCTTTTAATACAACTTCCTGAATATCTTTCGGAAAACCACCAACCGGCTGCCCCAGAATACCTTTCATCAGTTCTTTTACCGATTCAGGGAAAGAAAGCGATTCGCCCCGTTTCAATACGTCGTCGGCGGTAAGGTTGTTAGCGGTCATGAAAATGGCCATGTCGCCGACCACCTTTGAGGAAGGTGTTACCTTTACGATATCACCAAAAAGCTGGTTAGCTACGGAGTAATTCTTCTTGAGCGTCTCAAACTTGTCGCCCAGTCCAGTTGCGATGGCCTGCGGTTTAAGGTTTGAATACTGACCACCCGGAATTTCGTTTTCGTAGACTTCCGCACTGCTGGCCTTCATACCCGATTCGAACGGATAATAATACTCCCGCACATCTTCCCAATAGTTGGAGAAAGCATTAAGCGAAGGCAGATTCATGTTGCATTCGCGTTCGTGTCCCTGCATCATGGCCACCACCGAATTAAAATTCGGCTGCGACGTCAATCCCGACAAAGCACCCAGCGCACAATCGACAATATCGACACCCGCGTCGATGGCTTTCAGATACGTAGCAGCCTGAATACCTGCCGTATCGTGCGTGTGCAGGTGCACAGGAATGTTCACAGCTTGCTTCAATTCACGTACCAGTACGTCGGCCGCCAGCGGTTTCAGCAACCCAGCCATGTCTTTAATGGCTAGCAGATGCGCGCCTTCATCTTCGAGCTGGCGGGCCATATCGAGGTAGTACTGTAGCGTGTACTTGTGCTGATTCGGCGACAGGATGTCGCCTGTATAGCAGATGGCTGCTTCACAAAGCGCGTCGGTACGTTCACGAACGGCCTTGATGCTTATTTTCATGGCCTCGATCCAGTTGAGCGAGTCGAAAATGCGGAATACGTCGATGCCAGTTTCCCAGGATTTCTCGACGAATTTCTCAATCAGGTTATCGGGATAAGCTGAGTAGCCAACGGCGTTGGAGCCGCGGAACAGCATTTGCAGCAGCATATTCGGCATGGCTTCACGTAGCGCCGACAACCGTTTCCAGGGACTTTCGTACAGGAAGCGCATCGATACGTCGAACGTAGCGCCCCCCCAGACTTCCATCGAGAAAAGCTCTGGATGATTTTTGGCGAATCCTTCGGCCACCTTCATCAAATCCTGCGTCCGAACGCGCGTTGCCAGCAGCGACTGGTGCCCATCGCGGAACGTAGTATCGGTATAAAGAACGCATTGCTGATCTTTCACCCACTGCACGAATTTCTCTCGACCTAACTCCTTCAGACGGTCGCGGTTGCCGGAAGGGTAGGGGCTATACGTATCGAAAGGTGGAACGATGGGCGTACGGAAAATCTTCGAATCGTCTTTTTTCTTGACCTCGGGATTGCCGTTCACAATGACGTCGGCAAGGTAATTCAGTACGCGCGTCGAACGGTCCTGCGGCTTGCGCATGTCGAACAGTTCGGGGTGCGTTTCGATGAACGAAACCCGCGCTTCGCCCCGCTGAAAAATCGGGTGACTGATTACGTTCTGAAGAAAGCCGATGTTTGTTTTAACTCCCCGAATCCGAAACTCGACAAGGGCACGTAGCAGTCGCTGGGTTGCCCCTTTGAGTGTCCGACCCCGCGCCGATACTTTCACAATCATGGAATCGAAGTAAGGCGAGATTTTCATGCCCGCATAACTGCTTCCTTCGTCCAGACGAATGCCAAAACCGGCCGCATTCCGATAAGCCGTTATCGTGCCAAAATCAGGTTTAAAGCCGTTGACGGGGTCTTCGGTCGTGATGCGGCACTGGATGGCGTAACCGTTCAGCGGAATTTCGTCCTGATGGTTGATGTAAATTCCATTGTCGGAAAGCTGGTAGCCCATCGCAATCAGAATCTGCGTCCGAACGATGTCGATGCCCGTCACTTCCTCCGTAATAGTATGCTCAACCTGAATCCGTGGGTTTACTTCAATGAAGTAAATATTCTCGTTTTTATCGACCAGAAACTCGACCGTACCGGCGTTCGAATACTCTACGGCCCGACCAAGTTGCAGGGCGTATTCATAGAGCTTGTTTTTAGTTTCCTGCCGGAGCCCAAACGAAGGCGCTACTTCGACTACTTTCTGAAACCGGCGTTGTACCGAGCAGTCACGTTCATAAAGGTGAACGATATTTCCATGTTGGTCGCCAAGTAACTGAACCTCAATGTGTTTTGGATCTTCGATGAATTTTTCCAGGAAAATGGTATCATCACCGAAAGCGTTTTTAGCCTCGTTTTTGGCTTCCGTGAATGCTTTCGAGAACTCGTCTGCACTACGTACCACGCGCATACCACGTCCACCACCACCGGCAGCCGCTTTCACCATCACCGGAAAACCGATACGTTCGGCTTCAGTCAGAGCGAACTCAGACGTCATATTTTCTTCGCGCGAATCCGGAATCAGCGGTACACCGGCCTTCATCGCCAGATTTTTGGCCCGAACTTTATCGCCCAACGCGTCCATCGCTTCGGGTGATGGCCCGATGAAAATGATACCTTCTTCACGACATCGACGGGCCAGTTTTACGTTTTCCGACAGAAAACCATAGCCGGGGTGAATGGCGTCGATTTTATGGCGTTTGGCCAGCAAAATAATGCCTTCAACATCCAGATACGGTTTCAGCGGGTCTTCATCCCGACCAATCTGAAAGGCTTCGTCGGCCTTATAGCGGTGGAGCGAATAACGGTCTTCATACGTATAAACGGCAACCGTAGTAATGCCTAATTCGGTGGCGGCCCGCATGATGCGAATAGCAATTTCACCCCGGTTAGCAACAAGCAGACGTTTAATGGGACGGATGTAATCTTTCATGGAATTTTAAAGAAACCGGCTTCTGGTTATGAAAGCATCAAACAACATGGCAAGATGGTCGAAAATTTTCAAAAAGCCTTCCTGAACCATAGAATCATCTGAGAAGACAGATTTTTCCGGGAATAATACATTCAACGTAAATGAACAGTGACTTCAGTTACCAGAGCTATACTGTGTATCAAACTATTAACGATTCTATTTCTCTTTGTCGAAGGTATTAAATTGTTGATTATCAATAATATAAACGTAGTATCACTGCCTAGAGATGAAACGGCGTGATACGTTCGGAGCAATCCGACAAATCATGGCATCGAATTTGTTTAGGTGTAGCGAAATAGACTACCCAGCCTATATCAGTAACAAGTTACGCCATGAAAAAACTCTTCGTAACCGTACTGGCTGCCGGCATGACCACTGTTGCCTTCTGCCAGAAAACATTTATTTTATCTCATCAGGATAAAAAGGGATTCTTTGCTGTATCTGCAGGTACCAGTATGCCTGTTGGACGATACGGGAGCTGCCTGACTTCAGATATTAAAGCCTGTATGGCCAGCCAGGGGCTATCCTTTAACGTAGCGGCTGGCTATCGCGTATTCGGCTCGGTTGGGCTGATGGTACGTGGCGAGCAGCACCGGAACGCGGTCGATACAAAAGCCATGCTGAGTTCGCTCTACCGTAACGAAACCGATGTCTGGACTGCGAATGCCGATAACTGGACGATTTCGAGCGTGATGGCTGGGCCGTATATTTCTATTCCACTTGGTCGCTTTTCGGTAGATGCCCGTTTGCTGGCGGGTAAGGCGCAGGCTGTACTACCTAATACGTCGATGGCTGGTAACTTCGGCAGCATTGAAATGTCGCTGAAAACCACGGGTTCACAAAGTACAGCAACGGCCTTTGGCGGTGGTGCTACGTTACGTTACCGGTTAGGACGTAGCATTTCGACACATGTCAACGCCGATTATACTCGTGCTGATTTCCTGTTCCATAACTTAACGTCA
Source organism: Spirosoma profusum (assembly GCF_014699005.1). Taxonomy (GTDB): domain Bacteria; phylum Bacteroidota; class Bacteroidia; order Cytophagales; family Spirosomataceae; genus Spirosoma; species Spirosoma profusum. The sequence goes on from NZ_JACWZY010000002.1 coordinate 488,490, forward strand.
ACCGCTACAAACGGCAGTCAGAAATCGACAAGTTTGCCTTATAGCAGCAATCGGGTTGTCGACGTAGTGAGTGTGTCGGCTGGCTTTGCGTTCCTGTTCGGAAATAAATACCGTCCGTTCTGACGACCGTTGAGTCAGCTTTGTCAACAGCTTATCCACATTGTGTTGCAACCCATTCGCGAGCGTAGTAGTTTAGCAGTCAATCCTTATCAATTCAGGCTATGACACCGCTTCGCCGACACGCCGTTCTTCGGCGCGTTAAAGATATTACCCTCAGCGCAACCCTCAGTCTGGCACTGCTCAACGGCGCGGCCATGCTCCAAAGTTGCGGTAACAACGATTCCGAGGAGAAGGAACGTACCGAAACCCGATTTGGGAAGGGCGTTCGGACATATATCACCGAAACCGCTCCCGGTACGTTTAAAATCACCGACGAAGTACCTGCCGAACCCGACAAAGCCGGTGCCATCGTGAGTTATCACGACGGCCACCGCGATACGCTCAGCGTTGAAGCGGCTAAACGGCTGGTTGAGTCCGATGAGTCGACACGATCGTACCTACACAATTCAGGGACTTATCATCACCACAGTGGCCTGTCCAGTGCGTTGCTCTGGGGCAGTTTAGGCTATATGCTGGGTCGTTCTTCGAGTCCACAATATGAGGCTGATGCTCGTCGCTACGGATCGGGTGCCTATGCTAACTCAGGGCTTTATGAGCGCTCGACGCGTGTGGGCGAAAGTGTCCGTACATCGCGGGTGACACGTACCGTTCGGCCGTCGGGTGGACGTAGCGGTTTTTTTGGCGGACGTAGTCGGAGTTATTCTTCGTAAAAATAGTTTGTCATGCTAAGTCTTTGTCATGCTGAGGAACAAAGCATCTTGAGGCACCCTGACTAGCTTGTTTGGAAACCTTAAGATGCTTCCTTGGTCAGCATGACAAAGACTTAGCATGACAAAAAAGAAAAACGACTTTTCTCGAATTTGTCCAATTAATGAACTGAAACGTAGCCGTTTGCCTTTATTACGTTATATTTACGGGTATGAATCGGAAAAAAAATTGGGAGCGGCTGCGGCAGGAAACGTTTGACGTTTGCATCATTGGAGCAGGCGCCAGCGGGGCAGGTGCTGCCTTAGATGCTGCGCTACGTGGTTATAAAGTCGCGTTGATTGACCGTAGCGATTTTTCGAGCGAAACCTCGTCGCGTTCAACCAAATTGATTCATGGTGGCGTCCGGTATCTGGAACAGGCCATCAAAAAGCTGGACCTTGCCCAACTTCGGCAGGTAAAGCACGGGCTGGCCGAACGCCGAACGGTGGTACGTAACGCACCATATCTGGCCCATCCGCTGGCTTTACTGACTCCTGTATTCAGTTGGTTCGAAGGTTTATATATGACCATTGGGCTGACGCTTTATGATTTCATTGCCGGACGCGATGCGTTTCCGGGCGGTAAATGGCTCAATCAAAAGGAAGCGCTGGCATTATCGCCGAAATTGACGCGAAAAATGCACAGCGCCGTGCTTTATTACGATGGGCAACTCAACGACGCCCGTTACGCGCTGGCTCTGGTGCAGTCAGCAGACGAAGCTGGTGCCGCTGTGGTCAATTATGCTGCCCTGACCGAGTTTAATCCGGAAAACGGCACAATCAAAGCCGCAACAATTGAGAACCAACTGACGGGCGAAACGATAACGCTACGTGCCAACGTATTTCTTAATTGCACTGGTCCTTATTCCGACGCGATACGTCTGTTAGCGAACCCCTCACTCGACCGTCGGATTCGCCCTAGCAAGGGCGTTCACATCGTGCTTCCCCGCGAAACGCTCAATAGCGACTGCGCGATTCTGATCCCGAAAACCAGTGATGGACGGGTAGTTTTTGCCATTCCGTTTGGCGATAAGGTGTTTGTGGGGACTACCGATACCGATTTTTCGGATTTGGCACACGAGCCCGTGCTGGAACCCGCTGAAGTCGATTACCTTCTCGAAACGGTACGTCCTTACCTCGACCAAACACCCAACAAAGCGGATGTGCAGTCGGGTTTTGGTGGTATTCGTCCACTGATTGTGAGCAGCCGAACCGATACGAAAACCTTACTACGTGACCACGAAGTAGAACTTGACGAAACATCAGGTCTGTTAAGTTTGCTGGGTGGAAAATGGACTACGTATCGACTCATGGCGCAGGATGCTATCGACAGAGTAAGCGAGCAGCTTGGAAAATCGGAACGTAGCAAAACCGAAACACATTATCTGGTAGGTGGCGAAAATTACCGCTACGAAGATTGGCAACTGTTGCAAAAGGCTTATAACCTGCCGCCTGATACGTGTCAGCACCTCATGCGTACTTACGGGAACCGCGCCGAACATATTGCGAAACTCATTCAATCGCAGGCGAATCTGGCTGAAAAAATTACAGACGAACAACCGTTTATCAAAGCCGAAGTGGTTTATCAGGTTCGAGAAGAAATGGCTGTTACGTTACGCGACGTACTGGCTCGACGCTGGCGTCTCGAACTTTCGGACTGGTCGCTAACCGCGCAGGTTGCCCCACAGGTCGCTGACCTGATGGCTACCGAATTAGGCTGGAGTGCTACGTATCGAAACAGCCAGCTTCAATCGTACCAAAATCTATTGGCTTCTTTCGCGAAGCAAGCGGGGTTGGTGGCAGATGGGGCCGCTATAAGTGCGGTTTAGATTTTGGAAAGACATAAAAAAAAGGAATGGCGCAGGTTTTATCCCGCGCCATTCCTTTTTTATCAAAACGTTACGTTTCAGTCTTACTACTGCTTATCCCACCAAACACGGGTATCCAGATTGTCGGGCCCTTGCCGGGTGATGGCTTCGTTAACTTTGGCCCCATTTACCGAAATCTCTGAATCTGGATAGCTCAGGCGATTGATGAAATTACCTTTGATTTCCTTGCCAGGATACGGATTGGGCGTCAGTTTTGGAAAACCACTACGTCGGAAATTAGCAAAAACTTCTGGGCCATTCAGGAAAGAAGCTACCCAATACTGTGTATTGATGAGTTCCAGACCCTGAGCCGCTACGTATGGATTCTTCTGCAAATAAGCTGTGATATTCGCGTCCGACACCAGCGACGTAGCATCGTAATCGCCCAACTGCTTCATGTGCGCCGTTACGCCCGCATTGTAGTAATCGGCGACACTGCCCGTTGTCCAGCCTCGTTGTGCGGCCTCAGCCAGTAGCAACTGCGTTTGGGCATACGTAACCAGAAAGCAGGGCGCATTGAGGCCACCCATACGGGTGCGGTCGAGCTGCGAGTAATCGTAAAAAGTAGCTAGTCCGTCTTTGGTAGCCTGCGCCGGAATAGTACCATTGTCGAAACCCAGCGGCATACCAATTTGTACGGCTGGGTCGCGACTGGCGCGGGCAGCTGTTTGTTCAGGACCGCTTTTGGCGCCAACGTAACGTACTGCAATAGAAGTCAAACGTGGGTCGGATGTGTTTTTCAGATAATCGACAAACGTCTTGGTCAGGTAGTAGTTAGCTGCCTCGGTCGAATTCAACGTAACGCCAACCGGATTTTGGTAATTGGCGTTGTTCCGAACCACGCAGTTATCCGCGTTCGACTGCATCAGACCAGCCGCTACGGCTTTTTGCACCGTCGATTGAGCCAGCGTCGGATTCACTTTCGTGAGCCGCATTCCCGCCCGAAGCAGTAGTGAGTTGGCGAATTTTTTCCACTTGGCAATATCGCCCCCATAGATGAGGTCGCCTGCTTCAATGGTTTTGGCCGCATCAAGAGCCGCCGGTGCTTCCGACAGTTCTTTCAAAATATCGGTATAAATGCTTTCCTGCGTATCGTATTTCGGGGTAATGTTTGCCGACATATACCCTTGTCCAGCTTCGGTGTAGGGAACATCGCCGTACGTATCGGTCAGCACCATGAACACGTATGCTTTCCAGATACGCATCATATTATACAGATTTTGCCGGCTGGCATCGGATTTCGTTTTGGCCAGCGCATCGACCAGATACCGGACATTATCCCGATAATACCGTTGCCATAAGGCCGCATTGGCGCCCGCTGCACCCCGGTTATCGATGTTGAAATTCCCACCTGAAATAATTCCGGAGTTAGGAGAAAACATCTGTTGGACAATCGGTTCCTCGAAAATCAGCAACGAACCGCCGGGGAACGTAGTGTTGACAATAGCGTTGTTGAACGTAAAAATCGGGTTCAGTGACGTAGCGGCTGTAGGGTTAGTATTGAGTTGATCGAATCCCTTCTCGCAACTACTAAGGCTCACTAGTCCCGCAATCAGTGGTATATATAGGAGTGTTTTTTTCATGACTTTTAAAAATTAATACCGGTTCCAGATTAGAAGCGAACGTTCAGGTTGAACCCAATGCTACGTGTAATGGGCAAACCAGTCGACTCAAGACCAATCAGGTTATCCGAGCTAAAGCCGAATTGTTCTGGGTCGATGTTTGGAACCCATTTCTTAAGAATCGCTACGTTGTTAGCCACTGCACTTAAGCGAATGCCTTTAATGAACAGGCTCTTGGGAAGTAACGAAGTGAAATCGTACCCAATGCTGATCTGGCGAAGTTTCCAGAGACCGGCATCGTATACAACCTGTTCGCCCAGGCTCTTCGTGCGGCCAACTGAATAGTAATCCTGAACCGTAGCACGTACCGTGTTAACCTCGCCATTTGTATTGACGCCAGGGCCTACCATTCTGTTATCAGCATCGCCACGACCAACCAGCGTTTCTTTCTGTAGACCATGACGGAACGCATTCAGGTTGGTGCCCGATATCATTTTGCCACCCAGTTTGAAATCGATCAGGAACGACAGACTGACACCTTTGAAATTGAACGTATTGGTAATGCCGCCAACGTACTTAGGCAGCGCCGAACCAAACGAGATCTGATCGGCTGTTCGGTTGGGAATACCATCGCTACCATTTATGATACGTCCCTGTGCATCACGTGCGTATCCGTAGCTGTAAAGCTGACCCAACTCCTGACCTACCACCTGACGTAGTTCGCCTACGTAGATACCTGTACCAACGGTGATACGTTCGGCCTGTTTGTCTTTGTTGATATCCTTTTCGGGCGATCCGTCGTCGTCGGTGAGCAGTTTCAGCAGTTTAGTCTTGTTATAAGAACCGTTCAACGTAACATCCCAGGAGAAATCCTTAGTCCGCAAAGGCGACAGGTTTAACAGCACCTCGATACCCTGATTACGGCTTTCTCCATTGTTAATGAGGACGCTGGTATAACCCGATGCATCAGACGACTGGGCTTGCACAATCTGGTCGCTGGTGATTTTGTTGTAGACAGCTAAGTCCAGGCCAACCCGGTTGTTGAACATCTTCAACTCCAAACCAACTTCGGTTTCCTGGGTACGGCTGGGACGTAGCGTGTTGCTGGGAACCGTATTCGACGTAATATTACCTACCGGCTGACCCTGCCCAGCGGGGTTTGGAAAAAGGTTAGCCGCTACGGCGTAGAACAGGTTGTTCGAGTAAGGTGCTACGTCGCCATCGCTACCTACGGCAGCATAAGCCGCGCGGAGTTTACCAAAGTTCAGCCAGGCAGGCAGTTTGTCGAAGGCTTGCGAGAAGACGAAACTACCCGTTACCGACGGATACAAAATGCTCCGATTGCCAGCCGCCAGCGTCGAGAACCAGTCATTGCGAACGGTTCCGTTCAGGTACAGGAAGTCTTTGTACGATAATTCAGCTGCGCCGTAAAGTGAATTGACTTTCCGCTCGCTGAGGCCGTAGGTTGGGTCTTTGACACGTCCGTTCTGAGGAACGTACAAGCCGCGGACAATGAAATCGGTAGCCTGTACGCTGTTCAAATCGCTTCGACGGTAGAGCTGGTTGCCGCCCAGCGTCAGGTCTACGCCAATTGCCCCGAATTTCCGCGTGGCGCCAATCAGGAAGTCGGTGTTGACTTCGCGGAACCGGCGAGATTCCTGCACATACGCTCCATTCACGAAGCCAGCCGGAGCCGCAGCCAGCGACGCCTGACCAGTCGGGAAGTTATAATCCTGATCGCGCGACCAGTAATCCTGACCAACCCGACCCTGAACATACAACCAGTCTGTTACGTTGTAGCGAGCCGAAATATTGCCAAACAGACGGTCACGACGGATGTTTTCAAACTTATAGTTCATGACGAAATATGGATTCGTCCGGTTCATGAACCGAGAGTAAATAAACTCGTTGCCAGTAGCAGGGTTAATCTGATTGGCTTCCAGTACGTCGAGTGGCATCGAGTTCGCGAGCGTGTAAATAACCGTGGGCGTACTGTTATCCTGCTGAGCAATCTGGGGCGGGTTTTTATTGTACTCGTTCGAGTAGTTCATCGAGCCCGTCACCGTCAGGCGATTCGAAAGGTTATAGCTAAAGCCGAGGTTAATGGTTTTCCGGTTGAAGCTATTATTTGGCGTAATGCCCTTATTGTCCAGATTGGAGATCGACAGATTGAAGCCGCCTTTTTCGCTACCCGACGAAACCGCTACCGAATTCGTCCACGTAGAGCCTTCACGATAGAACTTGTTGATAATGTTACGTACTGGCTGATACGGAACCGTTACGCCCCCGAAAAGCACCTGTGTTTGTCCTGCGAATTTTTCCCCGAAACTCCACATGCCCGACGTTGGGTTGGGCGCCGTCGGGCGCACGCCGTATTCACCCTGTCCGTATTCATACTGATAATCTGTGTAATCGAGCGGATGATCGGTGGTGAAGTTGGTGTTATACGTAACACCAATGCCTTGACCGGTGCCTTTGGTTTTGGTCGTAATCAGAATAGCGCCGTCTTTGGCCCGCGAGCCATAAAGAGCGGCTGCCGTTCCACCTTTCAGTACGGTCATACCTTCAATATCGTCGGGGTTGATCGACGACAGACCGTCGCCACCGTCGGAGTAGTTCCGGTCGCGGTTACCGATGGAGTTGTCGCTACCCGTGTTCCCGTTGTTTTGTCCGAAGTTGGTATTATCGACCGGTACGCCGTTGATAACGATAAGCGGGCTGTTCTGACCCGAGAACGACGACTGACCGCGAATCCGGATTTTACTGGTTCCCGCAGCGCCCGTGCCCAGGCTACTGATGTTTACACCGGCAATTTTCCCCTGAAGCGCATTTATAAAGTTAACCGTACGGTTGGTAGTCACCTGTTCGGGGCTCACAATGGCGGTAGCGTAGCCAAGTCGTTTCGCTTCTTTTTTGATACCCAGCGCCGTCACGACCACTTCACCAAGGTTTTGTTCAGACTCCTGAAGCGTAATGGTTAACTGGGTCTGATTGCCAATGGATTGAGTAACTCCTGCGAAACCAATAGCACTAAACACGAGCGTAGCATTAGGCTGTACGTTCAGTGTAAAACTACCATTACCATCGGTGGTTGTTCCTAGTTGGGTATCACGCACCAGAATACTTACGCCTGGAATCGGTTGCTGATCTTTGCCCGATAAGACGCGACCTGTGACACGGCGGTCCTGCGCCTGGGCCAAATGTGTCACGAAAAAGGCAGTCAATAGCAAGAAGCAGAGACTGAGCCTGAATTGTACAACATGTTTCATTAGATAGATTGGTTTGATTGGAAGTTATTAGGTGATACTGAGTGATTACAGATTGCTTTTGACAACCAGTAACTCGTACTATTTATCCGAAGACGAAGTAGAGAATAACACTAAATTGTCAAATAGACACAATTTTAAAAATGTTACATTTTATCGGAGAATAATAAAATTTGTCTTTGTTCATAAAGAGATGGCTAAGTAATTCCTACTATGTATCTTAAAAAGAATCAAAAAAATTTGGAAGTAATATGAAGATTATTCACCTTTGCCCACCGACCTAGAAGAGTAATCATTTTTTTGACTTTATTCTTATGGAAACCAACTACGTATCATCGACTTATTTCTGCACTGGTACTCCTCCTGTCTTTTCTGGAATGGATGCCATGCGAATGTGTTGTTGACCCTATCAGTTTGTCCGATACGTAGCACTAACCCAGCATCATTTTTGATTTAAAGTTCGTTTAGCAAACAATCAGTTTGCCTTTCATAACCTCTAATACTATACTTAATCTGTATAGTAAGTATTTTAAAATTATTTGTTATGACTTTAATCGCTGAATTGCCTAAAAACCAAGTACGTAGTAGTGTGCAGCCTAATTTCTTGCTGACTGACGAGCAAAAAGCTTTTTTCGACAAGAATGGTTTTTTACATATCAAGGGATTCGTCCAGCGCGAAACGGTGCAACTCTTTATACAGGAGTTACAGCGTGTCGAAGCGAACTGGATCGCTGAAAAGGTCGATAAAATCAACGGCACACCTATTAAATATGGCCGCGATGAAAACGGACAGCAGATTGTACAGCGATTTGCGTTTGCTTCCTGGTTTAGTCCGGTGCTACGTGAATTTTTACAGGATAAGCGCCTGAAAGCACTTACTACATTGCTGCAGCCGTATGATGGACGTATCGGCGAAGATGAAAAAGACGGTCTGGTGGTGAATCACTATGTTCGGACGCCGGAGAGTAATTTCTCGAGAATGGGCTGGCATACCGATAGCCCGCGCGATCTATTTCTGGGCCACCGTATCCGGCCGATGCTCAACGTTGGCCTGCACCTCGACGATTGCCCCATGACAAATGGTGGCCTACGGGTATTGCCCGGCACCCACAAGCAAAGCACCCTGCTGACCTTGTTCCGCAAACGGCAGTTCATCGACCACCGCCCCGACCCACGCGAAGTAGGTTTCGACATCGAAGCCGGTGATTTAACCATTCACAATGGCAGCCTGTGGCATCGGGTTGAGCAGTCACCGAATCTGGGAGCCGCCAGCCGTCGGCGCGTGATGTACATTCCGCTCATTACGGGCGAATACCAACCCAAAACGGCTGCCAGCAAAACGCCATTTTACCATATTTTAGGACGTAAAATTTTACGGTAACAACGCTACGTTCAGACGTAGTAATCTGACTAAAAGCGAAGTAATAACGAACGTATGGATTTCAACTGGCTAGCTTCTTTTCTTGTACATGCCAATTGGCTGGCTTTTGCCGTTCCGATCTTCCTCTTATTTATGGGGATCGAGTACCTCGTTGCCCGGTGGCAGCAAAAGAAGTATTTCCAATTCAGTACGTCGGTCGCTAACATAAACGTAGGCATCGCCGAACGCTTGCTGGATACGTTCACTGTTGGCGCTTTTTACTTCGTATACGATTCTCTACACCGCCATTTCGCCATTTTCGATATACGTCCAACGGTCTGGACGTGGGTTAGTTTGCTCATCGTGACCGATTTTGTCTGGTACTGGTATCACCGGCTGGCGCACGAAATCAACCTCTTTTGGGCCGTACACGTAGTACATCACCAGAGCGAGGATTTTAACTACACCGTCTCCGCCCGGATCACGGTTTTTCAGGCCGTGGTACGTACCGGTTTCTGGTCGATTTTGCCGGTTATCGGTTTTCCAGCGGAGATGATTACGACCATTCTGCTCGTTCATGGGCTGTATCCGTTCTTCATTCATACCCGCACAATTGGGAAACTCGGCTGGCTCGAATACGTATTTGTGACGCCTTCGCATCACCGCGTACATCACGCCAGCAACCCCGAATACCTGGACAAAAACTACGGCGACGTACTGATCATTTGGGACAAGCTCTTTGGTACGTTTGTTGAAGAACGTAGTGTGCCGGTCTATGGCTTAACGAAGCCGCTCGGCAGCCATAGTTTTTTGTGGCAGCATTTTCACGGATTGCTCGAACTGTTGGTGGCAAGCTGGCAGGCCGACGGATGGCGGGCAAAATGGAACGTATTGTTCGGTCGCCCGGATGAGCTGAACCCAACCATTCGTCAGGAACTTGAATCCAGATTTTTGTCGACCAGCGCGGCTGAACGTCGGGTGGAGCATACGCAACGACGGCGTTTTCGGGGGTACGTAGCGGGGCAACTGGCGGGAACGTTACTGATTTTATTCGTTTTCCTATTATTCGAACACTACGTTCCGGGCTGGCTTCAGTTGCTGACAGCGCTGTTTATCCTGCTGACACTCATCAATTGCGGGGCTTTGCTGGAACAGCGACAGTGGGTTTTGTATCTTGAAGTAGGGCGGGTAGCCGTGCTCTGGCTGGCGTTGTATGGCTTGCTTGGCTATCCGATGCTGATTGTGTTGGGCTACATTGGCGCACTGTCGCTCTGGGCATATTTCTCGTTTATTCGAAGGCATTATTTTCAATTAGTGTACGGCTCTGGCCCCGACAGGCTCTGGCTTTCTGAGTCTCAATAGCGACTAACAACTTTATCAACACAAATCCGACAGCCAGAGCCTGTCGGGGCCGAATACATTCACCATCACGAACAACCTGATAAATAGCTACTCAAATGGCACATAACACGGATGATGAACCAAAAACGAACCGATCGACGTATCGAAAGCGGCTCAGAAATGCGCTATCGTTCAAAAAGACACGTAGCAGACGCCGAAAATCACTGAATCCGTATTCCATCAGCTTTTTCGGCGTATGGTTTCTGGCGATGATAGCCGCCGTAGGATTCCATGCACCTGATGAGCCGTCGTACCGGGCGCAGTTGGAAGAATGGCACCAGAACCGTATAAAATCGCTGAAAAGTGAAACCGGCTGGCTGAATCTGGCGGGGCTTTTCTGGTTGAACGAAGGTAAAAATTCAGTCGGTCGCGGCCCTGATTTCGACGTTCGGTTTCCAGTCGCCAATGAGCTGAAAGAACTGGGCATATTTACCCTGCAAAATGGCGAAGTTCGCTTTACACCGAATCCTGGAGCCAGTGTTCAGGCCGATGGGAAACCTGTAACGGAATCACTGGTCATTTTTTCGGGCGCTAAAAGTAAACCGCCTGTGTTGGCGCATGAGTCGTTACGTTGGTTTATCATTAAGCGAGGCCCGAAATACGGCGTGCGGTTACGTGATCTGGAAGGTCAGTTTCTGCGCGATTTTCACGGAATTGATCGTTTCCCTATTGATGAAACCTGGAAAGTAAAAGCTAAGCTTGAGAAACCTTCGGAACCCAAAACCATTCCTATTCTGGATGTATTGGGTCAAACAACGCAGACGCCGTTGGCCGGTACGTTAGTGTTTGACCACGCTGGAAAGACGTATCGACTGGATGCCGTAGGTGAAGGCGAAAAGCTGTTCATTTTGTTTGGTGATCCTACGAATGAGCATGATACGTATGGTGCGGGCCGGTTTCTGTACGCCGATAAACCCGCAGCCGATGGCACCACAACGCTCGATTTCAACCAATCGATCAACCCACCCTGCGCCTTCACGCCCTATGCTACGTGTCCGCTTCCGCCCAAACAAAACAAGCTGGCAGTGGCTATAAAAGCGGGTGAAAAACGGTACGGCGATCATTAAGTCATGCAGAACGAACGAAACGACCGTGGTGCGACTTATTTCTATGGTTTGCCCTATCATGAGCAACTCAATCTGGTCTGGCAGCGGGGGATGCTGATTGAAGCCCGACGAATTCCGGGTTTCTGGTTGCATCTATACGCGGTCAATACGTTTTTTGTGGAGATGTGGGTTTGCCAGCGTCGGTACGATGTTACGTTGGTGAGAGTGCTCAGTAATACCGATGAGTTGGAGCCGTATATTGACAAAATTTCGCTAAAAGAACTGGTGTAGGCCCCGACAGGCTCCGGCTGTCGGAGTTGCGGCAGCAAATGCTAGAGAAGCTGTATTATAGCTGACAGCCAGAGCCTGTCAGGGCCAATTAACTGATTTACATGAATACGCTGACAAGCGCTACGTTGCCCTCGAAACTGCCGAACGTCGGGACAACCATTTTTACGGTGATGTCGAAACTGGCGGCTGAAGTAGGAGCCATTAATCTGTCGCAGGGATTTCCGGGTTTTGATTGTTCGCCTGAACTGGTGTCGCTGGTAGAGCATTATCTGCGCCGAGGATTCAATCAATATGCGCCGATGACGGGCGTACCGACGCTACGTGAAGCGCTGGCGCAGAAAACGTCCGATCTGTATAACGTAGCGTATCACCCTGATACAGAAGTGACTATTACGTCGGGAGCTACAGAAGCGATCTTTGCGGCAGTTACGGCAGTGATACGTCCCGGCGATGAAGTGCTGGTTTTTGAACCGGCTTACGACAGCTACGTTCCTGCTATCGAACTGAACGGCGGCATTCCCGTTTACGTAACGCTTACCCCACCCGACTATAGCATCGACTGGAAAACAGTACGTGAAAAAATCACCGACAAAACCCGGCTGATTCTGATCAATACGCCCCACAACCCAACAGGCCGCGTCTGGACGGTAGACGATCTGGTGCAACTAGCCAACATCGTCCGCGACCGTGATATCTGGATTGTAAGCGATGAAGTGTACGAGCATATTCTGTTCGACAATCGAACACACCATTCACTAATGACGCATCCCGTATTGCAGGAACGAACATTTATTGTGGGTTCTTTTGGGAAAACGTTTCACATTACAGGCTGGAAAATCGGTTACTGCCTGGCCCCGGCTGAACTGACGCGCGAGTTTCGCAAAATTCACCAGTACCTGACGTTCAGTACCGTAACGCCCATTCAATACGCGCTCGCCGATTATCTGGCGCAGCCTGCTCACTATCAGGAGTTACCAACTTTTTACCAGCGCAAACGCAACTTGTTTCTGGATGGCCTACGGAATTCTCGTTTCGAGTTCAAACCGGCTGAAGGAAGTTTCTTTCAAACGGTTTCGTATGCAGCCATTACCGACGAACCGGACTATGATCTGGCGATACGTCTGACAAAAGAAATCAACGTAGCGTCGATTCCGGTATCGGTGTTTTACAATCAAAAAAACGATTACAAGATTCTTCGGTTCTGTTTCGCCAAAGACGACGCTACGTTACAAAAAGCCGCCGAACGACTGAGCCGATTGTAACGCGGGTTTCCAGCTACGGCCGAACGTCCGCACAACATATCATGGAAAAAGAAACGAATCAATCAACCTTATCACTTCATCAACAGGCACTCGAATGCCCGGTAGATGGTGTAAAAGTGAACGAAAATAAAGTGCGCACAGTCGCTTTTGGCGTTCTTCTGACCACAATCGCGTATCTGCTTACGGGCTTCTGGCCGCTCTTCCTGTTCCTGCTAATCGACTTTGCGTTACGTGCCTTTAACTTCGGGCAATACAGCTTACTGGCTCGATTGAGCGATGGAGTCATCAAACTGTTAAAGTTTCCAGTTGTGCCCATCGACCAAGCTCCGAAGCGCTTTGCGGCAGGGGTTGGTATGGTTTTTTCGGTTGTTATTCTAGGGCTGCATGGTTTGGGGATTTCGGCCTTTTGGGTGGCAGGCGTGATAGCTGTTTTCGCAGCGCTGGAATCGCTGGCGGGTTTTTGCGCGGGTTGCTACGTGTATACTTTACTGAAAAAAATCCGGGTAATCAGCTAGGTTTGTATTTCTTTATCTAACTAAATACATTCGGAAATGCCCAGAATTAAGCCATTACCTATCAAAGAAGCTACGTCCGACGTACTGGCGGCTTACGATGCGCACATAACGGATTATCCGGGGAGCCGCATCACCAACATGAAGGCAACGCTGGGACGGTCGCTGCTATCGTTTCAGATTTACATGCAATGGTACCCGTTGTATGAAGAGGTGAAGAAAATTCTTGGCTTTAGATTGGCATATCTGTATGCTCATGCCATTTCCGAAGGTTCGAATTGCCCGCTTTGCACAACGTTCTTCCGACGTATCATCATCGACAATGGCGAACGGCCTGAAAACCTGCAGCTAACTGAGCATGAGCAGGAAGTTGTTGATTTCGGTAGCGCTATTGCCCAGCATAAAGGTGAGATTTCGGATGAGCTTTACGTACCTGTGGCTGAGCGTTATACCGAGGCACAACTGGTCGTATTGATTGCATTTGCGGGTCAGATGATTGCTACGAACGTATTCAACAACGTACTGGAGGTGAACATCGACGAATATCTGTATCCGTATTTACCTTTAATGCAGCAGCAGGTTCAGACACAACAATAATGGCTGATTTCGACGGAAACGTAGCATTTATCACGGGGGCGGCACACGGGCAGGGTAGGGCTGTAGCGCTGGCTCTGGCAAAAGAAGGAGCTAATATTGTGGCTTTCGATTTGGCGAAACCACAGTCCTATCCCGGATACGCGCTAGGATCTGACACAGAATTAGATAGCCTGAAACGTGAGGTTGAAGCCCTTGGAAAACACTGCCTGACAGTTCAGGGGGATGTTCGTCGTGATGAAGATATCAGTCGGGCGGTCGATGCTACGTTGGTCAACTTCGGACGTATTGATATTCTGTTCAATAACGCGGGCATCTGCGCCTACGGACTCGTCCACGAGCTCCCCGAAAGCGAATGGGACGCTATGCTCGATATCAACCTGAAAGGAGCGTGGCTGGTGGCCCGACGTATCATTCCGGTGATGATGAAGCAAAAGTCGGGCGTGATTATTAACAACTCATCGATTGCCGGGCTGCGTGGTATGAACCGGCTTAGTCATTACGCGGCTTCCAAATGGGGGCTGGTCGGTCTGACGAAATCGTGGGCTATTGAACTGGCTCCCTATAATATTCGCGTCAATTCCATTCATCCAACGGGCGTAAACACACCCATGAACGACGGTCTGGCTGAGCTAGAAGGTACCACAACGCAGGAAATCGCCGAGCGTTCAGCCGGGAATCTGCTGCCTGTGCCCTGGGTTGAAACCGAGGACGTAGCAGCTATGGTACTCTACCTGGCTTCTGAGAAAGCCCGCTACGTTACGGGTTCGCAGTTTGTGCTTGATGCTGGACTACTAACACGGTAATTGTCTGACAACGTAGTGAATAAACGTTGTTTTGCGTATCTACTAGCCCTCAAAATGAGGGCTTTTTTGTTTGTAAGCACCTAAACCAAAAAACGGCCTTAATGTTGCAGAAATCCATTATTTTGCTAGTTTTGATAATTCTAATATTAAATAATTGTTAACAAATTGTTAAGAAGTATGCAGGGAAATCTCCACTCTATTATGCTCAAAAGGCTATCAATCACGCTGATAGCCTTTTTGATTTCTCACTGTATCTGGGCGCAGGGGCTCGTGCAGGGTACAGTGCTGGATGCCAAGAAAGCGGCTTTGGTAGGTATTAACGTAGTGGTGAAGGGAACCACACGGGGTACAGTAACGGATGTTAACGGTAAATTTTCGGTAAGTGCAGACCCTTCGTCCACCCTTATTTTTTCGGGGGTTGGTTTTGTGCGTCAGGAAGTACCGATCGGCAACAGTACCGAACTGAACATTACGTTGTCGGAAGACAATGCCGTACTGAGCGAGGTGGTTGTAACGGCGCTCGGTATCAAGCGCGATAAGCGGTCGCTGGGATATTCGGTGCAGGAAATCAACGGGCAGGAACTCTCAACGGCGAAAGAAGCGAATCTCGCTACGGCGTTGGCCGGTAAGGTGGCGGGCGTTCAGGTCACGCGCTCGGCGAATGGTGCTGGTGGTTCGTCGCGAGTGATTATTCGCGGGGCTAACTCGCTGGTGGGAAACAGCCAGCCGCTCTATGTCATCGACGGTGTTCCAATGGATAACCAGAATCCACGTGCGCCCGGCAGCACAGGTGGTATCGATTACGGCGATGGTATTTCCAACATCAATCCGGAAGATATTGAAACGATGTCGGTACTGAAAGGCCCAAACGCGGCTGCACTCTACGGTCAGCGGGGAAGTAACGGCGTCGTGCTGATTACCACGAAATCGGGTAAAAACAAAAAAGGAATCGGCGTTAAGTACGGTATTGACTACTCATTAGGAAACGCGTTGGTGCTACCTGATTTTCAGGATGAATACGGACAGGGGCTGGACAATACGTTCACCAATTTCCGGGGTAACGATGGCAGAATTTATACCTGGGCGGCTGCTCAGGCGGCTGGCATTCAGGGGATTCCCAAAATGAGCGGTGGTCGCGACCGATTTACCCGCGCCAGTTGGGGGCCGCGTATGGATGGCCAGCAATACGAAGACCAGTGGGGCAACGTACTGAGTCTGACACCACAACCCAATACGTTCCAGAAGTTTTTCAACACCGAAAAACAGATGGTCAATAACCTGAGCGTGGAAGGTGGTAACGAATCGGTAAACTACCGGCTGGCTTATTCCAACACGAAAATTGACGGATACGTACCGACTAATACGTTGACACGTAACAACATCAGCTTACGGACGGTCGCCAAAGTGACGTCGAAACTGGAGGCCGATGTGAAGGTCAATTACATTGCACAGGCTGGCGTGAATCGCCCAACGGTTTCGGATGCGGCTGATAACCCGGCTTACATTTTCATCAGCCAGCCACGTAGCATGCCGATGGACATTCTGGCTAACTCAGCCTGGACTGCCGACGACGTAGCGAAACAACTCGGCTATGGCACTACGGGTTTTGTAGGCCTGGAAAAAACTTACGCGACCAATTCCTCAACCGCCAATCCATACTGGACCCGAGATCATACAAGTAACGTCGATGACCGCCGTCGGGTGATTGGTTTGATTCGACTGAGTTACCAGTTCAACGACTGGATTCGCCTGACGGCTCGCTCCGGAACGGATTTTTACACCGACCAGCGTTTCCGGTACCGGGAAAAAGGTACCTACGTAACGACGAACAAAAATGGCGACATCAACGAAGAGGTGACACGGACGCGCGAAGACAACAGCGACGTACTGCTTTCGCTGACGCCTAAAATTTCGGACGATATTTCGTTTTCGTTGAATCTGGGTGCCAACCACCAGCGCTACACCTCACGTACCACAGGTAATACGGGCAATGAATTCATTGCGCCAAACCTCTACGTTATCAACAATACGTTGACAAACTCGTATGTTTTCGGCCTCACGGAATCGTCGATCAACTCGGTTTATGGATCGGGTTCGGTTGGCTATAAAGACATGGCGTTTATCGATTTTTCTGCTCGAAATGACTGGTCGTCAACACTTTCGCCCAAGAATAACTCATTTTTCTATCCGGCCATCAGCGGAAGCCTGATTCTAACGGACGCTTTCCGACTACAAAGTCCGGTGCTGAGTTTCCTGAAAGTGAGAGCGTCGTGGGCGCAGGCAGGTAGTTCGGGAAGCCCGTACCAGTTGAACGGAAACTATTCGCTCGATCAGTACACACAAGGCGGAATTCCGCTGGCGTCGTTCGCGTCAACCATTCCCGACCCGAATCTGAAAAACGAGCTCACTACGTCGAACGAGTTTGGGTTGGAAGCTCGCTTGTTGAAAAACCGAATCGGTCTGACTTTCGCGTATTACAACGCCAGCACCAAAAACCAGATTCTGAACGTACCACTGCCTCCATCGAGCACGTTCACATCGCGGCTCATCAACGCGGGCGAAATTCGGAACCATGGCATTGAATTGTCGCTGACCGGAACGGCGGTGAAAACGCCATCAGGCTTCACCTGGGATGCTACGTTCAATTACTCGCAGAACCGCAACGAAGTTGTCTCGCTGGCCGAAGGTGTGCCGACATACATTCTCGGTAGCGACCGGGGTGTACAGGTTATTGCGACGCCAGGCAAACCGTTTGGTACCATTCTGGGTAACGGTTTCCAGTGGTTACGCGATGGCGCTGGCAATCGCATCATCGACCCAGCTACGGGCCTGCCAGTGAAAACGAACGCCAAAATTCTGTACGAAATGGGTAACGCACTGCCTAAGTGGATTGGTGGTTTCAACAACGTATTTCGCTATAAAGGCATCTCGCTTTCCGGGTTGGTCGATATCAGCCAGGGCGGCAATGTGTATTCGCAGAGTTTGCGCGAAGAGTTGATTTACGGCACCATCAAGAAAACCCTTCCCGGTCGTGACGGTAGCTACGTAGCATCGGGCGTCGTTGGGACGAAAGGGGCCGATGGTACTTGGACGAGCACTGGACAGACCAATACTAAACAGGTACGGGCGCAGGATTACTGGAACGTAATAGCGCCGGATAAAGACAACGTAGTGGCCGAAGAAATGCTGAACGACGCGAGCTACATCATCATGCGGGAAGTTACGCTGAATTACAGCCTTCCAGCGAAACTGGTGAGCCGGACACCGTTCCGGGGCATCCGTGCGGGAGTTTACGGTCGAAACCTGTTCTATTTCCAGCGGAAAACCGATGGATTTGCGCCCGAAGCGTCGGCTTTCAACGTCAACAACTCGTCGTTGGGATTGGAATCAACGGCTCTGCCACTGCTACGTTATTTCGGCTTTAGCCTGAATTGTGAATTGTAGATTAAGTAATGCGGGTGGAAACCCGCAAGTCTCAGCCAATTACTGCGGGTTTCCACCCGCATTACGTCAATGAAAAAAATAATAAAACCTCTCTGCATTGCACTCGCGCTATTTATGGCGCAGGCCTGCACCGACGATTTTGAAAAAATAAATACGCCACCCACCTCCGTTACGTCCATTGACCCCGGATTGGTACTGTCGAAAGTACAACGGGATGCGGCTTTTTCGGAAGGATTTGAATACCCGAATAACCAGTTTGGTTCGTGGGTGCAACAGTGGGCGGGGGGCGTTCTGATTTCGAGTTCGCGCTATATCCAACAGGCTGATACCGATCTGTGGGCCAGCCAATACGTTTATATCCGGAACATCACACAGATACGTAACCAGTTGTTAAAAGGGCTCGAAAGCGACCCGCGCGGACGTACCAAACTGGCCATCGCCCGGATTGTTGAAATAGCTCTTTGGCAGCGACTGACCGATCTGTTCGGCGACGTACCATATTCGCAAACGGCGCTGGGCACCGAAAATGTGAATAATCAGCCTGTTTTCGATACGCAGGAATCGATCTATAAGTCGCTGATTACGACGCTCGATGCAGCTATTGCCCAACTCAATGCCAGTGATGCCAGCTACGGAACCGCCGATTTTTATTACAAAGGCGACGTAACGAAATGGAAAAAGTACGGCAATTCGCTGAAACTTCGTCTGGGTATGCGCGCCCGTTATGGCGATCCCACGCTGGCGCAGAAAACCGTGACTGAAGCCATGGGCCAGCCGTTGCTGGAATCGAACGCTGATAACGCGGCTATTCCGACGTATAACGATGCCACTAACGCCAACGTCCATCCAGTGTTGAACCACTGGCTGGCTGGTAGCCCGGACTTAAAATATCTGGCTGATACGTTTGTGAACCAGTTGGTTACCACAAATGATCCGCGCCTTCCTGCTTTGGTCCAACCGACGGTTAATTCGGTAAAAGCGGGCAAACCAGCTTACAAGGGTATTGGTGTGGCGCTGACGGATGCGCTGCTCAAAACCATTATTAAGGACGATTATTCGACGGCTTCGCAGGCTACGTTCTTCAACAAGGCATACAATCCGCCCATTCCGTGCGTGCAGATGACCTTTGCCGATGTGAGTTTCTATAAAGCCGAAGCTGCGCTTGAGGGCTGGGGTGCTACGTCTGACCAGGCTGAGAAGTTTTATCAGGATGGCGTAAAAGCGGCTATGTCGATGGCTCCTTACAACGTAACAACCATTCCTGCTACGTATGGCGAACTGTCGTTTACGGGTTTGACGAAGGAGCAGAAACTAGAGAAAATCGGTACGCAGAAATGGATTCAGTTGTTCGGACGCTCTTATGAAGCCTTTATCGAATGGCGTCGGATGGGTTATCCAAAACTGACGCCCGGTCCAAACGCTGGTTCGACTAACGGGCAGATTCCGCGTCGGGCTGTTTATTCCACGCAGGAAGCGTTGCTGAATAAACCCAATTACGATGCCGCCGTGGGACGTTTGCCAAGTGGCGATACGTACCTGAGCAAAGTTTGGTGGGATAAACGGTAGACGGTAAGGAATTCAGGGGCGAACATGACGTATGCCATTACTTGGAGTAATGGCATACGTCATGTTCGCCCCTGAATTCTTTACTCAACAGAACCGCACCGGTAACCCAGTGCGGTTCTGTTTTTTTGCTTATTTTGTCAGATAACCTCTTTCTTATATGAAAACGAGCCTGTTACGTCTCCTGCCAGTTTTTATTCTTACTTGTTTCATTTGGAACAATTCGGTTAACGCCCAGCCCATAACGTCTGCGCAGATTGATGACGTAGTACAGCGAACACTCACTACGTTCGATGTGCCGGGTATTGCCGTGGCTGTGGTGAAAGATGGGAAGGTTATTCATTCAAAAGGTTATGGCGTTCGATCACTGAGAACCAAGGAGAAAGTGGATGAAAATACGCTGTTTGGCATTGCGTCGAACAGTAAGGCGTTCACTTCGGCATTATTAGGCATCCTCATTGATGAGGGTAAACTGAAATGGGACGACAAAGTGATTGACTATATTCCCGAATTTCGGATGTATAACGGCTACGTAACCGAAGAATTTACGATTCGTGATTTGCTAACCCACCGCAGCGGTCTCGGCCTCGGCGCAGGCGACCTGATGTTCTGGTCCGATTCGAGCAATTTCACCATGAAAGACATTATCCATAACCTGCGCTATCTGAAACCTGTTTCAGGTTTTCGGACGAAGTATGATTACGATAATCTGCTTTATATGGTGGCGGGCGAAGTAATTGAACGTATTAGCGGCAAAAGCTGGGAAGCGTTCGTAGAGGAACGTATCATGAAACCGCTTCAGATGACACGTAGTGCCGGTACGTATAGTCGACTGGCCGATAAAGTCAATGTCATTGATGCCCACGCGTCGGTCAATGGGAAAGTGCAGGTAATCAGCCGCGATATGTTTCGGTTTGGTAATTCGGCGGGGGGCATTAATTCGAGTGTAGCCGACATGAGTAAATGGGTAATTATGCAGTTGAACCGCGGAAAATACGGTCCAAATCAGAGCCAGCAATTGTTCAGTGTAAATGTGCACAACGACATGTGGGCACCGCAGACTATTACGCCAGTTAGTCCGACGCCTGTTCCACCCTACAATACGCATTTTTCGGCTTACGGGCTGGGTTGGGGCCTCAGTGATGTGAAAGGCTACAAGCAAGTGACACACACGGGCGGCCTCGCGGGTATGGTAACGCAGGTAACGTTACTTCCTGAGCTTCAACTTGGTATCATCGTTTTCACAAATCAGCAGGTCGGCGCGGCTTTCAGTGCTGTTACGAACACAATTAAAGACAGCTACCTCGGCTTACCGCAAACCGATTGGGTGAAGACTTTCAGTGAACGGGTAAAAAAGGGCCAGGACGAAGCAAATCAAATCACCAAAAACATCTGGGACAGTATCGAGAAAGAACAGAAAGGCGGTACGTCGAAAACGGATGTTACGTCTTATCTCGGAACGTATCACGATAACTGGTTTGGCGACGTATTGATTAGTAAGAAAAACGGACAGCTTTGGTTTCAGTCACTACGTTCGCCGAAGCTGACGGGCGAAATGTTCTTCTACAAAAACAATACGTTCATCGTGAAATGGCTGAACCGCAGCCTCGATGCTGATGCCTACGTTACGTTCCAGACCGATGAAACCATGAAGCCGGTTTCTCTCAAAATGAAGCCTATCTCGCCCCTCACCGATTTCAGCTTCGATTTTCAGGATCTGGATTTGCAGCGTGTGCCAGAAAAGACAGCTAATTAATTTAATCGCTTTTACTATGGCAGTTGTTTCACCTTCTACCACATTTCCGCTGGCCGGTTATCAACGGTTGTGCTTCCTGAAAACCTGATTAATCATCCCCAAATTACGATTGGCGATTATGCGTACTACGATGATTTTGAGACGGTTGAGAACTTTCAGAAAAATGTGCGTTACCTGTTCGATTTTACCGGCGCCCACCTCACAATCGGTAAGTTTTGCATGATTGCTTCTGGCGTCGAGTTTATCATGAATGGCGCTAACCACCTTGTTGAAGCCGTTAGTTCGTATCCTTTTGCTGTTTTTGGTGGCGACTGGAGCAAGGCTATGGACGGCAAATCATATCCACAAAAGGGTAATACGTTTATTGGGAACGATGTATGGATTGTTACCGGGCCAGTATTTTACCGAGCATTACCATCGGTTATGCTCGGATGGGCGCTTTTTTGGGCCATGCTTATGGCTTGGCCTGCTACCGGGCCGGGTGGGTTGGTGACCAGAATCAATGTAGTTCTGAGCTGATTCGCTTTGGATTGAGCTACAAACTTGGTGATAGTGTTTTTTGATAAACGCCTAGGAATGACTCCGTAACCACTCTTTAATGGCGTTGTCCAGATTGACATACTTAAACCAGGCCTGCTTATAAAAAACCGTTCCGTCGGGCTCGATAAAATAAGCCATATTGGGCGCCTGACCGTAAGCGAGCCAGAAATCATTCGTTGGTTTATCGACCACAACGGGCGCTAAAATGTTGTTCTGTTGCTTCCATTTCTGGGCGAGCGTCTTCCTTTCTCCATACGTTTTAGCCTGTTTGGCCTCAATGTGCTCCCGAATATTATCTTTCGCCAGACTGACCTGATTCGTCTGGGAATAAGGGCTGGCTACATCCGATGGATGTGCATCGATTGTGTAGATGAGGTAAATACTGGCTTTATCTTTATACCGGGCAGTCAACGCATTTACATCCAGTAAGTTATGTCGGCTGATGTCGCATGTATAGCTACCCGAGATCAGCAGGAGTGGTTTGCCTTTCGCCAGTATTTCCGACGTATTAAACTTCACACCATCAGGAGAATACAGTGTCAAATCCGAGATTTTTGCGCCTTTCTGGTAGCCTAATTTCTCAAAATCTCTATAATTATTTTTGATGCCTTCTGATACAGGCAAATTTACAGTTGCTTCATCTTTAGGAAGTTGACTATTACCTCTTGATACATTGTAACTTGTCTGGCAGGAACATAAAGTAGCCACTAAAAGTAAGCTAAATAAGTAGCTTATTAATTTCATAACTAAAACGTTGATAAAAATGGGCGATTTTATAATCGATAAAAATTGGTTTTAAACTAAGCAATTATGAGATCGAAAAATTTTTTAAGGGTTAAAAAGATCTTAAAATAAATTATGTATAATTATTTGATTTTCAAATTATTGGGTAAAATTTCTAGTGTTAAATATGAAATAATAACCTGGTATTTTATTGCTATTATAAGCGAATAGTACTAGGTAATTCATTGCTATTTTAGCAAAAGAAATAGTGAAAATAAATATTTAAAAACCCTGATATATAGGCATTTGTACGGGTAAAAAAATTCTACAACTTACTTAGTAGTCAGTATGCACTATAATAAGTCAATTGGGTAAGAATGTAATAAATACTCACTCGTTTGAATAAGTAGATAACACACATTAAAAATTTGAAAATCTTTTAGGAGAAATGCAGAAAATAGTATTGGGTTAGCTGCACTCATTAAATGAACGGGTAAACCCAATTTTGGGCTAGCTTTCTTTTAGAAAGCGTAGTTCGATAAGGCTCGCTTACCATATAGGAAACTACCGTAACCTAAATAGTTCGTAGTCAGTATCATAGGTTTTACTTTATTGGCACTCTATTCTATGAGGGCTAACTGAGATCATTTCTAACCTTAATTCATTATTCAGGCATGAATCCGAACAAAGCATTGTGGGAAAAAGGGGATTTTACCCAAATTGCCCAAGCCATTCGTGAAAGCGGTGAAGCGCTGGTCGCCCAACTTGGTATCACACCCGGACTTAATGTTCTGGATCTGGGGTGCGGTGATGGTACCACCGCCATACCGGAAGCCAGACTAGGAGCTACAGTTTTAGGTGTGGATATTGCCAGTAACCTGGTCGAAGCGGGAAACCGTCGGGCTAAAGCCGAAGGACTTACCAATTGCCACTTTCAGGAAGGGGACGCAACTGACCTACATGAGTTAGAGGATCAGCGTTTTGATCTGGTTGTGACCATTTTCGGAGCCATGTTCGCGCCAAAGCCATTTGACGTAGCAAAGGAAATGGTTCGGGTTACGCGCCCGGGAGGACGTATCGTGATGGGCAACTGGATACCGGGCGATCCTACTCTGGTTGCGCAAGTCTTAAAAATTAGTTCGGCTTATACCCCGCCACCTCCAGAGGGTTTTATCAGTCCTATGTTGTGGGGCGTCGAAAGTCACGTAATCGAACGGTTTGAACAAGTGGGCGTACCCAAGGAGAACATTAGCTTTTTAAAGGATACGGCTACTCTCAGGGCTTCGTATTCCCCCGCTGAGTTGCTCAGTAAGTTCAGAAACTATTATGGACCTACCATGAATGCCTTCGAAGCGGCTGAGAAGAATGGTAAGGCTGAGGCTCTACAGGAGGAACTAAAAGCCCTGTTTGAAAGCCAGAACATAAGCGACGATAAGACTAAAACGTTGATACCTGCCGCATTCTTAAGGGTAACGGTTACTGTTTAGCCCCACAAACACGCATTTTCGGCCTGTACCGTTCGATCAGTCGTCCTTATTTTCCGACCACTCATCAAATCCCGTTGCCGTTCCAGTAGTTTGTAATACATAGTACTAGCTACCGCCTATAACTTTGGTGCAACAAATCGGGAAAGAAACCCCGACCTGCTTAGAACTAAACACAAACAACAACATACAATGAAAACGCTCATCAAATCTTTCGCTCTTGCTCTTTCACTGGGTATCGTTACTGCATCTGCTACGTTAACCGAAGCTAAACCAATCGGTATCAAGGACCCTTCGTCTGCCGTTTCTTACCAGACCGGTATTTATACCTCGAAAGACAATAAACTGAACATTGCCCTGAATAAGGAACTAGGTGGAACTGTCGATGTTAAATTCAAAAACAATGAAGGTACGGTTTTATTCAGCGAACGCTTGGGTAAAAACGAAACCGCCTACCGCACTCGCCTGAACCTGGGCGAACTGCCCGACGGCGTGTATCAGGTTGAAATCACCAACGGTGTTGAAACCCAGAAGCACGTAGTGACGATCAAAACCGAGCAGCCTGCAACCTCTGGCCGCGTAGTGGCTATGAATTAATAGGATTGAATTAAAGTTAGTTTTTCCGGACTGGACACCCGACTTCCCCAAAGCTCTAGACTTTCGGGAAGTTTTGTTTTTAACGCTACGTATCAGAAAACGCCTGGTCTTCCAACGAGCAATCGGCTGATGGGCCGGTAATCAGTGAACTCGATGGACGGTGCTACGTATCCGGGTTTTATGGGTTCTTCACGTACCAGATCGGTACTGAGGTATTTTTTGTTACTATCGCACAAAATGGTCACGACGCGGGCATCAGCACCTAATTCGGTTTGTAAATTAATTGCTCCGATCAGGTTGGCGCCTGATGAAATACCAACTGCTACGCCCAGTTGCAGGGCCAGTTTTTGCGCCACCAGAATAGAATCGCCATCGCTGGCTTGTACTACGTGGTCCAGCTCGTCCAGTTTCAGAATGTCGGGAATGAATTCATCGAAAAACCCCTGAATTCGGTGTGAACCCGTTTTATACCCGACTGACAACGTGGGTGATTCGGCAGGTTCGAGCGGATGAACGCGAATATCCCGTTTGCGCGATTTGAGATACCGACCGACGCCCATCACCGTTCCGCCCGTTCCGACACCAGCCACAAACGCATCGGGTGTTACGTCGACTCCCTGCAATTGCAGCCAGATTTCTTTGCCCGTCGTAAGTCGGTGCGCTTCAGCGTTATATTGATTGGCAAACTGACGTGGCAGAAAAACTTGTGAGTCAGCCGCAGCCATCTCCTCCGACCGACGTATCGCCCCCAGAAAACCGCCTTCTTCTTTGGTAAACAGAATAATATCGGCTCCCAGGCTGCGGATGATGTCGATACGTTCCTGACTGATACCAGCGGGCATGATGATGGTAACCGGATGACCAAGCGCCCGACCCACCGCTGAAAAAGCAATCCCCGAACTGCCGCTGGTGGCTTCCACAATCCGGTCGCCGGGTTGAATATGCCCCTGCCGGTATGCCTGATGCAGTACGTGCAGGGCCATGCGGTCTTTCATGCTGCCGGTCAGGTTATAATGCTCGCATTTGACGTAAAGCGACCGGGGCTGGCCTTCGTAGGTATAAAATAATTCCAGCATTGGCGTGTTACCGACCAGGTGCCAAAGGTGCTCGAATTTTTCCTGAATGGCGGGTTTTAAGGTGATTTCGGAAGATGAAGTCATACGTAGTGAAAAAGTTGGCCTGTAACGTTTTTGTCATTCTGACGCAGGAAGAATTTTAACGCATCCTAACTAGAACGTAAGGAAACACTGAGATTCTTCCTGCGTCAGAATGACAAAAAAATCGGCGTGTTACGTTTCAGACGGAGTTGTATAAAAAAAAGTACCCGCAACGTTCGGAAATCATTGCGGGTAACGTAATACGTTGCTGGATTTATCGTCAGGGTTTGGCGGCCAGAATCTCGCCGAGTTTTTTGCCGAGTTCTTCGCCCCGAATGTTCTTGGCGACGATTTTACCATCAGGACCGAGCAGAAAATTCTGCGGAATAGACCGGATACCGTACTGTTTTGCTACGTCGTTCTCCCAGAATTTTAAATCCGATACGTGCGTCCAGGTCAGATTATCCTTGTGGATGGCTTTTAACCAGGCTTCTTTCGCGTTAGGACGGTCTAAGGAAACGCCCAGAACGGTAAAGTTTTTGTCTTTATACTGCTGGAAGTTTTTCACTACGTTCGGGTTTTCAGCCCGGCAGGGGCCACACCAACTTGCCCAGAAATCGACCAGTACGTATTTACCCCGAAAACTCTTGAGTGATACGTCCTTACCAGACGTATCGGCCTGTGAAAATTCGGGAGCGATCTCGCCAATGGACGTAGCTTTTACGCTGGCCAGAACTTTGGCGTACTCTTTTCCGCTTTTACCGTTTTTGATTACTTCACCTAAGCCCTCATACATAGGTGCAACTTCGGCGTACTCGGGTGTGTAGTCATATTGTTGTAGTGTATACAGACTAACCAGTGAATTCGGGTTTTCTTTAATGAACTGCGCCTTCACTTTTTTCTGCTCGGCTTCGATGGCTTCGTACCGTTTATCAAGATTTTGCTCAAACTCTTTCGATTTTTTCTGCTCAGGCGTAGCAGCCCTATATTCTTTCATCAACTCCGCCATTTTATCGGTCGTTTGTCTCAGCATGCCCGTTAGCTTCTGATTATCAATATTAAGCGGAGTTCCGTCGGCAAAGGCATTGGCGAGCGAATCAGGGCTTTCTACGGTAATGTTACCTGGTTCCAGATAAAGGCTTATGTATGAAATGGGACGTTTCGTCGTGAAGCCCGTTCCAAGCTTATCGACGTATAAACCTGCTGAAATAGGTTCGTCGACGGCGCCCATAAACGAGAACGTACCATTATCAATCGTAACCGAATCCATTTTTACGTCGGTACCGATCCGGTAACGCAGGTAGGCTTTAGCTGGAGCGTTTACGCCACGAAGTTTTCCCTTTAGGTTATACGTACCTTTCTGTGCCCAAAGCAGCGATGGACTTAGCAGGCATATAAGAACAAGTAATTGTTTCATAGTGATGAATGTGTTCAGTTGCAAAGCTCTAAAAGTAACGATAATCTGCGGAGTTCGCACATACGTAACAGAAAAACGGTCAGCTCCTTGCGAGGCTGACCGTCGGTGATACGTAGTAGTAAACCTTATTATTTGATCGGTACGTTGAACGTACCATCGGTTAGGGTGATTTTAATTCCTTTTTCATTATACGCGGTGAAGGAGAACGTACCAGCAATTTCAGTAGCGGTCTTTTTCGTTATCGTAACCGTGCCAGTTCCAGGCTTAACTACTGTTGAATACGCGTCACTAGTGCTGGCTTTGGTAAACGAACCGAAACTGATAGAGCTTAATTCGTGCGTTCCTACTTGTGCTGAGTTTGGCAGGGCGATAACTGCTACGTCACTGGTTTTGCTGTCGAGGCCGTAGATGCCGTAGTAACCATCATTACCGGGGAAACTAATTTTAGCGTAGGCGAAGTCAGGTTTAAACTCTTTACCATCAACTTTGGTAGCGAAGGCTACACTCGACTGTTGCTGTGTTCCGGTTCCGGTTGGAGTGACACTATCGTCATTTTTTTTGCTGCACGAGGTTAAGCTAATGATACCAGAGAAGGCGAGGATTGCTGCGAAACGTAACGTTTTCATGATTTGAGAAGATTTTTTGTTTTTGAAAAAGTGAAGGGTTTGATTTAGTGTCAGGAGATTCAGTACATCAGATTACTTAAATGGTACGTTGAATTTCCCGTCGGTGATGGTACGTTTAACGGTGCCTTTGTCATTATAAGCCACGAACGAGAAGGTGCCTTCGACGTTAGTAGTAGTTACTTTAGTGATCGTAACAGTACCTTCGCCGGGTTCCACGCGGGTTGAGTATGAATCAGTGCCGTTACCAAGCGAGAAGCCACCGTAATTAACGTAGCTTAATTTGTGGGTACCAACCAGCGCTGCATAAGGCAGGCCAATAAACACTACGTCGCCGGTTCTGCTGTCGAGGCCGTAGATGCCATAGTAACCATCATTGCCAGGCATTACTGCTTTGCTATATACAAAATCAGGGATGTAGTCTTTGCCATCAATTTTGGCCACGAAGCCTGTTGAAGTCAGAGCCGCCGTTGATGATGTTGTAGTGGTGGTGGTTGGCGTGGTTGTCGAAGTGGTAGTGGATGTTGGTGTTGTTGGTGTGGCTTGAGTCGGCGCAGGCATTACGTCGTCATTTTTTTTGCTGCAAGACGTTAAACCGATGATACCAGAAAAGAAAAGGATTGCTGCTACGTGTAAAGATTTCATGATTGAAAGAGTTGTTTGTGCCTGTTAAAAGTTAGTTGCTATGTTAGGATGATTCAGTCACCTGAGTCAGTGAGGAGAGCGCCGTGCGGTGTTTCTTCCTGTTTGACGATTCAAAACTACTACGTCCAGAAAGCGACTATCGGAGAGACTATACAGAAGGCGGTCTCTGGTTTAAAAGCGGTGGAAATGACTCTAAAACTGGCGGAATTTTGGAGAAGTTGTCCCAGTCAGCAAGATGCTGTCTGGGCCTGCCCTAAAAAGCAACAGCCCGATACGCTGGGCATATCGGGCTGTTGAATTAAAAAGTATGAATCACTACGTTATGGCTTCGCTTCCTCTTTCGAAGCGTTGCCGCTGGCGGGTGCAAGTGAGTTAATCCAGGCAGCAATCTTCAGCGCGTCGGCTTTGGGGACCTGCGGCATAGGAGGCATCTCGGTCGCGTAATCGGGCCAGTGTTGTGGTTTAGGGCTGTAAATCAGCTCAACAATCTGATCGTTGGTATATTTCCGTTTCGCTACGTCCGCGAAAGCAGGGCCGACCTGCCGTTTATTGGTCTGATGACAGGCTGCACACGTATGACGTGTCAGCAAGCTTTTTACCTGCTCATAAGTCGGGGCTTTGGCCATCGTTACGGCCTGACCTTCCACCAGTTTTGGCTTGCCGCCTTTGGTAGCCGCTGCTTTCGTGGCGGCTGGCGTTGTTGCTGGTGTGGCTGCCGGAGCTGGTGTTGCCGCCGAATTTTTGGTGCTCAATTCACTAGCAGCCAGTTTTTGCCCTTCGGGAATATTATTCAGCGTATAATAGGCAATCGGATGCACGAGCGAGTAGGAGCCTTCTGTTCCGCGAACGCCGTCGAGTGTTAGCTGATGAATGTAGTACTTCCGAAGATTATCGACTACCAGACGAGCTTTCAGACCATCGGCCGACACTTTTACTCCTTTGAGAGGCAGCGCTTCTTTATTAATAGTCGGGCTGCCATAAACCGGGTGGTATTTGTAAATGAAACTTTCGACCCGATATGAAGCCAAATCCTCGGCAGTTTTCCGGTCAACCGGTTTGGTGAATTCGATTTCGAAACCATCGGGCATCGCTTTTACGGTACGCATCTCGAATGGAATCACGTTGTTCCAGGCAAGGCGTTGCAGTCCTTCGTTGGCTTCACCGGCTGAACCCCAACCCCGGTTGGTTTCGCCTACAAACAGCGATCCGTCTTTAGCAAAAGCCATACGTAACACCCCTGATTTGAAACCGTTACGGAACTCGATGGCACCACCCTGGTATTCGCCATTCACTTTTTCCATGAACACCCGCGAAATTTTACTCATACCCTGGTCGCCCACGAGCAGTTGCCCGGAAAACGGCCCGAAAGCGCCCTGCGGAATTTCAAGAATTTCGGAATTGGAGATACCCAGAATACCGTGCGGCAACCAGACGGAAGGCGTTTGAATGTCAACACCCGGAAACTTATCTTTCATCTGATAAAGCATGTTCGGGGTTTCGTTCACTACGTTTTCGGGTTTAATAGCCCGTCCATTTTCGCCCCGGCGCTTGCGCTCATCAATTTGCGCATCGAATTGCTCAATAGACAATTTAACCGGCGAATTGGCCTGCCCTGTCCAACGTAGTCCTGCTGGATGCCCCACAAAAGAGCCTTTCTTTACATGCACGATGCCGCCTGAGCCCATCCAGTCGCCCTGGTTATCAGCGTAGAACAGTTCACCATCAAAAATACCAAGTCCGCAGGGTGAGCGCATACCCGTAGCCCAGGGCTGCATATTGCCTTTTTCATCTATTTTCATGGTCCAGCCTCGCCAGGGAACACGACTTTCGCCCCGCCACCATTCCTCGTCGCCGAACGCTACGTTACCCGTTACGAAAAACTGACCGTCGGGCGCAATCTTAGGACCGAAGCTATACTCATGATAGTGGCCCGACAACGGCCAGGCGAATATGGTTTCGAATACGTCGGCTTTCCCATCGTCGTTGGAATCAACCAGTTTCGTGAGTTCACCACGCTGAGCGCAGTAAAAAGCACCTTCTTTGTATGTAAGCCCCAGAATTTCGTGCAGGCCTGTAGCAAACTTGCGGAAATATGGTTTGCGGCTGGTTGGGTTTTCGACAACCCAGATATCACCCCGGCGTGTAGCTACACCCAGATCGCCGTTGGGCAGTACAGTCAGGCCGCCGACTTCGAGCAGAGTACCCTCCGGTGCGGTTACTTTCAGAATCTTAAAAAAATCCTCCTCTTTCGGCGACTCCTGTGCCTGAACCGCTACATAGCTGGCAACCGTGAAGAGGGCAGTTAGTATGTATTTCATGAGCTGAATTAGTCAATGTATGCTGTGTGATATACGATCGGGGCCGCCCGTGCGGTATGGTTACGCTTCATATATCCTACTACATACATCATACATTTAAAATAGGATTGAGTAAACCACTTTGCCTTTCACAGGGACAATCAGTTCCTGCCGCCCGTTTGCTTCCCGAATGCTGGGTTTTGCTCCTGCTACGTCGTCGATACGTACATACGCCTGCCCATCGACCATATACGTACCATTTTCCAGCGCGCTGATGGTGCTGCCGCTCACCAGACGAGCGTAGAGGTCGCTGGGGGGATTGGCAATGGTTACTTCCCGTTGAATGCCTTTTCCTTCACCTAACGTCCGGATTTTATCATCGACAGAAGCGCCAAAACTTTGGTAGCGGAACGTAGGACGGTCGTTGTCGTCCAGTACGTATCCTTTGGGATGGTATCCGGAACCGGTTGTATCAGCAGGCCAGTTGGTTTGTGCCGATCCGAGTTTGGCGAGGAAAAACACGGGCGCGCCCAGCCGCTGAACCATTCCCATTGGTCGGGAAGAACCGTCGCCCCGTTCGTGCCACATGGGCGTTGTGTCCAGAAACATACCTCGCCATACTTGCACCAATGCGCCTTTGTCGAGATCGTACGTATAATGTACCTGTTCCGGGCTGCCTACCGACACGGCGTGGGTGACACGTAGCGTTCGGCCCTGCGTGTTTTTCTCGCCGGGCATGTCCATGAAACTACGTAGCATCGTATTCGTATTGGCTTCGACCAGAATAGGATCGGCTTCTTCGCCAGAGCCACCTGCGCCATCTCCGATAACGTATTCGCGGATGCCCGGTCCGGCAATGGTCAGCCCTATTGCGGGTTGCGCCCAGTCGACAAATTTCGAGTACAAAAGCTCAAAAGGAAGGTCGCCTTTAGCTAACGTCGCTTGCCCACGAGCATTCCATTCGCCGGGCGAAATGACAGTCTGATTATTAATTTTCATCAGACCACCGCCCCCGGGTACGCCCAGATTGAATTTGTATTCACCAGCCTCAGAAACACGTAACGTACCCGTGTAACGAATCAGAAACTCGTTCGGAATCCGGCTCACGTTAGCCGAAAGTACTGTAGTGGCCCCTTCTGATTCAGGAGCGGTTTTGTCGTAAGCAGGTTCTTTTTCAAACTTCCCTTTGTAGACAGCGTATTTCAGATTGACCAGTTCGGGACGGGGTTTGTCGTAGGCAACGTAGCGGATGTTACGGAAAGCTACCGCTCCGTGGTCGCCCTGAAAACGGATGGGGCCTAGTGATTTTTCGTCGGCGAAAGCGGAACCGCGTGTGGGGCCAGTCAACTCAACATTTTCCTGAACCACTACGCCGTTTAGTTCAATCCGAATCACGCGGGCGTTTTCGGTTTTCTGCGGTACCCCGCCGGGACCGTTGCTGTTGAAACGCGGTGCCTGAAACGAGATTTTGATGTGTTG
The DNA here is from genome assembly GCF_014699005.1 of Spirosoma profusum. GTDB lineage: Bacteria > Bacteroidota > Bacteroidia > Cytophagales > Spirosomataceae > Spirosoma > Spirosoma profusum. Next base: position 520,989 of record NZ_JACWZY010000002.1, read on the forward strand.
CCACAAACCCGGCGCGCGACTGGCGTTCTGACGGGCAGCATGGCCCTCGTAGCCTTTTTGTCCATCAGGTCGTTTGTCGTCCCAACGTTCGTACACGGCTCCATTGTCGTGTACGTTCGGGGTGCGAATTTCCCAGCTATCACGCAGTTGTACTTCGTAGCGACCTTGCAGATACACCCCAGAATTCGACTTTACAGCCATCATATAATCGAGTTCCAGGTCGACATCGCCGTGCTGTAGACTTGTAAACAAGTCGTATTTGTACGGATTCTGAGCATCGGGTGGCATTTTAGCCATCGGGATATTCGCCAGAACACCGGTGCCTTTATCGGTCACGAGCGTGTTGTCCTTGGACAAATCTGCCCGAACACCGCCTAGAATCTGCCAATTGGCTGTGGGCGATACAAAAGCACTTAAATCGTTGAGGGTGACTGAAGTTCCCGGCATCGGGGCGGGTTGAGCCAGTGCCAGACCGATACCCAAAAGGCAGCCCAGACTCAGCAGCCCTCCGAAACGAGCTGAAAGAATAGAGGTTATCATGCGTTTACCATAAGATTTGAAGGGCGAAAGTTACATTTTTTCCCCGTAAAAGACTGCGAATAAACAGTTAGACTTATCTTTGATCGTTTTACGGACGAACTCATTATTTCGAAACATTTTCCATGAAAAACGTACGATTACCAATTGCCCTTTGCCTCGCTATTGTTTGTCAGGGTTATACCAATCTGGCCCTTGCTCAAACGGAACCAAGCAAACAGACTCCCCAGTCCACCGAAATCTGGGAACCTGTTCCGCCTGTCGTAACGCCCGGTACGATTACCGCCAATACATCCGGCACAACTCCTCCTTCGGATGCCATTGTGCTTTTCGACGGAAAAAATGCCGATCAGTGGGTAGCCAACAAAGGTTATAATCCAACGCCTAGCACTGATCCACTTCAGTGGCCCGTACGTGATGGTGTCCTGTATTCATCAAAAACGTCGTCGGCGAAAACCAAGCAGGAGTTTGGTGACATGCAATTGCACATTGAGTTTCAGACACCGGCCAAAGTGGAAGGCAACGGTCAGGGACGTGGCAACAGTGGTATTTTCCTGCAGGGACGTTACGAATTGCAGGTGCTGGATAACTACGAAAATCCAACCTACGTAAATGGTATGGTCGGCTCAATTTACAAGCAGGCTATTCCGCTGGCGAACCCCAGCCGTAAACCCGGTGAATGGCAGTCGTATGATATCATCTATAATGCTCCCAAATTCAATAAAGCTGGCCTGATGCTGGAACCTGCTTTTGTAACTGTGCTGCTCAATGGCGTGCTGGTGCAGAACCACGTAGCGATTCGCGGTACAACCGAATACATCGGCTATCCGAAAGTTGTAGCGCACGGCAAAGGCCCCCTCATTCTGCAAGACCACGGAAACCCGGTTGGTTTCCGCAATATTTGGGTAAGAGAATTGTAAAAAGATGTATGAAGTATGATGTAGGATATATTCTTGATTCTGATTTTATAGCTTATATCATACCTCATACATTCCTGTAAACTTGCCATTTAATAAGAGCCCTCGGCGTTTGTCGGGGGCTTTTTGTATCATTGCCTGATTATTTGATGGATAGCCTATGCGCGTTATTTACTTCCTATTTTGTCTGATGACCAGCTTGCTGACGGCGTGCTCTACGACGACAGTATTTATCGTGCGCCATGCCGAGAAAGTCAGCGAAGCCGACACGACTGATTTGACCCCGGCGGGTCATGAACGGGCGCAGGCGTTAGTCGACGTATTAGCCTCCAAAGGAGTCGATTCGATTTTTACGACACCGTATCGACGTACCCGCCAGACTGCCGCACCGCTCGCCCGTCAACTCGGGCTGACGATGGTCGATTATCCAGCCCGACCCAATGAGGCAATTGTGAAACGTATCAACCTGATACGTAGCAAAATGGTGCTGGTCGTTGGGCACAGCAATACCATTCTGGATATTGCCAAAGGATTAGGCACACAGCCGTCCATGACAACAATTGCATCAGGCGATTTCGATAATCTGCTACGTGTCCAGATCAAGCGGGGATTGTTTGGTACATCAAGAACAATTTCGCAGACAACTTACGGCCAGCCAACGCCACCGTAAATGGGCTCCGACAGGCTCCGGCTGTCGGTTGTAGTTACCAGGTTAGTCGCTGTCGGAGTCGCGACAGCCGGAGCCTGTCAGGGCCTGCTATTCAACTATTCTTAAAATCATGCAAATGCAGTATTGATGAAGGTGTTACGTGCTTCTACCTTTGTTCAGCAACTGCCAACCAATCGACTCATGAAATCAGTGCGTAGTATCGGGTTAATCAGTTTGTTTTTTGTGCTTCTGCTACGTGTCCAGGCGCAGGAACCACGGTCGGCCGGCGATAAAATGCCGACGCTACGTAAGAAGGTTGCTGTTACACCTGCTACCTATACGGGTCGCCAGCTAATCATAGGGAGCGGAGGAGGGTTCACCGGCGCTGCAACTGCCTATTACTTATTCGAAGACGGAAAATTGTTTGGGTGGCGCAATCGCGATACTACGTTCACATTCATTGCCCAGCAAACGCCCGCCAACACCAAAAAAGTCTTCGCTACGTTCGACGAAAAGTGTAAAATAAAAACCACCAAATTCGATTACCCTGGCAATACGTACAAGCTCGTGCGCTGGAAAAAAGGGAAAGAAATCTATAAGGTAGCCTGGGGCGAATCTGGCAAAATAGTCCCACCTAATTACCCGAAATTTTACGATTCGTTCATGGCCATGATTCCGGCTTCACTACGTCTGAAATAGCGCTCTTTCGCTCATTCATTCTTTCACTCTTTGTCATGAAACCACAGCTATTCTTACTAACGGGCCTTTTTGTTGCCTCCGCTACGTTGGCTCAGCAGCCTGAATCTGGATTTGCCCAGAAACGAAAAACTGGTGCTGCTTCATCCGATCTGCCGCAACGTCTCGGTGCTACGGTGGTATCGCCACCTACCAATAAAATTGGACGGCAGACAATGTTGGGAACGAGTCAAAATGCTTCTTCGCTGGAGCCAATGCGTCTGCGCGTGGTACGTGACGCAACGACCAATCTGCCCATCTTTATCGAACGTAGAGTGAGCCCGAAAACGGCTATCAATAAAGGGGCGCGGTTGTCGGCTGCGGCCGCTACGTCGGTAACGTATCAGTTTATGGGGCAGCTACGTAGTTTGCTGAAAATCGAAAATCCTGAATCACAATTCACGGTTCGGCAATCTGAAACGGATGACCTCGGGCAAATGCACCTTCGCCTGATGCAGACTCACCGGGGCATCCCCGTCCTCGGCGCTGAACTGGTTGCTCACCTCACCGACGGCAACGTAACAACGTTGAATGGACGGTATCAACTGGTACCGGAAACATTGTCAACGACCCCAAAACTAAATCTGACAGATGCCTCAGAACGGGCGCTCAACGATGTGCGCAAAACCGCTACCGTCCGTTCGTTTGGGGATAATATCCTGAAACTGAAATCGTCGGAAGGCGATTTGTGCGTGTTCATGGCTGATAACGGCGAGGCTAAACTGGCTTATCAACTGACAGTACGTCCGAACATGCTCGAACGCTGGGAATATACCATCGACGCGCAAACTGGCGAAGTTCTCGATAAGTATAATCACACTTGTTCGTTTGCAGGGCCAATCAAAGCAACTGGTAAAGACCTCAACGGTGCCACACGTACGTTCCAGACGTATCAGCACACGAACAATACGTATTACATGGTTGATGCCTCACGGGCAATGTTCAAGTCGTCGACGTCTAAAATGCCGGACAATCCGGTTGGGGCGCTCTGGACGGTTGATGCGAAAAATACGTTCGGTGATAAACAGGAAATCTACCAGATTACGTCTGCCAACAACACCAACTGGACTCCTACAGCAATTTCGGCACATTACAACGCTGGAATTGCCTATGAATATTACCTCAATACGTTCAAACGTAACGCGCTCAATGGCAATGGCGAAACCATCGTATCGATTGTGAACATGCCCGACGACGATGGGAAAGCAATGGATAACGCTTACTGGAACGGCAAGGTAATGGCGTATGGCAACGGCAAATTGCTGAAACCACTGGCGGGCGCTCTGGACGTAGCGGGCCACGAAATGACCCACGGCGTGATTCAGAACACGGCCAATTTGCAGTACAAAAATCAGTCGGGCGCGATCAATGAATCGATGGCCGACGTTTTCGGAGCTATGATCGACCGCGACGATTGGAAGCTTGGCGAAGACGTAGCAACGTCCCAGGTATTGCCATCGGGTGCGCTACGTGACCTCTCGAACCCAAATCAGGGCGGGAAAGCCAAAGATCCCAATGGCTATCAGCCGGCTACAATGTCGCAATACGATAATACGACGGAAGACAACGGTGGCGTACACATCAACAGCGGCATTCCCAATTTTGCTTTCTTCAAATTCGCTACGGCTGTCGGAAAAGACAAAGCCGAGAAAGTGTATTATCAGGCGTTGACTAAATATCTGGTACGTACCTCTCAATTCCTCGATTTGCGACTGGCCGTTATCAAAGCCGCCGGCGACCTCTACGGGGCCACCGGAGCCGAGGTCAATGCTGCCAAAGCGGCTTTTGATGCTGTCGGCATACTGGATGGCACCCAGACAAACCCCGGCAAACAGCCCGACGTACCAGTTGCCAACGGTCAAGATCTGCTCCTATTAACCCGAACAACTGACAGCCGACTTTATGCAACGACAGTAGGTTCCCAGCAGTTAACAGTGAAATCGGCGTTGGCATTGAAACACCGCCCGAGCGTAACCGACGATGGGAAATTTGCGTACTACGTAACGACGGACAAACGCATTCGTGCGGTAAGTCTGACTGGTACGGCTTCTGAAACAGTTATTTCCGATGAGACAATCTGGAGCAACGTAGCGATATCAAAAGACGGTACTAAACTGGCCGCCCTGACTGATGCACAGGATGCTTCCGTCTATGTGTATAGCTACGCTAAAAAGAAATGGACGCAGTTTAAACTGTATAACCCAACTTACACGGAAGGCGTTGGAACAGGCGACGTAAAATATGCCGATTCGTTCGAGTGGGATTTTACGGGCGAGAACATTGTCTATGATGCATACAACTCCCTGAAAAACAACACAGGTGATGCCGTCGATTACTGGGACGTAGGCTTTATCAATGTCTGGAATAACAAAACGGGCGACTTCGCAAAAGGCAATATCGAAAAGCTGTTCTCGGGTCTGGAGGAGGGTGAAAGTATTGGAAACCCGTCGTTCTCTAAAAACTCCCCCGATATAATTGCTTTTGACTACGTCAACGAAAATGACAACAGCTATTACGTAGTGGCTACCGACATCAGCACAGGTGGTTTGGAGGGCGTTTATGAAAACAATACGTTAGGTTTTCCGAGTTACTCCCGGCTGGATAATCAGCTGGTGTTCAGTACAAAATCGGGTTCGAAAGAGAATGTATCGGGTATAAAACTGGGAACCGATAAAATATCGCCTTCGGGATCGGTATCGCTGCTGTATGAAAACACAAAATGGCCGGTATGGTATACCCAGGCTAACCGCGCCATTCCGACAAAAACCGCACAAACCATTACGTTCGATGCCATTTCCGACCGCTATTTCAACCAGGGCGATCTGCCATTAAAAGCAACCTGTTCGTCAAATCTGGCGGTTAGTTTTCAGGTGAAAAGTGGCCCCGCTACGTTGAGCGGTAGTACGTTGAGATTTACGGGTGTGGGTGTGGTGACGATTCGCGCATTCCAGAACGGAAACGACCAGTTTTCTGCGGCAACCGACGTAGAACGAAGCTTTAACGTACTGGCCGTTCTCGGAACGGAACCCGCGTGGTCTGATGCGCTGTCGGTATACCCAAATCCGGTTGGTAATACGCTCAACGTCGAGTTGCCATCTACCGAACGTATCGAACAGGTATTGATTCAGGGACTGACGGGTGCTACATTGTTGAAGCCGTCGATTCAACCTCGTCAGCATTCCACTACGTTAGATGTTGGCCAACTGCCGAAAGGGTTGTACATCCTGCAAATCCAAACCCCCAACGGAGCCACCAGCCGCAAAGTGGTGAAGGAGTGATGTATGAAGTATGATATAGGGTGTATGATTGTCAGCACTTTCATACACCCTACATCATACTTCATACATCTTTTTACCTCGTTGCTATCCGAATCGTTTGGTCGCTTGAGCTGGCTTCTACGATGGCGGCCTTGTCATACTTTTGAAATTCCTGGAAAGCCACTTCTTTATCGTCGACGATGAAGTGAGCGAACGAACGCTGAATAGTTTCGTCATCGGTCGGAACGCTGAAAAAGGTCGATTCTTTGCCGTTTTCGCCCGGTGGCGGGGGAGGAGGAGGTGGCGGGCCTAACTGCTTAAAGGCTGCGTCCTTCGTTTCCTCATCCAACTGGAACCAAATCGGGATATTATATCGTGTATTAACCGCTTTGCCATTTTGTCGACCTGGAATCCAGTTGGGCATCTGCGATAGCACACGAATCGCTTCTTCATCGGCTCCAAAACCGATTCCCTTTAACAACTGCACATCTGTAATTTCCCCCGTTTTTGTAACAACAAAGTTGAGATATACCTTACCTTCAACATTTGCTTTCTCGGCTGCGGCCGGATATTTCAGGTTGGCACCTAAGTATTCGCCTAATTTGGCCATACCACCCGGAAACGCAGGTTGCTGTTCAACAACTGTAAAAATTTCGCCTTCCACTTTCACGCTTTTACGGGTGGCGTTTTCAGGCGTGATAACCGCACTTTGAGGCTGGTCGCGGTCCGATTGCGTACACATGAGCAAACCGGCTGCCAGTGGCAAAACCAATGCGTAGCCGAATAACGCCCGGCGATGTGAAGCAGGCTTTTGTAACATAATGATACGTTGTTTAAGGGTTGATTTTGAGGCAAAAGACGTAGTGAGCGCGGCTGGCGTTACGTTGAGCGCGTAGGCTACCAACTGACGCGGATAATCGGGTTGGGGTGTTTGCAAAACGGCTCGGTCGGCCAGAAATTCGTGTACTTCCTGCAACGATTTTTTATAAAAAACCAGGATGGGGTTGAACCAGAAAATAGTCTGTATTATTTCCAGAAACAGCACATCGGTGGTGTGGCACTGGCGAATATGGGCTTCTTCGTGACGTAGCAGCGCGTCGGGTTCCGAGTTTGAATCGGCCTGATTTAGTACCAGATACGTCCCAAATGAGAACGAAGGCGTTACGTTGTTTGTCAGGCGAACCAGCGTGTAATTTGGTTTGCGTTCAGCGTTCCCTCTGTTGATCAGATGCATTACCGCCCGTAGATGGATTATCATCCTGACAAGCATGATCAATACGCCGAGTCCGTAAAAAAGCCATAGCCATTGGGTTACGGTCAACGCATACGTAGCACCGGAATGGCCTCCCGAATTGACCACAAAAGCTGGAAGCGTGATAACACCCGTAGGTAACGTATCGGATAACGTAGCGGGCAGCTTGACAAAAGGCAGCACCAACGATAGACCGATTGATCCCAAAAGATAAGCCCGGTTGAGACCGAAAAACGTATTTCGACGTAGCAACAGGACGTAGCATCCGTAGAAAAGCAGCAGATACAGGCTGACGGTCAGAAGGTAGGCGAACGTGCTCATTTCTTCTTGGTAGTTATTAGAATGACGCCATTTTTCCCTTTTTCGCCGTATACAGCGGCTGATGCATCTTTCAATACGGTGATGCTTTCAATATCATTCGGGCGAATATTTATATCATTTTTCCCAGGTATATCTCCTTCTTTGGTGAACTTAGCGCCTTTTGGTTTTTCAACGCCATCAATAATGTAGAGCGGATCACCTTCCGTAAATGCGTTTCCTCGTACTTGAATGGTCGTCGATTTATTAGGAACAGAGTCTGCAAGGAGATTAGAAGCTTGATTATTTGCATGGCCAACAACCGCAACGCCCTCACTTCTAGGGATATCGGATTGTGGAGTTACGAGCCCAGTACGTTTATCTTCTGCTTTTCCCAGTGAGAAGTTAATGGGGAGATTATACAGTACGCTCACGGCTTTGCCCTGCTGCTGACCAGGTTTCCAGGCTGGCATTTGACTTACTACCCGTACCGCTTCTTCGTCGCAGCCACTGCCGATGCCTTTCAAAACACTTACGTCGCGAATGCTGCCCGTAGAAGCGACAACAAATCGGACAAATACCCGCCCCTGAATCCGCTTCTCTCTTGCTTCTTTTGGATAACGTAAATTACGGGCCAGATACTGCCAAAGCGCCTGCATACCACCTGGAAATGTTGGTTGTTGCTCAACAACCGTGAACACAGGATCCTGCCCAGACTGAACAGCTTCCGTGGGGCCAGCAGTCGGTTCGTAGGCAACCACACGATCCTCGCTTAACGTACTGCTTTTGACAGGCAGACTGATATCAATCATGGAACGGCCTTTTACGTCAACTACTTTCGTTTCGAGGCCGACAAAACTGAATTTCATGGACGCTTCTTTTGGAATAGCCGTTAGTTTATATCGCCCATTTACGTCAGTTGCCGTATAGTATTTATTTTTTACAAAAACAGAAACCCCCGGAATTGCTTTTCCATCGGCCGAATCAGTCACCTTGCCCGATACCATGATTGGTTCGTTGGCTACCTGATTAACAATGGCAGCCAGTTCTTCGCGAGCGGTGGTCATAGAGAGTAAACTCAACGCCAGCGGAATCACCAGCACGTATTTGCCCAGTGCCCAGCGCGTAGTAGCTTGCTGGTGCAGCATCAGAATGCGCTGTTTGAGCAGAGACGGATTAAAAAAACCATTCACCAACGTATCAGGCTGAGCGCCAAAAGCATACCCAACCAGAAATTGGGCGTAGTCGGCTGGATGCGCGATTGCTTTATCGGCCAGAAATTCGTGTACCTGACGTAGCATTTTGTCGATGAGCCACAACGCCGGACACGCCCAAAACAGAGCCCGCAATAGGGCCACACTTAGTACGTCGGTGCTATGATGCTGACGGATATGAACCAGCTCATGATCGATAATAGCGCCGGTGTATCGGTCTTCTGGATTTAGTACCAGATAGCGGAAAAATGAAAAGGTAGGCACCTGCGTGCTTTCAGGCTGGACCAGAACGTAGTCATCGGTACGTTGTTGAGGTGATCGACGAATGAAACGTAGCAGTCGCGTAGTACGTAGCAGCAGACGTAGCACCAGCAACGTAGCAATAATTCCATAAGCTATAAGCCCAATTTGCACCCAATCTGGCCCGGTTTCGACCGGGGCTGCGACGACATAATCCGGCAGGGCAATTACGCCGACAGGCATCGGAAGCGCATCGACGGTGCGGGTCGGTAACTTCACCAGCGGCAATACCAGTGTCAACAAGGCCGATACCAACAGATACGCCCGATTGAGTGACAAAAAAGTATGCCGCCGGAGAAAGAGCCAGTAGCAACTGACGAACAACAGGCCATACAGGTTGGCTTTCAGGAAATAGTCGAGCGTATTCATTGGTTTTTCTGTTGGTTTAAGAGTTTGATGATTTCGTCGGCTTCGTTCAGACTAATGTTTTTATCCTGCACAAAAAAGGACACCAGCTTCTTGAGTGAATTGTCGAAGTAGTTGGCCATCAACTGTTCCGTCTGAAAACGGCGATATTCCTCTTCCGTAATGAGCGGATAGTATTCGTGCGTTTTGCCGTAGGCCGTGTAGCCGACTAATCCCTTCTTCTCCAGAATACGGATGATGGTCGAAACGGTATTGTAAGCGGGTTTAGTTGGAGGTTCCGATCCGTCGCTGCGGCCCGATTCAGGAAGTTCGGCCAGTACGTCTTTCACGAAGCCTTTTTTTAGCTGCCAGAGTACCCGCATGATTTCTTCTTCAGCTTTGGTCAGTTCACGTATCGCCATTGTCTTTTTAGGTGATTACTGATTGATAAACGAAAGTTATGACTAATAGTTTAGTTTTACAACTAATAGATTAGTTATTTCTTCTGGCCGAACAAAAAAGCCGATTCTGAGCTCAGAATCGGCTTTTTTGTTCGGCGATATTTTTGTCATGCTGACGAAGGAAGCATCTTAATATACCCTAACGTTCGTGTCATGATGCTTTAAGATGCTTCCTTCGTCAGCATGACAAAAATGCGCTTTGTAACATATTCTTGATACGTTAGACAGGCTCATCATTTCACTAGCTTTCCTTCCAACATTTTAATAAAATATCCACCTACTACTGACCGCGCCTGAAAACCAACCTGCTTGGCGTCGGTGGTTTCGTGCCAGTCGGAAAGGGGGACGCGGCTGGGGGTTTCGTTGGCGTATTTCCAGACGGGTTTTACCAGTGCCTGAAAATCTTTCGGTGATTGGGCGAGTGTGGCCGTCCACATAATCCAGTCTGATTTGGTGTAGGTTTTACGACTGTCGAGAGGCAGGCCGTATGGTTCCTGTTTGGTCAGGTAGTACGCGATTTCTTTCTGCGTAATATCCTTCGGGAAAATGTTCATGTTGAGCAGTTTATCCCAAACCAGATTGTATTTCTGACTCCATGTATCGGCGCTGTTTTCAAACGTTAAATCGTAGTGCGTTTTTGCCGAAGCCGTTTTGTCGAGGGCGAGTTGCTGCCATTTAGCTGCCATCTCACGAGCGGTTTTCAGATTGCTTTCGGCGGTTGCTTTGTCGCCCAGCATAGCCGCCATTTGGCCATAAGCCGCAATTCCCAGAATGGCTTTTACCGATAAGTTGGCATTACGAGCGATGTGCCCGGCGAAATCATCGGTACACAACTGATTGGCGGGATCGAAACCATCTTTTTTGAGGTAATTGACCCAGGTAGTCAGCGTTTTCCAGTGTTGTTTGGCGTAGTTGGCGTTGCCTTCGGCCTTCGCGATGGCACCCGCCAGAAGTAGCATATTACCAGATTCTTCTACAGGCATGTCTTCGCCGTACGTCTGACCGTTCGCCAGCGGATACGTACCGACGTCATGAGCTGCAAAAGGCTTAGTCCAGCGGCCACTTTCGGAGTACTGGAAAATCGGTTCCATCATGCCTTTCAGCAACGTAGTGTTGTACAGCAGGTAAAGCGGTGCCGAAGGATACGTTATATCGACCGTTCCGATAGAACCATTTGAGAAGTTCTCTTTGGAGAAAAAGAGGATTTCGCCTTTGGGTCCCGCTACAATTTTGTGAGCGGCAATGGACTGCCGATAGGCCAGAACGCACAAATCAGCGTATTCTTTACCACCCGCTTTTTGCGCATCGGCGCGGAGTTTGGCGTCGAACGTAGTACATTTCTGACGCAATCGGCTGTAGTCGGTTTCGGCAGTTTGTAGCAGTTCGCCCATGCTGATTTTGCCGGTTTTGTTCCACCAGGGGCGTAAGTTCTGTTTGAAATACTGAACCGAATATAAATCGTCGTAACCCAGCAAAATATGCCGAGAAGCTGGCCCCGTTACGTTGCTGAAATCCAGAACAGCGGCCAACGCTACGTCTACCGCAGCGCGTGCCGGCAGCTTAGCTCCCGAAGCTGGCAACTGACCTTTGCTTATGAAAGATTGTTTGAGCGCATTCGATAATCCCGAACCAGTCTGATTACCAGTTTGTTGTGGAGCGGCCAGATACGCATACCCCCAGTCGATACGTACGTTATCGCCCTTCCGACCTAATAATTGCTGTGCCTCCGTACCGACTACCTGATACGTCAGACTGCCCGTTTGCGCTACTTTGGTAACGACTTCCTGCCCAATGGTGTTGGTCGCAACCGTACCCGATTCACTGAAAAAGACCTGCACCGCATGTGGCTTGCCATCCTGCGACCGCACATCGAACGTAACGTAGCTGATGGGGCGAGCCGCTACGTTCAATTCATCGAGCAGCAAAGGCGACAGAAAATTTACAGAAAAATTCACTGCACCCGCCGTGAACGTGTATTTCGTCTGCGTGGCCGATACCGTTACGTCGGTTTGCTCAGCGGGCGTAACCGACGACAACGTTACGGGATTGACCAGCCCAACATCGATAAACGAACCACCACGCGGACTCACGCAATGCACGGCCAAAACGTTCTTGCCGGTTTGTAAAGCTTTCTGACCCGCAGCCGATAAAGGCAGGTAGATGTGCTCGTGGATGTACCCTTTTTTGTCCAGAATTTCGGTGCCGTTCAGGTAAATCACTACGTCGTCGTCGTGGTTGAGAGCGAGCAGTAATTTGGAGGGATCAGCTTTGCCGTCGTAGGTAAATTCCCGTCGGAAGTAGATGCCGTCTTTCATCGTTTCGCTGTTGACCCACTTGGTTTTGGCGTCGGGAGTATCGCCAAATGGTCCCGGTCCCGATTGCCATTTGCTATCGTCGAAATCTGATTTTTCCCAGCCGTTTGCGGGTTTGTCCATCGTGTAGCGGGCCATGTAGGACTTCACTTCGCCGGTCGGCAGAATGGGTTCGTACGTAGTGGGCACCGCTCCCAGAAACTGATACGCCTTCCCATCGACCCGAATGATTCCTTCGAGCGACTGTGCTTTGCCTGTCCAGTGGCGCGTGGGCGAATCGGTCAATTTATCCGTATTGCTCCAAAGACTGAAATATGGATCGTGGGTGATGAGTGGGTAGGCGGGTGGGCGTAACTTCTGTGCGTAGCTGACGCCCAGCACAAGAGAGAGAAATAAAATGCCTGAAAAACGGAATGAAGCGTGTAGCCGCATTGGGAAAGTTATTTTTGAATTTGAACATTATCCACTGATAAAGTAGGCTGTCAGTGGCACTTTACTTATCGGTATTCATACAGTATCCGGTTTTTCCCTGGCAGAAGACGTATTGGGACGTATCGCGTGGGGAATTGTCGGCTGAGATTTCATGGACGTTTATCGGATTAATAAAGAGCCCTGCCATACAGAACCACTATCGGTTGCCGGAAGCTATCGTCAGGGCGGCCGCTGGAATCCAAAGGGAGTCGAGATTCTGTATACCAGCCGTACGCCGGAACTGGCTCTGCTCGGAACACTGATTCATTTGCCGCCTGTCAGTCTGTGTGAATTGCCTCAACTCTGGCTTACTACGTTACGTTTGCCCGATTTACCTGATACTGTTTTCTGGCTTAAGTCAACATTGCTGCCAACGTACTGGAAAACAGGAACGCTGGCCGAAACGCAAACCATTCTGACCGAATGGCTCAACGATCCTTTCTCGCTGGCGATTGCTGTTCCGTCGGTAATTATGGAGGTGTCGTATAATCTGCTCCTGCACCGCAGCACCCAGCCTATGAACAAATTGAGGTCGTTAGCCAGATAATGCTACCGCTCGATGGCCGCTTGAGGGTGTAAGTCTCGTTTTGTCATGCTGACGAAGGAAGCATCTTAAAGCATCATGACACGAACGTTAGGATATATTAAGATGCTTCCTTCGTCAGCATGACAAAAACGCTCTCTACAGAAAAATTAATTTCCGGACCGAATACTCAAACCGATTTTGAGATTTTTTCGCTGAAAGCCATTTTGCGAAAATTTCCTTAGAGCCAGTCGATTTTGACACGATTTCGCTTTTCTTTACGTAAAAGTGCGTAGCGAGGCTTTTCTATACGTAGTACAATTAATCAAATTCCGAGATTGTAGTAAAACTTAACGAGTGGCCTCTTTTTAGGAAACGCTTTCTTACTGAACGCTCGTAGAATTAAGTATAGGAGCCGCGCTCCGAAATAATATAACAGATCAGATCGATTCGAACGGTTTTGAAAAATATGTACTCTATACGTTTGGTATGCCTCTTTCTCCTACTAACTCCAGGGGTTTGGGGGCAAACGATTAAAGCCGATAGTTCATTTACGCAAATTGCCCGAAATACGGCCATTCGTTCGTATGACAAGGCGATGTACCGGCAAATACATATCTACGAAGGTCATGAGTACATTGTTCATGACCATCGAATCAAAATTCACCCGTACTACGTGACTGATAACCTTCAGACGGGGACAATTTTCTACAATGGCGTCGATTACGATAAGGTGGCGATGTTGTATGATATTGTCCGTGATGAGCTGGTTGTTCAGCCACCCGAAGGTGCGTATCGGTTAACATTGCGGAACGAGAAAATTGCCCGTTTTACGTTAGGTACGCACGCTTTCACCCGAATTGTGAGCGATAGCACGACCGGTATTCGAACGGGATTTTACGAGTTATTGCACGATGGCAAAACAAAAGCCCTTGCCAAACGACAGAAAACCATACTGGAAGATATTTCGAGTGGAGTGTACAAAGGCGAGTATCTGTTAAATGATAAGTTCTATATTTTTAAAGATAATACGTACCGGGAAGTAAAATCGAAACAGTCGTTGCTACGTCTCTTCCCCGATCAATCGAAAGAGTTACGGAAATATATTCGTAGTAATAGTCTTAAATTCAAAAATGAACTGCGCGAGGAAGCCATCACGAAGGTAACCCGACGTTATGATGAACTAACCCGTTGACCATGAGCCAACTGTACCGAATTACTTTATTGCTTTTGCTGCTGACCGGTTCGATGGTTGATCTACGCGCGCAGATCACCGAAAAACCCATTAGTGGAGAGTTCTCGAACCTGCGTTTTGAAGCGTTCGTACAGCAGGTTGAAGCCCAGACGACGTACCGTTTTTTTTACAATCCCAGAGAGGTCGACAGTCTGATTGTGGATATGAAAGTGGATAAACAGCCGCTTTCGACGGTGCTACGTCAACTGTTTCAGGGCTCGAAATTTGGGTTTGCCATCGACAACCAGCAGCGCGTTTACATCACGGTTAATCGACTCATCCGTACTGAGTTGCCGATTGGTTTCTTCCGACGTGGTAACGCCGAAACTGGTTCCGACTCGACGTTATCGGCGTACATGACCGAAACGCAGAAAAAGCGCGTCGAACCCGAAGCGAAAACCTACGAAATCGGAAAACCTACCAATCCTATCCGATCCGGTCGTGCTACGTTGTCAGGGCTGGTACGTAACGTAGCGTCGGGTGAGCCGATTGTGGGGGCGGCTGTTTACATCGAAAACCCCAGAATTGGTACCGTTACCGACCAGTTTGGTCATTATTCCTTTACGTTGCCCCGTGGCCGTCACGATCTGAAACTACGTAGCATTGGCCTGAAAGATACCCGGCGCCGAATCATCCTGTATGCTGACGGTAAGTTCGATGTGGAGATGGAAGACGACGTAATTGCCCTGAAAGAAGTGGTGATCGAAGCCGAAAAAGATGCGAATATTTCGGGCGTTCAGATGGGGCAGGAGCGGGTCGATATCAAGAGCATTAAACAGGTGCCAACGGCGCTGGGCGAAGCCGATTTGCTACGTGTTATCCAGACGTTGCCCGGTGTGAAAACGGTCGGTGAAAGTTCAACGGGTCTCAACGTGCGTGGGGGGGCCACCGACCAGAATCTGATTCTGTACAACGACGCGCCTATTTACAATTCGTCGCACTTGTTTGGCTTTTTCTCGGCGTTCAACCCCGACATGATCAAAAGTGCCGAGCTCTATAAAAGTGCAATTCCGTCGCGGTTTGGCGGTCGGCTGTCGTCGGTGCTGGACGTACAGACGCGAGACGGCAACAAGAAAAAATTTGTTGGTTCGGGCGGTATTGGTCTGCTTACGGGACGTATCACCGTGGAAGGGCCGATTCTGAAAGATAAAACGTCGTTTATTGCCGGTTTTCGTTCGACGTATTCCGACTGGCTGCTACGTCAGTTGTCGGCCAAGTCGTTTCAGAACAGCCGCGCTTCGTTTTATGACATCAACCTGCACGTTACGCACGATGCCAACGAAAAGAATACGTTCTACCTGACGGGTTACTGGAGTCAGGACCGATTCCGGCTCAACAGCGATACTACGTACGGCTATCGTAATCAGACTGCTACGTTGAAATGGAAACACATCATTACCAATAAACTGTATAGCGTTTTCACCGGCAGCTACAGCGGTTATGAATACGGCGTTTCGAGTGAAAAACAGCCCTTAAGCGCGTATCAACTCGATTTTTCCATCAACCAGTCGCAGTTTAAAGCCGATTTCAATTTTTACCCTACCAATCAGCACGCGCTTGATTTTGGACTTAGCAGCATTTATTACAAACTCTCGCCCGGTAATTTTCAGCCTAAAGGCGAAAAATCGCTCATCATTCCGGACGTAGTACCATCCGAAAAAGGCGTAGAGAGCGCGGTTTACATCGGCGACCGTTTCGACGTATCGCCCAAACTAACCATCAGCGCCGGACTCCGGTATTCGTTCTATTCGTATCTGGGACCAAATACGGTTTATCAATACGCTACTGGAGTTCCCAAGTCGGTGAATACAATTGTTGATACGCTGACTTACGGTAACAATAAAGCCATTGCTACGTATCATGGACCAGAGTATCGGGTAGCACTACGTTACGCCCTATCGCCCACGGCATCCGTGAAAGCGAGTTTCAATCGCACCCGGCAGTACATTCAGATGCTGTCGAATACAACCGTTATTTCGCCAACCGATATCTGGAAATTAAGCGACCAGTCCATCAGGCCACAGGTTGGCGATCAGTTCGCGCTGGGTTTCTATAAAAATAACCAGACCAACACCATAGAAACCTCAGTAGAAGCGTATTACAAAACCATGAGCAACCTGCTCGATTACCGAAGTGGGGCTTCGCTGATTCTGAATCACCACATCGAAACCGACGTAGTGAACGCCGAGGGCATGGCGTATGGGATTGAATTTCTGGTGAAAAAATTAACCGGCAAACTGAATGGCTGGATCAGCTATACCTACGCCCGGACGCTGCTACGTTCGACCAATATAAACAATACGGAAATCATTAATTCAGGCAGTTATTACCCAAGTAGTTACGACAAACCACACGACGTAACGATGGTGGGCAACTATAAAATAAACCGGCGGTTCAGCCTGTCGCTCAACTTTACCTACAGCACCGGGCGGCCCATTACGTTACCTGTTAGCAAATACATACTCGATAATTCACCCCGGCTATTGTATTCCGAGCGAAACCAGTACCGAATTCCTGACTATTATCGGGCCGATTTTGCGATGAATATCGAAGGCAATCACAAGATTAAGAAGCTGGCGCACAGTTCCTGGACAATTTCGGTCTACAATTTATTGGGGCGACATAATGCATACTCAGTGTATTTCAAGTCGGAGCTGGGCCGAATCAACGGGTATCAGTTGTCTATTTTTGGAGAACCGATTCCCTCTGTTACGTATAATTTCAGATTCTAATGAACAGGCAAAAACTCATCGGCTGGCTATGCATAGCTCTGGTGGGCGGTTGCGTTGATCCCTACCGACCACCTGAAATAACGTCGCCAGCGAGCTATTTGGTGGTGAACGGTTTTTTTAACAGCGCTCCCGGCACGACGACCACGATTCGGTTGTCGCGGACGCAAAACCTGACCGATTTTAAAACGCCTGCCGTCGAAACCAAAGCCATCGTAACGATTGAGTCGCAAAACAAGGCGGTTTATACACTGAAAGAAGGTACACCGGGGAGTTATACGCTGGCAGGTGTCACGCCGGTAGAGGGTGATACGTATCGGCTGCATATTCAGACCCGAGGTACCGATTATTATTCGGATTACGTGCCTATGGTCAAAACGCCCCCCATCGACAGTGTTAGCTGGGACGTGGTGGATGATGGTCTGCAAATTAGTGCGAATACCCATGATCCTCAGAACAATACCCGATATTACCGCTGGGAGTACGAGGCTACGTGGGAATATTACTCACAATACTATTCATCACTTGAACTGAATGGTAATCGAATTGTGAGTCGTCAGTTTCCGGTAAATCGGTGCTGGAACAGTGAGTCATCGACCAATATTATTACGACGTCGACAACTCGGCTGAGTCAGGATATCGTCAGTAAACATCCGCTGACGTTCATTCCGGGAACATCCATTAAACTGGAATCCCGGTACAGTATTCTGGTGAAACAGTCGTCACTGACAAAAGCGGGATTCGAATATTATGATCAACTAGCGAAAATAACGCAAAATATCGGCTCTATTTTCGATCCGCAACCTTCCCAGATTACGGGTAATATTAAATCATCGGCGAGTGCTACGGATCTGGTATTAGGGTTTTTCCGGGTCGGCAATGTCGAAACGAAACGTATTTTTATTACCAAATCACAGTTGCCGAGGTGGTACACCTTTACGGGCCTGGAAGGTTGTGTAACCGATACGTTGGGGCTTAAAGACATTCTTGATGCAAAACCCGCCATTCTTACTGAGTACCTTACTGAATACATCACATCATCGGAATACTGTGTGGATTGCCGCCTTCGGGGTGGCGTTTTAACAAAACCTGCATTCTGGTAATAGACTATGACCGTACGAAGATATTTAATATGTTTCTTGCTGATAATGAGCAAACTACCGGGGTGCTGCCAGACAATGGAGTCGGTCAAAGCGATTACACAATCGTTTGGTACGTATCACCAGCAGACTATTCAGGGAAACGGTTCGTTCACACCGTTCAGTCAGATCAACGGGTATCAGTTGTCAATTTTTGGAGAGCCGATTTCCTCTGTTACGTATAATTTCAGATTCTAATGAACAAACAAAAACTCATCGGCTGGTTGTGCATAGCCCTGGTGGGCGGTTGCGTTGATCCTTATCGACCACCCGAGATAGCGTCTCCGGCGAGCTACTTAGTCGTGAATGGTTTTTTTAACAGCGCCCCCGGCACGACGACCACGATTCGGTTGTCGCGGACGCAAAACCTGACCGATTTTAAAACGCCAACGGCTGAAACTAAAGCCATCGTAACGATTGAGGCTCAAAGCAAAGCGGTTTACACACTAAACGAAGGAACGCCGGGAAGCTACACGCTGGCAGGTGTTACGCCGGTTTCGGGTGATACGTATCGGCTGCACATCAAAACCCGAGGTACCGATTACTACTCGGATTACGTACCGGTTGTGAAGACGCCCCCTATCGACAGCATTAGCTGGGATGTGGTAGATGATGGTCTGCAAATAAGCGCGAATACCCATGATCCTCAGAACAATACCCGATATTATCGCTGGGAATTCGACGCTACGTGGGAGTATTATTCGCGCTTTTACTCCTCGCTGGAGTTGAAAAATAATCAGATCGTGGGCCGTCAGATACCAATAAACCGATGCTGGAACAGTGAGTCATCGACCAATATTATTACGACGTCTACGGTGCGGCTCAAGCAGGATATAGTCAGTAAATACCCGCTTACCTTCATTCCCGGCACATCGCTTAAACTGGAATCCAGATACAGCATTCTGGTTAGGCAGTCGTCACTGACTCAGTCGGGTTTTGAGTATTACGACCAACTGGCGAAAATAACGCAAAATATCGGCTCTATTTTCGATCCGCAACCTTCCCAGATTACGGGTAATATTAAATCATCGGCGAGTGCTACGGATCTGGTAATGGGCTTTTTTCGAGTCGGCAACGTCGAAACGAAACGTATTTTTATTACCAAATCGCAGTTGCCGGTCTGGTATACGATCACGGGGCAGGAAGGTTGCGAAATCGATACGTTGGGACTCGGTGACATTCTGGATTCCAGGCCCGCCATTATCGAACCTTACAACAAACTATACCTGACCACACCTGAATATTGTGCGGATTGCCGCCTTCGGGGTGGTGTTTTAACGAAACCTGATTTCTGGTAATAGACCATGTTGGCACGAAGATATTTATTGGGTTTACTGCTGATAATGAGTAGCTTATCCGGCTTTAGTCAAACGACAGAGTCCGCAAAAGCTATTGCGCAATCGTTTGATACGTACCGTCAGCAGACGATACAGGAAAAGCTGTTCGTTCATACCGACCAGTCGACCTACGTTACTGGCGAAACCATCTGGTTTAAAGTTTATTACGTCGATGCTACGTTACACAAACCGCTGGATGTGAGCAAAGTAGCTTATGTAGAATTGCTGGATAAAGAGCAGAAATCGGTTCTTCAGGCGAAAGTGGAGTTGAGTGCCAATGGCGGAAATGGTACGTTCTTTCTGCCTGCGTCAATGAACTCTGGTACGTATCGGATGCGGGCGTATACCTGCTGGATGAAAAATTTCAGCGCCGATTTTTTCTTCGAGAAAAACCTGACCATCGTCAATCCCTTCAAAACGCTTGGCCTACCTGCTGAGAAATCGGCTCCTGCGTATGACATTCAGTTTTTTCCGGAAGGTGGCAATCTGGTGCAGGGAATTGCCAGCAACGTAGCGTTCAAAGTCGCCGACGAAGCGGGGAAAGGCGTGACGGTTCGGGGTGGCATCATCAATGCGCAGAATGATACGTTGGTCCGGTTTCAGTCGCATAAGTTTGGCATCGGTACCTTTACATTTACGCCCTCAGAATCAGCGAATTATCGGGCTGTTATTCAGGATGCACAGGGCCGCTCGGTTACGCGCCCGCTCCCGGTCGTTCAACCGCAGGGATACGTAATGCGGCTGGAAGAAGACGGCCCGGAGAAGCTGAAAGTCACCATCAGGACTAATCTGAGTGGCATTAATCAGATATACCTGTTTGCCCACACGCGACAGGAAATAAAAGTTACTGAAGGCCGGCCATTCCAACAGGAAACTACGTTCTCCATTGACAAAAAAGCGCTGGGTGATGGGATTTCGCACATTACTTTATTTGATGGCAATCAGAAGCCCGTCTGCGAACGACTGTATTTCAAACGACCAGCGCAGGAGCTACGTATCCAGCTCAAATCCGACCAGCCGCAATATGCTTCCCGCAACAAAGTGACCTTGGAAGCCGCTGTTCAGGCATCTGCTGCTACTACTAACAAAGCGTCGCTGTCGGTATCGGTGTATCGGATCGATTCGCTGGCTACGTCGACTACTGACAACATTCTGAACTACTTGTGGATGACTTCGGACCTGGCCGGACGTATCGAATCACCTGAATATTACCTGCAACCTGCCAGCGCCGACGTAACACTTGCCACCGACAACCTGATGCTGACGCACGGCTGGCGACGGTTCCGCTGGGACGACGTACTGACCAACAAACCGGCGCTACGTCCTTTTCTTCCTGAACCCAATGGACTGGTTATTCAGGGGAAAGTGACTAATCCTGAAACTGACAAGCCTGTATCGAACGTAATGACGTATTTGTCGACACCCGGTCGTCCGACCCGGTTGTACGTTTTCCGGAGTGATACCGAAGGGCGGGTGCGCTATGAAATGCAGGATTTCTACGGCCCTAAAGGCATTATTGCTCAGACAAATCCAGAGGACAGCCTCAACAAACTAACCATTGACAGCCCGTTCACTACGTCGATTTCCACGAATCGTCTGCCTGAAATAAATTTCAACGAATCACACACTACGCAGTTGCAGAATCGGAGTGTGGCTATGCAGGTTCAGTCGACGTATTGGGGAGATGAAATTATTCGATACCGATACCCGGAAATTGATAGTTCTGCTTTCTACGGAAAGCCCCCTGAAAGTTATCTGCTCGATGCTTACACTCGGTTTCCGCGCATGGAAGAAGTACTGCGGGAATACGTAACAGGTGTTTTACCCCGGAAGAAAGATGGCCATTTTCGTCTGGCGGTGCCAAACCTGCCATACCGTGCGCTTTTTGACGAACAATCGCTGGTGCTGATGGATGGTATACCTGTTTTCAACATGGACAGAATTATTGATTTCAATCCGCTGAAAATCAAGCAGATCGACGTAGTGACGAATCGATACATTATGGGAACGGCGGGCTTCAGCGGCATCATTAACTTCATGACCTACAAAGGTGATCTGGCTGGTTTTCTGCTGGATAACCGACTGGTGAAACTCGACTACGACGGCCTGCAACTACAACGTGAATTTTACGCACCCCGCTACGAAACGCCCAGACAACAAACCAGCCGCCTACCCGATGGCCGGACGTTGCTGTACTGGAACCCAAATCTGATAATCGATTCGCAGGGCAAGTCTCAGGTCGATTTCTTTACATCCGACCAGACGGGTACGTATCTTGTAGAAATCAACGGCCTTTCTTCGGATGGGCAGGCGGGCTATCAACGGACACTGTTTGAGGTGAAGAATGTGGCGAAGTGATATTCGTGTAGGAGAGTGCAGTACGCCATACTGGTTTTAAATGTGTTTCTTTAAAGGCTGTCTAATAAAATTATAGACGGCCTTTTTTGTCATGCTGAGGAACGAAGCATCTTGAAGCATCCTAACATTCAAATAAGGAAACCTTAAGATGCTTCGTTCCTCAGTATGACAAAACCAATGATTCTGGTTTTGATTGACCTTACTTACCATGAAACACATTCTCCTTGCCGCATTCACCCTCTTTTTTAGCCTGATATTTCAACCCGCTTTAAGGGCACAGCAACGAATAACTGCTACTGGTAATACCGCCAAACCCTGGACGTATTGGTGGTGGATGGGTAGTGCCGTAACCGAAGCCGACATTACGCATCAACTGGAACAATTCGCGAAGGCGGGGCTGGGTGGTGTTCATATCATTCCGATTTACGGCGTCAAAGGTTTTGAGAATCAGTTTATTACGTTCCTGAGCAAGCGCTGGCAGGACGTACTGGCGCATACCGTGCGCGAGGGTAAACGGTTGGGCGTAGGTGTTGACCTGACGACGGGCACCGGCTGGCCGTTTGGTGGTCCGAACGTATCGAATGAAATCGCGGCAAAAGCCTGGAAAAATGAGAACGGAACGCTCGTAACGGTTTTGACCAAGCAACAAGTGAAACGTCCCGCGCCGGGTGGGCAGGGGCTGGTTGTCGATTATTTTAATAAACCGGCCGTTGAGCAGTATTTACGCCGTTTCGACTCCACGCTGCTACGTATGCCTGAACGTCCGCGAGCCGTCTACAACGATTCCTACGAAGTGTATGGTGCCAACTGGACGGCTAATTTTCTGACCGAATTTAAATCCCGGCGCGGTTACGACCTGAACAGCCAGATCGCCCTTCTGACCGATACAACGCAACGTAGCGAGAGTATTCTGGTACACCAGGATTACCACCAAACCTTGGCGGAACTACTGAACGATGGTTTTGCAAAAACGTGGGGTGGCTGGGCCAAAAAAGCAGGTTACCTATCTCGTAATCAGGCCCACGGCTCGCCGGGAAACCTAATTGATCTCTACGCTCAGGCCGATATTCCCGAAACAGAATCCTTTGGCTCCAGCCGTTTTCCGATTCCCGGCCTTCGCGTTGATGCAAATTACGAAGTCGACCGGTTTGGAACGCCTAACCCGCTGGCTATGAAATTTGCCTCGTCGGCTGCTCACCTGTTGGGTAAACCGTTGGTGAGTTCCGAGAGCACTACGTGGCTGGCGAACCATTTTCAGGTATCGTTGTCGCAGATAAAACCGCAGATCGATGAGTTATTTGCGGCTGGCATCAACCATATTTTTTACCACGGTACTCCCTATTCACCACCGTCAGAGACCTGGCCCCGCGTGGATTCGCCCGGTTGGTTATTCTACGCATCGACTAATTACGGCCCTTCATCGCACTTCTGGCCGCATCTGCCACTGCTAAACCAATACATCGAACGCTGCCAGACGCGTTTACAGGCCAGCAAACCCGATAACGACGTACTGGTTTATTTCCCAATTCATGATTTGTGGGCCACTCCGGCCAAATCGGCGGGCGGTATTCATCAGTTGGAAGTTCACCACGTAGAACGCTGGTTATTGCCGCAGCCATTTGGTCGGTTGTGCGAGCAATTGAGCCAGCGCGGTTATTCATACGACTACGTATCAGACGAACTGCTCAATAAGCTGACAATCAGTAAACAGACCATACAAAGTCCGGGTGGAGCAACGTATCAGGTGATTCTGGTACCCCGCACTACATATATTCCCGAAACCACGCTACGTCGGCTGGAGCAACTGGCTCGTCAGGGGGCTCGTATCGTGTTCGATCAACAGCTACCGGAACAGGCGTCGGGGTTTTATAATCACGAATCTCGTTCCAGGAGCGTAGTGCAAATAGGGCAGGCGCTTCGACAACTGAAAAACGTAACGGTTAGTACCGACGTATTCACTACGTTGCCCCAGTTAGGTGTTCGGGTTGAAAGCTGGGCCGCGGAGGGGCTGTCGCTCCTGCGCAAACGTAATGGTGATTCAACTATATATTTTATCACCAATCTCGACAATCGTTTTCGTCAGAACTGGATTCAACTTTCGGCCAAAGGACGTATCAGTTGCTACGACCCACTTACAGGCAAACAAGAATGGCTTCCGGTTCGAAAAGGACGTAACGGCCAGCCTGAAACATTTCTATCAGTAGAGCCGGGACAAGCGTTTTTTGTGACTGTCGGCCCAGAAATAGCCTCGTCGGTCCAGAATTCTAGCCAGCAGCCAGCCATACGTAGCGTCGGTACGTCGGTGCCGCTCAAGAATCCGTGGCAGGTTGATTTTCTACAAGGTCGTCCGTCGTTAGCCCTAACGACAACAGTCGCTAATCTTAGTTCGTGGACAACCTTTTCTGATTCAGCGGGTTATTTCTCTGGAAAGGCCCGCTACCGTACTACGTTCGATTTGCCAGACGGCCCAAAACCAGCTGCTTATCAACTCAATTTAGGCGACGTTCGTGAAGTGGCTGATGTCCGCGTGAATGGTCAACCGGTTGGAACGGCCTGGTGTTTGCCTTTTCGTGTGACGATACCGGCCAATTTATTGAAACCAACTGGGAATCAGCTGGAAATCGACGTAACGAATCTGTCGGCCAATTATATGCGGTTGTATGATCGCCAGAATCCGGGTTGGAAGAAGTTTTACGATATCAATATTGTTGACATCAGGTACCGGCCTTTCAATGCAGCTTCCTGGGATGCAGTGCCCTCTGGCTTGCTGGGACCAGTAATGCTGACTCCGGTTAGTTCGTTATAAGGTTGTAGCGTTATAGAGTGAGCAGCCGAATCTGTTTAAACTTTATAAAAGAGCTAGAAATGAACGTTTTTGTCATGCCGCTTCGGCGGTCCGACTCAGCATGACAAAAACTACTATAACTTTCTTTACCTTACTCAACCTGACTGTATGATAAACCGACGAGATTTTCTGACTGGATTATCAGTATTGCCATTTACTGGCACGTGGGCACGTGGCCTGACCGATTCATTTCTGACCGATAACCGCTCGGCATTTAGCAAACATTTGAAACCCGTTGGACGTATTCTGGAATCGCCGGATTGGTACGTCTGGTGCAGCAGCCCGATTTATGGGACCGATGGAAAGGTGCATCTGTTTTACTCACGCTGGTCGGCCGACAAAAAAATGGAAGGCTGGATAAATGGTTCGGAAATTGCCCACGCTGTCGCCGAATCGCCCGAATCGCCTTTCGAATATGTGGAAACAGTGCTGGCTCCGCGTGCAGATGCCTGGGATGCCACTACGTGCCACAATCCACATATTGTTTTCACTGATGGGCGTTATTGCCTGTTTTATATGGGTAATTCCAACGGAAAAACGGATACGCAACGTATCGGTATGGCTACGGCAAAATCGTTGAAAGGCCCCTGGAAACGAATGGATAAACCGCTGCTTCAACCGGGTATAGCTGGCGCTTGGGACGACCATTGCACGACCAATCCTTCGTTTGTGAAACACCCCAACGGTCAGTACTGGCTCTATTATAAATCGTGGAATACCCAGGATGAAGAAAAGTCGACCGGTGCGGATGTTCGGGGGAATCGGAAATATGGATTAGCCGTTGCCAATACGTTGACAGGTCCGTATCGACGGGTGAGTACGAAGCCAATTCTCGATTTTTCCGGTCGAGGAAATAATGCCCAGTTTGAGGATGCGTACGTCTGGCTTCAGCACGGCGAATTCAATATGCTGGCCCGCGATATGGGCGTTTTTGGTCATGATGATGGCCTTTTTCTGAACTCTACCGACGGCATTCACTGGGACGCTCCCCAAATCGCTTACGGCCCGATTCAGGATTATACCAAAGAACCCGAAGCTCCGAAGCATCTGAGTCGATACGGTCGGCTGGAACGCCCGCAATTACTCATGCGTCACGGACGACCCAGGTACTTGTTTGCGGCTGCGCAGGGAGGGAAACACATGACCTCTTCGCCCTTTATTTTTAGAATTACGGGCGGTGATAAAGAAGATAAAAAGGGGAGGGGAGAGAAAGAAGTTTAGCCTGATAAGCGTATAACGAAGCGCGGTACGTATGCCATTATTTGGAGTAATGGCATACGTACCGCGCTTCGTTATACGCTTGTCAATTACTCTTTCCGCGTTGAGAACTGGTAAACCGTTGAGGATTTGTAGGTTTGTCCGGGACGTAGCACTGTCGAGGGGAAATTTGGCTGGTTCGGCGAATCGGGATAGTGTTCCGTTTCGAGGCAAAGTGCGTAGCGTTTTTTGTAGGGAAAACCTTCGCGACCCGTTACCGTGCCATCTAAGAAATTGCCGGTGTAAAACTGAACAGCCGGTTCAGTAGTACGTACCTCCATCACGCGGCCGCTGGTTGGTTCAAACACCGTTGCCGCCAGTTTTAGTGAATCGCCCGTACCGTCCAGCACCCAGGCGTGGTCGTAGCCTAGGCCGTATTTAATCTGCGTATCCGTCGAATCGTTGATACGTTTGCCAATTGGAGTCGGTTGGGTAAAATCGAAAGGCGTTCCGGCTACTGGCATCAATTTACCCGTCGGAATCAACGTATTATCGACCGGAACCAGATTGCCGGAATTGAGCGTGAGTACGTGATCAAGCACATCCCGTTTGGCACCGCCCGTCAGGTTGAAGTACGTATGGTTTGTCAGGTTCACTACTGTCGGTTTGTCGGTAGTGGCCAGGTAGTCGATACGTAGCGCATTGTCTTTTTGCAGTGTGTACGTCACTTCCACCGACAGATTTCCGGGGTAACCTTCTTCGCCATCTTTCGAGGTATACGTCAATTTAAGCGCCGGTTCATCACCTTCGACGGGCGTCGCATTCCAAAGCACTTTATCGAAACCGACCAAACCGCCGTGCAGGTGGTTGACCATATTGTTGACGGCAAGCGTATAGGTTTTACCATCCAGCGTGAATTTACCTTTTGCAATCCGGTTTCCGTAACGACCAACCAGCGCTCCGAAATAAGGCGTTCCTTTCACGTAGCCCGCCAGCGAATCCATGCCCAGCGTTACGTCCTCAAACTTGCCATTTCGGTCAGGAGCCGTAAGGCCAACGATGATGCCGCCGTAGTTGGTGATCTGGGCAGTCATGCCAGCCGCATTGTGGAGTTTATATAAATCGGCTGTCTGGCCATTAGGTAACTGGCCGTAAACCGTTTTTTCGATACCCGGCTTTTGCTCAGCCGTTTCTTTGTTAGAGGAACAGGAAGTCATAACTACACAGCCCGTCAGGAGAGCCAGCGAGAGAAATTGAGTCAGAAATTTCATGAATAAATGCAATGAGGTACAGGATTATGGACTAAAGCCACCAGCGGCTTTTTAATACTATAAAGCAGATTTCGCTACGTATTATCCCACTAACAGCCCTGGCCATAGTATGCATTTTTACCATGCTTGCGCTCGTAGTGCTTCAGACGTAGCGTGTCTTTGATACGTGGCGTATCAGGATTAATCTGAAGCGTCAGGTAGGCCATGCGGGCGAGTTCTTCGAGTACAGCCGAGTTATAGACTGCTTTCTCAGCCGTTTTGCCCCATGTGAACGGGCCGTGATTTTGCAGTAAAACCATCTCTACTTCGCTGTATGACAAGCCTTTTTCGGTAAAGGCGTTCATAATCTGATGCCCGGTTTCGTGCTCGTAATCGCCTTCGATCATCTCGTCGGTCAGGGCGGGGGCGCAGGGAATATCCTGATGGGTGTGATCGGCGTGGGTGGTTCCAAAAATAGGAATGTCGAGGCCAGCCTGCGCCCAGGCAACGGCGTGTGTGCTGTGCGTATGCGAAATACCACCAATTTTCTCCCAGGTTTTATAGAGAAGCGCATGGGTTTTTGTGTCGGACGAAGGGCGCAATTGGCCTTCTACAATAAGTCCGTCGTAATCGCAGATAACAATATCCTGAGGTTTTAATTCGTCGTAGGGGACACCGCTTGGCTTAATGGCAAATACAGCGCGGCTACGGTCGACAGCACTAACATTACCAAACGTAAACAACACCAGTCCCAACTTCGGGAGTTGCATGTTGGCTTCGTAGCATTCTTCTTTTAACGTCGTATACATGAGTTGACTGAATCCGTTCAGATACGGGTCAAAAGTATCACTTTTATTTTGTCTGGCCTGCCTGTGCGTCTTGGCTCAGACAGTCAAAACGGTAAAAAAGAACCGTTTCCCGCTTTGCTACGTGTCGGGAATCGCGAATGATTTCCCGGATTTCTCAACTGCAACTCGTTCGTTACCCCATGAACCGTTCCGATTTTCTGAAAACGTCTGCCCTTGCCAGTGCTACGCTTATTACCGATCCTATTCAGGTTCGGGCTTTCATTACGCGTCAACCCGCTCAGAAATACCGCACAGCGTTAGTTGGTGCGGGTTGGTGGGGAAATAACATACTACGTTGTGCATTGCAGGCGGGTGAGTCGAAACTCGTGGCGCTCTGCGATGTAGATACGCGTCAACTTCAGAAAACGAGCGATGAGGCAGCAAAACTGACATCAGACAAGCCGAAATTATACCGCGATTATCGGGAAATGATTAATACCGAAAAACCCGAAATCGTGATCGTCGCTACGCCCGACCACTGGCATCCGCTGATCGCCATTGCCGCTATGAAAGCTGGTGCGCACGTGTACGTCGAAAAGCCGATTAGCCATACCATCAACGAGGGAAAAGCGATGGTAAAAACCGCCCGCGATACAGGCCGGACTTGTCAGGTTGGGATGCACCGGCGCGTATCGCCCCACAACGTATCGGGGATGGAGTTTCTGAAGTCGGGGAAAGCGGGAAAAATCGGGATGGCGCGGGCGTTCGTTTATTACGCGGGTGGCGCCGGTCAGCCCACACCCGATACCGAAGCTCCTAAAGAAATGGACTGGGATATGTGGTGCGGACCAGCCCCGCTACGTGCCTTCAACCCAACCATGCACCCCAGAGGCTGGCGCAATTATCTGAATTATGCAAACGGCGTACTCGGCGACTGGGGTATTCACTGGATGGACCAGATTTTGTTCTGGACAGACGAAAAGCATCCGCGCAAGGTGTATTCGACCGGTGGACGTCCTATTAAAAATGACACCACCGATGCGCCTGATCATCAGGTTGCTACGTACGAATTTGAAGGGTTTACAGCTTTATGGGAACAACGTACCTTCGCCGGAAATATGGCCGAAAAAACACACCCACAACAGGCGGTAGGCGTTTATTTTTACGGAACGGAAGGTACGTTCCACATGGGTTGGCTCGACGGCTGGACATTCTATCCGTCAGATCCTAAAAAACAGGTTATTCATCAGGACGCTCAATTAGACAAGCCTGATGATCAAAATATTGCGTTGCTCTGGCGTAATTTCCTGGATAGCATCAAAGCGAAAAAAAATCCTGTTGCTGACATCGAAATCGGGCATCGCTCCACCAACATGGCCTTGCTCGGTATGCTTTCAATGAAACTCGGACGTAGCGTTGAATGGGACGGGAAACAGATTCCGAACGATCCTGAGGCTAATAAACTACTGAGCCGCGCCTACCGGGGTGAATGGCAATATCCAACCTAAGTCGTTGATAAACGTTAATTACCAATCGGCGTCAAATCGACGGAATTTAGTCGATTCGACGCCGATTGACGTAAAGTGGACTGTAGAATAGGGAAGAGCCATTGAATCCAACGGGGTTGCGCAACAGGAATCTTTACTTTTCTCATCATCAAGGCCAAAATAACTATGCGTGACAAACGATTTGTGGCTATACATCGAGGAGGATCACTTACGAAAGACAATCACCGTCAATTGATGCATTGGGCTAGAAAATGTTCCGAACATGTTTTGCCACTTCTGGAGCTACCTATAGATGACCGCCTTTTATACGCCCTACAGATAGCTAAAGAATGGGAAGAAGGTCAGGTAAATGTGGGAAAAGCAATGAAAGCTTCATTAGGTGCTCATGCGGTGGCCAGAGAATTATCAAACCCAGCTTCCATAGCGATTGCTCGTGCCATTGGCCAAACAGTGGCCACCGCTCACATGGCCGATCACTCACTGGGTGGCGCCTTATACGGTTTAAAAGCAGTGCAACAGGCTGGTAACTCAATTGAAAAAGAGCGGCAATGGCAAACCAGTCAATTACAGAAATTGCCTTCCGAGATCGTTGAGTTAGTGCAGGCAACTTTGATACAAAAAGCAGCAGCACTCAAGGGCTTCGGTGACTTCTTTACCTGATTCGATTGTGATTTTCCAGCGTTGAGTCCTGCACGGAGAAGCAATCTGTTTAGTTCACCCTCTAACAAAAAATACAAATTAGCAGCTCCCAACTTCAGCGTGTTGAGCCTGATTTGGCAACCATTCAGGACTCAATAAACGGGCCCCTATTAGTAAGTTTAAAGACTGGTAATCTTCTGGTATTGACGGTTCGTGAGTTACCGCAATTCTAATCAACGTATCTGGTTAGCGCTGGATACGTAGCGCCTAAACCCCAATTTTATATGCCTTCGTCCCGACGCGATTTTCTTCAGAAATCAACCCAACTGGCGGCTGGCTTGAGCCTTGCTACGTTGCCTACTACAGCCCAGCAGCGTCTGGCAGCCGATGCCATACGTATTGGCCTGATTGGAGTGAACAACATGGGCTGGGCGGATTTGACATCAATGCTCAAAAACCCCGATGCTGTCTGCGTGGCCTTGTGTGATGTCGACAGCAACGTATTGAACAAGCGGGCCGCTGAACTGGAGAAAAAGACGGGCAAAAAGGTTACTCTGTACAACGATTTTCGGAAGCTCATCGATGATAAATCAGTCGATGCCGTGATTGTTGGTACGCCCGACCACTGGCACTGTCTTCCAGCGGTGTATGCGTGTCAGGCGGGAAAAGATGTTTACGTTGAAAAACCCTTGGCCAATTCAATCGAAGAATGCGACCTGATAGTAGCGGCTGCCAAACGCTATAACCGAATTATACAGGTAGGGCAGTGGCAACGTAGTGGCGAGCATTGGAAAGCGGCCCTGGCTTACGTTCAGTCTGGAAAAATCGGCCCTGTACGTACTGTAAAAACCTGGGCGTTTATGGGGTATGGCAAAGAATTTCCGCCCAAGCCCGACGTAGCAGCACCAGCAGGTGTCGATTACGATATGTGGTTAGGACCAGCACCTAACCGCCCATTCAATCCGAATCGCTTTCACGGAAGTTTCCGATATTATTGGGATTATGCCGGCGGACTCATGACCGACTGGGGAGCGCACATGATCGACGTAGCGCTCTGGGGAATGAACGTAGCGGCTCCCCGCTCAGTGGTGGCAACGGGCGGCAAATTCGGATTTCCCGACCACGACGGCGATACACCCGACACCATGCAGGTTGTTTATGATTATGGCAAATTCTCGGTGCTGTGGGAGCAATCGTTAGGTACGGTACGTGGCCCTTACGACCGCGACCACGGCGTGGCCTTCATCGGTAACCTCGGAACGGTTGTCATTGACCGGGGAAAATGGGAAGTTCTGCCCGAAGTGGAGCAGGGACGTTACCTGAGCCCTGCTATGCCTATCCAGAAAGCAACGGCCAACGATTTAGACGCTCACACCCGTAACTTCCTCGACTGCATCCGTTCGCGCAAGCAACCCAACTGCCCGGCAGAGGTTGGTCGGAACGTAGCATTACATTCGCATCTGGGTAACATCGCGTATCGGACTGGTCATAAATTGGTCTGGGAGGCCGAAAAAGGAATGATTGTGGATGATACGTCGGCGCAGCAACTTGCCAAAGCACATTATCGCTCGCCCTGGACATTGCCAAAAGTATCATAGAGAACGTATTGACTCGCCCACAAATGCAGTCTCCTATTGAGATAATACCCGAAAATATGCGTCAGATCGAACGTAGCGCCGGTATGTATGCACTTAAAGTTGGTCTGTTTGGGATAGGATTGGAAGCGTACTGGGCGCAGTTCGATGGATTACAGGCCCGCCTGGAAGGTTATCTGAGTGAGTTGGCTCAGAAAATGAAGCGGCCCGGTGTTGAGATTGTCAATATAGGCATGGTCGATACGCCCGAGAAGGCCATGCACGCCGGGCACCAGTTTCGGCAGGCCGATGTCGATTTGATTTTTCTCTACGTTACCACCTACGCCCTTTCATCGACGGTGTTGCCTGTCGTGCGCCGGGCTAAAGTACCAGTAATTGTCTTAAACCTTGCGCCTGAACCAGCTATCGACTACGCCTGGTTCAACAAGCTGGGCGACCGAACACGCATGACGGGCGAATGGCTGGCGTATTGCTCAGCCTGCCCGGTTCCGGAAATTGCCAGTGTGTTCAAACGGTCGAATATCCCTTTTTACCAGGTTACGGGTTTGCTACGTAACGATCCGGCGGCCTGGACCGAAATCGATGATTGGATAGAAGCCGCTCGCGTGGTCAACATCATGGCCCACAATCGATTAGGCGTAATGGGAAATTACTACGGCGGTATGCTCGACATCTATTCGAACCTCACGCTACACAGTGCTACGTTCGGTGGACATATCGAGATGATTGAAGTCGACCAGCTTTCGGCCCTTCGTAAAGACGTAGCAGATGACGAAATTCAGCAACGTATCACTGAATTTCAGGCAGTTTTCGACGTACAACCCGACTGTACCCACGCCGAACTTGAACGAGCCGCTCGTACGTCGGTCGCCCTTGACCGTCTGGTGCACGAACTTCAGCTTGGTTCGCTGGCCTATTATTACAAAGGTTCAGGTAATCCCTGTAATGAAGACACCATGAGTTCGGTCATTCTGGGAAATTCGTTATTGACGGCTCGTGGTGTGCCCGTTGCGGGCGAGTATGAAGTCAAGAACGTACAGGCCATGAAAATCATGGATTCGTTTGGCGTAGGTGGCTCATTTACTGAATACTACGCTATGGATTTCCAGGACGACGTAGTGCTGATGGGGCACGATGGACCGGGGCATATTGCCATTGCAGAGGGTAAGACAAAAGTTCGTCCGCTCTACGTTTATCATGGCAAAGTAGGTAATGGGTTATCGGTTGAGATGTCGGTGAAACACGGCCCTGTTACGTTGTTGTCGGTCGTTGAAACCGTCGACGGAAAAATTCAACTGCTGATGGCAGAAGCGGAATCAGTGCCAGGACCAATTCTGGAAATCGGGAATACGAACAGTCGATACCGTTTCTCGATTGGGGCGCGTCAATTTGTGGAAAGCTGGAACAGCCACGGGCCGGCTCACCACTGCGCCATTGGCGTGGGTCATAGTGCGGCTAAAATCAGGAAGTTAGGTGCTTTGCTGAACGTGGACGTGATTCAGGTTTGCTAGTGCTGCTACGTTCAAAAACACAAACGCCGGTTCAATTAAAACCGGCGTTTAGGTAATCCCATAAGTGTTGGCTGCATAACAAAGATACAATCAAATTTTCGATTAACGTAGCAAAAACGGTTGCAAAACCACTATTTTGACGTTTTGTCATGTTGACCGGGCCGCCGGAGCGGGAACGAAGCATCTTTAAGTTTCTTCACTCTCAGGTTTGGATACGTTAGGATGCTTCGTTCCCGCTCCGGCGGCCCGGTCAACATGACAAATAAAAATTATTAACTCTTTTTCTAAAATGCGCCTTTTTTGCACTCTATTTTGCCTTGTACTGTTGGGCTCCGGCCATGCGTTGGCAGTAAAAGTCGATACAGTCGATACGTATAGTTCGTCCATGAAAAAGACGATTAAAGCCGTTGTCATGACGCCCGACTCATACACAACGGGCAGCGAATTTCCGGTAGTCTACTTACTGCACGGGTACAGCGGCAACTACAGCGACTGGCCTAAAAAAGCTCCCGGTGTTGGGCGACTGGCTGATACACAACAGATTATTATTGTCTGCGCAGACGGCAACTTTGGCAGTTGGTACTTCGACAGCCCCGTCGACCCTACTTTCAAGTACGAAACCTACGTAGCAAACGAATTAGTGGCCTGGGTCGATAGTCATTACAAAACCGTCAAGAGCCGCCAAGGGCGTGCCATTACGGGTTTAAGCATGGGCGGTCATGGGGCTTTATATCTGGCATTTCGGCATCAGGACGTATTTGGAGCAGCTGGTAGCATGAGCGGTGGTGTCGACATTCGCCCGTTTCCAAATAACTGGGATATGGCCAAACGACTCGGTACGTATGCCCAATCTCCGGAGAATTGGGAGAAAAATACGGTCATTAACCTGCTTCACTTACTCACGCCCGGCGCCCTGGCCTTGTTCGTTGATTGCGGTACGGAAGATTTCTTCTTTAAGGTCAATAACAACCTGCACGAGAAATTGCTGGAACGTAACATCGCCCACGATTATACAACCCGACCGGGCGGCCATAACTGGGTCTACTGGAACACGGCTATTACGTATCAAATTCTGTTTATGCGGCAGTATTTCGACCGGGCTGCCGCTGCTAAATAATGTGAGTTGTGAATAAGCTATAGCTTAACTAATTGATTGAAGTAAGCCCTATGCATCAGCAATACGTTTTCTTACTCAAATAGAACGTAACAGCCTTCATGCAGTACAAAAAGAACCGTTTGGGTCAATCACGAGGAATAGCGAGTTTTGCCAGTATAAATTCAATTACTAACGTCTAGTGCGAACGATACACGATAGCCCAGAGCGCGCTAAACCGAACGATAAATGGTTTAGAATCATCGGCGTTCCTCTGTTCGTCTTACCGTTTGTGTATTACTACGTAAACAAGTATGGGTTTAGTTGGGCTTTAGTACTGCTTACGTTTTTCTGGGGAGTGACATCAACAGTCGCAACCTGGGAACTGCTACGTTGGTGGGTATTTCGGGCCAGAGCGCGCTACATGCAAATTGACCGAACGGGTTGGCGGGTTCTGCTCACGTTTATCGGCTACGCCCTACTGATCGCCATTCTGCAACCTATCGAAACCTGGAGCCTTAGCCAGATTGACCCAACTGGGTTGATTGCGACACCAACACGGCAAACGTACCTGACGCACATTGCGATGGCTATTTCGTTTGCCTTCATCGTAGGTGGTATTTACGAAGTTATCTATTATCTGAAATTGTATCGACTGGCAATAACCGATGCCGAAGCCCTCAAAAAGGCGAAGATGCAAACCGAACTGGACGCGCTACGTCAGCAGGTTAACCCTCACTTTTTGTTCAATAGTCTTAACTCGCTCACTGCCCTGATTAGCGAAGATCCTCAGAAGGCTGAACTGTTCAGTGAAGAACTTAGCACGGTTTATCGGTATCTGCTACGTAGCAACGAAACGCCCCTGGTTCCGCTGGCGAGTGAGCTGGATTTTATCAACTCGTATTACCACCTGCTGAAAACCCGCCACGGCGACGCGTTAACGCTCATTACCGCTATACAACCTGGCCTGGAAACACGCCAGCTTCCGCCACTGACGCTACAACTGCTGATCGAAAATGCGGTGAAGCACAATATTATTTTGCCCGAGCAACCGCTCATTATTTCACTCACAACGGATGCTCAACAACAACTGATTGTCAGTAATAATCTGCAACGGAAACTGACCCGCGCATTGAGTAATGGAGTAGGACTGAGCAACATTCTGAGCAAGTATCAGATGCTGGGCCAACCCACACCTACCATAGAAGACGACGGCCACGAGTTTCGTGTTACGTTGCCATTGGTTTAGATTTTCCTCTGAATAATGTCATTGCTACGTAGTGCTTAACTTAATGTGAACTATGAGATTCTGAGTCAATAATACGTTGGTTGGTCGAGACTGAGTTGAAATTAGCTGACGCATGGCCCTTCGACAAGCTCAGGGTGACCGCCACTTTGGAGCTATTTAATTAGATGACTCAAGTTCCCTGTCACCCTGAGCTTGTCGAAGGGCCATGCGTCAGCTTTTTAGCCAAAGAAATATCATAGTTCGCGTTAACTTAGTCAATGTTCTCAAGTAACGTATCGTAAGCGGAAAGACTGGATTTCAATCTGGCGCGGATGGCTGCGCGGAGTCGTTCGGGAGCGAGAACAATCATGCCTTCGCCAAAGCCCAGAATTTCGCGTTCCAGTTCAAAATTATGTTGTACCTGAAGTTGTATGACTACACCTTCTGACGTCCGTTTAATCACCTGCTGTGAATGATGAAGGGGTTTGGTCACTACGTAGGGAGCGTGGTGGTGAGTAACCAGTAATTTCACCGGTATTGTCCGCATGTTGGGGCTTACCGAAACGCCAATGACATCGCGGTAGTACGTATCAGGATCAACCTGACTTGCTACGTAGTTGAGGTCGGGGGCGGGCGTGATACGTAACATTCTGTCCAGAGCCAGGGTCAGAATTTGTTCTTTCCCTTCGCAGACGCCGACTGCAAACCAGCGATTTTTAAATTCCTTGAGCCACCAGACATGGAACGTAAGAGTTTGAGGATTTCGCGCCGAAAACGACTGATAATCAATGGCAAGTGGCTGCTTCTGAACAATGGCCCGATACAGATCATCCAGCAGATGAAGCCCTTTCAAATTCTCATTTTTCTCGAAATCGATAACCGAACCCGACTTTTGTGCAGTCGAGTACACGTGATCTTCCAGCTTTTGGACAACCTCGTTCAACGTAGCAAAATGCGAGAAACCTTTGAATTGTTTTAGTACTTCAACAGCCTCGTTCATGCGTGATAAATCACCGTCCGAAAGCGGAATATTGGTGATGCTGTACGTTGGATCTTCGTAGGTATAATACTTCTTATCGACCACGATAATGGGCGCGAAATAGCCTAGTTTATCGCTTCGCATCAATTGCAAATCGGCCTGAACGGTACGTCGACTGATGCCTTTTACCACGCCTTCGTATTCATAAAGCGCATCCGAAACTTTCTCGATTAAATCGTCAAGCGTCCATTTGCGGTACCGATTCCGTAAGCAGGCATCCAGCGTTTTGTAACGTATCAGGGCGTTTCGATTGGCAGGCATAAGGTGTATTTTTAAGAAAAGTCGAAAAAATTTCTCAACTGCGCAAAAACACTGCGTAGTATGTTATAACCTTTGTACCACACAAATACAAAATCCACATGGAAACCCTTATTTCAACAGAAGACCTTTTACAACTCGCGCCCATTCCTGAGCATTTACATGATATGTTTCTGCGAGTAGCGAACGGCATGATTCAACGGGCTAATTATCCGAAAGAGAAAGTCATGGAATTGCTGGCCCAAATGTTTCAGAACCCTAAAAAAGCGGCTTTCTCCCGAAACAAAGTCACGAATCTGGCGCAGGCTATTTATACGCTGAATAAGCAGGGAATTGCCGTTCCACTTAGTGAGACGGGCAAAACATTTCTGCCAGCCGAACCAGCTCCCTACGTACTAAACACGGACGAAAAACAGTCAGAACAAATGTTCGAGTTGCGGTCAGAAACGCTGCCCTATGCCATTTTCGGACGAGATTATATTGAAGAAGGCGCTCTGCAACAGATGGCAACGGCAGCAAGTCTGCCAATTTCGGTGGCGGGTGCGCTCATGCCCGATGCCCATCAGGGGTATGGCTTGCCGATTGGCGGTGTGCTGGCTACGGAGTCGAATACGGTGATTCCGTTTGCAGTTGGCGTCGATATTGCCTGCCGAATGTGCCTTTCAGTGTTCGATTTACCGCCCGCATTTATGAAACGAGAACCGCATCTGCTGAAAAAATCGCTGGTAGAGCAAACTAAATTTGGCATCGGGGGCGAAACCCGCGACAAGTTCGATGAAAGTGTCATGGATTTGCCCGAATGGCAGGCTACCAAAGTTATTCGTGACCTCAAAGACAAAGCGTATCGGCAGTTGGGAAGCTCCGGAACCGGCAACCATTTTGTGGAGTGGGGAATTGTAGATGTGTATGAACAAGACCCTCAACTGAACCTGCCACCGGGTGAGTATCTAGCCTTATTATCGCACTCGGGCTCGCGGGGATTTGGTGGCAACGTAGCGAATTATTATTCCAAACTGGCCATGCAGAAAACCCGTCTGCCAAAGCAGGCAGCTCACCTGGCCTGGCTCGATCTGAACTCTGAAGAGGGACAGGGATATTGGATTGCCATGAACCTGGCGGGTGAGTACGCGTCGGCCAATCACCACGAAATTCATAGCAAACTGGCTAAATCCATTGGGCAAAAACCGCTGGTCATGGTTGAAAACCACCACAATTTTGCCTGGAAAGAAAAACTGGCCGATGGACGCGATGTGATTGTTCACCGAAAAGGTGCTACGCCCGCTGGCCCCGACGTACTGGGTATCATTCCGGGGTCGATGACGCAGCCGGGATTTGTAGTAAGCGGTCGCGGTAACAGCGACTCAATTAACTCGGCATCACACGGAGCTGGTCGTCGGATGTCACGTACGCAGGCGTTCAACAACATTACGCGTTCTCAGTTGAACAAGGCGTTGCAGGAGGCTGACATCCAGTTAATTGGTGGCGATTTGGACGAAGCGCCGATGGTTTATAAAGACATCGAAACCGTAATTGGCGCTCAAAGCGATCTGGTATCGGTACTGGCGAAGTTCACGCCCAAAATCGTCCGAATGGCCGACGCCAACCGGAAAGAAGGGCGAGAGGATTAAGTCAATAGTCGTCAGTAAATAGTTATTAGTGTGAGCAATGATTTAATCACTAATGACTATTTACTGACGACTATTGACCCTAAAAATAAAAAAGTCGCTTCCGTGAAAGCGACTTAGTAATCATCTATAGGCAACAGGGCAAGCAAAGCCCCGGAAGGGAAATAAAATACGCTACTCAAAAAGGTTTTTAATATCAATACGTCGGTGCATCTGCTCTTCATCTTTGAAGGGCAACGTAACACGTACTTTACCGTGTTCGTGGATGGCTTCAATCTGGTCGACGTCCACAAACGATGGAATATCCAGCACCCTCAGAAACATTGGCACAGCTAACCGTTGGCTATGACCATCTTCCTGCTGCTCGGATGTGCTGACCAGCAGCGTGTATAAAATAAGCTTGTTGCCTTCGACCAGTACATTGAAGGAACTCGCCTTTACGCCGGGGGCCACCAGGGTAATCACCAGGCGTTCCCCATCACGTTCTACGTTCATGGTAGTTTGACTCGAACCACCGTAGAGCGTGTTTAGCAGGTCAATCTGACCGCCTGTTCCCTGAAACACATTTTCTATCGCTTTCATAGTGGAGTGCTATTTACTGTTCAATAACTAATCTTTAGACAAACCTCGTGCCTAAAGGATTAATCGGAATTTTTACGCCAGCCTGTCAGGAAAAAAGTAGTCTAAAAATGGTCGATAATGCCGTTTTGGCACGGTTAGCGATGATTTCGGCTTTTTTGACGTATACGCGTTCCAATACCTGACTGTTGCATTTTTGGGGCTGACTGTGGTTGTCTTTCCACACTGCTCTCCATACGAATACACACGTAAAGCTGGTTTTCCTGCCTTATCTTTGTCGTACCATGCATATTCGAATTGGAACCCGGAGCAGTCGGCTGGCTGTCTGGCAGGCGGAATACATTCAGGAGTTATTACGACGGGGTAACGTATCGTCGGAGTTGATTTTTATCGAAACCAAAGGCGACGTAGTACTTGATCGCTCGTTGTCGAAGATTGGTAGCAAAGGGGTTTTTACACAGGAACTGGAAGATCAGCTCCACGAGGGACGTATCGATATTGCCGTTCACAGTGCTAAAGATTTGCCTTCAACACTGCCGCCCGGCCTCGAAATCATTGCCTTCACGGAGCGCGAAACGCCCAACGACGTATTGGTTAGCCGAAATAAAAATTTATCCTTAAGGAGCGGAGAGCCTTTTCGAATTGGTACGTCGTCAACGCGCCGGGTGGCAATGCTACGTCACTATTGTCCACATATAACTACAGTGGATATGCGCGGAAACCTCCAAACCCGCATCCGCAAACTTGATGAAGGCCAGTGCGATGCTCTGCTCCTGGCTTACGCGGGTGTGCATCGTATGGAGTACGATGATTTAATTGTGGAGCATTTACCCATCGATCAATTTATTCCTGCTGTTGGGCAGGGAAGCGTAGCAATTGAAGTTGCTACGTCGTTGGCCAAACCGCTACGTCAAACTATTACGAAGCTTATCAATCACGTACCAACGGCAGCCTGTCTGCAGGCCGAACGGGCGTTTCTGGCCCGGCTTGAAGGAGGATGTAGCATTCCTTCCTTCGCCCTGGCCCACTGGACTGACGAACGTACCATCAGCCTGACGGGTGGTTTGGTGAGTCTGGACGGAAGCGAACTCATTCGCGAGACAGTGAGTGGTACGTCGGAAGAAGCGACGCATCTGGGACGTACGTTAGCCGGAAGTATTCTGGAACTGGGAGGCAACGCTATTTTACAAACCATTCGGGAACAACTATGACGCCAAAAATTGCCCAATCTGACGCTGATATTCAGCGGTGTATACCTGCCATGTTGGCGCTACGTTCGCACCTGACGCCGGAGCGGGCTTTTGAACGTATTAAATTACAGCAGGCCAGTGATGGATTTGTGTTGGCATTTATCGATACTGAGGCTGGCGATGCGCCTGCTGTGGTGGGGTATCGCTACATGAATCTCCTGTACAGTGGCAAAACGCTATATATCGACGATTTATCGACATTGCCCGAAGGTCGTGGGAAAGGGTATGCCAGTGCTTTGCTCGATTTTGTCGTCGACGAAGCGCGAAAAGCTGGTTGTCAGTGCGTATCATTAGATTCGGGCCAGAATCCGGCCCGATACGATGCTCACCGGCTTTATCTGAACAAACGATTCAATATTGTGAGTCATCATTTTAAACTGGACTTGTAAATTGATGTATGATGTAGAATGTATTTCCTACTTGCCATACATCATATATTATGCATCATACAGCATATATTTTAGCCCCTCTTCATCATGAATCTGTTTCGAATTAGTTGGAGTAATTTGAAAGATAAGCCGTTGAGCAGTTTCCTGAGCGGCTTGCTGATGACCTTTGGCATCACCATTATTTCGCTGCTGCTGTTGTTAAATAAACAGTTAGACGACCAGTTCCGGCGAAATATTAAAGGTATCGACATGGTGCTGGGGGCAAAAGGAAGTCCGCTGCAACTGATTCTGTCGAGCATCTACCAGATTGATTCCCCAACGGGTAATATTCCCCTTGACGAAGCCGAACGTCTGACACGTAACCCGATGATTAAAACTGCCATCCCACTGGCGATGGGCGATAATTACCGGTCGTTTCGGATTGTGGGTACCAGCAAACAGTATCTCGACCATTTTGGCGCTACTGTGGGGCAAGGGAAACTCTTTCAAAATAGTCTGGAAGTTGTGGTTGGGCCGCGTGTGGCTGCTGTTACGGGCCTGAAACTGGGTGATACGTTCGCCAGTTCGCACGGGCTCGATGGCGCTGGAGAAGAACACGGTGATACAAAATACAAAGTAGTTGGTCTTCTGAACCCCACCAATACAGTTACCGACCAACTTATTCTGACGCCCGTATCGAGCGTCTGGGCCGTTCATGGACACGAAGAGCACCATGAAGAAGGCGAAGCGCATGAAGGGGAAGACCATGAAGAGGAGGGTCCACGCGAAATCACCAGCATGCTCATCAAGTTTCGGAATCCGCTGGGTATGATGCTGGCTCGCGGTATCAATAACAACTCTAAACTTCAGGCGGCTCTCCCAAATATTGAGGTGAATCGGCTGTTTTCCCTGTTGGGTGTGGGCGTCGAAACGCTACGTGGATTGGCCATCGTGATTATGCTTATTTCGGGTATCAGCGTTTTTGTGTCGCTTTATAATTCGCTGAAAGAACGCAAATATGAAATGGCTCTGATGCTGTCGATGGGCGCAACTCGCCTGCAATTGTTCGGCATGCTCCTGCTGGAAGGGTTAGTACTGGCCATCATCGGTTTCGTGCTGGGCATTCTCCTGAGCCGCGTCGGTTTGTGGCTGTTTTCAACCAGCGTTTCCGATGAATATCACTACAATCTGGCCGCTTTTGGCATTCTCCCCGAAGAGTGGGGTTTGCTGGGTATCGCGCTTCTGGTTGGTCTCATGGCCGCAGCTCTGCCCGCGCTTGGTGTTTATCGCATGAACATTTCCAGAACGCTGGCGGAAGAGTGATTGGGGCCAGGATTTTCGCAAGTAATAACTTAACGTGGACTATGTTCTTTGGCTAAAAAGCTGACGCACGGCCCTTCGACAAGCTCAGGGTGACAGGGAACTTGAGTCATCTAATTAAACAGCTCCAAAGTGGCCGTCACCCTGAGCTTGTCGAAGGGCCGTGCGTCAGCAAAATTCATTCGCTATCAGTTCATTTAGCCGACGGCTTTGACTTCGACAACTTCGGTAATAACGAATAGTTATCATCTATCAGGGCCTCCTTTTTCTTTCGGCTCCACCCTTTCAATTGCTTCTCTACGTTAATGGCGGCCATCGGCGACTGAAAGCTTTCTGACCAACGTATCTGAATGGGGCGACGACTATAGGTGTAAGAATTTGGGTCAAATCCCTCTTCGTGCTCAGCTAATCGACGTTCAAGGTTGTTAGTCATACCAACATAATAGGAACCATCGGCACATTGAAGAATATAGACGTAATGCATACAGGTATTGAATTGCTTAACTAAGTGACTGTTTCTTAGATAAGTAATAGACGATCTCTGACTACGTGTTGATTTAGTCTACAACCATACGAACACTTGTCCATGTTACCTCACCCCAATACGTTATAAATCACCACCGGTTCGGCTTTATTTTTCAAACTGACTTCGCCGATACGTTCGCAGGTGAAGGATTCGGCGATTTGCTGCTGGGCCGATTCCGCAATGACGATTTGGCCGGGTTGTGCTACCGATTGTAGCCGCTGGGCCGTGTTGACGGCGTCGCCGATGACGGTATAATCCAGCCGACGTAACGTAGTGGAACCGATATTGCCCGACACCATTTCGCCACTGTTGATACCAATCGATACTTCCGGACGATACGTCAGATTATTCAACAGAT
Organism: Spirosoma profusum; assembly: GCF_014699005.1. GTDB lineage: Bacteria > Bacteroidota > Bacteroidia > Cytophagales > Spirosomataceae > Spirosoma > Spirosoma profusum. Next base: position 564,033 of record NZ_JACWZY010000002.1, read on the forward strand.
TATCTTCCAGTTTCGAAATTTGGGTACGTACCGCCAGCGCGGCTTCGATGGCCCGGTCGAGGTGGTATTCGCCCCGGAAAACGGCCATCACGGCGTCGCCCATAAACTTATCGACCAGACCCTGTTGCGCAATAATCTCCTTCACCATTACGTCGAAATAGCGGTTAACGAGCCGCACTACCGTATCAGGCGATTCGCGTTCGGAAATGGCCGTGAAGCCGCAGATGTCGATAAACAACACGGTGGCTACCACAACTTCGCTGGCTGAAAGGGATTTCTCGTATTCGGGACGGTTCATGAACGTCAGCACGGATTCGTCGACGTACATCCGCAGAATGTTGTTTTCCTTGATGGCTTGCAACGTTTGCCGGAGTTGTGCTACATACTCCATCGTTTTCTGCATCGTTAACTCCAGGTCTTCGAAGTTTACAGGCTTTGTCACGAAATCGAAGGCGCCCCGGTTCATGGCCGTGCGAATGTTGTCCATATCGCCATAGGCCGATACAATCACTGCCTTCAGCATCGGATTGTTTTCGTGCAGTTTCACCAGTAGGGTCAGCCCATCCATACCCGGCATGTTGATATCGGTCAGAACCATATCAACATCAGGCTGTTGCACCAGCATGTCGAGGGCTTCGTGACCGTCGTGGGCAAACACAAAATCATACACCTTCTCCCGAATCTGTCGCCGGAATTTCTGTTTGATGAGTAATTCCAGGTCAGTTTCGTCGTCAACCACCAATATTTTTGCCGTCATGCCACCTCACGCAGTTTTTGTTTGAGAACCGCAAAATCGAGCGGTTTGGTCAAAAAGTCATTGGCCCCCATCTCCACGGCCTGATCGTGTGAATTGGTATCGCCATAGGCCGTAATCATCATCACAACGGGCGGTGGGGGTTCCTGAAAATCTTCACGGATATGACGTAGCAGTTCAAACCCGCTCATGCCCGGCATGTTGATGTCGGATAAAATTAAAATAACTTCCGACGTGTGATTGTTCAGAAAACCCAGAGCTTCTTCGCCGGAGTTGGCAAAGCTTAGTTCGAATTCACCATTGCGGATCTCGCGACGAAATCGTTGCTCAAAGAGGTCTTTTACGTCTATTTCGTCGTCTACAACTAATATTTTCATCATTATACAGGGATATGCCAAAGATAGAAAATTTGCGTAGTTTTCAGTGTCATGTGGAAGCCTGTCCTTTGTCTGTTATGCCTGATTCCTGTTTTTGCCCAGACGCAGCCGGTTGTCCGACTGGCCGATGGGCAGGCTACTCCGCTGCCGGGAAAGGCCGTTCAGGTGCTGATTGATAAGTCGGGTAAGCTTTCGTTCGAGCAGATACGTAGCACTGAATACAGTCGTCGATTTCTGCCAAACAATGGGGCTTCGCTTGCCTTTGGTTCGTCGAATGCCGTTATCTGGCTCCGGTTCCGGGCGGTGGCCGATCAACCCGGCGACTGGTTGCTCGAATCGACCAATTACATGATTAACGACTTACGGTTCTACAGCATTTCGGAACGTAGCGGTAAGCTTCACATCAGCCAGCAAGGGAGCCATTTTCTGGACAGTCCGAAAGATATTCAGCATAATCTGACGTACTTCCGGCCGTTTCCGTTTTCCACTACGTCGGATACCGTTACGTGTTACCTGCGGGTCTGGAATGCTATGCCCCTGGTGCTCCCCATGCGCTTCATTACGGTTCGCCAAATGGCCGAAGAAAGCCACCGAAATGATTTGTTTCACGGACTACTGTTCGGTATACTGATGGCAATGGCGCTCTATAACGGCTTTCTGCTGATTGCCATCCGCGACGTGGCGTATCTGTACTACGTTGCCTACGTATTGTTCATCCTGCTCGCTACTGACATCGGAGGCTATACGAATGAGTTGGTGATGGCGAAATTTTTTCCGCAGTACTCATTTTATGCCAGCGTCGTGTATAGTCTGGCACTGGTATTTATTCTGCTTTTTGCCCGCCGTTTTCTGGATACACCTCGCCATTCAATGCGTATCAATCAGGGAATTACGTGCCTGCTGGTGGCTTGCTCGTTGCCTCAGTTGTTCATCATTCTGGGTTTTCGGGTGCAGGCGTCGATTGTGATGGAAGGACTGATTATCGCCACAGCCATTTACTTGTGGTGCATTGGCATATACCTGCTAATGCGTGGTGTTCGCGAAGCTCGTTTTTACGTACTGGCCTGGAGTATTTTTTTCCTGAGCGCCGTTATGTTTGTAGCGCAACTCAATGGCTTACTACCTCAGAACTTATTGACTGTTAATGGTGTACGCGTAGGTACAGCCTTGGAAACGGTGCTGCTTTCGTTCGCGCTGGCCGACCGTATCAACGTATACCGACGGGAGAATTTTCAGGCACAGACGCAACTCTTCGAAAGTATCCGTGAACGGGAACAAACCAAAACCAAACTGGCCGAAACCGAAAATAAACTACTTCGGGCGCAGATAAATCCGCATTTTCTGTTCAATTCCCTGAATTCGATTCAACGGTTTATTCTGTCGAAAGAACCACTGATTGCTTCCGATTATTTAGGCAAGTTTGCCAATCTGATGCGATTCAATCTCGATCAGTCGCGGTCGGCTACTACGTTGCTTCAACGCGAAATCGAGATGCTGACCGTTTATCTGCAACTGGAAAGTCTGCGATTCAACGGGCGATTTACGTACTGTATCGACGTAGCGCCCGACCTCAATACGTATGCGGTATCTATTCCGGGTATGATGCTCCAGCCTTTTGTAGAAAATGCCATCTGGCACGGGGTGATGCATAAACCGGATAATGGTCACATATGTATCAATTTTACCCAGCTGACAGTCAGCCGACTACGTTGTACGGTCGAAGACAACGGCGTAGGTCGTAAGCGGTCGGCAGAACTCGAAAGCGTGAATCGGATTCGCCACCGTTCGGCTGGATTATCGCTCACAACCGAACGATTGGCGTTGCTCAATGAAGATCACTACGTCGGCAACCCGCTGGTTATCGACGATTTATACCAGAATGATGGTACGTCGGCGGGTACTCGCGTAACGATTGATTTACCGACGTATTAGTACTACGTATCGTTTTGCTGCTGAACACGTCTAAACAGTAGGGCTTCAGGCATAATTGCCAAAATGAGCCATTTTTGTCATGCTGAGGCACGAAGCATATAAATGTTTCATAACCCTCAAGTTCGGATGCATTAAGATGCTTTGTGTTTCAGCAAGACAAAAATGCCTGTTTTGGCAATAGTGTCGAAAGTTTAAAAATAGCTACGCAAACATGAGTCTTCGGGTGGTACTTATCGACGATGAACCCAATAGTGTCGAAACGCTGCGGCTCATGCTGGGCTATTTGCCCAATATCGACGTAGTGGCAGTTTGCACATCGGCCACCGACGGTATCGATGCTATTTTGCAGCACCAGCCCGATACCATTTTTCTGGATGTAGAAATGCCTTTTTTGAACGGTTTCGACCTGCTGGCAGCCTTGCCCAATGTTACGTTCAGCGTTATTTTCACGACGGCTTATAATCATTACGCGATTCAGGCGATTCAGTTCAGTGCGCTCGATTACCTGCTGAAACCCATTGGGCTGGAAGAACTGAAACGGGCGGTGGAAAAAGCCCGTGTTCGCCAGACGCAGCAGCAACAGGCGCAGCAGTACCAGATTTTCTTCGACAACCTGAAAAATCAGCATCCGGCACGTAGCAAAATCGCCCTGCCGACTTTTGAGGGATTGCTGTTTGTGGACGTAGCAACTATTATCCGTTGCGAATCGGACCGCAATTACACGCAATTCTTTCTGACCGACCATACGTCGGTACTTGTCTCAAAAAACCTGGGTGAGTTTGAAGAATTGCTGGCCAATTACAACTTCTTTCGGGTCCATAACTCGCATTTGATCAACCTCGCGCACGTTCGCCGATACCTTCGCTTCGAAGGCGGTCAAATTGAGTTAACCGACGGCACTATTATCGACGTATCACGTCGGCGGAAAGACGAACTGCTGGCACGACTGGTGGGCTAAATCTCCCGAAATAGATTGACCGTTTACTCAGGCGATAATTAATCCCTGCAATCGGTACGCGAAAACATACCGGTTGTACATTCAAGTTCGCTTTACTACGTAAATTTCCCGATTGTAGTATCCTCATTAACAGCGCTTACCGAAAAGTAAACTACTTTAAACGGTTATGAAAAACACGGTCTACTTTGGGATAGTATACATATGCCTGTTCGCCGGGATAGCTCACGCCCAAACCATTCGCTACGTAAAACCGACCGCTACGGGCACCGGCCTGGGCAATTCGTGGGTCGACGCATCCGGTGATTTACAGGCGATGATCAATGCCTCATCCGGGGGCGATCAGGTGTGGGTGCAAACCGGTACGTATTACCCCTCGCGCGACGTAACAGGCAATGCGTCGCCGAGCGATGCGCGTACGAAAACGTTTCTGATTAAATCGGGTGTAAAAGTATACGGCGGTTTTCTGGGAACAGAAACAACTCTGGTCGACTGGCAGTCCCTGCAAAACTATGAAAACTGCATTCTATCGGGCGATTTGGGCGTGGCCGCTTCTACGCTTGATAATGCGTACCATGTCGTTACGTTTCTGGGAGCCAACAGCAACACGGAACTGAACGGATTTGTAATCCGGGATGGTGTTGCCAACGGAAGTGCGTTCAATGATAAGTATGGGGGAGGTATCACCTGCCGGGCTACTCCATCTGTCGTTAGCGTGCCCAGAATGACCCTTTGCAAACTTCAGAATAACGTAGCGTCGATTTCAGGGGGCGGTTTATACGTGGAAGACTTCAGTGTGCCGGTAATTACAAGTTGTCAGTTTGTCAGTAATACGTCGGTACTGGGAGCCGGTACGTCGAACGGAACGACCGATGCCTTTAATTCGATCTCCTATACCGATTGCTCCTTTATTGCCAACGTAGCAACGTCGTCGGGCGGTGGCGCTTTTAATGGAGGAGCTATCATGTTTTATACCAATTGTTCTTTCATCAATAATCAGGCTGGTGCATCGGGTGGGGGAGGTGTTCATAATGGCTCCAATGGTAAGATTACATTTAGAAATAACCTGTTTGCCAAGAATAGTACGACCGGCACTGGTGGGGCCATCAATACCTACACAAACGATAACAGCACTACACTCCGACTTACCAACTGCACGATTTCTGAGAATACGGCTTTTTCGGGCGGTGGTGTTGCACACCTGGCTGGCGTGTCGGCCACTGGTACGTCGCAACTTACAGCCGTTAGCACAATTATCTGGAATAATACCGCTACGTCGGGAGCTGCGAATTTCCTTAATCAGACGAACGTAGCGCCGGTTTTTCAATACGCTGATGTTCAGGATTGTGGAAGCATATCGGGTTGTGCAGGCGGGACTGGCAACGTAAGTGTAGACCCCGCGTTTGTAACACCTTTCTCCGGCCGACTCTCGGCCACCAGCCCCCTCATCAACGCTGGCGATCCGACCGCTACGTCTTTTTCGCTGTATCCGATTGATCCCCGCGGTCTACCACGTGTCATTGGCGGGCGCGTCGACATCGGAGCGTTTGAGGACCAGATGACTATCGGGTTTTTTTCGAGAACGAATGGTTTCTGGAATGACCCCAATACGTGGGAGTGCATTTGCGTTCCGAGTCGCAGCGATAACGTAGTGCTACGTCATACCGTTAGTACGACCAACAGCGCCGATGTGGCCCTCGCCCGGAACGTCCTCATCAACCCGAATGGGCGATACGTATCAGGAACGGGCGCTACGTTACGTATGGGCACGCGTATTCACTACGTAAAACCAACCGCTACCGGAACCGGCGACGCTACGTCCTGGGCGAATGCTTCGGGCAACCTACAGGCGACCTTGCTGGCTGCCCAATCGGGCGAGGAGGTTTGGGTTCAGCAGGGCCTCTATAAACCAACCTCCGGAACTGACCGAACGGCGAGTTTTTCCATTACGTCGGGATCGAAGGTTTTCGGCGGCTTTCTGGGCATAGAAACTACGCTTCAGGAACGTAACGTGAATCTGACGTTTCCGCTTACCACTACGTTGTCGGGCAATATCAGTACAACCGCATCGGCGGATAACAGTTATCACATTGTCTGGATGCAGAATGTGGCTAACGGTACGTTGCTCGATGGCTTTGTAATTACCGGGGGCGGTACGGCAACAAACACGGAAATACCAATACCGCCCGGTGGCTATACAGGAGGAGGTATACTTAACATAAGTACGGGATCGCTGACAAGTTCACCTACTGTTCAGAACTGCTACGTAGTCAATAATCGGGGGGCGTCTGCGGGCGGTGGAATGTATAATTCGGGGACTGGGACAGTAACGCTTCGAAATTGCCTGTTCGAGGGAAATTATGGGGAAAATGGCGGAGCTATATACAATAGTTATTCTGGTGCTGAAGGTAGTGAAACGAGTACTATTCAATTGAATATAATCAATTGTGATTTGGTCTATAACTCATGTCTTCAGACTGGCAAAGCCATCACCGGGGGCCTCCTGAACATCACAAATAGCATCGTGTGGATGAATCTGGGCGGTTCACGGCCCCTTGTTTTTCAAGCATATGCTACCGGTTCGCAGATTAGCTATTCGATTATACAGGATGGGGCTGGCAGTTCAATGTACGTTGGGGGTACCGTAAGCAACGCCGATCCTAAGTTCAGAGGCTTTCCCGATTTTCGTCTACGTTCCGATAGTCCGGCCATTAATACGGGAAATCCGTCCGATACGTATCAGAAGACTGGTTTTATGGATCTGGAAGGTAATTACCGGATTTTTCTAGGCCTGGTTGATAGGGGCTGTTTTGAGTTTTACAGTACGTCGTACCAATATCCGTAGAAGTGATTTTGTCATACTGAGGTATGAAGCATCTTAAAGCATTCTGACTCTCAGGTGAGGAAAATTTAAGATGCTTCGTACCTCAGCATGACAGAAATGAAGCTCACGTCGGCAACGTAATGGTGAACGTAGTACCCTGACCCTCTGTACTTTCAACGGTGATAGTACCGTTATGGCCTTTGGTGATGATGTCGTAACTGAGCGATAAGCCCAGACCCGTTCCCTCACCGGTGGGTTTGGTAGTGAAAAAGGGCTGGAAAATCTTCTTCTGTACAGATTTAGGCATGCCCGTACCGTTGTCACTAACTCTAATAATGGCCTGTTTATTTTCGCAGCGCGTGGTGATGCTTACAGTCGGCTGATAGCCTGGTTCTTTCTGGATTTTCTGACGCTGCTGGACGGCGTAGAAGGCGTTGGTGAACAGATTGAGCAGCACCCGCCCCACATCCTGAGCAACGATACTGACGTTATCCACCGATTTGTCGAAATCGGTGGATAACGTAGCGTTAAAGGATTTGTCTTTGGCGCGCAGTCCGTGGTAAGCCAGTCGCAGGTATTCATCGGCCAGCGCATTTAAGTCCGTAGGTTCACGTTCTCCGGTTGATTTTCGCGAATGTTCCAGCATCCCTTTTACGATGTTGCTGGCTCGTTTTCCGTGCAGAGAAATCTTCTGAAGATTTTGGTTTAAATCCTGGAGCAACTCGCTTTCCAGTTCTACGTCCCGGTTACTGTCTTTCGCCCGCTCTTCGTTTAGTTCATCTACTAATTCGATGCTCACTTCCGAAAAGTTATTGACGAAGTTGAGTGGATTTTGAATTTCGTGCGCGATACCTGCCGTCAGTTCGCCCAACGAAGCCATTTTCTCTTGTTGAATCAGTTGATTCTGAGTTGCTTTCAGATTTTCGAGTGACGTTTTTAGTTGACTGGTACGTTCCTCGACCTGCTTTTCCAATAATTCGTTCTGGTTGGCAATCAGACGATTCTTTTCTATTTCTCGCTCTTTTTCCAGTTGCTCTTTCTCGATTGCCTGCTGAACGACCTGCTTCCGGGCCAAACTATATCGGTTGAGCAGGGCTGCAGAAAAAACGATAATTAACCAGGCAAAACAGACGCCTTCACCATAATCTAACGAACTACCGACGTAGGGACGGAAATTGATTTTGAAGAAATAGCCAAGAATATTGGTAGTCAGTGTGTAAAGCCAGAATATCAGGAGTGGCGTAGTGGCTAACAACGCAAAACGAGCGTCTGTACTACCCTCATTCATCATTTTGACAATCAGGGTAATCAGAAATATATAGGTGATTCGAATTTGAATTTCAAGCAGTATGGTTGTCGTATAAATCGGTATCAACGGAAAGGAAACCCGGAAGAACAAGGCAACATTTGCCAGTACAGTCAATAGCAGGGCAATCGAAATCATCCGATTCAGATATCGAAATTTGTCGGATGGCTGAATGAATTTTCGAATCGACTGGATGAAAAAAGTAAAGAAAATGATGAAGAAAAAGCTACGCGCAAAGGCAAACAGATCAGGCTGTTCAGCGAAGAAAATCGACTGAATCTGCCCAACATTCCGATCTAGAATGAAGAAGAACAGACAGACGCTGAAATACAGGTAAACACGGTCATTTACTGAGAAGAAAATGAGTAAGTTATAACAGACGGCCAGCACAAGAATTCCTAACGTGATACCCGAGAAGTAATCGTTCTGCCAGCCTTCTTTAACCTGCATGGCCGTATAAACCTCGTTAGCCCGGTGGGTTTTGGTCTGTAGTTTTGGCGACAGATACAGAATTGGCCCATCCCAGAAAGCACTGGCCGAACGTTGATAAAGTGTGGTCTGCTGACCCGGCAACAGTTGAAAAAAAAGCCGACTTCGTTCAGCCTGATTTTGCTTCGTCAACTGACTTTTCGGAATTAGTACGCCCGTGCGCTCGTGTATCCATTGTTGTTTCGCGTTCTGCCAGTACAAGTCCAGATAACTCCCGGAAAAATCACAGAGATAAAGGTTCAGGGTGTCAGGAAGCGTATTTCTGACCCGCATCCGTAACCAGTATACGTGCGACCGTCGATGCGAATCGAAAAAAGAGCCGTGGTAAAAAGAGGTGTTTCGTCGAACCTGATCGAATGATAATTCTCCACTGCGATCTTCCAGTATTTGAAAATACGTCGTGTCAAGGGTCAGCATCGACGTATCTGTTTTTATATCATATACCGGTGGCCAACCCTGCTGCGCATATGCGCCGGAGAGTAAAGCAACTAAGCAATAAAAAACGAGTAACCAGTTCCGCATGACTGCTACTACGTCTACCTCTGTTTTATGTATATGCCTTAACGATGAGCGCACATTCTATGATTTAGGATGAGCAATTAGGCCGGCAACGTAATGGTGAACGTAGTGCCCTGCCCTTCCTGACTTTCGACGGCAATGGTGCCGTTATGGCCTTTGGTGATGATGTCGTAACTGAGCGATAACCCCAACCCCGTTCCCTCACCGGTGGGTTTGGTGGTGAAAAAGGGTTGGAAAATTTTCTGCTGCACGGATTCGGGCATACCCGTGCCATTGTCGCTCACCCGAATAACCGCCTGATGATTCTCACAGCTTGTCCTGACGGTCACGGTGGGTTGATAGCCAGGTTCTTTCTGGATTTTCTGACGTTGCTGGACGGCGTAAAAGGCGTTGGTGAACAGGTTGAGTAAGACGCGCCCCACGTCCTGAGCAACGATGCTGACGGTGCCCAGGGATTTATCGAAATCGGTGGATAAGGTAGCATTGAAGGTTTTGTCTTTCGCCCGCAAACCGTGATAGGCGAGTCGTAAATATTCATCGGCCAATGCATTCAGATCGGTTGGTTCACGTTGGCCGTTGCCCGCCCGTGAGTGCTGGAGCATCCCTTTCACAATAGACGACGCCCGGCCACCGTGATGCGTAATTTTCTGAAGATTCTGTTTGAGATCGGATAGAATATCGGCTTCCAGTTCGGTGTCTCGTTCGGGTTTGGCTTGTTCTTCGGCCAGTTCGTCGATGAGTTCGATGCTCACTTCCGAGAAGTTATTGACGAAGTTGAGCGGATTCTGAATTTCGTGCGCGATACCTGCCGTCAGTTCGCCCAGCGAGGCCATTTTCTCGCTGTGAATCAGTTGAGTTTGTGTGGCTCTTAAATCGACCAACGCCCTTTCCAGCTCTTCTTTTTGCTGCGTAATTTCGGCGGTACGTAGCGAAACCTGATATTCCAGTTCATCCTTCTTTTCTTCAATGATACGTCGCTGTTCGGCTTCCTTCTCGCGTTCCAGTTGATCTCTTTCCAGCGCTTTCTTCTGATTTCGGGCAATCAGGATAAACGTAACCAGCCAGATGAGTGCAAAAATCGTCGCTGATTCAACATAAACCTGAATGACCTCATAAGCTGACGGTAGCAGAAATTTGATGACATCGCGGACAAAAATAAGAACAGCATAAGGCGCAATAGCGATCAGGATAGTTCGAGCAGTACGTAGTTCGCGGAGTTGCCGGGTGGTATAGGCAACCGCACCAAAAACAATCAGCCAGAACCACACGCGCCAGGGATCAGGGAAAATTTCGCCGAGGGCCATCAGAACGAACGCCGATAACCAGACCTGTTTGAAATAGATGTCCCATTTGGGCAGCCGTGTTGGCGTGTCCAGAATCTTCCGAACCTGGTTGACTAAGAAAACGGCAATCCCGATTGATACGTACGAATCTCCGTCTGACCAGTTCATGCGCCCTGCTTGCTTAGCTGAGTTGCCCCATGCGTGATAACTTCATTCTGCCGACGGATACGGCCCGACAAACTCCGTACAATGCTACGTAGTACTTCGCTACGTTCTTCCATCAGATCGTAAAAATCTTCCTGGTCGATACGTAGCAGTCGCACGTCGGTGATGGCTTCGACAGTGGCCGACCGGGCTTCGGTATCGAGCAGTGCAAGTTCTCCAAAAAAATCACCCCGACTGAAGCGAGCCAGTTCTGTTTCGCCGTCCAGAATGACAACTTCACCGGAGTAAATCACGTACATTCCTGTACCGAGATCGCCTTTATGAAAAATTTCGTCGCCCGCCGAATGGGCTTCTTCCCGCATGATGGGCGTAATGCTGGCCAGTACGTTATCGGGGGTTTGGGCGAACAAACTAGTGCGTGCCAGCAGCAGGACGCGGTCGTACGCCGAAATCTGGTCGACTGATGAAGTTGAATGACTCATGAGCAAAGGGGGTAAGGTAGGAAAGCGCGACGCCAGCGACTCCTGGGCAGCCTGGGCTTCGTCGGCAGGTAAGCTACGTAATACAACGCTGATTGTCCAGGCGGTAAAGACCGTTTCGCCAGTACGCAAAATAAAATCCTGTATCGCTTCATCGGCTACAAATGGACTCAGTTCTGCATCGAGAATACGGACTTTTTCGGAGCGAGGCAACTCATCGACAAGCACTTGCAGCGTTTGATACGTTGTTCTGGGGATCAGGTTGTCGAGCATTTCGAGCGCATTGGCCCGTCGTTCACGAGCCGGGTGACTGATGCCTACACGAGAACCCATAATGGTATCGGATGGATAAAGTTGTGTGAGGATATCGAACAATCGTTGAATCAGCACCGATAATTCATAATCAAGGGTTTGGGCCAGTTCCGGGTTGGTTAAACTGCCGTGAAGCAGCCGTTGCGCCAACATGATTTCGCCGTGCATGAGCGCCCGGAAAATTACATCATCGTTGGGTTCGTCGGGAAAACGACGTAACGCTCGTAAGGTAGCTCCCCGCAATCGGAGATCATTGCTTTGTGCCAGTTGATTTAATAGCTGGCGGCTTTCGGGCGTGAAAATGGCTCCGCAAATCGATGCGATACGTTCCAGCAATACGTGGTTATCAGGGGATGACTGGACCAGTTTCCGAAGCATCGGAATCAGCGAAGGGCCACGCTCTTTTAAGGCATCGAGCACCCGTCGACCAAGTGCTTTATCGGTAAGATGATTTAGCAGATACGTAGTGAGATCGTTATTAACCAATCGCCCGGCGGCTCGGATGGCTGCTTTTGCTACGTCTGGATTCGTGCTCGTCAAACTTCGGTTGACCTGTGGGGCCAGATCGCTCAAACGTAGCGAAGCAACCAGGTTCAGCGCCATTTCCTGACGGGCAGGATCTTTGTCATTCGCCAGTTCCTTTAAAGCCTGTTGGGCAGTTGGATTATGCGGATTTAATTCCAGAATCCCTTTGATAACTCCCTGACGAATATGTAGGTCACTATGATGGAGAAATGGAGCCAGTTCGGACGGTTCGGCAGTAATTTGACGGCCAAGCAAATAAGCCGCCTGCTGACGTAGCACGGGTTCGGTATCGGTCAGGGCAATGTGATTCAGTTGGCGGTTGGGTATGAGGTGTTCAAGCCGCGCGGCTGCCAGCAAGGTACGCTCCCGAACGCTGGCGCTGGTGTGATTGAGGAGTGTGGGAGTTTGATGCGTCAGTTCAGTTGGATTATGCACGCTGAGCCAGTCAATGGCTGTCACTACGTCGTCTGGATTCGAACTTTTCAACTGGTTCACCAGACTTTTCTGCGCTGCGGTGGGCATGGCAAGCTGATCGCGTTCCAGGAACCGGCGTCCGATGGCATCGTTCAGTTCGGCCAGGTATTTACGATACGTTTGTCGAAGCAGCCATACCGCGCTAACCATCAGGCCAACCCATACCAGCGGCACCCAGGAATCGAGCGTAGCATGCAGCGCAAAAATCAGAAATCCGGCAACTCCCAGACCTAAAGGTTCGTACAACCCTTTTGCCAGCGTGTGTCCTTTCAGCCGCTGTGGTGGTAACAAGGGCTGAAACAATACCAGAAAAACCGGGTCGAACAGGGCGCGACGTATCACCTCGAAAACCAGATAAAGTCCGCAGAAGTAAATCAATAGTGCGGTTTCGCTGGTGACAAACTGGTTCATTATTGTTAAACCAGCCAGCCCGACCAGTGCCATCCAGGGAAGTACCAAAAGAGATCGCTGCACCCCAAATCGGTCGAGTGCCTGACGCGACAGCAGCAGTTTTACCAGCATCGCCAGTCCGTACGTCAACGCCAGTATGTATGATACGTAGCGAATGACATCAGTCTGATTGTGGAATCGGTGCTTTACGTTGATAAAGAAATTATACTCGATTTCGGTAGCAATTGCGGCCAGCAGCGCCAGACTGAGACACATATAAAATACGAGTTCACTCCCGCCAAATCGTTTGCCAACCAACTGCGACGGCTCCCGACCCACGGCCCGATTATTCTGATGGGGCGCGTGTACATCGTGCGATTGGATAGTGAGGTAGAGCACGTAAAGCGCGGCCAGAAATGCCGCAAACGCTACAATCAGTAGACGTAGTACGTCGGCGTGAGCGTGCACCAGAGCGGCCAGAATAGCCCCGGCGGCTTTGGCTGGCATATCACCCGAACTAATGACGCCGAACAAACGCTTACTCTGCCGCGTATCAAATACAACCGCCGAAACACCCCAGAATTCGAGATTAGTTAATAGATAGATGATCCGGTAGCCCGTCATGATGGCAACGGCAGCCGCCACCGAATGCCCAACCAGCACCAGCACAGCCACTACAATGGTCATAACCACAGCCGCGATCAAGACACGTACTGCCAGTTTACGTAGCACCAAATGGTGCTCGAAATAAGCGTAAATACGTCCGACCAGAATCATCGACACGGCCGATGCTACGTAGGCGAGAGGTAGGCTGGTTTCAGGGTGATTTTCGAGAAGAATAGCGTTGGCTGCTACGTAGATCAAGATAGTGCCAATGCCCAGCAGGAAATTATGAATAAAAAACAACCAGACCGTTTGTCCTTCTTCCGGTCGGATGCCCAGGGCACGCTGTCCCCTTTGGATGAGCGAAGAAGACGGAAAAGTAGAATCAGGGCGAACGGTCATAAGTAGGGTACTGGCGCGATTTATCGTCAAATATAAGCAACCAGCCTAACGAGACGATACGTTATTGTGCAACAAGTTATAGCCATTCAGAATAACCCTCCTGTAGGGTTTTCAAAAAAAGGTTGTGACACAGAGATGCACAGAGAGAAAGAAGATACGCAGAGAATAATCCTCAGTGAATCTCATTTATGCTCTGCGCATCTCTGTGTCACAACCTTTTTGGGGAGGTTTTTGCCCTCAACTAAAATACGCTTTCTGTTGTTGTTGAGGTAAGGGCGTCATTTCTGGAAGGAAAGTAAATAAAAACAGAACGTTTTGCAGTAAACTGTTTGGGCGATACGCTACCTTTGCAGGTCAAAACAACGACGCGCCCCCGTCATGGACCAGTATTCATATATAGCCAATGCCGACGCGGCCTACGTAGATCAACTTTATCAGTCTTACAGGCAAGACCCTCAATCAGTTGACCCAAGTTGGCAGCAATTTTTCAAAGGATTTGAGTTCTCATTAACCTACGGCGAGAAAGCCAACGGTGCTCCCACCAACGGTAACGGAAAAGCTACAGTAAGTAAACCTGTCGATGCTTCGCACGCCGAGAAAGAAGTTTCAGTAGCCAGCCTGATAAAAGCCTATCGTTCGCGCGGTCACCTGCTGGCCAAAACCAACCCACTTAAAGCCCGGAAAGACCGTCAACCCCGCGTTGACCTGCCCGATTATGCCCTTTCAGATGCGGATTTGGACACCGTTTTTGAGTCGGGTAAATTGCTGGGTATCGGACCCGCTACGTTACGGAAAATCATGGAATCGCTCCAGAAAATTTATGCGGGCGATATTGGTTTCGAGTACATGTACATCCGCGAGCTGGACGTAAAGAACTGGCTGCGGAATAAAATCGAGAAAGAAGCGTTGGTTTTCGAACCGACACTCGACGAGAAAAAACGTATTCTCGAAAAGCTGAACGAAGCTACCGTTTTTGAAAACTTCCTGGCTACCAAATATTTAGGCCAGAAACGCTTTTCGCTCGAAGGGGGCGAAGTTACCATTCCAGCCCTCGATACAATTATCAGTACATCGGCCGATATGGGCGTTGAGGAAGTCATGATTGGCATGGCTCACCGCGGACGTCTGAACGTCTTGTCTAATATTCTGGGTAAGTCGTATGAATCCATCTTCGACGGTTTCGAAGGGAACGTACCAGAGCAGGTGCATGGTGACGGCGACGTAAAATACCACCTTGGTTATTCGAGCCTGATCGAAACCAAATCGGGTAAGCAAATCAGTGTTAAGCTGGCTCCTAACCCGTCTCACCTGGAAGCGGTTAACCCGGTTGTGGAAGGCTTTGTGCGGGCGCAGGCCGATGAAGAATATAACGGTGATTTCAATAAAATTCTGCCCATTCTGATACACGGCGATGCAGCCGTGGCAGGACAGGGTATCGTATACGAGGTGACGCAAATGGCTAAACTGGCTGGTTATCAAACCGGCGGTACGGTCCATTTTGTGATTAACAACCAGATCGGTTTCACGACCGATTTTGATGACGCCCGTTCGTCGATCTATTGTTCCGACGTAGCGAAAATTGTGGATGCGCCGATTTTTCACGTCAACGGCGATGACCCGGAAGCGGTGATTTTCTGTGCACGTCTGGCGGTAGAATTCCGTGAGAAATTTAATCGCGACGTATTTATCGACATGGTTTGCTATCGTCGGTACGGCCATAACGAGTCCGATGAGCCGAAATTCACGCAGCCAACGATGTATAACATCATCGATAAGCACGCCAACCCGCGTGAGTTATACAAAGACCTGCTCATCAAGCGAGGTGACGTGGATGCCGAACTGGCGCAACGGATGGATACCGAGTTTAAGCAGCAATTGCAGGATCGGCTCGACCGTGTGAAGCAGAAAGCCGAAATTCCGTACAAACCGCTACGTCTGGATCTTGACTGGGCCGAACTTCGGTTCAGCGAGCCCAAGGATTTCGAAAAATCGCCGGAAACGGGGGTTGCTGCTGATACGTTGGAAACCATTGGGCAAGCATTGGTGAAAGTGCCAGAAGGATTTAAGCCGCTGAAACAGATTGACAAGCTGCTGAAAGACCGTAAAGCGATGCTCACTGACACCAAAATTGTGAACTGGGGTACGGCCGAATTGCTTGCCTATGGTTCGCTTTTGCTGGAAGGTCGGCCGGTTCGGTTGAGTGGTCAGGATGTGCAGCGTGGTACGTTCTCGCATCGCCACGCCGTTCTACACGATGCCGATACGAACGCTACGTATTCATCGCTCGATTTCATTAAAGAAGGTCAGCAGAAGTTTCAGGTGTATAACTCGCTGCTGTCGGAATATGGGGTACTTGGTTTTGAGTACGGATACGCCATGGCGAACCCACACGCACTGGTTATCTGGGAAGCGCAATTCGGGGATTTTTCGAATGGTGCTCAGCTCATCATCGACCAGTTTATTGCCGCTGCGGAATCGAAATGGGGTATTCAAAACGGCGTTACGTTGCTGTTGCCACACGGTTATGAAGGTCAGGGGCCAGAGCACTCAAATGCTCGCCCGGAACGGTATCTGCAACTCTACGCCGAGTATAATATGGTGGTTGCGAACGTAACGACACCCGCCAACCTGTTCCATATCATGCGTCGCCAACTGGTCTGGTCGTTCCGTAAGCCGCTGGTTATCATGTCGCCGAAGTCGCTGCTACGTCATCCAAAATGTGTTTCACCGTTGGAGGATCTGACTAAAGGTTCTTTCCAGGAAATCATTGATGACAGTTACGCGCAGGCTAAAAAAGTGAAACGCGTTTTGCTCTGCACAGGTAAGATTTATTACGATTTACTCGAAAAACAGCAGACCGACCAGCGCGACGACGTAGCCATTGTACGTATTGAACAATTGGCTCCGCTGCCAAAAACGCAATTGGAAGCCGTATTGGCGAATTATAAAAAAGCCGAAGTGTTCTGGGTGCAGGAAGAACCCGAAAATATGGGTTACTGGACGTATCTGCTACGTGTGGGGCTGAATTGGCCTGTAATTTCGCGTAAAGCTGCGGCATCACCAGCAACGGGTTATCCCAAAATTCATACACAAGAACAAGCCGATATCGTTCGGAGAGCGTTTGAATAAAAAACAGTCGATAGTCATTAGCCAACAGTCGCTAGAAAACTATTGACTAATGACTATCGACTAACTCACTAACATCTATGGCCGTTGACATGAAAATTCCTCCTGTGGGGGAGTCGATTACTGAAGTAACAGTAGGTACCTGGTATAAAAAAGAAGGTGACCAGGTGAAAATGGACGAGGTACTCTGCGGACTTGACTCCGACAAGGCCACGTTCGAATTAACGGCCGAAGCCGATGGTATCCTGCACATTCTGGCTCAGGAAGGCGACGTATTACCGATTGGCGCTCCCATCGCCAGTATTGAAACAGGTGATGGTGCACCTGCTCCTGCACCGAAATCAGAGCCAGCTAAAGCTGAAACGCCTAAACCGGCTGAATCAACAGCTTCAGCTTCAGAACCGGCTGCTCCTGCGGCTGCTGAACCTGCGAAACCGGCTCCTGCTTCGAGTAGTGCACAGGTGATCGAGATGAAAGTACCGGCCGTAGGTGAGTCGGTTACCGAAGTGACAATTGCTTCCTGGAACAAAAAAGATGGTGATCAGGTGGCGCTCGACGAAGTTCTCTGCGAACTGGAATCAGACAAAGCTACGTTTGAATTGCCTGCCGAAGCTGCCGGTACGTTACGTATTATGGCTCAGGCCGGTGAAACATTGCCAATTGGCGCGCTGATTGCCAAAATTGAAGTGGGTGCAGGTACGCCGACCCAGGCCGCTACATCGCCTGCAACACCACCCGCTCAACAGGCAACTACACCTGCCGCAGAACCCGCTGCTTCGAATGGGCAAAACGGATATGCTGCACATCATGCCTCACCCGCAGCTGCTAAAATTCTGGCAGAAAAAGATGTTAACGCCCAGCAAG
Organism: Spirosoma profusum; assembly: GCF_014699005.1. GTDB lineage: Bacteria > Bacteroidota > Bacteroidia > Cytophagales > Spirosomataceae > Spirosoma > Spirosoma profusum. The sequence continues at coordinate 581,812 of NZ_JACWZY010000002.1, forward strand.
TGCAGGGAACCGGTGTAGGGGGACGTATCACTAAAGAGGATGCGATCAATGCAACGCCATCACAATCGACGCCAGTGGCTACGCCTGCCACACCACCTGCTCAGCCCACAGCGCCTAGCGCTCCTGCTGCACCGAAAGCAACTCCTCCGCCAACTTCTGCACCTGCCGTAGCAGGTAGCCGAAATCAGCGTCGGGAAAAGATGACTTCGCTACGTCGGACGGTTGCCCGGCGGTTGGTTGCTGTTAAAAATGAAACAGCTATGCTGACTACCTTCAACGAGGTAGACATGAAGCCAATCATGGACTTGCGGAACAAATACAAAGACAAATTCAAGGAGAAAAACGGCGTTGGTCTGGGCTTTATGTCGTTCTTCACGAAGGCGGTTTGTATTGCGCTGAAAGACTTCCCGGGTGTGAATGCCCAGATTGACGGCGACCAGATTGTTTATAACGATTTCTGCGATATCTCCATTGCCGTATCAAGTGAGCGGGGGCTGGTAGTCCCTGTCATTCGAAACGCTGAACAGCTTAGCTTTGCTGGTATCGAGAAAGAGGTTGTTCGGCTGGCTGGTCTCGCCCGCGATAATAAGTTGACAATCGAGCAGATGACGGGTGGTACGTTCACGATTACCAACGGAGGTATTTTCGGATCGATGCTGTCGACGCCGATTATCAACGCGCCCCAATCGGCTATTCTTGGCATGCACAATATTGTGGAACGGGCTGTGGTAATAAATGGCGAAATCGTAATTCGCCCGATTATGTACGTAGCACTTTCCTACGACCACCGGATTATCGACGGAAAAGAATCGGTGAGTTTCCTGGTACGTGTTAAGCAAATCCTGGAAGACCCCGCCCGAATTCTGTTTGATATGTAACGTAGCGTTTGGTGTATATGAACCTGTTTAAGGTTTAACAAAATACCCCCAATGAAGTATGAACTTTGTTTTGCCAAACGAATTCATACTGACTCA
>NZ_JACWZY010000030.1 GCF_014699005.1 Spirosoma profusum
AGGCGCTGCATTTTATGGCCTTCTTTATCATTTTCTTTCGCAAGATCCCTAAAAAGAAGAAACCCTAAACAGGTTCATTATCCATAATATAAGATGCAACAACCTGATTCGCTGAACCAGGTCGCGGAATTTCATCGCACCTTTCATGCCCCTGTTTTAGAAAGTCCTCAAATTCCGTCCGAAGCCCGTAGCCAGTTGCGGGTAGCTCTGCTGGCCGAAGAACTTGACGAATTACGCGACGCCATCGCCGAAAATGACATTGTGGCCGTGGCCGATGCGCTCTGCGATCTGCAATACGTATTGTCGGGAGCAGTGCTCGAATTTGGACTTGGTCACCAGTTCAAAGCCCTGTTCGATGAAGTGCAGCGGTCGAATATGAGTAAGGCTTGTCTAACCGTAGAGGAGGCCGAAGCGACTGTTGCAACGTATCAGTCGAAGGGTGTTCCGTGTCATTTTATCGAATCGGATGGGAAATACCTGGTTTTCCGTGATGCCGACCACAAAACGCTCAAGAGCGTCAATTACTCCCCAGCCGATTTAGTGGGCGTTCTGGAACGTAACGCATAATCGAATAAACCGACTACGTTATACGGTAAAATGGTTTTCAGAAAAGCGACCCGACAGGACGTAGCAACTATTGTGAAATTATTGGCTAATGATAAACTCGGCCAGCTTCGCGAACGCTACGTCGATCCTTTGCCTGAAGCATATTACGATGCTTTTGACAAAATAAACGCAGACAGTAATCAGGAATTGATTGTTGTTGAAGACGAAAAAGGCGAGATGATCGGTACGTTGCAGTTGAGTTTTATTCAGTATCTAACGTATCAGGGCGGCATCCGGGCGCAGATCGAAGCGGTTCGAATCCGAGAAGATCAGCGAGGGGAGGGAATTGGTCGGCAAATGATGGAATGGGCAATCGCGCGAGCCAGGGAACGTAACGCCCATTTGCTCCAACTCACCACCGATAAACAACGCTCCGAAGCCCTCCGATTTTATGAAAAACTTGGTTTCAAAGCCTCGCATGAGGGGATGAAACTGTCGTTATGAAGTACAGTACAAGCCATGCAAAACTATCAATTCACCGCCGTCGACCGATTTCTACGCTACGTTCAGGTAGATACGCAGTCGGATCCGCAATCGACAACCAATCCGAGTACCGAAAAACAGAAAGACCTCAGCCGGATGTTGGTTCAGGAACTGCTTGACATAGGTGTTGCCGATGCTGAACTGGATGAATGGGGCTATGTTTACGCAACCATTCCGGCGAATACGGATAAAACGAACGTACCGGTTATCTGTTTTTGCTCGCACGTTGATACGTCCCCGGACGTAACGGGAGCGGGTGTAAAACCCATCATTCACCGGAACTGGAATGGTTCCGATATCATATTGCCCGATGATTCAGCACAGGTGATACGTATCGCCGACCATCCCGATCTGAGCCATCAGCTTGGAAATGACATTATTACGGCCAGTGGTACTACGTTGCTCGGGGCCGATAATAAAGCGGGTGTTGCCGAAATTATGGATGCAGCTCACTACCTGATGACCCATCCAGACGTAAAGCATGGTCAAATTCGACTGCTGTTCACACCGGACGAAGAGGTCGGACGTGGTACTGAAAAAGTGGATATGCAGAAACTGGGCGCCCATTTCGGATATACCATCGACGGAGAAGCGTTGGGTACACTTGAGGACGAAACATTCTCAGCCGATGGCGTTTCTATCACAATTCAGGGCGTGAGTACGCATCCGGGTTTCGCCAAAGGAAAGCTGGAAAATGCGTTGAAAATTGCCGCAGATTTACTGGCTTCACTTCCCAAAGACACCCTTTCGCCCGAAACGACCGACGAGAAAGAAGGCTTCGTACACCCAACCCATCTGGAAGGAAATCAGGATAAAGCCGTGCTGGACTTTATCATTCGCGACTTTTCGGAAGCTGGTTTGCACGAAAAAGAAACGTATCTGCAAAGCCAGCTCAATAACGTATTGGCACGTTACCCCGGCTCATCTGCCCAGTTTGTTGTCCGGGAACAATACCGGAATATGAAAGAGGTGCTTGACCATCATCCGGCCGTGGTTGACAATGCCCTTGAGGCCATCCGCAGAGCCGGTTTATCGGCTGAACAACGTAGCATTCGGGGTGGCACCGATGGGTCGAGACTGTCGTTTATGGGGTTGCCTTGCCCGAATATTTTTGCGGGTGAACACGCTTTTCATTCGCGATTAGAGTGGGTGTCGGTGCAGGATATGCAGAAAGCGGTTGAGGTCATTGTAAACGTAGCACAGGTCTGGGAAGAGCGAAGTTAGAAGGTAAAATCCATACGCTTATTTTACAAAACAATGTCGGTGTCCAGTAGGTTGAGCAGCTACAAAACTCAACCAATATGGAAGACGAACTTGAACTGGATTTGCTGATTGATACGTCCACAAAATCACCTTATGACGTAACGGACGACGTAGCAGGCATAAAAACGTTATTTGTCAACGTTTTTTTTATCGGGACGCCCGGCCCCGGCAATGATTGGGTGTTGGTCGATGCTGGCTTCTTGGGCTATGCGGATGCTATAAAAAAACGCGCCGAAGAACTGTTTGGCCCTGGAACACAACCCAAAGCAATTATACTTACGCACGGCCACGCCGACCATGTAGGTACGCTCAAGACGCTTTTAAAGGATTGGGACGTACCGGTTTACGCGCATCGGTTGGAATTGCCTTATTTACAGGGGAAATCGAGCTACCCGCCACCTGATCCGGCTATTGGCGGAGGAGGTATGTCGTATATGTCGTGGGTGTTTCCCATCGGGCCAATGGATTTTGGCGACCGCGTTCAGGCTATTGCCGATAACGGTCAAATACCGGAATTGCCTGATTGGCGTGCCATTCATACACCTGGGCACTCACCCGGTCATATTTCACTGTTTCGGGATAAAGACCGGACGCTCATTGCCGGCGACGCGTTCGTAACGACCAATCAGAACGCCCTTACGGCGGTAGCCACTCAGCGCGAGGAATTCCACGGCCCGCCCGCTTATTTTACCTGCGATTGGGAAGCTGCCAAGCGATCCGTCCTGAAATTGAACAACTTAAATCCGCATGTCGCTGGTACTGGGCACGGGATTTCCGTCCGGGGCTTAGAGTTAGCGGTAGGGCTGAACCGACTGGCGCACGAATTTGAAGAGCGGTCGATTCCCTCAGAAGGACGCTATGTAAAGCAACCGGCGCAAACCGACGAAAACGGGGTTGTGAACATGCCGTCAGCTATTTCTTTCCACGTAGCACGCACGTTGGGCTTTGGTTTGCTGGCCGGATTGGCGTTGTATGCAGGCTGGTCCATCTTCCGCAAAGTGCAGTAAGTCAGCTTTTAATTCCAGTCGCGGGTATACACGTACCAGTGCGCATCCAGCTTTTTTACAGACAGGTATTCGTGATCCTGACGGAGCTGGAACGTAGTGGTACGTGTATAAAACAAGCCATGTAAATCTTTTTCGAACGTAACACACTCGTCACATTCAGCGGCCCGGTCAATGCTGGTCAGGCTATTCATTTTCAGGAAATTACTGTAGCCGGCATAGGTTGCCAGACTGATTTTTTCGTGGGCCAGCACGGCTGATAAAGAAGGCTGATACACCTTACGCTTTTTCTGTATATCCCAGTTTTCCCAGGGAGCCGATGGCTGGCAGCGTCGCCAGCCATTTATCATTTCGCACGGGTTTCCGAGGGTCAGACCGCGAACGTGTTTTTCGTTGATGAGCTGGTTTGCAATACGTTCAAGATCAGCCGATTGGGCTTGGTATAAGCTAGTAAGTTGCTCAGAGCTATCCGAGCAGGACGTAAATCCTATTAGAAGTAGACAAATTAGAAAGCGTAGTTTCATAAACACCGACGACTTCATTACGTAGGCTATAAAGTTGCAAAAGCCTCTGGTTGGAAACAATGTAGTGTTGGTGATCCAAAACAACGTAGCACCAAACGATTTTGTGAACTGGTGTGTCGTTGCGTACTTTTGGGCGCTGGTTTTGCACTAGTTTGATACGTATATGGCTCAGAAAAAGCCTAAATTTTATGTTGTCTGGCAAGGGCGTAAACCCGGCGTTTACGACAGCTGGGATGAAGCTAAAGCCCAAACCGACGGTTTTGCCAAACCGCTTTTCAAATCGTTCGACAGCAAACCGGCTGCCCTAAAAGCATTTAAGGAAAAACCCCACCTGCACGTTGGACAAGCGCCAAAAACAACCGCCAAACAAGGGAAAATCGACGGTCTTGTTGGCCCACCCCGTCAGGATAGCTTAGTCGTAGATGCCGCCTGGAACACGGCTACGGGCGATATGGAGTATCAGGGCATCTATTTAGCCACGAAGCAGCGCCTATTTCTGATGGGTCCCTACGCCGATGGTACCAACAACATCGGTGAATTTCTGGCGATTGTACACGCGCTGGCTTTACTTCATCAAAAAGGAAGCAACATTCCCGTCTATTCGGATTCGCGGACGGCCATCGGTTGGGTTCAGAAGAAAAAGGCAAATACCAAACTTGAAGAAACCCCGCGCAACGCCCAGCTTTTCGACCTACTCGATCGGGCCGAAACCTGGCTCAAGACACACAAATTCGCCAATCCAGTGCTCAAGTGGGAAACCACCGTCTGGGGCGAAAACCCCGCCGATTTTGGGAGGAAGTGAGAACCGTGATTTAGCAGATTTAAGGATTTTCTGGATTTTACGTCACTTCTTCGATACGCTTTATTAATAACAAAATCGTGAAAATCCCTAAATCTGCTAAATCCCGGTTTAGATTCAAGCAATTCACCATCCATCAGGAACGTACCGCTATGAAAGTCTGTACCGACGCCTGCGTGCTGGGTGCGTATGCTGACGTAGGATTGGGGGGGCGGATACTGGATATCGGGACAGGTACGGGACTGCTGGCACTCATGACCGCGCAACGGAACGTAACAGCCTATATTGATGCGGTTGAAATTGATACGTCGGCAGTGGGGCAGGCACTGGACAACGTAGCAAACAGCCCCTTTGCCGAACGGGTGAACGTAGCACAGACACGAATTCAGGACTTTTCTACTACGTATCATTACGACCGTATTCTAACTAATCCGCCTTTTTATACCAATCACCTTCGTTCGCCGGATGCGGCTGTGAACCGGGCACTCCACACGGACGAATTACCGTTTGGGGAATTGATTGAAGCAGTTAGTCGTTTATTAAAACCCGATGGACAGTGGTGGGTGCTTTTGCCGCCTTACGAAGCTGGAAAACTGGTCGAGCTGGCGAAAGATCGTGGCTTGTATCCGTTTCATCAGCTTTCGCTACGTCATCGGGCGCAGAAGCCCATTTTTCGGGTTGTAATAGGATTTTCGTTTCAAGAATCTGTTACGTTGGCCGAAACGACGCTGGATATTTACACATTTCAGGAACCCGATCGTTCTAAGGAAGTATATACGTTAGAATTTCAGACGTTGCTACGTGATTTTTACCTGATTTTCTGAAAACTCTGCGACCTTTGCGACAATCTTTGCGTGCTTTGCGTTTAGAAAATATATGCCCGAATCGCTTCAACTGACCATTCTGATCCCCCTTTACAACGAAGAAGAATCGTTGCCCGAATTGCACGACTGGATTGTGCGGGTTGTATCAGAACGTCAGTATACCTATGAAATCCTGTTTGTCGACGATGGTAGCACCGACGACTCGTGGCTGATTATCGAGCAGTTGTCAAATCAGAATAGCCACGTACGCGGTATTCGTTTTAATCGCAATTATGGTAAAACGGCGGCTCTGCAAACGGGTTTTCAGGCCGCTCGCGGACAGGTGGTCATCACGATGGATGCTGATTTGCAGGATAGTCCTGATGAAATACCGACGTTGTATGATATGATTACGCAGGAGAAGTTCGATCTTGTTTCGGGCTGGAAACAGAAGCGGTATGACCCCATCACGAAAACGCTGCCAACCAAATTGTTCAACGCCGTTTCGCGCTGGATTTCGGGCGTGCAGCTTCATGATTTCAACTGCGGCTTAAAAGCGTACCGGCAGAAAGTCGTGAAAACAATTGCCCCGACCCTCTACGGTGATATGCACCGCAACCTGCCCATTGTAGCGAACTGGAACGGTTTTAAACGTATCGGCGAGAAAGTGGTTCAACACCGCGCCCGTAAGTATGGAACCACTAAATTTGGCCTGGAACGCTTTGTAAACGGCTTTCTGGACGTACTGGTTATTGCGTTCGTACACCGGTTCAGCAAGCGGCCGATGCATTTTTTCGGTACGTTAGGTACGTTGTCGTTCTTTGTGGGGTCAGTAATGGCCGTTTGGCTCATCGTCGAAAAGCTGATCAATATTTCACGAGGAGTGCGGTTTCGGAACGTAACGGATAACCCCATGTTTTTCTTCGGCCTGGTCGCTATTATTCTGGGCGTGCAGTTGTTTCTGGCAGGTTTTTTAGGCGAAATGCTGGTACGTCAGAGTCTGAACCGGTCGGGCGAACAGTTTGTGGCCGAACGAGTCGGTTTTACTGAACAGAAAGCATCCGTGTGAAATGAATAATGATTAATGAATAATGAACAATACGGATTTAGCTAGTCCCTACTATTAATTATTCATTCCTTTGTAAATCAATTTGAAATACTTACACAAGATCAATGAAGAGTAATTTTAAAGCGCATCCCTGGCATGGCATCCCTATCGGCGATTTAGCCCCCAAACAAGTTACCGTTTTTATCGAAATCGTGCCAACCGATACGGTTAAATACGAAATTGATAAAACAACGGGCTATCTAAAAATCGACCGTCCACAGCAATATTCGAACGTACTGCCAGCGCTCTATGGGTTTATTCCACAGACGTACTGTGGCGACCAAATTGCCAGACTGGCTACTGAAAAATCGGGAAAAGTGGTGAGTATGGGCGACGGTGACCCCCTCGATATCTGCGTACTGACTGAACGGGAAATTACCCACGGCGACCTTATTCTACAGGCTATCCCAATTGGGGGCTTTCGGATGATCGACAAAGGCGAAGCTGACGACAAAATTATTGCCGTGCTGAAAGGCGACGCCATGTACGGTCAATACACCGAACTGGCGCAACTTCCCGAAGCCGTTGTAAAGCGACTCCGACACTACTTCCTGACCTACAAAACGTTACCCGATGAACCTGTCGCTATGGAACTGGCCAACGTGTATGGACAAGCTGAATCCTGGGAAGTAATTCAGACGTCGATCAACGATTATAAGTTGATGTAGAGGTTGTATTGTAGCCAGGACGTCCACGTCCGGGAGACGTCGGGCTACATCAGTTAGCCGCTTATGCGTCTCCCGGACGTGGACGTCCTGGCTACATTATATCTGACTATGGGCCCAATTTTAGCCGTCCGCCCGCTCCAAAAACCAATTTGCCACCTGCATCATACCGTACCGTAGCGCTTAGAGCCAGGTAATTAGCCGGAATGTTGATGATGTGCTTGATAGTGACCAGGTTACTTGACAAAGGTATTGTGCCGCAGGTCCAGACTGTCGGATCGTTCCAGGCACCGGCTTTCACGGTTGCAAATACAGTACACGTTTCAACCAGGCAGACGTAGCTGCTGGAATTAGTTGTTGTGCCAGTGCCTAATTCTCCATTTCCATTTCTACCTGTTAAACAAATCGTTTGCTGATTTACGCCAATGATGGCCGAATGAAGGGCAAATGATCCTTGTGCCAGAATGGCGACGGGTGAAGTCGTTGAAATGGACACCGGACTAGTACGTTGGGTCGTGCTACCATCGCCAAGTTGCCCAAACGTATTACTACCCCAGGCCCAGAGCGTACCGTTACTCTGCTGGCCAATTGAGTGTAACTGTCCTCCAGCAATGCTCACCCAGTTGGTAGCTGTTCCTGCCTGAACCGGGCTATTACGTTGGGTAGTAGTGCCATCACCGAGCTGGCCGGACGTATTGCTGCCCCAGGCCCACAACGTACCGTCAGTTTTTAGTGCCAGACTATGGCTTTGCCCTGCCGCGATTTCAGTCCAGTTGTTGGCCGTACCAACCTGAACCGGACTGTTGCGTTGGGTGGTAGTTCCATCACCTAACTGGCCGGAGGTATTACTGCCCCAAGCCCACAACGTACCATTATTTTTGAGGGCAAGTGTAAACGCTGATCCGGCCACGATGCCAATCCAATCATTGACTGTACCTACCTGAACGGGACTGGTACGTTGGGTTGTCGTGCCATCGCCCAACTGGCCGGACGTATTGCTACCCCAGGCCCATAACGTACCATCATTTTTGAGGGCAAGCGTGTGCGTCTGACCGGCAGAAATACCTAGCCAATTAGCCGTTGTTCCGACTTGTGACGGACTGTTACGTTGCGTGGTAGTCCCGTCGCCGAGCTGGCCTGTTGCATTATTTCCCCATGTCCAGAGTGTGCCGTCAGTTTTTATAGCAGCCGAACACTGATACCCTTTGGCAACGTTTCCCCACCCAACCAGCACGATACTCATGTTGTAAGGCGTGCTACGTACACCAGCACCACCGTCGCCCAATTGACTATAGGAGTTGTTTCCCCAGCTCCAAAGCGTACCATCACTTTTGAGCGCTATTGAAAAATCGGTCCCTAACGTAACGGCCGTCCAGTTCGTAGCCGATCCAATCTGGACAGGACTGTTCCGTTGGGTAGTTGTGCCATCACCTACCTGTCCATAGGTATTATAACCCCAGGCCCAGAGCGTACCATCGGTTTTCAGACCAAATGTATGGTATTGGGCATCGGCAACCTTTGACCAGTTCGTAGCCGTTCCGATTTGCGTTGGAACAGCTCTGCTGGCAGTAGTACCATCGCCCAGATGCCCGGTAGCATTCTCGCCCCAGGCCCAGAGCGTACCATCGGTTTTGATGGCATGATTATGACTGCTACGTGCCGAAATAGATTTCCAGTTGGTGGCAGTTCCAATTTGAAGCGGAGCGTTTCGGTTATCGAACGTGCCATCGCCTAATTGACCATAGCCATTATAACCCCAGGCCCATAGTGTACCATCGTTTTTCAGCGCTATGGTATGCGTAAATCCGGCCGATACGGCTGTCCAGCTGGTAGCTGGTCCAACCTGTACCGGAGCCAGCCGAGACGTATTGGTGCCGTCGCCCAACTGCCCCGACCCATTGAGCCCCCAGGCCCACAACGTACCATTACTCCTGAGCGCCAGAACGTGATTCGATCCGGCCGCAATGGCCGTCCAGTTTGTGGCCGAACCAATCTGAACAGGACTGATCCGTTGCGTGGTCGTTCCATCGCCCAGTTGCCCCTCGGAATTCGAACCCCAGGCCCACAACGTACCGTCGCTCTTGAGCGCAATGGTATGCGAATTTTCGGCGGCAACCCGGCTCCAGTTAGTCGCCGTGCCGATTTGTACAGGGGTTGTACGTTGAATGGTGGTGCCATCGCCCAGCTGACCCCTGTTATTGTAGCCCCATGCCCACAACGTACCGTCGCTCCGAATGGCTACCGTATGAGCTGTTCCGGCGGCTGTAGCAACCCAGTTGGTAGCCGTACCGGTTTGTGCCGGAATGCTACGTTGCGCCGTGGTTCCGTCGCCCAACTGGGCCTGAGCATTATTGCCCCATGCCCAGACAGTTCCGTCTGTTTTGACGGCATGGCTGTGAGCGTACCCGGCTGCCAGATTAGCCCACTTGGTATCAGTGCCAATCTGAACCGGACTGAATCGATTCGTAAAACTGTCATCGCCCAGTTGTCCATAAAAGTTATAGCCCCATCCCCAGAGCGTACCATCGCTTTTTATGGCCAGATTATGGTTTCCACCGGCAACAATATGTGTCCAGTTAGTGGATGTACCCACCTGAACCGGGCTGTTGCGTTGGGTTGTCGTGCCATCGCCCACTTGGCCAAATCCATTATCGCCCCAGGCCCAAACTGTGCCATCGGTTTTAAGCGCCAGGGTATGACTACGGCCCGTAGAGATGGTGGCCCAGTTTGTAGCGCTACCAACCTGAACGGGTGCGTTGCGAGACGTAGTAGAACCATCGCCTAATTGCCCAAATCCATTGTAACCCCACACCCATAACGTACCGTCACTTTTGATGGCAACCGTATGAGCTCCCCCTGTAGCAACGTTTACCCAGTTTGTAGCGCTACCAACCTGAACAGGTGCGTTACGAGACGTAGTGGTTCCGTCACCAATTTGCCCAGACGTGTTGTAACCCCATGCCCAGAGCGTGCCATCACTCTTGATAGCAACCGAATAGGCGATACCCGCAGCAATACTGACCCAGTTGGTAGCGGTGCCTACCTGTGCGGGCGTGCGGTGAGCAACATTAGTCCCATCGCCTAATTGGCCGGACGTATTATCGCCCCAGGTCCAGAGTGTGCCATCATTCCTCAGGGCAACCGTATGGGCACCACCCGAAACGGCATTTACCCAATTTGTTGCTGTACCGATCTGGACGGGCGTTCTTCGGTCGATAATAGTCCCATCGCCTAGCTGCCCCGATGGATTGTAACCCCATGCCCAGAGTGTGCCATTTCGGATTTCGAAGGAGTTGTTGGCCTGAACGCATACCGTCACGCGTTGGTAGGTGCTTCGGTAGTTATTAACTGTTCTGGCCGTGCCCCAGGTTTGCTGAGCATTGATGGATAGCCAGCTCGGCAATAAGATTGCGAGGATTGCCCAAAACCATGAACGGACGGGCAGTAGTGTATTCGGGTTAATACGTAGTGTTTGCATCGATAGTGAGGGACGTTTTTCTATCGGTAGCCCCCGATTATTTAGCCAGTCTGGGCTAATCACACGTAGTGGCCACCGAAAAATTTGTGATATGAGCAGGAAACAAAGCTGGATAAGGTTTCCAGAATCGTTTCGACAAATCTCCTGCTACGTGCCCACTGTATCAATCCAGAGAAACCTGTAATCTGTCTATAGGTAAACCTGTATTTTACGGATGGACAATTTGGCAACGTAGCACCAGTTGTAGTTTTTCTAACCTTGACGTGCGTAAACCCGAAATCATGCAGGTAGTTGTAGGCCAGAATGCTCTTTAGCAATACGTATCATTTATACTATTGAAGTAATGAAAATAGCGCTGATAGTCAGTTGTTTGTTGATGGTATCCCTGACTGGTCGGGGCCAGCAGCAGGCAGCAAATCGCCCAACGTTAGTGGCTGGAATTCCGGTTAACTATGCGGAAGATTCTGTTGGTAATTACACGCTGCCCGATTTGCTGACCTGCGCCGATGGACAGCGTGTTACCGATGCCAAAACGTGGACGCAGAAACGGCGCCCAGAATTGCTGAAGCTGGTTGAAGACATCCAGTTCGGGAAAATGCCCCAGGGACCCAGGAAGATACGTTACAACGTATTTGATAAAGGAACGCCCGCCTTCAACAACAAGGCGATACGGAAACAGGTCAGGATTTACCTGACAGACGACACAACCAGCCATCAGGTCAACGTAGTGATTTACCTGCCAGGCGCCCTGAAGCAACCTGCCCCCATGTTGCTGTCAATTTCATTTGCGGCTTACAACCAGACTATCGCCGATAGCGGATTGTACGTCGGTAATATCTGGTCGCGGGAAGGAAAACTGGTACGTGCCGACAAGCCGACTCCGTTTGGTAAAATGAACGTAGAACAATTTATGGATGCCGGTATTGGCTACGCTACGTTGTATTACGGGGATATTGAACCCGATTTTAAGGACGGAATCAAGTATGGTATTCGCACTACGTATTTAAAAGCGGGTCAAACCGACGTAGCACCGGACGAATGGGGCGCCATCTCGGCATGGGCCTGGGGGATGAGTCGGGTGATGGATTACTTTGAGACTGATAAACAGATTGACGCTAAACGTATCGCCATACAAGGGGCGTCGCGTCTGGGTAAAACGGTCCTTTGGGCAGGTATCCATGATCCTCGATTTAAAGTTGTGGTAGCCAGCGTTTCGGGCGAGGGCGGAGCCGCTCTGAGCCGACGCAATTTTGGGGAGACAGTTGCTCACATTACAGATCCAACCCGATATCTTTATCAGTTTGCCCAGAATTATAACTCATACGCTAAACAGTTAGATCGTTTACCTTTTGATGGTCATGCGCTCGTAGCGTTGATGGCACCTCGGCCACTGCTTTTACAGACCGGCAGTACTGATTATTGGTCAGATCCAAAAGGAGAGTTTCTATCGGCGGTGGCTGCAACGCCGGTTTATGCACTTTTCGGAGAAAAAGGCCCGCAAACGAACACCTTGCCAGCGCCGGGCGATACGTCGCAATTACTGAATCATCTCGGTTATTTCATGCACGAAGGTGGCCACGGAGTGCTACCTACCGATTGGCCACAAATCATTACGTACCTGAAGAAATACCTTTAGTCAGATGGGGTTTGCTACGTTACATCGGCGCTATGCAAAATGGGCTAATGGCTTGTTTTGCCCTGCTGAGTACGAAGCGTCTTAAGTCTTCCTCCGTCAGCATGACAAAAGAGTACTTGATTTCTCCAATCTGCTAATTGAACAGCTACGTAAATAAAGGTGTTGTAAGTAAAGATACGGACCAGGTAAGTACAACCCTTTGCCCCTTACCCTATGCCCTATGCTTTTTCACCACTTATCCGCCGGGAAGTACATTCGACATTTTTTCACAAATAAGCCTCAAGTAGGTTGTATTTTTACGTAATGTGTACGTAGCACACACTTAGTTTACTATTATGCCACAATTTCTGAAATACGTATTGGCCACTATCGTAGGACTCCTGGTGTTCTCGTTTATTGGTTTCCTGCTGCTCATCGGTATCGGTGCGGCTTTATCGTCGAGTGACAGCAAAACTGTCGTAAGCTCGAAATCGGTGTTGAAACTTGATTTGAACGAACCGATTGAGGAACGCAATCGAAATAATCCCTTTGGTGATGTTAACCCGGTAGGGTCGGCGGGCGATGCTACCGGGTTGATTGAGCTTAAACAAGCCCTCAAAGACGCCAAACAAGACGATAATATTGAAGGTATTTATCTTCAGACAGAAAGTCCAATGGCTGGCTGGGCTTCGCTCGAAGAGATACGTAACGCGCTGATTGATTTTAAACAGTCGAAGAAATTTGTCTATGCCTATGCCGAAGGCATGAACGAAAAAGGCTATTACCTCGCGTCGGTTGCCGATAAAATTTACCTCAATCCGGCTGGTGACCTCGAATGGAACGGCCTCAATGCCGAAATGACGTTTTTTAAAGGTACGCTCGATAAACTTGGTGTAAAACCCGAAATTTTCCGGGTGGGCGAATACAAAAGTGCTATCGAGCCTTTTGCCCGCGAGAACATGAGCGAACCGAACCGAATTCAGGTGTCGTCGTTTTTGAACTCGGTAAATAATCACATGCTGATACGTGTGGCGCAGAGTCGTAACCTTCAGGTTAATACGTTGAAGGATATGGCCGACAAACTCACCATTCAAACGGCCGAAGATGCACTCAAAGCGAAACTGATTACGAACATTGGTTATCAGGATGAAGTAGAGACGCTGATTCGGAAGCAGTTGGATCTGGATGAGAAGAAGAAAATCAACTACGTTACGTTGGGCAAGTACGAGGATTCTGAAAAAACGACCGACGATGAAAGCGGCAGTGGATCGAATCGTATTGCAGTTATTGTGGCTTCCGGGGATATTCAGTCGGGAAAAAGTGGTGATGAAAGTATTGGTTCTGAGACTATTGTTGAGGAACTCCGCAAAGCCCGTTTAGATGACAAGGTGAAAGCCATCGTGCTACGTGTCAACTCAGGTGGCGGCAGTGCGCTGGCATCGGACATCATGTACCGCGAAGTGGAACTGGCGAAAAAAGTAAAACCCGTTATTGGGTCTATGTCCGATTATGCCGCATCGGGTGGTTATTACATGCTTATGGGCTGTAACAAGATTGTGGCTCAGCCGAATACGATTACCGGTTCTATCGGTGTGTTCGGGATCATGTTCAACGCTGAAACGTTCCTGAAAGATAAACTCGGTATTACGCACGACCGCGTTAAGACGAACGAAAATGCTGATTATCCATCGGTTACGCACGAAATGACGCCTTTCCAGAAGCAGATGCTGCAACGCTCAACCGAGCGTATCTATAGCCAGTTTACCAGCAAGGCGGCTGCCGGACGTAAAATACCGGTCGACAGTATCCGGGCTATTGCAGGTGGTCGCGTATGGACGGGCGTACAGGGGAAAGCCATCGGCCTCGTTGATCAGCTAGGCGGCCTCGACGACGCCATCAAACTGGCGGCCCAATCAGCTAAACTGAAAGAAGGCGACTACAAACTGAAATACCAGCCGCGTAAAAAAGAATTCTTTGAGCAATTGATGAACTCATTCAATGACAGCGAAGAAGCTAAAATCCAGGAACAGTTGGGCGAATTGTCTCCGTACGTGAAATACCTGAAGAAAATTAAAACGTTCGAAGGTATTCAGATGCGACTCCCATTCGAGGTAGATATTCGCTAAACGTAGCGCGGTGATACTCTCAGACCTAAAAGGTATGTAAACCTTTTAGGTCTTTTTTTTATCTTGCAGTTGGCAACCGAAACGTAATGCAAACGCTACCACTTCGCCTTGATTTATTTACGATCCTGATTTTTCTGGGTGTAGCGCAGGGGCTATTTCTGGGTGTCTTTTTTCTGACCGGGCAACGTCGGGCGAGTCTGGCTAATCGCTGTCTGGGATGCTATTTGCTGAGTGTATCGGCCATTATGCTGGAAATTGGACTGGAATATTCCAACTACATGTTTCAGACGCTGGCCCTGGTCGATTATGGTGAGTTGTTCAATTTCGTACTGGGGCCACTCTTTTATTTCTTCGTTTTTGCGAAGCTGAATCGACGCTTACCACGGCATTGGGGCTGGCATCTGCTGCCGGGTGCCATTTGGGCCATCAATGCCATGACGTGGATTTTTCAACCGATTGAGTTTAAGTATAATAGTTACCTGCACGCGTTTCACCCCGAATTGCCCTACGTAACAGCACAGGAATACCTACCCGAAGATTTTACCAACTTACGCGGCTACATCAATCAAATGACATTGATTAGTTGCCTGGTATACACCGTGTTGAGCGTGTTAGAAGTGTGGGATGCATTTCGAAAGGCCGATCTGCCACTTTTGGGCAAAGCGCCGGCTGCACTGGCTATGGCACGTAACGTAGCGGCATTTACGATGGTGTTCCCACTGTTGATTGGCGTCATCAAAGCATCGTATCAGGAAGACATGGGCGATCATTTTCTGGCGGCTTATCTCACGGTGACTATATATGCCACTACGTTGCTGGTTATGCGTGGTTCCAACGTATTACAGGAGGAAGTAGAAGAAACGGCACCAGACGAGCAATCATCGGAGGAGCCACGCAAAAAATACGAGAAGTCGTCGCTGTCGGACGAACAGGAAGAAGCACTGCTGGCTAGGCTGAATCAGGTGATGGATACCGAAAAACCGTATCTCGAAAGCGATCTCTCCCTACCTAAACTGGCGCAACGGCTCAATACGTCGCCCCATCATCTCTCGCAAATCCTGAATGATCGCCTGGGACAGAATTTTTTCGATTTGCTGGCGACACACCGCATTGCCGAAGCGCAGATTATGCTGAATAACCCAGCCATTAAGCATCTTAAAATCGATGAGATTGCCGAGCGGGTAGGTTACAATTCGCCGTCTGCTTTTCATACTGCATTTAAGCGAATCACCAACCTGACACCAGCGCAGTTCCGGGCCGATAGAATGGGTAGAAAACTCTACCGTCAATAAAATAACTTCGCGCCGAACGGGAAGAACTTCGTTTTTATCGGCAAATAGGGCGTACGTCTGCAAAAACCGGCAATTTTGGGGTATCGAATCAAAATACCTCACCAATGTCTCTTTCGATCTTCACTTGTTTCATCGCCCCGCAACATCGATTTCTCAAAACGATTCTGTTGCTGGCGCTTTCATCAATTAGAATTGTTTTTGGTCAGTCAACGGCAAATGGACAGGCGTCTGGTTCAGTCGAATGGCCAGCGTATGGCAATGATGCAGGCGGGATGCGGTTTTCGCCCCTGAAGCAAATCAATACTACTAACGTAAAGCAGCTAACCGTCGCCTGGACGTTCCGCACGGGCGAGCTGGAGAACTATAAAGGTACGGGAGCCGCTGAAAAAGCCGCTTTCGAAGCAACGCCCGTGATGGTCGATGGTACGTTGTTTTTCAGTACGCCTACCTCCCGCGTTATAGCTATTGATGCCGCAACCGGTCAGAAAAAATGGGACTATGATCCCGATGTTTATCTACGCCAGGAATTGTCGGAAATTACCTCGCGGGGCGTGTCGGTTTGGCCGACGGCTACTGATAAAACAGCATCGGGAGGAACGGGCAAACGCATTTTTATTGCAACGCTCGACGGGCGATTAATTGCGCTGGACGCCAAAACGGGCAAACCGATTTCATCGTTCGGAAAAGAGGGCAGCGTGGATTTACGGCAGGGCGTTGGGAACATCAGCGTTACGTCGCCACCGGCTGTTATTGGTAATACCATCGTCGTTGGCTCGTCGATGGGCGACAACTATCGGTTCAATTATGAACGTGGTGTTGTACGGGCCTACGACGTACTGACCGGAGCGCTACGTTGGAGTTGGGACCCCATTCCCCGGAAAAAAGGCGATGTAGGCTTCGATACGTGGAAAGGCGACGTAGCAACCCAGACCGGAGCTGCTAACGCCTGGTCGATCATCTCTGCCGATGCCGAACGCGATCTGGTTTTTATTCCAACCACCAGCCCCAGCCCTGATTATTACGGGGGAGAACGTCTTGGTCAAAATCTGTGTGCCAGTTCGATAGTGGCGTTACGTGCCTCGACGGGCAAAATCGTGTGGCATTTCCAGACAGTACATCACGATTTATGGGATTACGATAATGCAGCTCAGCCACTGCTTTTCATGTTTACGCAGAATGGAAAACAGATTCCGGCGGTGGCTGTGGGTACAAAAATGGGCCACGTCTTTATTCTGAATCGCGAAACAGGCAAACCACTGTTGCCCGTCGAAGAGCGGCCTGTCCCAAAATCCAACGTACCAGGTGAAGAAACTTCTCCTACGCAACCATTTCCTGCTACGTTGCCGCTCCTTGGCTTGCAAAAACTGGAAGCCTGGGGATTGACACCTGATGATAAAGCCGCTGCCCAACGCAAAATTTCCGCGCTACGTTATGAGGGAGTTTTTACACCGCCATCGCTCGAAGGAAGTATCATTACGCCTGGTAATGTAGGTGGTATTCACTGGGGTGGAATGTGCTACGATCCGGAATCCGGACTACTCATCACAAATGTAAACCGACTGGCGGCAGTGATTCGGCTCCTGGAGCGTGAGAAACTGGCTGCATCCGTTAAGAACGATCAGGAACTGCTACGGGCCGAAACAGGAATGCAGTTAGGTACACCCTATGTATTGAAACGCAGCTATATGTTTTCCAGAGACGAACGAGGTATTACCATGCAGACACCGCCCCCCTGGGGTACGCTGGTGGCTCTGAATTTGCAAAAAGGAGCAATGGCCTGGGAAGTACCCCTCGGTTTCATGATGGACCCGACTAAACATCCAGAAGCAAAACAATGGGGTTCGCTGAACTTTGGTGGTGCCATTGTTACGTCGGGTGGGCTGGTGTTTGTGGCTGCCAGCCTCGACGGGCACCTGCGGGCGTTCAAAACGCAGGATGGCAGTTTGCAGTGGGAAGTGCCGCTGCCGGTCAGTGCTCAGGCCACACCAATGACGTATCAGGTCGATGGTAAACAATACGTAGTGATAGCCGCTGGGGGCCACGGCAAACTCGGCACAAAACTCGGTGACTACGTAGTGGCATATCGACTCCCTTAATCCCATTACTTCCAATGAATAAATGGCTGGCGCGTGGAGCTTCGACAGGCTCAGCCTGACAAATCAGCTTGAGTCACTGACTTCAAGTAGCCTGTCAGGCTGAGCCTGTCGAAGCTCCACGCGCCAGCCATGCGCCCGAAAATTATCATTTATAAATAACGACCTTTACTTATGCAACCTCTGCATACATCTTCCGCTCAACACCCTTTGCCCCATACCCCAACTCCGCTGCCCCCTTCCCGGCGGTACGACCTCGATTGGCTGCGCGTTATTGCCATTCTGACATTGTTATTTTACCATACCGGCATGATCTACGTATCGTGGGGGTGGCATATCAAGAGTTCGGAACATAGCAAACTGATGGAAACGGTCATGATTTGGCTGCATTTCTGGCGGATGCCCTTGCTGTTTTTTATATCGGGAGCTGGTACGTTCTTCGCCCTGAAAAAACGCTCATTCGGGTCGTATGCGGGTGAACGCGTCCGGCGGCTGTTTATACCCTTGCTGTTTGGAATGTTCGTTATTGTGCCTCCACAGATTTATATCGAGTGGTTATTTCGGGAGCGATTCAGCGGAAGCTATACAGATTTTTATCCAGAAGTTTTCAATTTTCAACCGTATCAGGATGGCGGAAAGGGCGGGGCTTTTAGCTGGCACCACCTCTGGTTTGTCTGTTACCTGTTTTTCTACTCGCTGCTCAGCATTCCGGTGTTTCGCTGGCTGAAAGGGGAGGCCGGGCAGCGATTCACAGATCGCATCGGTCGGCTAATTAACCGGCCGGGTGGTGCCTTATGGCTGGTCGGGTTTCTGATCCTGAACGACGTAGCGCTGGGTGGTTTCTTCCCAAACGAAACTCACGCACTGATTAACGATTGGGCTTATTTCATGAAAAACCTGATCCTGTTCTGGCTGGGTTACGTACTGATTAGCCGTCGTGAATTCTGGCAAACCATCGCCGACCAGCGACGGTATTTTCTGGTTGCTACGTTGGTCTGTACTGTTATCCTTTACAGCGTCCGACTATTTGTTGGGTACGACGCCATTCATGCTTCTAAACTGCTTACTACGTTGTTCAGCTTCAATAATCTTGGCCTGACTTGGTTTTCGGTGCTGATGACAATTGGGTACGGGTACCGTTATCTCAACAAAAATCACCCAATTCTGCCCAAACTCAATGAAGCCGTTTATCCCTTTTACATTCTGCATCAAACCGTTATTGTACTGATCGGGTACTACGTTCTAACCCAAACAGAATTAGGCGTTTACGATGGATTTCTAACGGTCAGTCTGTCGTCGTTAGCGGTTTGTGTGACGGTTTATTTACTCCTGATACGTCCATTTAAGCTGACGAGGGCGCTGTTTGGAATGAAATAACGGTTGATTTACGTACTTTCATTTACGACTTTTGACCTGATAAATCGTAAATCAAACTATGCGTACCGACTGGACTCGCGCTGAAATCGCCGAAATTTATAATTCGCCCGTACTGGATTTAATTTATCGGGCGGCTACCGTTCATCGTCAGAACCACGACCCGCAGGAAGTTCAGGTTTGTACGCTGCTTTCGGTGAAGACGGGCGGCTGCCCTGAAGATTGTGCATACTGTCCGCAGGCTGCCCGCTACCATACCAACGTTAAGGTGCATAAACTGATGGAAGTGGATGAAGTGCTGACAGCCGCACAACGAGCTAAAGACACCGGCAGTACGCGGTTCTGCATGGGTGCGGCCTGGCGCGAGGTACGTGATAATCGGGATTTCGACAAAGTGCTGGAAATGGTGCAGGGCGTTAACGAAATGGGCCTTGAAGTATGCTGTACGCTAGGAATGCTCTCTGAAAGTCAGGCGCAGAAACTAAAAGATGCCGGTTTATACGCGTATAACCACAACCTTGATACCAGCGAAGAATACTACGGCGACATCATTACGACACGTACCTACGACGACCGCCTTGATACGCTCGGTCACGCCCGTAAAGCCGGAATTTCGGTTTGTTCGGGCGGTATTATCGGCATGGGTGAGTCGGAGCAGGATCGGATTGGTATGTTGCATACGCTTGCTACGTTGCCCGAACATCCGGAATCGGTGCCCGTAAATGCGCTGGTGCCGGTAGAAGGGACACCTCTCGAAGATCAGCCGCGTGTCTCGATTTGGGAAATGCTACGTATGATTGCTACGGCACGTATCATTATGCCAAAAGCGATGGTACGTCTGTCGGCGGGCCGCGTTCGGATGAATACCGAAGAGCAGGCGTTGTGTTTTCTGGCCGGGGCTAATTCCATTTTCGCGGGCGATAAACTCCTGACTACGCCCAACCCCGACGAAGATGCCGATCAGCAGCTTTTCCAGACCCTGAATATTCGTCCCCGCAAAGCTTTCAAAAACGGAGATCAGCCTGCTGTTGTGTTCGAGCAGATTCCGATGTAACGCGGCCGGACTAGATTATATAAAGAGCGAAAGAATGAACGAGTGAAAGTGCGAACCTGCCGGATGGTATTCGCACTTTCACTCGTTCATTCTTTCGCTCTTTATAAACGGTAAGGCTTACAATCGCTTAGTATATTCGTTCTCTGCGATTTTTTCGATCAGCACTTCCGAAAGCGTTTCGGCCTGATGTTTCTTTTCTACGGCTTTGCCCTTTGATTCAACGGTTACGTTGATGATATGGTTGTTATACAGTACATGCAATTGGCTTGTGCTGGCATCCCAGACGGCTTTGTCGCCTACGCCCGAAACGGGTTCGTAATTGCCGCTTTTTACAGCGTGTTGCGTGGGTGAAGGCATGGCAGCCGTTACGCCCGAATGCGTAGGATGACTGTCGACGGGTTTGTGTTCTGCTGAATCAGTTGCTGGCGTTTCAGAATTAGTACCTTCTGGTTCCGGGCCGCTGGTTGTAGCTTCGTTCGCTTCCTCGACAGGCTCTTCAACTACGGCCGTCGGTTTTCCCTGATATAGGTGGTCGAAGTTGTATTCTGCTACCTGAATCGATGAAAACGGTTTTGCGCCCCCAAATGACAGGATAACTTTGTTACCAGCCCATTCGAAGGCGCAACCATCATGTTCATGACCTTCTTCCAGTTCGATTTCTTTAGACAGATTAAGGGTTTGACGAATCAACGCTTCCTCAAGAATGTGACAGGGAGCTTCGTAATTGAAGTCGTTTGTAAATGAGTGAACACCAGTCACCTGTTTTGCCAAAATAGGGCCGGCTTCCATCTGGAGAGCCGGGTCAGAAACGTCGGTGCTGGAGCTACTGCAAGCGAAACAAAGTACAGGAAAAGCCAGTAACAGCGATTTGATTTTCATAGTATGATCTGAGAAAAGCCAAAATTAGCGTTTTCTTCAATACCATCTTCCTCAGCCAGATGTTTTTGCGCGGGCTACAATTTTACAAATTCAACCCGTCGATTATTAGCTTTCCCCTCAATAGTTGTATTGGGACCAGCTGGTTGCGATTCGCCTTTGCCGTCGGTTTCCATACGGCTGGCATTGATGCTGAACGTACTAGACAATTCCGCCTTCACCGCAGCCGCCCGTTTCTTCGATAGTGCCATATTCGATGCATCGTCGCCATCGGAGTCGGTATGGCCGATGATACGTACCTTCACGTCGGCATTTTCGTTCAATACGTTGGCGATGTCTTTCAGAGCGCCGTAGGATTCGGGTTTGATTTTATCGGAATTGGTATCGAACAGAATACCACGAGTAACAAATTTACCTTCAGTAATCAGTTTATTTCGCGTATCGGGCGCGCCAACGGCCAGCCGGATGTTATTAACGTAGTACCGGTCGTTTTCGGACTCCATATCGCCGGTTGCAAAAACTACTGAGTTATAGGCGATTCCTGGCTGGAAAGCGCGGGGAATGTCCCAGATTTTCTCCTCGTTCACATAGACCCGCAATCGTTGCCGTTGACGCCATATCGATACGTTAACAATGTTGCGACCACTTGTTTTCGAGAAAAACTGACGCACATCCACATCACTTTGAATCATCTGAGTTCTATTCGAATAATTTTCGAACGTACTACGTCCCGAAGTAGTCGCTGCATTTTGGGGATGCAACGCTATTCGTACACCCTCTTTGCCATAATAATTTCGCGCCCATTCCATAAAATCCTTCTCAGGCTTTTCCAAAGCAACTAGATTAACGTAGAACGGAGTCGAATAGAAGCTAAAATCAGGATTACAGGCTAATTCAAACTGCAACGTAGCGTTTTCGGGAAGGCTCTTAATGTATTCGGGTAAGAATTCTCCTTTTTTGGGGAGCATGAGCCAATGGCCCGTTTTGCCTTCTAACGTAACGACTTCTCCCGTGCCGCTGGAATTCCATTTGGCCGGAAAATCGCCGATGGCGTCCTGCATGAAATCTTCGGCTGCTACCACTTTTTCGCCCGGAACAAAGTCGAATTTGCTGTACGATTTCAACGTAGCAGGGGCATCGTTGGTACTGGCGGCTTTCCCCGAACCACCCACTGAAGATGTACGATTGGGTTGTGAATTATCCGGATACGTACCGTCTGAATTGCCAGTATTGCCTCCTGTATTGCCTTGTTGGTCAGTAGGTTTAGGTTTTTCCTTTTTCTTGAAAATGCTCATGACACCTTCTTCTACCTTATCTAAACCTTTATTTATACCCTGGTCAATTTTGCTGTTGGCCCGGTATTCGACATTACGTTCCACAACACGGCCGGGGTCATTTACCCGAACCTGCGCCTGGAGAGTGGGGACGAAGAATAGACTGATTAATAGGAGGGTGAATAACGTTTTCATACGGAGTGGTTATTTCAGGATTGAGCAAAAAAGTAACGTATTTATGGATTAGTTTAGCTAATAGGCTGTGCTTAAACGTAGTAGATTGAGTTAGCTGCTTAAACAAAGATGGTTTTTTTTTCGGCAGCTGATCCAGTCTAATGAGTTAACGGTCATAAATGAGTGAGTGAACGGTATCCGTTACGTAGCTTTGCCCCTGATTAAACTATAGGAATGTCTGCCATCGAAACAATTTCGCTTGCTCCGGGCCAAAAGGCATATTTCGCTTCTGATTTTCATCTGGGAACGCCAACACCCGAACAGAGCCGCGTTCGCGAACAAAGCGTGGTGAACTGGCTCGATACGATTCGCTCTGATGCGGCCGTCATTTTTCTGGTAGGTGATGTATTCGATTTCTGGTTCGAATACAAACGTAGCATTCCGAAAGGCTTTATTCGACTTCAGGGAAAACTGGCCGAATTGACGGATGCTGGTTTGCGAATTGTCCTGTTTACGGGCAACCACGACATGTGGATGAACGATTATTTCACGCAGGAAATGGGAATTCCGGTCTACCGCGAACCTCGTCGATACGACATTGGCAACAAGCAATTTCTGATTGGACATGGCGACGGGCTCGGCCCCGGCGACTTTGTTTATAAACGCCTAAAAACGCTATTTGAAAGTAATCTGGCCCGCCAGCTATTTCGCTGGGTACATCCTGACGTGGGAATTGGTCTGGCCCATGCCTGGTCGCGGAAGAGCCGAATCAGCAACCAGAAAAAAGGCGAAGAGCAGTTTAAAGGTGAAGATCGGGAGTGGCTTTGGCAATACTGCCGCGAAGTAGAAGCTACTACGCACCACGATTTTTACGTGTTCGGCCACCGGCACCTCCCCCTCGATTTAGCCGTCACTGACCAAAGCCGCTACGTTAATCTGGGCGAATGGGTGTACGCCAAAACATATGCTGTTTTTGATGGCGAGAGACTGAAATTGGAGACGTGGAAATGACGTAGTCGTGTTACTTTATTCTCCTAAATACGTCAATAGGTTGGTATCAGGTTAATTTGCTTCCTGTAGCATATCCTTACGGGATACGTTTTCGCGAGGAGCCTTGTTGATTTCACTACGCCATTCTTTGTTCTTTAAATCGCCCCGCTTCACAGAACGTATAAAGTTTGCCCAGGCGAAGGGATTTGTGAAGGCGAAGGTAGGGGTAGCACTACGTCCAATTAGGGATTCCCGCCCAAAAAACTGCTGATTAACGAAGTTCTGGTGGTTAGCCGCAGCGCTCATGGGCATCGTAGCTGCCTGACGCATAATAGCTTCCGGGCTAGTGTTACGTGCTAAATTCTCGCGCTCTTTTTCGTCAGGAAGTTTCAGATTTACAAAGGCTTCCTTGAAAAGTTCTTCGGTGGCGTACGGATAAACCTTTACTTCAGCCAGCGTTTTTACGTCTTCCTGCAACGCTACCACCGCCGAATACGTAAGGTCAGTTAAACGCCGGGGAATGATGTGATACTGCGTTTTAAAACCAACGTAGCTGAAAATGATACTATCGCCCGGAAAAACGGGTAAGGCAAAATAACCGTTGGATGCGGCCAGCACACCCCGACCAGCTTTGGGAATGTATATATAAGCACCGGGAAGCGCTTCGTTGGTTTTCCCGCCAGTAATGAAGCCGGTGAACGTTACCTGGCGTTCCTGGCCTTGCGCCCACGCGGTCGAGAATTGCCCCGCCAGCGCAAACAACACCAGTATGGACACCAATAACGTCAACGATTTCTTCATATCACAGAAAAAGAATCTACAAAGTAAACGAGGAAAAGGCAGGATATGGTTTCGATTACCCGAATTTTAAGAAATTTAACAGAATTTAATAGCCTGTTGTTTTCACGGTCACATCCTATAAAATTAAGCAAATAATTTCAGAAAGGTGATAATGAATGGGGCAGCCAGCAACAAACCATCGAACCGGTCCAGAAAGCCACCATGCCCCGGAATGCTGCTGCCAGAGTCTTTGATGGCGATGCTACGTTTGAATAACGACTCTACTAAATCGCCGTACGTACCGGTTACGACAATGATAGCGCCCACACAATACCACTGCCAGGGACGAAGTTCATTATCAACATAGGCCAGTACACCCGCAATGATGGCAGCCGCAGCGGCTCCACCTAAAGCGCCTTCCCACGATTTCTTGGGCGATACCCGCTCGAATAGTTTTCGTCGGCCAAATTTCGTACCGGCAAAGTAAGCCCCAATATCGCTGGCCCACAGGAGCAGCAGACAACCTGTAATCAACATGGGATGAAACGTACCACCACGTAGCGCCAGAATGATCAGCAGTGCAAATGGCATCGCTACGTAGATAATGCCCAGAAACGTAAAGCCGATGTTTGTAAAGGGCTTCATGTCCCGTTTTTTGTAGAGCTTAATCAGGAAAATCATCGACGAAGCCGGGCAGATCAGAAAGTAATTACCCATGCCGATTTGGTCGGTTTCGATGAAATAGGCCAGTATGCAAATGAGACAGCCGACCACTGTTCCATAGGCCGTCAGCGGTTCGAAACCATCCAGACCCAGCAGCCGGTAGAACTCACGTTGGGTAAGGGCACTGATGACGCAGAACAACAGAGCAAACGTCCAGTCCCTGTACCAGATCATGAATAGAATAAACGGAACCGCAACCACCGCAGCAATTACTCGCTGCTGGAGGTTGGACAAACTAGCTAAACGTTGCTTCATTCTCTAAAATCACTTTGGCCAGCGTTGCGTCTTTGGCTGGTACATGAACCTCACTTTTGCCCCACCCGATGCTCGGATAGCTGCTACTCTGCGAATTGACGACCACTGCCGGAATGTCATGTTCCAGCAATAGCGCTTTAGCCAGTTCGGCCCGGTGCGGAAGAGGTGTCGCGTAAATAGATTCCCATTGTTCTGCCATAATTCTCAAAATTGTTCCATTTCCCAGGTTGCATCGATCTGCCTGAAACCTGGAACTGTTCACGCGTAATCTTTCTGATTGAGCCGTCTAAAATAAACGAGTAACCCGGCCGTGACAAGCCCTGCCACTAACGAACCCATTATTGGAACCGATTCGGTGCTCTCAATGTCTACAGAGGTCATGCGTTGCTGGTGTAAATAAACCATCAGCACTGTAAAGCCATTGTTAACGAAATGGGCTAGTATGGGAACCCACACATTACCCGACCACAAGTATAAATAGCCAAACAAGGCGCCCAGAAACATGCGCGGAAAAAAGCCTAGAAACTGCACGTGAATGGCACTGAACAAAGCTGCTGCCAGCCAGATGCCCACATGTACGTTCTTCGTCCAGTAAATGAGGTTACGCTGCAAAATGCCCCGGAATAAAACCTCTTCGCCAATACCCGGTATGACGGCAATGACAAGCAGTGCGACTAGTAACTGACCTGTTGACTGGAACGTAGTGAGGTATTTCGTGATGCCTTCAAGCCCCTTTTCTTTATCGCGAATCCACTGCTCAATCGGCGCGAGGGTTTCGGGAAGATGCAGGCTGCGGTTCCATTCGATAATCAAACCATCGAACGGCATAAAAGCGATGACAATCAACGTAACAAGGCTGAAACCTACCACCGACGATAAAGGCCGGGCATTGAAGCTATCCCATTGTCGATGCTCGATAAAATACCAGTATGCCAGCGCGGGTAGCAGGAACGTACCGAGATGATTGATAGCCTGTAGGAGCATCAATACGTACCAACTGTCGGGAGAAGTGGCCGGATTTGTAGCCAGTTGCGTCAGGTAATTTTGCGCTTCCTGTAGCCCCATACCTTTGCTGATGGCCAGAATCACAAACAGCACCAACGTACTGATTACACCACCCATCAACACAAAACCAATTAATACCATCAGTCCGCCAAGGGTAGGAGGGCGGCTGGTAGAATTTTGAGAGGGCGTATAGACTTGCATAATTTACCGTAAATATACGGATGAACTAGGGTTGATTAGCGAAGTACGTACCAGGAATTACAACGTAGCATGCCGCTTAGCCGGGAACCAAACCAATCGGTAAATCGTAATTCGTACAATAAAGTTTATAAATGCCTGCTCACTTGGTCACGATTGGTAACATACAACTCCCCGATTTTCCGTTATTACTGGCTCCAATGGAAGACGTCAGCGACCCGCCATTCCGGGCCGTTTGCAAAGCCAATGGAGCCGATTTGATGTATACGGAGTTCATCTCGTCGGAGGGTTTGATACGTGACGCGGCCAAAAGTGTGCAGAAACTGGATATTTTCGAATACGAACGCCCGATTGGTATTCAACTGTTCGGTTCCGACGTAGAGACGATGGGCGAATGCGCCCGGATTGCCAGCCGGGTCGAGCCTGATTTGATCGACATAAACTATGGTTGTCCGGTTAAGAACGTAGCATGTCGGGGCGCGGGTGCTGCTTTGTTGCAGGACGTTCCGAAGATGGTTCGCATGACCGAATCCGTCGTGAAAGCCACCCATCTGCCTGTAACTGTGAAAACTCGGCTTGGCTGGGATGATAATACCAAAAACATCGGTGAAGTCGCCGAACGATTGCAGGACATCGGTATCAAAGCGCTGACTGTTCATGGCCGAACGCGGGTGCAGATGTACAAAGGCGACGCCGACTGGACGCTTATTGGCAAGATTAAAGAGAATCCACGTATCACTATTCCTATTTTCGGAAACGGTGATATCGACTCGCCTGAAAAGGCACTTCTCTATAAAAATCGCTACGGTGTCGATGGCGTGATGATTGGTCGGGCGAGTATCGGCTATCCCTGGATTTTTAACGAGATCAAATATTTTTTACGTACCGGTCAGCAACTGACTCCGCCAACCATTGCCGACCGCGTAACGGTATGCCGTCAACACCTTGATTTTTCGATACGTTGGAAAGGCGAAATTGTGGGTCTGTTCGAGATGCGACGCCACTACGCTAATTATTTTAAGGGCCTTCCTGATTTCAAACCCTATCGGATGCGACTCGTTACGTCGGATTCGTACAACGAAGTGAGCGCTATTCTGAATGAAATTCAGGAGACTTATAGTATCATCTACGAAGTGGCGGCTTAATTTATCGAGATTTTTTGTCATCCTGACGAAGGAAGGATCTTAAGGTTTCCTAGCATTCTAGTAAGGACACTTTAAGATCCTTCCTTCGTCAGGATGACAAAAAAGACTCCCAGAATTGGCAATCCAGAAATATATTATTTGAGTAACTTTCTATTTTTCAGGTATTTTGGCATTCAGTAATGCCATTGAAAATGACTTGCACTACGAAGCACCTGAAAATCCTTATTTTTTTATTTATAGTACTGGTAACGGTTAAGGCTGCTGCTCAAACGAACGTATCATTTCCGCTACGTCTCAGCGACAACAAGCGATACCTGGTCGATAGCAACAACAAGCCGTTTCTCATTAAGGAATTTTCGGCCTGGGGACTGATTCAGGCACTTTCGGAAAACGACGAAGCGGCCTTTCTGGATAGTCTTAAGCAAAAAGGGTTTAATACCGTACTTACGTCGGTGGTAAGTAATGCGCCTTCGCAAATGGGCGGGAATCCGCCGTATTGGCTGGGCGTATCACCGTTTAACGTAAAGTGGGATTTCTCGACGCCCAGCGAAACCTATTTTCAGCACGTTGACCGGTTTTTCAGCATGGCCGAACAAAAAGGTTTTTTTGTGATGGCGCTACCGGTTTATCTCGGCTACCGAACCGACCCCTCGCAGGGCTGGTGGGATGAGATCAAAAGCTCGCCCAACGATACGTTGAAAATGCGTAAGTATGGCGAGTTCATTGGCAAACGGTACAAAAACGCCCGGAATATCATGTGGGTTGCCGGTGGCGATAACAACGCCGACGGCGATATGCTGGCTTATGAAATGAACTTGATCCGTGGGGTGAAATCGTTCGATACCAATCATTTATGGTCGGGCCACTTCGATATGAATCTCGGTGTTATCTGGTCGACTGATCACCCGGTTCTGGCAAAAATGATGGATATCGACGGGTTGTACGTCTGGAATGAAGCCATCATTATGGAACGGGGGCCGCAGTATAAAACAGAACTCGCTCAGTACAACAAGGGTAAAATGATTATCCAACTGGACCAGAGTTACGAACATGACAATCCGCATTACGCCGATAACGAAAATCACCAGTGGATACGTCGGAAAATGTACGATGGTTTACTGGATGGCTGTAAAGGAACGTCGTTCAGTTCGGGCGAAATTGATAATTACAATTACTCCTTCAAAAACTGGAAACCTTTGATGAGCACTACGGGTATGAAACAGGTATCGTACTGTTTCAGCCTGTTCGATTCGCGGGCCTGGGAAAAACTGGTGCCCGACCAAACCAACGACGTCATTTTATCGGGCCGTGGTATGTTTGGTGAACTGGATTACGTCTGTGCAGCCAAAGCGTCTGATAACAGCAGTTACATCATGTATATTCCGAAAGGGAATCGGACGATTTACCTGAACATGCAGCAAATGACTGGTAAACCGATGCGCATGCACTGGTTCAATCCGCGAACAGGAACTTCATTACGTATCGGTGTCGCTGAAACGAGGCCAAAATTCGGCGTTACTCCGCCATCTGAAGAGGACTGGGTTCTCGTATTTGATGATCACGAACTGAAGCTACCAACGCCAGGTAGCAAATAGTAGTCTGGCGGGGATGGTTACTATTTTTCGGACTAAAAAAAGTCGAGTTGAGGCCAGAGTTCGCAATTTGACTGGAGCCAATCATACGTCAGTTCTGCCTGTTCCTTCCAGACCGTCCCTCCATTGGCACTACTGTACCACTCGCTGCGGGACAACGTACCACGTTCATAAAACGTAGCACGTAGAAACAGTCGCTGCCCCCCAGCCTGAAAAAGCTGTACGCTGCAATCTGTTTGATTGCTGGATAAGTTATTATAAATGAGTGAGTTTTCGAACGGACTGGAAAAGATAAGTGATTTCTGTCTGGTACGTATATTAATGCAATAAACGTATCGTCGGCCATCTTGAATTCCACTCAGTAGTCGTAGTGGAAGATGATCGGTGGGGGAATTTAACAGCCATTCTTCATCCGTTTTTGTTGGTAATTGAAATGGGTTTGTATCGAGCAAACTTTCCGATTGGCAGCTGGTCCAGTAGAAGCGATGTTCCTTAAAATCGTCGTAAAACTGAGTAAGTATCTGCTGTAGTTCAGGCACTTGGTCAAAAACTTGCTGAATTGCGCTATCGGCTTTTGTTCGTACAGACGTACCGTCGTAACCTCTATCTTCCATGTTAAACGCATCGCTGTAGCGTTGGAGAGATTGCCTTAGAATTTCCAGCCAGCGGTTGGGATGACTGCCAACCCAGTCGACCCGTTTTGGTGGTTCCTCAAACAAAGGTAACGTATCAGGCCAAACCACTTCCTCTATTCCTTTCAGCCAGCTAATCAATTCTGGAGTAGCGCTAAAATTGTAACCAGCAAAATGTAGATTCAGATACGTTAGTGACTTTAATTGAGTGAATGAATCGGGCAACGTACTGAGCTGATTTTCTGATAAATCTAGATGAGTTAACAGCGTTAAATTTCTGATTGCGTGAGGTACATGACTAAGGTGGCCGTGCGAAAGATTCAGTTTTGTTAGCCAGCTCATCTGGCAGATTTGATCGAGAAACTCACCAGCGGAAACATAAGAAAAGTCCAGAACGGGTAAATGCTGTGCGTTTGTCTGTTCAAGAAGCTGAAGAATTTGTTTACGTTTACGCGGCATTGGACTTGCGTGCTGAAATAAATATTTGGCAAAGTTATCTGGTCACTACTCATCGGACTAATTTTAGCAACTGCACTGATTGTACGGTTAATAGTTAACATAGAATTCAGAACGTAGTAAATTGTTTGACGTAGCGTAATTATAAAAAAATATGCTACGTTTATTGCTAACTTACTGTCATTTATGTCAGAATGTACTTCGCGATTTAGTGAGAAGACTAAAACAATTTTCGAAGCAAAAGAACAGATATTTTGCCGAAGTAAACAGCTATTAAAGTTTAACTATAAATTAGATTCTCTTAGAGAATTTGATTGGGGAATTATTGCTTATTTTCAAAAAGGGAATGAAACGTATCAGTTTTTTCTTTTTCTTGAACAATATAAAAACACGGCCCTTCTCGAAGAGAACCTAATCCATACAGTATTGATCACCGATGATTGTCGGCTAGATGATTATCTGGCAAAAAACAATATCAACTATGTAGCAGTAACATTATCACTTTTTCGAGAGTACGAGCTCATTTCTGCGTTTTATGGCGCCCAGAAAGCTCAGAGAAGTGGCGTCTATCTCATGAATCACATTGATGAAGGGCTCTTTATATTGGAGAAAATACAGGCGAGTGACGTAGCAAAAAAAGCGTATTGTTTACATCCGATCATTCAAAGTGATGAAGCTTTACAGGTTATTTACACTTTACTGAAAGGGATTGATACTCAGGTAATAATTGCGCTAACAGAATATCGTTCTGTAGCCAATGAATATTTGTCGAAACGAAAAATAAAATCGATTGATGAAATTAGGTTGTCGCCACTAAAAGATGTAAATGATATGCTGATTGCTGATAAAATTCAGAATAAAAAAGACTTTGAATTGTATCACAAAAAAACGCATCCGAGATCAGCAGAACTAACGGAATATTTTGACAACTGGCTACGTAGATTAGGTGTTGCTGAAGAATTTTATACTACTTGTGCAACGTATTGTCAATAAAATCTTCCTGTGAATTACGTTGATGAGACAAGTAAGGTGGTTTGAAAAGTTGCCAACGAACGTAGCAAAACTATTGATTTTAAGGACTGACAGCTCATCGTTGATGTTTTCCAACGTATCGACTTACTATGTTAGCTGCGATTTCGTTCCGGAAATCATAGGCATTTCGTATTTTGCCCTTTCTCCCATTTCATTTCACGTATGACTACCGAAGAACCCGTTGTGATTGAGCGACAGCGCCCAGTGCTGGCGTGGGTGCTGTTGTGTTGCCTGGCCCTCGTTTGGGGAAGTTCATTTATTCTCATCAAACGTAGTCTGAACGTTTTTCCCCCTGATCAGGTAGCTGGCGGACGACTGGTGTTTGCACTTCTCTTTTTTTCTCCTTTTTTATTGAAACAAGGCCAGCAATTGGATATTCGGGTTGCGGTTCGTCACCGCTGGGTAGCCTTGCTGGCGTCGGGTGTGATTGGGTTTGTGATTCCGGCGTTCATTTTTGCCGAAGCCGGGGCGCATCTGAACAGTTCGCTGGCGGGGGCGCTGAATTCGCTGAGTCCGCTGTTTACATTGGTTCTGGGTGGTCTTTTCTTTGGACAAACCCTAAGAATTCGGCAGGTAACAGGCATTTTACTCGGTCTGTCGGGATCGCTGTTGCTTGTATTTTTCAGTGCGACGGGTTCTTTTCAGATAAACATGTACGCGCTGATGGTCGTGCTGGCGACGCTTTGTTACGGCCTGAATACCAATCTGATAGGGCGTTACCTGAGCCATCTGCCCGCGCTGGTGTCAACGGCCTGGCTGTTTGCTTTTGCTGGTCCAATTGCGCTGCTTACACTCATGCCGACGGATTTTCTGAACCGCGTTCTTGATGTAAAAAATAGCTGGTCGATTGCGGCATTAGCTACGTTGGGTGTATTCGGATCGGGACTGATGTCTATTTTCTTTAACCGTGTGATGCAATTAGCGTCGCCCCTGTTTGCGGCTTCCGTTACGTATCTGATACCAATTGTGGCGTTGATGTGGGGTTTTCTGGATGGCGAAACCATCTACGCCGTTCAATTTGCGGGCATGGGAATTTGTCTGATGGGGGTTTGGCTGGTGAACAAATCGTAAAGATTCGTGTATTTTACGTCACCGATGATTGAATGACGTATCATGAAAAGATTACTCTTAACGTTAACCCTGCTGACGGCTATTCTGTTGTATTCGTTTGGACAGACTGCCAGGTCGGATGCACATCGACCCCAGTTTCATTTTTCGCCGAATGCCCACTGGATGAACGATCCGAACGGGATGGTTTACTACAAAGGCACGTATCACTTATTGTTTCAATATTTTCCTGGCGACACTAAATGGGGACCCATGCACTGGGGACACGCCACCAGCAAAGACATGGTACGTTGGCAGGAGCAGCCCATTGCGCTTTATCCCGATAGTCTTGGCTGGATTTTTTCGGGCAGCGCCGTAGTCGACGCCAATAATACCAGCGGTTTTGGCAAAAATGGACAGGTGCCTCTGGTGGCTATTTTTACGCACCATAATTCTAAACTGGAGAAGCTGAAATCCACTAAGTTTCAGTACCAAAGTATCGCGTATAGCCTTGACGAAGGAAAAACGTGGACAAAATACAAAGGCAATCCTGTGTTAGCCAATCCCGGTATCGTCGATTTTCGCGACCCGAAAGTTCGTTGGTTCGAGCCGCAGAAAAAGTGGATTATGACCCTGGCTACGAAAGACCGCGTTACGTTCTATTCGTCAGCCAACCTCAAAAACTGGAAGAAAGAAAGCGAATTTGGGCGTACTATTGGTGCGCACGGTGGCGTATGGGAATGCCCTGATTTGTTCCCACTGACCCATAACGGTAAACAGTCGTGGGTGCTATTGGTGAGCATCAATCCGGGTGGGCCAAACGGGGGGTCGGCGACGCAATATTTTGTGGGCGATTTCGACGGAAAACAGTTCAAACCGTACTCCACAAAAACGAAATGGATGGATTATGGAACCGATAATTACGCCGGTGTTACGTTCGCCAATACGGGTAATCGGGTTGTGTTAATGGGCTGGATGAGCAATTGGCAGTACGCCCAGCAAGTGCCAACTGTTGTATGGCGCAGCGCCAACACCGTACCCCGCGAACTCGGACTTACTGATGTTAAAGGTGATTTATTTCTAACGTCGATGCCTGTTAAGGAACTCAATACGCTGGACGAGAAACCCACTACGTTAACCAACCTGAACGTAACGGGTCAATACGATCTGACCGCCAAAATCGGCAGGAAGCACGATACGTTCAAACTCTCGTTATCCGCGCCCGTGAACGATTTTTCGCTAGTTCTAGCCAACGATCAGGGTAACGAACTGGTAATTGGCTACGACAAAAAAGATAATGCGTATTACATCGACCGGACCAGATCGGGCAAAAAGGATTTTGAGAAAGGTTTCGCCAAACGTATCACCGCTCCGCGCCTGTCGACCGATAAAACATTGTCTGTTACGTTGTTAGTCGACGTAGCGTCTATAGAGTTGTTTGCTGACAAAGGCTTGAACATCATGACAAGCATCTTTTTTCCGAATCAGAACCTGAACAAACAGTTTATTAAGTCGGCTACGGGAACTACCATTCCAACGTTGACTTATTCGGGTTTGCGTTCGTCGTTGACGAGTGGAAAATAAGCGCGAAAATCGAAAGGAATTTGTAAACCGCATCCCGAAAATCCTAAATCTGAATATGTACACAACAACTTTAAACGACCAGCCACGTATCATTGATTTTACGCCAGACGGCCCTACGCTCAACGGTACGTTGTTCGATTGGGATTTGGTGAAACTTTCGGAACGTACCTTTCATATCCTTTACCAGCATCGTTCGTATTCGGTCGAAGTACTGGAACTGAACGTAGCGGAGAAAGCGGTTCGTTTGAAAATAAACGGCCATTTGCACCAGATTCAAGTAAAAGACCGCTTTGATTTACTGCTCGAAAAGATGGGCATGAGTAATGCCGTCAGTACTCGAATCAACGACCTAAAAGCGCCGATGCCAGGCCTGATTGTGGGTATTAGTATTCAGGAAGGCGATACGGTCAGCAAAGGCGACAGCTTGTTGATTCTGGAAGCGATGAAAATGGAGAACCTACTGAAATCGCCCGGCGACGGTACTATAAAAAGCATTCGAGTGGGCAAAGGCGACCGCGTCGAAAAAGGGCAGGTACTGGTAGAATTTGCCTGACGAATGGTTTAGTAAGCAACTGCCCTCACTGCCATGCATACACCCCTTTCCCGACGCCAGTTTCTGGAACAAACGGCGAAGACTGCCGCTGTGTTACCATTGCTGTCTGCTACGTTCCCTACGCAATCAGATCCTGCCGACGTAGCAGTGCCTGATATTCACATTTTCTCGAAACATCTTCAGTTTCTGAATTATGCCGACATGGCCGATGCCGCAGCCAATATGGGTTTCGCCGGTGTTGATCTGACTGTGCGTCCGGGCGGACACGTAGTGCCCGAGCGGGTGGAAGATGATTTGCCGAAAGCTGTTGACGCGCTACGAAAAGTTAATCTTGCCCCTAATCTGATGACTACGGCGGTAGGTGATGCTACCAATCCTATCGATAATAAATTGCTGAAAACAGCCGCCAAACTGGGTTTTAAAACCTATCGAATGGTCTGGTATCAGTATGACCAGAAAACGCCAATTCCGGATTCGATACGTTCATTTGGGGGAAAAATACAGGCGCTTGCTGCTTTGAATAAAAATCTCCAGTTAACTGGCTGTTACCAGAATCACGCTGGTTTGTTAATAGGGTCGTCGGTTTGGGAAATCTGGGAACTTCTCAAAACAGCCGATTCCAGCTATATGGGCGTTCAGTACGACATTCGGCACGCCACAGTAGAAGGTGGTCAATCCTGGCCGAATGGACTTCGGCTGGTATTGCCGCAACTCAAAGCCATTACGCTTAAAGATTTTCATTGGGGAAAAGCGGCTGGTAACGCATCGGGCAAATGGGTGGTGCAGGACGTACCAATGGGTCAGGGGATGATTGACTTTAAAACGTATTTCGCTACGTTGAAACAGCATAATATTCGTGTACCCATTACGTTGCACATCGAGTATCCGATGGGTGGAGCTGAACATGGCGCTGCCAAACTCTCTATTCCTCAGAATGAGCTGTTTGCCGCTATGAAACGCGATATGAATTTGATAAAAGAGCTTTGGAAAGCTGCCTGAAATGAGCTAGAAACAGAACCACAGAGGTAATACTGACTTAACATACTTTATTGCTTTGCTATCGTTCGGCTTTCCTCCTTCCTCGGTTTTTCCCTATCTTTGCCCGCAAAATTTCCCTTCATGACATCACAGACAAAGTATAAACGTATCCTGCTCAAACTGAGTGGGGAGGCTCTTGCTGGGCCTAGTGGTTACAATATCGATCCGGCTGTGCTCGAGCAATACAGCAAGGAAATCAGACAGGTGGTGGATTTGGGGGTGCAGGTTGCCATCGTTATTGGCGGAGGAAATATCTTCCGCGGGGTTTCGGGCGAGCGGTCGGGTATCGACCGCGTGCAGGGTGATTACATGGGCATGCTCGCTACCGTTATCAACGCTATGGCTATTCAGAGTTCGCTCGAAAAGTACGGTATGTATACCCGCGTGATGTCGGCTATTAAAATGGAGCAGGTTTGTGAACCCTACGTCCGTCGGCGGGCGGTACGTCACCTCGAAAAAGATCGGGTCGTTATCTTCGGAGCCGGTACCGGTAATCCTTACTTCACAACCGATTCAACGGCAGCACTACGCGCCATCGAGATCGAAGCCGACGTAGTACTGAAGGGAACCAAAGTCGATGGGGTATACACGGCCGATCCGATGAAAGACAAAACGGCCACCCGATACAAGACGATTACGTTCGAAGACGTTTATGAAAAGAAACTGAGCGTAATGGATTTGACTGCCTTTACGTTATGTCAGGAAAATAATCTGCCGATTATTGTTTTTAATATGAACAAACAGGGTAGCCTTTTGAAGTTGATTCAGGGCGATGACGATCAGGGGACGCTGATTACTAGTAAGTTATAGAGCTTTAGCGTTGGCTGATGCCATCATAAAATTTACAACCCTACAACTTTATAGCTTTCCGACCCTATAACCATATAACTGTCTAACTTACCTCAAGATGGAAGAAATCGAGTTATTTCTCGACGATGCAAAAGACACGATGGAAAAGGCGCTTAAGCATTTAGCCATCGAACTTACAAAAATTCGGGCCGGCCGGGCTAGTGCCACAATGCTCGACGGCATCCAGGTTGAATATTACGGGATGCTTTCACCGCTGAACACGGTCGCTTCGGTGAATACACCTGACGCCCGCACCATAGCCATCAAGCCATTTGAGAAAAAGCTTATTGGTGAAGTTGAAAAAGCCATACGTAACTCAAACCTTGGTCTTTCGCCGACTAACGATGGCGAACTTATTCGGCTGAATATTCCGCCCCTGACCGAAGAGCGTCGTCGCGATCTTGTTAAAAAAGTAAAACAGGAAGTAGAAACGGCCAAAGTCAACGTTCGGAATATCCGAAAAGATACCAACGACGATATTCGGAAACTGGTGAAAGATGGCGTATCGGAAGACGCCGTAAAAATGGGTGAAGAGCGCGTTCAAAAACTGACTGATGCCTTTATTGCCCGCATCGACGATACGTTCGCGGCAAAAGAAAAAGATATTCTGGCCGTATAAATTAGTCAGTTCAGATACAGAAAGCGGATATACCACTACGTATGTCCGCTTTCTTTTTGATTAAAAATTAAACTACTACGTAGCTTTTGGAGCCGAATTGTTTTCAGTTGACTCAGCATTAAATTTCTGAGAGCTGCTGGCGTTACGTAGTTTGCCGGATCGCCGATTTTAGGTAATCGAGGGCGATTCTACTGATAACTTCCTCATCTATTTCTACCACTCGCTCGCCCCGATGTTCATAGGGCAAAACCTGATTGGTCAGCGCATCATAAATGCCGTAAGGCAGCAAATCGTATTCTTCGTAACCCCAGAATAAAAAATCGATGGCGTCGGCAGATTTATTAAATCCGACAGCATAACCGATTTCGTGCTGAGCAAAGACAACAATATAGCGCATGTCATATATACGCAGATATTGAGCTTAGGGTTGCGTCGATAGGTGTGACTTGGTTGCTAAATCTGGGTCAAATAGAAAGACGCTTCTGGCAAAATGACGCCATACAGCGCGCTGGAGGACTGATATTCACACGGTAAAGCTAAAATAAACCGGTCTGTTACGTCTGCTAAATTCCTGTTGCTCTCAATTTTATGATTGTTTTCTACGTCTTCTATCTGGTTTTTTTAGGATACATTCTGCTAAACGTATTGTATTGGGCGGTGTTTGCCGTGGCAGGTCGATTAGGGCGGGCCGACGATACTGATACGTTGCCCGAACCTTCATCATTTAGAAAAATTGGCGTGCTGATTCCAGCTTATAAAGAAGACGCCGTTATTATTGATTCAGTAACAGATAATTTGAAGCAGCAATATCCAGCCGACCGCTTCGACCTGATTGTTATTGCCGATTCTTTTCAGGCCGATACGCTCGCCAAATTAGCGACCTTACCAATTAAGGTTTTGGAGGTATCGTTCGAAGTATCGACGGTTGCGAAAGCCATTAATTCAGCTTTATCGAGGTTACCGCTTGAGGAATACGATATCCTTGTTGTTTCGGACGCCGACAATCATATGGCACCAGATTTTCTGAGTCGTATCAACAACGCGTTTGCGCAGGGCTGGAAAGCCATTCAGGGGCATCGGGTTGCCAAAAATATTAATACAAGCGTTGCCATTCTGGACGCCGTCAGTGAAGAAATCAATAATCACATTTTCCGGAAAGGTAGCCGGGTTTTGGGACTATCATCGGCAACGATTGGGTCTGGTATGGCGTTTGAACCTTCGCTGATGAAATCGGCGATGGCAACCCAACGTACCATGGGTGGCTACGATAAAGAGCTGGAAACTAACGTAGTGCTTAGCGGCCATAAAATTGGTTACCTGGAGCAGGCTTATATTTACGACGAAAAAGTAGCGCATCGGGCGGTGTTTCAGAATCAGCGTACGCGCTGGATTGCCGCTCAGTGGCAGTTTGTTACGTTGTATCTCGGGCGAGGTATCCGTGAAATTTTCAGTGGACGATTTGCAAGCGGTTTCAAGGTGATTCAGGCGATTGTATTGCCGAAAATTTTGCTGCTGGGTTTGTTACTGCTAGGTTTATTCATTGGCATGTTTACCGGCATCTCGATACTTTGGCTACTACCGCTGGCTTTTGCGTTAGTACTCGGTTTGAGCCTAGTCATTTCGGTACCTGCTTATTTGTGGAAGCGGATCAGTGTCCGCGAATTTCTCCTGATTCCGATGGTACTGTTTAGTTTTGTTCGTGCCCTGCTGAATATGCGCAAGGCGTTCAAACGGTTCATGCACACTCCTCATACTGGAAGCCCTAATCCGCAGGGGTCATAAAGAGTTATCAATCAATACGCAAGTAGTCCGTCGCGTGAGCCGTATATAACATTTCCGTGAGGTATGTTATATACGGCTCACGCGACGGATCGTTTTTGGCAATACTTTCTAATCATATTCTA
Source organism: Spirosoma profusum (assembly GCF_014699005.1). Taxonomy (GTDB): domain Bacteria; phylum Bacteroidota; class Bacteroidia; order Cytophagales; family Spirosomataceae; genus Spirosoma; species Spirosoma profusum. The sequence continues at coordinate 39,014 of NZ_JACWZY010000030.1, forward strand.
ATAATCAAATCCGATTGTAGTTGTGACAAAACGAGTAAGCTTGAGTCAAAAGTTTATAAACAACGAAATGATTTGAGGGGAAGGTTTTGGTCGTGTTGTAAATAGCAGTTTGTCTTATTCTGTAAATCAGTAACTTCGCACACAACTGCTTTCGTATGAATAGAGGCTCTGGCAAACTTATCAAGAATGAATTCGAGTTTTAATAAATTTCAAAGTATCGTTTTTTGTCGGTTTAATTGCCTGCTGTTAGCTGGCTTTTTGTCATTTACGGTATGTCAGGGGCAGCAAAACCGAGGGGCACGTGGACTTGTCTCGTTTGGGGCTGCATCTGGTCTCGCTGAAGATACACTTTACCTAGATATCAATCAGGACATTGCGGTTCAATTGTTACCGTTCGATGAGATTGTGAAAGTTGCGGTAGCACACTCACCATTTATTAAATACCAGAATGAAGTTGTTAATGGACTGGATGCTGCTCATTCGGTGGCGAAAGTACAGATCTTGCAGAATCTATCCGGGTTTGCTAACTATTCGACGGGTGACCAATCGATCATAGGGACTTCAAACCGAATCCAAGGACAGGATGTCCTCGGGCAGGTTGCCAATGGGTATCGTGTAGGAGTTGATCTACGTTTGCCGATTTACGAACTATTCGGACGAAAACATCAAATACGAATAGCACAGTCAAATTATAAAGCGGCTGTTCTTCAGAAAGAAACCATTGAGCTTCAACTAAGACGAGATCTGATTGCCGTTTATCAGGATATGATTACGGCGCAGCAACTGCTGAAAATACGGCTAATGGACGAACAGGCTTCACTGACCGCCTTGCGAGTAGCCGAGGCCGAGTTACAAAAAGGAACTGTTACCGCCGATGCTGTCTCAGTTATAACCAGTCGCTATGTGCAGGCTAAAACATCTTCCGAGCAGTCGAAAGGTGATTTTCTAAAGAATGTTCATTATTTTGAAGCCTTAACAGGATCGCCCATCCAACGACTGAAACGTAATAACTAACCGGTATGACTATTGAGGTATTTTTTCGCCTGCTGAAACAGCACCTGCTCTGGTTTATTCTGCTGCCCATCGTGGCGGCTGCGGCTGCTTTTTTTGCTACCCGAAACGAGCCCAAGGTCTACAAATCGCAGGCTACGTTGTATACCGGATTGGTGTCGGGCTATTCGTTGTTGTCGGATAAACAGAGCATGTTTAACGACCGGTCGGCTAGTGCGATTGATAACATATTGACTACGCTTAGTTCGCGGGAAACCGTTCTGCAAATTGGTATCGGTCTGCTAACTGATCACATGCGTTTGCGGCAACCTGATACGTTGGTGCTTGGGCCAAAGGGTTATCAGGAATTGCATCAGGCCATAACGGGGGGCTGGGAGAACCTGTTCTTTATTGCCGCCGATTCGAGCCTGCTTCGTCATACGATTGATAGCCTGGCCAAAGTACCCAACGACAACCCGGTAAAGGCACTGCTGCTCACCTCCAATTCCTATTATTCGGTGCAGAATCTAGCTGAAGATATAAAAGCAACTCCGCGTAAGAACACGAACGATATCCTGCTAATGGAATATGAAGCAGACGATCCGGCCGTTGCACAGAGTACACTACGTTATGCCATCGAGATTTTAAACAAACGCTATTCAACCCTAAAAACATCCGAAACAAATTCAGTTATAGGCTATTACGAGTCGAAACTGGAAAAAGCTAAAAATAAACTGGCTCAGGCAGAGGAGAGCCTGCGGGCATTCAGTACGGAGCATCAGGTTCTTGATTACGATGAAGAAGCCCGTAACATGGCGTCGGCGCGGGAGTCGATGGGCCGCGAATACAATCAGGAATTATTACGTAAGGATGCTGCCAAAGCTGCTCTGGACGCACTGAGTAAGCGGTCGGGTCAGCAAAGTACGGTTCGCATGGCGAACAACGACCTGAATGAAAAGCAGAAAAAACTGACGGAAGCCGAAAATAAACTGGCTAATGCGCGTGCGTATGGTCAGCCAAAACAGACAATTGCGCAATTACAGGCCGCTGTTAATCAGGCGTCGGAAGAGTTGAAAATCAGCGCGCAAAAATACGATGCCGTAGCGAATACATCTGATGCTGTTCCGAACCAGACCGTGGCTAACGACAAGTTGAACAAATCGCTGGAATTCGAAGAATCGTCGGCTCGGCTGGAATTGTACAAGAAACAGATGGATGATTATCAGGCCAAAGCCGACCAGTACGGTCCGTTGGGTACGAGGCTCCGTCAGTTGAAGCGGGATCAGGAAATTGCTGAAAAAGAGTATCTGGATTTGTTGAACAACGTAGAACAATCGCGGACGCGCCGTCAGGACGTGTCGATTGGCGGTACGCTCGAAATTCTGGATGCTCCTGATTTTCCGCTCCTGCCTAAACCGTCGAAGCGTTTTCAGATGATTGCGATTGGCTTTGGTGTAGGGATATTTATCGCCTTACTGCTCACTGCGTTACGTTTCTGGCTGGATAAACGTATCAATTCGCCGGAGCAGGCCGAGACGATGATTGGTATGCCCGTTACTGCTCTATTTCCAACGGTACGTAAACCGATGGTGTTCACAAAAGCTACCCGTGCGGCTCGGAGCATGTTCGAACAATTGTTTAACGCCATCAACATTGAAGTTACCCAGAATACGACCAAGCCGTATCCGCCTATCATTACATTGTTCAGCATTCGGTCGAAACAGGGGAAATCCTGGGTATCTAATGGACTTATTGAGCTCTACGAAAAAGCAGATCAGCAGGTAGCGTATTGTTATCCGCGCGTAACCGGGAAAGAACAAATGGAACGCCGTCATGGAGTTACGCTGTTTCCGTACACCGTTCGTCCCGACTTCATGAACGTAACGGGCATCGATTACCTCATCGATTACAGTCATGGGTTCGAAGTCTCCCAATTCGACCGGATTATTCTGGAAATTCCGGCTCTGATTAATAACCAGATTCCTGTTTACCTGCTCAAAAGCAGCGCTTTATCTTTATTTGTAATAGACGCTAACAGTCCCTGGGCACGAGCCGAAAAGCAATTGCTGAGTATGTACGTGCGTGTTACCAATCAACCCATATTGACGGTACTAAACCGGGTTGAAGGAAACTACGTTGATGTTCCCCGTCGGGCTGATGCCATGCCAACGGCTACCCAACAGGAGCGCACCTTGCAATCGCAACGTAACGTAATAGAGTGACGAACAGCCAGTAGCCTTCTTAGGTGCGATAATTTGGCCTGCTCTGGGCGGGTTGACTATTTCATGGTCTTAGTTGAGTTGTTGAACCTCAGTTAATTACCCTTATGCAGGTCAATAATGACATAGGATTGATGAGTTCCACACCATCGTATATTCACGAATGGGTGGAGCGAATTGCCTTTGCTTACCCGTCGAATATCGCCGTTGTATCTGGCGCCCGTTCGCTACGTTATGATGCGCTCAATCGACAGGCCGACGAACTCTGCCAGGCCATCCTACATACGGCTCCCGAGGCTAAAGTCATTGGCGTGAGCACTACCCGCAGCCTGGAAATGGTTGTTGGTGTACTAGCCATTCTGAAAGCGGGTAAAGCGTACCTTCCCCTCGACCCAGCTTACCCGGCTTCCCGACTGGAACAAATTATTGCCGATTCGGGCCTGACAACTTGCCTGGCTACTACGCAGGACGAACAACTCTTTGCCGATCTGGGAGTTAACGTAGTGGTTTCAGACCGTACGCTTCAGTATACTGAAAAAATCACTACGTCCCCAAATGGCCTTGCCTATGTCCTCTACACGTCCGGTTCAACGGGTAAGCCCAAGGGCGTTTGCATGGGACATAGCCCGCTACTGAATCTGTTGCAGTGGCAGGAAAAACACTCACTGGCAAATACAGAAACGCGCACGCTGCAACTGGCTCCGCTGAGTTTCGACGTATCGTTTCAGGAGATTTTTGCTACGTTATGTACGGGTGGTACGTTGCTGCTCATCGACGAAACGCTACGTCTCGATCTGACGGCACTGCTACGTTTCATCGATGAGCAAGCTATCAATCGCTTATTTCTACCATTTGTTGCGCTCCAATATCTGGCCGAAGCGGCTGTGAGTACGCAACGTTTTCCGGCAGCTTTGCAGGAAATCATGACGGCGGGTGAGCAACTGAAAATCACCCCGCAGCTTGTTGAATTCTTCTCGAATCTGTCGGATTGCAAGCTGTTCAATCAGTACGGTCCCACTGAATGCCACGTTGTTACGCAGTTGAAATTAGAGGGACAGCCAAGTAGTTGGCCCGCCTTGCCGACCATCGGCATGCCCATCGACAACGTAGCGATTTATATCGTAGACGAAAAGTTGGCACTCCTGCCTGATGGACAAGTAGGAGAGTTGTGTTTTGGTGGAGATTGTCTGGCAGAAGGCTATCTGAATAACTCCACGCTGACGGCCGAAAAATTTATTCAATTATCGATTCCTGGCCAGGAATCGATACGTATCTACCGCACTGGTGATCTGGGTCGTCAGCTGACGGATGGGAATATAGAATTTCTGGGACGTCGCGATGATCAGGTGAAAATTCGGGGACACCGGGTTGAATTGGGTGAGATCGAAGTCGTTATCAATCACACTACTGGAATTAAACAGGCTGTTGTGGTGGCGCGTGAGGGCGTTGATGGGACAAAACAACTGGTGGCCTACCTCGTCTCGGCAACGCACCAGACTGATACGTCGGCACTTCGGCAGGCATTGGAAGCGCGTTTGCCTGAATACATGATGCCTTCGGCGTTTGTGTGGCTGGATGAATTGCCGAAAACCACCAGCGGCAAGGTTGATAAAAAGCGCTTGCCAGAACCTGAACGGAAACGTCCTGAACTGGAAGTTGCCTTCCGTAAACCCAAAACTCAGCTGGAAAAAACGGTGGCCCAGTTATGGTGTACTGTTCTTCAACTTGATAAAATTGGTCTGGATGATAACTTTTTTGAGTTAGGCGGAAACTCCTTGCTTGCGCAGAAAACCGTAGCTGGGTTAGCCGGTCAACAGTACGTATTGCCGGTAACGAAACTCTATCAGTTTCCGACGGTATCGGGTGTAGTACGTTACCTGCAACCAGCGAATGAACAGCCTACCCGCGACGTAACGCCTTCGCCGGTGCTACGTTCCGAAACCGCGCAGGGCGACATTGCTGTGATTGGTATGGCTGGTCGTTTTCCCGGTGCCAGCACGATAGACGCGCTGTGGGACGTACTGAAACAAGGTAAGGAGACAACCCGGTTTTTCACGGAAAATGAGCTGGATGAGGGCGTTCCGGCAGCTCTCAAAAATGATCCGGCCTACGTAAAAGCGCGAGGTATCATTGATAACGCCGACCAGTTCGATGCATCGTTTTTCGGTCTGTCGCCCAAAGTGGCGCAACTAATGGACCCGCAGCAGCGCGTTTTTCTGGAAATTGCCTGGGAAGCGCTTGAACAAACCGGTTATCTGCCGCAACAGTACAAAGGACGAGTTGGGGTATTTGCGGGTTGCGGTAACAATACGTATTACCTGAACAACGTACTGAATAACACCGAATTGGTGAATCAGGTTGGGGCGTTTCAGGTGATGACGCTGAACGAGAAAGATTACATCGCATCGCGTACGGCATATCAGTTGAATCTTACCGGGCCGGCGGTCAGTGTTTATTCGGCCTGTTCTACGTCGTTGCTGGCGATTACGCAGGCGGTTCAGAGTATTCGAGATGGTCAGTGCGAGGTAGCGCTGGCGGGAGGAGCGAGTATTACGACGCCGATACGTAGCGGACATCTGTATCAGGAAGGTGGTATGTTTAGTGAGGATGGCCACTGCCGCTCGTTCGATGCCGATGCACAGGGAACCGTTTTCAGTGATGGCGCTGGCGTGGTTTTACTGAAAAACCTGGAAGCTGCACAACGCGATGGCGATACAATTTTCGCCGTCATTAAAGGGATTGGCGTCAATAACGATGGTGCTGGAAAGGGCAGTTTCACCGCGCCAAGTGCTGAGGGACAGGCCGGAGCGATTGCCATGGCGATTGCCGATGCCGGTATTTCGCCAGCAACCATTAGCTACATTGAAGCCCACGGGACGGCCACTCCGCTCGGCGACCCTATCGAAATCGACGGACTGGTGCAGGCTTTTGGCGAACAGACTGAAAAACAGTTCTGCGCGATTGGCTCCATCAAAAGCAATATGGGTCACCTGACGCAGGCTGCGGGCGTAGCGGGTTTCATCAAAACGACGTTAGCGCTGTATCACAAACAATTGCCCGCATCGCTTCATTACAGGCAGGCGAATCCGGCCATCGATTTCGCCAACAGTCCGTTTTTTGTCAATACGCAACTTACCGACTGGACGCTACGTAGTGGTCAGGAGAAAACGCTACGTCGGGCGGGCGTCAGTTCGTTTGGGGTAGGTGGGACTAATGTTCACGTAGTGCTCGAAGAGTTTGCCAGCAACGTAGCGTCGTCCGCTGCAAATTCAGAGGCACCACAACTTGTTACGTGGTCGGCGAAGTCGGCGAAAAGTGCCGATGCTTATGCTCGTCAACTTGCTGAAACGCTACGTGCCAACCCGTCGCAGAACGTAGCAGACGTAGCATTTACCCTGCAAACAACTCGTTCCGATTTTAACCATCGTCGATTCGTTGTTGCAGCCAGCGCAACCGAATTAAGCGATAAATTGCTGACGCAGGATGGCCCTGCTGCAGTTCGGTCAAGTCAGGTATCAGCCCAACCGGATGAGGTTGTGTTTATGTTTCCTGGACAGGGTGCCCAATATCTGAACATGGGGCGCGGCTTGTATGAACATGAACAGGTATTCCGGGCGGCTGTCGATACGTGCGCCGAATTACTGAAAGGCCATCTGGATAAAGACATTCGTCAGGTGATGTACTCGGATACGCCTGATTCCGAGTCCGAACAGCTCCTGAAAAATACCCGCTATACCCAACCTGCTTTGTTCGTTACGGAATACGCGCTGGCTACGTTGTGGATGAGCTGGGGAGTTGAACCAACCATTTTCTGCGGACATAGTATTGGCGAATTTGTGGCTGCGCATCTGGCGGGTGTTTTTTCGCTCGCTGATGCGCTAACACTGATTGTTGCTCGTGGCCGCATGGTGAGCGGGTTACCACGCGGCAGTATGCTTTCGGTACGTATGGAAGCTCAGAAAGTTGAGGCCATGCTACCTGAATCACTGTCGATGGCAGCCATTAATAGCCAGCGGCTTTGTGTGGTGGCCGGTCCCGATGAACACATTGCCGATTTTGCACGCCTGCTCGACGAACGGGACGTAGCGAATCAGCCATTGGTGACCAGTCACGCCTTCCATTCGTCTATGATGGACCCCATCGTTGATACGTTTACTGACGTAGTGGCTAACGTTTCGCTGGGACGCCCACAGAAACCAGTTGTATCGACTGTAACGGGCGACTGGCTAACGGATGCTCAGGCCACAGACCCACTTTACTGGGCAACGCACTTACGTTCGACGGTACGTTTTGCGGATGCCCTAAACACTATTTTTACGCTAGAAAATCCTCTGTTGCTGGAAGCTGGTCCGGGTCAGGTGACGGCTACGTTAGCTCGTCAACAGGCTGGTAAAAAGGTTGTTACGGTACTGGGTGGGCTGGTTAATCAACCGGATTGGACGGCTGCCCGGCAATCGATGCTCACTACGTTGGGCCAGCTTTATCTAGGTGGCCTTACTCCCAATTGGAAGGCGTTTTATGCCGGACAAGATCGCCATAAAATAAGCCTGCCTACCTATGCTTTCGATAGAAAATTCTGCTGGGTAAATCCCGCCAACGTAATACCTGCTACGTCGGTAGGTAGCCTGCCGGAATCAACTGCGGTTAACGTAGTAGAAAAAGATGCAAATCAGTCTGAAGTAGTACCGGACACCCACTTCATGGCTGCGGGTATGCCAACCCCGTTATCCATTATGAGAAAAGATACCTTACTTAATCGAATTAACTACCTGCTTGAAGAAGCATCTGGCATTGAGATGCAGGACGTACCAGCCGATAAAAGTTTTCTGGAAATCGGTCTGGACTCATTACTATTGACTCAGGTAGCATTAACCTTGAAAAAAGAATTCGGCCTGCCGATTACGTTCCGGCAGTTGACGAACGACTATACGTCAACGTCATTACTGGCTGATTATCTGGATAAAATGCTTCCCGCAGAAGCTAGCCAGCCTACGGTAACGGCAACTCCGGCGGTGGTACCTGTTATGCCCGCTTTACCAGTAGCATTGAATACTACGTCAGCAGGTGGAGATTCGGCGTTGAGCCTGATTGCTGAACAACTTCAGTTGCTGGCTCGGCAAGTGGCTCTGTTACAGGGAACAACCCCGCAACCAGCTTCTGTGCAGACTCCGGTTGCAGCACCAGTTGTACCTGTCAACGTTGTTACGTCTCCCAAACTAGCTTTAAAGCCAGCGAGTGATACGGCTGATTTAAGTGCCGAAGAGAAAGCTGAGTTGAAAAAGCCTTTTGGCGCCACGGCACGTATCGAGCGACAAGCCTCGGGTTTGCCCGTTAAGCAACAGGAATTTATCGACCAACTGACTGAGCGGTATAATCAGAAAACGGCGAGTAGCAAAGCTTACGCTCAGAAACACCGTTCGCAGATGGCCGATCCGCGGGTGGTATCAGGATTCCGGCCGCAGACTAAAGAACTGGTTTATCCATTGGTAGTCAATCGTTCCAAAGGCAGCCGACTGTGGGACATTGATGGAAATGAGTACATCGACGCCCTGAACGGCTTCGGTTCGAATATGTTCGGCTATCAACCTGATTGGGTAAAGGAAGCCTTACACATGCAAATCGAGCATGGTTACGAAGTGGGGCCACAGCATGAATTGGCGGGTGAGGTGAGCGAACTAATCTGCGAGTTAACCGGTGCCGATCGAGCTGCGCTCTGCAACACAGGTTCAGAAGCTGTGCTGGGCGCCATGCGTATTGCCCGAACCGTCACCGGACGTTCGCTGATCGTGGCATTTTCGGGTTCCTACCACGGCATCGTCGATGAAGTGCTGGTACGTGGAACCAAAAAACTGAAATCATTTCCGGCGGCTCCGGGTATCATGCCCGAAGCCGTTCAGAACATGCTGATTCTGGACTACGGAACCGATGAAAGTCTTGCCATCATTCGGGAGCGGGCGCACGAGCTGGCTGCGGTGCTGGTTGAGCCTGTTCAGAGCCGCCGACCCGAGTTTGTACCCATTGAATTTCTAAAGCAACTGCGAGCCATTACGTTGGAGTCGGGAACGGCGCTGATTTTCGATGAAGTGATTACCGGTTTCCGCGCACATCCGGGCGGCACACAGGCCCTATTTGGTGTCAAAGCCGATCTTGGAACCTACGGAAAAGTCGTCAGTGCGGGTATTCCGATTGGCGTCATCGCGGGTAAACGGCGGTTTATGGATGCGCTTGATGGCGGCTTCTGGCAATATGGTGATACGTCGGTGCCGGAAATAGGTGTTACGTACTTTGCTGGTACGTTCGTGCGGCACCCACTGGCGCTGGCAGCCGCTAAAGCATCGCTGACTTACTTGAAAGAAGCAGGTGCTGAATTACAACAACAGCTCACGAAAAAAACGAAACGGCTGGCCGATGCGCTTAATGCCAAATTGGAAAGACATGAACTTCCTCTGTTTGTAGCCCAGTTTGGCTCATTGTGGAAAATAAAGTTTAAAGAAGATGTGGTTTGTGGTGAGTTGTTGTTTACTTTAATGCGTGAAAAGGGAATACATATCTGGGATGGCTTCCCGTGTTTTCTGACGACGATACATACGAACGCAGAAATCGACTTAATTATTCTGCACTTCAGCAACAGCATTAACGAGCTAATAGACGCTGGGTTCTTCAAAGGAAATTCAGCAAATACGAATGGAGAAAAAGCAAATGGCTCAACTTTTGTAGATAATGTACCACCGGTTTCAGGAGCCAGATTAGGACGCGATCGAGCTGGAAACCCAGCCTGGTTTGTTCCCAATCCCGATCAGCCCGGAAAGTACCTACAGGTTGACTAAAGCAGATTACGAATGGTGAAAGATAGTACGAACGTAAATCTTGTTGCTGTTGATTTTGATCCGTTTGCCGGCCCTGAAATTGTCCGCTTGGCACCGTCGACCGAGCCGCAAATTGAAATATGGACAACCTGTCTGTTTGGGGGCGACGACGCAAACCGGGCGTTTAATGAATCCGTTTCACTACGATTTAACGGTTCGTTAGACCGTCAGGCTTTTGCGCATGCCTGGCAAGCTGTGCTGCAACGTCACGAAGCACTCCATTCGGCGTTTAGTGCCGATGGAAAACAGATGTGCGTGTTTGATGCCCTCGATGTAGATCTGCTTTATTCCGATTACTCCACAAAAACCAGCGCAGAACAAGTCCGACTCATTCAGGAATATGTTCAGCAGGACACCTTGTATCTGTTCGATCTGGTCAATGGCCCGCTCATAAAAGGGTGCCTGATTAAATTATCGGACACAGTTCACCATTTTACGCTCACAGGTCATCACATTGTCTGCGATGGCTGGTCGTTGGGTATCCTTTTGCAGGATCTGAGTAAGCTCTATTCGGCCAGCGTTCAACAAAGTGTTCCAAACTTGCCCGAAGCACCGCGCTATAGCGATTACGCGGCTGAACAACAGGCGTTTATGGCTAGTGCTGAACATCGGCAAGTTGAGAAATTCTGGCTTGATCAGTATCGGGGAAGTGTACCGGTGCTGGATTTACCGACTGATTTTGCGCGCCCGGCGTTACGTACTTACGACAGCGGACGTAGCGATTACCCACTTGAGGCTTCGCTGGCACTGGCGGTCAAGCAAATGGGTTTGAAAGCGGGCTGTAGCTTTGTTACGACGCTGCTGGCGGCCTTTGAGGTTTTTTTATGCCGACTTACTGGCCAGAGCGATATTGTAGTGGGGCTTCCTACCGCCGGTCAGTCGGCCACGGGCTATTTAAATTTGGTGGGACATTGTGTAAATTTGTTACCGCTACGTAGTTTCCCGCAGCCAGAGCAAAGTTTCCTTCAGTTTTTAAAAGCCCGGAAAGAAGCTGTACTGGATGCATACGAATATCAACGTCTGACGTTTAGCAGTCTGCTCAACAAATTGGCCATCGCCCGTGATCCATCGCGGGTGCCGCTGGTTCCCGTTATTTTTAACGTAGATATGGGGCTGGACGATGATGTTGATTTCTTCGGACTTACATATAAACTTATCAGTAATCCACGCCAGTTCGGTGCTGTCGATCTTTTTGTCAATATTAGTGGTAACGTACCGACAAATGGTTCCGGCGAACCCATGATTATTGAATGGGCGTATAACACTCAGCTATTTAAAGAAGAATCCATTGACCGGATGATGACCGAATTCACCCATATTCTGAATGAATTGGTCGGTAACCCGGACGTACTGATTGAGCAGATTCAATTGACCAATCAGCACGAACAGCTTAAAAAGTTAGCCGCCTGGAATAATACCAAAGCGGCTTATCCGAAAAATAGCGCGTTACCTGAATTACTGACAAAGGCCGCGAAAGAATATCCCGACAGAACTGCGCTGATTTTCACCAATCCGAATACACAACGTCCCACATTAACGTATCGTGAACTGGACGAACTGGCCAATCAGGTGGCGCATGTCATTCAGCAGCATGGCGTTGGCGCAGGTACCGAACGGCGCGTGGTTGGCGTTATTCTGGATCGCTCGCCCGAAATGCTCATTACGTTGCTGGCGGTCATGAAAGCGGGGGCCGCCTACGTACCGATTGACCCGGAATATCCTCACGACCGAATTGCGTTTATGCTGGCCGATTCGTTAGCGAGTATGCTCATTACGTCGACCAAATACCACGTAGGAGGTGGTGCTACGTATCAGGCGGGTGGTCGATTAACGAATCAGACGACGGTTCTGCTCATCGACGACGTATTAAAATCGCTCGATGGCTTCTCCAAAGAGCTTCCCGAACGTAACGTTTCGCCAACCGATCTGGCGTATATTCTGTATACATCCGGCTCAACAGGCCAACCTAAGGGCGTATTGATTGAACACCGCAATCTTGTGAATCTGCTGTATAGTATGATTCCCTGGCCCGGTATCACCAAAGACGATAGACTGCTGGCGGTCACAACCATTTCGTTCGACATTGCCGGTCTGGAATTATACCTGCCGCTGCTGGTCGGTGCTACGTTGGTGCTGGCCGATTCGGAAACGACCAAGGATGGCCGGGCTTTGCTTTCCGTCTCGGAAGAACAGCAGATTTCCATCATCCAGGCGACACCAGCAACTTACAAAATGATGCTGGCAGCCGGTTGGGAAGAGCCATTACCGCTGAAAATCCTTTGCTGCGGAGAGCCACTATCGAAAGATCTGGCGCAGAAAATCACGGCCCGCTGCGACTCTCTCTGGAATATGTATGGCCCAACCGAAACCACCATCTATTCGACAGGAAAGCAGATTCTGGCCACCGACGAAATCATTACAATCGGTCGGCCTATTCAAAATACGCAGGTTTACATTCTCGACGAACAACTGAATCCGTTGCCGGAAGGAGTCGTTGGCGAGATCTATCTGGCTGGTGATGGCGTGGCGCGGGGCTATCTTAACCGCCCTGAACTGACACAGGAGAAATTTGTGCCGAACCCTTTCGATACGTCGAAAAAGACCAAAATGTATCGTACGGGCGACCTCGGTAAATTTATGGGCGACGGCGAAATCCATTGCCTGGGACGTATCGACCAGCAGGTGAAAATTCGCGGGTACCGGGTCGAACTGGGCGAAGTTGAGCACGCGCTGGTGACTCAGCCGGGGGTTAAAGACGTAGTAGTGATGGCTCGTGAAGATCGCCCCGGCGATCAGCGGCTGGTTGCCTACGTAGTGACTGACCCTTTCCTGACGGCCGATGCCTTTTTAGCACGAGTACCAACCTGGCGTATCAAGCTTCAGGACGTATTACCGACGTACATGGTGCCGTCGGATTTTGTCAGTCTGGAGCAGTTACCCGTTACGCCCAACGGTAAAATAGACCGGAAGGCGCTGCCTAAACCAGCCTCGTTGTTGTCCGAAAAAGGAGAACTGGCCGCGCCGGTTACGGATACAGAAAAACTGATTGCCGGTATCTGGGCCGAAGGGCTTGGAATGGAAAAAGTAGGTATCGACAGCGACTTCTTCGAGTTGGGTGGGCACTCCATGATTGCTGTTCAGGTGATGACGCAGCTTGAAAAAGAGACTGGCCGGCGTCTACCTTTGTCTACGCTGCTCACTTATCCAACCATTCGGAAACTAGCCCAGCTTGTTCAGACTGAGGAGCAACCTGCTACGTGGAAATCGCTGGTGCCTATACGACCGCAAGGCAACAAAGTTCCTATTTATATTATTCATGGAATTGGCCTAAATCTATTGAATTTCAGTGGTTTAGTTAATTACATGGACCCAGAACAGCCCATTTATGGGTTGCAGGCGCGCGGACTGGATGGGAAAGAAGAACCGCTCGACAACATGGAGGCCATTGCATCGGCATATCTGGAAGAGGTGATGCAGCAGAATCCCGATGGCCCTTACGCCATTGCGGGTTACTCATTTGGAGGATACGTAGCACTCGAAATGGCCCGCCAGATCAAAGAAATGGGCAAGGACGTGAAACTGCTGGCTATGTTCGACACGAACGCACAGGAGTCGGACAGCCGTCAGGATATGATTAGCTGGATACGACGGAAAATATTCCGACAGTTTCCAAAAATGCTATGGGTTACAAAGTCGTTGCTACGTCATCCGATGCTCACCATTCGGTATCAGCAGCAATACGTTGAGCGGCAGGTGAAAGCTCTTTTGCTGGCTACTGGTCTTCAGAAACCACCGGTGGTCGAGAAAGAGTTCGACCAATTGAACGCCATTATGGAGAAGCACGAGACTGCTTTCTATAATTACAAAATGCGTCCCTACGCCGGTATCGTCGATCTGTTTAAAGCGCAAATGCGCGTTTATTTCGTAGATGATAATAAGTTCCTGGGCTGGAAAAAATACGCCCTGAAAGGCGTTCGTGTTCATAGCGTTCCCGGCGACCACGAAATGATGCTCCTTCCCCCCAACGACAAGGTATTTGCCGAAGCTCTGCAGAAAGCGCTGGATAACAGTTAGCTACTAAAGTAGATCTGTCTATTTCTATGTAACGTGAGTTATAGATATTCGATAAATTAACTGCCTTACTTCCAGTACGTTGCTTACGCGAGGGGCTTCGACAGGCTCAGCCTGACAGTCAACTTAAAGTCCTTAATCGAATTGACTGTCAGGTTGAGCCTGTCGAAGCCCCTCGCGTAAGCAATATATAGACTTATCCATAATTCACACTACGTCCTAAACTTAAAAAGGGAGGCTAGCTTCCCTTTTTAAGTTTAGTTATTCAAGAGTTTCTTCTTCTGCGCTTCGAATTCTTCCTTGCTAAGCGCACCTGCATCCATTAGCTGCTTTAATTTAAGTATTTCATCAGCCACGCTCACGCTACCCGTAGCTGTTTTGGCAGAAGACGCAGTTGTTCGATGACTTGGCGGAGGTAACACCTCACCTGCTTCAATGGCATTGTCAAGTTCTGCGTAATACCGAACCAGCATACCCACGCCTATTTCAGCGCACATTTTAAATCCCTGACGCTTAGTGCCATTCTGGATTAAATCTTTCACAATACCCCGTTTGCCAGCGTAATCAGATGGTAGGTAGCGATATACCAATCGGCCATTCACATAGGTACTCGGCGTTTCATATACGAAGCCAAACTGCTTATTCGGCTGAGACGCTTTGCCAAAATAAAGTGTGTCTCCGACTTTGATTACCCAGCCCGGTATTGACGTTTTGTAGCCATTTACGAGCCGATCCGAATCTAATCGCTGTTCCCGTGCTTCATCGGCTGTTACCGGGCCGCTCTGGGCTGTACTATTTAATGCATTAAAAACGAAAAAACATACTACTAATAAAGAGAGAAAACGTCTTGTCATTCCTGTAAATAGAGTTGAAAATGGGTTAGAAAATAGGTTTTAGTAATCAGTAAATCGATAGACGAAAACATGTACATCTAAATGCTGTAAAGATAAATAGGATAAGCTTATAACACGTCGGGCCGCCTGAAATCAATTGATTTCGGACGGCCCGACGTGTATTATATAGAAGCTGTTCAAACTTTTGAGACTAGTGTCAGCATGACAAAAACGGCTCTACCATAAAAGTTTAAACAGGTTCAAAGTGAACGTAGTAAATGATAAACCGCTGAGAGAAGCTTATCGAGGTTTATAACGCCTGTCGATACGCTTTCAACTCGGACAACGAAAGTTTATAAAGCAGCGTAAGAACAGCATACGTAGCGCCCCCGAGGCAGATTTCTATGATGGTATTGAACGTACCGGTATTGCCAACAAGTGATTTATAAGCCCAAACAACACCAATCATAATTAGGCAGAAGAGGAACGGTTTGGCAAAGTTTTTCAGGAAATTGCCCATAAACTCGCCGATCAATGAATGGGCAATCGCAAAATTGGCCACCATATTCAGGAACGTTGACAGCATGAATGCCACCGCAATACCCGTAACGCCCCACCACGTACCAAAAAAATAGACCATCGGAATTTTTACGACCAGCGTTCCCAGGTTCAGGTAGAACAACAGACTAGGTTTCCCTTTCGTAAAGGCAAGTGTATACAGCGGGTGACTCAGACAAGCGAAAAGTCCGACAAAGACAAAAAACTGGATAAGTTCGATTGTCTTTTCCCAACCAGGTCCGTAAATCATCGGAACAACGCTGTCGGCCGTAATGAAAAGTCCGGCTAGCAGCGGCATGTTGCAATAGCTGATGAAATCCAGAATTTTCAGGTACGACTTTTTCAGTTCGGCATTGCTGTCTTTCATCTTTGCCAGAATAGGGTAAGCCACCTGTAAAATAATTGGGTTGAGTTTGGTGATTGGGAAAACCGAGAGTTGGTACGCAATGGTATAATAACCCAACATTTTGACACCCAGCATCCCCCCAATAAAAATGTTGTCGGAATTGAACTGAATAAAGCTTAAAATTCCCTCTCCCATATTGTAGATCCCAAACCGGAGGTGGTCCTGGGCGGCTTTCAGTTTAAAGAAGAAAGCTGGTCTGAACAGTGAAAAACCAAAGGCAATTTGCAGCGTCGACTTCACCGACTGGGTAACCAACGTACCGATGATGAGCGATAATTCGTGATAACCACTGTAGGCTAATACGACAGTTGTGATCGTTCCAATAACGCTGGCCCCAATGTCGATACAGGCTACCGAGCGGAACCGCAACTCCTTTTCGAGCAGAAACATGTATAACTGCCCAAAATAACCCACTACAAAATAATAGGAAGATATATTCAGTACGTGTGCTAGCTTCGGTTCGTGGTAGAAGGACACGATGAAGGGCGAACTAAGGTGCATCAATACGTATAAAGCAACCCCAATCAGCAGATTTAGGTAGTAGAGTGTCGATAGTACGTTACGGTCGCTTTCCTGCCTGTAAATGATGGAATTCGAAAAACCCAGATTCGAGAAAAGCTGGAAAAACGAGATGATCAGGTTACTGATACTCACTATACCAAAATCGGAAGGGTCCAGAATGCGGGCTAGTACGGCAACCTGTAGAAATTGAAATAAGGTCGAAATAACCGTGGAAAGTGTGATCCACTTCCCGCCGTTCATTGCTTTCTGGGTGTTACTCATTTCAGTACTAGGTTGACGAACTTTTTTAGCTGGACTTTTATACGTAATGCCTACCAATGTTTTGTCGATTTAAGGATTATTTTCGGATAATAAAAAGCCAGTTAACGTATCAATCGCACTCTCCCCGTCCGAACGTAATCATTTTCAGTACCAACCGACCGGGCTGACTTATACGAAAGTACCCAGGCATAGTCACCAGTGGCACAAGGACTTCCATTAAACGTACCGTCCCATTTATTTTCCGGGTCAGTGCTTGCGAATATAAGGCTGCCCCACCGGTTATAAATTTTCAAGCTGAACGATGCTACGTCCTGAAAAAATACAGTCAAGGCATCATTTACACCATCGTTATTTGGCGTAAAGACATCCGGTACGTACACCGGATCGGGCATACAGGAACTGCATTGTCTAAGCTGAATATCATCAATTGCCAGATCGTTGCCGCAGCCGCCTTCCTGATTCAAGAGTTTAATAACTACGCGTTCATCGGTTAAAGGAGCTGTGAAAACAGTTGCATACTGATTCCAGACGGGCGTTGGTGTTTCGATAATGGTCCCTAAATCAATTGACTTTAATATTGTTCCATCTTCCGTTTCGACGCGGATGGTCAGGTTAGGTAACACAGAATTTTGACACACGCCGGGCTTGATTAAGTTTACAGCCCAGAGCGATAATTCATAACTTGTACCCGGACACAAACCAGCTGCAATCGGTTGTTTATAAAATTCCCCTGCTTCAAATGCCCCATTTACAATCATCAGCTTACCAGTTACATCGCCAGGCGTATGATCTTCGGATAAAGCATGCCAGAATGAACTGAAACACGTACCGTCGACTGCGTTTGAAATGGTATATTGACCGTCTTCCGGACAAGCGGACGCTATGTAGGAATAAGCCGTTAAGCCGGTCAGGGATACATTTTGTTGCATCGACCCAAAAGACTGATTTATAATTAAGTCACTGGAAGGGGCATTACAACGTTGAGAAAAAACAGGGAGGTTACAGCTTATAAGCAACCAGATAACCACGCTTGTTGCTACCCGGATTCGACCCGACAATGTAAGGCTATTGATGGTAAAATTATGGGCAGCGTAACGCATAATAAGCATTTAGACGACTGGCTCAATGGGCGGTCACCAGTTGCTTTATGGAATTGTCTAATTATCAATCAATTATATAGAGAGTATATATTAAATTAATAGTTTTTTAATATGTGTAAATAAAAATGTACTATTCAACAGTATCCTGCGCATCGATCGAACATGTTACGTGGCTTACCGAAACGGAATGCCACTTTGATGACGACGTAGCGGTATTTAGGTTTCGCTTGCCCGATACGTTCAGTACGTGGGCATGGGAAGCTGTTCTGTCTCCAGATGAGCGGGTAAAGGCAGAACGCTATTACCGACTACAGGACAGGCAGCGATTCAGCTACGCCAGAGGATTACTCAGGATTCTGGCCGGAAAATATACCGATCAATCCCCAAACAGCATCCAGTTTACACTTAGCTCCATGAAAAAACCAGAATTAAGTGGAGCAACGGGTTGGCATATTAACGTATCGCACGCGGGCCAGTGGGTGTTGCTGGCTTTTGCCCGTGAGCCTGTCGGGGTCGATATTGAGCAGGTAAACGATACGTTTTCCTGGCAAGATATTGTTCAGCAGAGTTTTAGTCGACAGGAGCAGGAGCAACTGGCGGAGACACCGGATGCCCGACATCAGTTTTATGAATTATGGACGCGAAAGGAAGCCCTTCTCAAAGCTACTGGTAAAGGTCTTGACGACGATTTTGCAAAAATTCCCTCATTGAAAGGCATCCATTCCGTACGAAATGACGTATTGGGAGAAACCGATTCGTGGTCAGTACTGAGCTTTCCGACGGTAAATGATTATCTATCAGCGGTGGCTTATCGACCGAGATTAAAATTCCCTAAATTTTTTTCTATCGATAGTGGCTATTTAGAGCATTAAACGTCAAAATAGAGAAATGTGTACAGTTCTTATGATATATTACTTGTTTTCATAATTTGTAAATGGTAAACTTAAAGCAAGTTCATATCGCCCCATTGAACAGACCCATTGACGTTATGCAGCAGTTCGTGCTGAAAGCTCTTTACGTGTTGGTAACAGTAAAATACCCCAGGCTTCGCCCCGATTTACGGTATTTCATTCGTGACAACTATTATTCCCGGTTAAATCAGTTTCAATTCTGGGCCAAAGATTATGTTACCAAAAGCCCGTATAAGGTCGTTGATTTTCACGGTGAATTCGATCAGGAATTGCGTTACGTAATGCCGTTTGCATATTGGCATTTTCTGAACGGTACGTTGAAAAAAACAGTGTCGAGTTCGAATACGAAACCGTTTTATTTTTTCAGCGAAAATCATGAAGAGAAGTATAATAAACGGGTTTGGGAAAGCGGATACGGTTATTATGAAGTACCCAACATGACGCACAGTCCGTCGTTCAGTTTCTCGAAATGGAAACGGGTTCCGTTGAAGGCGCATTACAAAAACGATGTATTTGTTTACGATAAACCGATTCTGATAATCGCCAATAAATACAATATTGAATGGGACAAACCGCCCATAAACTTTCTGGACGTAGCGGCTCTGGATCGAATTATTTCGACGTATAAATCGCGGTACCAGATCATCTATAACCGACCTTTATCAACCCAGATTGTGGTCGATAATAGTGAAATTATGGATTTGAATGAGCATGAATGGATGCGGCAAAATCATCCGGAAGTGCTGCTAATGAATGACTTATATGGGGTGCATAAAGATAAAGTTTCGAACTTTAATCATCTCCAGTTGATGGTATACGCCAACTGCAACCGGTTTATTTCGATGCATGGCGGAACGGCGGCTCTAGCCAGCTATTTTGAAGGCATAAATATCATTCTGTCGCATCCGGGTGGGGGTATGGAGCACCATTTTAACGAATACGCCACTATTTTTCCGGCACTGTCGGGTGCGAAAATCCTTCACGCCAAAAACAGACAGGAAGTATTTGATTATCTGGACACTAATTATTGATTGAAAGCCAGTCGGGTTGCATCGGTTTTGTCTAAACAAACGTATTGTTAGATAACGGAACAGCTAAGGGACGTAACACACTGATTGACTCACCCAAAAGATGTCGCTAAAAAAATACATTGACGACCGACCAGCCCTCAAGCAGTTCGTACACCGGCTGCTGATTCCCTCGGGTCAGGCCCGCCCGCGCCGATGGGTGAATTGGTTCGTAAATCCGTTTGTGCATCAGCGCCATCGTACGTCAATTGTTCGGTCGAGTGTTCGGATGGACGTACTGCCCTTCAACCCGTTCATGTTGGGTGCTCAAAGCATAATTGATGATTTTAGTGTAGTCAACAATGGCGTTGGTAGTGTTGAGATTGGAAGCAATACGTTGGTGGGCATCGGGAACGTAGTAATTGGCCCGGTTACTATTGGTAACAACGTAATAACCGCGCAACACGTCGTATTATCCGGCCTGAACCACGTCTACGAAGACGTACATAAACCCATTCGCGATCAAGCCGTTACCCGACATCGAATTATCATTGAGGACGATTGCTGGATTGGTGCTAACGTAACGATAACGGCTGGTATTACTATTGGTCGCCATGCAGTGGTAGCCGGAGGCAGCGTAGTCACGCGCGACGTACCAGCTTATACAATAGTAGGAGGTAACCCTGCCCGAATCCTGAAATATTATGATGCGCAGGTGGGAGAGTGGGTAAGCGCCAAAAAATCAGCCGATTTACCTGTGTAAAAGAACAGGGGAATTGTAAGCCTAAAACTATAAAACTGATGAAAATTGGAAAGTCAGATGACTTATTGTCGTCTGGCTTTTTGGTTTGTAGCTAGTAGATGCTGAATTGGAGGAAAATTCTCTATCAGAAGAATCCTAAATCTTATTTTTGTACTATAAAAATTGCGTTTTCATACTTCTGTGCTTAGAATAATGTAATATCAGGTTTTCACCGTTGATCGTTGTTTTTTGTTGCTTCATCCCTCAAATCCGGCGTTTGGTACTAATTCGGTAGGTGGATTCACGAGTTACCCTCATATTTGTATCATCAATCACAAACAACAACTACACTAATGAAAACGAACCTTTTGCACATCAACCGCCCTCCCCGGCCCCGAATTATTGAAGTAGGTGGCCCTTTAGTTGGCCTTCGTGGTCGGACTATTTACCGGATGCGGGCTCGCTAAGCGACCTGATCCCCAAGCGGTAAGCTCCCGGAAAGTGGGAGCTTTTTTTGCTTTATAGTCAAGTAAACACTGGGTATTTCTTATCGTCCTAAAGCTTATTAACAATAGCTACTTATATATCAAATTCGCTTTTCTATGATCAAACAATACTTGCTAACATCCTTTCTACTTCTCTTTATTTCCTCCTTCTCATTTTGTCAAGACTCTATCCAGGTTAAATCTAATAAATCAGTAGTGCCTTTCTATAAATGGGAAGTAGGGATAGATTTACTTCCCCTTGTTGATAAGGCTAAAGATGCATACGGATACGTTCTCAAACGTAACTATGAATTAGCTAGTGGCCGAAAAGCGTTACGACTTAAAGTATGGCCTCGCTTTTTAGTCAATCCCGGAACAGGAGTAGGAGGAGCAGTAGGAACGGGAGAAGAAAAGCAAACCAGTATCAACCTGGCATTGGGGTATGAGCGCCAAAAGTTGTACGGCCATTTCGCGGTTTTATATGGTCTTGAGCCTTATTTCCACTACAGTTTAATTCGAGTACTAGTAATTCCTAGCGGTTTAGAAGCAATTAGACAAGAAGAGACGAGACTAGGGGTGGCTGGTTTTATTGGTGGCCGCTATTACGTAGGGAGCCACCTCAGTTTTACACTGGAAAGCCATTTGGTTTATCAGTATCGCGACTTTAGTGGTAACCAACAAAATGTTGCCAGCTATTTTCAACGCACTCACCAGTTGTTCATTGAACCGATTCACGCCCTTTACGTCAGCTATCAATTCTAGCTACTTTTTGAACCTATTTAAACTTTAATTCGAGTGCGGTTTTTGTCATGCTGACTCAGGAAGCATCTTAAACTTTCCTCATTAGTACTTTAGGATGCCTCAAGATGCTTCCTGCGTCAGCATGACAAAAACACTCATTTTAGAATTGCGTCTGAAAGTTTAAACAGGCTCTTTATTTTTATTACAGGGTCAATCTATATGGAATTAACTTTTTATCGAATAATATAATTCGTAGTTAGTCAACATGTAAGGATAATGTACAAGCCACTAATTACTCAGTCAGTTGTATTTTTGCCCGTGCTACGTAGCAGATTACTTATATCCCCTGAATAACCGCTTCAAACTCTTCAGCCCGCTTTTCCCAGGAATTGGCTTTTGCCATCGCAATACGTTCGTCAATTCGGGACGTAGCGTTATCCGATAAAGCGTAACGTAGTGCTTTGGCGAAATCTTCCGGGTTATTCGCCAGTTCGACAACGCCGTCAAAATCATCCAGAATCGAAAAAGGCGTAGACACAACGGAGAGGCCAGCCGCCAGATATTCGTTGATTTTCAGGGGATAAATTGTGTAAGTATGCTCGTTGCACACGAACGGAATCATGGCTGCCGTCATTCGGGCAAGTAAGGCGGGTAATTGTGGGGGTTGGTGTGGCGGAATAAACTCTACATTCGGATAAGCGGACAGGACTTCCTTCAGTGCTACCGATTTTACTTCACCAACAAATTGAAATACTACGTCGGGCATGGTTCGTACACAATACTCGACTAGTTCAAGGTCAATTCGGTTGTCGGCGGTTCCCAGATAGCCTACAATGGGTTTCGTTGGCTGTTCCTGTTGCGCCAGGAAATGCGCTTGGTTAAACAAGTCGAAATTAACGCCATTTTTTACACAGAATGCATTCGGCTGAAGCTCAGATTTCGTCCGACGTAGCGTTTCGGACGTAGTAACCACAGCATCAACGCGAGGTAAATAAAGCGATTCGTAACGCCGTCCATGACGACTGATCCAGCTTGCGGCCGTTATCTCATCGAAACAGTAATAAATGGTTGCGCTCTCGCCCAGTTTTCCGAGCATAGGCAGTCCAAAAACGGGATTAAAGGCATTAATAACCAGCGGTTTCTTCATGCCAAGTTTTGCCATCACCCGCCGGAGTCCGGCTGTTAGTCTATTGACGTTCAGACGTAGTAGAGCATCGTGGGGCTTAACCGGCAGGAAATTTACGGGTAGCATGAGCGGTGGTGCCCAAACATAGGCTTCAATGCCGTCTTCGAGTGTTTTTTTAGTTAGTGGATCACTCAAACGTATCGGTGCTCGTAATGCCATTGGTTGGCGCCCCAAAAGCCCCATCGCCCAATCTTTAAGCGTATACTGATAATCGACGTAAAGCACTTTGTGACGGGCCGCCAGTTCGGACATCAACTGCACCACAGCCTTCTGATAATCACCTTCCCAGGTGGTCTGACCAACACAAATAATACTGTCGAAGTCCTTCATAGAAAAAGGTAAACGGCGTTTATCGTCAGAACTCATGAGCGTCGGGAGGCATCCAACGACATTGTATATACGTCGATTAGGTGACTGGCCGTTGCGTGCCAGGAAAATAATTCGGCTCGTTTCAGCCCTTTTTCGCGTAAATCGGTCCGTAGCGCATTGTCGATTAATAAACGTAACAGCTTACGAGCCATGTCTTCGGATGAAGTTGGGTCGGCCAAAAGGGCCGCATCACCCGCTACTTCCGGCATCGACGACGTAGTGGATGTTAAAACGGGCGTACCGCAGGCCATGGCTTCCAGAATGGGCAACCCAAAACTTTCTCGTAGCGACGGACACAGAAAAACAGTGGCGGCATTATACACTAACGGCAATACGTTGTTGGGAATATAGCCGCACAAACGAATGTCGCTGGCCAGCGATTGACCACCAATTTCGTTCAGTAACGTATCGAGCGACGCTTGAGGTAGATTGGAAATAACGATTGGCAGCGAAAGTTGCCCCTGTTGTTTAAGCCATAACAGCGACTTTAGCACCCCACCTACGTTTTTCTTCGGGTCAGTATTACCCAGGAAAAAGATAAACGACTCGGGCAGGTTGTATTTTTTTCGAACCTCAGCAAGTTTCTCGGCATCATCAATCACCCTGAATTGCCTGCTAACGGCGTTCCAGATGGCTACGACCTGCGCCGGATTCAGGTGCATATGGTCGATGATACGTTGCCGTTCGAAGTTGGAGACCGTAATGATGCGGTCACTGGATTTCACCACACGTGGTACGTTCCAGCGTCGATACTGATTGCCGAATCGCTGGTACCAGCTACCACGTAGCAGTGGCTGATTTTCCAGGAAAATAATGTCATGAAGCGTCAGTACCAGGGGCACCGAGCAACGTAATGGAGCCGTGTTGGCTGTGCAGTGCAATAAATCGACGCCGTATTGCTTCACCGCTTTCGGAAGTACGTATTGCTCCCAGACCGGATAAGGTCCGCCATCCAGTTCGACAAACTGAATGTTCGGTACGTCGGGAAGTCCATCGCGGTTCGAATCGGGTTTCACAAAAACCACAAATTCATGTTGTGGAAAATCGGCCAGCGCCCGGATCGTTTCCAAAGCGACAATATCCATACCGTGCCGGTGGGGCCTCAGGAGCCGTTGTGCCTCAATTCCGATTCTCATGCTGTTTGCTTTTGAGTGTCCCAGCGTTCGCAGGTGCTGAACAACACAGACGTAATGAAGAGCAACGTACTGGTCGGATATTGCCCTAAAATTGGGTTTGTATAACTCACGACACAGATGCCAATAAATTCAGCCAGTAAGGCCAGCATGATACTAATTGTCCATGGATCGTTTAACTGCCAGATTTTATAGGTTCCCAACAGTATGATACTGGCGAGGTAAATCAGGTAAAGCGTGAGGCCAACTATGCCCGTTTCAATCCAGATTTGAACGTACCAGCTATCGGTCGGAATTTGGGAGGCAAAGTGATTCGGCGAAAAACGCTGACCAGCACCCGACGACGTTCCAATACCCGCCCCAAAGGGTTTATCTTTCAGGTAGTTTCGTAATTTCTGCTGATTATCGAGACGTACCTGGAACGAAGCATCCTGCGTAGGACGTAGCGCCGTGCGAATCCGGTATATCTGGTAATTGGAATCGCCGATATGCGTAAACATGAGGATTGCCAGCACGGGTATGGCGATCGCAACTCCCCGTAAAATATGTACGGGATTACGTTTCAGAAACAGATAGGCCGGATAACCCCCTATAATCACGAAAAGGGCACCACGTGTACCCGAAAGCGCAAATCCCCAGAAAAGAATTACCGCCACAAAAGCCAAAATAGCTTTCAGTAACCACGATTTAGTTTCAAAAAAGAAAATAATACACAGAAGCGTAACGCCAGCCATCTCGGAGCCGAATTGCCCGGCATCGGAGTAAAACGAAAAGCTACGAAGCTGCCCCCAAAGAATGTGCTGACGGTCAGCACCTTCGGCCAGCCACCGGAGTTCGGCCGATTCTAGCCCGATATACTGCTGCTTGAACCCCCATAAGGCTCCCAAAAACGACCAGACAATCCAGGTAACACAAAACAGAAGAATATTGGATTTGGTAATTGGATTTACCAGAACGATGATAGCTACGATAAACCAGCTTATCGAAAATGAGCGGGCGTGATAAAACCAGGCCGCTGGATGTGGGTGTTCGGGGTTAAAGTATTCGAGGATATTGAACGAAAACCAGACAATAATCAGCCAGAAAATCGGCTCCCGAAGCCGTTTCCAGTTCATCCGTTTACCGTTCAGGAACGTACTTAATAAGGTGAGTACCAGTACCGCATCAAGAGCCGTACCGGGCGATAAGTTAGGCGGCAAAAAACGGGTAAAACCGATCAGGAAGCTGAGGTGTAAATAAATATAGAGCCCAATTCTTGGCTCCAGCAAAACACTGATACCGACTGCCAGTGCTACAGGTATGCCAATAGTAGCCAACGCACCTAAAATACCCCAGGCTCCGATAACCCAACCAGCTAACATAGCCAGTAAGACGCCTACTACCGTCAGAAACCACGGCTTGTCGCGCCATTGCTCGGCCAGGGAAATAGGTTGGTCAAGTTGATGCATGTTAACGTATTAAAAACAGGTAACTTAAAGTTTGTTAAAATGGAGATTTTGTAAATAGATTCACACCCAAATTTAGCATTTTCTAAGTGAACTTGATTGGCTTTGGTAGTAAATATACTTACGTAGTAATTAGGAATTAAGATGCCCGTTTGGCTTTTTCCCACACGCCCGACAGGTTTCCGTTACAAAAACGAATGAAACCAGCCAGTACGCACCAGTTCATAAAGACAAAATAGAATGGTACAAAAGTGAGCTTGAAACGGGTCTGTCGGTTTTCAAGAACGTAACCGATTGTAGCTATTGCGTAAAAAACAAGTTGTCCAATAAAAAGCAATTGCCAGAATGTTGTCGACAGCATACTATCCGATGTAGCTGACTGTGTCAGCATAATCACATTCAGCAACAACAGCAGTGGCAGACAGAACGGAGTTACTGCCCAACGTAGCACCCGGTGTGATACGTACTGAAAGCTGAGCCAGCCGTACGAAAATATATTCAGCAAATAAGCAAGTCGTTTGATCGACTGAAAACCACCCGTGGCAATCCGCACTTTCCGTTTACGTTCTTCGCTCACCGAATGCGAGGGGCGCTCCAGCGCGTAGGCATCCGGTGCGTAGTCGACTCGGTAGCCGCGTCCGGCGATACGTAGCGAAATCATAAAATCGTCCAGCAACGTATCAGCTTCGACCGGTTCGTATAAATTAGTCCGAATGGCGAATAATTCACCGGCGGCTCCAACAATGGTGTGAAGCTGGGCATCCAGTTTTTTCAAAAACGATTCATACTTCCAGTAAAGTCCTTCGCCACTTCCGGCGGCCGCTTCTTCACCTTCCAGTTGAATCCGTTTTTCGCCTGTTACGCAACCAATGTCGGCGGGTTCGAAACGCTTCACAATCCGGCTCACCGCTTCGCGATTCAGTTGCGTATTGGCGTCGGTAAAAATGGTGATAGGCGTAGTGACCTGCTGCATGGCGCGGTTCATAGCTACAATTTTACCGAGTCGCTGCGTTCCCGAAATAACCTTCAGATTGGGAATATCCCTTTGACGTCCCGCCAGGTACGTAGCAGAGTCGTCGGTCGAACCTTCGATCACAAAAAGTAGATGCAGGTGTTCGGCGGGATAATCCTGATTCAGGCAATTCTGCAGCTTGGCAGGCAGGTAATCGAGTTCGTTGTAGGCGGGAACAATCATCGTTACGTCGGGAAAGGCCGTTTCCGACGTAGCAGGAGCCGTTACCTGCTTACCCTTCAGCTTGACCAATAGCCAGGCTACGATGCCATAACCCAGATACGTATAGAAAACCAGAAAGGCCAGGAGAAAAAACGTCCACCCAACCAATTGATAGAAAAGCGTCATGTTTGATGATGGTAAAAGACCTAGACGGGTGATACACTGGTGGACCTTAGATTCCAGAGAGTTCCGTCAATAAAGGCCCTGGCGTGTTGTATTTTCCCTTTGACAAGATACGAAATGATGTGTTTGGGAAATACGCACGTAGTGAAGTAAAGATAAAAGACCAAGCGCTGGAAAGGCGAGCAATGACGGCGCATAAACAGAATCCGATTGCGGGTCAGGTAATACGTCTTCAGTGTACTCTGCTGCCCAACCGATGCCGATTCTTTATGCAAAATAGTAGCAGTAGGCTGGTAGTAAATTTGATAACCTGCGTTACGTATCCGCTGCGACCAGTCGAGTTCTTCGTAGTACAGAAAAAAACGCTCGGCAAAACGACCCACCTGCTTCACCACTGACCGACGTATCATCATGGCGCAACCGTGGGCAAAATACGTCTGGTGTGGCTGATCGTATTGTCCTTCGTCGGGTTGATTGTATCCGATGGCGGTGGCTGTGCCGGTAAGCATATTCATGGGATTATAGCCCGCAAACTGCAATACCTTCGGACTCGCGTGGAATTTGATCTTGGGGCACGTAACGCCAATTGTATCGTCAGTGGCAAATGGCTTAAGAAGTTCATCAAGCAACGTAGCAGATACTTCGGTATCGTTATTGACAATGAAGAAGTAATCCCCTTTGGCCTCGGACATTCCCAGATTGTTACCACCTGTAAAGCCTAAATTGGTTTCGCTACGTATCAACCGGACTTTTGGATATAGACTCAAATCGATACTGGAACTGAGCGTTTCTGTCGACGCATTGTCCACGATAATGATTTCGTAGTTTGGGTACGTCAGTCGCGTGGTCGATTCCAGAAACTGTCGGGTAATTTCGGCCTGGTTATAGTTGATCGTAATGATCGATACAAGCTCAGGAACCCCATTGTTGCCTATACGTTCTCCTTTTGCCATAAGCTGAAAATCGTCCGCCACATAATATATAGGTCGGTTTTGAACGAGAACGAATTGGCATATTCAATATCGAGGAACGTCCGCTCCCGATCCGACATGGCTGGCTGGCCTTTGGCACGCTTTTTTATTTGCCATAAACCGGTAAGGCCAGCCGGACCAGCAAAACGACGGGCAAATTCGTCGGAGGTTAGTTTCTCGGCTTCGTAGAGGGGCAGTGGTCGATTGCCAACCAGCGACATGTGGCCGAGCAGGATGTTGAAAAGTTGCGGCAGTTCGTCGATGCTGCTGTTCCGTAAGAACGTACCAAAGCGTGTAATGCGCGGGTCGTTACGGAATTTCATGAACTTCGCCGACTTTTCGTTGTCCTGTAAATATTGTTTCTCACAGATAGGTTGATCTTTATCGAAAAGTAAACTCTGGCAGCCAACACCCTTGGCACGACAGGCGCTGCACAGAAATTCCGTTGTTTGATAGATGGGCGTAGAAGCGGATTCCGTAGCGTAGATATTATGTGAAGCCATGTTGTTGATGAGCTGATCAGCAGCCACGCCCATCGTTCTGAACTTATACATATTAAATACGTAGTAGTTGGCTCCGGCCCGTTTCGACTTATAAAAAACAGGTCCTCTGGAATCCAGCTTGATCAGTATCGCTACCAGCAGTAGGATCGGCGAGAGAATAGTCAGAATCAGCAGTGAAGCCGCAATATCAATGGCTCGCTTCCACCAGGGGAGTTTAAACTGATTAACGGTATAAATATAATCCGCTACTCCATAAGCCTGCATCCGATTCGTTAATTTGAGGTAATAGCTAAGTTTAGATTGTATCGCGTAATTATCCTCGTTGATAACCAGCATGTCTGTAACTCCGTCCATAATTGTAGTTTTTGGTATTTGGGTTTCCTTAGAAAGACAAGTAACCAGAATGGGAGTAAGTCCGTAAGCCGGATTACTCCGCACCATGGTTACCGTACTGAATTCATTAAGCTTATCGGCAATTACCAAACTGATGCCGGGGTTTCCGATGAACCAGGATTTTACCTCTATTGCGTAACTAAAGCGAACTATACGGCAGGCCGGGCCGACCATATTTATAATTCGGTTGGCAATTAATTCATCTTCGACCACCAGCAAAACACTTAACCCAGGCATTGTTGTGTTCAGTCAGATTGTAGTGTCGATATACTACACTTATGGGATTACGTAACTTTTGTTGATGCTTAACTAAGCAGTTATTGATAGGCTGCGTCAACGTACACTGCTTAGCTAAACATCAATGCTTGTGGACTCCTGACGTATCAGGATACTGGAATCCAGGTACTTATTGGTGCTATTATAGGGAGAGAGTGTAACTGATGCCGTCAATTATGCGCTTTGTGAGAGCGAGTAATCACCTAAAAGCATCGACAGTATACGCGAGCGTTGCTGCCACAGGGGTTTATTGACTGGTTGTGTCTGCGTGATCGCTGATCGCTTCTGGCCTTCTTCCGTAGTGACAGCCCGACGTAGCAGGGCATTCAATTTTGCTTTTACTTCTAGTGGATTGAATGGTTTTGAAATAAAATCATCAACTCCCTGTTCCAGACATTCGATGCGTGTACTGCTATCGGGTGCGTTAGACAGAATAACAACTGGAAGATGATGCAATAGGCGACTCGTCCGAATAAACTTGGTCAATTCAATACCACTAAAGAAGGGTATATTCAATTCGGTAAGTACGCAATCAAATCGATTTCCCTGAATTAATAACCGTGCTGCTTCCTGGCCTGTAGTTGCTACTGTGATGTTAAATTCATTTCGTAGATTTTGAGCGAGGATGTCAACCACGTAGGGATTTTCATCCACTATGAGTAGGTTGTGTTTGGTATTCATGATGCCTGTTTAAAATCATTTATGGGTTAGATTCTGAAAATTTAGACTACGAGGACATTCTCAGGTTACAATTCAATTTAAAAAAACATGTGGCTGGTGGAGCAAACGTTTTTTGAAATATACCACCGTTAAATCAAAAGGCCACTTGTATATAGTGATTAGTATTTAATTTAAAGCGTTGATAATCAATATCTTATCGTTTTTAATTTTACATATGAAAACTTTCGGCCATCAAATTGTCTCTTAAAAAGTGGTTAACTAGGTAAAATGCAAAATTGATTAAACGGTAGGTGGTTGAAATGCAAATTCTGGATGAAAACAACCTACCAAATAGTAAATAAATACCCGTTCCCCAGCTTGTGCACGGGTAAATAATAAGTACTGATGATTATATTAAATTGGCATTATATATATATTCTGTAAACGATATATTTAATAAAAATTCATTTGAGTAACTACAGAAAACTCATTTTTTGGCTTCTTTTTACATATAATTAACTCATTTTGTAGTCATATATTTATAAAAAGTAGTACTTATTTTCTATCACAAATTTGCACAGATGCATCAACTTCTCGCTAATTCCAGCAACTTATTCGACTTTACTCAATTAGGCCATCGTCTTGATTTGTTTGTATTGGTCAAGGAAGAAATCCCGGAAAAGTACAGAAATTAATGAAGGTTTATTAGGCTTATCCACAGAATAGTATAAAGGGTGACATAGAGTTGAAGCTCTCTGCCTGAGGGTACTTTTACTACTCTGAAGCCTCTTTTGGAACAATCAACTGCCCGGTCTATCCGTTTCACCACAAAGCCGTATCTTTGGCCTGAGTTGCTATTAACTTTCTATGAATCATCCAACCCTTTTTCAACGGCTTCGCCCGCATCTGTTTGCTGTAATAGGTCTATTTGTGCTGGCCACTATCTATTTTCTGCCGGTATTATCAGGTAAAACTCTGTCAATGCACGATGTGCAGGAAGCCTCGGCGGCTGCTCACGAAATTCGGGAATTTGCCCGCGAAACCGGCGAAAAACCCCTTTGGACTGACGCTGTTTTCAGCGGTATGCCAGGCTATATGATTGATTTTCATTATCCTTATATACTTGTTTATAAGGCTTTTACAGGCTTTGTTAACGTATTGCCAAACACCGCCAGTATTTTGTTTGTGGTGATGCTGAGCATGTACATTCTGCTGGTTGTATTAGGCTGTAACTCGTGGCTTTCGGCAATGGGCGCTGCTGCTTACGGGCTTGGTACATTCAGTGTGGTTAGCCTTGAAGCGGGGCACGTATCGAAACTATTTGCCTTAGGATATGGAGCCGGTATGCTGGCTGGGGTGATTCTAGCGCTACGTGGTCGGTACTTGCTCGGAGCCGCCCTGACAGGCTTCTTTTTGTGCATGGAACTAGGGGCCAACCACATTCAGATAACGTACTATCTCTTTATGACGGTAGGTATATACGTCGTGGTGGAAGGCGTTACGTTGGCACGAACCGGTAAGAGCCGACAACTGCTGTTTGGACTCGCTACGTTGCTGCTGGCTGGTGTATTGGCAGCCGGTAGTTTTGGAAAACGGTTACTAATACTGAATCAGTACACTAAAGAATCGATTCGGGGTAAGTCAGAACTGACAGCTAAAACCACTAATCCCGATGGCAAAACGCCCAGTAGTGAATCGAAAGGAGGGTTGGATAAAGATTATGCATTTTTATACAGCTACGGCAAAGCTGAAACCCTGACGCTGCTCATTCCGAACGTATACGGTGGGGGGTCAATCGGCGGATTAGGGACCGATTCCGAGTTTTATAAAGCTTTAGTAAATCGGGGAATCGATCCATCAGCAGCTAAACAATTTGCGGAGGAAGGCGCCCCAACGTATTGGGGAGATCAGCCGATTCTGGGCGGACCTGCCTATGCCGGAGCCGCGCTGTTGTTCTTATTTGTGCTGGGTATGTTCGTTATTCGTGGCCCTATTAAGTGGTGGTTGTTAGGCGCAGCTGCACTAATGATTATGCTCGCCTGGGGTAAGAATTTTATGTTCTTTAACGAGCTTCTGTTCGATTACCTTCCCTATCTGAACAAGTTCAGAGCAATGACTATGGCGCTATGTCTGGCGCAGTTATTTTTGGCTGCTGGTGCCGCTATGGGAATTCAGGCGATTGTCGACCAGAAATTAACATTTGCCCAGTTGCGCCAACCGCTGCTGATTAGTCTGGCGGCAACAGCGGGTGTAGCGTTGATAATAGCTGTAATGGGAAGTGCATTTCTGTCGTTCCAACGGCCCAATGATGTCGATATGCTGGCCCGCACGGGCCTTGGTGAAGCCGCCAAAGATTTTCTGGCTCCCCTCATCAGCGACCGGCAGAGTTTGATGCGTTCGGATGCCTTCCGTTCCATTATTCTGATTTTGCTGTCCGCTGGCGCTATTTATTTATTCATTACCAACAAAATCAAATCGGCGGTTTTTTATCCGATCTTGTTTGCCATTGTTGTTTTCGATCTGTTTGCGGTTGATAAACGGTTCCTCAACAGCGCTGATTTTGTTCCCAAATCGCAGGTTACAACCATTTTTGATCCGACGCCCGCCGACGGGCAGATTCTTCAGGATAAAACACTTGGCTACCGGGTTTTCGATCAGACGGGGTCGTTTATGGAAAGCAACCGGGCTTCTTATTTCCACCGGTCGATTGGGGGCTATAACACTACCCGTTTGCGTCGGTATAATGAACTGATTAACCACGCGTTCCAGAACAATACGTTGCATATTCTGAATATGCTGAATGCTAAATACGTTATTCAGCCCGGCCAGCCCGACCCCAATAATCCACAGCAACAGCCTGGCCCAGTTCCCATTCCAAATCCTGAAGTATTGGGAGCGGCCTGGTTTGTCGGAAACATACAACAGGTAGCCGATGCCGATGCCGAAATGGCAGCGATGAAAACGCTTAATCCACGCGATTCGGTTGTGGTTGATAAGCGATTTGCTGCCCAATTAGGTAATCTGCCTGCCCAATTAGATCATACAGGCAGCACGATTCAACTAACAAGTTACCGCCCTGATAAACTGATTTATTCGGCCAATGCTACACGTGATGGGCTGGCTGTTTTTTCAGAGATTTATTATCGAGGCCATGAAGACTGGCAGGCGTTTATCGACGGAAAGCCAGCTCCGCACCTGCGTGCCAACTACGTATTACGAGCGCTACGTATACCCACTGGCAAACACAATATCGAATTCCGTTTCGATCCACCGCTGGCCCGATTAGGTGATACTATCGATCTGATATGCAACGTATTATTAATTGCATTGATTGGTTTTGTCGTCTTCCGGGAAGGGCGCAGCCGGAGCAATCAGCCAACAACCGAGCCTGATCCAATAATGCCGCCTGCACCAGAGAACGTAACACCGTCGAAGCCAACGAAAACTAAATCGCGCTAGGCCAGAATTAATGTATCACTCCGGGGGAAATCCCTCGCCTTTAGGCGAATACTTTAGTTTGATCGCATTATGCCACACTACCGTTAGGCGAGCTATACGACCTATGATTGTAATCGGTTTTGCAGGCGTAGGTAATGTGGGCAACTGGCTGCACGATGTCAATTTTCAGAACCTCAACTATTCGTTAGGTGGAGGAGTCCGTCTGGCTCTGAACCGAAAAGAACGCCTGAACCTACGTATCGATTATTGCTGGGGATTAGGCCAGAGCGTATCGAACGGACTTTATTTTCAGTTGGGAGAAGCCTTCGGATTAGTCGATTTCGCTACGTTGTTCCAACCGCTTAAGGCGAACCATTTTCCGAGTCGGTAAAGCGGATACGTGAACACAAACGCGCCCATTACGTCGATGGTATAATGAACGTGCTGCACGAGCAATAATGCCCCTACAATCAGCGAACCGATAAAAACCAGCACGCGATCCCACCAACGGCGCAAGCTCAGAAAGATGAGAAAAATGGTGGATGTATGACCCGAATAAAACAGGTCTTTGGTGATGTACACTTTCCCGTAAAACGCATTGGTAATCGGATCGACCATCGGAATCAGGCCAACGGGCGGATCGAGTGGCAATAGATTGATACTAATCATTCGCGACAGGCTGACAATAACGTAGCTGTAGACAAACATCATAAAAATGGCTGGACTACGTCGGACTCGGATAAGCAGGAGCAAGGCAGCCGCCCAGATCACCAGAAAAATAATCAGCGATACGTCCAGGGGTGGAATCTGATTCAGAACCCAGTCGTTTAAAACCGGACCGCTGTGCTGTTCAATAATCTGAAAAAACGTAGGAAAAGCACCAAGTAAGGCAAGCAAACTAATAGAACCCGCAATAAATTTTCGGCGAAATACTGGCGATTTCCAGGCGATTCGCCAAACCAGATCATCAACAGGATTGGGTGTGAAAAGAGACATAACGGCAATGTAAAAGGCCGCAAAGTTACGAAAAGATTAAATGAGCGAAAGAGTGAATGAGCGAATAACCTGCCGGATGGTTTTTGCTCATTTATAGCGCCGAACCGCAGTACTTACAGTAAACCGCGTCGGGATCATGCCCCTGCCGACTACAGTTAGGACAAGCCTGCGTCGAAATATCCAGTTTTTTACTGGCCGTGGTTAGGCTAACGGCAACAATTCCGGTTGGTACGGCAATAATGACGTAGCCGAGCAGCATGATGATTGTCGCGATAAACTTACCCATGGGTGTACTGGGAACAATGTCGCCATAACCGACCGTAGTAATCGTAATAACGGCCCAATAAATGCTCAACGGAATGCTTTCGAAGCCATTGGAACGCCCTTCCACTACGTACATCATGGCGCCCAACGTAATAACCAGCGTAAAAATAGCCACGAAAAAAACGGTGATTTTCGCCCTGCTTTCACGTAATGAGTAGGCTAGGAGTGCTGCCGCCGACGTGTATTCACCCAGTTTTAAAATACGGAAGATACGTAGCATCCGGAGAATCCGCACAGCCGCCAGTTCATGCGCACCGAACATAAAAAGGCCCAGATAACTTGGCAATATAGCCAGCAAATCGACGAGGCCAAAAAAGCTGGTGACGTAACGGATTGGCTGACGGATGCTGATGATACGTGCTACGTATTCGATGCTAAACAGAATCGTAAATACCCATTCTATCCGGTCGAAGAATTGGCTGTGGAAACGCGCTATCGACGGTACGCTTTCCAGAATAACGGCCAGTACACTCAGAACAATCAGAAAAAGTAACGTAACGTCAAAAGCGCGACCTGCCCACGTATCGGCCTCAAAAATAATTGTGTGAAGCCGCTGCCGAAAACGTTGCCAGGGAGTATTCATGAGAAAACGCTTTTGAATATTTTACACCATCAGCAAACGCCATATACCAGAAATGAGAAACAGTATCAGTCCGGCGGGAGTCAGTACTTTCCAGCATAGAAACATCATCTGGTCAACGCGGACGCGCGGAAACGTCCAACGTACCCACATCTGCACCAACACAGCTAGGAACGCTTTCGACAATAGCCAAAAGGCACCCGATACGTTGCCCCAGACGGTTCCGGGTGCGCCACTGGTCCAGTCGGCCAGTCGAACTGGGCCGATGTTGGGTAATGGTGTATTCCAGCTACCCAGAAATAATACAACGCCCAAGAACGACACCAGCAGCATCATGGCGTATTCTGACAGGTAAAGTAAAGCGAAGCGCATTCCCGAATATTCGGTGTGAAAACCAGCAACGATCTCCGATTCACCTTCAGGAAGGTCGAACGGAGCGCGGTTGCTTTCAGCTAGTGTGCAGATGAAAAAAATGACGTAGGCAATCAGTAGAAACGGATTTCGTACTACGTTCCAGGCGAAAATACCGCCCCAGTTTGTTACGTCGATTCCCGTCGCTTTCAGTCCGAAAAGGTAGTTGGTGCTCGTCGCGAAGATGCCTTGCTGAAAACTAATTGCTTGTAAGTTAAGCGTCTGGCAAATCATCACGACGCACAGAATAGTCAGGCCCAGCGGAATCTCGTAGGAAATTATCTGCGCCACCGAACGCATGGCACCAAACAATGAGTATTTATTATTGGAACCCCAGCCCGCCATCAGAATCCCCACTACGTCGAACGAGACGATTGCCATCAGGTAGAACACACCAACGGCAGCGCCCGAACCTTGCAAATCAGGGGTAAGCGGCAAGACGGCAAAGCCAGCGAAAACCGACGCAAAAATGACCGCTGGAGCCAGTAGAAACAGACGGCGGTCGGCGGCATCGGGAACAATGTCTTCTTTCTGAAGCAGTTTCAGTAAATCAGCGAAAAGCTGAAGCAAGCCCCATTTTCCGGTTTCCATGGGGCCGAGTCGGTCCTGCATAAACGCCGATACCTTGCGCTCGGTGTATACGCCGACGATGACGAAGCCGGAAGCCATAGCCAGAAAAATGGGAAGAGCGATTAGCATGTTTAAAGAGCGAAAGAGCGAAAGAGTGAATTTCCAGCACCAGCGCTCATTCACTCTTTCGCTCTTTAAATTTAGAATTCTGCTGATTTGGGGGCTCTTGGGAATGGTATTACGTCGCGGATGTTGCCCATGCCCGTCACAAACAGAACCAGCCGTTCGAAACCGAGGCCAAAACCAGCGTGGGGAGCTGAGCCAAATCGTCGTGTGTCCAGATACCACCAGAGGGCTTCAGGTTCGATGCCCACTTCGTGCATTCGGGCGGTCAACTTGTCGAGGTCATCTTCCCGTTGCGAACCACCGATGATTTCACCGATTCCCGGAAACAGGACGTCCATGGCACGAACTGTTTTCCCATCCGGGTCCTGCTTCATATAGAACGCTTTGATTTCACGGGGATAATTGGTCAGAATAACCGGTTTTTTAAAGTGTTTTTCGACCAGATACCGCTCGTGTTCCGACTGCAAATCGACGCCCCATTTCACCTCGTATTGAAACTGCCCTTTCTTCGCGGGTTTCGAATTCACCAGAATATCAATGGCTTCGGTGTAGGTCAGGCGAACGAACTCGTTGCTGATCACAAATTGAAGTTTTTCGAGCAAGCCAAATTCACTTTGCTCTTCCTTCTTTTTGGTTTTCTCTTCTTCCTTCAGTCGGTTATCCAGGAACGCCAAATCATCGGCGCAGTGCTGGATGGCGTAACGTATCACGGTTTTGACAAAATCTTCGGCCAGATTCATGTTGTCTTCCAGCTCGTGAAAAGCCATTTCCGGCTCGATCATCCAGAACTCGGCCAGGTGACGGGTCGTGTTGGAGTTTTCGGCGCGGAACGTTGGTCCAAACGTATAAATCTTACCCAATGCCATAGCGCCTAACTCGCCTTCCAACTGCCCCGATACGGTCAGATTGGTTTCGCGCCCGAAAAAGTCCTGACTAAAATCAACTTTGCCTTCTTCGTTCAAAGGAGGTTTGATGGCGTCGAGTGTCGTTACGCGGAACATCTCACCGGCTCCTTCGGCGTCGGAAGCGGTGATGATAGGCGTATTGAGATAATAAAACCCGTTGTCGTTGAAATACTTATGAATGGCAAACGCCAGCGCGTGCCGGATACGTAGCACCGCACTGAACGTATTGGTACGTGGACGTAGGTGAGCGATCTCGCGCAGAAATTCGAGCGAGTGCCGCTTGGGTTGAAGTGGATATTTTTCAGGGTCTGCGGTGCCGTAAACCGTTACGTCCTCAATCTTAACCTCAACTGCCTGACCAGCTCCCTGCGACTCGACCAACTGCCCCGTTACGGCCAGACACGAACCCGTTGTGATGAGTTTCAGCGTTTCTTCGGGAAGCTGACCGGGTTGGGCCACCACCTGAATTGTATGTATGGTCGACCCATCGTTAAGAGCGATGAAAACGGCGTTTTTACTTTCGCGTTTGGTACGTACCCAACCTTTTACCGTGACGGTGGTACCGACTGGGGCGGTTTTTAATAACTGCTGAATGGATTGATAACTCATACTAAAACGGTGACCGGATGTTGGTTACAGTCGCAAAAGTACGTATTGTCATTTGAATCGCCCACAGTGAATTTGAATCTATAAAAACACTACGTATGGGTAATTGTTAATTGAAGACTTATTTTTGTCCCAAGTTTCAGCCGGGCCGCCAGAGCGGTTCCAGTTCCAAGTTGTACAGAGAGCCCGGAACGTTGAACAAAACCATGCCTAATACCCTATATATCGTTCGCCACGCCAAAGCCGAAGACCGAGCTATGTTCATGGCCGACCACGACCGTCAACTGACGTCCGACGGGATCATCGCTGCCGCCCGCATGGGTCGTTACCTGCGTAGCAAAGACATCCGCCCTGAACGTATAATCAGCAGTACAGCCCCCCGTGCGAAAGACACGGCCAAGGTTATTGCTGAGCAGTTGGGATATGATACGGCTGCTATTCAGTTAGATGAAAAGTTGTTTGACGGCGGTCCTAAAGCGTATCTGGCGGCCATCAATGCTATTCCATCAACGATAAAATCGGCTATGATTGTAGGGCACAATCCCGACGTATCCTATCTGGCCGAATTTTTGACGCATAAGGATATTGGCTCGATGAGCAAAGGTGCTGTACTGGCTGTGGAATTTGGCGATCTGAATTGGGCCGAAGTTTCCGGACGTACCGGTACGTTGCTGTTTGAAATATCGCCCAAACAACTGCCGACAGAATGAGTAGGCCCCGACAGGCTCCGGCTGTCGGATACGTGATTACTACTAAGTTAGTCGCTAACGCGACTCTGACAGCCAGAGCCTGTCGGGGCCTACTCATTACGTACCATGAATCGCAATCGTCGGATTTTCATTGTCGTTTTTATCGTTTTTACCACCATCGTAGCATTGCTGGCGATTGATATGGCGAGCCGAACGACTGCCCCCTGGAATAAACGCCGGGAGGTGGAACGGGCATTGCCCATGCCTAAAGATGGTACGTCTGTTGATACACTGGCGACCGATACGTTGCTGACTCCCTGATTTTTATGCTGCATCTTAAAGCTGTTCACCACATCGCCATTATTTGTTCGGATTACAACGTATCGAAGCGATTTTATACCGAAATATTGGGCTTTTCTATTCTAAATGAACACTACCGAGCCGAGCGGCAATCTTATAAATTAGATTTAGCCCTGAACGGCCAGTACCTGATCGAATTGTTTTCTTTTCCGAGTCCACCCAAGCGCCCGTCCCGCCCTGAAGCACTAGGACTCCGACACCTGGCGTTCGCGGTTTTGAACCTTGATGAAGCTGTTACGTTCCTGAACAGCCAGAATGTAGTGACTGAACCAATACGTACCGATGAGCACACACTTCGTCGCTTTACGTTCTTCTCCGATCCCGACGGCCTGCCGCTGGAACTTTATGAAGCAGAGGGCAGAGGGGTAGAGGCATAGGGTGTGGCGTTGAGAGCCATTTACCCCATGCCCTTACCCCCATGCCCTATGCCACTCAGCACACGTACCAGGGCGTTGACGTCTTCGGACGTATTATATACATGAGGGGCAATACGTAGTACGTTGGCGCGGGCTGATACCGATACGTTCTCACGTAGCAACGCCTGCTGAATGGAGATGGGATCAACGTTCTGGGGCAACCATAACCCAACCAGGTGATGGCATCGGCCACGCGAGCCATTTTCGGGTTCGACGCGGTAACCGAACTGTTCGAGGATTGGCCATGATTCGGCCATGAGCTGCTGAACGTATCGTTGGATACGTATCGGTTGCCAGTCGAGGAGTTGGGTTAAGGCAGCCTGAAGCATTGGCATCTGTAGAAAATGCGTGTGCTCGCCTACGTTGTATCGGTACGCTTTTGGCCGATACGTGTGCTGGTAGTCCATCAATCGATGAAACTGATCGCTGTCGATCCGGTTCATCCAGCTTTCCTCCAGCGGAATCCCATCGTCAAATGCCGGACCGTAATAGGCCAATCCGAGCGAATAAGGCCCCATTAACCATTTGTAACCTGCACAGATCAGCGCATCGGGCTGAACCGCCGACAGGTCGAAGGGGAGGGCACCAATGGATTGCGTTCCGTCGATGACGAGCCAGGCACCCACTTGGCGTGCTTTCTGACCAATCGCTTCTACATCGAATCGGATGCCGTACATCCAGTGGGCGGGCGGCACGACGACCAGTGCAGTTTCTTCGTCAATTGTTTCAAGTAAGCGCTCATTCCAGGCTGGCCCAATCGGGAACTGGTCGGGCATGTCGACCGTAACAACCGTCAGCCCCAGTTCGGAGTGAACCCGATCCCAGGCGTAGACATCACTCGGAAATTCACCGCCGACCAATACAATTTTCTGGCCATTCTGAATTCCAGGTTTTCGCACCAGATTTCTGGCTATCACAGCCATGCCATACGAGACGGATGGAATTACGGCGATACGTTCAGGATCAGGATTTTGGATGAGTTCAGAAAAAAGTTTTCGTACAATAACCGCCCCACTAAAAAAATCATCAGGTCGTAACCCAAATGGAT
This sequence comes from Spirosoma profusum, assembly GCF_014699005.1. Taxonomy (GTDB): domain Bacteria; phylum Bacteroidota; class Bacteroidia; order Cytophagales; family Spirosomataceae; genus Spirosoma; species Spirosoma profusum. Next base: position 79,488 of record NZ_JACWZY010000030.1, read on the forward strand.
TTGTTTGTTTGGTAAGGGCTTCATTTCCAGATTGTTCGACGGCCAGACTTAATGGAGCACGAGTTGCACAGTTGAGATAATGCATACCGTCGGGAAGCCGAAACAGGTGATTTTGAGGAGAAAGTGGTACGTTGGATGAAGTAGACATGAACAGAAAAAGCAGCAGATTTTAAATCAAATGTAATTCTGGCACAAGGTTTGTTTATGATAGGGTGTAACATACAAACCCATACCCTTTTTATGAATACCCTGTTGGGCATCGGTTCACGGATTCGACACGATGAGTTTGGCGATGGCGTGATTATCAACCTGAAAGCTGGCGGTTACACCATTACGTTCGTGCAGCATGGCGTGAAGATAATCAAATTCGATACGTCGCTGACCGTCGTTGAAGCTCTGGAACCCGACAGCGATCTGGTCAGCCTGTTCGATGTGGAGCAATCGCTTACCCGCATTCTGCAACGCTGGGCCGATCAAACCGAGCTGGTGCCGCTGGGTGATAAGTGGAAAGGAGGGAAGTTGATATTAAAACCAGGTCGTACGGATCTGTCCCATAAAGAAATGCCGATTGATGCGTTCTTTCACAAGATTGTGATGGTTCGCGACCGGCTGCGCGTGCTCGAGCAACGCGTAAATGCTAGCACACTCGACGACGAAGAAAAAATAAATATACAACAGTACATTACCAGAATCTACGGCAGCCTGACCTCGTTCAACGTGCTGTTTAAACACGCGCATCAGCAATTTGTGGGGGAGAAATCGACTGTCGATGCGTAAGACATTTAGTTATTGATAGTAAATGTTTCATATAGTTTTGGGTTAGTTAGATTGGGAGCTCCCCGCTGCTGTTTCGGTGGCGGGGACTTTTTTTGTTTTAGGAATGGTACACAGAGATGCACAGAGGTTTTATATTTTTCTCTGCGTATCTCCTTTACCCTCTGTGCATCTCTGTGTACCATCTTATGATTTGAAGGATACGTATAAACATAAACACCAGCCTCAAAGAAGCTGGTGTTTACCTCCCGTTCTAACCGAGTTGTAAATAGGTTGGTACTTAACCTCCTATACGGATTAAACCCCGAAAGGGTTGCGTCGGTACGTAGATTTTATCAAAGTTGGCCTGAGGTGTAATTATTCTTCTGTCAGGAGATCTGGATTTTGATAAATATTCCCCAAAACTACCCGCTTGCGAGAACGGCTATAACCCGTATTCTGAATAAGTGCCCCACCATAGGGACCATGTTCGTCGCCTTGTTTGGATAGGATGGCCCAATAGCAATTTTCGGCATCCCAATAGACTTTATAAGTCGTCTTGTCGTCAATGGCAATGATATCGCCTTCGTAAATATCGTTCCCGTTGCTATCGACAAGGCCAGTGAATTGCATCAAAATGACATTCGCGCTTGGAACCAGAAAATCGGCCCCATCATTAGGTAGAAACAGATGTATCTGGTCGGAATCTGTGCCATAGAAGAAAAAGCCCGACAGATAGTCCATTCGATAGATGGAACTGAACCGGGTCCAGGCTCTAAATTTCAGTTGTCTCATTGTGTTAATCGTTACGCACGTTAAACTTAGACAAAACAACTGTATCTCATACCCATTTATTGATGATAAAATCGGTCAAGCTCATGCCGTTTACATCTTAAATAATATGAATAATGAATAATTATTCGTTTTTTTTATCATCCTGACCGGGCCGCCGGAGCTGGAATGAAGCATCTTTAAGCATCCTTACTTGAGAGTAAAGAAACTTTAAGATCTTTCGTGCCCGCTCCGGCGGCCCGGTCAGGATGATAAAAAAAATGTTATTTAAACTATTGATTATCAATATATTATCTCAATAGATGTCCAATTTACACGTTAATCAGCATGGGCTAGGGTGAGCGCGAATACTGGTAAACCGGCCATTTATAACCCCGTCGATTTCTCCATTTGTTCAGTGTATCTAGTACCCACTACGTCAATCTGAGCAGAAGCATTCTCAATCTCCTGAAGTTCCGCAGCCGTTAACTGAATCGCAGCGGCTCTATTGTTTTCGGTCAGCCGATGTAGCTTTGTGGTTCCCGGAATGGGCACAATCCAGGGTTTCTGCGCTAATACCCAGGCTAACGCAATTTGTGCGGACGTAGCATTACGTTGTTCCGCATATTGTTGGAGCAAATCCAGCAGAGCTTTATTGGCAACACGAGCTTCCTCGGTGTATCGGGGTAAAATGTTACGTATATCGCCTTCCGCAAATTGGGTTTTTTCATCAATTTTACCAGCCAAAAACCCCTTCCCAAGTGGACTGAACGCTACGAAACCAATACCTAACTCCTCGATGGTCGGGATAATTTCTTTTTCGTGCTGGCGCGTCCAGAGTGAATACTCACTTTGCAGGGCAGTGACTGGCTGTACGGCGTGCGCCCGACGTATCGTTTGGGCTCCTGCTTCCGACAGACCGAAATGTTTGACTTTGCCTTCCTGAATTAAGTCTTTCACAGTTCCCGCTACGTCCTCAATTGGTACGTTGGGGTCAACGCGGTGCTGGTATAATAAGTCGATGACATCTACACGCAGCCGTTTCAGGGACGCTTCGGCTACCCGACGGATGTTATCGGGCCGACTGTTGACGCCAGCCATTTTCCCGTCCTGAATGTTGAACCCGAATTTGGTAGCAATCACTACGTTGCCTTTAAACGGTTCCAGCGCTTCGCCGACTAGTTCTTCGTTGATGAAGGGGCCGTACACTTCAGCCGTATCGAAGAACGTAACGCCCTGATCAACAGCTTCGCGGAGTAGGGAAATCATTTCATGGTTGTCTTTGGGCGGCCCATAGCCAAAGCTCATTCCCATACAGCCAAGACCAAGGGCCGATACCTCAAGATTACTCTGGCCAAGTTGGCGTTTTTGCATGATTGTGCTCATAACGATGTGTGTTTTATTGGGTACAAACGTACAATAGAGACCGACGGATAACAACAAAATCCAATCGGATCGCCGAAGCGACAAGACATTACGAAATTCAAACATACGTAGCAACACCTGTAGCAAACAGGTCATTTTCTACAAATCAGCCTGCTTATTCCGACAGTTATTTACCCGGAGTCTCCAGTTGTTGATTCGCGCTGGTACCCACGCTCGGCACCCTGCTACCTTTGTGTCGTTCAAACAAATGAACGATCTAAATTTTCTCACAATCACTAAACAACAACAATGAATACCTTCGTAAAAAGTACGCTTGCCCTGTTTGGAGTAGCTCTGACAATGAGCTTAGTTTCTTGTAATAAAGATAGTATGATGGAGTCGGTTCGCCCGGATAACGGCGTGAACGACAATAATACCCGCCCCGATGGTCCCGGTACTATTTCGCCGATTAATTCGGGTGATGTTATCGTGGCTCAATTTAAAAAATACACGCTGGTGAAACAGGGTAGCTCACTACTATCGTATGATGTAGATGGCAACATCAACAAGCTCGGGTCATCCTTCGAACCAAACTATTATTGGGAATTCATTCGGGCTTCCAACGGGTCGGGCATGACGATTCAACTGCTTAACAATTTTAAGTTATGGAATAAAACGCTGGTTCTCTTCGATGCCCAAAAACGTGCAAAAACATCGTTCGTCAATAAATACGACAACAGCGGAAACCACCTGTCGCAGGTTCAGTATGATTATCAGTACAATGGAGCCGGAAAACTCCAATCGATTGTGGGTAACAACAATGAGCAGTATGTTTTTAGTTACGATGGCAGCGGTAATCTGGAGAAAATTGATATCTCAAGAAGTGGTAAAAAACAGGTGATGCAGTTTCAGTTTCAAGGGGCAACGGATAAGATTCATCTGAATCCAATCTGGCAGACCATGTACGATCAGATTCCGCAGTACCTGCCCATTTTCGGTAAGTTTTCGAACAAGTTATTGACTTCGTTCAAACTCATCGATCTGCCTTCGAACAATGTCCTCGAAGACGTAACATACAGCTACACACTTAACGCCGATGGTATGCCGACTAATAAGCATGAGCTTCGTAAAACGGGTGGATACACGCTGAATTACGACTATTCAATGGAATACAACGTAACGTTTATAAAACCGTAAGACGCACTGCTCGAAATGGCCAATTGACAAGTTAAATGACTGATCAATTGGCCATTATTGAATTTTTTGTCATCCTGACGCAGGAAGGACCTTAAGGTTTCCTAGCACTCTAGTGAGGGACTTTAAGATCCTTCCTGCGTCAGGATGACAAAAAATAACTACCCATAAGTCAGGTTACGTAGTAGAGCCAAACTGATTTAACAACGTAACAAAACAAAAAAGGTGAATCCGGTACGTCCAGATTCACCCTTTTTTGTTTTTGCTACGTTTGGTCGATTATGCCGGAGCAACAACTTCCTGTGGTTTCGACTTATCGCCTTTTGTGCCGCCTTTCGCATGAGAATCCTTATTGGGCTGTACATCTTTCCGGCGACTCATGTACGTGTAAATGACCGGTACTACGTAGAGCGTCAGAACGAGCGAAAACAACAGCCCGCCCACAATCACGATACCCAGTGGTACGCGGCTTTTGGCGGCTGAACCCAGCGCCAGAGCTAGCGGCAAAGCACCAAACGCAGCCACTAAGGTCGTCATCAGAATGGGTCGCAAACGTAGCGCGGCCGATTCAGCAGCAGCTTCAAATTTATTCTTACCCGTCAGTCGCTGCTCGTTGGCAAATTCCACAATCAGAATCCCGTTTTTCGTAACCAGTCCTACAAGCATGATGATACCAATCTGACTGAAGATATTTAGTGTTTGATTAAACATCCAGAGTGAGAATACGGCCCCGGCCAGTGCCAGCGGTACCGTCATCATAATGATGAGTGGGTCGATGAACGAATCGAACTGAGCAGCCAGTACCAGATAAATCAGAACCAGCGCCAGCAGGAACGCAAACAACGTATTACCCGAACTTTCAGCATAGTCACGAGAGGGTCCAGAGAGAGCCGTCTGGAACGTATCATCCAGCGTACGGGCGGCTATGGCACGCATAGCTTCTACTCCGTCACCAATGGTTTTGCCGGGCGCTAAGCTGGCTTGAATCGTTGCTGATTTAAATCGATTATAGTGATACACTTGTGGAGGGCTGCTGACCTCCTGAAATTTCACCAGGTTGTCTAACTGAATCAGCTGACCTGAAGTCGAGCGAATGTAAAATGATGCCAGATCAAACGGTTCGTCCCGGTCACCCCGGTCCACCTGTCCGATCACTTGGTACTGCTTTCCGTTCATCAGGAAGTAGGCAAGGCGTCGGTTACTGAGGGCCAACTGGAGCGTCTGCGCTACGTCCTGCACCGAAATGCCCAGGTTGGTTGCTTTCTCCCGGTCGATAGTGATATTCAGTTCAGGTTTGTTGAATTTCAGGTCGGTATCGGGGTTTACGAACGTAGGATCTTTCTGAACCTCATCCATGAATACAGGAAGTTTCTCCCGCAGCTTTTCAAAATTCAGGTTCTGAATCACGAACTGAATTGGCTGACCACCGCCCCGGCCTACCTGAATGGTCTGATCCTGGTTGGGAAACATGCGGGCTTCGGTAAACTTCCGGAGGTTTTTGGTCAGATAATCGACGATTTCCTGTTGCGAACGTTTCCGGTCGACGGCATCGACCATATTGACCATTACGAACGACGAGTTAACCGATCCCGACCCAGTAAAACCAGGGGCTACTACGCTGAAGGCCAGTTTGTTTTCAGGTATCGAATCCATCACAAACTGCATCACCCGGTCGGTAAGGTTGGCCTGAGCTTCATAGCTGGTACCTTCGGGCGAGGTGATGGAAATGCGGCTTCGGCCCCGGTCTTCGAGAGGAGCCAACTCTGATTTAAGCAGCGAACCGATGCCAAAAATGATTGCCACACAGGCTGCAATCATAGCCAATGCCCAACCGCGTTTCCGCATGAAACCATCCAGCGACGATCGATACGTATCATCAAGCCATTCGAAGAAGGGTTCTGTTTTGCGGTAAAACCAGGACCGGCCGTGGTTTTTGCTAGTTAGCTTTACGCTCAATACAGGCGTCAGCGTTAGCGATACGAAAGCCGAAATCAATACGGCTCCGGCCACCACAATCCCGAATTCCCGGAACAAGCGCCCCACGAACCCCTGAAGGAAGATAATCGGCAGAAACACAATTGCCAACGTAATGGACGTAGAAACGACGGCGAAGAAAATCTCGTTGGAGCCTTCGCGTGCCGCTTTATCGGTGTCCATACCCTGTTCAATCTTCTTGAAGATATTCTCCGTCACCACAATCCCGTCATCCACCACCAGTCCCGTTGCCAGCACGATACCCAACAGCGTCAGTACGTTCACACTGAAGTCGGCTACATACATGATGAAAAACGCGCCGATAAGTGAAACCGGAATGTCGATGAGTGGTCGGAAGGCAATCAGCCAGTCGCGGAAGAAGAAGTAAATAACGAGCACAACCAGTACAAACGAGATGATCAGCGTTTCGCCCACTTCTTCGATGGCACGCCGGATAAACGTAGAACGGTCAACCCCTATGTAGCAGATAATATCGCTGGGTAGCTCTTTTTTGATCTGATCGAATCGCTTGTAGAACTCATCGGCAATGTTCACATAGTTAGCGCCCGGTTGCGGAATTAATGCCATCGACACGCCCACTACACCGTTCTGCTTCGAGATAGTTTCTTCGTTTTCAGCACCGATTACGGCGTAGCCCACGTCTTTAAACCGGATAATCTGGTTGGCGGTCTGCCTAAGAATCAGGTTATTGAAATCGTCTTCAGAAACAAGACGCCCAACGGCTTTCACCGTCAGTTCGGTATTGTTTCCATATACCTTTCCACTCGGCAACTCTACGTTCTGGGCGTTTAGTGCGGCTTGGATATCCTGCGCCGTCAGGCGGTAAGCTGTCAGTTTAATGGGGTCGATCCAGAGCCGCATAGCCTGACGTTTCAGCCCATAAATCTGAACCTGACTTACTCCCGGAATAGTCTGGATACGTTCCTGAAGCACATTTTCGGCATAATCCGACAACTGCGTTGGGTTGCGGGTCATACTTTGCACGTTCATGAAAATAATCGGCTCGGAGTTGGCATCAGCCTTCGTCACAACCGGAGGGGCGTCGATATCCTGCGGAAGCTGACGTTGGGCCTGTGCTACCTTGTCACGGACGTCGTTGGCGGCCTGTTCTAGGTTCGCATCGAGATTAAACTCAACCGTAATGGTGCTGGCACCCAGCGAACTATTCGAGGAAATCGTCCGGATGCCTTCGATGCTGTTCAGTGACTTCTCGATAGGCTCCGTAATCTGTGATTCAATGATTTCGGGATTGGCGCCCGCGTAGTTCGTTCGCACCGAAATTACAGGCGGGTCGATGGCCGGATATTCACGTACCCCCAGGAACGTGAAGCCAATAACGCCAAACAGCACAATCACGATGGACATTACCATCGCGAAAACAGGCCGGTTCAGACTAAGTTCGGGAAGAGACATTGCTTTTGTTGTTTTTAGTGATGAGTGATAAACGGTGAGTGATGAGTTTACTGACGCTAGCAACTATTGAGAGCGTCAGCAAACTCATCGTTCATCACTTCTCTCTCATCACTCAGTTTTGTGCAACTTTTGGGCCGCTGCCTGACAGCGTTATTACTTTTCCAACTTTAACAGGCGCATCAGGTTTGAGGAACAGCAACCCCGTTGTCGCTACTGTATCACCCGCATTTAAACCTGATAGTACCTGAATGGTACCTGCCGTCCGCAAACCGGTTTTTATATCCTTAAATACTGCTTTGCCGTTTTTGACTAAAATGACCTGATTCGTTCGGGTTTGGGGAATGACCGCCTGCGTAGGTACTACCAGACTTTGTTCATTCTGAACCGTCAGCGTAACCCGGGCAAACGTGCCCGGACGGTATTGGAGCGATGTGTTGTTGACCCGAGCCCGGATACGCAAATTTCGCGTTTGTTCTTCTACCCCAGGTTCAATGGCATACACTACACCCCCACTCGGCTTTTTGGCTCCATCCACTAAAAACGAAATTACACTGCCACTCCGCACGTAAGGGCCGTATTTTTCGGGAATGGAAAAGTCAAGTTTCAGCGACGATACCTGCTGCAATCGGGCAATCAGGGTGTTAGGGGTTATAACGGCACCGGGGCTCACGTTTCGGAGGCCAATAACACCTGAAAAAGGTGCCCGGATTTCGGTGCGTTGCAGATTAGCTTTTACCAGTTCGATGTCGGCCAGCGACGATTGCAGATTCGTCGTCACAATGTCGTACTCCTGCTGACTGATACCACCACGGGCCAATAGCTGTTTATTGCGTTCTTCGGTTCGCCGGGCGTTATCGGCCTGAGCCTGAAGTTTCTGAAGTTGTGCCTTCAGGTCGGCGTCAAAGAGTTTGACCAATAATTCGCCTTTGGTTACGGGCCTCCCTTCCTGAATGTTAAGCTGCGTGATACGCGCTGATAATTCAGGGTAGATATCGACCTGCTCGGCCGCCAATAAAGAACCACTCGACACAATATCTTCCTGAAGCCTTTTCGTAATCACCACAAAGCCGTTGACACTAGTTGGGGCCGCATCCCGGCCTGCGCCACCTTTGCCGCCAGGGCCTCCACCCTGACCACCACCACCTCGGCCCCCACCACCAGGACCACCGCCCGAGGCTCCAGGAGCTGGATGTAATATTTTATTATACACAATAATCCCGCCGACAACAAGAGCGACGAGGCCGATAGCAATCCACCTTTTCACAGAGAAAAAATTAGCAAGAGAGAATGAAGAATTAACAGTACAAATTACGTATTTGTTACAGACTACAAAGCTATTGATGTTTAAGACTATAACAACCGACCTTTACTTCTCAGAAATGAGTTTTTTATAAACACTTTTCTGGAATATTGCGCTGAAAGGCAATGATTTATCCGTAAAAACGCTTAGCCAGATTTAGGTAGATGTAGCAATGGATACGCTACCAAATTCGAGTCTGATGTATACAGCTGTTTGTTTATCAAAATGATACGTAACATCACAACGAAACCAATGATTACATAACTTTCAGGAACTACTTAATTGAAAGCGGGAGTGTTACGTTGTAGAAAAGAGGTTTAAACCTGAAAATATTTCTACAACGTAGTACTCCTAACGTAGCGGTTTAAAGTACAGCAGCACCGTTAGCTTTCAGAATTTTATTGAAAAAGAGCAGTTGATAAGGTAAAGCATTCTCCCAGTAGTCCCAGGTATGCGCTCCGGGGCGCTCTACGTAATCGTGTGGCGTTTTATTTTCGAGCAGCCGACGATGTACATCTCGATTGGTATCAATCAGAAAATCATCCACGCCAATATCAAAAATAAGCGGCAAATTATTGGCTTTCATCTGATCGACCAGTGTGACTATCGTGTAGCCTGGATAGGGTACGTCGCCATCTTTTGGAGGACCTAACAACTTCTTGAAATTTTCACTACGTGACTGCGCAAATTCGGTAGGCACTTTCCAGGTCGCCGTGTTGATATTCATAACGCCACTCATGCTGCCAGCGGCTGCGTACAAATCCGGGTGGCGACAGGCAATGAACATAGACCCGTGACCACCCATACTCAGACCGGCGATGATACGTCCTTTGCGCTCACGGATGGTCCGATACGTATTATCGATTTTATCAATCAGTTCCTTCGAGATGAACGTTTCGAACTGGCTGGTCTTTACCAGCGGACTGTCGAAATAATAGCTGGTTGGGTCGCCATCCGGCGTAATGATGATCAGCTTATATTGGTCGGCGAGCCGGTGCAGGAGTGATTGGTCGGGTGTTTTCGTCAGCCAGTCTCGATAGTTACCCGTGCCGCCGTGGAGTAGGTAAAGCACCGGAAACGTTTGCCCTGCTTTTCGCATTTTTTTGTCGGCGTAGGAGGCTGGTAATACAACAGCGGCACGTAATGTACGGCCCATGCTGGCACTCTGAATGTCTAACGTATCGACAGTTGCGGCTGTACTACGTAGTGAAAAGCTGAATGAAATTAAGCAGACAAGTAGGTAGCGATTAAGCATAGAGGGAGTTTTGGTTCTGGTTTGCATTAGTAGTTTTTTGTCATTCTGACGAAGGAAGAATCTTAAGGTATTCATAATCACGAGTAAGGAAATCCTAAGATTCTTCCTTCGTCAGAATGACAAAAACGTTAATTTTTACCTATTCTCAAAAGGTGAAATTGTATGGAGAGTGTTGAGCGAAGTGTATCAGTAGAGGTAATCGCTACGTAGTAATTCCTACTTTAGGTTATGCGTTACTACGTATCCATCACCATCAATAACTCACTGATCATCATGGCAGTGGCGCCCCAGACTCGGTGCCCCTGAATCTGGTAAAAAGGCGCATCGACCATAACGCCCCGTACTTCAATCTGGCTATCACCCACGATGGTTTCATCCAGTAGCGTTTCCAGATCGACTTCAATAACCGCTTCGACTTCGTGGGGGTCGGGGTAAAAATCGGGGCAGTAGGGGAGAACGCCTACAACCGGCTGCACAAAAAAGTTGCTGGGTGGAATATATAATTCGGTCAGCAGACCCAGCACCTTTACGTCTGATACCCGAATGCCTACTTCCTCCTGTGCTTCACGTAGTGCTGTGCGAACCAGATTTTCGTCGAATCGCTCCATCCGACCACCTGGAAAAGCCATCTGACCCGCATGAACGCCATCATACTGCGGCCGTAGTATGAGCGGCAGGTAGACTGATTGCTGATAGGGGTAAAAACAGATCAACACCGCACTTCGGCGTGTGCGCTCGTTGGGCTTGATACCCATCCGATACCGATTCGACGACGCCATCTTCCGATGGGCTGCTTCACCCGGCAACGGTCGCTGTAACCGCTGTCTGAGGTCTTCGGTAAAGGCATGAAACGAGGTGTCGATCATGTTTAAGTTTATAATCGTAAGTCGTTAGTCATCAGTTTATAGTTGCTGAAGCAAACCGTTTTGCACAACTAACGACTAGTGAACGCTCCGGCGGCCCCGGTGACGACTAATGACTTATTTATACAATTTAACTAATTCTTCAGCGCATCGTTCACCATCCATGGCAGCAGACACGATACCGCCTGCATAACCGGCCCCTTCGCCACAGGGAAACAGTCGCCGAATCTCAACGTGTTCGCACGTATCACGGTGACGAGGGATACGTACCGGTGATGAGGTTCGACTTTCAATACCGATAATTTGTCCATCGTTACTCAGATATCCGCGCATTTTTCGACCAAAATCGCGTAACCCCTGACGTAGCGGCTGGGCAATATGATCGGGTAATACGTCCATCATATCCACCGAAGCCAAACCCGGCTGATACGACGTTGGTAATAACTCCTTTGATACGTGCCCGTCTACAAAGTCAGCAATACGTTGCGCCGGAGCCGTTTGCGATGACTCTGCGCCATCGCGATTTCCCTGGCGGCAAGCCCACCGTTCAAGGTCCTGTTGCAGGGTCAAACCTGCTAGGGGACCTGCATTCGCGTAAGGCTCCAAATCGGTTTCGGTAATGGCCACCACCAAGCCCGAATTGGCGTATTGCGAATCCCGACGCGACGGCGACATTCCATTCACGACCAACTCGCCCGGCGACGTAGCAGCGGGCACAATAAAGCCGCCCGGACACATACAAAACGAAAAAACGCCCCGTTCTACCCCCTTAAATTTGGTTTGCGTCACCAAACTATAGGAAGCGGCTGGCAGGTATTCACCCCGGCTTGGTCGATGGTATTGGAACTGATCAATTAACGACTGTTGATGTTCAATACGTACACCCATCGCAAACGGTTTTGACTCAATTCTGACGCTACGTTCGTGCAGTAATTGAAAAATATCGCGGGCCGAATGACCCGTAGCCAGAATGACGCCAATGCCCGACAACGTATCACCATTGCCTAAAACGACGCCTTTAATTTCTTGGTCATCCAGCAGAATATCAATTACTTTGGTGTCGAACCGAACGTCGCCCCCGGCCAGAATGATGCTGTTACGTAGATCGGCCACTACGTTTGGCAGTTTATTGGTACCGATATGAGGATGGGCATCCACCAGAATTTGTTCCGTAGCGCCGTGAGCTACGAAAATTTCCAGAATCCGTCGGACATCGCCCCGTTTGGTGGAACGAGTGTAAAGTTTTCCGTCTGAATACGTACCAGCACCACCTTCTCCGAAACAATAATTCGATTCTGGATTTACTACGTGGTCTTTATTGATAGCTGCCAGATCGCGACGGCGAATGCGTACGTCACTTCCACGTTCCAGCACGATTGGCTTTATACCCAGCTCAACAAGCCGTAAGGCAGCAAATAAACCGGCTGGCCCCGCGCCGACCACAATGGCTTGTGGAGCTTTGCTAACGTCAATTTGAGGTTTCTGGTATCGGATCAGTGGGGGAGGTGTTTCGCCGGCGAAGACGTCAGTTTCGACCTGAACCCGCACCTGTCGATTGCGGGCGTCGATGGATTGTCGCCGTTTCCTGACAACAATATCGTCCGTATCAGGCAGCGAAAGACGACGTAGCACCGACTGACGGAAAATCGCTTCGTCAAGTGCTTCTTCGGGTGGGAGAGCCAGCGAAAGTTGATGAATCATGGGTCAATAGGCCGGTATTTATTCGGCAGGATAAACGTACTGCTACGTTGCAACTAGATCCCACCCTAAATCCCTCCCCAGTGAGGGAGGATTGGAGTGGAGTATTACGTAGATAACAGGCAAAAATTGGTTTGGGTTCTCCAAAATCAAGAGACAATGAGTGAAGATAACGTAACGGCTAAAGCGAGTCATAAGCAGTAGAATTCATCATTTCTTACCTATTTTGTAACGTAAGCAAAGACAACCAACAATGAAAATTCTTCTATTACCTGTTATGCTGGCGTTCGGCCCTATCACCCTGGCCCAGACAACAGTTAAACCCACTGCCATGCCCTGGTCGCAGCGAATGGCGGCATCCATTATGGCCAGTAATCCCGACTCGATTTCATATAGAAGAGATGGTCGGCAACTTCCATCGCATTGGGATTATGAAAAAGGTGTTTTACTGGAAGGCATTAAACAGGTTTGGTACCGTACTGCCGATGATACGTATTTTAAATACATCCAGAAAAACACGGATATGTTCGTAAAGCCGGATGGTGATATACGTACCTATCGGCTGGACGATTACAACCTGGATTTCATTACACCCGGTCGGTCGGTGTTGTTACTATTCCAGCAATCACTGCCCGGTAAAGAGAAGTACCGGAAAGCCGCCGATTTGCTGCGGAAACAATTGGCCGGGCAACCCAAAACCAAAGAGGGAGGGTTCTGGCACAAGAAACGATACCCTTATCAGATGTGGCTCGACGGTTTGTATATGGCCGAGCCGTTCTTCGCCGAATACACCAAACTATTTGGCGATCCGAAGCAATTCGATGAGATTGTCAACGAGTTTGTCTGGATGGAGAACCACGCCCGCGATCCAAAAACCGGCCTCATCTACCACGGTTGGGATGAAAGCCGCGAACAGAAATGGGCAAATCCCAAAACGGGTAATTCGCCTAATTTCTGGAGCCGGGCGATGGGCTGGTACGCGATGGGTTTAGTCGACGTATTGGAAATAATACCCGAAAATCAACCTCGCCGAAAAGAACTTCTGGCAATTTTGAATCGGTTGATGCCCGCGATTGTGAAGTATCAGGACCCTAAATCGGGTTGCTGGTTTCAGATCACGGACCGGCTGGGCGATAAAGGAAATTATCTGGAGGCATCAGGTACGAGCATGTTTGTGTATGCACTGGCGAAGGGCGTGCGGTTGGGTTATCTGCCTGCGTCACTCCTGACGAACGCGCGTAAAGGCTTCGACGGTATGCTGAAGAATTTCATCTCTACAGATGAAAAAAGCATGATTCACCTGGAGAAAACCGTACTTGTTGGCGGATTGGGAGGTACGCCCTATCGTGATGGAAGCTACGAATATTACCTGAGTGAACCGCTGCGACAGGACGATTTGAAAGGTGTTGGACCGTTTATTATGGCGAGTGTAGAGATCGAAATGGCTGATGAAAATGCTATTGGAAAAGGGAAAACAGTGGCCGTCGATAACTACTTCAATCACGAATCGCGAAAGGATTATAACGGACAACCCGAACCTTTCCACTACACCTGGGACGACCGTCAGCACTCCGGATTTTTCTGGTGGGGGAACATCTTTATGGGATTGGGTGCTAAAACTGCGACGATAACTGGCCCACCCACAGCCGCTTCTCTAAAAGGCACAGACGTATATATCATCGTCGACCCCGACACTCCGAAAGAAACGCCTTCACCCAACTACGTCAGCGAGAAAGACGTAGCGGCCATTGCCAACTGGGTGCAGGCGGGTGGTACGTTAGTACTCATGGCTAATGATACGTCGAATTGCGAACACAAGCAGTTTAATAAGTTGGCGGCCCGATTTGGGATGCAGTTTTTGCCCAGGAACCGGAACATGGTTCAGGGCGACAAGTATGAGCAGGGGAAAATCAACATTCCGGCGGGTAACGGTATTTTTCCCGAAACCAGAACTGTTTATATAAAAGAGTTATCGCCACTCGACGTAAAAGCACCTGCCAAAGCCACCGTGACCGACGCAGGTGACGTAATTATGGGCGTAGCGAAAGTGGGTAAGGGAACCGTTTTCGCGGTAGGTGATCCCTGGCTTTACAACGAATACGTCGACGGGCGGAAAATTCCGGCCCAATTCGAAAATTATAAGGCCGCTAAAGAATTGGCTGGTTGGCTGCTACGTCAGGGAACAACGGCTGCAACGGTATCAGCCACGAGTAAGCGGTAATCGTTTTTGTCATGTTTGTCATGCCTAGGCACGAAGCATCTTAACGTTTCCAAACAAGTGAATAAGGAAACGTTAAGATGCTTCGTGCCTAGGCATGACAAAATCACGTCCTAATTCGGGCCGATTAAATCCCAGAGGTTGCCGTATAAATCTTCAAAGACAGCTACGGTTCCATATTCTTCGCTCGCTGGCAGGCGAACAAACCGAATCTCGTTAGAAACCAAGTTGTTATAATCACGCCAAAAATCATCGGTGTGCAGAAACAGGAAAACCCGTCCACCAGTCTGGTTACCTACGCGGCTCTGCTGGTCGGACGTAGCAGCTTTTGCCAGTAGTAGACAACAGTCGCCTGAGCCGGTTGGTTTGACCAAAACCCAGCGTTTTGTCTCGCTTAAACGTGTGTCTTCGACCAGTGTAAAACCTAATTTCTGCGTATAAAACGTAATGGCGTCATCGTAATCGTCGACTACAAGGGCAATGTGTGCCAGTCGTTGGTTCATACAGCGACACAAGTTCCCAGTAAGTTCGTCCACTCCGAAGAGGGGGCGTCTTTTGAATATAAATCAAATCGTTTAACGGAAGTAAACGACCCCATATCCTTATCACCATTGATGTGAATGCCCCCCACCAGAATTACGTGTTTAAAGTGGATGTCACCCTCAATGATCTGTTTCTGAACCAGCTTGCGTATCCGTTTGTCGATGGCTTCGTACATAACTTCGGTAGCTTCATGGATTTGCATCTTCTCATCGACATCCAGAATCCGTTTATCAGATTTTAGAAAGATTTGCTTAATGGTATCCATTTGAAAGTCGCTTCGACTAGGCTTTTCCTTTTTAATATCACCTTTCTGTAAGGCCCCCAGCGCGCCAAGAGCAGCTCCGCAGCAACCCGAATTATCTTTCTGGCCATGACGATGGATTTTCCCAAGTACACCTTCTTTCGATACACCAATGTGCGGACCATAGTAAATAAGGATTACTCCATTGTCGGGAACATGGTGAGCATACGCACCCATTCCGGTCGGACCTACAAAGGGGTATCCGTCTAAACCTCCGAGTTTGAAAGGGCCTAAAAATTCACGAGCGCGTTCTGGATACTGAATCGCATTCACGTCGTCGCTGCAAATGCTATCAGCCAGCATGACCTGTTCAGGCTGCATGCTCAATTGCTCCTTGATGTAGGAAATCAATCGGCTGACCCCATCATCGGTAGAGATGGCGTTGGGATAAAACTGACGAACGGCGGCTAATTTTTCATTCTTTTTCATAATCATTGCTTAAAGTAAAGTGTTGATTATCACCTTTACAGGCAGTTTTGGGGTCACAAGATATTAAAAAGAGATTAAAATCCAGACGAAATCACTTAAAATGTCGGGCAATTTTCGCGAATTAACCTTAGCGACCCGGCTCCCTTAAATATCGTTCCAGGCGGCTTTCCAGGTCGGGCAGGCTCAGATTGGTAAATAGTTCGCCATTGATTGCCAGCGCTAACCGACCGCTTTCCTCCGAGATCGCAATCACGGCTGCATCGGTAGCTTCACTCATGCCCA
The DNA here is from genome assembly GCF_014699005.1 of Spirosoma profusum. GTDB lineage: Bacteria > Bacteroidota > Bacteroidia > Cytophagales > Spirosomataceae > Spirosoma > Spirosoma profusum. The sequence continues at coordinate 95,868 of NZ_JACWZY010000030.1, forward strand.
GCGCAGCCCGATGCCGGAAACCAAGCGATGGCGGAAGTTCATCGTCTTCCGAAACCGGCAAAATACAACGAGCAGCCCGAATGCGTCCATCGCCAATAATAACGGCACCGTCGTGGAGCGGACTGTACTGACTGAAAATAGCGAGTAACAGGGATTTTGTTACGTCGGCGTCTATTAATTCACCCGATTGAGCAAATTTTTCGAGTCCATCATTTTTCTGAAGCACCAGCAAGCCACCCGAAAATTCCGCGCCCAGTGCTTTGCAGGTATCCAGAATAGGTTTTAGTGGGGTATGCGTTTCAGTACGTTCTGTGTTGTTACGTAGGAGCCACCGCCGAAAAAAACGACTGTTAGTCAGATTAGTCGATTTACCGATGAGAAGCAGAAATCGCCTGATTTCGTGTTGGAAAATGATAATCAATGCCAGCGCACCAACGCTGATAAAATATTCCAGAATGGTCGTCATTAGGTTGAGACCCAGTGCTTTCACAAGTAGATACGCCAGGTAAACCAGCAGGTATCCTACAAAAACCCGGCTGGCTACGCTTCCCCGGACGAGGTTATAAATCTGATAAATGAGCAAAGCCACCAGGCCAATATCAAGCAAATCGAGCCAACTGATGTCTAAAAATCCCAGGCGAAAAGCCAGCATTACGTAAGGAGTCAGGTTTAAGGGGCTAAATATAAAAAGAACGGGATTTAGTTGGCGTCGCAGAAGTGGATTCTTTACCTCCCGGCATACCCAGAGAGTAACCAACGTAATACACACAGATAATAACGGCGTTTGTTTAGCCGCCCAATCGAACGTAACAGCCCACCACTTAAGTGATGGGCTGTTACGTTCGATTCTACATTCAAAAAGTCAATTCAATTTACAAATGAATCGTTTGCCCTTCGATGGCCAGGTAGGTCTCAGGAAAAACGGCTTGGGCTTCGGTTAAAAAGAGTTCGTACTGCTTGTAGCGTGACGAAAAGTGACCAATGAGCAAGCGGCCCACGTGTGCTTTGGCAGCAATAGTGGCTGCCTGTCGGGCCGTCGAGTGAAAAACCTCGGCAGCTCGCTCGGCGTTATCTTCCAGAAATGTGGCTTCGTGATAAAGCATATCGACGCCTTGCAACTGAGGAACCAGTGATTCAACGTAGCGCGTATCGGAGCAAAATGCGTAGGAGCGGGGCTGCGGCCCTGGCTCGGTATACGTAGTGGCAGCATACAAAACCTGCCCACGGGCATCCACTACGTCCCGGCCTTCCTTCAATTGCTTTAGGTATTCTACGGGGATATCGACAGGCAATTTATCACGTAGTAAACGGGCTTTGGCGGGCTTTTCGCGGAAAAGATAACCTGTGCAATCGATGCGATGCTCTAGTGGAATCGATTGCACAGTCATGTGCGTGTTATCGACCAGCACTGCTGATACGTTCGAGTCAACGGCCTGAAAGTGAATTGTATAGCCTAGCCTTGAGTCCGAAATTCGAAAAATAGTAGTCAGAATCTCGTCGAGTCCTCGCGGACCAAACAGGTATAAATCTTCCGTACGTCCGGCCAAATTTAAGGACGATAGGAGAGGAGCCAGCCCGAAATAATGATCGCCGTGTAAATGACTGATGAAAATATACCGTAATCGCCCGGTCCTGATACGTTGCTCCATCAGCCGAAACTGAGTTCCTTCGCCACAGTCGATGAGCACGTACTCATTGCCAATCCTCAACAGTTGGGCTGTCTGGTGCAGGTGGAGGGTAGGCGTAGCAGAGCCTGCCCCCAACACCGTGAGCGCAAACGGTTGGTGAACCGAACGATGCGAATGGTTTTCCTGATCGGTCATTACGTTAGACATCGGCACGACCGACGCTACTTTCGGCGTCGTACTCATCATCGTCTTCGCTACGAAAATCGTTTTCTAATTCATTCATAAAAACAGCATCGACCGCTTCCTCAACGGTTGGCAGAATGGTCAGATCGCCGATGTTAGCCCGGTCCAACGTATCAATCAGATCGTCATTTTTGGTAACCAGTACCAGCAACCCGAGTTCGTTGGCGCATTGCCGACTGATTTTACGAAGGCTTGTGATACCCGCCTGGTCTACACCCTGAACAGGAGCCACATCGACAATGATATTGCTATAACCTTCCCGAAACAGATTTCGGCTTAGCGTCTCGAAAGTGGTATTTAGGGTTTCGTCAAACTGGTTTTCCGCCAGCCGGATGAGCGCGTATCGCTCGGTTTTTTCAATGGTATAGTTCATGTTAGAGGTTGTACGTATTAGGGAGTGAAACGTAAATTGGTAGTCTACTGTCGTTAGAAATGACCAATTTTCATTAGTCGTTACGTCAGATTTATAGATAAATCTCTTACCTCTCCTGATGACTAACGACTATAGACTATTAACTTACTTTTCTACTACTGATACGTTATTGATTGAGAGTATGCAAAATATTGGCTTCAAGGCGTTCGAGCGGATTTGTTGAATCGGCGGGCTGGAACGATTGCCCCGTGACCGTTTCAAACAATTCGATATAGCGCTTACTGATCTGCCCGACCCATTCGTCCGACATAGCCGGTACGGTCTGTCCTGTTTTTCCCTGAAAGTTATTGGCAATAAGCCATTCTCTAACGAATTCTTTCGATAATTGTTTTTGCGGTTGTCCCGCTTTCTGATTCGTGTCGTATGTATCGGCGTAGAAATACCGCGAAGAATCTGGTGTGTGGACTTCGTCGATAAGATACACCTTTCCATTCAGGTTTCCGAACTCGTATTTGGTGTCGACCAGAATAAGCCCCTGCTCAGCGGCCATAGACGTACCGCGTTCAAACAAAGCCAGCGCGTAGCGTTCTAGCTGAACGTATTCGTTTTCAGGAACAATACCCCGACGTAGTATTTCATCGCGACTGATATCTTCGTCGTGACCTTCGTGGGCTTTTGTCGATGGGGTAATGATTGGCGTTGGGAGCCGGTCGTTTTCGCGGAGTCCTTCCGGGAGTGATACGCCACAAAGGATACGATGCCCATCGCGATACGTCCGCCAGGCATGTCCGGCCAGATAGCCACGAACCACCATTTCAACAGCATAAGGTTCGCATCGTAGGCCAACACTTACGTTAGGATCAGGTACGCCAAGGAGCCAGTTTGGTACAATGTCGCTGGTTGCCTGTAAGAAATGGGCGGCTGTCTGATTCAGAACCTGTCCTTTAAACGGGATGGCCCGAGGCAACACTACGTCGAAAGCTGAAATTCGGTCGCTGGCGATCATAACCAGTTTCTCAGCAAACGAATACACATCGCGCACTTTACCCCGATAAAAACCCGTCTGACCGGGAAATTGAAAATTGGTTTCCTGAATGGCGTTCATGCAAAAAGTGTTAATTATTCCAGGTCTCAAATAGGCTAACGTAAGAGTTGCTGACGATGGTCCGTCGTTACGGTCAGCTAACTTGAAACCTGAAACATTCTAGAGTTTTTCTATAACAATAGCTGAGGCCCCACCGCCCCCGTTACAGATGCCGACGGCTCCGTAGCGGCCCCCAGTCTGCTGTAATACGTTGGTCAACGTAGTGACGATACGTGCGCCTGAAGCACCCAGCGGATGGCCAATGGAAACGGCTCCACCAAACACATTCATTTTTTCCTGCGCTATATCGAGCACTTTGCTAAATGCCAGTGGCACTACCGCAAAAGCTTCGTTTACTTCAAAGAAATCAATATCCCTGGCTTTCAAACCGGCTCGTTCGAGGGCTAATGGCACCGCTTTGGTTGGAGCAGTTGTAAACCACTCAGGTTCCTGTTCAGCGTCAGCATAAGCCAGAATTCGGGCAATCGGCTTAAGCCCAAGTTCATCGGCTTTCTTCTGACTCATGATAACAAGCGCCGAGGCCCCGTCGCTGATAGGCGACGAACTGGCCGCTGTGACAGTTCCGTCAGTTGTAAAGGCCGCTCTCAGCGACGGGATTTTGTCATAAATGACGTTTTTATACTCTTCGTCCTCGTTCACGATAATCGCTCCTTTACGTCCCGGAACTTCCACGGGGATGATTTCGGCACCGAATCGGCCACTCTGCGTGCTGGCTTCGGCCCTGCGATATGATTGTACCGTATAATCATCCTGTTCCTCACGACTGATGGCATATTTTTGGGCTGTTTGATCAGCAAAAACACCCATAGCACATTGGTCGTAAGCATCAACTAACCCATCGCGGGCAAGACCATCCACGAGTTCGGCGTTGCCGTATTTATAGCCAAAACGAGCTTTAGGGACGTAGTAGGGTGCATTTGACATGCTCTCCATACCACCTGCCACCACTACATCGGCCTGCCCCAACTCAATAGCCTGTGCAGCCAGCATAATAGACTTAGTGCCCGATGCGCATACTTTATTAATAGTTGTGCAGGGAATGTTAGGCGGTAAGCCCGCCTTAAGGGCGGCCTGCTTGGCGGGAGCCTGTCCGAGGTTGGCCGACACTACGTTACCCATGTAGACTTCCTGCACGAGTTCGGGCGCTACGTTGGCTCGACTGAGTGCCCCACGAATGGCCACTGCTCCCAGTTCGATTGCCGAAAGGCTGGCTAAAGCTCCTCCGAAACTACCGATGGGTGTTCGCACAGCCGAAATAATAACTACTTCATTCATAGTTCAATACGTATTAACACTACGTCTACCAGCGATTTCCTTCCGTCGACGGCTTGTTTGCTGAACGCCGGGCCGACTGAGTTAGAGCATAGGGCAAATCATCGCCCCGCATGGCATCGAGCAGTTGCATGGCCTGTGCTTCGTTTAGGTTCAGACGCCGAAACCGACGTAACAGATCATCCTGTCGCTCCGAGCGCTCTACCTGCTGCCCGCCCGTTGGAACGAGTTTGGTGGTTGTCTGCTGTTGTTGTTTCTGATTTTTTTTTGGAGACCTGGATTTCGCTTTTCGACCCGAATAATATTTCTTTACCAACTCAAAATTATAGCGGGCTGGTTCATTTCCTGGATTTTCCAGAAGGGCTTCCTGAAATAAGGCCAGCGCGGTAGTACTATCACCCTCCAGACAGGCTAATACGCCCAACTGATGTGCCGCCGACGTCCGTAATTCGGGACTTCCTGACCGAAGCAATGATTCGTACTCCGAACGGGCTTTCTGGTATTGTTTCAACTGGAAATAAGTATGTCCCAGATTTAATCTGACGCCCGGATCAGGGATGGCGGAGGTTTGGTTGAGCCGCATATACAACCCTAACGCGCGCCGGAAATTGCCGACCTGATACGCTTTTTGCGCTTCCTGACGTGCCTGATTATTCTGCGAAATCTGGTTCGCCGGAAATAGCTCGGGCCACAAAAACCAAGCAGTGATAAGTAGGTAAATCATACGTTAGTAAAAACGGGCTTGTCTAGTATATTCAACGCTTCGAAACGCTGATTTACCAAAAGAACCGAGCCCCAAAAATAACCGGAAACCTTGACATGAACTCACAGTCGAAACGTTCGAATTGTTACAATCAGGTCGAGAGCTAGTAAAGTAAGAGCAACCATCAGAAAATAATAGTATTTATTAGTCGACACGGCTATCCGGCGCTGATCAACTGAACGGCCTTTCAGATCGCGCACTACGTTGGCTAACTCATTTACATATTGACCACTTGCATCGGCTTCCAGATAATGCCCACGTGTGTCGCGAGCCAGGTCTTGCAAGAATGAACGGTTAAGTCGCGTTCGAACAATCTGCTTGTCATCGTCGCGAACAAAATCGCGACCGTTACGTATGGGGGCCCCCGTTTCTGTACCAATGCCTACTGTCAAAACGGTTAACCCCTGCGACCGAAGCTGGGACAGAAGGGTTCGTTCACAGGGGGAAAAGTTTTCGCCATCGCTGAATACGATAATTGATTTTACGCTTAGGCGGGCCGATGGATCGGTGAGCAGCTTCTGGCGGGCCAATTCAAGCGCACTGCACAAATTGGCCCCTCCCGAGGGAGAAGCATTGGTACGTACCTCCCGAATAAACTGTTTAAGCGCATCGTGGTCGGCCGTGAGGGGCGATAAGACAAATGGAATGTTTGCCGCTAGAATTAGCCCAAACCGATTGGTGGGCAACGTATCACAAAGTTGCTGAACATCATACTTAATACGTTCTAAACGGGTTGGCATTACGTCGCTCGCATCCATCGACCGCGAAATATCAACAACCAGAAACGTATCGCGGTCGGTAGTAACAAGATCTCCTTCAGTTTCTCCAAACGAGGGGCCTAGTAAGGCGATAATCAATAATGTTAGATAACTTCCCCGCAAAAAAAACTTAGGTACTACGCCCCATGCCAATGTATTAAGCTGTGCGGCCAACCGAAAAGTACGCCATACGTAGAGTGTGTAGAGGCCAACGAATAAGCCAATAAAAATAAATTCGGCACGGGTAAAAGAATACAGCCAGTTCATTCTGAGCAGGTATCGGACTGATGCTGAGTCAGAAAAGACTGACGGCAGTACACATCAGGAAAGACGAAATTAGCGATTATAAAAAGATTTTACAGGTTGGCTCTTGCTGAAAACGTTGAATACTTCTATCTTTGTGTCCCAATCGTTCAAGAAAGACAGATTGGCTTCGGAGAGATGCCTGAGAGGCCGAAAGGAACAGTTTGCTAAACTGTCGTACTGGTAACGGTACCGAGGGTTCGAATCCCTCTCTCTCCGCAGGAAAATAAGTTATAAGGTTATATAGTTTTAAAGTGGGTGTATGCGCAAGCAACTTTACAAACTGTAAAACTTTACAACTCCTTTTCGGGGTGTAGCGTAGCCCGGTATCGCGCCTGCTTTGGGAGCAGGAGGTCGTAGGTTCGAATCCTGCCACCCCGACACTGAAAATCAGCCAGTTAGCTTAATCGCTGACTGGCTTTTTTCTTGTTGGTTTGCATTTTAGGGACTAACCTGGATCAAGGACAATACTTGTGGAGGGCGTTGCATTTTTCTAGGTTTGTGTGTTTGATCAAACCGAGCTGTTTTAGAAAGTTTCTTACCCCTAGTCGAATACCGGATCAAATCCAAAAGTTGTGGAGGGCGTTGTATTTACGGCTTATTCGTTTGTCAGTTTATCAAACTTCTAGAGGTGATGAATAAAAACAGCGGCTGTTCAAAAAACGCACCTAAACTGATGTAGCAATTCTTTGACCTGACTAGCGTGGGGATTCGCTACTACATTATGCTGGGCTTCTTGCGGAGATTCACTACCGTTTTCATCAAACGGGCGTGGCTGTTGCACAACTCACTCAAATGAGTAGGTAAGGGTGAAATTCAGGCAATTCGGGTCTTTTCGTATACTGAATGGCTGATTTCTGAACCCATCAGCAACCAGATTTGCGGTCAAGGCATGGTTCAAAATAGTTGTGCAACAGCCACGGGCGTTTTGAGAAACAGCTATACACTTTATTGCTGACCCGCTGCACTTTTAAAGTCCTCAAACGCTTTTACGTTATACTCCGGATAGGATTCGCTGCATTCAATAGATAAATCAAATAAGTCAATCCCGAACGCAACGAACAGATTCTGCGTAAGAAACAGAGCCAGGGAAACGGAACGCTTTTGTTTTAAGTGGTTTTTCCCCGGGGCCACCATAACTAAAGTTCCATTCCCAGGCTTTACCCTCCTCACCCGTGAGTGTGGACGTCCACCAGAAACCCATAACACTCATCACCTCATAAAGATTATTTCTGCGAATACCTCCAGGAAGAGCGTCAAACCCGCTACTGTTAGTACCATTGCCGTCTTCCGCCCAGCCACTGACGCTTTTCAGGGCTTCGCCAGCCTTGTCGGTTCCGCCAAATTTAGTCACCAGCATAGACCATTCGCCATCCCTTGCTAAATGCCAACCGCTGGGGCAGCCTTTTTTCGCTGCTTCCCAGGTGTAAAGCAAGCCGAGCTCTTTTCGATTGCTCTCTTTGTCATCATAAGCATAGCTACCTTCAACTTTGTAGTTCAGGTTTTGGGCCATCCAGGTAACCGTAGTGTCAGTCAAAGCATTTTTAAAGCTGAACGTTTTATACGTTTGCCCATCGCGTGAGTCGGTAAAAGTGCCGGTGGATTGGGCAATGCCTGCCTGAGTAAAAAACAAAGTAACCAGTAGAGTAAGGATGAGCTGTTTTATCATATTTGGTTCGGTTTGTATAAAAGTGTTGTTAAAACTCCCCACAGAAAGTGTGAACCAAAACCATCACTAAAGCACATACATGCAGGAGTTTAGTCATTTCGCTTTGTTTTCAAGGATTTCAACCACTGCGCTGGGCCGCCATTGCGGTGGAACGCAAAGCTAAAAGGTTGTATTCTGTCGTCCGTTAATGAGCTGTAAAAGAAGGTTAACGAAATGTAAAAGCAGCCGCTTCGGCGCAGGGCGGCCTGTGTCGTCCGATTTTACGGACTGCTGTGGATTTTTGCCATTAAGCAATTGTCCATAATTTACAAATATGTTGCCTATACAACGGTCTCGCAAAAACGCTGGTTTATAAACGGACTACCAACGTCATTGGTTGTTACTATTCCTGGTGTATGGGCGACTTGCTTGATTCCAGCGGTTACGTATTTCCTTCTTGAGCCTGTCTGTTGACAAAAAAAGCCACACGAAGAGGTGTGGCTCAAAAACAAACCGTAAGGCTAACCGATTCGGTTAGCTGCCCAGTTGACCTAAAATCTGTTTGGTCAGGGCCACATGCTCTTTAAAGACGGCCAGCGCCAGGGTGGCCAGATGCCGCGTCTGGCTTTCGGCGGGGCTGGTTTTACCCATTGATTTCGTTAAATAATCCTGAGCCAAATCCCGCAAAAATTCATGATTTTCGAGTTGGTCCTGAATATACGTCTTGTCAAAAGCAGCGCCTGTTGTGGTCTTGATTTTGGTCAGTGTAGCCTGAGCTTTGGCATTCATGGCTGGTACGGGGGTACCCAGATCTTTGAGCACCGACGTAACAGCCTTAGCCTCTTCCAACTCAAAGCCCGCGAACTCCTTCGCGTATTTATTAGCCGCTTTACCCACCGCAATCTGACTGGTGACCAGCGACAGCTCGGCCGGGCCAATAACCTTTTGACGAAATTCTTTTTCCGTGGCTGCCATCGGTGAATCATCCACGGGGTTGGCCGCTTCGCTGATGAGCGATGTTAGTAAGGAGGCCAGTAAGGGCATACCAGCCCGTAGGGTCATCGTACTGGCTATCGACTTTTTAAAAAAATCTCTGCGGGGTGTTGGTTCAATCGATTTCATAGAGCTTGTTTGCGACGGATTTACGACTCCGTAAATCACCCTGTAAACGGATTGGCCCGTATCCTGTTTACAGCCTCTTCTAAATCGGTCCGAATAGTACCGTTTGCTCATTTATGCCTCTGGCTAGGTGCTTGTCGTTTATTGCCGTTGCTTTCGTTTACTGACCCCATCTCCCTAAATGATCTGACCGTTGTGTTCCGTGAAGGTGAATTTGCAACGCTAAACTGGACTTTGAAATCATACGGACTGTCCAGTCTAGCTTACCCTGGACAGTCCTCCTGCGCTAAACCATCTGTACTGGTAGCCGTTCATAGGAGGTTGAGTTACTCAGCGCACAGGTACGATTTACTAACCAATGCATATGACTATGAATTATGTCCGGCGTGGAACCGGCAAACCACTCTTATTGCTCCATGGTCTGGGGAGTTCGCTAAAGGTTTGGGATCTGATTATGGATGAGTTGGCCACCCAGCGGGATGTGATTGCCATAGATTTACCCGGTTTCGGTCAGTCACCGGCCCTACTGGGAGAGGTATCCATTCCCACCCTGGCCGATGCAGTAACCGACTTTTTAACCCAGCACCAACTGCTGGGTATCGATGCCGTAGGCAATTCGATGGGGGCCCGGCTGGTGCTCGAACTCGCCCGGCGGGGCCAGGTGGTCGGTGCTGTTGTATCCTTGGATCCGGGTGGATTCTGGCAAGGCTGGCAGGTGGCCTATTTCTACCAGTCAGTTCGGCTATCGGCACAATTATCCAGGCTTATCCAACCGATCTTACCGCCCCTGGTCAGCAATCCGGTGAGCCGAACGGTGCTGTTTGCTCAATTTTCGGCCCATCCCTGGACAATACCAGCCCGAGTAGCCCTTCATGAATTTCGGGAGTTTTTACCCACCCCCAGCTTTACCAAGCTGCTGGATAGTCTGGCCCATGGCCCTCCACAGCAGGGAGCATCCCTTGGTTCCATTCCGAACCTGGTCATTGGTTGGGGTCGTCAGGACCGGATTTGTCCGCCCAGTCAGTCTGAATTGGCCCTGAAGTTGTTTCCTGACGCTCAGCTACACTGGTTTTCGAATTGTGGCCACGTTCCGCAATTGGATGTGCCGGCTGAAACGATTGCGCTGATTCTGGCGGTCACGGATGGCTGCTATGAACCACAATCCCAACTCCCTCCTGCGACAAAAGCGTCAGCGGTGACAGAAAACGTCTTGATTGGATTGGGTGTTGGGGTGCTGTTGGTGGGCCTATTGCTCACTTTTGGTATCAAAAGATAAGGTCAATGCTGATCAAGTAGGTGTCGATCTGGGAGTGCTGACCATATTCCTCACGGACTTACTGGATAAGGGGAAATTAAAACCTTGAACAAACTACTTGACTAGTTGTGTACTAAATCTCACAAAAACCTCCTGATTGAGTCGAGAGAAACTTACCGTGATGCCTCAATATTCGGTGGAATTTTAGGCCGACTTGGGTACAGCCACGATCAACCTCCATTTCCGTTGGTCCCAGAAATGGTGCCAGACCCCATCCTCATCCGCCTTATAAAAGCCGGATTTCCGCTCATGCTTTCCCGGTTCAATGAGGGTCCAGCAATCTCCTTTCAGTAAGCCACACAGCTTGTGTATTGTACCCGCCTGTACCTCGTGAGTTGTCCCAGGTAGGCGCTTCACTGTAGTCAAGGCAAACGTTCCATCGTCTTTTAGCTCCGCAACGATCTCAGCGTATCCGCCCGATAAAATGGTACTGCGAAAGGGCCATGGGTGGTCATGAAACAGCTCGTCGTTAGCCGCCGTAAAATGATGCAATACCCGGCCATCGCCCAGGTGATATTTGGTAAACGTTTTATTCATTCGCTCAACGCGAACGATGCCTTCCGGGGTTGAATATGATTGCATACATTTCGTTTAGCCTGAGCATTTGGACGCCTTACAGGCTGTCCTGACTACTACAAAAAGCAGTATTTGAATTAAAGACAAATCTGGGTATGGCGCAGTTCATAAGCTACGGATTGAGTTGAACAGGTATTAAATTTAAAAGGGACATTCTCAAAATACCCTCCTTCATGAGACGTTAGAATTTGCCCAGTCAAAGTACGTGTGATTTCGGCCAGCCTTAATTTAGATCGATTAGTTGCCACATCAAGTTACGTAACAGTGGACACTGGGTTCCAGCAGAATTCCACTCACTAACAAATACTTAAATAAGTGCCAATCAATCAGAGAATTATATATATTAGCTGTATAAAGCACCAAATTTTAGTATTCATCAATATGAAGTCATTCTATCTACTCCTGTTCGTGAGCTTGAGTGTGTCAGCCATAGCCCAAAGCCAAATCTCAAACAGTAAAAAGATAGCCTTACCGGCTAAACCTGTTACTATTGATGTTGATGTTGACAAAACGGCTGTTATTGTCGTGGATATGCAAAATGATTTCGGCAGTAAGGGAGGTATGTTTGATCGGGCTGGCATCAAAATAGCAACGATTCAAAAAGCGGTTGCTCCAACCGCTAGAGTGCTCGAAGCCGCCCGCCAAGCAGACATCCCAATTATTTACCTTAAGATGGGCTATCAGCCAGATTTGTCTGATGTAGGCAGTGAAGATTCACCGAATCGGATTGGTCATTTACAATTTTTGCACGTAGGCCAGCCTGACACCGCACCTGATGGGTCAAAAGGCCGTATTTTGATCAGAGGTAGTTGGGGTACGGAGATTGTTAGTGAGCTGAAGCCACGTCCTGATGATATAGTTCTGTATAAAACTCGATTCAGCGGCTTTTATCAGACTGATTTAGATGCTATCCTGAAGAAATTAGGCAAAAAGTATCTCATTGTCACCGGCTGTACCACGAGTATTTGTGTCGAATCAACCATCCGTGATGCCATGTTTCGGGATTATTCGTCCGTATTATTGTCTGATTGTACAGCGGAACCCATGGGCGCAAACTTATCGAGAAGTAATTATGAAGCGTCCCTACTAGCTATTGAAGCCTTTGGCTGGGTGTCTTCCTCGGATGAATTCATTAAAGGAAGTAAAGCAGTCAATAGTACAGTAGCGAGAAAACAGAAGTAGCCATATATATGTGGGTCACGACTTCGCCTAATAGTTATTTGTTTCCCTGATCTGTAGCAAAGCTTTTTAATTAGGGCGTTTTGCCGGATAATAAATCAGTGTAGTACACCTAGACTGTTATGGATTATTCTGGCCGTTAAAAGTGGTGATGAAGCATGACTCACTCTATAGTTTGACTGTTCACGCAAAATTCTTACAGTCAAAATTCCTGTGTTGTTAACTAACCTTGGAGTAGCTAGATTAGTTTTTGCGTTAAGCCTGCTAACAGTGGGCTCCGGCAGAATTCAACGCCAATGAATCAATAAACACCCCAAATTTCAGTTTATGAAAAGACAACGGTTTTTTCAGCTTTGCTTAGCCACAGGCGCTTTTATAGCCTCGCCGATTACTCTGATTGCTAACTCAATAAAAAAAATCAGAGATGAAAAAGGGTTTATGGTCGGCTCAGGAAAAGATCGATTTGATAAACAGATCACGCTCTTACAAGGTGACACGTTTTTTACCAAGATATCAACCCAGGATACCAATGGGGATTTATATGTCTACGAATCCACCCGCCTGAAAGAAGGTGGTCCACCCCATCATTATCATTTTAGTCAAGATGAATGGTGGTACGTGCTTCAGGGTGAATTCATCATCAAAGTAGGGGAAAAAACCTATCGGGCCAAGGCGGGTGATAGCGTATTTGGCCCCCGCATGGTTCCCCACAGTTTTGCCAAGGTAGGCGAAGGGGAAGCCAAACTGTTAATGATTTTCCAACCGGCTGGCCGCATGGAAGAATTCTTTCAGAAAGTGAGTGAAGGGGTACCCAACAAGATGACCGAGGAAGAACGGGCGCGGTTTAACGAAGACTATGGCACTAAACAGGTCGGCCCCCCGATCGGTAATTTAAAGCGGTAGATAAACGTATATACGTTCAATATCATTTGTTAGACAGGACTTCATCTGACGCTTGAAACATTTAATAATCAGATTGCGACTATAAGTTCAATTTTCTCAAAATACACTCTTTAAATGGGAGTACTGAGATAGTTCACTCAATAAATTGAGCAGTCAGGAAAAATAGCGCCAGTCAAAAAGGTTCAGTTTCGGAAATCTCAGAGTTTAGTAAATTTAGAATGGGATTAAAATTGCCTATATACTTATGATTTACTAGCATGATCAATAAACAGGTATTCTTTGCCCCTCATCCGGCCCTTCAACAGCTTGTCAATCATATTTTTATTAGCTCGAATGTTACCACTGATTTACAGGCCAAGTTAAGTTTCCCAAACCCGCCATTGCCCGGACATTCCATCTACTTTTTTCCTTATGACAGACCCATTGTCGAAAATACATTTACTAAACAAGTTAAAACACTTTATGCCTGTACTATTGCCGGACCGCAAACAGAACGTACTATTCTTTCGCTTGGTTATAATCATCTGATTATAAAAATAGGGTTTCAGCCGGGCGTTCTCCATAGGTTGTTGAGAGAACCTATGCAGAGAATGATTCAGATAGACTATGATGGGGAAACCGTATTTGGCAAATCCATTCAGTATGTATTGGATGCATTAGCGAATGCGGCTGACTTTGAGGTGATGAAAGCTATCGCAGAAGAATTCATGTTCAGTCAGCTCACTAAAATTAAAAGACCTTTTTCTATTGATTATGTAATTCCTGAAATAATAAAGTATGGTGGCTCGGTTAAAATTGATGACCTGGTCAAGAAAGCCTGTCTGAGTAACCGCCAGTTTGAACGTGCCTTTAAAGAACGAATGGGCGTTTCACCAAAATTCTACAGCCGGTTAGTTCGATTTGGCAAGGCGTGGTTGCTCAAAGAACACAATCCGGCTATGACCTGGACCCAGGTCGCTTATGAATGCAATTATTTTGACCAGATGCATTTAATCCGGGATTTTAACGTGTTTGCGGGTACGAATCCAACCGAGATTTCAAGCGCTTTTGAAAAGCAGCCTTTTTTAATAGTGCGAGATATCTATCATTAGCTATAAAACGTCGTATTTGTACTATTAGCCAGGGAGGGTATGCCGGTAATTTTGTAATAAACATTTATTTAACCTAAGTTGTGTGGTTAGAAGTAGAACAAAATGTTGTGAGCCATCACAAAGCCCACTACTTTGAGCAGAAAGCC
>NZ_JACWZY010000031.1 GCF_014699005.1 Spirosoma profusum
ATTCCCTACCAAGCCGACCGGGTCGCCGGAGCGGGAAGGACGCATATTAACGTATTATAACAAACTAGTTCGGACGTTTTAATATGCTTCCTTCCCGCTCCGGCGACCCGGTCAGCTTGACAAAATCGCTATAATTCTACCAATTTATCATACGTCTCTGGCCGCCGGTCGCGGAAAAACTGCCAGACGCTACGTACCTCGTCAATCATATCGAGGTCAAAATCGGCGATCAAAAGTTCGTCCTTATCTTCTGAAGCGCTGGCAAAAATCTGACCGCGCGGGTCGACAAAATACGACGTACCGTAGAAACGACCGAGATTCCAGGGGTTTTCTTCACCTACCCGGTTAATGCAACCCATGAAATAACCATTGGCAGCGGCATGTGCGGGTTGTTCCAGTTTCCAGAGGTACTGCGACAGCCCCGCCACCGTTGCCGACGGATTGTACACAATCTCGGCACCATTTAGGCCCAAACAACGCGCTCCATCAGGAAAATGGCGGTCGTAGCAGATGTAAACACCTACTTTCGCGTAGCGCGTCTGGAAAACGGGATAGCCTAGATTACCCGGTTTAAAGAAGAATTTCTCCCAGAATCCCGATGTATGCGGAATGTGATTCTTGCGGTATTTGCCCAGATACGTACCGTCGGCATCAATCACAGCAGCCGTGTTGTAAAGTACGCCCGCCTGCTCTTTTTCGTAAATCGGCACAATCATGACCATGCTGTATTTTTTCGCATACTCGGCCATTTGCTCGATGGTCGGTCCCGGAACTGTTTCCGCTGATTTATACCATTCGGCATTCTGCCCCGGACAGAAATATGGCGTATTGAAAATCTCCTGCAAACAAAGAATCTGCACGCCTTTCTGACCGGCTTCCTCAATAAGCGGCAAGTGCTTCTGCACCATCGCTTCTTTAATTTCATCAATTGTGCCCTCGCCTTCGGTTTTCGGCAGGCTCATCTGTATCAATCCTGATTTTATGATTCTTGGCATGTTTTTTTGGTTTGGGGGCAGAAGGGTAAGGGCATAGGGACAAGCTAACCCCAGGCCCTTACCCTTCTGCCCTAGGCTATTAAATCTTCCCGCTTACTTTGTTTCGTTTGATAAATTGACCGTATCCTCTATCGACCAGACATTTGTCGTCGTCTATGGCGACTGTGCCACGTAGTAGTACGGTCTTTACTTTGCCAGTCAACTCCCAACCTTCATAAGCCGAATAATCAACGTTCATGTGGTGCGTTTTGGCCGAAAGTGTATGCGTTTGGTTGGGGTCGAAGATGACAATATCGGCGTCGCTGCCTACGGCGATGGTTCCTTTTCGGGGGAACATACCAAAAATTTTGGCAGGGTTTGTACAAGCGACCTCTACGTATTTGTTCAGGGTAATTTTCCCTTTGTGAACTCCCTCGCCATATAACAGTTCCATCCGGTTTTCGATGGCAGGGTGCCCGTTCGGGATTTTGGAGAAATCATCTTTCCCCATTAATTTCTGCTCCCACTTAAACGGGCAATGGTCGGTCGCAACGATCTGCACAAGCCCCTGATTGATACCGGCCCACAAAGTTTGCTGGTCTTTTTTCTCGCGCAACGGCGGACTCATCACCCATTTAGCGCCTTCAAAATCATCACCATAGAGAGACGCATCCAGAGTCAGATATTGAATGCAGGTTTCAACAAATACTTTCTGATTGCGCCGGGTCGCACTCCGAACAGCATTCAGTGCTCCTTCGCAGGTCATGTGAACAATGTAGCCGGGGCAACCTGTGTAGTCGGCCATATCGGCAAAACGGCCACTGGCTTCGGCTTCTGTAACCTCAGGCTGAGAAAGATAATGGTAACGAGGGGACAGTTTTCCTTCAGAACGGTGTTTGGCAGTGAGATAGTCAATTACGTCGCCGTTTGTCGCGTGAACCGTTACCATTCCGCCCTGTTTTTTGACTTCCTGCATCAAGCCAATCATCTGCCGGTCGTCAATCATGAGGGCACCTTTATAAGCCATAAAGGTTTTAAACGACGTAATACCCTCGTTCTCAACCATCCCTTTGATTTCAGCCTTCGAGTCTTCGTTGAAATCTGTTACAGCCATATGGAAACTATAGTCGCCCACCGCCGTTCCCTTGGCGCGGGAATTCCATTCGGCAAGAGCTTCCTTCAACGAATGCCCTTGTTTTTGAAGAACAAAATCAATGACCGTGGTCGTACCTCCGAATAAGGCTGCCCGAGTACCCGTCTCGTGCGTATCGCTTGAGAACGTACCCATGAACGGCATTTCGAGGTGAACATGCGGGTCAATTCCTCCGGGAAACACCAGTTTTCCAGATGCATCAATTACTGTATCTGCATTCATTGTCAGGTTTTTGCCAATCATCGAAATGGTCTCCCCTTGAATGAAAATATCAGCTTCGTAATCATCAGTGGCCGTAACAATCCGACCGTTTTTTATCAGTACAGACATAATAATTATCAGCTTTTCTCATTAGGCACAAAGCTGCAAGAAAACGTTCATAACACTTGAATCAGGCTGTGGTAAGTTGTGGCTTTTGAATAACGTAGCGCCCTCGCATCAACCCCAGATACACTCCTCCACTCACCAGAAAACCAACAAACCAGGCGTAGTTATACAATTGTGTAATCCAGCCGGGTACACTTTCGGCAGACACTGCGCCTATTGTAACCAGAAAACCAGGGATATTAGGCAGAATTCCCGCTAGCAATGCCCAGACAGCAACCGAATTAAACCCATTTTTAAAACTATAAATACCCGTTTGGCTGTACAAATCAGTGACTGATAACTGCTTCTTTCTGAGGAAATAATAATCAGCAATCATGATACCACCCACCGGCCCCAATAGACTTGAATAGCCTACCAGCCAGGTAAATATGAAGCCTGTCGGATCGGCGATGAGTTTCCAGGGGAAAATGAGCATTCCAATAACACCCGTAATATACCCACCTTTCCGAAAATCGATTTTCGAAGGAGCCAGATTGGCAAAATCGTTGGCTGGACTCACAATGTTAGCCGCAATGTTGGTTGCTAGCGTCGAAATGGCGACGGCAATCATAGCAATACTAACCAGAAGTTTACTGTCGAATTTACCGGCCAGCACAATTGGGTCCCAAATCGTAGTGCCGTAGATAATCGTTGTGGCCGACGTAACAACCACGCCAATAAACGAAAACAAAGTCATGGCGGGCGGAAGACCAATTATTTGACCATTTACCTGCGCTTTCTGACTAGTCGCGTAGCGAGTGAAGTCAGGGATGTTCAGCGACAACGTAGCCCAAAAGCCCACCATACCTGTCAGCGCCGGAAAGAAAAACGCAAAAAATGCGGCTGAGTCGGCAAACTTGGCGGGTTGCTGCAAGATAGGCCCCAGTCCATTTCCAACCGAAATAGCCCAGAACAATAACGCCAAAGCAGCCGCTGGCAGAAAGAAGGCTTTGAAAACCAGCAACTTCCGAATGCTATCCACGCCGAGATACACTACGTACATATTCAGTAACCAGAACAGCAGGAAGCAAATGGCCGGCCCCGTTTCCAGCCCGAACGAAGCCGGGAAAATTCTCGGCAACGTTTCAAGCGACGGAATCCAGAGACGTAGCATCTGGTAAATCGAGAACCCGCCAATCCAGGTCTGAATGCCAAACCAGCCGCAGGCCACAATGGCACGTAGCAACGCCGGAATATTGGCCCCACTTGTTCCGAAACTGGAACGTACCATCACCGGAAACGGAATACCATACTTAGCGCCCGCGTGTCCGTTCAATACCATGGGAATCAAGACAATAGTATTACCCAGAAAGATGGTAAAAATAGCCTGCCACCAGTTCATCCCACCCTGAATGAGCGAACTGGCCATCATATACGTTGGAATACACAAGCTCATACTAATCCACAGAGCGGCATAGTTCCAGGTAGTCCAGGTACGTTTCGAGACGGGCACAGGGGCCAGGTCCTCACTGTAGAGCGAAGATGATTCGTCTACAGGGGTCGTTGGTTCTTCCATTTTGCTGTTACGGTATTCCATTTACGGTTAACAAGAGGTTAAACGAGGTTTTAGTGAGTATTGGACAATGTAAAATGAATAATGTTAAGTTACCAGTAACCCTAAATTATTCATTACTCTACATATGCATCGGCAATAGTTAACGCTTCGCTAATAATGGCCAGCCCTTCATCAATTTGCTCCTTTGTAACGATAAGGGGCGGGGCCACAAATACGTAGCTCCAGCGTACGAATGTGTACATGCCTAGCTCCTTAATTTTTGCCCCTACTTTGCTCATTACGGCCATTTCTTCGGGTTTGGCATTAAACGGAGCCATCGGCTCTTTGGTGTTCCGGTTTTTCACGATTTCGAAGCAACCCAGCAGACCCGTCGTTCGGAAATCACCAATGCAGGAGTGTTTCGTCTTCATCAGTTCGGCTTGTTCTGCTACGTATCGCCCCATTTCGGCTGCATTCTCAATGAGGTTATCGTCTTCGTAAATTTTTAGTGTTTCGAGGGCAGCCGCGCAGCCTACCGGGTGAGCGTTATACGTCATACCCGTTGCCAATACCGTATCATTGTAACGAGCAGCAATTTTGTCGGTAACCATCAGACAGCCGAACGGCAGATAACCGCTGGTAATACCTTTCGCCATCGTAACCATATCAGGCACAATACCATGATTTTCAAAACCGAACCATTTGCCAGTACGTCCGAAGCCGCTCATCACTTCGTCGATGATAAGAAGAATGCCGTACTTATCGCAGATTTCCCGAACAGCTTTCAGATAACCCACCGGATATTGCAGGCAACCCGACGTACCAGATTCACCCTCAAGCAGAAAAGCCGCAATGTTACCCGGCCCTTCATAGGAAATGATACGTTCCAGTTGTTCCACCGAGTCCGTCAGCATACTGGCTTCGTCGTGGTTCCAGCGATACCGATATGGGATGTCGATATGAACGAAATTTGGAGATTGCTGCGAATCATCAGGCAGTTTACGAGGATCACCGCCCACAGAAAGTGCACCATACGTAGCACCGTGGTACGACTGATAACGACTCAAAATTTTATGGCGTCCGGTATACGACCGCGCCATTTTCAGAGCAGCTTCTATAGACGTAGCACCGCAGAGCGTGAAGTAAGCTTTGTTTAAATCACCAGGGCAGATTTCAGCCATTTTCTTACCGAGTTCACCCCGAACTTTAGTTACACAGTAAGGCGTTACGTAGCTCACCTCCTGCATCTGCCGGACCACCGCTTCCGTAATACGTTGATTTCCATGACCGATGTTCACGTTCATCAGCCCCGATGAAAAATCGATATAGCGTTTTCCGTCGTAATCATAGAGATAAACACCCTGCGCATATTTTACGGCGATAGGCGAAATCCCTTTCTGTTTACTCCAGACAAATACGGTCGAGTCAAAATTGTCCTGAAGGACTTCCTGCGATTCGGAAAGTGTTTGTGTGTCAAGCATGTTTTTTTGATAGTTGTAGGGTTGTAGCGTTATAAGGTTGTACTGTTGTCGTAGCGTGCGTCAGTCCCAGCGGGGCAGTCCAGCGCAACTTTATTATTCTACAACATTACAACCGCAACGGCGGACCGTTTTAGAACTTACTCAACTCATCCAGTTAATTCCCGCTTCGGGGTTCCATTTGGTGGTACTCTTTTTCAGTTTTGTCCAGAATTCGATGGAGCTTTTGCCCGTAATATCGCCGACGCCGAACCGGCTTTCGTTCCAGCCCCCGAACGAAAACGGCTCGCGCGGAACAGGTACACCGACATTGACGCCTACCATGCCCGCACTGGCCCGGTCCATAACGTAGCGCGCCATGCCGCCGTTTTGGGTAAATACCGAAGCGGCATTGCCGTAGGGATTCGCATTCTCGATTGCCAGCGCTTCATCGACCGTTTTGGTCCGCATAATGCTGATGACCGGGCCGAAAATTTCCTCTTTGGCAATCGCCATGTCGGGCGTTACGTAGTCAATCACTGTCGGGCCAACATACGTACCGTTTTCCTTGCCTTCTACCTTCGGACTTCGTCCGTCAACCAGCACTTTTGCGCCCAACTTCTCGGCTTCGGTAATGTAGCGTTCGATACGTTCTTTCGAGTCGCGATTGATTACCGCACCCAGATTTTTGCCCGGTACTACGTTACGTGCTTCTTCGCAAAGTTTCTCGATAATATGGTCGACCGGCCCAACGGCTACCATCGCAGAAGCGGCCATACAACGCTGGCCCGCACAACCCGCCATCGACGCTGTGATGTTCTGCGCTGTCATCCCTGGAATAGCATCGGGTAACACAATCAGGTGATTTTTCGCACCGCCCAGCGCCAGACAACGCTTCAGATTGTTTGTTGCACGTTGATAAACCAACTTGGCAATCTTCGTGGAGCCAACAAACGACACGGCTTCGATGCCTGGATGATCGCAGATGGCTTCCACTACGTCCCGGTCGCCGTGTACTACGTTAAAAACGCCTTTAGGCAAACCGGCTTCCTGCAACAGTTCGGCTAACCGACCTACGCTCAGCGGTACCTTTTCGGAAGGCTTGATAATCATACAGTTGCCCAGCGCGACAGCATTCGGAATGGTCCAGTTGGGTACCATGCTCGGAAAGTTGAACGGCACAATACTTGCCACTACGCCCAGCGGTACGTGTTCGGTTCGGCATTCGACGCCCCGGCTAACTTCCAAAATTTCGCCGGTTACGATCTGCGGCAATGAGCAGGCAAACTCGGCTAACTCCGCTCCTTTTTCGATTTCGGCAACGGCTTCATCATAAGTTTTGCCGTTTTCCTCCTGAACCAGCAGCGCCAATTCTTTTAAATTTTTTTCCAGCAGTGCTTTATACCGAAAAAAGACTTGTACGCGCTCTTTAATCGTTGTGCGACTCCAGGTCGGAAACGCGGCTTTGGCCGCCTGAACGGCTGCGTCCAAATCCTGATTGTTAGATAGCGGAACCGTAGATAATAACGTACCATCTACAGGCGAAATAACATCCAGAGAACGTTCGGTAGCGGCCTCGACAAACTCTCCGTTTATATAATTCCGAATGGGGGCGTATTTCATGATTTACAATCAAATCTGCATATTTTGCAGAAAATTATTGGCAAACTAAAAATTTTTCATCAACCAGCCAAAAATTAACAATATTTTTACGCATCTGATGATTTCTCACATGGAGAAAAACCCTAGCACGCTCGACGACCTCGACTTTGCCATATTATCTTGTTTACAAAAAGACGGGCGAATGTCATTTACAGAAATTGCTGAGCGATTGAACGTATCAGTCGGAACGGCCCGAACGCGCCTGAACCGACTCATTGACGATGGCATAATTAGCATTATAGGCCGGGTCGACCCCGACAAAGTTGGCTTTGGTGCCTATGCGCATATTGCCGTGTACGTCCGCCCTGCTACGTTAAAGGAACAGGTAGCGGAGACCATTTCTCAGCTACCCGAAGTAAGTTTTCTGGCCAGTACGTCTGGTGAGTATGATTTAGAAGTAGATGTTATGTGCCAGAGCAACAGCCATTTAGTGCAGTTCGTCAACGATATCTCCGTGATCGAAGGTGTTTATCAGACGAAAACCACGCTGTATTTCAAAGTTTACAAATACGCCCAGCCCGATTTGGGATTGCTGAAGTAGACTTGTTCGCATAACAAAATATACATATTAATCGCTAACTATTAAGAACTTAGAAATATCGTATGGAATAGTGTATTATCTTTTACTATATTTAGAATTAAATTTACATCTACCGATATTAAGAGTTTATTTATTTACTTACGTATTAACAGTAATTGTGAAGAACGACACCAATAACAGTGGCAGATAAAAACAAAAATAGCTATCTAACTTATTTAGTTGCAACAGTTTGGCTTATAAATGGGCTTATTTGTAAGGTATTAAATCTTGTTCCAAGGCATGAGCATATTGTTTCAAGAATTTTAGGTAGTCAACACTCAAGTTTTTTAACATTTCTTATTGGGGTTTCAGAAATAATAATGGCTATTTGGATTTCAATAAGATACAAGTCAAAACTGAATGCTATTACCCAAATGGTAATTGTGTTTACAATGAATATTTTAGAATTTATTCTGGCTCAAGATCTCTTACTTTTTGGAAAATTTAATTTTATTTTTGCGTTAATATTTATCGGACTAATTTACTATAATGAGTTTATCTTAAACAAGAGGTTAAATTTACAAACAAGATAATGAGCTTCCTTAAAAATCACCCGTTTGCAGTTGAATCCTTTTTTGAAAGTTCATTAGTTTTAACATTTGCGTTACCTAAAGAACAACTTCAAAATTTGATTCCTAGTTGCTTACAATTAGACACATTTCAAGACAAATGGGCATTTATTGCAGTTGCAATGGTCCAAGTAAAAGAACTTAGACCAAAAGGATTTCCTAAGTTTATGGGCAATAACTTTTTTCTTATTGGTTATCGAATTTTTGTTCGATACGTTAATAGTTCAGAAAAAAAGCTCAGAGGTTTATACATAATTAAGTCTGAAACCGATAAGAAAAAAATGGAATTTTTAGGCAATATTTTCACACATTATAATTATACTTCAACCGACATAAAACAGATTACTGTAGATAATTTCAAAACAATTCAATCAAATAAATCTAAATTTAAGGTTATTATTGAATATACAAACAGTGAAATACCACTTCCTGAAGTTTCACCATTTACTAACTGGAAAGATGCTAGAAAATTTGCAGGCCCATTACCCTATACTTTTACTTATAATAATGACGACAAAAGTGTTTTAATTATTGAAGGCGTTCGTCAAAACTGGAAACCTGAAGCCATAAATATAAAAAATTATCATTTCGGTTTTTTAGAAAGTCTGAATCTTCAAAATATGGTTTTAGCAAACGCATTTGAGACAAAGAATGTTCCTTATTATTGGAGGAAAGGGATAATTGAAAAATGGAGCTAAAGCGTAAGCCATTTCAAGGCATTTTAAATATTATTCGTTTTAACTGGCACTTTTATTTAATTGCCTGTTTAAGTATTCTTTTTATATTTCTTTTCGGGAATTATTTTCCTAAATCTATTCAAATTTTTTCTTTTTGGGCTGCTTATATATCAATATTGACAATTACTACCTCACTAATTGTATCATTTTATATCTACGATATCTCTGACCTTTATGAGTTCAATTGGCTTGTAACTTCTGACAATAAGAAAATTTTGAATATAAATGCAGGATTTGACGAGACAAGCGTAATTATTAAACGTAGATACCCGAATAGTAAATTAACTATATGTGATTTTTATAACCCAGATAAACATACAGAAATATCTATCAAAAGAGCAAGGCAGATTTACCCACAAGATCAGAATACAATTCAAGTATCAACCCAAAAACTTCCATTTGCAGATAATTCGTTTGATATTTCATTATGTTTTTTAGCAACTCATGAAATTAGAAATGAAAGTGAAAGAATTGACTTTTTTAAGGAACTTAATCGTGTAACAAAAACAACTGGGCAAATATTTGTAACAGAGCATTTAAGGGATGTAAAGAATTTTTCTGCTTACACCATCGGCTTTTTTCATTTTTACTCAAAATCAAATTGGCTACGTATCTTTCTACAATCTAACTTGACAGTAAAGCAAGAAATAAAAACAACGCCTTTCATCACGACTTTCATAATCGAAAAATTTGATGATACATTTTAAAATAGTTGGAGCATTATTAATCTTTTTATCTTTAGTTCATATAGTTTTTCCCCGATATTTTAATTGGGGAGAAGAATTGAAATCATTAAGCTTAATTAATAGGCAGATGATGATTTTCCATACACTCTTCATTGCACTTATAATTTTCTTAATGGGATTACTCTGCTTAACTTCTCCAACTGAACTTTTAGAAACTAAACTTGGAAAGACAATTTCGCTAGGTTTTGGCATTTTCTGGTTAACAAGACTATTCATTCAGTTTTTTGGTTACTCTACTGATTTGTGGAAGGGGAAAACACTTGAGACAATTATACATATTCTATTTTCATTCCTTTGGACTTATCTATGTGTGGTATTTTTACAGGCAGCAGTACATTGATAATAGCGATACTAAAGAAGTAATAAATATATCTAACGAGGGGTTGCTATAATGTTAGCGGTTAAGGTTCCATAAACGAAATTGACCGTGCGGTAAGACTTAGAGAAAACTATCTTGCCAATAAACAAGCGAGAAAATCACATGGCTACTACAGAAATCAAAACCTATTCGCTTGCCGAAATGAAAGATAATTACATCGGTAAAGTAGGTTACTAAAGAGCGTGACGAATACGAATATGAACTTCGTATGGACGTTTTGAGGAAAATGATAAAAACCGCAAGGCAAGAACGCAATATGACCCAAGAAGAGCTTGGCAAACTCGTAGGGGTTCAGAAAGTGCAAATTTCTAAACTTGAGAATAGTACCAACAGTGCCACTATTGACACTATTCTGAGAGTTTTCAAGGCCTTAAAAGCTGAAATAAGCTTCAATGTGAAACTCGAAGATAATTTCGTAAAACTCACCTGATGTTCATTTCACTACGTTCCGCCGTTTCTTACGCCAGCGCAGAAACAGCCACACGACTCCCCAGCCAACCAGCGCCAGAGGTAGTAAATAAAACGCACCAATAAATACGTCGCCAATTAGTCGGAAACCGTCGGAGAGGTTATGCCAGATTTGGGCATAAAATGGCTCTTCTGGCCTCAGGGCAACTTCGGTTTGCTGGTAATACGTTAGATTGATGGTACTAAGCGAAACTTCGTCTTTGAGTTGGCGCAACTCGGCTTCCTCCACTTCGCGATCTTCGCGGATGGCCGCCAATTGCTCTTCTATTTTTAGTACGTCCTCCACGTTACGTGCCTGTTTCAGTAGTTTTAGATACGTTTCTTCAACCGCTTTTTTACTACGTATTCGGGCTTCCGTATCCACGTAGCGACGCGTTACGTCCTCAGCCGTAATGGATTTAGTATCTGTAAAAATAGATTCCTTCAACACCGACTCCAGCAGCGCATCGAAACGGGCGGCAGGAACCCGAATAATCAGCGCATTCTCAATAGTATTATACGACTTCGTCTCGTTCGAGCTGGTAATCTGCCCGCCAGCTTGCTGAACGGCCTGTTCAATGGTTTTTCCCGATGCTTTAAAATCGTTCACGCGGAAACGTAGTTGCGCATTTCGGATGATTTTCCGATTTGCTGTTGCCTGGGGTTGTGGTGACGTTTCAGGAGGAGACGGCGGGGCCTCTTCATCCGCTTCGGGTTCGCTCTGTTCGGGTGAGGGGGCTCTCATGGCTGCCATTTCGCGTGGTGCGGTAGACTGCATTGTTTTCCATTCTGGCTTGGATTGGCAGGCAATCGTGAATAGCAGCAGGGCAAACGTCAAAAATTTATTCATGTTTGTAAGATGCAGTTCGGTGGTGATTTCCACACAAGATACGGAGCACTTCAACTTCTCGAAAAATGAACATAAATGCTCATTTTTAACTATTTGCTTCGAAAATTGCGAACGATGAGGCCCGCTCAGTTGTTATCCTAATATAGCCGAAATGGCCCACCGGCCTGACAATCCCTCGCTTTCGTTTTGTACCACTTTCCTTGTCAATTTTGATAAGTCGATGCATTTGCGTCTATATTTGGGCGAACCGGACAGCGATTCAACGTTTTGTTGGGCACGAAGTCCTAAATGAAAAGGGGCTTTGAACTACCCAATAGCGAAGGTAATTTCAACCTGAATATCGAATTATGTCAAAAAACTTAGTCATAGTGGAGTCGCCGGCGAAGGCGAAAACCATCGAAGGCTATCTGGGTAAAGATTTTACGGTAAAGTCCAGCTTTGGACATGTCCGTGATCTGCCGAAAGATGGACTCGCGGTCGACGTAACCAATGGGTTTATGCCCTCCTATGAGATTTCGCCCGACAAAAAAAAGCTGGTCAGCGAATTGAAATCGCTGGCAAAGTCGGCAGATGAAGTCTGGCTGGCAACTGACGATGACCGCGAAGGAGAAGCTATTTCGTGGCATTTGAAAGAAGCCCTCGGCTTACGCGACAATACCAAACGTATCGTGTTCCGGGAGATTACGAAAAATGCCATCCAGAACGCTATCAAAACGCCCCGTACCATCGATGTCGATTTGGTGAATGCCCAACAGGCGCGTCGGGTTCTTGACCGGCTGGTTGGTTATGAACTGTCGCCGGTTTTATGGCGTAAGATCAAGGGCGGTAGCACGGGTTTGTCGGCGGGTCGTGTGCAATCGGTGGCGCTACGTCTCGTCGTTGAGCGTGAACGCGAAATTGATAAACACTCGGCCAAATCGTCGTTTAAAGTCACGGCGCAATTCATTGTCGACGGTAATAAAGTGCTGAATGCCGAACTGCCGAAGAATTTTGCTACGTCGGGTGAGGCTCGCAAATTTCTGGAAGCCTGCATCGGTGCTACGTTCACTATTAAGAATTTAGAGGTAAAACCGGCCAAGAAATCACCAGCTCCGCCGTTTACTACGTCGACGCTGCAACAGGAAGCCTCGCGCAAACTCAGCTACTCCGTTGATCGGACAATGCGATTGGCGCAGAATCTGTATGAAGCCGGTAAGATTTCGTACATGCGAACCGACTCAACGAACCTATCGCAGGAAGCAATTGATAAGGCGAAGGCAGAAATTGAGACTGAATTTGGCCAACGCTACGTTCAGACGCGTCAGTTCAAGACTAAAAACGAATCGGCGCAGGAAGCGCACGAAGCGATACGTCCGACGAACTTCAACGACCGCAACGCAGGTGCCGACCGCGATCAGAAACGTCTTTACGAACTCATCTGGAAACGAGCCATTGCCTCCCAAATGGCTGATGCTCAACTCGAACGTACCATTGTAACCATTGGTATTCGTTTCGCCAACGGTGCAAAACCAGCCGAGGAACTAAGTTTTGATGTGTTTGGAGATGATTTCGACGCATCGAAACAGGTAACATTTAATCCTCAGGCGCAAGCTGTAAACACTACGTTCCCGAACGAACTGGTTGCCCAGGGCGAAGTGATTAAATTTGATGGATTCCTTCGTGTTTACCTCGAATCGAAAGATGACGATGACGATGAGGAATCTAAAGGAATGCTTCCCCCGCTTACCATCGGCCAGATTTTGAATCTGGGGCAGATGAAAGCTACGGAGAAATTCACCCGCCCGCAACCGCGCTACGCTGAGGCATCGCTGGTGAAAAAGCTCGAAGAAATGGGCATCGGTCGACCTTCTACGTATGCGCCTACCATTTCGACGATTATCAATAGGGGGTACGTCATCAAACAGGATAAACCAGGTCAGGAACGGAAATACCTGGAATATACGCTTCAGCAAAATCATATTACCGAAACCAGCGGAAAAGAAACGTTCGGCTCCGAAAAAGCGAAACTGTTCCCAACCAACACGGGTATCGTGGTCAATGATTTTCTAGTCGAATATTTCCCCGACATCGTGGATTATAAATTCACGGCGACGGTCGAGAAAGATTTTGATGAGATTGCCGACGGACGCATGAACTGGCAGAAAATGCTGGAAGGATTCTACGGCGATTTCCATAAGAATATCGAGGAAATTCAGGGATCGTCGGTGAGTTCGTTCAAAACAGGAGCGCGCGAGTTGGGTATTGATCCAAGAACGGGCAAAAAAGTGTCGGCCCGACTGGGTAAATACGGTGCCTACGCTCAAATCGGCGAATCGACCGACGAAGATAAACCTCAATACGCCAACCTGCGGGAAGGCCAACTCATTGAAACCATTACG
This sequence comes from Spirosoma profusum, assembly GCF_014699005.1. Lineage (GTDB taxonomy): Bacteria > Bacteroidota > Bacteroidia > Cytophagales > Spirosomataceae > Spirosoma > Spirosoma profusum. The sequence goes on from NZ_JACWZY010000031.1 coordinate 13,794, forward strand.
TTGCAGGAAGCGCTGGATCTGTTCACGCTGCCCCGCGAAGTAGGTTTCTTTGAAGACAAATCACTGACCATTGGCATCGGGAAATTTGGTCCTTACGTGAAGCACGACGACAAGTATGTATCGCTCACGAAGGAAGATGATCCTTATACAATTGACGAAGCGCGCGCCATCCAATTGATTCAGGCCAAACGCGCCGAATCGATCAGCGAAGCAATCGGTGAATTTGAAGGCAAGCCAGTTACTACGGGTAAGGGACGTTTTGGTCCTTATGTGAAGTTCGATGACAAATATGTTTCACTACCACGTAACGAATCACTGGCGGGTCTTTCGCTTGAGCGGGCCATTGAACTGATTCAGGCTAAACGTCAACAGGAAGCGAATAAATACATTAAAGAATTTCCTGAGCGACCAGAAATAAAGGTAATGAATGGTCAATACGGACCATATCTGTCGGTTGGTAAACGTAACGTTCGCATTCCGAAAGACGTCGATGCAGCAACCCTTACGCTGGAAGACTGCCTGAAACTGGCTGGCGAAGAACCAGCGGCCGCAAAAGCTCCAGCAAAAGCAAAAGCGGCAACCGCCAAGAAAACGACAGCTAAAAAGGCATCTGCAAAGAAATAGAAATTTCGAAAGGCTTTTTTGTCATTCTGAGGAGCGAAGAATCTTAAAGCGCTCTAACCTGAGAGTTAGGAAACATTAAGATTCTTCGCTCCTCAGAATGACAAAAAACTACTCAACCTTCCTAAATCGGAAGGTTTTTTGTTTGCCTGCCTTTAAAAATTCCTCGCTAATTTGCCGCCTTAATTCATTCGTAACTATGCATATACACCTGAAACTCCTTTTTTTAGCTTCTCTCCTCTCCTACTCAACGTTTGCTCAAACTGATAATCAATATAATCTGATTCCTTTTCCAGCTCGATTTTCCGGGCAAAATGGTCAGTTTAACCTTACTGCTACTACTAAAATCATTACGTCGCCCGCTGCCGATGCGTCCGTTAAAGCCGTTGCACTAACGTTCGCCAGTCAGGTGAAAACGGCCAACGGATTGACGCTGGGAATTGCGCCAACCAGTCCAGCATTGGCCAAAGGAGCGCACATTTTTCTAACGTTAAACAAAACGCTGAACCTAGGCGACGAAGGCTATAAACTCACGGTTACCCAGGGTCGTGTGCAGGCCGAAGCATCTACCGCTAAAGGGCTTTTCTACGCGGCTCAAACCATGCGGCAACTCTTGCCTACCACCCAAAGCACTACGCTTTCAATGCCCGCCTGCGCCATTACCGACAAACCGCGTTTTGGTTATCGTGGACTAATGCTCGATGTCTGTCGGCATTTTATGCCCGTGCCATTTGTCAAAAAGTTCATCGATCTGATGGCGATGCACAAGCAGAACACGTTTCACTGGCACCTGACCGATGACCAGGGGTGGCGTATCGAGATCAAGAAATACCCCAAACTGACGCAAGTTGGCAGTAAACGGGCCGAATCCATCATTGGGCAGTATTATCAGAACTATCCGCAGCAATTCGACGGAACACCGCACGGTGGTTTTTATACGCAGGATCAGATTAGGGACGTAGTACGCTACGCGCAGAGCCGGTTTGTAACAATTATTCCCGAAATCGAAATGCCTGGCCATGGACAGGCCGCGCTAGCGGCTTACCCCGAACTGGGCTGCGACCCGGCTAAAGGTTACAAGGTCTTTACAAAATGGGGCGTTTCGGATGATGTATACTGCCCTTCGGACAAAACGTTCAGCTTTCTGCAGGACGTATTGACCGAAGTCATGGCACTTTTCCCCAGTAAATACATCCACATCGGTGGCGACGAATGCCCGAAAACGGCCTGGAAAAACAGTACTTTCTGCCAGGATCTGATCAAGAAAAATAAGCTGAAAGACGAGAACGAACTCCAAAGTTATTTCATCCGACGTATCGAGAAATTTGTCAATAGTAAAGGCAAATCGATCATTGGCTGGGACGAGATTTTGGAAGGCGGCCTTGCTCCAAACGCTACGGTCATGAGCTGGCGCGGCACTGAAGGAGGTATTGAAGCGGCCAAACAAAAACATAACGTCATCATGACGCCGGGTGCTACGTGTTATCTCGACAAATATCAGGGTAATCCAGCAACCGAACCGCTGGCTATTGGTGGCTATTTACCTCTCGATCAGGTATATGCATACGAGCCGATGCCTTCTGAACTTTCGGCGGCTGAACAGAAACACATACTGGGCGTGCAGGGCAATATCTGGACCGAGTATATGAAAACGCCCGAAGACGTAGAATATATGGCGTTTCCCAGAGCCATTGCGCTGGCTGAAATTGGCTGGATGCAGGCGAGTTCGCATAACTTCGAGGATTTTGCCCAACGCCTGAAAAATCACCTACCCCGACTCAGCAACGTCAATTACGCGAAACGACTGTTGGACATTTCAGCCAGTACGCAGCCTAACGACCAGGGCCAACTTCAGGTCAAACTGAGCAAGCTGGATATTGACAGTCAGATTTTTTATACCACCAACGGCAAGGAACCCAACGAACGTAGCACGGAATACATCGGTCCTTTTACGCTAGCCAAAACAGCGACGGTACGTGCCATGACTCGGGCTGGAGGAAAGCCTACCGGCGGTCAGTTAACACAAACGTTCACATTGCATAAGGGTAAAAACAAGCCTTATACCTATGCCATCGCGCTTGGAAACAAAAGCGATGAAAACACAAAAAAACTAACCGACGGCGTACGTAGCGAAACACCCCGCGACCGACGTCAATGGGCCAATTTCTTCGGGGATATGGACGTAACACTCGACCTCGGCGACGTAACAAGTGTGACGAAAGTGTCGCTGAATTTCCTGAAAGTTATTTTAGAGAAAAATTTCCCGCCCACTTCGGTCGAAATTGCGTTATCGAAAGACGGGACAGATTTTAAAGATGCCATTGCGCAACCTGTCAAGTACGAGTTGAATGGGCCGTGGGATATTCTACCTGTGGTCGCTGACTTTAAAACGGCCCGCGCTCGTTACGTTCGGATTCGCGCCAAAAATGCAGGCGTGTGTCCGCCCGAACACCCCGAAGCTGGCCAAAAAACCTGGTTCGCGACGGATGAAATCGTTGTAGAATAGCAGAGGGGTAAGGGTATGGAGCATAGGGAAGAGGTTGCGTTTTGACCCTATGTCCCACGCCCGTTGCCCTTGCAAACAATTACACGCATGAACACTCGCAAAAAAATAGTTGTGCTATCCGGAGCTGGCATTAGTGCCGAAAGTGGTATTCCTACGTTTCGGGCGTCGGATGGCCTATGGGAAAATCATCGGATTGAGGACGTAGCAACGTTCGATGCCTGGCAACGGAATCCGACGCTAGTGCAGGATTTTTATAATCAGCGCCGTAAACAGGCGCTCAGCGTTCAGCCGAATGCGGGGCATCTGGCATTGGTTAAGCTGCAAGAAAAATACGACGTAACGGTCATTACACAGAACGTAGATAACCTGCACGAAAAAGCGGGCTCCTCGAAGGTGATTCATTTGCACGGCGAATTGTTTAAGTCGCGCTCAACAGCCGACGAATCACTCATTTATGAAATTGAGGGCTGGGAACTTAAACTGGGTGATCTCTGCGAAAAAGGAGCACAGTTACGGCCTCATATAGTCTGGTTTGGCGAAGCTGTACCCATGATGGACATAGCACTCGACATTACGTATGATGCGGATATTTTTATTGTTGTCGGTACGTCGCTCAATGTGTATCCTGCCGCCGGACTGGTATATGCAACACGTAATGGTATTCCGATCTACGTAGTGGACCCTAATATTCCGGATATGCACAAAAAAGCCAACGTTACGTTCATTACCGAACCCGCCACAATTGGTTTAACTCAACTGGCCGATCAATTATTGGCCGAAGTGAATACGTAGTGTTTACTTTTACAAAGCTAAAAATGGTTCCTGGAGTAAAAGGCACTAGCTCTTTTTCCCGTATTTCCGTTCGTTGAAGTTTTTGGCTTGTTCTACCCAGTTATCGCGCTCGATACGTCCGGGAAAAAACTCAATGATTTCATTGACTTTGTCGATGTCTTCTTTGGTAAAATTGCCGACCTGTCGAAACGTGTAGATACCGAGACTATGTAGTTTTCGTTCCAGAAAAGGGCCAATTCCTACAATATCTTTGAGATCATCGGCTTCGGAGGCCATAGCCCGACCAATCCGGTCGAAATTAATTTCACTGGCTCGGGATGCAATCCGGTTCAATACAGCAGCTTCCGAATCTGTCGCTTTTACAGCGGCATCGGCTGGCGGAGCAACCTTTGGCGGGGGCGGTGCAACGGTAGGTGACGGAGGTGCTACCGGAACTGTTACAGGTATATTGACTACGGGTGGCTCTTCGACCGGAATTGGTTCTGGTGTGTCGTCAAGCGTGAAAACAGGTAAAAGGGGATCAGCTGGTACGTAGGCTGGTGGGGTTTCTATTACCGACTCCGGACGACGATACGTTCCACTCGACGTGGCTTCAGCTTTTGCCCGACGGCAATTTTCCAGTTCAGTCTCTTTCTCGGCCACCGACGAACGTAATTTGCTGATTCGACTGGACAACACCAGCCGCCCCAACAGCCAGCCTACCAAAGTAGCCAGAGCCAGCAAAAGCAATATTTCAAGAATAGCAACCGGACGACTTAAGGGGTCTAATCCAAACATGGCGAGATTTTAGTTTAGGGTATGCTCCGGGTTAGAGTTGGTTCAATCTATTTTTTTATCAAACTTTTTGCCTGACCCACCCAGTCGTCGCGCTCGATACGTCCGGGAAAAAATTCAATGATATCGTTCACTTTATGAATGTCTTCTGTGGTAAAACTGGCAATCTGTCGGAAGGTATAGATACCGATGGCATGTAGTTTTTTCTCCAGAAACGGCCCAACACCCACAATGGCTTTGAGGTCGTCGGCTTCGGAGGCCGAAGCGAGGCCGATGCGGGAAAAATTGATTTCGTTTGCCCGGTTTCGAATACGATTCAGCACAATTGTTTCTTCATCATCGGCACTAACAACCGGAGCAGGAGCTCGGTAGCAGTCGTCCACTTCTCGCGTGGTGCTTGCCAAATCGCCTTCGAGCTGGCGAATAGTACTCTGTCGTGATACGTATCCAATAATAAAGCCCAACACACCAGCTACCAACAGCATAATCCACTGTTGTATTTGCGCATCAGGTAAGTTAAGCGGATTCAGTTCAAACATAATCTGGAGTGTTTATGAGTTGAAGGTTGGAGTTCAATATTTCAGCCGGGCGCCGGGCGATTCATTGCCTGTGTCAGCCAACCGCCCGGCGGCCCGGCTAAAACCTTGAACATGGAATAGATTTATTATAACACGACAACCGATACGCGTCGGTTGGCTTTTCGCCCCGACATAGTGCTATTATCGGCTTTAGGTTCCGTTTCGCCTTTTGCTCTGATTTCAATCTGCGAGGACGAAACACCCGCTTTACGTAGTCTGGCCTTCACGTCGTTTGCCCGATCGCGGGAGAGTCGCATGTTTACATCGTCGGGCCCAGAATCATCCGTGTGGCCGGTTAGCTGTAGTTTTTTGTCTTTGTGATCCGCCAGGTAGTGAATGGCTTCTTCAAAGAACTTAACCGTTTCCGCCGTTTTGATGTAATTAGCTTCAGCCAACGGGAAATACAGATCGATCGGTTCAAAAATTGACTTAAACTTTTGACTTTCAGCCAACTCTCTTTCCGTAGTAGCCCCAGTAAGCGTAAGTATAGCGGGTGGCGTGGTCGCTGCGGATGTTGTAGCTGGTTCAGGAGCCGTAGCCGCCGTCGTTTCATCCACTGGCGTTGTATTTGTTCCGCCTGAGAACGCAAAATCGAGACCGCCTACTAACGAATCACCTTTAGCCGTATAGGGCATGTTACGTTCTACTCCTTTTGTTGTAATCGATGCGGCCGGAATGCCTTGCTGCACCATGTATTGCTTCATACCTTCGGCGCGGGCCAGACCCAGATTCGCAAACGAAGTTGTGTTCGACTCGTCAGAAACGTAGTAGCCAATAACTTCAACGTTTCGGCCCGGATTCTTTTTCAGGTAAGCCGTCAATTCATCCAGCGAACCACCCAGCGAATTCATGTTGGCGTTGGCGCCAGATTTGGCAAACGTAAACTGACCGGGGAAATCAAGGCGAAACAGGTTTCCATCGGCAATCGTATAGCCATCGGCACCGGGGGGCGTTGTGGCTTCAGGATCAGATGTAGTCACCGAAGGCTGGGCATCCTCAACGCATAGCTGCTTAATTTTACAGACGTGCCACCAGGTTGAGCCGAGCATCCAGAGGATGAGCAGAATAATCCAGGGAGTTTTGTTAGCGAACATAACGGTAATTGGACAGTAGGCTGATGCGTGGTTTTGTGCGCTCGTTTAAGACGAAAAAAGCCGAAAAGGTTGCTCAAAAATAAGCGTAACAATTATAAATGCAAGATTACCAGTATTGTTGCAGCAAACAATCTATTTCAAGCTCCAAACACATGAAAAAAGTCCTTTTTGGGCCAAAACAAAGCGTCCCGGGTGTTAACTTGCCGACTCATTGAATGAATAATGGCTACTGGACAATGATTAATGAAAATGACAGCACTTCCACCATTATCCATTACCAATTAACCATTTTTCATTAGCCATTATGATTATCGACCTGCGCAGCGATACGGTTACTCAACCTACTCCAGGCATGCGCGAAGCCATGTTTTCGGCCCCGCTTGGCGACGATGTTTTTGGCGACGACCCAACCGTCAATGCGCTCGAACGTAAAGCGGCCACAATGTTCGGAATGGAAGCCGCTTTGTTTTGTGCATCGGGAACGATGACGAATCAACTCGCTATTCGTACGCACACGCGTCCCGGCGATGATGTCATCTGCGATCAGCTTTCGCATGTGTATCTCTACGAAGGTGGTGGAATTTCGGTCAATGCACTGGCCTCAGTGAGTTTGGCCAAAGGTGAACGTGGTAAACTCACACCCGATCTTATTCGCGAACACATTTACAGTCCTGCCGATCCCCACAAGCCTTTATCGCGGCTGGTCGTTCTCGAAAACACGATGAACAAAGGGGGTGGTTGCTACTATACTGTCCCCGAAATTGCCGCTATCCGACGTACCTGCACCGAAAATGGGCTTTTACTGCATCTCGACGGTGCCCGCCTGTTCAACGCACTGGTCGAAACGGGTGAACCGACCGAAGCGTATGGACAACTGTTCGACTCCATCAGTATTTGTCTGTCAAAAGGCTTGGGCTGCCCGGTAGGCTCTTTGCTGCTTGGGAAGGCTGATTTTATCAAACAGGCTCGTCGGTTTCGGAAGCTGATGGGTGGTGGTTGGCGGCAGGCGGGATTTCTGGCGGCAGCGGGTATCTACGCGCTCGATCACCAAGTCGACAGACTGAAACAGGACCATGCCCGCGCTCGCAGAATTGGGGCATTCCTCGAACGTTTACCCGAAGTGCAGGAAATTTTCCCAATTGATACCAACATCGTCATTTTCAGACTTCCCGAAACCATCTTGGCTACCGATTATGTTGATCAGTTAGCCACTAAAGGCATTCGCAGTGTTACGTTCGGCAAGCATCTGGTGCGTTTCGTAACCCATCACGATTTTACGGATGAACACCTGGCGGAAATGGAACTTCTTCTGAACCGGCATTGAGCAGATTTGGGGATTAACACGATTTTGTCGATAAGCGCTTCAAGGAAGCGAAAACAAAATCCTGAAAATCCATCAATCTGCTAAATCCCGGTTCTGACAACTTATGCATATACAAACCAGAACATTACAGAAGTCCGACTATCATGATTTGAAAGAAACCATGATTGAGGTCTATAGCGGTATTGGGGGCGATTATTGGCCGAAAAGCTCGATCACCAAACTGCTGAATATTTTCCCGGAAGGCCAGTTTTGCGTCGAAGTCGATGGCAAAGCGGTGGCTATTGCGCTCGCTATCCGGGTCAAATACGACAACTTCGGCGACAATCATACCTATTTCGAAATTACAGGTGGCTACACTTTCAAAACGCATAATGACGAAGGCGATTACCTCTATGGCATTGAGGTTTTCGTGCACCCTGATTACCGCGATTTGCGGCTGGGTCGACGTCTCTATGACGCCCGAAAAGAACTCTGTGAGCAACTGAATCTGAAAGGCATTCTGGCCGGTGGACGTATTCCAAATTACAATAAATACGCCAATGATCTGACCCCCCGCGAGTACATCGCAAAGGTGAAACAAAAGGAGATTTACGACCCGACGCTCACCTTTCAATTGTCGAATGATTTCCACGTCAGGAAGGTGCTACGTGGGTACTTGCCCGGCGATTCGGAGTCGAAAGAATACGCTACGTTGCTGGAGTGGATTAACATTTACTACGTTGATGAAAAAGACAAAAAGCCGCATACCGACTCAATCATACGCCTGGGTGTGATTCAATGGCAGATGCGGCTCTTCAAAAATCTGGAAGCATTCCTGGATCAGGTAGAGTTTTTTGCCAATGCCGTGAGTGATTACCGGGCCGATTTCATGGTATTGCCCGAGTTTTTCAATACGCCTTTAATGGCTGATTTCAACGACTTGCCGGAACCGGTGGCGATACGTAAGTTGGCTGACATTACCGAATCCGTCCGAGAAAAACTCTGCGAACTCGCCATTTCCTACAATGTCAATATTGTTGGGGGCAGTATGCCGCTCGTTGATAAAGATGGTAGGCTGTATAACGTAGCGTACCTCTGCCGGCGCGATGGTTCGTGGGAAGAGTATCGGAAGATTCACATTACACCCAACGAAGTGAGACACTACGGTATGGTAGGTGGCTACGAAATTCGGGCATTCGATACCGACTGCGGGAAAATCGGGATGCTTATCTGCTACGACGTTGAGTTTCCAGAATTGAGCCGAATTCTATCGCAACAGGGTATGCAGATCCTGTTCGTGCCGTTCCTGACCGATACGCAGAATGGCTACTCTCGGGTACGTCACTGCGCGCAGGCGCGGGCCATCGAGAACGAATGCTACGTTGCCATTTCAGGTTGTGTGGGCAATTTGCCGCGTGTTCATAATATGGACATCAATTACGCTCAGTCGGCGGTATTTACCCCTTCGGATTTTCAGTTTCCGACGAACGCCGTCAAAGCCGAAGCAACGCCAAATACCGAGATGGTCCTGATTGCTGACGTTGACTTGAGTCTGCTAAAAGAATTACATGAACACGGTTCAGTGCAGGTACTAAAAGACCGCCGAACGGACCTTTACGACGTAACACTAAAAAAAGCAGCTCGCAAAGCGATGAAACAACGTAAAGCCTCTGCTGACAACGACCCTGAAGAAGTCGCTCCGATTATTGTGGTATCGGATTAAAGAAGCTTTGTTGTTACGTAGTATTCCAGCTTTTTCAAGGGAGTTAGTCACGAATGCCATTACTAAAAAGTAATGGCATTCATATTTTATCTCGTCGCTCACTTATAAATCACACGCGCCATTTCCAGCGGCCGGTCGGTGCTCAAAATATCGGCTCCGTTATCGACGAACGTTTTATAGACTTGATAGCCTTTGGCATCCGCCTGTTTGTCCAGATTGCCCAGCGTGCCCAGAATAGTGGCAATTCCTTTTTCGTGCAGAAACTTATATAAATCCGCTTCGGGCTCTTTCACGCCAACGAACGCAACCATGCTGTTATCAGGCACGCCTAACTCGCGCAGGCGATCATATTCGGCCCGGTTACGTATCGTTACTGAGATCATCAGATTTGGGTCGAGCTGATGCACTTTGGCCGCGTCCTGCGCATTGTACGTAATAATCGCTACGTAGTTGCTCATCCCCGTTTTGTGGACCATATCGACCACTTTGGCAAACGATACGTTACGTTTGACATCCAGCGTAAACGTAACAGGATTTTTACCTGCCTGACTTTTGCCCCATTGAAGCGTTTGTTCCAGCGTTGGAATTTTGTAAGGCGTTACGTTGCCCATGTTATCCTCCAGCCGAAATTGGTCTAGTTCGGCGTAGGTTTTCTCGATCAGTTTGCCGGTACCAGTCGTAGTACGGTCGAGAGTGGCATCGTGCATCATGACCATCACACTGTCTTTGGTCAGGTCGATATCGCACTCAATCACGGCCGGATGTGTTGCGGCTCCCACCTGCTTCGCTACGTAAGCAAACGATTCCAGGCAGTTTTCGGGGTAAGTTTTCAGGTCGCCACCACCCCGGTGCACCGAGATTTTGGGTAATTGACCTGCTTTGTATGTAAAAAAATCGGCCGATTGGGAAGTAGAAAGATTCGTAGAGGCTTTTGGCGCACAGGCTGTAACGAAACCAAGTAGGCCCCAAAGTAGTGGTTTTGCGTTCATTCGCAGTGAAGAAGAAAGGAACCGTTCGAACATGTTGACTTGTTGATGACCTACAAATGTACGCGGAATCCCGGCCGGATTGACGGACACGGCCCGTAGAATCCTCGCACGCACTCAATCATCAACGTAGTATGGTTCCCTTCTCAATTCTTGATTTATCGCCTATCGTAGTCGGAAACACGGCTGCTCAGGCACTGCACAATACGCTCAGTCTGGCCCAACACGCTGAACAACTGGGCTATAATCGTTACTGGCTGGCTGAACATCACAACATGCCCGGTATTGCCAGCGCTGCTACGTCGGTCGTAATTGGCTACGTAGCGGGCGGCACGAAAACCATCCGGGTAGGTTCCGGCGGAATTATGTTGCCCAACCACTCGCCCTTAGTCATCGCCGAGCAGTTTGGTACGTTGGAGTCGCTTTACCCAGGACGTATTGATTTGGGACTTGGACGAGCTCCCGGCTCCGACCAACCGACGGCCTATGCACTACGTCGGAATGCGACCGGGCCTGATACGTTCCCGCAGGATGTGGTTGAATTACAGCGGTATTTCCAGCCCGACGACTCGAATCAGTTTGTGCAGGCAGTTCCGGGTAATGGCCTAAATATTCCTATCTGGATTTTAGGATCTAGTCTATTTGGTGCGCAACTGGCCGCTATGCTGGGGCTTCCCTACGCGTTTGCATCACACTTTGCTCCCAAAGATTTGATGTATGCGATACATGAGTATCGAACACAATTTAGGCCATCTGCCAATCTGGATAAACCGTATTTGATGGTAGCCACTAACGTCATAGTTGCTGATACCGACGCTGAAGCACAGAGGTTGTTTACATCCGTACAGCAGCAGTTTCTTTACATACGCCGGGGAAAAGCCCGACAAATGCAGCCTCCAGTCGATGATTTATACGCTGACTGGCCGGAAAACGAAATTATGGCTACGAACTCGATCTTCCGGTATGCCGCTGTTGGTTCTCCCGAAACGGTTCAACGTAAGTTAACCAGCTTTCTGCAACAGACTCAGGCTGATGAATTGATACTTTCTGTACCTATTTTCGATCATGAAGCCCGAAAACATTCACTCACATTAACTGCTCAAATCCGCGACGCCATAGCCGCTCAACAGGCAGAAGCTGTTACGTTATAATTAATGAAAAATGGATAATGGCCAATGAATAACTGGCTTACTAACCAATATTATTTATTGTCCATTAACGTGAATTATGGATAACTCACAATCTAACATTCTGAATTTTAGAGCATTGCTGGCGCACAGGGCTTCGACAGGCTCAGCCTGACAGTTCAGTTAAAGTCCTCGAATCGAGTTGGCTTGTCGGCTGGGCCTGTCGAAGCCCTGTGCGCCAGCAATACGTTCACTGAACCATAATTCTCATTACATTAGGCATTATTCATTTTAAAAATCAATACGATCCTTAACACGGATGCTGTATTCGTCCTTGGGGAAAAGATCGGTGTTGATTTCTCCCTGTACTCCTGTGGCTCGGGGCAGTAGGCGAATATGGGGGCGGTAGTGGTCGAGCAGCGACCAGATATCAATCCCCGAACGATTATAATGCCGACGACTGAAATCTGCCTTCGCGCGCTGTTCAATGGCTTTCCAATCCAGCTGAATTGGCTGGTTACTTCCGATCAGAACCAATTTATCGCAGTACGCTACGTAGGGAAACACCGCTCGAAACGTATTGAACACGCGCCCTGTTGGGCACCATGTAACGGCCAGGCCACCCGGCCGGAGCCGGTCACGTACCAGTTCAAAATACTCTCTGGAATAGACATTGCCCGAGTAGGCCGAAAGTGGACGTAACGCATCGGCTTCAATGACATCGTAACGAGCAGCCCCGTTACGTATGGCGTAGCGTCCATCGCGAAAAATCATTTTTAACCGGCGGTCACGTAGCACAGCGTTCACAGCAGTATCGCCCACACGACCAGCGTAATCAGCCAGAACTTTCTCCTGATTCGACGCAATTTCAAAACAATCAATCCGGCGAGTTTCCAGCCGTCCAGCTATACCATTCACAGTCCCGGCAGAACCAAGTCCGATAACGGCTACGTGTTTTGGGTCAGGATGCATCATAACTGGCAAGGCGCCCAATAGGGTATGAACGGCATCATAATGATACGGCAAGCCACTTTGTCCCAGTCCATTCACGAAAACAATACCCATCTTTTGATCGGGCGTCATTTTGATAACCGATACTGCCGACTCATTTTCATCAAACACAAAATCACTCGTTTTTTCCAACCCATTCAGGCGTTGCCAGAACTGGGCGTTATCCGGAATAATCCATATAAATAATCCCAGCGCAACAGCTAATCCACCCGCTACTGAAGCGGAGATATGCCGACGTAGCAGTAACAATACTACGTAGCCAAAACTCAGCGCAACGATGTATTTCAATAAAAGCGAGGTGCCCAGATAAGCAAATCCAACCCAGGTAACCGCCCAGGCTCCTACCGCTGACCCGACAATATTGATAAATTGTAGCCAACCCACTCGCCGACCTATTTGGGCGTAATTATCCTGAATGAGCGACTGCGATAATGAGAAACTCAGCCCCATTAGAAAGGTCGGAATTCCCAGCAGAAATATTGGCACCGCACCATAGGTAAACAAACTGAATCGGGGACTCAAAACGGGTTCGCCACTGGCAAAATAATCCCAGAGAAACTGTAATCCAGGTACCCGCCCGATGGCGTTGACAAACACGCCAACCGACAGAGCTGTATATCCATAGAGTACCAGTTGCGCCAGCAGAAACGCCCGTTCACGACGAACCACTGACTGATAGACTGATCGGCTGGTGAGCCATGTACCGGCTACGGTTCCGACAGCCATAGAGCCGAGGTAAATGGCCAGCAAAATGGCAAACGTCAGTGAAACCGACTTAATCAGCGTTTCCAGCACCCGAAACCAGATCAGCTCCAGCGACAGGGCCGCAAATCCCGAAACTGCATACTGCACCGACCATGTGGTGAGGGGCAGAGTGTGTGGGGCATGTGGTGAGGGGCTAAGGGCATCGGGCGCGTGGCTAGAAGCTAAAGTTTCACTCCCTCCCCCATCGCCCAACGCCTTTTCTCTCGTTGCTCCGCGCCCTATGTCCCATGCACAGACAGCGCAAAGACCGTTCAGGGCTGCACCAATAAAAATCGCGTTGTCGAAACCAAGTCGACGTACTAAAAGAAATCCTGTTACAAAAGCGCCAACGGCCGCGCCGAGTGTGTTGATGAAATATAACAGACTGATATACCGTGCCTGCTGGGCCATATCGCCAAATCGAAACGTCCGGGAGAGTACAGGCAACGAGACACCCATCAGGAACGTTGGCAGCAGCACAATCCCGAACACGATGACATAGACAAGCAGCGGCTTATCTGTAGGTAACTGATTCGACTGGTAGAGGAAGTCATAAAGTATGGCTTTGCTGAACAAGGCGAAGACCATGATGCCTAATTCAGCTAAAACAAAATAGCGCAGATTCTGCGTTGACGTTGAGCGGTCGGCAAGCCTGCCACCAGCCAGATACCCGATGCCTAAACCCGTCATAAACGCCGACACGATCAGGCTGATGCTTACCGTGTCGGAGCCCGTATAAAAAACCAGGAGTCGCTGCCAGATTACCTGATACAGCAGCGCGGCAAATCCAGATAGAAAGAACAGCAACAGCACAACCAGCGGTTGTCGGGACGTAGAAATGGGCATAGGCAAGATACGAAGCGAAGCACGAAAATAAGAAAGCCGACAATACGTCGGCTTTCTTATTTTCAAATTATGAATTGATTGTCAAGGTCGTAGCCTGGACGTCCACGGCCGGGTATAATAGATTTATTTTCGCCCGGACGTGGACGTCCAGGCTACTATATCACTACGTTCACGATTCGTTTGGGTACTACTACCACTTTTTTGGGTGTTTTTCCGTCGAGCCATTTCTGCACGATTTCGTCGGCCAATACTTCCCGTTCGATTTCGGTAGCCGCCCGGTCGATGGCGAAACTGATGGTGGTACGTACTTTTCCGTTAATCTGAATCGGATACTCAAAGGCGTCCTCAACCAGGTATGCCGGATTGAAAGTCGGGAACTGCGCTTTCGAAATAGAACCCGGTTCGTTACCCAAAGCCGCCCACAATTCTTCGGTGACATGGGGCGCATAAGGAGACAGAATCAAAACCAAATCCTGCAAAACAGACCGTTTGTGGCAATTTAAGGTCGACAATTCATTCACACAGACCATGAACGCACTTACCGACGTATTGAATGAGTAAGCTTCGATGTCGCTTTGTGCTTTCTGTATGGTCTTGTGCAGAATTTTTAACTCGGCGGGAGTTGGTTGCTCATCCGTCACAATCCACGAACTAGAACCGTCTAGGTTGTCCTTGTAGAATAACCGCCAGAATTTGCGAATGAAGCGATACACGCCGTCGATGCCGTTGGTATTCCAGGGTTTCGCCTGCTCAAGCGGCCCCAGAAACATCTCGTACATACGTAGTACGTCGGCCCCGTATCGGCCAGATACATCATCTGGATTTACAACGTTGAAATATCGTTTTGACATCTTTTCAACGACACTACCACAGATGTATTTGCCATTTTCTAATATGAATTCGGCATTTCGATAGTCTGGTAACCAGTTTTTGAATGCTTCGGTATCTAATACATCGTTTTCTACGATGTTTACATCAACATGCAACTCGGTTGTTTCATATTGATCTTTCAACCCAAATGAAACAAAAACCGGCGTCTTACCTGCACCTTCAGAAGATTTTAGTCTGTAAATAATCATTGACCTCCCCTGAATCATCCCCTGGTTGATGAGCTTTTTGAACGGCTCTTCCTGCGGTACGTAGCCCCGGTCTTTCAGGAATTTATTCCAGAAACGACTGTATAAAAGGTGGCCCGTTGCGTGCTCGGTGCCGCCGATGTACAGATCTACGTTTTGCCAGTAATTAATGGCTTCTTTGCTAGCGAATGCCGAATCGTTTTGCGGGTCCATGTACCTATACCAGTAAAACGACGAACCAGCCCAACCGGGCATGGTGCTCAGTTCGTAGTCGTAGATACCTTTGTATTTCCAGCCCTCAGCACGGCCCAGCGGTGGTTCGCCCGTTTCGGTTGGAAGGTATTTGTCGATGGCGGGCAATTCCAATGGCAGATCGCTTTCTTCAATCAAATACGGTAAACCTTCTCTGAAATACACCGGCACGGGTTCACCCCAATACCGCTGGCGACTGAACACAGCATCGCGCATCCGGTAATTTACTTTCCCACGGCCTAACTCACCATCTTCCAGCCAGCTAATCAACGCGGGAACGGCTTGTTGATACGTCATACCGTCGATGATACCCGAATTGATATAACGGCCTTCCTTCGTATTATCGGCCTGTTTGTCAGTATCTTTTTGAGCATCCAGAATCGGGATGATGGGCAAGCCGAATTGCATTGCAAACGTCCAGTCGCGTTGATCGCCCGATGGTACAGCCATTACGGCACCCGTACCATAACCGGCCAATACGTAATCAGCCAGATAAATAGGCACTTTCTCGCCGTTGACCGGATTGATGCAGTAACTGCCCGCAAACACACCCGAAACCGTTTTTGTATCGGACATACGGTCGCGTTCGGAACGTAGCTTGGCCGCGCTCACGTAGGCGTCTACGGCTTCGCGTTGATCAGGCGTAGTCAATTGCGGAACCAGCTCATGTTCAGGGGCCAACACCATGAACGTAACGCCATAAATTGTATCGACGCGCGTCGTAAATACTTCGATGATAGCTGAAGAATTTTCAACGGCAAACTTCACCGAAGCCCCAATGCTTTTACCAATCCAGTTACGTTGCTGCTCTTTCAGCGATTCGGTCCAGTCGATGGTGTCCAAGCCAGTCAGCAAACGGTCGGCGTAGGCGGTGATACGCATCATCCATTGACGCATCAATTTTTGCTCTACTGGATAACCACCCCGTTCTGATACGCCGTCTTTTACTTCGTCGTTGGCCAACACAGTACCCAAAGCAGGACACCAGTTCACGACCGCATCGGCCAGATACGTCAGGCGATATTTTAACGTGATTTCGTACGATTCCTTCGCCGACATAGCATTCCATTCGGCAGCTGTGAACGACGTAACGTCGTCATCACAGACGGCGTTTACGTCGGTGGTGCCATTGGTGGCAAATTTATGTTGCAGGGTTTCAATGGGTTCGGCCCGGTCGGTATCGCGGTTGTACCACGACCGGAACAATTCCATGAAAATCCACTGGGTCCATTTGTAAAAAGCTGGGTCTGAGGTACGTACTTCGCGAGTCCAGTCGTAGCTAAATCCGATGTTTTTCAACTGCTCCATGTAGCGTTGCCGATTCTGTTCAGTCGTAATGGCCGGGTGCTGCCCCGTCTGGATAGCGTACTGTTCAGCCGGAAGCCCGAACGAATCGAAACCCATCGGGTGCAGTACGTTAAATCCTTTCAGGCGTTTATACCGCGACACAATGTCCGAAGCAATATAACCCAGCGGGTGCCCCACGTGAAGCCCTGCCCCCGACGGATATGGAAACATATCCAGGACGTAGTATTTCGGCTTGGCAGTTTGTTCGTCGGGCTTAAACGTATCGTGATTATCCCAGAAGTCCTGCCAGTATTTTTCAACTTTCGAGTGGTTGTAGTCGGCCATGTTGGTAACGCGGCTGGAAGGCCGCTAAATTCAATGCGGCTTTTCAGCCGCGTTACTAATTTTTGCAAAAATAGCCGTTTAGAGAGACTTTTGCCCATCGCCACCAAAGAGATACTGCCAATTCCTCGAAATGAGTCAGGAGCAAACCTTTCTTCGTCCACACCAAACCGGCTCGTCTGTATCTACGTGGTGGCAGTCCGTCTGGTTTTGGGCTTTTACGTTAGGCGTCCTGACCACTCTACTGACTGCATGGCCGGTGGGTAATTTCCAGGTTCCGCTCTCCGATGGCTACGACACTGACCAGTACGAATACGTAGGTTATTTTTTCGGGAAGAACCTCAGTCTGTGGCCGTTTCCTCAACTGAATCTGGTCAATACACAAACGTTTTACCCGTATGGCACTAATCAGGTTTTTCTGGACTGGGGCTTCGAGCGGGATTATTGGTATGGGTTCTGTTACCGGTTGTTCGACGGCCCCGGTCCCTATCTGCAGTTCTATTACGTATATAGTCTGGTCGTTACGTCGGTGGGTACGTTCCTGCTGCTACGTTCCCGATTTGGCTTGGTGAAGTCGGCGGTGGCCGGGTTGATTGTCTCGATATTCAACTTTTACGCCCTCTGGAAATTCCCCATTCACATGAACGTCTGCGTAGCGCACTGGACGGTTTTGTGCATGGTTGCTACGTATCGACTGCTGCTGGACGTAGTACAGAAAAACCCAATTTCGCTAACGTACTGGCTGCTTTGTGGCTGGCTGCACATTCAGATTCTTGGACAGGAACTCGCTTACGTAGCGGGTTATGCGCTGATGTTCACAGCACTTACCTGGCCTGTGTTGGCGGTAGTTTTGTATCGCCGTTTTCCGGTTGTCAGCGAGTGGCCAACGCAATTGCTTCGCTACATTCGGAATGAATTTCGGCAACATAAAACCAGCGTTGCTACGTTGCTCTTCCTGATTGGTTTAAGCCTCTGGTTGTACTTCCCACTCACGCTGCAAATCGCGTTGACAGCCTGGCAATTCAACTTCGACAACGTAACAACTATACCTTCCTGGTCGCATCCGCTACGTCTGTTACTACCTCATCTACCCGGCCTCGACAGTTACGCCATGCCTTACCAGCGTTGGTTGCGCGATACGTTCGAAAGCTACGCCCAGGGAAGTCCAGGACTTTATCTAACACTGTTAGGTATTTTCGGATGGTGGCAAATTCGCCGGAATATCGCCCTTTGGCTACCAATCGTGTTGATGTTGGTACTGTGTTTGTTGTATCATCCCGTACTGGTGCCATCGCTTAAATTGTTTCCCTGGTTTAGCTTCAATCGGCATGGGGGGCGGGCGTCATTGGTGTACCCGATTCTCCTTTGTTTGCTGGCCTTGCCGGTTCAATGGCCTCGCCAACGTATCGGTAAAATCGTTGCTACGTTTCTGCTGGTGTTGATGTGTCTGGAGTGGTACACGAGCTATTCACTACGTCTGGATGTACCGGTTAACGTAGTATCGGCAGGGGTGATACGTTATTGTGCGGTGATACGTCAACAACCGGGCGAAGCGGTGCTCGACTGGCCGTTCTGCACCGTTGGAGCCGATGGCACGGGTAACAAAGAAGGTCTTTGTCCGAATTATGACCAATTGAATGCCGTCTTTACATTCCGCCGGTTTTACGATAAAAGCGGAGTCGGTCAGTATTTCGGGCGGCTTCATCCCGACCAGATTCAACCCTTTCTGCGCGATGGCTGGCCCCAACTGCTTACCCCCGGCCGAAACTTCACCGATCAGGACTGGCACTTCATGGATCGCTTTCTTCGGAACAATCATTTCGCGGGAATTAATCTTTACCTTGATTTACTGCCTCCGCAACAGATAGCTGGTTTTTACCAGCGATTTGGCAGACCAATTGCCGAGGCAAAATTCCCAGCCGCCGGGCATGTTGTGTTCATTCCGCTACGTCCTAAAAAAGAGGTGTTCTAACACAAGTCTGCAACGTTTTTTTCGTTTTTAACGTATTGTAAATATAGGTCCTGATGGTCTGATTATAGGGCCGTTTCGCTACGTTTTCGATTGACAATTCCTTTATTTTCCCCATCCAAAATCCAGTCTCCCGCATGAAGTAACGGTGTACGATTTCATTACTTTTTCCATCTATTTCGTATTAAACACATGCGCCGTTTTACACCGCTTGCTACGTTTACCAACGTTGCTTTGGTTGGGCTTGCCATGCTTGGCTGTCAGTCAGATCAGGAACTAACGCCCGCTAGCTTATCGACCGATTGTCTGGTCAAAGCCTCGTCCAACAATGGCGTTGCTATTGCGGGTTCGTATATCGTTACGTATCAGCCGAGCCAAACACTACCCACCGCTCCGGGTGCGCGATTGGCGGCCGTCGAAACCGCAGCCGAACAATTGCTGGCGAATCATCAAATGGTTAATTCATCGGTAGACGTACTGGCTTCCGGCGAACAGACAACTTTTCTGGCGCACCTGACCGAAAGCGAGTCCCAAAAGTTAAAATTAGACCCGACCGTTACGTTGGTAGAACCCGACCGGATCATGTCGATGTGTAGCTGCGTCGACGTAGCAACGACCTCTACGTTGACCTGGAACGTAAAGCAAACGGGCTATGGTCGGGGCGATTTACAAACGGGCAAAACCGTCTGGGTTATCGACACAGGCATCGACCTGGACCACCCCGATCTAAATGTGGACACTAAACGTAGCAAATCATTCATCAACGGAAACTCGTCGGCCGATGATGAAAATGGGCACGGTACACACGTAGCAGGAATTATTGGCGCAAAAAATAATGGCGTCGGTATAACGGGGATTGCGTCGGGTGCTACGTTGGTGGCACTACGGGTATTAGACGATGATGGTGATGGACGCTTATCCGGTATTATTCAGGCCGTTAACTGGGTAAACCAAAATGGTAAAGCGGGCGACGTAGTGAACATGAGTTTGGGGGGCGAAGGTACATCGGCCACACTCGAACGGGCGATTACGCAGGCCGCCAATTTGGGAATTTTGTTCGCTATTGCGGCTGGCAATGAAAGCGCAAACGCCAACAGTTATTCGCCCGCCCGATTGAATCATTCCAACGTATTTACGGTGTCGGCCATGAATAATCTGAATCAATTTGCGTCGTTCTCCAATTTCGGCACCAGCGTCGATGTGTGCGCGTATGGCGTTCGCATTACGTCGACGTATAAAGATGGGCGCTACGCTACGTTGAGTGGTACGTCGATGGCGGCTCCACACGTAGCGGGTCTGTTGTACATACGAGGTAATGATTTTCCGACCCACGGCACCGTTACGGGCGATAAGGACGGGACGCCTGACCCAATGGCGGGCGAGTAAGATACGGTATACAGCTTTTTGTCATTCTGAGGCACGAAGAATCTTGAGGTCTCCTAATTCTAATGTGAAGAAACGTTAAGATTCTTCGTGCCTCAGAATGACAAAAAAACGGTTATCAGCTTGAAACCTGCTAACCGTTTTTGCGTTTTTAACGCATGACGCCCCTCGAACAACTCCGCCAGAAACTAGATACGTTGACGCAGCAATCTGACGCAGACTGGCAACTATTCACACCAATTGTTGAATCTGTTACGTATTCCAAAAATGATTTTCTGATTCAGGAAGGCCAGGTCGAGCGATACATTTATTACGTAGTGGACGGTATGGTTCGGCTGTTCCTAAATGCCAATGGCAAAGACGTATCACTCGACTTCATTTTCAGCAACGACTTTGTATCGGCCTATTCTTCGTTTCTGACGGGACAACCTACGGAATTTAACGTACAGGCACTCACTGACGTAACGGCGCTACGTTTCAGTCGTACAAATCTGCTGAACCTCTACCAACACTCGCACACCGCCGAACGTATCGGACGCTTGATTGCGGAGCAGGCATTTCTACGGAAAACCCGTCGCGAAGTACAGTTTCTGACGAGTAACGCCAAGCAGCGCTACGTTCAGTTGCTCGAACAGAATCCCACGTTGGTGCAGACTATTTCCGTCCGACATCTGGCTTCCTATCTCGGCATCGAGCCCGAAAGCCTGAGCCGCATCCGGCGGGAAGTTTGATTTACTAACAAATGTTAGTGGATAGCCTTTTAACCCATTGGAACTTTGCCTTACAAATCAATAACAAATACGACTATGGCATTCTTCCTTGGTTTAGTATCGTTTGGCGCCCTGTTCTACGGAATCGGCTGGCTCACTCAATCTCCTTACTTATTAAATCTTCACAATGATGCGCTGTTGGCTGCAACGACGATGTTCGTTTTGATTGGCCTTTCGCATTTGCGGAAACCGGAAGGACTTATGTATATGATTCCGGGCTTTCTACCGAATCCGCGCCTGCTGATTCTGCTATCGGGCGTGGCCGAAATTATCCTGGCGATTGGTCTGCTTTTTCCGGCAACCCGCTTTCTGGCGGCCTGGGGGCTTATTGTGCTATTGATTGCCATCTTTCCGGCCAATATCAACGTAGCAGTCAACAACCTGCCTCCTCCGGGAGGTTTACCGGCCAAACCGTGGTACGTCTGGTCGCGACTATTGTTTCAACCTGTCTATATCATCTGGATCTGGTACGCGGCTTTGCTCTGAACATTACTGGATTTAAAGAACTGTTTAACGGGCTAATTTTGCATTGTCGGTATATAAATGTCCATTTTCCTCAGATTCCTTCGATATTTTGAACTATGAAAATCTAGTCTGGCTTTACAGTATAGTAACTATGCTCACGTTTAGCTTCAATTATGCTTGATTCCTTGTTTGGTGCCCCAGAAATAGATATTCATACTATTACTAATCTTGAAAAAGGCATACCTAATATTATCCTTTGGGCTGTTCCGGTTATGCTCTTCTTTACGGTTATCGAGATGATCGTAACGTATTATCAGGAGAAAGACTACTATGAAAAGAAGGAAACGATTGGTTCTATTCTCGTGGGTATTGGCAGTCTTATTGTAAGTGCTGCGCTTAAAGCAAGCCTGCTTTATTTATTCATTTGGCTATACAACCTACTCCCATGGCGAATGGCCCTCTCCTGGTGGACGCTCCTACCCTGCTACGTTATTTATGATTTCTTTAGCTACCTGGCCCATCGCGTATCGCACGAACAACGATTTTGGTGGGCGACCCACGTAGTGCATCATACAGGTGAGCACTACAACCTGACGGTTTCTTACCGGCTAAGCTGGGTTCAGCATTTCAAACTTATCTTCTTTATTCCGGTAGCGCTGATCGGCTTTCACCCCATCATTTTTTTTGTGACGAACCAAATTGCTGTCCTGTTTCAATTCTGGGTACATACAGAATACATTCGCCGGATGCCTGCCTGGATTGAATACATTTTTGCGACTCCATCGAATCACCGCGTTCATCATGGCTCTCAGGAAAAATACATCGATAAAAATTTTGGAGCAACATTCATTTTCTGGGATCGGCTTTTCGGTACGTTTCAGCCTGAAGAAGAACAGGTTATTTATGGCATCACAACGAATATTGAAAATAAAGCCAATCCTTTATTGATTAATTTTCAGGAGTTTATCGATATCGTGAACGATGTACGATCCGCAAAAGGGCTGCGCCGTAAACTGTATTTTATTTTTGGGAGCCCAATCGCAATTGCCGAAGAAAAAAAGCGACTGGAAAACCAGGTTCAATTGACGGATCGGAAACGGATGGATTATCAACCAGATTCAACTGCCTCTGTTCCAATAAATATTGGTTTACAAACTGAAAAGTAAATGATTTAGCAGGTGCAACCGTGATACTAAATCATTTATTTGTTTTACCCCTATCGCATACGTATCTTTGTAGCTTGACATATTGAAAAACGGCACAATGAAGTGCCGTTTTTCATAAAGAAAATAATCTATTAATTCTATAGGTTTTATACCTTATGCAGGAACAGGTAGCCCCTCCTACCGATTCAGTTCGGGCAACACCGGCCACTATTTTATCAGATCTTGATCTTACTGGTCTGACAATTAGTATTCAGGGCGATAAGGCAGGCCAACAGGCAGACACTCTTCGAGCCGCTTTTCCGGGTGTGCAAATACAGACTGAACATGTACGCCCCATTCTTCGCCGTCGGACACGTACAGAAATAGCCATTTATGTATTTGCTGGTCTCGCCCTGATGATTGTCGGGCACCTGTTATTCAGTTATTTCACGCTTGACCGGCTTACAATCATTGCTAATACCATTGAGATTACTCCCGAAATTTTTTACTTCATTATGGCCGGTTTTGTGGCGCAGATGATCGATGGGGCGCTGGGAATGGCGTATGGCGTTACAGCCACTACGTTCCTGACGAGCGTGGGTATCAGTCCGGTTTTCGCTACGGCCAGCGTACACAGTTCCGAAATTTTCACGTCAGGCGTATCGGGTTACATGCACCTGAAGTTCGGAAACGTAAATAGTCGGCTCTTTAAAGTTGTCCTGATTCCAGGCGTTATCGGCGCGGCTCTGGGTGCTTTTCTGATTACAAAACTGGCCGATTTAGAAGTTATATCTGATTACCTGAATCCGGCCATTTCAGTATACACGGCTATTCTGGGCGTCCTGATTTTAAGGAAGGCACTGGTGAAACGGGTTAAGAAAAAACCCGTTCGTCAGATTGGTTTGCTGGCCTGGTTTGGCGGCTTTGTCGATGCAATTGGTGGCGGAGGCTGGGGCCCTATTGTTAACTCTACACTGATTGCTTCGGGTCGGCACCCACGCTACACTATTGGCTCGGTAAACCTGGCCGAATTCTTCGTTTCTTTTGCTTCATCGGTAGTTTTCGCGCTGTACGCTGGTCTCGATAATTACGGACTGGTCATTCTGGGGTTAATTCTTGGCGGTATGATTGCAGCGCCCATTGCGGCCCGACTGGCTCAAAAGCTTCCCGTCAAAACTATGATGATTCTCGTCGGAATTGTGATTATCATCGTAAGTTTGCGCAAGATTATCAAGTTCATTTAAAGTTGATAGTGATTGGTCACGGTCCGCCGTTGCGGTCAATCAATAGTTGTCCGTTAATGACTATTGACTGACTGCAACGGCGGACCGTGACCAATCACTATCGGCTAACGACTTTTATGAAAAAACAGACCAAAGCCATTCGTATTCAGACGAAAAAATCGCTGAATCGCGAACATTCCGTTCCCCTCTATTTAACATCGAGTTTTGCCTTCGAGAGTGCTGAACAAGGGAAAGCCCTGTTCGAAGAAACCGAAGAGGGCAATATTTATTCGCGTTTCTCAAATCCGAACGTAACGGAGTTTGTCGAGAAAGTGTGTATGCTGGAAAATGCCGAAGAGGGCATTGCAACAGGAACGGGAATGGCTGCGGTATTTGTCAGCCTGGCTGGTTTGTTGAAGTCGGGCGATCACATTGTGGCCTGCCGGGCATTGTTTGGCTCGGCACACCAGATTATAACCCAGATTCTGAGCAAATGGGGCATCACACACACCTACGTCGATGCATCCGCCACTGAAGCCGAGTGGGAAGCGGCTATACAGCCAAACACCGGAACCGCACCGACGGACCGGCCGGTCGCCAAAATGGTGTTCCTCGAAACGCCTTCGAACCCCGGTCTTGAACTGGTCGATCTGGAAATGCTTGGCCGTTTGAAGGCTAAATACGGCTTCATTCTGAACGTCGATAACTGTTTTGCTACGCCAATTTTACAAACTCCTATCGATTACGGCGCTGATTTATCGGTGCATTCGGCCACAAAATACATGGACGGACAAGGTCGCGTATTGGGTGGCATCGTTGTAGGTAGGGCCGATTTGATTCAGCCGATTCGGTTCTTTGCCCGGCATACGGGTCCGTCATTATCGCCATTCAATGCGTGGGTTTTGTCGAAAAGTCTGGAAACGCTGGAATTGCGTATGGAGCGTCACTGTAGCAATGCGCTGCAATTAGCCGAAGCACTGGAAGGACATGCTGACGTAGCAAAAGTCTTGTACCCATTTCTGCCTTCGCACCCACAATATGAGCTGGCGAAAAAGCAAATGAGCGCGGGCGGGGCCATCGTTACCATTGAACTGGAAGGCGGTTTCGAGCGCGTCAGTGCGTTTTATAACGCCCTAAAAATTCCGACGTTATCGTCCAACCTGGGCGATTCACGCACCATCGTTACGAATCCGAACACAACGACACACGCCAGATTAAAACCCGACGAAAAGGCGGCATTGGGTATTACGCCCGGTTTAGTACGTATTTCGGTTGGTCTGGAAGCGATTGAAGATTTGATCGAAGATTTCACGCAGGCAGTAGAAAAGTCGGCCGAAGTAGTTAAGGAGAAGGTAGCCTAACAACTATCTCGTTTTGCAGAACAGGTAGCAAACGTAGCAGTCAGCTAACGGTTGACTGCTACGTTTACCAATTTATCAGAAAAGTCGCTTCTATGGACGAAACTATCTGTCCAGCAGTAGCGAAATAAACTGATTTACAGCGAGATGTTTTGTTAAGAAAATCCATACAGATCAAATCAGTCTACTTTTCTTAACCTCACCCACTATGGTACGTTGCACGTTTATCTTTCTGTTTTTTTGCTGCGCGTTCACCCAACTGACAAACGCGCAAAGCTCCCAAAAACCGCTACGTGTCGGCATCGTTGGCCTGGTTCACGACCATGTAAACGGCATTCTGAACAAAGCATTCAAACAGGGAAATCAAACCGATATCGAAATTGTAGGCATCGTCGAGTCGAACCGCGACGTAGTAGAACGGCTTTCCAAACGTTTTGGCTTCCCAACGAGTCTGGTTTATCCGACCTTAGCCGAAATGCTGGATAAAGCCAAACCAGAAGCAGTAACGGATTTTGGCCCAATTGCGGATCACAGAAAAACGGTCGAAGGCTGTGCACCACGTAACATCCATGTCATGGTTGAAAAGCCGCTGGCCACTACTTTTGCTGATGCCAAACAGATGGAAATGTTGGCAAAAAAGCATAAGATTCAATTGCTTACGAATTACGAAACGACCTGGTACGGCAGTAACCATAAAGCCTATGCCCTTGCCAATACAGAAAAATCCATCGGTGATTTACGGAAGATTGTCGTGCACGACGGGCATGAAGGCCCAAAGGAAATTAACGTAAGCAGTCAGTTTCTGAGCTGGCTGACCGATCCTGCTACCAATGGTGCGGGAGCGTTGTTCGACTTTGGCTGCTACGGTGCTAATCTGTCTACCTGGCTTATGCACAACCAGCGGCCCACTTCGGTATTTGCTGTTACGCAGCAGATTAAACCCGACATTTATCCCAAAGTTGACGACGAAGCCACCATTATTCTAACCTATCCTAAAACGCAAACCATCATTCAGGGCTCCTGGAACTGGCCTTTCGGTCGGAAAGATATGGAGGTGTATGGGCAAACGGGTTACGTTAAAACGATAGATGGCTCTCAAATGCGCGTTCGTCTGAAGGGCGAGAAAACCGAACGTACCGACCAGGCCGTTCCAACCGATGCTCCCGCTACAGACCCGTTTGCCTACTACGCAAAACTGCTACGTGGAGAAACTAAACCCGATGAATTAACGTCATTAGAAAATAACGTAATCGTCGTAGAAATTCTGGATGCTGCCCGCCAGTCGGCTAAAACTGGTAAGGCAGTATTGCTAAAATAGAAAGTATGATTGCCGAACCTACCACCAATACGCTCGAAAGTTTATCAGAGCAGTTACAAGGCCTGAGCAACGTAGAAGCACTACGTAAACTGGCTGAATTGTTTCCGGGCGAGGTCGTTTTTTCGACCAGTCTGGGTTATGAAGATCAGGTCATTACCGACCTGATTCTGGCGAACGACATCCCAATCAGAATTTTCACACTCGATACGGGGCGGATGTTTTCAGAAACGTATTCGGTCTGGAAAAAAACCAACGACCGTTACGGTATTACTATCGAAACATATTTCCCGAAAGCCGATGCTGTTGAAAAACTGCTCACTACCAAAGGCCCGTACAGCATGTACGATTCCGTAGAAAATCGGAAAGAGTGCTGTTTCATCCGCAAGGTGGAACCCTTAAACCGGGCGTTGTCGGGCAATAAAATCTGGATAACGGGCATCCGCGCCGAACAATCGGCCAACCGGCAGGATATGACCCGGCTCGAATGGGACGAATCGCACAAGCTCTTTAAATTCCATCCATTATTGGACTGGACATTTGATGAAGTAAAACAATACGTTAAAGACAACCACGTACCATATAACCCACTTCATGATCGGGGATTTGTGAGTATCGGCTGTCAGCCCTGCACCCGCGCCATTCAGGAAGGCGAAGATTTCCGGGCCGGTCGCTGGTGGTGGGAAGACAACTCGAAAAAAGAATGCGGACTGCATACGCACGAGGAAGCGTTTAAGGCATAATGAGCGAAAGCGCAAAAGAGTGAAAGAGCGAAAAGGCTGGATCACTCTTTCGCGCTTTCGCGCTTTCACTCTTTAAAAAATGAAACTTGATTATTTAGATCAGCTCGAATCCGAAGCCATCCACATCATGCGGGAGGTAGCTGGCCAGTTTGAGCGGCCTGCCCTGCTGTTTTCGGGTGGAAAAGATTCTATTACGTTAGTACACCTGGCGCTGAAAGCGTTTCGGCCCGGTAAATTTCCGTTTCCGCTGGTGCACATCGATACAGGTCATAACTTTCAGGAAGCGCTCGATTTCCGGGATGACCTAGCTGAACGTATCGGTGAAAAACTCATCGTTCGCTACGTTGAAGATACCATTCGGGAAAAGAAATTAAAAGAACCAACCGGACGTAACGCCACTCGAAACGGTCTGCAAACCTTTACGTTGCTCGACGCCATTGAAGAGTTCGAGTTCGATGCCTGCATCGGGGGCGCACGTCGGGACGAGGAAAAAGCCCGCGCCAAAGAACGCGTTTTTTCGGTACGTGATGAGTTTGGCTCCTGGGACCCAAAACGCCAGCGCCCTGAACTCTGGAACCTTTATAACGGCCGGATTCACAAAGGAGAAAACGTGCGCGTATTCCCCATCTCGAACTGGACCGAACTCGATGTATGGAATTATATCCGACGCGAAAAGATTGCGTTACCCAGCATTTACTTCGCTCACGAACGCGAGTTACTGATCCGTGATGGAAAACTAATGGCTACGGCTGGCGGGGTCATTAAACCCGAACCAGACGATCAGCTCGTGACGCGCCGAGTTCGCTTCCGGACCGTTGGCGACATTTCCTGCACGGCCGCTTCCGAATCACAAGCTGATACGTTAGACGCCGTCATCGACGAAATTCAGGCAACGCGCATCTCTGAACGGGGCGAAACTCGCATGGATGATCAGTTGAGCGAAGCCGCCATGGAAGACCGTAAGAAAGGCGGGTATTTTTAATGAGTGAAAGAGCGAATGACCGGGCCGCCGGAGCGGTAAAAAGCGTTTTGCGCCAGCCACTCATTCGCTCTTTCACTCTTTCACTCATTAAAATGGACTTATTACGCTTTATAACCGCCGGTTCGGTTGACGACGGCAAAAGTACGCTCATCGGGCGGCTTCTTTACGATTCCAAATCCATTCTGGCCGACCAGCTCGAAGCTATCGAACGAGCCAGCAAAAGCCGCGACGACGGCGAAATTGATCTTGCTCTACTTACCGACGGGCTACGTTCCGAACGCGAACAGGGTATCACCATCGACGTAGCGTATCGCTATTTTCAGACGCCTAAGCGCAAGTTTATTATTGTCGATGCACCCGGCCACATTCAGTACACCCGAAACATGGTTACGGGGGCGTCGAACTGCCAGTTAGCTGTTGTTTTGGTCGACGCCCGTCATGGTGTAGCCGAACAGACACGGCGTCACTCGCTAATTGCGTCGCTCCTTGGGATTCCACACATTGTGGTGGCCGTCAACAAAATGGATCTGGTCGATTACTCACAGGACGTATTTTCGAACATCTGCATTCACTACGCCGAGTTGGCTAAAAAGCTGAATGCGCATCAGGTCACGTACATCCCGATGAGCGCCCTCAACGGCGACAACGTAGTGGATAGATCAACGACTATGCCCTGGTATGAGGGTCCAACGCTGTTGGAACACCTGGAAACTGTAGGCATTGACGACGATGCGGAGGGCAAAACCGAAGAACGTCATCCAGCACGTTTCCCGGTTCAGTACGTTATCCGTCCGCAAACCGCCGAGTTGCACGATTATCGGGGTTACGCAGGTAAAATCACTAGTGGTTTATTCCGTAAAGGTGACGCCATTACGGTGCTTCCTTCGGGCGAAACATCCACCATCAACGCTATTGAAATCGCGGAGGAACATCTGGATGAAGCCATTTCGCCGATGTCGGTGGTGTTGCATCTGGCTACAGACGTCGACATCAGTCGGGGTGATCTTATTGTCCGTTCCAACAGCCAGCCCGTCAGCACACAAACCGTTGACGCGATGCTTTGCTGGATGGATACGAAGGAATTCAAGGTGGGAAACAAGTACGTATTGCAGGTAGGTACGGCCCGCACCCGTTGTTCAGTAAGAGAAATAACGTATCAACTGAACGTCAATACGTACGAAGAAACGGAAGACGTAGAAAGTCTGAAACTGAACGATTTGGCGAAAGTAGTGCTACGTACCGCCCAACCCATCAGCTTCGACCCGTATCAAAAAAATCGGGCCACAGGCGGAGCCATCCTGATTGACGAAACCTCGAACGTAACGGTTGGTGCGCTGATGCTCGTAGGCGAAGCAGGATAGCTATTATCTATTTTCAAATAAAAAGCCCTGTCACATTTCAATACGTGGCAGGGCTTTTTGCGGTAGGCTCTGACAGCCAGAGCCTACCGTCAGTTACTTGATATACAACCATTTGTTATACAACGCCTTTTGCGCATCGGTGCGATTCGGTAGTGGTTCCAGTCTATAACTGGCTAGCGGATTCTGTGTCAACGTAACGGTGATTTCCCGGACAAACCCGGCCCGGTTTACCAACACGCTCAACTTATCCCCTACCCGGCGACCACTGATCAAACGCAGCAAGTCATCGCCCACGCGAATGCTGTCGACCGCCAAAATTTCATCGCCTACGTTTAGCCCATCAGTATAGGCTGCTGAACCGCGACGTACGCCGGTTATTGTAGCTTTTCCATTCGCTACAGTAGTTGCCGTTCCCAGAAAACCGTCCTGTGTTTTAGCCGCTACGTTCACCAGTTGGATTCCAACCGGCTCAAAATAAGCATTGTAATTGATCGGATCTGCCGTATTGACGGCGATATTGAAGAAATCGTCGAGCTTTTTCCCCGCCATCTGTTCGGCCGCTTTCCGAAATTCATCGTCGGTGAAACCTCGTTTCTGTTTTTTATAGTATTCGTTGTATAAAAACCGCATCAGGTCGTCCATGCTACGTTCCCCGTTGCTACCTGCCAGAATCGCCAGATTTAATAACGAACCCAATACGCTACCCTTACTGTAGTATGAAATAGTTGTGTTGGTGGAGTTTTCATTCGGTCGATAGCCTTTTATCCAGGCATCCCAACTCGATTCGGCAACTGATTGCACCCGCACACCGGGTTGATTTTCAATTCCTGTAATATCGTTGGCGACTATATTCAGATACGCTTCCGGCGTATGAAAACCGGCTCTACGTAGTATGTAATCTTCATAAAAAGACGTACAACCCTCTGACAGCCAGAGCATGTGCGTGTAATTCTCATTCTCGTAATCGAATGGACCAAGTGCGATGGGGCGAATCCGCTTTACATTCCAGAGGTGAAAATACTCATGCGCCACCAGCGTCAGGAAACCTTTGTAATTAGCTTCCGTCGCATAGGCGTTACGTGTGGTTTCGAGTGTAGTAGAGTTCAGGTGTTCCAGACCGCCCCCACCGGGTGGAATATGATGCACGATGAATGTATAATCGGTGCAGGGATGCTCGCCTATCACCGTTGCGGCTGTTTCGCAAACACGCTTATAATCAGCGGCTAAACGTTGCTGGTTATAAGCTACCTCGCCAAACATAGCTACTGTATGAGGAATGTTGGAAGCCGTAAACGTAAAGGTATCATGGTTACCAATCTCAATCGGCGAATCGACCAGAATATCAAAATCAGGAGCTTCGTACGTAAAATCGGTGGTTATGCCTACCTTTTCCGTAACCTGCTTTAGCCCAGTTGCCACTTTTTTCCAGTCTTTATACGGCTTAATGATCAGACGTAGCGGCTGATTCTTGAGAGCATCATGGTACATAAACGTACCGGCTGGCATTACGTAGCCGTGGTCGGCATCAATGAAGCACGTACGAACCGTTAAATCATTGGCATACAGTCGGTAACGTATCGTTACGTTATCGTCGCTTGTGTAGACGCGCCAGGCGTTTTTGCGAATTTTTTCGCTGGGAACCCTTTTATCGCTTGCCGATGCCGTAAAGGCTTCTACGTTTTTGGCGTATTCCCGAATGAGGTACGAACCCGGTGTCCAGACGGGCATTTTAATATCCAGATACCCGTTTTTCTTCGCATTGGTTGCTGTAGCCGCATTTTTCACCTGCATTTCCACCTCAAAATAGTGCGTCTGCGGCTCCGGCATTGACAAGATATACGTAACGCTGGGGGCTACTGCCGGAGGTGTTTCATCAGCGGGACGTAATGGGTCAGCAACTAAACTTTGCGACGTCAGAAATGTCCATAGAGTAAGTAAATACAGAAGCAGAACGTTTTTTTTCATACGGAAATCAGGAGTCCCTTCGTTTTTTGTCCAGATTTGACGAGGAAATTTGCCAATTTGTCGGCGAAACTACGACCTAAATTTGTTCAAAGCTCAACGTCTCATGTTCAAAGTTTCAAGTTCAAGGTCTAACATGCTTAGTGTCAGCCAACTTTAGATCTGAAACGTTGCATTCCAAAACCTGTAATTATGCCCCAATCAAAACCACAGCCGGATCGGCCCCAACAATCGCGAGTACATCCTAATCGATTGTTGTTTGTGCTGCTCTCCGGGCTGTTCCTGTCGCTTTCAGCAACTGCTCAACGCACACAAAGCAACGCCGAACCCGATTATCATTACCGGAACGGCCTCGAATTGTTTGAACGTAACAATTATGCCGCAGCACGGTACGAATTTCGGCAATACCTCGAACCCCGCCGGGGCGATGGAACGCAGACGCTCCTCAATACCAGCGACCAGAATGCCGTAGAAGCCGAATATTACATCGCCCTCACTAGTCTTTACATCGATGAACCCGGCGCCGAACTGCTGGTGGATCGCTTCGTAAAGAACCATACGGAGCATCCGAAAGCCGGGCAGTTGTATGGTGATTTAGGTACGTATTACTACAATCGGCAGGATTACACCAAAGCGATCGATTTTCTGGAAAAGGCTGTGGCGCAGGGCGGTAGCAGCAGTCAGCAACTCGCTTATAAATACCAACTGGCTATTGCCTATTACAATACGCAGGATTTACAGAAGGCATTGCCACTCCTCAACGCGGTGAAACTGGATACCAGTTCGCCCGATGCACCGGCCGCTTCGTACTACGCTGGCGTGATTAATTTCCGGAATCGTAACTACAACGAAGCGGTCGCCGATTTTCGACGTATCGAGAACAATCCGACGTATCAGAGTCAGGTGCCCAACTGGATTGCGCAGTCATTTTACAAGCAACGTCGGTTTGATGATTTACTGGCGTACACCGAGCCACTTCTGCGACGTAGCAACGGCAATGGTTTGAGCGAGGTAGCTCTGTTTACGGCCGAAGTATTTTATCAGCAAAATCAGTTTGCCAAAGCCATTCCGTATTATAAACAGTATGTCAACGTCAGTGGTACCAAAACACCCGGCGCGGTACGTTTCCGCTACGGGCAATCACTTTTCCGGACGGGTGCTTATCCAGATGCCATTACGCAGCTGAAGCCACTCGCCGGTGGCAAAGACACAACGGCTCAGTACGCAGCCTATACGCTCGGCGTCAGCTATTTGCAGACGCAGAATCCAACGTTCGCGCTCAACGCCTTCGATCAGGCCGGTCGGCTATCGTTCAATAAAGAAATTCAGGAAGAAGCAAAATTCACACACGCCAAGTTGCAGTTGGATCAAAATAACGGGGCTGACGCGGTGAAAGAATTGACCGCTTTTCTGAAGCAGTATCCCGATAGTAAGTTCGAAAATGAAGCTAACGAGCTGGTGGGCGAAGCGTATTATGCTTCGAACAATTATCCTGCGGCCATCGCTTACATTGAAGGACTCAAGAAACGAACTTCTAAAATCAACGCAACGTATCAACGGCTGACCTACAATCAGGGCGTCAATGATTTCAACGCTGAACGCTATCCGCAGGCGGTTGCCAATCTCGATAAATCGCTGAAATTTCCGGTCGATAACGAGCTTCAGGCGGCTGCTCAGTTCTGGAAAGCGGAGTCGTATTCAGCAGGGAAACAGTATGATACGTCCATTCCACTCTATGCCAGCGTCTCGAAAAGCGGGTCCAGTTTTGCAACCCGAAGTCTGTACGGACTGGGTTATGCGTATTACAACAAAAAGGAATACGCCCGCGCTCAGCCCTACTTCCGCGATTTCGTAACGCGAGGAGGCAACAGTCAGGAAGAGGACGTAGCAGAGCAGGTAAAAGATGCGACTATCCGGCTGGCCGATACGTATTTCGTGACCAAGCAGTACGAAAACGCTATGAAATATTACGATCAGGCCATTGCCCGAAATGCAGCTGATAAAGATTACGCAGCTTATCAGAAAGCGGTCATTCTGAGCTACGTTGGTCGCGATGCCGAAGCCAAAGCACAATTTGATCAGGTGCAACGGCAATATCCAAGCTCACGTTTCGTCGAAGAATCGCTATTTCAGACCGCCAATGTCGATTTTGAGAAAGGTAATTATCAGACGGCCATTCGGAATTTCACGAAGCTCATTCAGGAACGCCCCAACAGTCGGCTAATACCAGCGGCCCTCCTCAAACGGGCTGTTGCGTATGGAAACGTTCAGCAATACGACCCGGCCGTTGCTGATTACAAGCGGATTCTGGATAATTACGGCGATTCGGAACAGGCGCAGAGTGCATTGTTAGGCATCCAGAATACGTTGAACGACGCCGGTCGCCCGGAAGAGTTCTCGCAGGTTTTGGGGCAGTATAAGAAAAGCAATCCGGGTAGTACAGACATTGAGCGGGTCCAGTTTGATAACGCCAAAAACATTTACGCCAACGAGAAATACGCGCAGGCTATTCAGTCTTTTCAGGCGTTTATGCAGGAATACCCCAACAGCCCAAACACCAACGAAGCCCGGTACTATGTTGCCGAATCGTACCGCCAGACTGACGATCCAGGCAATGCGCTACGTTACTACAACCTGATTATTGCCGATCGACGCTCCGATTATCTGGTACGTGCTGCCACGCGGGCGGCTGAACTGGAGATCGCCCAAAAGAATTACCCTCGCGCTATCCGCAATTACCAGATCATGCAGGCTCAATCTAATGGCAAGGCTGAACAGGTAACGGCGCAACTGGGACTGATGGATACGTACTACGTTTACCCAAAACCCGATTCAGCAGCGGTAATAGCCCGCGAAGTTTTGACGGCTGGCAATGTAGTGCCAGGGGCTCAAAATCGGGCGCAGTTGATGCTGGGTAAGGTTGCTTTTGGCAAAGGCGATTACAAAACAGCCCAGACTGAGTTCGATAGAACGATTGCGCTGGCTAAAGACGTCAATGGCGCTGAAGCGTTGTATTATCTAGGCGACATTCAATACCGGCAGAAAAAGTACAAGGAGTCGATTGCTACGTTGCTGAAATTCAACCAGCAATTCAGCGATTTTGAGTACTGGAAAGGCAAAGCCTTCATGCTGGTATCCGACAATAACGTAGCGCAGGAAGAATTTGCGCAGGCAAAAGCCGTCCTGAATTCCATCATCGAAAACACATCCGACCAAACCATCATCGCCGAAGCCAAACAAAAGCTGGCGGCACTAGAAAATAAGTGATGAGTGATGAGTTGGCTTACGCACTCAATGATTGCTGGCGTAAGCCAACTTATCACCTATTGTTCATCACTCATCGCTACCAACACTTATGATCGTACGTCCCTTATTCATCCTTGGCTTTTGTTCGATTGCGACCGCGGTTTTGGCGCAGGAACCGAAACCAACCCGACCCGTTAAAGAAGGTGAGGTTGACAACCAGGAAATTACGGTTGAAAAAAGCCGTAAAATCGAGCTACAACCCGCCACCCGGATTTTCAACAAAATTCCGTCGGTGAAACCGTCGGCTGAACAGCGGAAGCTGACCTACGAATTTGAAGACCGTAAGCTGACCGTCGGCGACCCACGTATCACGCCGGGCGTACTGGCTCCGGCGGCCACTCAAGCTGAAGAAACTTCGTCGTTCAACAACTACGTAAAGCTCGGCGCAGGTAATTACAGCTCGTTTCTGGGCGAAGGTTTTGTGGGGCTAAACGCCATGTCGAACCTGTCGCTGGAGGCTTCTGCCCGACATCTGTCGTCGGCTATTGGTCCGGTCGATGGAAAAAACTCTGCGCAGAGCGATACGCGGTTTCGGGTTACTGGAAAATACCTGGCCGACGCCTTCAAACTTCAGGCCGATTTTGGTTATGACCGCAATGCCTATAATTTTTACGGATACAGTCGCGAGTATGCCGCCCTAGGCTTTTTCGATCCAAAGCAGCACCTGAATACCATTAATTTCAAACTTGGCATTGAAAATGCGAACAGCGAAAATGCCATCGATTATTCACTACGTACGGGTATCACAAACCTGAGCGACCGCTTCAATGCGTCCGAATTTGACTGGGGAACCAACCTGAACGCATCCATAGGTATTTCTGGCAGCGTTTTTGCACTTCTTGCGGCAGATGCATACGTAACACAACGTTCCGATGGTTCCATTGTCGACAACCGGAATTTGTTCCGGGTAAAGCCTACTTTCAAGTACACGTCGTCGATGTTTACGCTGACAGCGGGTATCAACGCAGTGAACCAGACCGATCAGCGTCAGAATATCAACGACACGCGGGCGTTTCCAGTGATTGATATTGATCTGGTTCCTGTCGGAAACGTACACATTTTCGCAGGCGTCGACGGCGACATTAACCGGAATACGCTACGTTCGTTACTGGGCGAAAATAAGTGGCTTGGGCAGCAGGTTGTCCTGGCCAATACGGTGAAGATGATCGACATTTATGGCGGTTCGAAAGGGGCATTGGGTGGCGGATTTTCGTACGAAGGCAAGGCATCGTATGCGCGGTATCGAAACTTTTCGACCTTCAACAACGCAATCCCCGATACTTCCAAGTTCGCGGTTTTGTATGATGGCGGCATTGCGAACGTATTGACTATTTCGGGCCAACTGGCGTATGCGCAGAAGGATAAGTTTCGGTCGACGTTGAAAGCCGACTTTTTCAATTATTCGCTCGAACGACTCGAAGAAGCCTGGGGACGTCCGCGCGTAGCTGCTACCTGGACCAACTCGTTTATTCTGGACAAGAAATTATTTATTACGGCTGACCTCTATTTTTATGAGGGAATTAAAAACAGAAATTTTGTTACGGCCAAAACCTATACGTTAAATCCAATTTATGACGCAAACGTAAAAATTGACTATTTCCTCGGTAAGCAGATTTCAGCTTTCGTTTCTCTGAACAATCTCTTTGGGCAGAATTATCAGCGATATTTGTATTATCAAAATCAAGGACTTAACTTTCTTGGCGGAATTAGTTATTCGTTCTAATCGGTCTATGATCTGTTTATGACTACTGTTAATGAATACCTAAAGAAATTACTTTATCAGTACGACTGCGTGGTGGTACCGGAGTTAGGGGCATTCCTGACGCACTATCAACCTGCTACGTTTACTGAAGCCAGTGGCCTATACCTGCCTCCTCGCAAGCGCATCGCGTTCAACGAGGCACTTCGGCTGGACGACGGCATTCTGGTAAATTTTATCATGCTTCATGAGTCCGTTGCCCGCGACGTAGCACAACGTCATGTTGCTACGTTCGTGAATGAAATGCATCAGCAAATCGATACGGGTGGCCGGTTCGAGATAGACAACATCGGAACGTTCACCAACAACGATGAGAAGCGACTGCAGTTTCATCCGAGCGTACGGCATAACTTTTTCGGCGAAGCCTATGGCATGGCCCCATTCTCAACGCAAAGAGCTACTAAAAAGCCTCTGGCCGAACCAGCTATCGATGCCGTACCGATCACAGCGCTGGGTCCGGTGTTGGTTCGCGACGAGGACGTAATACATACACCCCTGCAACCATCTATTCCGTACTGGCGAATTGCAGCTGCGGTATTGCTTATCGGCTCAGTGGGCGTGGTCAGTTATTTCTCCGTCATCAAGCCCGGACAGCCTTTCCAGAGTAGCTTAGACCCTTCCAAGCTGTTCCACAGTACGACAGCCTATTTCGATAAGCTAACGTCTAAAAATGAAACAGTTGAGCCAGAAGCGGCTAAGAAGATAACACCTTTATCAATTCCGGCTGAAGAAACAAAATCGGCTTTGGCAACCCCGCCACCTGCACCGGTAGTTGAAACGAAAGTAGCTCCTGTTATCATTAAACCAGTTGAGGTAGCAACAAAACCGGTTACGGTGGCATCGGCTCCAGCAGTCATCAAATCAGCACCGACTAATGCCAAGTCGGCTCCCGAAGTAGCAGTAAAATCAACTCCTGTTGCAGTTAAAACAGCGCCATCCGTTACCAAGGCAGCTCCGGTAGTCGTTAAATCGGCTCCAGTTGCTGCGAAACCAGTTGCCGTACCAAATTCAGCGCCAGTTGTTGTCAAGGCAGCTCCGGCAATAAAAACAACGCCAACTGTTGTAAAATCGGCTCCGGTAGTAGCCAAGTCTATGCCTGAAGCTGTTAAGCCAGTGGTGGCGCCAGTTAGCAAAAACGCTGTACCGATTCCGACGGCAGTTAACACGAAGCCGGCGGTTGCGGCTGCTCCCGTCAATAAACCGGCGGTTGTGAAAACAGCTCCGGTTGTGGCGGCAAAACCACGCCGTATTTATCCAAATTTTTTGGCCATCGCTGGCGTCTTCGTCAGTAAGCAGAACGCTTATCGACTGAAGTATCAGCTACGTCAGGCCGGTTATACCGACGCTTTCGTCATCAACCCGAGACGCGGACAGAAGCAATTGTATAAAGTATCGGCAATAGGCTCGAATGTACGCGAGGATGTACTTACTAAAATGCCTGAAATCAATGATTTAACAGGCGCCGAATCTTGGGTATTTGAAAATTTCTAATACATAGTGATCACCTATTCCCCGAAAGGCAGCTCCAATGAGTTGCCTTTTTTCTTTTCCCATCATCGTTCGTTTTTCACCCGAATAATTTCGGCGGCAATACTAACGGCAATCTCTTCGGGTGTCTGGCTATTGATAGCCATACCCACGGGTGCGTGAACCCACTGTAATTGTTCTTCGGCGATGCCTTCGTCTCTGTATTGTGTAAACATTTTTCCAATTTTAGCTTTGCTTCCCAGCAGACCAATATATCTGACTTGTTTGTTTAGTAAAGCACGTAACGCAACGTCGTCGGTTCGGAAACCGAACGTCATAATGACAACGTAATGATTCGAGCCGGACGGAATCAACTGGGCCAGTTCATCGTACTGTTTCACTACGATTTTTTCCTGAGCGGCCTCATTCAGCCCCATTGTGTGCAGATCAGGGCGGTCGTCGAAAACACGGACGTAGAAATCCATCTGGTTCATTAACCGCGAAAGCGCCAGCGCACAATGGCCGCCCCCCACAATAAAAAGTTGATTTTTGTAGCCCAAACGTTCCCAATAAAGCCACTCATCTTCCGATTCTCTCATGAACCGATACGTATCTTCGGGTAGTATATCGGCGGAGAACTGAATTCCGGAGGGCGATAATTCCAGCAAACCATTGTTACGTTGGACAAGACACTCGATGATGGCCTGAACAGAATCAGCTTCGGTTGGATGAACGTAGTAGAGCCAAACCGTCTGGTCGCCAGAGCAAATCATACCGCTCTGATTATGAGCTGCTTCTTTGTCATGGTATTGGGTACGTATCGAGGATTCATGTCTCGCTCCCTGCCGAAGTTTTTCTTTCGCCAGTTCCACCAGCTTGTATTCCATCATCCCCCCTCCTATCGACCCAGCCATTTGCCCAAGGCTATTCACCGCCATCAGAAAACCCTGCCGCCCGGGGCTGCTCCCGTTACTTTCCAGTACGTACAGCAGCATAACCGACAAGTGCTTTTGCAGGCTGTCATGAATTAACTGCCACGTAGCTAGCTGTTTGATCATTAGTAGAGAACGAAGTTCGGCCGTCGTATAAAGCCAGCAGTACTTTTTCGGGTGTCATTGGCGCATCGAAGGGAATACGAGCTGTTGGGTTAAATGCGAGGATGGCGTTACGTAGGGCAAAATACGCACCGATACCATACATCAGTGGTGGCTCTCCAACCGCTTTCGACCGAAAAATCGCCAGATTATCCTGCTCCGTTTTGAGCGCTTCGATGGCAATTTCATCAGGCACCGAATAAATATCAGGTACTTTATAAGTCGATAAGGCATTGGAACGTAGTCGGCCAGTCTTGTCGAAAATCACCTCTTCCATTGTCATCCAGCCAAGCCCTTGCACAATACCACCCTCGATCTGTCCCCGGTCGATGGCCGTGTTCATGCTGACGCCAAAATCATGCACAACTTTTATGTTATTGATTTCATAGATACCACGCAGACAATCGACTGTGGTTTCAACAATAGCAGTACCATACACATGATACGCAAACGGATGACCTTTTGCAGCTATAGGGTCGAAATGAATGCCGGGCGTAGCGTAATGCGCGTGTTCAGACAAGCTAACCCGTTTCGAAAAGGCAGCCATCAGCAATCGTTCCCAGTCCCAATCGGTTTTTTGATCGTTGACATAAACCCACTCGTCTTTTAACGTAATGGCTTCTACGTCCGTCTGCAACTCACCGGCGGCTACGGTTTTAAGACGTTTTACCAATTCGTCACAGGCGAGTTGTACGGCTCTACCGTTCAAATCGGCCGTTGCACTAGCAGCCGACGGCGACGTACTGGCAATGCGA
This sequence comes from Spirosoma profusum, assembly GCF_014699005.1. Classification (GTDB taxonomy): domain Bacteria; phylum Bacteroidota; class Bacteroidia; order Cytophagales; family Spirosomataceae; genus Spirosoma; species Spirosoma profusum. The sequence goes on from NZ_JACWZY010000031.1 coordinate 53,913, forward strand.
TACGTACTGGTCGTCAACAGTTTAACTCGTTCGCTACGTATCGACAGCACCTGAGCCGCTACCTGAAGCATTTTCGTGTTGACACCCTGCCCCATTTCTACCGCGCCCGTACTGACGTTCACGCTTCCGTCCGTATACAGATGCACGAGCGCCCGCGCCTGATTCATGCGCGTGTTCGTGAACGAAATACCAAAACAAACGGGCATCAAGGCCAACCCTTTTTTGCTCAGTCGATTCTCATTATTGAACGTAGCAATACGTTCCCGAATGGCATTCAACTCATATAACTCAGTGGTTTTATGCCAGCAGGCCGGAGCTTCACTCTCCGCTTTCTGCCCAAATGGAAATTCATCACCCGTTTGGATGAGATTTTTTTCCTGAATTACAGAGGCATCGATTCTTAGCGATTCGGCAGCTTTGGCAATGGCGGCTTCGATAACGAACATTCCCTGTGGCCCACCAAACCCCCGAAACGCGGTATTCGGCGGCAGGTGTGTGCGGCAACTATACGCCGTAGCCGATACGTTCGGAACGTAGTAACTATTGGTACAGTGAAACAACGTTCGTTCCAATACGGCCGGTGAAAGATCGGCAGCAGCACCCGCGTTCTGGTAGAACGTAGCTTCGTAAGCAATGATTTTCAGATCGTTGTCGAGTCCGATTTTGAAATCTGAGGAATATGGGTGTCGTTTGCCGGTCATGGCCATATCCTCCATCCGATGCAGTGAATACTTGACGGGCTTCTTAAGTACGTGAGCCGCCACCGCCACCAAAGCCGCCCACATATTAGCCTGATCTTCTTTACCACCAAAGCCGCCCCCCAATCGAATCACATCGACCTCAATCTGATGCATGGGTAGCCCCGACGACCGGCTAACGGCTCGCTGCACTGCCGTTGGTCCCTGCGTTGACGAATAGAGTTTAATGCCGTTGTTTTCCTGCGGGATGGCGTAGGCACCCTGTGTTTCAATGTAAAGATGTTCCTGCCCGTTAGTATCTGCGCAACCTTCGAAAATATGCATACACTGCGCCCAGGCCGTCGACGTATCACCAAGGCGAAAATGTTTGGGCGGGATAATCAATTCACCTAATGCTTGCGCTTCGCGTGGGTCGGTGATGACACGTAACGGCTCAATGTCGACGGTTATTTTTTTTACGGCAGCCCTCGCATCATCATCGGTTTCAGCCACCACGAAGGCAATCGGCATACCGACATAGTGAACGTGATGGTCGGCAAACAAAGGTTCGTCGGGGATGATGCCGCCAATCTGATTTTCGCCCGTTACGTCCTTATGGGTCAGAACGCGGACCACGCCGGGCATGGCTTCGGCATCTGCTACGTTCAGGTTTCGGATAACACCGTGCGCCATTGGCGAGCCAAATGCCACACCAAACAACGTCCCCTGTATCAGCGGAATATCGTCCAGATAGACCGACTCGCCCCGTACGTGTGTTCTGGAATCGATGTTTTTCATAGGGCCGATGGCGTAAGCAGTTGTTCAACGTTTAAACCCGGAAACAGTTTCAGAAAATGCGCTTTGATGAGTTGACTCAATAGCAAACGTTTATACGTTTCCGTACCGCGCGCGTCGCTGATGGGAGAAATCTCGGTCTGCGTTACGTTAATAGCGTCGATAACTAGCGACTCGGTCAGTTCTTTGCCAATCAGAAATTCTTCGGTTTTCTCCAATCGCTTCGGAATTGGCGCAACTCCACCAGCCGACAGGCAAATGTCTGTAATAATGTCTTCTTCTACAGTAATCCGAATTGCCGAATTTACACTGGCAATATCCAGATGCGTCCGTTTACTCACCTTCTCGAAATTGAACCGGGTAGCTGAATTAGGCAATGTAAAGCGAATCTGCTCCAGCACTTCGTCTGCTTGTTTATCGAGCGTTTTGTATCCTTTGTAAAATCGATGTAGTGGCACTTCCCGCGTTTGGCTACCATCGTTCAGAGCTAACGTAGCATCCAGTGCCAGAAAGAAAATAGTGAAATCGCCGATGGGCGACGCGTTCACAAAGTTCCCTCCGATAGTTGCCATGTTACGTATGGGTGTAGACGACACCAGCTTTGCATACGTCTTAAAATCAGGAAAATATGTCTGAATAACTACCGATTCTATTAAATCAGTCACGGTTGATGCAGCCTGTATTAAACACTCACGTCCCTCCTGGCGAATGCCTTTCAAATAGGGCTTATCGGATAGAAACTGAATGGAAGCATCTTTAATTTCGTCGTGTTTCTGCACGTATACATCAGTTCCTCCCCCAACGTACTGAACCGACAACGTACCGTTTTGATGTTCGCCATTCAAACGTAGCGAAAGGGTATGTAAACGCTCTGGTATGTGAGTAAAGTAATCGGGCAAGATGGATTGTTCCACCGCAAACTGCGCGGCTTCTTCACCGTTACATCCTTCCAACTGATTAGCCACACGCTCAGCAGCTCGCTCGATGGATTTGTAGCCTGTGCACCGGCAGATGTTTCCGTCGATGGCCGCAATGGCATTCTGTCGGGTTGGCGCTTTATCGCTGAGACAAAATCCGGCCAGTGACATCACAAAACCGGGTGTACAAAAACCGCACTGCGTCGCCGATTCATCGGTCATTGCCTGCTGCACCGGAGTCAGTACGTCCAGATTGATTCCTTCAATAGTAACAATGTGCTTGCCCGGCGCATTGCCCAGCGGCATCAGGCACGACGTAGCAGTTCGATAACGTACTGCTCCCTCACACAACTCGCCCACCAGCACAGTACAGGCTCCGCAATCGCCCTCACGGCAGCCAATTTTAGTGCCGGTCAGATGTTGATTGTAGCGTACAAAATCAAGCAACGTCGTGCCGGGTGGCAGCGATGTATTGATTTGTTTATTATTGAGAATGAAGGAGATCAAGGTACTGTTTGTAGTTTTCTGTTCCATTTTTTTGTCATGCTGATGAAGCCGGGCCCGCAACGGCGGGCCCGGCTTCATCAGCATGACAAAAAAAGCTTCTATTTCAAAACTGTAATCAGAAACAATCAATGGTCATTTAGCGGCATCCCGCGTCGCTGGAACTCTTTCCAGTTTAGGTATTCGTCGCCTTTACGTTGCTCAACCATCGTGATGCAACTATCGACAGGGCATATTAACTTACACAGATTGCAGCCAACACACTCATTTTCAATGATTGAATACGTATTATACGGCTTACCATATGTCAGGTTGATGGCCTGGTGAGACGTATCTTCGCAGGCGATGTAACACAATCCGCAGTGGATGCATTTGTTCTGGTCGATGTTGGCAACAATGTGGTAGTTGATATCCAGATCTTCCCAGTGTGTGATGGTCGGCACCGATTTACCGATGAAGTCATAAACCGTTTTAAACCCTTTCTCATCCATCCAGTTGTTAAGCCCATCGCAAAGATCTTCAATGATGCGGAATCCATGCGTCATCACGGCCGTACACACCTGCACCGACGTAGCACCCAGCAACATAAATTCAGCAGCATCTTTCCACGTACTAACTCCACCAATACCCGAAATCGGCACTCTCGATGTAACAGTGTCCTGAGCGATGGTCGTCAGCATTTTCAGGGCAATGGGCTTTACGGCTGGGCCGCAATAACCGCCATAAACCGACTTACCCGCTACGTAGGGATTGGGCACAAACGTATCTAAATCGACACCCGTTACCGACTGAATGGTATTAATTAGTGAAAGCGCATTGGTGCCACCTTCCACCGATGCCCGCCCCGTTGGTACAACCGAATGAACGTTGGGCGTCAGCTTCGTAATGACTGGTATCGTAGCCTTTTCCATAACCCATTCGACCACCATACGGGCAATGTCGGGATCTTGCCCAACGGCGGCCCCCATGCCGCGTTCGGTCATCCCGTGCGGGCAGCCAAAATTGAGTTCGAGGCCGTGCGCACCCGTATCCTCAACCTGAGCAATGAGTTCGTGCCATTTTTCACGGGAGTTATCGGCCATGAGCGATACTACCATTGCGCGATCGGGAAACAGACGTACGCACTCGGCGATTTCACGAAGATTAATGTCGAGTGGTCGGTCGGAGATGAGTTCGATGTTGTTGAGGCCCATCACCTTCGTGCCGTTATAATCAACCGCCGAATAGCGCGACGATACGTTCTTAACCTGTGAGCCCAGCGTTTTCCAGACAACGCCCCCCCAGCCCGCTTCGAAGGCACGTAGTACATTGTATTGCTTGTCGGTCGGTGGGGCACTCGCCAGCCAGAACGGGTTTGGCGATTTGATACCGAGAAAGTTTGTTGATAGATCAGCCATCTTTATAAAGAGTGAAAGAGCGAAAGAATGAAAGAGTGAATTGTAGATGCGAACTTTTCGCTTTTTCACTCTTTCGCTCTTTCGCTCTTTATAAATCCTAGTATCGCTTTTGCACCGTCTTTGCCGGCCTGAACGGCGTCGACGACTTCTTTGCCGCCGTTTACGCAGTCGCCACCGGCAAAGACGCCTTTGATGTTTGTCGAACAGTCGTCGTTGATGAGGAGCTTTCCTTTGGCGTGATCCAATCGGTTGCTGTTGACCAGTTCCTCGAATGGAATCTGTCCGGCTGCTTTGATCACCATGTCGACATCCAACGTAATGGTTTCGCCAGTTTCGACGGGCCATCGCCGACCACTGTTATCGGGCAAACCCAGTTCCATTACGTTGCAAATCAGTTGAGTTACTTTACCGTTTTCGCCCCTGATCTCTTTGGGGGAAGCCAGCCAGATAACACCACAGCCATCCAGTTTAGCCAGATTCAATTCTACCTCGGTGCTGGGCATTTCGGCCTGGGTACGTCGGTAAACAATCGTTACGTCTTTGGCTCCCAGGCGTTTGGCTTGGGTGGCCGCATCGATAGCCGTCATCCCAAGGCCAATAACCGCTACTCTATCACCAACGGGAATGGCTGGATAGCCTTTGGTACGTATGTCGTAAATAAACTCAATGGCGTCTTCTACACCCTCAAGATGTTCGCCCGGAATTTCCAGTTGCCGGGCCAGCCCCACACCGATGCCAAGAAAAACGGCATCGTATTCGGCCTGTAACTGCGATAATGTTACGTTACGTCCCAATTGCTGATCGTACTTAATGTTAATACCGCCCAGCGACGTAATGAAATTGACTTCGTCTTCGCAGAATTGGGGCGTCACTTTGTAAGCCGCAATACCATAGGTCATCAGGCCACCGCCTTTGCTTTCTTTTTCGAAAATCGTTACGTCGATTCCTTCGCGGCTCAGTACGTGTGCGCAACTCAGGCCCGCCGGACCAGCGCCTACCACGGCTACTTTTTTATTCACAACGGGTTTGCGTATAAACAGCGGCCACTGTTGCTCGATGGCTTTTTCGGTCGAATAACGTTGAAGTTTGGCAATAGGAATGGGCGGTTCATTCAGCAGATTGTATACGCAGGAGCCTTCGCACAATTTCTCGACCGGACAAACCTTCGAGCAGCCGCCACCCATGATGTTGGCATCCAGAATAGTATAGGCAGAACCCTTTACGTTATCGGTCGTAATCTGCTTGATAAACTTGGGGATATTAATGCTTGTCGGACAGCTTTTTATACAGGGAGCGTCGTAGCAAAACAGGCAACGATTGGCTTCTACCAAAGCTGCTTCGCGGGTGTCGAAAGGTGGATGAATATCACTGAAATTTTCCGCGTATTCGTCAGTTGATAATCGGTCGTTACGGATTGCCATAGGCAGGAAGCAGTAATGGAAATGAGACTGGATAACGCATCACGATACCTGTATCTTATTTGGCACGTCAAACATCATTCCAAATAAATATAAGCATTTAAGGGCATTAATCAATAGAAAAGCAAATTGCAAAAAAGGAAATTTTTCTTGTTTTGTTACCACTTAAAAAAAAAAATAATCACACAATCTCTCATACAATAAGTTGTCATACCTTTGGTAAACTGTTACAAATTTTTTTCTTATTTCGAGCTTTCTTTTCTTTTTTTGTCAAAACTAACTCACTAGTATGCACAATTTCTCCAGTTCTCATCAGCTATTTTCAGTACTAATTCGCTCGATTCTTCTATCAACTTTTGTAGCCTTTTTAATACCCATATTTGGTCAGGTAGTTCCGCCTGACTTTAAAGTAGTTGAGGTAGTTAGTGGCTTAACGGAACCCACAGTATCGGTCTTTGCACCCGACGGTCGAATATTTGTGGGTCAGTCAAACGGGCAATTGCGGGTCGTCAAAAATGATACCCTGTTAGCTACCCCGTTTATCAGTTTAACCGTTAATTCAGAAGGAGAACGGGGTTTATTGGGGATTGCTTTTGATCCAAATTTTGCCACCAATCAGTACATCTATTTGTATTACACCACCCCGACCAGTGGAACTGTTACTGTTCACAATCGGGTGAGTCGATTCACCGCCAACGGCGACGTATCTGTACCTAACAGTGAAACTGTTATTTTAGAACTTGATCCCCTGACTTCTCCCTTTCCGTGGCATAATGGGGGTTCTCTGGCGTTTGGACCTGATGGTAAACTCTACGTATCAACCGGCGATGGTGCCATCAGTGAAAATGCGCAGGATCTTGATAAATATTTAGGCAAAATACTACGTATCAATTCGGATGGCAGTGTGCCGACGGGCAATCCATTTACAACGGGTTCAGCAGCAAAAAGGCGGGTATGGGCCTATGGGCTCCGCAACCCGTATAACATTACCTTCCAACCCGGAACGGGCCGATTATTTATCAATGATGTGGGGGCTATCTCCTGGGAAGAAATTAATGACGCGACTACAGGTGGCAAGAATTTTGGCTGGCCCACAGCCGAGGGAAATGTTTGTAGCGGGACCGTCTGTGCTGGTTTTACTTCTCCAGTGTATTCCTATCCACATGGCAGTGGCGACGGCAAAGGCTGTGCAATAACTGGGGGGGCTTTTTACAATCCAACGGTACCGAAGTATCCAAGCTCGTATGTTGGAAATTATTTCTTCTCTGAATTTTGTAATGGCTGGATGAACACACTGGATTTGTCAGGGCCAACTGTTCAACGGTCGCCTTTCATGACAAATACATTAACCGGAGATTTATCTGTGATGGTAGGCCCCGACGGATATATATACAGTCTGAGCCTGTCACAGAGTAAGATTTATAAAATTCTTTACCTCGACTCCTGTGCCACATTGATGGCAGGTAGTTGGCAAAATGCAGATATTTGGTCGTGTGGGCACGTACCAACTACGACGGATAAGGCCGTTGTGGGTCATGCCGTTACCATTGCCAATAACCAGCCTGCCCGAGCCTTTGATATTCAATATTTAGCAGGTGGTCAACTTATCTTAACTGAAACTGCCAAGTTGCGAGTGGGATATTAAGTAGGCATGTATTGCTGGAAGGAAAAAAGAGCGTGTTTAACGAAGTGGGCCATGTATGCCATTACCGGAGTAATGGCATACATGGCCCACTTCGTTAAACACGCTCTAGATAAAACATACCTACACGCATTACCACTACGCTGTCGGCAGTGGGTCAACTTGGTAACCTAGAACAAGAATTTTGTTACCGTTTTTTCAAACAATTTAATCTTAAAATCATTCCTACAATAAGTTACTGCTTCTACACACATCAGCTCCAGAAATCTTTGCTAGTCTTTACGTGCTTTATCATCTCTTTAACACCTAAAACTAACTCACTGGTATGTGTAACTTTTCCGTTTCTTCTCATTTATTTTCAGTAGTAATTCGCTCTTTATTGCGAACAATTACTATAATCATCGTTTTAATTGGGCTCACCTTTTTTACGCCTTTATTTGGCCAGACACTTCCCCCTAACTTTACCATAGCGACAGTAACCACTGGTTTAACGGACCCAACGGTGTCAGTTTTCGCCCCCGACGGGCGCATTTTTGTGGGTCAGCAAGGTGGGCAGTTGCGGGTTGTCAAGAACGGAACTCTACTTGCTACGCCATTTGTGAGTCTCTCAGTTAACTCAAGTGGAGAGCGAGGCTTATTAGGTATTGCCTTCGATCCGAATTTTACAACGAATCGATACGTCTATGTTTATTACACAGTTCCCACCAGCGGAACTGTTACCGTTCACAACCGTGTAAGCCGTTTCACCGCTAACGGTGATGTTGCTGTTCCTGGTAGTGAATCCATTATATTAGAGTTAAATGCACTTACTGAAACCAATCATAATGGTGGCTCCCTGGCGTTTGGTCCGGATGGTAAACTCTACGTATCTGTTGGCGATAATGCTGTGAGGGAAAATGCACAAAATCTTAATGACAACTACCTAGGTAAAATATTACGGATCAATTCGGATGGTAGTGTACCGCCGGGCAATCCATTTACAACGGGATCAGCATTTCGACAGCGAATTTGGGCATATGGCCTCCGCAATCCGTTTAATATTACCTTTCAACCTGGTACGGGCCGATTATTTGTCAATGATGTAGGCGAAGGCGCCTGGGAAGAAATTAATGATGCCACTTCCGGTGGCCGAAATTTTGGATGGCCTTCAGCCGAGGGAAATGTTTGTAATGTCACCAGTTGCGCTGGGTTGACATTTCCAGTGTATACTTACCCGCATGGAAGTGGCGATGGCAAAGGTTGTTCGATAACAGGGGGAGCTTTTTACAATCCAACGATACAGAGGTACCCAAGTTCGTATATCGGAGATTATTTCTTCTCAGATTTTTGTAATGACTGGATAAATGTATTGGATTTATCAGGGCCGACCGCCGTCCGATCTCCTTTTATGACGAATACACCAGGTGGAGATTTATCAGTGATGCTAGGGCCCGACGGAAATATATACAACTTAAATAGGGCTTCGGGCAAAATATTCAAGATTATTTACCTTGGCGAAACCTGTACTACAACCAAGGCGGGAAGTTGGCAAGATTCATCCGTCTGGTCGTGTGGGCACGTACCGATTGTCTCCGATAGAGCCGTTGTAGGTCATGTGGTTAATGTGCCGCTTAATCAGCAAGTGTACGCGAACAGAGTTCGATACGTAGCGGGTGGGCGAATCACCTTTAACACAAATACAAAATTACGTCTGGGGCTTTAAAGATTGAGGCACAGAGATGCACGAAGGGTAAAGGAGATTCACAAAGATGAAATAAAAAATCTCTGTGAATCTCCTTTACCCTTCGTGCATCTCTGTGGCAAAACCTCTAACGTCAGCGTTATTTAGTGCGAATCTCGTTTGACTTCGCTTCCTGACCCTCCTTTCAGAAAATCGAAGTCGGCGCCTTCGTGCGCCTGTGTTACGTGCCGGATGTACAGATTCACATAACCACGGTGGTAGCCCAGATCGAGCGGTTTGAAACGTACCAGTCGACCAGCCAGATCCTCATCTGATACGTGCAGGTGCAACCGCCGATTCTCAACGTCGAGCGTAATCAAATCACCATTCTCAACCAGAGCCAGATTGCCCCCTACGGCTGATTCAGGTGATACGTGCAGCACGACCGTTCCGAAGCCGGTTCCGCTCATACGTCCATCTGAAATACGTACCATATCATGAACGCCCTGCGCCAGTATCTTGGCGGGTAGTTGCATGTTGCCAACTTCAGGCATTCCCGGATAACCTTTTGGCCCTACATTTTTCAGGACAAGTACACAGGCCGGGTCAACATCCAGTTCTGGGTCGTCGATACGTGCTTTATAATCGTCGATATTCTCGAATACGACGGCCCGGCCCGTATGTTGCATCAGCGCCGGTGTTGCAGCCGAAGGTTTAAGAACGGCGCCGTTCGGGCAGAGATTACCACGTAGCACGGCGATACCCGATTCAGGCTTAAACGGCTGATCTACGGAGGCAATAACGGCGGGATCATAGCACTGAGCATCGGCGCAATTCTCACCAAGTGTCCGGCCATTTACGGTGATGGCGTCATTGTGCAGATACTGACGTAGTTCGCGGATGACCGCAGGCAGTCCACCAGCATAAAATAAGTCTTCAACAAAATGTTCGCCTGATGGCTGTAAATTGGTTAGCAGCGGGATTTTGGCCGAGAGCTTATCAAAATCGTCGAGTGATAGCTCGATGCCTACGCGACCAGCAATGGCTGTCAGGTGCAGGATAAAATTAGTGGAACCACCCAGCGCAGCATTAATCATGATGGCATTTTCGAATGCCTGACGAGTCAGAATTTTCGAGGGCGTAATACCTTCACGTACCAGTTCAACGGCCCGCATACCGGTGAGATGGGCCAGCACTTTCCGGCGCGAATCAGCTGCCGGAATGGTGGCGTTATCGGGCAGTGCCAATCCCAGCGATTCGACCATAGCCGCCATCGTCGACGCCGTTCCCATCACAGCACAGTGCCCTTGCGAGCGCGCCATACTGGCTTCAGCTGCTACAAACTCTGCCTGACTCATCTCGCCCATTTTAAAGGCTTCGGCGAAACGCCATAGGTCGCTCGTTCCGATTCTACGTCCCTGAAACCGCCCGGCCAGCATCGGCCCACCGGAAACGACCATCGTGGGCAGATCGACACTGCACGCGCCCATCACCAATGAAGGCGTCGTTTTGTCGCAGCCGCACATCAGAATGACGGCATCCAGTGAATTTCCCCGAATGCTTTCTTCTACGTCCATACTGGCCAAATTGCGGAACAGCATCGCCGTCGGCTTAATCTGGCATTCGCCCAGCGACATCACCGGAAACTCAAGCGGGAAACCACCCGCTTCCCAAACCCCTCGCTTGATGGCTTCGGCCAGTTCGCGGAAGTGTGCGTTACAAGGTGTGAGTTCAGACCACGTATTGCAGATACCAATGACGGGTTTTCCCTGGAATTCGTGATGCGGAAAACCTTGATTTTTCATCCAGGCGCGGTAAATAAAGCCGTCTTTACCGGTGCGGCCAAACCAATCTTGAGAACGTAATTGAGCCATTCTTACAGGGAATTATCAGCTTTAGAGCTGATCGGGACATTCGTAGGAAAAGAGACGTAGTGGTCTGTTTTACTTGCACCGACAATTGAAAAGCTGCGTTTCATTCACCTAACTGCTACGTTCAGGGAAAGCACGTATCACGGAACCGCTTCTGCGCGTAATTCCTAAATCCTATTTGCACACCATCTGCATAGTTTGTACTTTTGCGGCTGCTCAAGAAAGTCATGCTGATGACATTCAGAGGCCTATAATGGTAGATGAGCGAGAATTTGGCAATGTAGATACACTGATTATCAACGTACCAACAGCATAATACAGAGAGGTGTCCGAGTGGTTGAACGTGAAAATAAGCCGCAACTTGCTGTGAATCAACCATTAAACCAGCGAAAGGGCCAAATTAAGGGCCAAATGTTGAGACAATACAAGAAACCTCAACTCTACAACGCCGGTGGCGATATTAAAAAAAAGTGGTACGTCCATTATAGCTACATCAACCCTAAAACCGGCAAGTACCAGCGCATTAAACAGTATCAGGACCTCAACTCATACCACACCAAAAAGGAACGTATCGAGTATGCCGATCTACTAATTAAGGCAATTGAAGAGGACTTAGAAGCTGGCTACAATCCCTTTGCCAAAGTCAATGAGCAGACCGTTGCAGGCTCGTATACCCTTGAGCAGTGCGTACCTGCGTTTCTAGCTACGAAAGAGCGTCAACTGCGCGGTAAGACGATAATGGGCTATCGCTCGATTCTGAACATGTTTCTGGACTGGGCAAAGCGAACCGAAAACCACGACCGCCATTTATCGGAGCTAACTACTGAGGACGTTGAGAACTATTTTCGCTGGGCGCAAAAAAACCGCAACCTTGCCCCTACTACTCACAACACAGAGTTAACCACTATCCGCTCATTCTTTACGTTCTGGATAGGTAAACGGCTCATCAACTATAACCCGGCATCGGGCATCAAACGGCTGCGTGAAGAGGTTGCCAAGCACACTGTTTACAGTGATGCCCAAATCAAATTAATTACTGATTACCTTTCGCAGTCGGACACCCCTCGCGATAAACAGCTGCTTCAGTACATCAAATTTATCTACTATACCTGCATTCGTCCCAAAGAAATCAGGATGCTCAAGGTAGGTGATATACGACTCAAGACTGATACAATCCTTGTGCCTGCCAATGTGTCCAAAAGCGGCCGATCTGAGCCGGTGGACATAGCGCCGGGTCTTGACGAAGTGATTGAAGAAATGGGACTGGCTACAGCTGATCCCGACTGGTACGTATTTGGCAACCAGGCCAAAGGCGTTGCCGGTGACTATAGCGACCCACGGCCCGGTCCAAAGCCAGTGGGCATCAATTATTTTTCCGACCTCTACAGGGAGCTAACAAAGGAGCTTGGTCTAAGTGAAGAGCATACCCTCTACTCATGGAAGCATACGCGCAACGTCCATCTGTACATGGAAGATAAGGACTTGCTACGTTTGATGCGTCACAACCGTCACACTGACCCCAAAGTGACCATGCGCTATCTGCGAAATCTTGGACTACTGGTTGACACCCGAATCAAGAACGCCCGTCGTATATAAATATATACCAGATAGAGGCTACCAGCCACGCTAGGCCAAATAGTGCCAGCAAAATCATGGATTTACATTGTATAGAAATACCTATACACCCCGCCAAACTTTCAATTATCAGTAGTTTCGACTTCATCTCATTGCTTTTCTATATATAGGCGATAGGCGTAATAGGTAAGTCAAAAAATTGATAAAAAATATTTTCACTAATTCATGAAAATAATCACTAAATCATTTGTTTGCTAACGAATGAATAGCGACCTTTGAAATGTCGTCCACGGGGGATGGCTGCTAAACACCACTGCAAATGGCTAGCAATAAAGTAGAAGGCTGGATTAAGATGTACGAAGCGGCACTTAATCAGATTCGGCCCCAAATCACCAAAGAAGGTGACACCACCGCCGAAGTTCAACAGGTCATAGACGAAGCGTTGGACGAACTCTTAGGCTGGTACGAATACCGAAAGCTCTTTGGATAGGGCACGGGGGCGAAAGCCCCCACCCTTTCAATCTTTATATATAATCAACTAAATAATCAACTATGGACACGCAGGCATTAATTGACAAAATCAAAGCCATCGACTCGCCCGAGGCTATGGAGGTTGTTGCTGACCTCTTCGAGCAGATGGAGGGCGCTGTACCTGCCGAGGTTAAAGCAGCCTTTTGGCAGCAACTCAAAGTACTAAACACACAAAGCAAGAAAGATCGGGAAGAGATTGCCAATACACTTAGACTGCATGGTGTCGACTATCCATTGGATAAATGGCTAACACCCAAGAACTATGCTCTTAAGTTTGGGATAAGCAACATTGAAACAGTTCTAGGCTGGATCAATCGTGGCGTTATCTCTAAAGAGAACATTAGAGAGATTCCAGAATTAAACTTGCGCCTGGTTAGAGCTATTGAGTATACGCCACGCAAGTACAATCAGAACAAGCAAGAAAAAACATCTTAGATAATACCCTAGTCATTTGCAGATAATCGGAAACACCCTTGCCATTTGGTGAGGGTGTTTTTTTAGTAAAAAAGCCTACCCGAAACAGATAGGCTTTTAAGTTGACAGCTACAAATGAACCCTGAACAGCCCATATTTTAAATACTAATTATATCTTCGCCCTTTGCAGTCCCTGCGTGAGTAGGTATCAAACCGGCTACGACGCGCACCCCTGACCGTTGACAGGCTCACCGACTGCGAACCACTGCTATCGCCACAAACGCCACTGCCTGCATTCACCTTAGTCGATAGTTTCAAGGCATAATCATTGGCGTACGCCTTGTAAGATCGGGATAGTTCGGTACGTTGGCGGTCGGTGATTGGCTCGGTAGCCCCCTGAGAGTCCCGTTTTTGCACCGGGCCTGTATCGGTTATGTTGACGTTGCCGTGAAGTATGTACTCACTCCAAATGGCGTTAGCCAGAAACGGCATTATTAAATCGAAATATTCTTTATTTACGCCGGTTATCAGGTCGACACTACCATTGCCATTCTGATCATAAAATATGTTTTGTATTTCGAGAACGGTATCACTACTAATTAATTCGAGTAGCCAGCCGTTCATAATCTTACGGGCATGAACTGACAACCGCCCGATCACATCAAAGGACACGGGAACGTCGCCAATTTCATCGTTAAAATTAATCTGGCTGAGCCATGCCTGATGCTGTATCGTCGCCATCGGTAAAATAGTCTAGGTTCTCAAGGTGATAATCATGTGTCTCAGGTAGTGGCTTATGCCAGTACGGGAGCACTTTAGCCAATGTCTGATCGATACGCCGTTGCTCTTTATTCACGCTCTGTTGCATGACCTTGCTGGCCACCTTCATTTCTTCGCCGGTAGGAGCTATGCCGCCACTTTTGCGAATGTTCAGTATCTCGTTAGGCACTCGCAACCGTCGGGCTATACGCTGCATAACGCGCTCGTTGGTGGAATTGTACCGGTCAGCCAGTCCAGCCGTGCCCGTTGTAGGCTCAAAGCCCATTGCTTTCAACTCGTCAACGCTATCGGCTTCTGCCAGTATCAGGTTGCCACCATTTTCGCCCCCCTGATTGGCTCTGAGTTGGGCAATTACGCCGTCCTCATCTTCGTCAACCTCATCAACGGTGCCATCCCGATTTTTGCGCTGCGTCTTTTTAGAGCTGCGCAGTTGCTTCCAGACGCCCGATATGTTGAAACCATTGACAACGGTTGAGAAATCGAACTCTACCAGCTCATTCTCCGTCTCCATATTCTTGACGCCACCAAAATAGCTGGGCTTCTGATAGTAAGACGTTGAGGGTGGTCCAACCTTTACGTATAAAAGCTGTCCGTGGTAGTTCTCAATGCCACCTACTGCCAGTATTTGAGCCATGACTATCTCGGGGTCAGGATCGAATAGCGGTAGCCGGGTGTACTTGCTGCGCCGGTCCTTTTTAAACGACTTATCCAGATACGGAAAAACACCCCCAAAGTAGAGGTTGCCGTTGTCGTCAGGCTCACCAAGTCTAACAATCTCCCAGGGTACGCTACGAATATCGTTTACCTGAAAATTACCGTTGTAGCCGATGAGCAGACAAATAACCTGACCTTGTGCAATGTTCCAGGCCATGCCCTCAACGACTTCATCCAGCGTCTCCCCTTTGCGGTTAACAATCATATTGGCCAGCGCTTCATCTTCAATGCCGTTGCCGACAATGAACTCAGCCCGTGCCTGCATTGCGCCGGTCGCGGTGTCGCTGTCATCAATAACATCAATGAGCGTTTGGGGTAAATAGTCGTCTGTCCCAAAAGGAAGAAAGCCCGTAACAGTTGGTTTTGTCACGGGCACCTTCTTGGCTTTTGGCTGAACTTGAAACTTAGCCATAGGTCGGCTTATTCAGTTGGAGCAACTGGCTCCGTTGGGGTTGTGACTGGTTCGACTGGAGTAACTGGCTCCGTCGGTGTTTCTGGTTTGGCGGCAGGTTTCGCCGGTTTAGCTTTTGGCGTTGCTGCTGGTTTGGTTGCTGGCTTCGCGGGTGATTTGGTCGTAGTCGATTGAGGGTCAAAATCCGGATTGACGACAAACAGCTCTTTGGTGCTTGGGTCATCCTTCATAAACTTCTCCGCTACTTCGTCGGTCAGGTGTTTAGCCGACTCCGACTCAGGACCATGTGTTTTATTGATATACGCGAAGGCTTGACCATGCAGTTGAATATGGCCAACATCTTTACGTAGCATCCATTTTTGAGTAACCATGCTGGGTAAGTTTAGAACTTTAATAAAGTGATACCGTAATGCGTGTTGCACCTCCGACAGTTGGCACTTTTTGCAGCTACCATCGAAGATTAAACCAGTAACTTCGGTGTAAGCGGCAAGGATCGCCGGTTTGTCAGATTCAGGTAGTATGCCCGTGTCATACCATTGACATACCACCTGATAAATTGCGGATACGTCCATACATTAAGACAGGGCTAACGCCAGCGTCTCAATAAAGTCGTCAGTGTCATCGACCGGCGAACCACCCGAGGTCATGTGCTGGAACGTATAGAAGGTTGACTTCTCATCCGGTGCCTGCATTTGCAGCGTATACGCACCTTTCAGCGTGTCGTCGTTTGAATCTGAGTCCAGCGTCGTTAAACGAAGTCCGGTTTTCCATCCGACAATTTTCCATGAGCCAGGGTTGCCGTTCTTTTTAACGATGGCGAACACATCTTTCAAATCGAGCAGGGCATCCAATTGCGCCTCTTCAGCGGCCGAGTTGCCAAACAGGATATAGCGGAGCGTTTGAACAACGTTGTTGCCATACTCACCAGTGGTCAGGCTCGTGCCGATCTGGTTAGAGAAGTTGCGACCGATGAAGCGCAGGAGCTTCTTGCCCGATTTTAGCGTAATAGAGCGAATGATTTTTTTATTGGTCGAATCCGGGGCACTGGTTGAGAGCCACGAAAATCGACCAATAAACACCGTCTCACCTACACCTTTAGCCAGGGGTTCATCACAGATGTTTACCCCTAAGTTTATTTTGATATCTTCTGTTGCGCAGGACATTGTTTGCGAAGTTGGTTGAGGTAGGGCCCCGATTAAGAGGCCCTACCGGTGTGTTTAGTAAGCAACGGAAACCAGGTCCTCACGGGCAATCTGAGTATCAAGCTCATAATCAGCCCGTGCGTATTGTTTTTTGTCTTTACGCTCATACCAAGAGTCAAAAGCAACAGGGTTGCGTTCGTCCGTATCAACCGACAATTGAAGGTTATCCTTCACAGTAAGAACTACACGGTGCAACTCGGTAGTAGTAGTTTCGCCGCTATTTGTAAATGTGAAGTCCTCTTCTAACGCCTGATCAACAACATCAAGCACCTCCAAAAGAATACCCTCGAACTTTAGCGTTGGTGTACCATCAATCAATTGAGCGCGAGACGATTCCAGCTTGTCATTACCCGATAACTCTTCAGAATAGTTATCATAGATGGATCGGGTAACAAGAAAGCGCTTGTCTGTGGCCTTCATAGCCTTGAGTTTGCGCTTTTGCTTTCTGTATACCTGACGCAGAATCTTTTTAGCTTCACCATCAGGCAATACCTGACCAGCAGTGGTGGTCGCGGCATTTTGCGAAATAGTATAACGTGGTGTCAGGTTGGCTGTAACTGCGTCTTTAATCCGCTTCCAGATACCATCCACCTGATTGTAGTTTTTCACCTCAGCCGATCCGCCCGTTAGGTTGCTGGCAATAATTGCCTTATTGCTTAACCAGAACATGCGCTTCAAGTCGTTGTCGGCGGCTTCAATCAAAGCCTCCAAAACTAACTCTTCGGCAGGTGTACCGGTTAGGTCTGGTTTTTGCGTACCACCATTCAGGGTTTCCTCAAACTGAGTATTGTACAGGTCAGTATAGCATATACTCATATATGCCTCAACTGGCTGAGGATCCCAGAACTTTTCACGAAAAGTCAGTTGCTTATTGTTAGGTGTTGAATCACAACCAGGATCTTTAATGGTGATCTTGGTGAATGGCTCAACATAGCTCACCTGCTGCTTGGTCTTGACCGCCGTGAGTACCTTGATGAAGTCATCCAAACCGCTAGTTTGCAGGGCGGGAATAAGGATATACTCCTTTGTCAGTTTCCCGTTATAGGTGATGCCTATTGGGGTTTGAATTGGTGATGCCATAGTTAATTTCCCTTTATCTGTCTAAGTTGATACGTTAGTTCGATGCGCGATTGCCCTGCTAGGCGGCTGCCGGAGTTCTTTTGTATTTTGCGTTTGCCTTGGCTATTACCCGTTGTGCTACATTAGCCCCGACTTGCTCATTGTCGGGCACCTCAACCTTGTTCTGCTTGGCTTTGCCGGATTCGGGAAGTTTATTAGCCTGCGTCTGAACGTCGGAGCTACTCATGCCGCCCAAAACAGCTTTGACTCGGTTCTCAATCTGAGTCATGCGCTGGGTGTTGGCCGCTTCCTTATCGGTCAATGCCTTTACCTGCGCCCGTAACTCCTGATTTTCCTGACGTAGCGCGGCCACGTCGCCCGATGCGCTGGCTTCGCTTTCATCGGTCGTGCTTTCCGTTTCCTCCTCTTTGGTATCTTCGATTTTGGTGATTGTGCCATCGGCTACAGTGATCACTTTATCGTCGGCAGTAGGATAGTCACCGTCGGGTGCGGTTTCGCCATCAATCGTGGCTGAGTCGCCAACTACAGCCTCGTCGCCTGTCGAGTTGGTAACCAACGTTCGGCCGTCTTTCAGACCTATGTCCAGTGCCTTCAAGCCAGCACCCTGGACAACTTCCAGAAGTGACTGAGCAGCCGCCAGCGTGTTTTGCTTTTTTGCCATTGTGTTTTGTGAATTGTTAGTTGTAAGATCATCGGGTGCGTCAGGATTCTCCTTATAGTCTCTAAGGCTCATCATATACACCGGTTTGCGCTTTTTGACGGATTCAATTGGGGCAGACACGCCCGACATAGCCATTGCCCCTAGCTTGTGAATGGCTGTAGAAAAGCCATGATCAACGGTTTCCTGCGGAGTCAGGTATAAATCATCTTCCAGGATCAACGCCCGGATGGATTCGACAGCCTTACCAATGCGCTCAGCGAAATAGTCGAACATTTTATTGGTCTCCCTTCGCAGCATCTGGGTAAACTTCTCTGCCTGTAAATCATTGCAGAGGCCAATATCCCACGGGCGGTGGGCCATCCATTCGCAGTAGGGTGTTATCTCTCGGCTTTCGCCGAGGGCATGAAAAATGGTACCAAACGAAGCGCACTGACCATAGGACAGGGTGTCAATGGGTTTACCTAAACTAAGCAGGTACTCGACAATCTTCCATCCTTCGTAGCAGTAGCCACCGGGTGAGCAGATTTCGAGTCGAAGCCGGTCAAAGTCACCAGCCGCAAGTACCTGCTGTTTGACCCGATAAAGGGACGTAGCCTCATCGCTAGGCCAGATGTAGCGCTCAGGTAAAATAATGCCCTCAATTTGAATCGTGGCTGTTGTTGGCACGGCAGGACCGGATTGATAATTTGTGCAGCCGTGAAGTTATGTAGGGCCAAAAAATAGTATATTAGCGTAACTGTATTAGATATGTGTATTTTTTGTGTTCATGGGCGAACTGGAGCCATTTGAGACAGCACTTACCCGCGTCAGGTCGGGTGAGACGATCCGAACCGTCGTTAAGGATAATTTTAAAAATTACCGGGGCTACAATAAGCTGTGTACACCTGAGCAACGGGCAACCATCACACTTGCCCGAGTTGAGTTTCTGGAGAACAAAAAAGCCTCCACCCTTCCCACACCCAGGGCTACCCCTGTTCGCTTCATGGTGGAGACATTGCCCGAACGGGTTGAACGGGTAAAGACCTATTGTAAGGAGCGCAAAATGACCATTTCAAGTTTCATCAACGGACTCATTTTGCGGGAACTGGAACCACCCGAAGCCAAACCGTTACCCAAAAAGAAGCCTTAATAACTGCCCTGTGCTTCTGCGTAAATCAAATCACTTTCAACGCCGTGGATATCTTCAACCGCCACGACGAACCTAGCCCCTTTTAGTGCCGTAATCACATCAGCACCGACATTGATGCCGGGTTTTAACTGCACCCCTCCATACGCAAAGTTGCTCATCTGTGGTGGCTGCATGGCGCTGGCTCCCGAGAACATCCGACCGTTACCGTTATAGGAGTTGATAGCCGAGAGTTCATTGTAAAACTGTGCCGTCGATCTGGCATTGATGATAGCCTCACCGTTACTTATTCGTGCCGGTATCGAGTCAGACGTACCCGAGCCAGGACCACGAACTAACCCCCCTTGCCCGTCGGATACATACCGGCGTACATAATCTGCAACACCACCCTTTGCGAAGGTCTGCGCATCGATCAGCGATTGAGCCGCAAACGCTTTTGTCAATATCAATGCCTCGGTAATGGCACCGAGCACCGGATTTTTAGCAAATAGTTTAAGTGCCTCGGTCGTAGCGGTGGCCGTAGCAATCAGGTTTTCAATGCTGGCAATTTTTTGACGTCGACGTGCGGCCTCTTTCTCAAGCTGCTCACGTTTGGCCTGGTACTTTTCCTCGATACGCGCCCGTAGATCTGCATTCGTGCCGGCCGATCTTAAAGCCGCTTCCTGCTGTTTGTCAAGTGCCGAGAATATAGCAGCACTTTGAGCCTCAAACAGCGTCGACAGGGTGTCTTTAGCCAGCGACACCGTATTGATGATGTCATCAACTAGACCATCAGAATAGGCTTTATCGAGTTTTTTATTATCCTCGTTATTCTTCTCTTTTAGCCGCTTAAGCTCATCTTCTGTTTTTTTGCCAGTGGCAATTTCGAGTTCGTATTTTTTTTGAAGTATTTCCTTTTGAACCTGCAACTCCTTTTTCGACCCCGCAACAACCGCGTTTAATTTGGCCTCAGAAATGGCTAACGCATCAGACTTGGCTTTTTCAAGTTCCTGCTGATCGAGCGCCTTTTGATCTTTAATTGCTTTGGCCCGAATTGCCAGCTTCCTCACCTTTAGCTCTTCCTGCAACTTCAAATCGAGCAAGCCGCGTTTCTCGGCGTTCTCTAGATCAAGTTTTAGCAGGTCGAGGGCATGCTTTTCCTCAAGCTCAATCTGATCACGCTGGAATTTTATCTGTTGAGCAAAGGTCTGTTTGTTTAGGTCGAACTCGGTTTGGAGTCGCTTGTCGGCCAACTCCTTAGCCCGATCAATCTGACCTTTACCAAAATTATCTTCCAACTGTTCACGGGCAAGGTCAGCCTGTGCATCGATCTGTCGAAGTTTTAATTTTAATTGCTGCTTATCCTTAATGGTATCCTGTGCCGCTTTCCGATCAAATTTCTGCTGATCTTCAATCTGCTGCTTTTGAGCCTCAAGTTCTGCCTGACTACCTTTTCGAGCCAATGCGATACGAGTAGCGGTAATAGTCGAATCCAGTTGAAAGGACTTTTCGGCCAGTTCGACAGCGTGTTTAGTCCGAGCCTCGATTATTGCCGCGTTGGTTTGGGCTTCGATGAGTTTACGTTGGGCACTATTCTTTTTCAGTCCAACGCTCTGTAGTTGCCCCTGCAAGGTCAATATCTTTTCCTCCTGCTCTAACGTATCCTTTCCCTGACGTTTCAGGTCAATCAATTCAACCTCTGCCAGCGCAACCCGAGCCTCTGCCAGTTTCTTCCGGGCGTTCAAAGCCTTGTCTGCATTTTCTTTGCGGGTTGCTTCATCAGCTTCAATCTGCGCCGTTTCCCGGTTACGAATGGCCTGCTGCGTGTTAAGTGATTCACGCTGAGCCTTAATAACATTGGCTTTTGCGGTGTCCTCTGCTATTTGCTCCTCGTCTTTAAGTTTTTTATTTGCCGCCAGCCGTGCCTTATTTAGCTTCACGATCTCATTGTAGGCATCGGTAGCATTCTTAACGGTTTGTTTGGCAAGGTCAGCCTCAGCCTTACCTGCTTCACGAAGTATTTTAATTTTCTGCTGCTCCGACAAACTACGGTCTTTCACCTTAAGCAATGCCTGATCAACCTGTAAGCCCACCTTTTCGCGTTGCACAATTAATGCGTTTTCATTGTCCTCAATCTCCTGCATGGCGGCAATATATTCCGCATGGGCTTTACCCGCCTTGATGGCGTTGGCAGCAACTTCGTCCAGACTCACCTTGTACTTATCCGTGCCGGTAACCAGACTTTTAATGGTATCGATCGGTGCGGTGAATAGATCAACGAGCAGGTTGCCCAGTGGCGCAATACCCTGAAGTAACGTATCAAAAGCCTGAGTTAAGAAACCAATCGACTGCTCCAGCTTATCGGCGCCCTCATCGGTCGATTTGATCAATGCCACCAGCCCAACGAATAGCGCAATGATGGGAATGGCCGTAAGTGCGATCAATGCCCCCCGCGTTGAGGCAATGCCTTTAGTGAATACCTGAACGGCCTGGGTGCCTTCCTTGAATTTATCGCCAAACTCACCAACGCTCACCCCGCCGACACGTACCAGTTTCAGGTAATCGCCCACCGATCGATAA
Organism: Spirosoma profusum; assembly: GCF_014699005.1. GTDB lineage: Bacteria > Bacteroidota > Bacteroidia > Cytophagales > Spirosomataceae > Spirosoma > Spirosoma profusum. The sequence continues at coordinate 75,848 of NZ_JACWZY010000031.1, forward strand.
TTGCGGCCCGTGGCTTCTTCCTGACTCTTCAGCTTATCGGTAACGGCATTGATGGTATTTGCCAGTCTGCCGCCAATCTCTTCATTTTCCCGCTCGGCATCATTCAATCCATCAAACTTGTCCGTAACCAGTGACAAGATAGCTCTCGACTGATCGAGTGACCCGTTGGCGGCTCGGCGCACGTCAATAAGTTTGTCGAGCGTTTTTTGTTCTTCCCGAATTTCACGGCTCAATGTGCGCTCCTGAGTAGTGATCGACGTAAGACTACGGGCGTAATCCTCAGCCGATACCTTCCCCTCTTTGTTGGCTTTTTTAAGATCTTCCTTTGCCACACGCAGAGCCTCCGACTGCTTGCGCAGTTCGACCAACCGGGCCTCGGTAGCGCCCTCGTCAATCTCCACCTCCAGAATAATCGCCTGGTTGTTGTTTTCATCTGCCATACTAGTAGGGTATTAGTACCAGCGAACACCTGCCCGATGCTGACTGATAGTTTTTAATCTGGTTGATGTAGAAATAATTGTCGTTGATGTCCAGTGAACCCGCGCGCACCTTTTGAATCCTGACAGGACTATATAAATCCAGCGTGGCCAGCTCACTCGGGCGCATGTATGCTGACAAAGTGAGTTGCCGGGGTCGACGCAGTACCCGTTTGAGTCCGCCAAAGTAGCGCTGTATCAATGTCTGCTCTCTGGTGAAGGTGCCGGGTGGTCTGTCGAATGCCAGTGAGAAGCTATTGGCCGTTGTCACGGCCCCCTCGGGGCGGGTATACCACCAGCTGGCCATGAGTCGAACGGGTGTAGGACTAATGGTCAGGTCAGGCGTCACCACGTTCACGGTGACTGTCACCGGTTTGGTTGGCTCAACCAGTAATAGCCGTGGCGAAGTAGACTTTCGTTGCACCTGAACATTGGCACCCGTGCCGGTAATGGTCCTCGTTTCGATAAATGGAGGGCTACCATATCCACCGATCACTTTTTTGGAGTCGATGACGGCCGAAAATGGCAATTCAAAGAGCGGGGTTTCAAGGGGAATGTTCTGCGCATCCACACCAATCACACCATCGCCATAGCCTGCCAGTGTTTTATCTTCCAGCGGCTTCCATTTGAGCAAATTCTTTTGCCCGTAGGGGGCAAGTACCGGGTTGTTTTCCGGTTCGTCACTCTCGTCAACGCAATGGCTCAGGTCGGTAGCGTTCACTTCGTTGTCGAGTATACCGTTGAGGGTTTTCAGTTCGAGTGTCCGCGCTACGTCGTCACTCTCCCAGGTAGCCGAGCACATCAGAGCAGTCGACTTGAGAAGATCCGCACAGTTCATGTCAGGCAAATTGATAGCGGTCTGCCAGTTGTCACCTGAGACTATCGACGCATCAGGCTCAAAACTTGCAAAGGTGTCTTCTTCACGAACGAAGCCGATAATTAAGAACTGCGCGAGGGTGGTACGCTTGCGAATGATGAAGCGAACCTGAATCTGATCAAGTGCCCTGCACTCAATGAGCACGTTGAGCTTCAATTGCTCATAACCCGACATCAACAGGTTATAAGGACCGCCATAGGATTGGTATTCCTGGTAAACGTTTTGCCCGTTCTTCTCGACAATCAACATAGCCTCAACCGCTCCCTGATCAACTTTAATCTGAAACGTCTGGAATGCCTGCACACGTAGCCGCATGGCAGTATCGGGCACGTATCGGTAGGTTTCTGCTTTGTAATTATCCTGCCTGCCATCCCGCCAACCGGCTAACGGGTTGTTATCAACTGTTAATGGCAGCAGTATATTCATGCCACTAAAGGAGGGTATGGGCTGCGATGTGGCTACGGTAACCCGCGCCATACGTGCATCAACCCACTCCTGCTCATAGGCTTTCGGCTCCTCTTCGACAAAGGGCAATACCACCCTATTAAGCAACGGATCAGTCAACCAGTCACCTTTAGGGGTATAGCCGACGCGCTGGAGCATGGCCCGAATAAGTGTTTTATTAAATACTGCCGGGGTTAGGGTATCCTGAGCAAAAGCACCGTTATCAATCGAGCCGTAATCAATGGCAGGGTAACAAATACCCTCGGTGCTCTCGGCATAGCTATCAATTACCTCTATCGTCCACGGGTGGTTATAGCGGTTTAAGTCGAGGTCCTTAAGTTTGATATCGGCTAATTGATCGAACAAGCCTTTACGTGCTCCGCTCAGACTAACCTTCCAGCCACCCATAAACGACAACAGCGACGCATTGCCCGTAAAAATAACTTCCCCATCACTGATGAGTTGCGCCGGGATTAGTCGGTACGGGTTTTTGCCAGCCGCGTCCAACTGCTCAGCGTTCTGAAGTAAGGTACGTACCGCCGTCGTATCGGATAGCGTGAACAGGTTGGCATAGGTCACCTGCAAGGTGTTCGGGCTGGTCAGGTCGTTGCTCTGTTTAGTGAGCGCAACGCTGACCTCCGACACCCATTGCCCATATAAATAAAGTCCGTCCTCCATATTATAAAAGCTGACTTCTACGGCTTGGCAATTCGATGGTTACTGAAAAGTTGTTTACGTAGCGCTGCGAGTCCCATAGCTGAGCGTCACCGGTTGGCACGTTGACAGGTATTTGCTTGACTTTATCATCCTCTGTGTGAATGAGCCAATATGCCGATATACTTTCACGTATCGTGCCGAGCGCGTCGGCTTCGTGCTCTCTGAGGTTGGCTGTGTGCAGGACCATGTATTGACCGGTTTCCTTTCTGGTTGACTGGGTTAAACCAATACGTTTGATTTGACCCATTGCACCCGTGCTCTGTCCACGAATCACAGCACCCTCGAATAGCCAGTACATCCAACCACCTGCCAGCGTTAGCCAGGTCAGGTAGACGCCTTCGGTACGGCAACCGGCTTGTGCGGGTACGACGTAATCAATTAGCTCCGGTCGAAACGTTAAGTCAAACGGAAAATCAAAAGAATTTGAACTGCCGGCCGTCACTGTGCTTACTGCTGACATGATTAGGTACCTGTTTTAAATCCAAAGTTGGCCATCATCTCGGCCACATCCTGCTTTGTTCGTTTCAAGTGAGCAGCCATCTGTTGAAGCGTTGCCGTTTGGTGTGCTTCGTACAAATAGTCAATCTCTTTACCAAGCCATTGCCTCGGCGGTGTCGCCTTTATTTCGGATTTCATCCACTCTGGAGCAAGCTCACCCTCGGCCAATTTTTCTAACAACTGCCGCCAGTCGTCAGCGTCAATTTTATCCTTAATCCGGAGTAGTACAGCCTCCCAGACTTTCGACTTTTGGCCAGTCTTGGCTTCCTGAAGCTTCCTGAGCCTATCCCTGTCTTTGGCCTTGAATGCTTCATACTTCTCATTGTCACGTTTGAGTGTCTTCCGGTTTGCTTTACCTACACAGCCTTTACAGGTTAGTCTCCTGTGCGCTGTGGGTCTGCTTGCGTTCTGATCCTCAGCAAATGAATCTATTGACTTCTCTAGTTGACATACCTTGCAAACCCGGGTTGTCTCTTTTATTGAATTATCCTTAAAATTTTTCTTCTCAAACGAGACGAAACCCGACGTGTACCCCTTCTCGCTAACCGCTATGTATTTGATACGCTGCTTCAGTTCACCCTTGTCATTACTGCGTACTTCTAAATACGCCTGACTTACCAAATCACCCGGCTCTGAAAATGCCGTCTTAGGTAAGCAGAGTCGGGCGTACGTAAGCAGGTCGGAGTAGTCACGGTCAGTCATAGGGGTTAAAAGTCGCAATACATGAACGTAATAAATTTACGTCCTTCCAGCCTACTAACAAAGCCAATCACTACTCATCCTTAGTTGGAATTGGTTTTATTGCCCCCGACTGAATAAAGGGTCATCGTTCCCACTCCCGTAGTAATCTGGCCAGTGACTCTCAGCGTTTGATCGGTTGTCGAGTCCACCGTGAAGTCACCTATTTCGACGTAGTTTCGGTTGGAAGAGCCCAACAACTGACCGTCCTGCGTGAGCGTGACTCTCATTTTCTGGCTATTCGTTGACCCGTAGGCGTATAGTCGCCCGATGAGCGTCATGGCCCGATTGGTCAGCGAAGCCGCCACAACACCGGAGTTCTGAATGGTTACGCTCTGCGTTCCGTAGTAGACCTTCAGGGTCAGGTTGCTGCTCACTACCAGTGTCGAGGTGAGTCGAAAGTCGAAACTGAACTGAACGCTCTTATTCGTCTGGAGCACATTGCCTGGAATCGTCGTAACAAACAGGTTCGTTTCTCCGGTAGTACCACCTGTCAGCGAGGTAGAAACCGGCATGATCGAGCCCGATAGGCTAGCTCCGGTTTGCAGCCAGCCGCCTTTTGTCATGCCCACCGGCACCACGACGTTAACTCCGTTGTGGGTCATCACTGAATCTTTCCAGGTAAAGATTTGTCCGGTTGATGTAACACTGCGAAACGTACCTACGCCACCGTTCTGCGCTCTGAGCGTGGCTAAATCCTGAACCGGTAAACCCTGACCAAAACAGGCGATGGATACGAGTAAGAAAAGAAACGTTTTCATTATTGTCGTCCGATTACGTGATAGTTACCTGCCCAGGTCGTTGACGCCGGGAATGTGCTGGTGGCTGGGTTTATAATCTCAAAATAGGTTGCCGTGACCGTGCCTAACTTCCAGGTCTGATTATTGAGTACAGCGCCGTCAGAGGTTGCGGTTAGTGTTACAATGGGTGGATTTGTCCCATAGGAGGCAGCGAACGTAACCCGGCAGATGACGCCCGTGGTGACACCTGATGAGCCTGACGTAAAAGAGATCGAGCCTGCTACGTCGTTACCTACTATTGTTGCAGCAGTAGGTGAGGTTCCGGCACCCGTGTTGAGGGTTAGCGCTGGTGTAGTCGATGATCCACTAAAATGAGTAGCCACTAAACCAGACGCATCAGCGTAACCCGTTCGGGTGCCACTAAACAGGAAGGCAATCTTTGCGCCATTCGGAGCGCCGATATCCATCTGTGCGCTCGACATACCTAGGCCATAACGATTCGCAGGAATGCCATCGTTGTATAAGTCAAATTTAAAATTAGCCCCTGGTACCGATGATGTAGTTGAGCCGAGATTGATATTGGTTGGATTTGTCGAGGCACCCGTAGCGCCGCTTCCAAGCGTCAGGTTGCCCGTGCCTGTTATATTGCCCGATACGTATGGATTGACAAGCGAACCCGAAAGCGTGCCGGACAAATTCGCACTGGTGAGCGTTACATTGCTCCCTGTCACGTTGGAGATAACACCACCCGTAAAACTGGAGCTGGTGATGGTGGTGGTGTTGAGGCTACTGTTGCCAAGTGAAACGTTAGTGCCTAATACACCCGATACCACACCGCCCACGATGGCTACGGCAGTCTGGTTCTGCGTAGCCATCGTACCCAATCCCAGATTCGTCCGGGCCGTTGACGCACTGGGCAGGTCGGACAGGTTGTTACTCTTGACCAGTAGTCCGGATAAATCCTGATCGCCTGAATTCGTGCCCGTCAGACCAAGCGCTGTTTTCAAACTAGCCAGCGTCACATCTGATGCATTAGCCGTACCTCCGGTCAGGTTGGCTTTAATGGTATTGGTTGCCATCTGAGCAAGTCCGGCGTTGGTGACTGCGTTATTAGTAACGGAACTGGCTACATTGGCCGTGCCGTTCAGGGTGCCTGTCGCGTTAGCCAGTGCGCCAATGAACGTACCATTCAATGACGAGCTGCTGTTCGCCGTTACGCTGCCTTCGATAACACCCGAAACCCCACCCTGCAGAAAACCATACGCACTCAAATTAGTCACAGTCAGGCTGTTGGCCGTGCCGCCTACCTTATCCAGTTTGTTACTGGTCAGACTCGCCACCGACGTACTCAGGCTGTTGGCTTTTGTATTCTGCGCATCGTCAACAGCCGCCTGAAAGGATAGATTAGCCGCGTAAATATCGTTACCTACCTTTCCCGCTATGGCTATAGTGTTAGTCGATACTGCCGTGCTTAAGCTATTGGTCTTTGTGTCCTGAGTATTATCTACAGTCGCCTGATATGCCTGACTTACGTTATATAAATCAGTTGATACGTATTGAAACTTAACGCCCGCTATTGGATAGTTAGGACGTTCGACAAGTGAGTTAGTTTTAGTAACTCCATCAGGCAGGGTAACGCTCTGTGTGTAGTCGTCAGAGTCTTCTATTATAAAGCCGTTGTAATTGGCTACGCCGAACGAAAAAGCGAGACGCTTATTAGCCGCGTTAGGCGTATAGTTATTATAACCAGAATACGAGTTATTTAACTTAACAAGAATCTTTCTAGTGTCGTTAGCCTGTAAATCACCGGTTGCAGATAAAAGGATATCGTTAGTCGTAAACTGCGTACCCAGCCGGTTGATCGTATTGCCTGTTATAGAAGCTATACCACCGTTTGCAAACTTTAATTCTAAACAAGCTGGCCCCCGGTTGCCCTCAATATAATTGTCCGTTATAGAGCCCGCGTTACCGCCATTGAAGCCTAAGTACTGAAAGAAAATAGAGCGTTTTTGTAAGAGAATATTTCTGATCGTAATAGTGTCGGCCGTTCCTGTACCATTCCCTAAAACCTGACAGCCTACAACCTTGTTATTAGAGCCGTTCACTATCGCTAACCCAACGATCTCGTTCGAGTTGAAAGCGCAGGACAGGAAAACGTTCCCGTTTGGCGCTACACCATGAGCGCCGTTAATACCGAAAGCGCCTACCTTATTGTAATTAAATACAGACTTATCTATAATACCTTCGCCAGCGTCGGTAATATCCAACCCTAAACGCATCGTAGTAACACGAACCTTAGTAATATTATAATTAGCCGCGTGTTCTATAGCTAATCCTGTAGCTACTTTTAAATTAGGGTCGGCGGCCAATATCCCTAACCCTTCTACTCGTACCCCGTCATCACCTGTGCCTATCACTTTTAGCACCGTTGTAGGGGTAGTCCCTGTGTAGCGTATCAGTGAAGAGGCGGAGCCTGAACCAACGAAAGAGGGACGACTACCACCATAGACCAAAGGACCACTGGCACTACTTAAGTTAGCCGTTAAGCCGAGCGACGTATTGTAGGTACCTTCAGGCCAATATAGTCCGAGGTTGCGCGCTGTACTGAAGTTTATAGCGTTCTGCATCCCTACATTATCGTCATGGATTCCGTCACCATACACATTAAACCACTTGACGTTCACCAGCCCATCGTACTGACGATGAAAGAGTAGCCCGTTAGGGTGTCCGGCAATAGGGGCGGTCCGCAGGTTAAGCACTCCATCATTCAGCGTGGCGTTGTCACCCGGTACGTAGTTGAATACCCCCGCCATGTTCGGGGTGAATACCGTAATGGTATTTGGTGCCGTGGCGTCCGTTAGCGAGAGTGACTGCAAGCCTGAAATGGAGCTAAAAACGGGCAATGAGTTCGCCTTCGGGTTAATCAATAACGGCTTGATAGCGCCCCCCTTCGCACGAATGACAGGCAGACCTTTCGAATCGAAACCCAGATTGATCGATGCATCGTTGGTCGGCTCCTTTACCCCGCCAATGGAGAACTGCGCCAATGCGGGAAGCGTCGAGAACAGAATTAAAATATAGGTCAGTACTGACTTCATAGAGGTATTAAACGGTTTCATTGTTGACATAGAGCTTTGAGCCCTGCATAGTGATTTGATACGTCCGGTTGGGAACAGGCCGAACGATAATGGTTTCACGGCTGATCTTACTGCGTGAGGGATCGAAAGCCGCCCAGTCGATTGCAGTGTTGGCATTATTGATTCTGAATCGAACGTCCGGGCGTCCACGACGAGCGCCCTGGTTAACCGCATAGGGGCCATCGAACGCAGCTGCGTGTTCCAGAATCGTAGTTCCATCGGATGCAGGTGTAATCCAGGCATCCATACCCTGAAACTTATACTCACAATACTGCCACGGTCGACCAGCCGTACGGTCGCATTGATTGTAGTAGTAGGCAGCCTCAGCTCCGGCATCATGCCAGCGTACCGGTTCGACCGGATAGCCATCCTCAGCAAATGGAGCCGGGTTGCCATTGATCGGTTCCCAACTAACGGGTCCGTTCGCTGCGGCATCGTGAGGCTTGACCTTCATCGGATCGGCGCCGTATTTGATCGTGTCATCAAATGGCAGGTAGCCACGTGTACGAGTAAAGCCGATCATGAAGATGCAGCCAAGTAACCAGTCATACTCGACCTGTGGGTGCCCTTCAGAGCTCACTATACCCAGGTTACCCACCTGACGTTTATAGTAAAGCCCGTTGTGCAGCCAGCCTTCATTGCCGCCAATACCGGTATTGCCGGCCACGGCTTCGATTTTCGCCCAATCCAGATAGATCAGGTTCTTATTGCCGATACCACCGACCATACCGCCCATGCCCAGCGCCATCCGGTCAGCGGCATACGCTTTGCGGTAGTACTGGTGTGCATAGTCGGGTGAATCAGTGTAGTTTTTAATGATGGCCCCCACACCCAGCGACTCCAGACCACCCGAATTAAAGTACCCAACACCCGCCCTGGCTCCCGCCTGTGACTGGAGCGTTTGCTTGAAAAATTGATCGTTGGGTGGTATTTTATTGCCACCAGTGTAGTTCTCCCACGGATCGCCATTGAAGTTGGCAAAGGAGCCGTACGTACCAAAGTGATTCATCGGCTGACCGATGGAATCGAAGTAGGCTTTCAGGTATTGATAGAACCACTTCTGATGAATGGAATCGTACGGTATCCGGTAGTTGCCCTCTTCCAGCTCAGCGGCCATGTAGGGCGTTTTCGCCAGCCGGTTAATACCGTCCTGCATCTCGGCTTCGGTGATAAGGCTGCCTGGGTAGCCGGGGCCATTCGGTTTATTGAGGTAATCAAAGAACTTGGTTTCCGTCCATTCGAGCCGTTTGGAATAGTCGAGCATCGAACCATCTTTGATTGCCTTGACGCCGTACCTGCCGTGAACAGTAGTTGGGTCCACATCGGCGGTTTTGCCAATGGCGAAAATGAGTTTGTTGTCGATCAGATCGAACTTTGGCGCAAACCGGGCGGCCCGGTTTAGCCAGTTATCATCGCGGTTGAGCCAGGAAGGTCGTTGAATCAGTGTCATGGTTAGTTGCTGGGTGCTTGCCCGAAAATGATAAATGCCTCTGACTTGCGGTTGAAAATGGACGTGTACGGGCTTGGCGTCTGGGAGATAGAGAAGTAAATCTGAAGCTCATCGCCCGGATTGAATGAGTTGAACGGCATTGAGCCGTAACCCGTAGCCCCACTGAAAAAGTAGTATTTGGTGTAACCGGGTGGTACCTCGGGCGTAGCGCTATCTCTTACGTGCCATGCTCCGTTTTCCCAGTAGACCACCGGGTTGAAAATATCCGGGTTGGACTTGAGAATATGCGTCTGAGCGGGTACGCCAACGGCTGTGCCTGGTGGTGGTGGTTCGGTCGGGTTGCTACTGCCGGTCGGGTAAATCTGAACACGCTCCGTTGATAAGGAGGGTGTGGGTGGAATTCTAAAGTTTACTTCGACCTGACTTGCTATACCCCGACCAGCAATACGAGCCTTAACGTTTAATTGAAGGTTCTGGAATCCGTTTGTCGTAAAAACGTATTGATACCCTTTTGAGTCATTGGTCAATGGGGTCAGATCTTCAGGGTCGTAATGCGTTACGATGCCAGCACCAAAGAAGGGGCCACCATCCAGATCAAATTCGATCTGACCGCCGTTGCTGGTCTGGAAATAGATATAAAACTGGTTTTCTGCCCAGGGGTCACCCGCTTTGGTACGTATCCAGCGCCAGTCAATGCCCGTTATTTCGGCAACCTGAACAACAGGAACCGACACGGTAACAACCAGACGCCCTTTCTCAACGCCACCTACTTTTGAAATAATCGTTAGGGTTTGCCCATTCGTCACGTTGGCATTATTGGCCAGTGTCAATGAGGCATTCGCGCCACTGGTAAGACTCACACCGGTAATGGCTGCGCCGAGCAATTCATAGGTTTCATTGCCAACGCTCTCTGCGGTTTCGCCTACCAGATTTTTTAGCTCATAGGTTTTGGTCTGCCCTTTCTGAATGGTAGCGTCGCCAACCAGAACATACACCTCAGTGGTCGGCTCGGTGGCTGTTAGATTCAAAATCGCTTCCACGTTGCCATTGCTGACCAGAAACGAGCCGTACAGGATCTGGCTTAATCCTTCAATCTTGACAATGTGAATACCATTGGTAGTAAGTCCAGTGAAGATTGAATAGAACCACCATTGCTTATTGAGGACCGTCTCGGCGCTACTGCCCTTCGTCGCTGGAGCCGGGGTAGAAAACGTACCGCCTGGTTTTTTTAGCGATACGATTGGTGCAATTTCCATGTTCGGACTAATGCGAACAATCGCCTGATCCTGCGCATCCTGAAACTGGACAAGCCCCTCAAGTAGTGTACTTTGAATTGGAAAGAAATTCGTATACGTCGCAAAGGCTCCATTATCCTGCGTCGTTTTGAACTCATAGTTATACGTCTGGTTGACGTTTAGGTTCGCCGGTACCGATCCACTGAGTACAATTTCCCCCTGCGAATTCTTGCCGGCTGATAGAAACGCCGGTTTAATCAGCGCATCATAATCAGCGATGCTGTGCCCGTCGGCGGCTGTTGCCGAGGTGAAGGGGACCGTCCAGATATAATCTTTGCCGGGAATCAATGGCGGTGGGGTGAGTGTGCTCCATACCGGTTTAACCGTTGGAACCTCTCCCCCTCCATCACAGTTTGGATTCACCAAAGCCAGGTCGCCAAGGTAATCAGGCCAGCTCACTACCAGCGCATCCGGTGGATTGACACCGTTCGTCCTTTGATACGTTGGTGGTCCAGCCCATGCCGCTTTCTTGCCGTCAGGGCGAAGCATAGGATTGCCGTCCTTATCCTTGAGTGAAAATATGAGTGCGTGATATGTCTGCATTACGTAGTCAGATTATATTGTTCAAGGCGCAGCGTTTCAGAAAAATCGGTAGGTATCTGACCAATGGGCGATAGTACAAAGTGGCTATTGTCGGGGTAGGTCAGATCGAAAAGGCCCAGCAATGGATTACCCTTTTTATCGGTCATCGTGGCGCGGATCTTATCACCGGGCAGGTCGAGATTGTGCAGCAGGGGCACGTTGAACTTGTCGTTGGTAATGGTAAAATCTTCGACACTTTTGGGAGGCATAGGCAGGTCAATACAGCCCTCGAACACCACCGTATACGTGCCGCCAGTGCCCAGACTCGATAGCAGTTGCGAGGCATTCAATACGCCGATCTTCTTGATACCGCCCGGCATATTGATGGGCACAAGCACCTGTGTTGCACTGGTAGCCGATGGAAACGAGGGTGCATGAAACTCGGCAGCCTGAATCTCACGGGTTGTTACGTTGCCATTGTCGGTAGCTACCTGAAGGTCAGGATTCAAGCCAGCATTTAGCGCTTCAATCTTATCGTCCAAATCCTCTGGACTAACCCAAACATCATTAGCCACACCAGCATTAAGCTGCGCCTTGCTCGCCTTACGTGCGATACCGGCAATGTTTTCAGTGGCATAAGGAGGCAACGCACCGCTACCACCGCTACCCTCTGCGAGTAGCTGAGCAACAGCCGAGGCAGACACGGGCAGGTTGTTGCCAACGGTCACCTGCGTTTTATCGGTCACCAGTTTGGTGCTCCACTTCGCCGGATGAGTTGCTGGTGACTGACCGGTTGCAGCCGCTATGAGGCACTTATGCAGCACACCGTCGATGATAACCCACTGATTGACTTTATAGCCTCCCTCTTTTTCAGGGTCGAACTCTAAAGCCGTTGACTCAGCAAGGTTCTCCATCCACGTACCAACCCGCGTGGCTGTATTTGCCTTGAGAACAAGTTCGTTCTTGATCTCAATGGCCTTGTTCAATATGTAGGATAGCGGCTTAACCACGGTATTCGATAGTTAATGGTTTGGTTGCAGCCTGTTCGCCGTCAAAAATTTGCAGTACCGCATACTCGACCGTAGCGGCCGGGTCGGTATTGACTCGAATCCGTTGCACGTAATCGCTCTGATTCACATCATCGGTGGTCGTGCTGACTTCGCCACCAGCTGCGTTATAGTAGGTGGTAACCAGTTGAAAGGATTCGTCTGGATCTTCTGCCAGCCATATCGATACGTCACGGTAGTAGCCACGAAAGGCAATAACTGGCTGCGCGGGTACGATCCATTCACGCAAGGCAGGGGCAGCGTATTTATTTAAATCAGTCTCCCCATCGGGCGGTAAGGTCTGAGCCACCGAGACAATAAACCCGAGCGGTATTTCAGCCTCTCCCTCTTCGGACAGGGAGGTAAACGATACCTCGACTTTATCTGAAAAATCGGTATCGTCCCGAGTCAGTCCCGTATCAACCAGTAGCGGCCTGACGCCGAGGTTTAACCGGTTGCGTATGTCGATACGTGTCGTTAGGTCGGTCTTATGGACTGGCGACTCAATCGCTGAGATATCGCCGTTGGACTTGCCGACCGTCGCTCTGATGTACTCCCATTCATAATCACCGGGCGATTCAGCCATGCATACCAGTGGCGTCATGGCCGACATGAACCCGGCACCGGGATTGGTGACCGAGTAGGCGCCGACGGTAACCGTGCTGCGCGTCAGGTTGGCAGTATACGCACCAGCCCCAATAAACGTAGTGTCGGTGGTGACTGACCACGGCTCATAGCCACGGGCTAGCACCTGAATGGTATACACCTGACCGGATGGCAGACCAAACGTGCTTAGAAATACTTTATTGACTTTGCCGAACGTGTCAGTAAATGGGGCAACGTCGATGCCCATTGAATTGAAAAGCACATTGGTCACGTCAACACTGGTGGCATTCAATATGCGTATCTGCGCACCGGACAGCCCATCACCATTGGGGCGAAGTGCAGTCAGGTTGAATGCTTTAAATGTTGGTAGTGCCATCTAGTTGAACAGGATTGATTTAGCGGATTTAAATAAGACTGGTTGTAGATCGACTTTAGCCAGACCACGCACCCGGTCGGCGGCTAGCGGTTCACTGAGTACACCGCCACGGTTGAACGGATTGGGCACGGGTGTGCCTTCACGGGCTTGCTTGACAGCAATGGCATAGACGGGAATGTTAAGCCCTTTCTCCTGTAGCCACTTTTTCAAGCCTTCGACCTGAGCCGCTGCGGGTTTGCCCGATCGGTTTGGACCACGGCCAACCTGTTGGAAACGAAAGCGGGAAAGCCCGAGCATTACGAGCCGCTTTTTACTGCCAGTTGATTCAACTTTAACCTGTAGCGATTCGGCCGATTGACCCGACGACACTAACCCACGGTCACGCTGTGACTTTTGTACATCGGCAATGAGCTTGCTACCCAATGCCTGCAATGCTTCATCCGTTGTCAGTAGCATATCGATACAGCGTTGGGCTTAAGGGTGAGCGTTAATTGGATGGCGTCGAAGTTGCGACTGGTTAGGTTTAGCCCCATTCGAGCACGGGCACCGGACACCTCACCCTGCTTGGTTAAGCGATTAAGAACCCGGCGCATTTCAATGTCCAGGGCGTCAAAATGGGCTTTCTTTTGCTCGGGCGTGTCGTGAACTTTGGAGGGTGTGCAGATATCCAGTGCTAACTGATGGCGATACTCAAGAGCGCCCTGACCATCAAAGTTGAGGTCGGCCGTAAAGTAGCCTTCGTGAAACAACAAAAACCCGGATTGAAGGCTTTGCGCCACATCATCCAGGTCTTTATTGGTACCGTACCCAAAGGCCATACCAAGTTGAGCCGCAATTGCTTCCAACTTATTCAGCATAGGAAGCAAGTTACAGTGAGGCTATTTTGAGGAGGGGTTTTGTAGCTTGTGTAAGCGTTTTAGATATGTGTTTTTTTTGTGTTCAGCCACGAGGGCGTTCATTGCCCGATCGAATATCAACGAACGGGTTGATTCGGGGTAGTTGATCCTGAAAATATCCGCGAGATGAAGGCTGGTAAAATGCATGTCAAATGCTTCCACGCCCGGCGTCTGCGCTCGTGCCATTTCTTCCAGCGGGTCAACGGCAACAGGACCACGCTGATCCTTCCAGTATTGGTAGGATTTATAAAATTGCGCAAAAAAAAAGCGGACACGGCCAATGCTTCCAGGCATGGCATAGCTGAAATGATGGGCAACAGTTCGGCGGCATGGTGTCGGCTTACGTAGGGGTCAGTGCGAAGAACAGGCCACAAGAAAACGGGTAGTAGTTGGTCAGCCAGATTAGCCGAGTCGACCGGTTGCTTTGCCTTTTCGCGGGCACGTATCACTAAATCAATATCCCACATCTGCCCAACGGTAGCCACCGCGCCGAGGTCATGGGGTAGCTTATGTGTCACACCATCGATGGTAACGGTTTTGGGTAGTTCGGGCTTTAGGGCTGGCTCTTTTTTCAAAAAATCAAGCCGCTCGACTATGAACAGACTGGCATTGAATGGAAGGGTTTGGCTCTTGAAATCGTCCTCATCCATTCCACACAATGCGGCAATGATGGCATAGGGCGATGTATCGCTATCGCTCTGAGCAATGGCCATGAACTGAGCAAGTGTTACCTCTGCCCATGACGTAGGTATATCAAACTCGAAATCGCCGGACTTGAATCGTTGCATGTTAGAACTTCCAATAGTGTTTATCAATCCACCTGAATATAGGTGCGGTCTTTTGGAGTAGGCAAAGGCCGAGCGGTCCGACGACAAAGCCCACAATAAGAAAGTACAGCCACGCATGAAGCATGTTCAATGCCTTTAGTCCAACTAGTACCAGCCAGCAGGGTAAGCCAACACAGATGGCAAGCAGCACTAGTATTGTCAGTATCAATGTGTAGTTTTTCATTCTGTCCATTCGTATCTAATGTGACCACTATGCAACTTCATGTTTTGCAAACATCGTATGACCATTGCCCGAGTATCGATCACCGGACGTAACTTCTTAGGTGCCAGCATCTCACGCATTTCGCGGCGGCTGCATGGCCGAGTCGTGAATATGTACGGTGGGCACTCCATTGGCGGTAGCTTGATTGGTATGTCAGGGCAGGTCATGAGTCGATATTTTTGAATAGGTCGTTTTGCACAAAACCATCATACCAGTTATTTAAAAACTCCATACCCGCAACACTGAAATAACCTTGAAAATCTTCAGTGTTTGGTTTCGTCGCAGGGTATAAGCCTCTAAGCAAGTAATAGCCTATCGTATCGGCCTGTTGCTCCTCGCTGACTAAATCAGACAACAACATGCTCCTTTTATCATAGTGCCCAGTTATTACTTGAATTGAATGACCTAGTTCATGGCAGAGGGCAACCTTGTGATAATCATTTGAATCGCTGTTAGTTACCACTATTCGTTTGCCGATAATATCACAATACCCTCCACAATCATCCGCCTCTTCGCTTTCGTACTCATAGTCAGCCAGCACACCCACGACCTCAGCAAAGTCACTATGATCAACAAGCTTCTTTTTGTTGGCAAGCTTAATCATTTCATCAACAACCCTGCATATATCACGGGTAAGCAGTAACGGCGATATACTAGGTAGTATCTGCGCCTTGTGGTCGTAAAGTCTAATGATGTTGCTCATGCTAATACGTTCGTCCTTGTGCGGTTGGCACTCTCCGTGCCCGTGCTCCACCGGTCGGCGGCTGGTGGCGATGCTGATCGTAGGCCAATGCTAATGCCATCACGCAGTCATCATTCAATCCTTCGGGTGCTGAATACCTGAGGCCGCCACTACGTGAGTAGCTATACTCGAAACTATATAGCTCGTCTTCGAGCGCCCCACCTTCAGGAAACGTCAACTCATTATTTTGAAATGCTGTTGCCAGTGCTTCAATAAGTCGCTGCTTGCTCTGCTGGGAAAATATAAAACTCTCGGTGTAGCGTCTGCCCTTTTGCATCCTCTCAACAATCACGGCGCCAACGCCCGTACCATCTACGGCAGTCGGTATGTCGGGCAGGTTGCTAATGGTATTGGTGGTTTGTTCCCAGTCCATTTGATACCTTTTGAAATGGCAAACTTCCTTTTCTTCATTTAATCCAACCTCAACGGTGAAGTCAACCCGTGAAGCCAGGTCAATGCCATACGACGTAGCAGGACCTTCGCCTAGTCCCTTGCGTTTAGCTCGGTCGAGGTTTTGAACGCCAAATGGGTTGCCGCCATCATCAGAAGTCTCAGCCTCGTAGAGTTGCCTAAATACATGTGGCGGTAACTCTGACTTTGCCTGAACTACCTCTTTGAGTGGTAGCCGTGCTTTTTTCTTGAGTGGCTTAAAATTAGAATAGGCATGAGCAAGGAGCTTATTATACACCTCCTCCATCCGTGCCCGGTTGTCATCATCGTGACCAAGTATCTTGGCTTTGGCTGCCTTAACTTCGTCCACGCTCAAAGGCCCGGTCATTACTGCATCCCAGCCAGTCACTTTAAAATGTCGATACTCGGGATCTTCGCCGGACCTGGCTTTAAGTGCCAGCTTATAATACCATCCACGCCCAACAACGTTGGCGATAAACTTGCACTTACCACCGGTTGAGGTGAGCGTTGACCGTATAGCAAACCAGGACGCTTCCTGAGCGCGTGAGGCTTCATCAAATACGACAGCGTACACATCTTCACCATACAGACTATCGGGATTGTCGGCAGACTTGAAATGAATAATCGAGCCACCGGGAAGGGTAAGCGTCAGGTTACTCTCGTTGACTTTGAAGAAGTTGCGCACATCGATCTTATTGCGCATACGGTCGAAGGCCATTTTAGCCTGGGCACGTATTGGAGCCACCCACCAAAAAGTTTGCCCCGGCTTACCCTTCAATGCCTGCTCCAGTAGCCAGAAGATCATCGGCGTTGTCTTGCCAATCTTCGTTGCACCCTCTACCACCGTGAACCGCTCCTTATTATCCATGAATGCCTTTTGGTAGGGGTACACAAAAGGTCTGTCCCAATGGATATGAATGACGGGTCGTTGGCGGGTGCGGTTGCTCATTGTCTAGGGCGAATCTTATAGAGCAAATACGGCCAGCACAATATCATAATTAGTGGCTTCCAACGTTCAGTCAATTCGTTTTGCGGGTGAATGTATTGCCCGCAGATAAGTCCAAAGACAACACCCGCTGCGAGGTATATGATTTGGAGAAACAAGACTGTCACGGCTATAGTAAATCCCATCTTATCGTACATTGATACTCATTCTTAAAGCTTGACTCCGAAACGTTGTAGCCTGCGCGTTCGAGTGCTTTAATGGTATTCGTAGTCGGCTTTTCATAGATGCACACCTTCATCTCGCCTTTTTCAATAGCCATATTAACGAGAGACGTAACGTAGTTCAGATTCTTAGCGTCATTGGCTAGTCTGCTAACCTCAACGTATTCACGGGCCACATTGGCCGGAATCAATTTACCATCCTTTAAAACGTCCTTCACGAGTCTTTTGCTGATATAAGGGTGAGGGTCAGGCATAACTACACGTCGGCGGCTTCTATAGCTTTTCTCATCTGCTTGTCAATGCCAGCTATATCATAACCGGCTGTAGTAATAAACTCAGGCTCAAGTAGTTCCATTGCCTGATAGATGCGATAGTTATTTGGATTAATGAATGGAGCACCTAAGCAGGCATACCCGTTATCAATCGCCAGGTTGACCTCTTGCACTAAGTGCTCAGGTTCAGTTGACATTAAGATTTGATATTTCTTCTTTCCAGACATTTGTCTATAAAGTTAGGACAAAATTCAAATAAAAAAGCGAACGCCGTTGCTAGCCAGCGTTCGCGTATTGGGCTCCCCGACAGGATCAATCTGCAAAGCAGTGAGCCGAATTTACATAGTTAAACTCAGTTTACAAAATGCAACTATTTTTGAGAATTATATTTCCGATCAAGGCCAATAATGAGAAATATATATTCCAGCATATACGCTTAGCGTATGTCTTTTGTAGGTCGTTTGTCCGTACAGCGTGTGTACAGTGTACGCACAAAAAAGGGTGTAACCATCGCTACACCCTGTAATCAATATTGCTTACATACTCTTAGGGTATGCGATGCAAATCCGCATCACCCAAAATGCCTATTTCAATCAGTATGAGCACTTTTGATACAAACCTGCATCACTTAAAAGGTTGCTAACTGACAACCTCAATCATCGTCATCATTGCTCTTCTTAGGCTCATCGTCTTCCATGTTCATCGTTACCCGAATAACAGGAGGTAGGCCCACATCGATCTTATCACGCCACGCATCGGGTTGCCGGTTCTTCAGCCAGTTCATTGCTGCGCCTGGGTCGGGTGGATAGTAGAGGTCGGTTTCAACCTCTTTCACCTCCTGCTTATAATCACCAGTCGATACGACGAAGAACTTTTTTTCTTTGATCGTGAAGCCAGTAGCGCGTTTGTATAGTCCCTCTGCCACCTTCGCATCAGCATACGCGCGCCCGCGATAGACTGAGGCCCGAAACGAGGGATTTTCTTTAAACCACGTTTTTACTGTTGTCAAACCTATGCCAAAGTCATTGGCGAGGTCTTTTAATGAATGTCCGAGCAAAGAATATCGATACGCTTCCTCATCGTGAACAGTCGCATCGTAATCGGTTTCTTTTGGTTTTAAGTTTTGATTATTAGCCATCTGAGTAAAGTGCTTATTCTATACCCTAAGTTACGCAAATTATGCTTGTGCGTCGGTAGGGAGCATCGGGGTTTGTCCTTCATCGTTATCAGGCCTGCCTCGCTGCCTGGGTATTTCAGGTTCAGGCTCCCAATAATTAGAACCGTCGTGACTAGGCCACTCATTGTCAGGACTTGGAATGATTATCCATGCGGCTACCCCTCGGGCTATTTCATAAACTAGGTCGAGGTTGTTATTGATTTCCTGCTCCCGGGTCCAACCTTCTATTGGCTCGTCATCAAAACTATCGTAGCGTTCACAGTTCCAGTAATACACACCCTCATCATGAGCGTACCAGCCGCTCACAATGTTGTAATCTTTGATGGCTAATATCAGGTCATATTTTTCCTCAAGCTCCCCGTTTTTGATGTCGGGTGGAGGTGTGCTGGCCGGGTACCATTTGCCTACTTCAATGTCGGTGCCCTCTACTAGGTTGCTCATGTTGCTGCTGTTTAAATGGGCGATCAATATAAATAAATGCCGTCAAAAACGGTATTATGAAATAAGCCTATACACTGGAAAGTATTTTTTAGGTACCGGCCAATGTATAGGCTTTTCTATGCAACAACTCGTGCTATACTACGTCTTGTGTAATACCCCCCCCCTGTAAGCAAGGTTGCTTACAGGGGGGTTAAATGAAAGGTATGTCGCCCGTATCCGTTGCAGATGGGTTGTCGCTCCCCGCGTAAGGATTGATGCCACTAGCCGCTTTTCGCTCATGCATCACAGCGTCGGCGTAGTAGTTGGGAAACTGTTTGCTGAATCCTATAGCCACTTCAATAGGGCTTTCATCTAGTATTATATTATGAAAGGCGTCCAATGTGATGCGTAGAAACGTTGTATGTGGGTCTTCTGAGTTAACGTTCTTTGGCGCATTGATTGCACCAATGACTTGCCCCAAAAGATTAACCATCTGCTGATAATTCAACTCAGGGCCTTTTATCTGTCGATCAACATAGTACTCGCCAAAGTGCTGCTTAAGTACTTCATCGAGTTCACTAATCCGATTATCCTGAATAAGCGTCGATACCATGCCAATGACAGAGAATGTTTGAGCTAAGTCTTTAGGCGTCGACTCAACAATCTCAATCGGTGTGATGAGATGGCTAACCATCGTAATGAATTGGTCTTTAATCTGTGTGCTATCCATTGTGTTTGGGGTTTGATTGTTAAAATCCTAGTTCGGGGTCGTAGCCGTCGTAAGTATCGGTGCTGGCCTCATCGGTCGGCGGTTGCTGTTGCTCGGTGGGTGGATCGGGTTGTCTAGGCTCTTCATCTGGAAATAAAGTGGAGGTCATTCGACCAGGCTGGCCGTAAATCAGATAGTCCAGGTCAGAGGTGAAAGGCGTTCCAAGCTCAGTAAATCGACCAACGCCAACGTCGAAATGAAACGACTGCATGCCAAGTTTGCCGTAGAAGAAGTACTTCACCTTTTGGACCCATATGTCAGTAGTGTTCTCTTCATAGTTACGATAGCAGGTTATACCGTTATGAGTTTTATTGAAAAAGTTGGCCGACCCTGATATATTGTAAAGGTTGGGTACTACGAACTTTTTGCCCTCCTTGAGCATCTTGGTTGTGTGAGCGACAAAAAATATATGCACCTTATACTTGAGCGCAAAGCGTGTAAGCTTCTGATAAATCTGACTGACGTACTCCCCCTCGGTCTGCCATTGTTCGCGCTTATCTTCAATGCAGTTATAGGGTCCAAGTGAAATATACTTGACCCCTTTTCGTAGGACCATCTCTGCGCACTTGACTAAGAGCCCATCAATGGTTAGGTCAGCGTTGATATGGTCGACAAAAAACAAATGAGCGTTAAGGTATTTTTTAGCGTAATCATACTGCGCCGGGTTCACGGAGTTGTGGCGGTCGTGGCGGTAAAAGGTTTTACCAACAAGCTGCTGCACGGCCTTGGTTGCCTGCACCCATGCCTCCTCTTCTGGATTGAAGATAAATGACTTCTCACCATAGCGCACGGCTTTACGAATCATAATTTGCCGTATAAACTCATCTTTTCCATGCTGAGGAATACCCGTAACGGTGGTTACCTGTCCAGGTCCAAAGTTGAGCAACGCATCAAAACCCTCATAGCCAATCGGCTCGATCTTTGGCCATCCATTTTGATAAACATCGTCCATGTCCGGCTCGAGATCTTCAAACGTTAGTACGTCTTCAATAGGCGGAGCGGTGGCCGTACTCCATAGCTTACGCACGGCATCATTGCCATGTTTAATTAGTACCTCGTTAGCATCTTTGCAACCTTCAGGATACTCAACCAGCCAACACCGATGGCTGCCGAGTCGACGTACTAACTCATCACGTAGCGCACGGCCTGGCTCGTCTCCGTCTGTTGCAATGATAATCTTAAACATGACGTCAAACTCACCCGCGCAGTTATCCAGATATTCAAGTTTTGCGCTGCCCTTGCTGGCGCCGTTAGGCACACTGGTTGCCCCATAGTAGCCTGACTGATAAAAAGCCATCGCGTCAATTTCGCCTTCACAAATCAGCATCTCGGTTCGACCTTTGAGTGAGTTGAGGTTGTATAGAATCAACTCAGCATCTTTGGTCATCTTGAAGCACTTGAGTGGGTCCCGATACTTGATGTTAACCAGATCATCACCTCGGTAATAGTTGAAGTTGATGCAGGTTCGTTTGCCAGCTTTATGGCCGTCCTTCTCAGGCATCCACTCTTGCGACTCGGTAACTTTGAAGTACTGGAGCGTTTCGCGGGTAATTTTGCGATCTTCAAAAAACTTAACGGTACGGTCGGCAAGGGGTACATGGGTAACGTTGGGCTTGGCGTATTCACGCTGTTGCCGGTAGTACTCCCTACCCTCCTGTTTTTTTTCCTCAGCCGTCTTGCCATCTACTACGCCCTTCCATCCGCAATTAAAACAGTGATAGGTACCTTTATCCAGATTAACTGACAGCGATTTGTCGGTTTTGTTTTTGCGGGTATGTGAACATGTCGGGCACTTGACCTTTTGCTGTTTACTATTGCCGCGAATCTCAATTCCTAACTCTTCATAAGTTGCCATAGTGAATTTTTAATAGACCATCTCCTTTTCGGTAGGTCGCGATGAGGGTTTGATTGGATCGAGCCAAACAGCACCGTTCAAATAAGACAGGGGGTTTTTGCGATAATTGACGTCCGGATGCTCTTTGATGTAGAGCGGTACGTGCTCAAGTATTGCCTTGTGATCTTCGGGCTTCAACTTACCCCATTTTGCCTGACACTTTTTACGGTCAACCTTCTTGTCGTAGGTGTCGTAAAACTGCTCAAACAAATCAGGCACACTAGATGCGTCAGCATCGTTAGTATTATCTTTATTTACTTTATCTTTATTTACTTTACCTTTAGCGTTGTGACTACCGCGTGACTCCTTGCGGACATTTTTGGGAACTCCCTGTTTATCACGTTGTTGTGATTTTCTTTCAGCGTCTTTTTTTCGTTTTTCCTCGTAAGTTTCCACATACGACAACATTCGTACACTCAAAGTTTCACCATTCTTTGTGCAAAGTAGTCCGATACTTTCCATGAAAGTCCAGCACTTTTCGAGCCTCCTTCCTACATCCAGCTGCTTCTTAAGCACGACTGTTTTTATGGGTTTCTCTTGAGCAGCCAACCGTTCCAGAGTGGTATAGAAAAGACCTAAACCTTCATAGCCAAAGGCCATATATAGCTCAGATATTTTCTCATCCTGAAAGGCGTTGGTATCGTGTAAGAAGTACTTCATGGGTCAGGTAATTAGATACGGTCCTCTACTGGCAGTCTCTTTGTTTTTACGTCTTCGTACGTGAAAGGGTCAATGCCAAATCGGTCACCAAGCTTTTGTATGACAATCTTGAGTCTGGCCATTAGTTCGTACCACTCCCGTACCAGCAAGTCATGACTGATGGTAAAGAGAACAAAACCAATCACTTCACGGCTATGGGTCTGATACAGCTTGATAAAAGCCTGCACCTCCTTGATTACCGCATGCAGCGTCTTTCGATGCCCTAAGACATAGCGCAGGATATAGATTTGAATTGAGTCAGCCCACGCGAAGAGGAAAATAGTATATTCAGGATAGCCTAGTTCCTCCATCCGCTTTGAGTAACCGGGTGAAGTCCATGCCAGCGCAATAGCCTTCTCCCATTCGTAATCCACGATCAACCATGTAGGCTTTCTCGACTCGGGAGTGGCTAACCTGAGCGACTCAAAAGAGTTATAATCTAACTTACGGTTAGTCATATACGTTGTCGATATTGGCGGTTTTGCTCATTCCGTTTTTGACGTTCGATAAATCCAAGTGCTGTGCGTTTCCAGTCCTTCATTGGCTTGCGCTCAGGTCGCCAGTGGGTCGCTGCCGATGGCTTTCTAGTGACCGTCCATCCGTTCGCCTGGTAGCGTTCAAAGAATGATCTTGCAAGCTCAGGTGTGCTTTTTTGTTCCCGGAAGTATTTCACTACCTCCGGGAGTTTGGGCTGCTTCATAATGAGCGGTGAAGGTCATCGACGCTCTCAGTAAGTGTTGACTCACGTGGAGCGAATAGTTTTAAAATTTCAGTCGCGCATCCTACGTGGTCATTCCATACCTTATGGGCGGCAATGATGGCCTGCGATACCTCGTAGAACTTATTATAGTTGTCAAGGCAAAATTCAACATCAATAGCCTCCTGAAGCCGCTCAATTTCGCGTTGCTCCTTCATCTCTTTACTGGCAGGCCAGAGAATCAATGCACCATTAGCAAGCTGCTCATAGCCTGACACCAAATAAGTATCTCCCATCTGCTCCTTATACCTCTCCCACTTCGCAGACTCGACACCACCATAAATAGCAACCATAACCAGCAACTCTTTATACTGTCCTATATCACTGGGTAGGTCAGTCGCTGAGCCGAAGCCAAAGCAGTCTGTAATGTCCTGAAATGGATTATGCGGTTCAGGCTCTTCGTCCGGCTCAGCGAAGGAATACCAATAGTCTGCATAAGGCTTAATATTACCAGCCGCAAAATCAAAGCAGGTTTGATGTAGCTTGGCTAGATGCATCCATAAATTTCGAGCCTGTACGCACATCCGGTGAAGTCGTACCCGGCTTTCGTCATCAATGTTGAGTTGATGTTTCGGGTATCCGTAGGCTTCACTTTGAAGTGTAAAGGCGTATTCGTCAGCCTGAATAGCTACAGAAGCAAACGTAGTTAAATTGAAAAGTGGCTTCACTTTGGTTGGCTCCATCTTGTTAGTCCATTAAATAGAAGTTCGTTGCATCATAGCCAGCATCGCGCAGGTGGTTGCCAATGGCTTCGGACGCTACATGGCGCTTGTTAGCCTGACCGTCCGAAGTCGGGTTAATCATATAACCCCTACCGCACCAACCCCAATCACCTTTATTAGTCGTTACGCCTGCTTTAGCCAGCGCTTCGACTACCTTACGTTCACGTATCATGGGTATAGAAAGCACTACACCATCCATGTTGCAGGCTCCGCCATCATCAATGGCATCAGCGGCCAATTTGCCAGCCTCCAGTGCGGCCTTTACGTCAGCCGTTAGTTGTTCTAAGTCGAGAAACATTTTTATTTTAGGTTATTCAGGACGTGGGAAACCTTCTTTATCCGGATTGTACAGCAGGTAGCCAACAGTTTCGCCGGCACGGTGCTTGTTCCATGCCTTAATGACCAAAGCCAGTCGCTCAACCGGACTTGAACGGATATTCTGAACTTTGTACTTCTCCAGCTTTTTGCGCAATACGTACTCAGGTGATTCCTCCTGAAGATTCAAACCCGACGCAATGGACTGCAAAAAGGCGAGTGCCTGCTCTTCATCGATCTTACCAAACAGCCAGTAATAAAACGCCCACTCAGTAGGGCGGCAAAACTGGCAGTCTCTATACCATACCGAACCTTTATTGTAGTACTTTACCACGTCGTGATTTTCGACGTAATCAAGTATCTCACCATGCGGGATGGCTCCACGATGAGCGCGGCCCGTACTCTCCAATACGCTGTACATGCGCCCCTGCTCGTAGCTTAATATCATGCGTACCAGCCCCGCAACGTTGCGATTGTTAGCATGTCCAGCGATAGAAAGCACGTCAGCAGCTGAGCGGTTTTTGCCCGTATCGAGTACCCTGAAAAGCTTATCCGGCAGGTTGCGAATAATCAAAAGCTTTTGCGCAATGCCTGATTTAACGATTGCCGTTAGACGGTGCTGACCATCCATCAACCGGCCTGATTCTCCAAACCGAATCGGATCATACGTCATTTCCCAGACACCAGCACGCATCTGCTCGGCAAGGAAATTAACGTGCCCAGGCGTTAACGGGCGATTGTGAATATTATGAACCAAAAAGGTTTCAGCTATTTCGGGCGTTACAAGCTCAATAGTAGCCTGTTCAATAACTTCCTGCTCAACAGCAGTATCAACATCAATTAAATCTTCCATGTGGTGATTAGTAAAGAACCTGCCAGGAGCACCCAGCAGGTTCAGGTGAGAAATTAGGACGCTGTTTGCAGGTACTTGGACGCGATAGCGTGTAGGTTGTCAATCTGCCCCTCGCGCTCGACCGCTTCGATATACGGCTCTTTGGTGTTGGTACGGTGCAGGGCTGCATTGAAGTCATAGATTGCCAGCATCTGACCATAGAGCCACGTCCATACGCGCCGGTATTCGATATTCTTGCTCTGTCCGTATGCCTTCACAATCTCAACCACCTTGCCCCGCGTCGATTCCGGGTTAACAGGTCGGTCGCTATCGCTCACCAACAGAGCTGCATCATCGGGTTTGGTGTTGGCGATCTCAAAAGCCACCTTAGCCGATACCGTTGTAATGGCAGTGCCCGTTTTGCTAAACAGGGTTTGCGAAGCCAGTTGAAAGAAGGTGAGCACGGCATCCAGTTTGCCCTCTAACTCCACCAGTCGAGTCTCAACATTGCTAGGCTTATGGTTCTTCTCGGCTTCGACGGCCGCAATAGCCTGCTTGAGCAACCGTTGCGCTGGGGTTAGTTGCTCATCGTTTTCATCTCTCTCTACTGGTTGTGTGTCACCCGCCGGGGTGGGTGGGTTAGTATCATCGTTAACTTGATTAACGTGGACAGGTGACTCAGTAGGCTCGTCTGTTTCGCCGTTTTTGATTCTGGTCAACTCGCCCTCGGCCCAGGGTGAACGGTCTTCTTTTGCCAGCAGAATAGCCGCGTCGATTGTAAGCACATATTCGAGCACTTTTCGTCCCGTGTCAGGGTGCTGAATCTTGGTTTTGATGTAATCGGTATTCTCAACCAGACCCAAAGTTTTGACTCGGTTGTTGATCCAGTTACAGAACTGATCTTTAGGGTCTTTATAGCCTGAAAAGGCGATGCAGAGGCTACGACCGGATATGATGAAATCGCCTGACGTAGCAGGGTAAACATGAATGTACTGTTGCATGGGGTTGTTAAGGTTTACTAATTGTAGCTGTTAGCGTAAATTGATAAGGCTGTTCGCCGGTCAGTTGAAGTAATTCAGGATGCTCAAGGGCATTGCCAGTTACCAGATCGTCAACGCCCTCGTATAAATAGCAAGGGTCGTATTTATCAAAATCAGTTAGTGCCTCCAGAGGAATAGAACAGAAAGCACCTCGATAATAAATGACTCTGTAGAACCTTGAATAAGCGTAGGGCCAGTGAGGGGGGTCTTTTTCTATATCGAAACGGAGTATATCACCCTCCCACACCTTACGCCCAAAAGGATCACGACAACCAGTGTACTGCATTAAGATGCAGTCCTTACGCTTTAATGGATGGTCGACTATTGCATAGTTCTCAGCATCTGTCTTTTTGTCATCCCAACGAAACGTTACGAAGTCCACATCGAAGTCTATGTTATAGTGCATAGTCTTCGATGGAATGTGCCACGCTCTAAACTGCAACGGCCTCCGATAGAAACTTTTCTTTGACATAATCGGGTAGCAGGTTGAAGTTTTCAAACACATTACCTATTATTCTCCTATAGTCGTAACCCTCACTGATGACTGATTGCATGGCCGCTAGGGTCTGTATAGGCTCCAAAGGATAAAATTGTAATTCGCCAAAAGCGCCGTGCATGAACTGAATAACGGCATGGTGTTCATATAGCGGATCTTCGTCTTCATCGGGGTCATCCAGTATGCAGGAGTAGTAAAGAATATCGCCCTCAAAGATTTTATTACCCTCACAGTCAAGCACTCCGGTGAACTGGAGCAATTCGCATTCGTGAAATTTGAAAGGAGACTCATATACATCATCCCATTGCTCAATCGATGCATCGCCGTCTAACTGATGGGTTATTGTTTCGTCTTCAAAACAGATGCTATGTACAGGGTACATGCGTTGTGTTGGCTTATGCCAGACACGAAACTCAAGCGGCCGCATTCTCAGGAGTGGATTCAAGGTCATCTAACTCCTTATCCTGCGCGCCGTGGTAGTAAGCCGTTAGTAGCTCATATAACCCGTTATAAAACCAGATGTGTTGCTTAACACTATGATAGTCCTTCCGTGGCGAATTGTCATCAATCTCTTCAGGAAAGCGATCAATAGTCAACATGAAGCCATGTTGAAGGAAATCCCTCATGCACATCAGGTTGTCAGAATTGTAGCGATTTGAGAAGAACGAGTTAATAAACCAGTGTATGTCGGTGCCTTTAATTAAAGCCACAACTAGCATATCCAGAAACTCGAATACTTGCCGAACATCATCAAGACGTTGCGTCCAATGCCCGGGGATTGACTGTGTATCCGTTACGACATCATCACAAAAATTTAATACCCAGGTCAAGCAGCATCGGCGAAGTTGACGAACATATTGAATCGACAGCCGCTTATCTCCGCTCAGAGTTCGAGGTATCTGCAATTGATAGAAATCCTCAACCGATAAACTGAAGTCGTCGGGCCAAAGCCCAGTTGCCTCAACTACCGATTTTTCGCGCCACCAATTGAGTCTATCACCAGGAACCTTGCCCATTGGAACTTTAAAGGTGTCAGCCAATTCAGAATTAAGTTCGGGGGTTAACCGGTATCGATTTGCAAGGATCTCTAGTGTAGCTAGGTCAATACCCCGTTTGCTGGCTTTTAAAATGTCGTCTTTGGCAATTGCGTTGAGTCCGTCTAGGTTTGGCATACGGACCTCATGCTGTTTTTGAAAACTGCTCATAATTTATTGTGATTTAAAAAGTTGCGTGATTAACAAAACAGCTTCTGTACTCCGCTTCCTGCCGTTCGTAAGCTTCCTTATCCTCGGTACCGTTTAAGTTTTTTATTAGAAGGTCTTGGAAATATTGACCCTTATGGGCTTGAGCTTTCAGATAGTTGTGGAAGCCTATTTTGCAGACGCTTTCAAAGATTTGGCGTTGCATCTCCTTTGCTGTGTCGTAGTCTTCCTTGAAAGAGGCTGCGCTGGATACATCTTTGCCGGTAGCGTCGTGCTCAAAAAGGACAACCTTTAGCCTTTCTTCACGAAGCATCTCAAGAGCCTCAAAGAGTATTGAGGCTTTGTTATTTTGATAGCCTTCACCCCAAATAGAGACATCCAGATCGAATGAATAGTCTGCCTCAAAATCAGCAGAGATGTACTGACTTTTGGTTTTTTCGTTTTTACGCATACATTTGTGATGATTTAAAAAGTTAACTGCACTGACCCCGACGCCCTTCGCCGGGGTTTCGTCTTTAGTGGGCTCCCGTTGACTTTGGAGTTAGTTCGTACTTTTCCAGAAAGCTCTGTTTATCCTGATCGAGCCGCTTGTTAATTTCCGCTTGATCGAAAGGGTTGTGTCTCAGTTGTTCTGGTGTTAGCCAATAGTTGTGCTGAGCCAAATTGATTGCCTTTAATGCAATCTGCTCCAATATGCCATCGCACTGATGCAGTATGTCGTGGTGCCCCTCAGCCGCTTCAAAATCACCTCGGCCGATTTCTGTGGCCATAGCCTGGACTTGTATATCTCTGTACTGGGATATAGCAAACCATGCAGTCTCTGCTATCGAACCACTGCTATATCTTGAATTTGTGTTTAGAGCTATGTCAATTGCAAGCTCGGGTTGGGGTGTTACTGTGTCCATGTTTGATTGATTTAAAAAGTTATACTGCACTGTCTTGAACCGGCATCTACGTGTCGGAGTATTTCATTTTTGGGTTAGACGCCTCAGATTGTCTTTAACCTTCGCTTTGCCTATCATCCCGTTTTTAGTTGCGTATTGGTCAGCCGCATCATCGAGCAATGCGCCGGTTGATCGGGCAAGTCCGAGTATGCGTCGGCGGTGGTTCACCTCAAAACCTGGTGCTATTTCAACCAGTGGAAACTTTAGGTGTGACATTTCTTTGCGAAGTGCTTTAGCTTTCTTGCCGCTCATAGTGGTGCTATCGTTTGTGGGTTAGATTGAACTCCTTTGCCCGTTCGCGGTCTATGGCTTCATCACGACTAGCCCGGTGACGTGCTTTCATGCGCTCAATCATGGACCGTTTCTTGTTGAGCTTTACGAACTCGGTCGGTTGGGGCAATGGGCTAGTTTGTCCACCCCGTGTGATTTTTAAGAACATAATGGGCTATATAGCCCATTGACGGGCAAAAAAATTTCCGGGTTCTTTTCAACCAAATTATCGCGCTCGGCTTCCAATTTTTTTAGTTCTTGATTCAACTTCACCATTGTTGCAAGCTCTGGTTTGGTCGTACCGCTTAAAATCTTGTAAATCCGTGGGTTAGAAACACCCATTGCAGCAGCTAGTTTTGACTGCCCATCGTCAATGTCCGCAATACGGGCTTTAAGTCCCTCAAAATCATATTTCATATGACTTGCTTATTACCGTTTATCCGTTATATTGCCGTTACATTAACGTTAAACGACCGTTAACGTAACGTTATAGCCCAAAGGTAAAAACAATTTGTGATATTTAGCCCAACGATACAAAAATTTTTTTTGCCTTATGCTGACCACACCTAATACTCCAACCGCACCCCTCTCTACCCTGGTACTTATGGATATAGTAGGCTCTCAGGAACGCAAGCGTTTGAATGAGCTTTTTATGGAGCAAGGCTGGAAGCAGGCCGAGGTTGCCAAAGACCTGGGGTATAAAGACCATAGTGTCATTAATAAATACCTTCGTGGTCGACAGCGTGTATCTGAGTCGTTTTTGTACAAACTATCTGAGCACCCACGTTACCGGGTTTCGGTCAAGTTCATTAAATCGGGCGTTGGTCCAAAGCTTTTACTCAAAGGAACCGGCAACGCGGTACATCAGGAGTCTGAAACGTTACAATTTATAACCCTCCCCTACCTGCCGGTGCCAGCACGGGCAACGTTTGCGGAGATGAGTGGCAGCGAGAATGAATATGGTTTTCCCGAAACGTGGACAATCATCCGCGATCCAAATGAAAACTATAATGAGAATTGCGTAATCGAGGTCAACGGTGACAGCATGGAACCTTACTACCCATCGGGTACAAAAGTTCGCTGCGCTCCGGTTGATCGCAGCAACTGGCAGTATATCAACTCAGGTGTATTTGCCGTGAGCTATGCCGGTTCGTTTGTCATCAAACGGATTAAGAACAACGATTTTCATAAAGGCTACCTGATGCTGCACTCCGACAATACCGAAACGGGTGGATCGGTTCAGGTGCCAATTGAACAAATACGATCAATCTTAAAAGTGTTGCGGGTGGTCGATGGGCCTGCGCGATAGATGAAACTACGTAGTACTATACCGACCTGTCTAGTGATCGCTATGGTTTGCATGGCCATCAATGGGTGTGGTGCCCTGGGTATCGGTAAAGAGTGCTATACCTGTACAACCGAAGCTGCTTTCGCTTCACAAGCGAAGAATTTTCAAAAAGTGACAAAGGAGTTTTGTGATAATGACGAGATGAACAAGTACAGGAAAGCGAACACTACAACTGTAAACGGCATAGTTATTCAAACAACCTGCGTAACAAAATAATAAAATCAGGGCCAGCCACGGGGCCATTTTGCCCCCAATATTGCCCCCAACCGATAGAGCTTGCGAACATAACTTACTGATTAACAAGCAGTAATGAAAAACATACAGAGAGGTGTCCGAGTGGTTGAAGGAGCACGCCTGGAAAGTGTGTATACGGGCAACCGTATCGAGGGTTCGAATCCCTTCCTCTCTGCAATAAATCCTAAAAATCAAGTAGTTACAAGATTTACATACAGAATTACACACAAAAACGGAGAATACACAATGTATTCTCCGTTTTTGTGTTTTTAGCTAACTACCTTAAAAGATGACATGAAACAAAGCAGATGTAACCGGTCGATTAAGTAGTCATATAATTTGTCCTGTCCTGGAGTTATTAAGAGATTCGGGACAGGACAAATGAGAATTTGGCGAATATCTAAAACTAGGGAACTTGGCACTGGTATGGACTTGCTGGATAATATTTGGGGAAATTCCTATATATGAGTTTGGTTATATTACTTTGGTAATTATCACAAATGGTTAATATATGTTTACAACAGCCCTAACAGTACTCAAAATACAATATCAGTTTGTGAAAACTGACAAAGAATATCATCTAGTGATGTAAACACAAGGTGGTATGAAAATAACATTACATCTCAGGACGGCCCTTATCGCTTTCGTTTGGCTACTGGTTGCACTTTCTCCCTTATTTAGCCAGGTAACCCATAAAATTAAAGCCCATATTACAGGCTTAAGCAGCAGGTCGGTTATTATTCAGTATTCACGGGAGGGAATGTTCTTTTATGACACTGTTAAAGTACATCAGAGTCAGTTTATGCACCCCATTGGGGAAACTGATGGATCTATTGCTACGCTTGTACTTACTACAGCAACTCAATTTTCATTCTGGCTCGAATCACCACTTACTTCAATAACCGGTACGCTGGGCTCAACGCCTAACCTAAGATGTACGGGAACACCCGAGAACGACCTGTTAGAGGTGTACCGGCAACAGATTGAGAGGCCTTACAGCCTAAAGAAGCAAGGAAAATCAAGCGCTGAGGCCGATCCTATCGTTCTTCAAGAGTACAAGGCAACTCGTCAATTTATAGAGCAACATCCTGCCACATTAACGGCTGCTTATTTACTCTATTGGCAAGCGGTCTACGATACGACTATTTACGATCAACTAGAAGGGCTTTATGCCAAACTGAGTCCATCCGTAAAAGCCAGTTATTGAGCTCAAAAGGCAATCACTAGAATTAATAATTTTAGAAATCGACCCCGTATTGGTAAAAAGTTACCCACTTTTAAGCTACTGGATGCTACGGGTAAAACTATATCGCTTACTTCATTTGCCGGTAAGTACGTACTATTAGACTTTTGGGGCACCTGGTGTGTACCCTGCATACCAAGTATTCCTGAATTAAGGGCAATCCACAAAAAATATGGAAACCGTTTAGCGATCATTAGTATTGCGCTTGAACGGCCAACGGATCGAGAGAAGTGGCTGAAAGCGATAAGTAAATATGAAATGAGCTGGACACAAACCGCTGAATTTACCAGTGCCAAAGAAGGGATTAATAGGCTCTATAATGTAATTGAGTACCCAACCTTATTGTTGGCCGATCCTGATGGTATTCTATTAGCCAAGATAAAATATGGTGAGCGATTAGACAATAAAATTGGGCAATTACTCGCTAAGTGAAACTATATCTGCCAAAGAGGCAATGCGACCCTGCTCTTTTAGCTAAAGGGTTATGTATCTAGTTGTAGATATTAACCTACTTAAAGGTGTCAAGGTGTCAACCCCCCTATATAGTGTTTGACACCTTGACAGTGTCAAAATAAGCGTTGACACCTTTATTGACACCTTGACACCATTACGTTGTTTACATCTATCTCTCCAGCGTGTGGATTCCCAACGCTGGGACAGTTCTGATTTGAAATCGGAACTGTCAAAAGGATCACGTTTCAAACGCGAACCTTCACCAATGCGAATGGTCAAATCACCAGCGTTGCAATTTGCAACGCTGGTAAAATTCGTATAAGAATAGAACCGTCGGATTACCCAGCGTGGCTGTTTGTCAGGCTGGCAACTTCAGGTATAGTCGAAAGTGTCCGGCAAAACTGTCCCGTCCCAAAAGTGGGATAGGGGACAAACAGTACAGAAACCTGTAAGTAAAGAAACCTAATTAACGCTTTTCAATACACTAGGTAGCTTAGTCTTTTTTGCTATGAACTGGTGGATCGTATTTCAACTTGGGCAATGGCTGTGCCAGATAACCAGTCCACAAGAACTCTATTCGTTGAGTGATCAAGCTTTCTTCGCTCAGTCCATCGCCCTGCAACCCATGGTTTTAAATAAACCCGATACGACATTATTAGATATTGCCCTCTTCCAGGCAACCAATGAGGCTCGGCGGCTGGCGGGTGTAGCTCCACTTCAGTACGATCCAGCCTTATTCCAGGCCGCTCGAAACCATGCGGAATCGATGATTCAATTTGACTATGTAGCCCATGAAGACTTTTATCAACTCGATGAGCTGACACTGCTCAAACGGATTCAAAAACAAACCCATCGATTTGGCCGAGTAGCCGAAAACATCGGTCAATATCAAACCCTTGATACCGCTGAATGGTATGGGATACGTTTTAACACCCGGCGTCAGCAGTATGAGTATCTCGATGCCGAGAGTAAGCAACTCTACCAGCCCTATAATTATGCCCAGTATGCTCGGTATGCCGTAAGCCAGTGGCTAAATTCTCCTCATCACCGGGCTAACCTGCTGAATCCTGCCTTCACCCATGTAGGTTGTGCAGGCCGTTTATCTAGAGCGCCATTTAAGCAGCGTCGCGCTCCATTTGGTCGTCTGGTGCAGAATTTTGGGATTCAGCGCCTTGCTACCCAAATTAGCCGGTAACGTCAAAAGTTTATCGTATAAATTTATGAATGCTTATCCATAAGCTGTACCAGGAGTAGCCTAGTGGACTTGATAAAATCACCTGGCCATTTTGCCATCTAATCTACTTAGCGGAAGCACTAGTATCAGTTGACTAAAACTTGTTCTACGTTATGAAAAATCATAGTTGTCGACTTATCTCTTTTCTGCTTATCCAGTTACTATTCTTTACTAAAAATGCCCAAAGCTAAACGGAGCAAGTTTGCAGTTCGGGGAGGGTTAAGCGGTGGGTTTGATCTGGGCATTGCCGCCAAGAGCAACTACATCAAGCCTAGCCTGCTGTACGTCGTCAAATGAAAGTGGACAAAAGGGGTGAAAATGGGAAGAGACAATTCCCTAAATTGTTTCACTCAAACC
>NZ_JACWZY010000032.1 GCF_014699005.1 Spirosoma profusum
CAATAAGTTGTAGTTGTAGCATTCTACAAACTTACCACTCACGCTACGTTTGTCGGTTTCAACCCTTGATTCACATTGTTAGTAAAGAAGTAAGCTGACTGAAATCAATTTTGGCTCCCAGCGTGATGCGAAAAAGAGCTCACATATCTGCTTATCGAACGGGCGTTTACTGAAGCTGTGTGGGTAAAGAACTTGGCTGACAAACACCTTGGTAGCTTCCGATGCAGACTGAAGCCTGCTTCCCTCATTATTATTCGGAATTTACAATGGCTCGCAGTAGTTGTCAAATCAATACAGTCTGCCGGGGGTTGATGAAAACCTGCAATGTAAAGTTTAGGATGCAGCTATCAAGATCAACCAGGCAACACCTATCCAAAAACTAAGTATACCGACAAGGAATAAGAACGTGTTGGGTGGCTGTTCGGCTGTAGTGTCATAGCCGATGCTCAGGGTTAGTGTCGCACCTAGTACAGTCAGCAAGCCAGCAATAAGTTTAGCTCTTCTAGGAAACTTCATACAGTGTAAGTCCAGTCATTTCAACCGTAGTAGGTGATCTATCAATGACTCAGTTAAGATGAAAAGGCTGCGGGTTCGTACTCACCAGACGCGTTTTGTAAATCAGGCCCTGGATCAGCAGACCGATTAGGATGGCCAGACTAATGAGTAGGGTAGAATGAAGAGAAACTCCTGCGGTCTGCTGGTGAGAGCTCCCCACAAGGGCCTGCCCTGTTTCGGCTTGAATGTGGGCTAGTTCATGCAAATAATGAACACTCTGCTGAAAAATGACTGATCCACGTCCGTTGAACAACTGCACAGCGGTTTCTACCTGGCCAGATGTCTGTAACTGTAGCATCATTTGCTCTAATTGGCTATAGTCGTGCATCCTAGCCTTAAATTGCTGTAGGCGTCTGGCTTCCCCCTTCACCAAATCCGTTTTCTCAAATTCACTAATAAGTTGGCCAATACGCCTGTCGAATTGGGTCAACTGGTGGTAGATTGGTGGTGAAGTCATGGATCGTGGATTGAGTAGGAAAGCCTCCATAGCCAAACGTTTGGCATGAATGTGCTCACTGAGGTAAACAATAGTTACAGCCGGTTGCAATCGATTCATATAAACCGATGTTAGGGCCTGATCGACGTCTCGCATTGCCTGTTTCATGCTTAAGGCGACCACCACAATTACAACCATGATGCCTACTAAGAGCAGGGAGGCTTTGGCTTTGGAAGCGCTACTAAAGTACCGGTTCATAGTTTATTATGGTGATAAGCTGGTTGATGGCCAGCGCTTGTTATTGGTTGAGGGCAGGTGCCTTGGACCGCTATAAACTCAGCATTGCCCGTTCTAATTAGCCAACCTGGTTAGCTTACCTAGCCCTATTTTTATTTATTTTAGTTGACTAATTGTTCTGCAATCGTAAATTTACAACTGTAAAAATAAAAATCAAATCAATGACCTATATTAGTGCCCAGCCTCGCCTGACCAGTTCCTGGGACGATATCTGCTATCCAGTGCAGCCAGTCTGGCTGGCCGATCTGCTGCCGGAGTATGACATTATGGCCACTGATCGTCAGCAATTAGTGGTTGGCCAATTAGAGGGCGGACGCAAAACTATCTTTGGTATTCACAGCGCCGATTATGCCATCATTCCCAACAGTGCCATCCGGGAAGTTGTCGATGCATTGATGACGGGCTACCAGCTCCAGATTAAATATACAACAACGGGCGAATTCAGCATTAGTATCATTCTGCCCAATACGGTAGCCATTGGTGGTGAATTACTGCACCGTAGTTTGATTCTTACCAACAGTTACAATGGAAAAACACCCTTCAGTCTACAGGGCGTATCACTACCCACGCTACTAGACACTTCCACAGCCGTGGGTGGTAGCGTTTATCGGGATGTGTGCCAGAATGGGTTGATGGGCTGGGCTGACAAATTTAATGACTTATCTAACTATCAGGCATGGCTTCAAGCGGGTGTTCATCAGGATACGAGCCGGTCAGCGCGTCGTTTACCGACCAAAGCCCCCTCGAAGGGATCGAACCCATTGCTTCGAACCATCCATCACCGTGGTCTCACTATTGAGGTGTTCCAGCAGCATCTGCGCGACTTACTGGCTGACCATTTAAAGGCCGAACACAACTTGACGGCCACGGTATATGACCATCTTCAGCAGATCAACGTATCCAGCGCTACGGTGCAATTGCTGCGTAAATTGCCCGTCCCAGTTCAGCTTGCCAAACAGGCACAGGAACGATTACGCCTAGAAGAACGCTTGCTGAATTCACCACCCTCTTATTGGTTACTCTATAATGCGGTCAATTATGCCCTGTTTACGGGGCGTAGCAGCCTGACACTCAACGACCGTTATCGACTCGATGAACGGGTGTTTCATCAGTTGGCTGCTCAGGCATATGGCTAACAGTTATATGCTTTCATAGGGAATGCCTATTGCATTAGTTCTCAACACTGTCTAAATTATTATCTATGTATTCTCCCGATATAGCCGTTGGCCTGGGTAGCATCGTCTATGCGCTGGCTAAGTTGGATGGTCACCTCCAAATTGAAGAGCAGCAGGCAGCCCATAAACTGCTGACTGAAGAACCCTATAGTGATTTGGCCATTTGTGCCTGCTTCTTACGGGACAACACAGGCGAAGCTGTTGAAGAAGCTTATGCCTTTGGATTACGCCGAATGGCCGACAAACGCCTTGAGCTTACCAAACAGACCAAGAAGCGTTTTATCCACATTCTCCTGCGGGTTGCCAGAGCACACGATGGCATTTCGCGGCAAGAACGGACCTTCATCCGGGCTTTTTGGCATGAGCTTCAGCAACTCTAGGCTTAATTTTTTGATAACTAGTAATTGTAGCGGATCTATAGAACCACTAAATAATAAGCAAAGAGCCCTATAATTTACTGACTTTCAACTTATAACCTCAGCCAAATATACAACTCCAGTTCAAGCTGCTACCTTCAAAAAGCATACTATATTAATTCCCCTTCTTTATCTTCAGTTTCTATGTTGCTGGCTATCGTAGGCACAGCCCTTCCTGTTTTAGAAACTGTCTGAAAAACCCCTGAATTCCCTGAAGGGGATTTAACTCGCACTCCAACAAAGTCCTCTTCAGGGGATTTAGGGGTTTTTGAACGAATTACAAAATAGTTTTCAGACAGCTTCTTAGCTTGACTTTAGCCTTTCGAGAATGCCCTAAATTGGCTTGTATAGGCCTAAATACGTACTTGCTAAATTTTTGAATACCCTCATTCTAGAGCAGATGTTCAAAAATAAATCACCAACGTGGCCTATCCATCCAGGAAACGGCTATAAGCATTTTTCAAACAGCTAAAGTCGAGCTTAGAAGCTAGCTATATCGTCAGGAAAAGGATTGTGACACAGAGATGCACGGAGGTTTTATATTGTCCTCTGTAAATCTCTATGCTCCTCCGTGCATCTCTGTGTCACAATCCTTTTTTGGTCAGGGAAAATCAAAAGCACAGCCTCAACGTAGCACCGAATAGATAGGTGGCCTTCCCGGTGGTGCTGTTACGTAGTGTTTTAATGTGATACGTAGATGGTGGGTAAAGTCACTACGTGGTTGAGCTACCCGGCAACTGAGTACGTAACACCTAGTTCGATTTATAGGCGATCGGCTTTGTTTTTGATGAAGTCGCGCTACGTTGCCGCTGAGAAATCCATACTGTTTCCAACGTATCGAGTCTGGATAACGCTTGATTAAGACGAGCATTTGTCTGGCTCAATGTTGCTTTTAACGTAGCGTTCTCCTGAATGAGCGCTTGAACTCCAGCGAACGTAACACCGGCAAAATCGTGACTATAAATTAACGTATCACAACCGATTTGCCCCATTCCGTCCTGCCCGAAAGCAGCGTAAAAGTCCTGTGCCATCGGGCCATAATGTCGAATGCTACGTTGCCCTTTGTAATTCCAGGTAGAAAGCTTCATGGCTCCAATTTTACGTAACAGTGCTACGTTATCAATCGGTAAAAAGCGTTCTTTTTTAGTCGAATCGGAGATTGTAGCCCAGGAGTTTTGCCCCCTACCAATCTGTACTCCCGTACGAACAGTCCCATACGTACCCCCGCCTGGATTACTATTGCCGCTGGTTAATAAGATATAGCCATTTAGAAATCGAGCTACAAATTGGTCGGGAAAACCAACCGGCGTTACTCCCTGACTTAACGGATCGGAATCACCAACAACGAAGACACCTGTATTCAAGTTCGTTGATACCTTATTTCCGATAGCAGTTGAATAATCACCGCTTGCAACATTGTAGGAGCCTATAGCAGTTGAGTAATCACCACTAGCGGTGTTATATGATCCAAGTATCCTCGAGTAATTACCACTGGCCGTGTTGTACATGCCACCAGCAATTGAAATAGCGCCGGTTGCTGAATTGGCAACCCCAAAAACAGTGGATCCTTCGGCATCGACCGTATTAAGTGATCCCATTGCCGTCGAAGCAAAAGCCGTCGCTTTATTATTAAACCCAGTCGTGAATGAGCCTGTGCCTACATCAAATTGCATGGCCATTCCAAAGGCTATGGGTGTTGCTGCTGTATTATTATCGAAAAGGAGAGCTCGCCAGCGAATTCTAAATCCTCGTCCCACCGTTGTATTCGCATTCGTAACAAATTTAACTTCCGCTGTACGGCCTGAAATGATAATACGTTCGGGAGGTGTATTCCCTGAGAACTTTTGGTCCGGTAGCAAATTATTGCCTTTTATAGATACATAATCGGTAATTGACTCAGTATCTAAATCCTCGAATACCAGTTCAATACCGACAACGAACGAACCGGATACTACGCTTTGCAAACTGATGGACTGTGTACAGGAATAACTTACACCTGCTGTATATGATCCATCGCCCGTTGGTTCTTTCAAAATGCCGGCAAGTGCTGTCAAACTGGGTGCGTTATTAATGCAACTCAGGGTATTTATACTGGCATTAGGGTTGTCAGAAACGTATTGGTATTTCGCCTGAACGAGAAAGCCATTGCGGGTATATACTTCCAAATCTTGAGTAGGTTTTACACCAACCGGAGAATTAATTCCTATTTGAGCGTGCACAACTGGTAATAATGCCAGAAATAGGATAAAAGCCAGGACATATTTCATAAGAATCGATTGTTTGAGATTGATTGACAAATTCATACGTTGCGTAAGCGGATTTGGCGCAGGTAAGGTTAAAGGCTACTTCAATTTCGAAACCTTCCAAACCAATGGCCCTTGTGTATTAGTAAGTTGCGTTACCTGCCCATCGGCTGCCTTCTTAAAATGCATACCCCAGGGCATCGTTCTGACAAACAATGTTGTATCTGACGTAGCACCCAGTTCCCATCTCGGTTGATCGGGTAATTTCAGGAAAACCTTACACTCTTCCTGGCTGAGGGTCAGGTGCCAGGTTATATCCCCATAATTACCTGTCAAATTGTACCAGGACCGGTGCCAGGCGGGTGAGCCGATCGACAAAGCAGATGTAGGGTTGAAAGAGGATTTCCCATCGGGATAAAGCATTGGATGGCTAAAACTGAAAATAAATAAAAGACCCACTGCTTTTCTGGGTCAGAATCACCAGGATTAGCAGACTCGACCAACCCAGGCTCAATCCCCACCAGGGCAGGCGTTTCGACAGAGCTAGCAACGAGCTGTTCCGCATCAGCCAATGACAGAGAATGATGCCAATCGTTACGCTACTGACCGTCAGAATGGCCAGATTCGTGAGCATGGGTGCACCGTTAGGAATGACACCGAACATGGAAAGCAGCAGCAACGTAGCACCACCGAACGTAGGAGCCCGAAAAAATACCCATGTAATGTTTACCAGAAACAGCGTCAGCATCGCCAATCCAAACTGTGCGAGTGGATTGGATAAACGTATGGGCGGAATGACGGCGGCACGACTGACTACTGATTCCACAGGGATTGCATCAGTTCGCATTGCCCGGCGACGAGAAGCCCTGTTACGCCAGAATCGCTCAAGGCAGAGAAACAATCCATGCAGTCCTCCCCAGACGACAAAGGTCCACGAAGCTCCGTGCCAGAGGCCGCCCAACAGCATCGTAATCATCAGATTGACATAGGTTTTGAACGCTCCATGCCGGTTGCCGCCCAGTGGGATGTAGAGATAATCACGTAACCAGGTGGAAAGGGTAATGTGCCAGCGACGCCAGAAATCCGAAAAGCCAATGGCCGCATATGGATAGCGAAAATTGTCGGGTAGTTCAAATCCTAAGCAAAGTGAAACACCAATGGCACAGGTCGAATAACCCGCAAAATCGCAGAAGATTTGCCCTGAAAAAGCAAGTACACCCATCCAGGCATCGAGCGATTGGACAGGAAACGGCAAACCAAAGATTAAGTCAGCAGGGTCGGCCAACAACCCGTCGGCAATTGTTACTTTCATGAATAGACCCAACGAAAGCAGAAACAATCCCCAACTCAGTTGTTCGGACGTAGCACGACGGGGCGTTTTGAACTGTGGAATCAAATCTTCCGGACGTACTATTGGGCCGGCCACCAAATGCGGGAAATACGTAACGAATAAGGCGAAATTCAAAAATGAAGGTTCGGGAGCAAACTTGCGTCGGTACACATCCAGCGTGTAAGAGAGCGTAACGAACGTATAGAACGAGATACCGACCGGCAGAATAATGTCGGGCCGGGCGGCCTGATAGACAATACCCATTGCCGACAGCAAGGCCGTGAAATTTTCCAGCAGAAACCCGCCGTATTTGAAATAACTCAGCATTCCTAAATTTAGTACCAGACTGACGGTCAGCAGGAGTTTACGGTTTCGGGGACGTTGTTCAATGGCAATCAGCTTCGCCATATAATAATCGACGACTGTCGAGAGCCACAACAGCAGAATGAAAGGCGGATTCCAGAGCGCGTAGAACAGGTAACTGGCCAGTAGTAGGTTGATTTTCTTAGTCTTCCAGGCGAAAGGAAGATTGTGCAGCACCAGAACAATCGCAAAAAAGACAATGAAGGTGTAGGAATTGAAGACCATAATCGGAGGTTAGCTAAAGTGTGGAGGAAGATAATTTCGGAGCCGATGCATTTTTTCGCAATGACCAGCCTGTTTTCTGCTCAATAATCGGAAGCAGATCCTGCGTGAAAAGTATGGCGTCTTTAGGCGTCAGGTGCGACCATTCCGGGCAGGTGAAGCGCGTCAGGGCTGGGTAGTCGGAGAAATAAATGCCCGGCGTTTGGGTGTAGGCAAGCAGCCGATCCCAATATTGCGCACGCGGAAACAGTTGCTTTTCAATCGCATACATTGGTCCGTCGGAAGGTGTGCGGACAAAAACGACCTGTCCACCGCGCGCCCGAATCTGATCGATGGATTTTCGAGTCTGGTTCAAAATATCCACGAGTGGGGGGCCGGCGATGACATCTTTGGGGCTGTGTGCACCAACATCCATCCAGACTTGCTTTACCTTATTTTGAATGGCCGTATCTGCGACCATAGCATCAGCCATCTTGTTTTGCCGGTCAAACCCATTGACTGAAAACTCATACGGAAATACCGGCCCACCCCACGTACCGGGTCGTTGAGGAATCGGTAAGCGACTCAGCAATGGATTCAGTGCCAGATAAAAGTCATCGAGAAACAGAAAATTCGCTTCCAGAACACGGTTGATCTGAAAGCTGGCCTGTTGCGAAAGCGACCAGTTCGGATAAGCTTTGACTCGTTTGTCGGCTTCCTTTTCGGGAAAAGCGCCCGATGGCGTAAAGAACAGTGGCTCTGTTACGTCGATAATCAGGGTTCCTTTGAAAGCAGGGTCATTTCCCAGGTCGGTCAACAGGGGCCGTGGAGACGTACCGACGATGGATAGTTGAATAGGTTTTTCGCCAGTGATACGTTGCCACGTCTCCAGATCCAGATCGTATTTGATCCGGGAAGAGCCAATGACGACAGGTCTGGCCGGGCTACTCTGATAAATCTGCTTCCGAGTATTGGCCCATAGACTTTCATCGTCGTTATAGGCCAGCACGTAGTGGTTATGTCGCCAGTAGGCTTCCCAGCCGGCCACGAAGGTTAGTACGAGGATCAGCGTGAGCCAGGTTGCTTTTACGTAGTTTGTAGTTTTCATGATTTGCGGGATAGACGTATCGGTTCGCTTGTTTTGACATTTTGCAGGTAACTATTTCACTTCGATCAGGTTTCCATAGGGGTAGTCATGCCAAGTCATGGCAGCAATTTTCCATCGGGGCGCCGAACCCTTTCCCGATTTTTGCGCGGATGACCTTATTGTAAAAGTCGTAAACGTAATAGCTGACAGGACTAGTGAGAATAGGCTGACTTTCATGGGTTTATGAGTATGGATCTTAGGTCTAGAATAATCACCAGAGTAGATTTACCCCAAACTTTGCTGGAGTGCCTTTCAACAGACTTGAATCGCGGGAATTTAGCCGTGCTACGTTCACGAGCGATGGCTTCTGCCCGGCGCTGTCACAGACAGAGTAGGGTAGGGATGTAAATAGTGTGGATAGAAGCGCCCACAAACAGAAAGGTGTTTTCATGGCGGGTATAAATAGCAGAAATAGCTAACGATCCAAACGTAGTGAGTTGAAGGACAGATTGAAAGTAAGTCAGGGTGAGTGGTATAGAATTCTGTGTGAGCAGTCGGAATTTTGCGTGAAAGCTGTGAACGGTCAGCCAGGTGGTTCACTCAGAAAATAAACCACTCACTCAAAAGAGTGGATACTTCAGCCAGATAAAGAAGAATACTACGTCTGTTTATCAGTACCTTGTCTGACATTCCTAACTCTATGCGTACACTAATTCTTCTAGCTCTATTGCTAAACGTATCGGTTGCCTTTGGGCAGGAGAAACCCGTTGAATTGCCAGCAGAGTTGCCTGGAGGCTCTCTGGATATTGGGCGTTACGTTAGCTTTTACGAGGATGCCTCAACCGATACGTTGCCTGCTAAAGCCATTTTGACAAAACCATTTCAACCATTTTTACTACGTCCCACGAATCGGCTTTCTACTCGGGGGCCGGTAATGAAATGGTTACGTTTCACCCTACAAAATACGGATTTACATAAACCTGTCAACTTGTGGCTTCATGTTGGGCGCCATAGTTTAATACGTTTGTATTCCGTTGATTCTCTGAAAAATACCAACTTACTGACGGTTGCGGGAGGGAGTATTCCGGCGGATGGTATTGCGTCCGACGCACCTGGCCGAATGGTCGTGCGCATTGCCCTTGCACCTAACCAACAACAAACTTTTTTACTCAGTGTTGCTACGTTTCAGAGCCCTGATCCTATACAAACAACCTTGTACACGCTTCCGTTTTACAAAAGTTTCCTCAATGATTTCCATCAACGTCAACTACCCGTCCTTGCTTTTTATATTGGGTTGATCGCCTGTCTGCTGTTCATGGGTTTGTTTGCTACGGCGCAGTACGTAACAAATCGGGATGTTATCTACGTCTGGTATTCACTCTACATATTGACTACCTGTTTCAATTTTCTCCGTGTACCCGAAACACAGTTCCAGCTCGACTGGTGGTTGCCAAATCACCCTACGGTTCGACTGACGCTGTTGCCGATTATTCAGTTAGCCACACAATTCTTTTACCTGCTTTTCTTCGGTACGCTTCTGGAGTTACCACGCTACCAGCCCCGACTCTGGCAGTGGTACCGCTCATTTCTAGCCTGTTTGACCGTCTTGTTTGGTTTAAGCCTGGGCAGTTTGCTGATTGGGGGAGGTGGAAGTTTGCTGCTAATCTATTTCAGTCGACCGTCAGGATTGCTGGTCATGATGACATTGGTGGCCATAATAATCTTAGCGGGTTTGGCGCTACGTGGGAAACATGCGTTACGTTCCTATGCGTTTGTCGGGCTGGTTTTCATTGCTATTGGGGCTATAGCGATGCTCTTACTGAATCGTATGAACCTGTCACGTACATCAATATTTCTGCAAATGCCTTCTATATTCCTGGGGGGTGCTACGTTACTGGAGGTGTTTTGTTTCTCGCTGGCTTTGGGCAAACGAACCTATTTGGTCGAAAAAGAAAAGAAACAGCTTCAACAACGTCATACAGAAGAACTTGAAACGCAATTAGCCCTGCGAACGAAAGAAGTTCAGGAACAGAGCCGTCAGTTGGAAGTCCAGCACATCCGCCAGTTAGAAACTGAATTCGAACAGAAATTGGCCGATACCGAGATGACGGCGCTACGTGCCCAGATGAATCCTCACTTCATTTTCAACTGCCTCAACTCCATCAAACTTTACACCCTCGACAACGAAGCCGAAAAAGCTTCCGACTACCTCACCAAATTCGCCCGACTGATCCGGTTGGTACTCGAAAACTCTCGTTCCGAATATGTAACCCTACAAAATGAACTGGAGGCCCTCCAGCTCTATATCGAACTGGAAGCGATGCGCTTTAAGCATAAACTCCAGTTCAGCATTCAGGTAGACCCAGCCATCGACCAACGCTTTATCCGCATTCCGCCCTTACTGTTGCAGCCTTACGTAGAAAATGCGATCTGGCACGGATTGATGCATAAACCCGAAGGTGGTACAGTAAGTGTAGACGTAACTCAGCCCCAGGAAAGTTTATTGCACATTGAGATTACCGATGATGGCGTAGGACGGCAGCAGGCAAGTGAACTAAAGAGCAAGTCGGCCGGTAAATACAAGTCGTTTGGGATGCAGGTGACAGCCGACCGGATTCGGATGATTAATCAGCTGTACAATACCCAGGCGCAGGCT
The DNA here is from genome assembly GCF_014699005.1 of Spirosoma profusum. Classification (GTDB taxonomy): domain Bacteria; phylum Bacteroidota; class Bacteroidia; order Cytophagales; family Spirosomataceae; genus Spirosoma; species Spirosoma profusum. Next base: position 10,760 of record NZ_JACWZY010000032.1, read on the forward strand.
CAGATTGTCGATTTAGTGGATAGTTTTGGAGAGCCTGGTGGAACGCAGGTAATTTTAAAAATACCCGTATGAAAACGCTACGTTAGTAACTATACAGATACCAATATAAAGAGCGAACGTGCGATTTACCGACTGGCTTTCACTCTTTTGCTCATTCACTCTTTCAACTATGCATGCGCTCATCATCGACGACGAACCCGACAATGTACGACTATTGGCCTTGCAACTAGCCCGGCACTGTCCGCAGGTTGACGTAGTAGGCCAGTTTACCGACAGTATTGAAGGGTTGAAGGCTATCCAGGCGCTTCGACCGGCGCTGGTTTTTCTGGATATTGAGATGCCACTCATGAATGGGTTTCAACTCCTGGAAAAAGTCGGTGATATTACGTTCCATATCGTGTTCGTCACAGCCTACGACCAGTATGCCGTGCGGGCCTTTCGGTTCAGTGCGCTGGATTATCTGCTCAAACCCATCGATACGGTTGATCTGATTGCTACGGTACGACGGGCTGAGACCACAACACGTATCAACCCTCAACAACTGGACCTGATGCGGCAATACTATCCAACTAACGTAGCGGGTGGTGGCCCAATTGCGAAAGGACGTATCGCCTTACCCCACGCCAGCGGGATGGTTTTTGTGGAGACAAAACAGATTATTTACTGCGAAGCAGATAGTAATTATACTCGTTTCTGTCTGGCCAGTGGTGAACACTACGTTATTGCCAAAACCTTAGGTGATGTACAGGAAGTCCTTGAAACGGGCGATTTTGTTCGGGTGCACCGACAATACATAGTTAATCTGGAGCACATTCAGAAATTAGTCAAAGGAGAAGGCACCTATCTATTGATGACCAATGGAACCAGCATTCCGATAGCCCGCCAGCAGAAAGACCGGCTGATGGAACGATTTGGCTGGGTCTAAAACCACTACGTTCATTGCCTGCCTAAGTGGAGTTGCTAAGAAGTTGTGCCACAGAGAGTAAAGAAGATATGCAGAGGATTATTCTCCGTGTTTCTCCTTAATTCTCTGTGCATCTCTGTGTCACAACTCTTTAGCGATACACTAAGAACAACTGACCTCTTCCGGTCTGAACTACTATGTAGATAATTGCTTCATTGAGGCATTTATTCGAGGAATTTGGCATTTCTCCGGCAAAATTCCGGCCGTTGGAACAGTAGTCCACCTTTTTGGCACCAGAGTCCACCTCCTTTTTAGGCAATCTCCCTAGAATTGTCCTGCTGTTTGATTCCGTCAAAAACCAGGCAGCCCATGGCTGATGGGGTCATTTTGATTTAGTGAACGGTACGTCATTCTATAATTCAAAATTTTCCTAAACCCCAGTCCTTTCCATCATGAACACAGCACCTGAACAAAAACAGCTTACACCGGCTCGAATCATGGAAACCGCAACGGCTTTCTTTGCGTCGAAAACGCTCCTGAGCGCGGTTAAACTTGGCGTTTTTACTACACTCTCTGGCAATCAGTCCTTATCTGGTAAAGAGATTCAAAAAGCCTTAAAACTACACGACCGGAGTGTTTACGATTTTTTAGATGCGCTGGTGGCCCTTGGCTTTCTAAACCGCACGGGTTTGCTTGAAACAGCTGAATATTCCAATACTCCAGAAACCGAAATCTTTCTCGACAAAAACAAGCCTTCGTACATCGGGGGATTTGTGGAAATGGCCAATGATCGGCTGTACCCATTTTGGGGAGACCTGGATGAAGCGTTGCTTACTGGTCAACCCCAGAATGAGATCAAGCACACAGGCCGGTCAATGTTTGAGGAGCTTTATGCCAAACCGGAACGGCTGAAACAGTTCATCAATGCGATGTCGGGTATTTCTACCGGCAACTTTATGGCCCTGGCTCAAAAGTTCGATTTTTCACGGTATTCGAGCCTCTGTGATATAGGGGGCGCGGCAGGTGTCTTGTCTGTTGAGGTGGCCAGACAACACCCAAAAATAACCTGCACGACAGCCGATCTGCCAGCGGTTGAGCCCATTGCAAAGGAATATATAGCCGCACAGGGTATGTCGGACCGGGTGAAAACCGCCAACATCGATTTCTTTACAGACGAGTTTCCAAAAGCGGATGTCATTACCATGGGGATGATCCTGCATGATTGGGACCTTCCCAATAAAATGATGCTGATTAAAAAAGCGTATGATGCGCTACCAACAGGCGGTGCGTTGATCGCGGTGGAAGCCCTGATCGATGATGACCGTCGGAAAAACGCTTTTGGACTAATGATGTCGCTCAATATGCTGATCGAATTCGGCGTTGCTTTTGATTTCACCGGCGCTGATTTTGAACGGTGGACGAAGGAGGTAGGATTTCGCAGGGTTGACGTAATTCCGTTGGCAGGACCATCCAGCGCTGCTATCGCTTACAAGTAGTAATTCAATTCGTTTTTGATCAGGTAGTCGTGTTCACCGGAGCCCCTACCAAGTCGCTCATTCTTCAATAACCCATATCCTGAAACGTAGGAGACCGGTTTTCACCCACACCGCCGGTCTGGATTCATTTATTTTTTAGTTCCTGTTACGTCCCTCACCGACTGGTTGAAAACCGGCTGACAGGATTGTCTTTGTCTGAACCAGCTACCTAGTGATTATGACTCACTTTTCTACCTTCCTGTTCCCCCTTCGGGCGTTCCCTATCTTGAGTACCTGGCTTATGTTGCTGTCGCATGCGTACACGACCACAATGGCCCACGAAGTGCGTTTTGTAATGGGAGCGGACACTACTGGCCCACCCCCTTCAGCAGCTGTCCGTTCTATGGCACGGCAGGCGGCTTTGCTTAGTATAGCGAGCGTTTCACCTACCCGCAATCAGCGTAATGCCGTTCGAAACACCAACGTAGCAGTTACCTTCGATCAACCCCTGAGTAATACGGGTGCTACGTTGGGGGCGTTGCGCTTATTCTCCCAACAGCGGGGCGGCCAACTGCGTAACGGAGCCGGCGGAAGTGCCAGCGTTAGTGGAAACACACTTACCTTCAATCCAACCCTTGACTTCAAGCCCGGCGAAAAGGTGTATGCCACAGTAACCACTGATATTCAGAGCACTGGGAGTGCTACGTTGGCTCAGGGAAATGTGTTTGAATTTATTGCCCAGTCAGGAGGTACGGGTAAAAGTAACTTCAAACCGCACCCTACCACCCCCATTGTCTACGTGGGTAACACGCCTTATAACGCCGAAGTAGGCGATCTGGATGGCGATGGCGATCTGGACATAGTAACAGCCAACATTTATAGCAACAATATAAGTGTACGGCTCAATGATGGGTTGGGCAACTTTATACCCCACTCCACTAATCCAGAGATTTTGGTGGGCTTAAATCCTTATAACGTAGCATTGGGGGATGTAGACGGTGACGGTGATCTGGATATGCTGGCCCCAAATGTTGGTGATGATAACCTGAGCGTACTCCTCAATAATGGATCAGGCAGCTTTACACCACACTCCACTAATCCCCGTCCTTCGGCGAGTGGCGTCTACTACGTCGCTCTTGGGGATGTGGATGGCGATGGTGATCTCGACGCGCTGGTATCCTCAGGTACCAGCTTTGTGAGTGTGTTTCTCAATAATGGGTCTGGCAGTTTTATCCTACAGCCAACCACTATTCCGGTTGGAGGTGGGTGTGTCGTACTCGTATCTGGGGATGTGGATAGCGATGGTGATCTCGATTTTGTTACAACAAATCAGAATAGCAACAATGTGAGTGTACGGCTTAACGACGGTTCAGGGAACTTTACTGCCCCGACAAGTAATGCTGATATATCGGTAGGAAGCTTCCCCCGCTGGTTAGCGAAGGGGGATGTGGATAGCGATGGCGATCTGGACGTATTAGTAGCTAACTATAACGACCTCAATGCGGGTATACTGCTTAACGATGGATCGGGTAATTTTAATCCACACCCCACGAACGCCAACCCCGATGTACATGGTCGCCCCATTGGCGTCAATTTAGGGGATGTGGATGGCGATGGTGATCTCGATTTACTGGCAGTCGACGGTGCTTCCAACCTGGTAGATGTGTTACTCAATCAACCAATAGCACCTGTTGTGAGTGGCTTTGCCGCTACGTCGAGTATTGCCTGTGTGGGGAGTGTTGCTACGTTCACCGCTACGATTGGCAACGTATCAGGCAGCTATACGTATACACTCACGAATGGCACTAGTACAACCACCGGTTCCACCAGCAATACCGCTCTCAATGTGAGTCTGGTGGCGAGTGGGTCAGGCACTCAGAGCTTCAGTCTGATAGTGAGTGCTAATGGCAGCTCGACCGTGGTCATCACGAATCTGACGGTGGGCAGCCACCCCGACTACCAGCCTTTGGTAGACTTTTACAACGCCACCAACGGGCCAAACTGGACCAACAAAACGAGATGGATGACAAGCTGTGACCCTTGTACGGGCAATGGAGGGTTCCCCTGGTATGGAGTGACTTGTTTAGCTGGGCGGGTGAGCCAACTCGAACTTCAAAACAATGGCTTAAGTGGCAGTATCCCGGCTAGTTTGAGTGCGTTGACGAATCTACAACAGCTTAATCTGAGCGCTAATCAGTTAAGTGGCAGTATCCCAACTAGCTTGAGTGCGTTAACGAATCTACAGCGGCTTACTCTGAGTGGTAACTTGTTAAGTGGCACTATCCCAGCTAGTTTGAGTGCATTGACGAATCTGAAATATCTTTTTCTGTCCAATAACCAGTTAAGTGGTAGTATCCCATCTACAATTGGCAGTCTGACGAATCTGCAACATTTTTATCTGAACAATAACCAGTTAAGTGGCAGCATCCCATCTACAATTGGCAATCTGACGAATCTGCAATACCTTGACTTGACCACTAATCAGTTAAGTGGGAGTATCCCAGAGAGTATGGGTAGTCTGATTAACCTGCAAGAGCTTAGGCTGAACGATAATCGGTTAAGTGGCAGTATCCCCTCTACACTGGGTAGTCTGACTAATGTGCAAGTGCTTAATCTGTATAATAACCAGTTAAGTGGCAGTATCCCATCTACGCTGGGCAGCCTGTCCAATCTACTTCAGCTTTATCTGAACAATAACCAGTTGAGTGGCAGTATACCATCTACGCTGGGCAACCTGACCAACCCAACACTGCTTGTACTACACACAAACCAGTTGAGTGGCTGTTATCCGGCGAGCCTGACAGCCTTGTGTGAGATATCTACCATGAGTTTTTCCAATAACGCTGGCCTGCCCGGGGGAGGGAGCAATACAGCCCTTGATGCCTTCTGTGCCACTGGCCAGGGCCGGGATGACTTTGTGCCCACCGCTACGGCCGGTTCATCCACCGCCACGGTGGGCAATGTAGTCAGTTTGAGTACAGCCGGGGGCATCAGCTACAGATGGACGGCTCCGGTGGGGGCTCAGCTCAATAGCAGCACCAGCAGTGTGGTCTCGGTCACGCTGACAACAGCGGGGGTAAAAACCTTCACGGTGGTAGTCAGTCAGGGGGGCAGTTGTAGCCAGACAGCCATAGTTTCGGTAACAGCTACGGCAGTTGCGCCTACGGTGAGTGGCTTTGCTGCTACGTCGGAAACTGTCTGTGCAGGCAGCGTCGCTACGTTCACCGCGACGGTGGGCAACGTATCAGGCAGCTACGCTTACACACTCACCAATGGTAGCAGCACTACTAGTGGCACCAGCAGTAGTACTATTTTCAGTGCAAGTCTGGTGGTGAGTGGTTCGGAGAGTCAAAGTTTCAGTCTGGTGGTGAGCGATGATGGCACGACAGTGGCTACCACAACGCTGACAGTGGGCAGTCATCCAGACTTGCAAGCCTTGACCGATCTCTATAACAGCACGAATGGTGCAGGCTGGACCAATAAGACAGGTTGGTTAACCAGTTGTAACCCCTGTGGTTGGTATGGGGTTAGTTGCATCGGGGGGCGAGTGGTAACGCTAGATCTATCTCGCAATGCGTTGAGTGGCAGTATTCCTTCCAGTTTGAGTGCCCTTTCCAACCTGAAAAACCTACAGTTAGACTATAATCAATTAAGAGGAAGTATCCCGTCGAGTTTGGGATTACTCACTAACTTGACTTTTATCAATCTAATCAGTAATGAGTTGAGTGGGAGTATTCCGGCCAGTCTAGGGTCTTTAACGAACCTGGGATACCTGGATATATCTTACAATACGTTGAGTGGGAGTATTCCGGCCAGTTTTTCGGCCCTTTCCAAGCTACAAACCCTATCCCTGGACAATAATCAGTTGAGTGGGAGTATTCCCGGAAGTTTGGGGGCTTTAGCTAACCTAAAATATCTGGGGCTGTCTTCCAATGCGTTGAGTGGGAGTATTCCGACTAGTTTTTCGGCCCTTTCCAAACTGGAACGTCTCGAATTGAATATCAATCAATTGAGTGGGAATATTCCAGCCGGTTTATCGATCCTCTCCAATCTACAAACCCTATTCCTATCTTCCAATCAACTAAGTGGGAGTATACCTGAGAGCTTATCGGCCCTTTCCAATCTGGAATATTTATACCTGGACAGAAACGAATTGAGTGGGAGTATTCCGGTTAATTTGGGCGCATTAACGGACCTGAAACTGCTATCTCTACATTCTAATAATTTGAGTGGGAGTATTCCAGCTAGTTTGGGGGCGTTAACTAATCTGCAATCGTTATATCTGAATTCCAATCAGTTGAGTGGTTGTTATCCGGCTAGTCTAACCGCTTTATGTGGGATATCGAATAAAGTTTTCGCGAGCAATGTGGGTTTACCCAGCGGGGGCAGTAGTGCCGGTTTCAATGCCTTCTGTGCGACCGGACGGGGCAGTGATGCCTTTGTGCCTATCGCAACAGCCAGTCCAGCCTCCACCACGGTGGGCAATGTGATCAGTCTGAGCACCACAGGAGGGGCCAGTTACAGTTGGCGTGTTCCGTCTGGAGCAGTGTTCACTAGTAGTGCCAGTAGCAATGTGGTTTCGGCTAGCCTGACAACATCAGGAGTAAAAACCTTCACCGTGGTGGTCAGTCAGGGAGGTAGTTGTACTCAGACGGCTATGGTTTCGGTGACGGCCACAGCTGTTGTGCCCACTGTGAGTGGCTTTGCCGCTACGTCGGGAACGGTGTGCGTAGGTAGTGTTGCTACGTTCACCGCTACGATTGGCAACGTATCGGGCAGCTACGCTTACACGCTCACGAATGGTACTAGTTCCACCACTGGCACCTCCAGTAATACGGCTCTTACCTTACCTCAACCTGCATCGGGTTCAGGTAGTCAAAGCTTTACGCTCATCGTCAGCAATAATGACCAGTCTACTACGGCTACAGCCGGCCTTTGGGTAAATCCTCTACCCACCACCAGTCTGCAAGCCAGTGGTACGCTCACCTGCGCCACGACCAGTGTCACCCTGATCGCTGGCGGGGGAAGCATTGGGCAGCCGTTCTCGTATAGCTTCAGTGGGGCTGGACTGGTGAGCCAGAATCCGATCAGTGGCACGGCAGTAGCGGCTGCAACTGGTACGTACTCGGTTACGGTCACTACGTCAGGAGGCTGTTCGGCTACGGCCACTACGTCGGTCAGCAGCAACACCACTACGCCCACGGCCACTATTCTGGCTCCATCAAGCGCTACCCTTACCTGCACCATGCCTAGTCTGAGCCTCACGGCCACCGGGGGCGGTACGTATCGTTGGGATAATAACTCGATAAGTGCCATTCGCTCGGTCACCGCTTCAGGCCCTTACTCGGTTACGGTGACGAGCGTCAATGGTTGCTCAAGTACAGCAAGTATCCAAATTAGTCAGCATGATACCCCGCCCACGTTAAGCATCAACCCAGTGAGTGCTACGTTAACATGTACCAATCCAGTGGTAAGCTTGACCGCAGTAGGCACTGGTTCGTATCGGTGGAACACCGGGGCCACTACGTCCTCCATTAGTGCTACGTCGGCTGCTATATATTCCGTTACGTTGACGGGAACCAATGGCTGCTCAAGTACAGCAACTGCCCAGGTTTTCCAGGATAACTCAGCGCCTTCCGTGAATATCAATCCGACCAGTGCTACGTTGAGTTGCGCGAATCCAGTGGTGAGTTTAAGTGTCATTGGTAGTGGTACGTATCGCTGGAATACGGGAGCCGTTACGTCCATGATCAGTGCTACGCTAGCCGATACGTACTCCGTTACATTGACCAGCACCAATGGTTGTACCGCTACAGCGTCAGCCCAGGTTTTCCAGAATAACTCGTTGCCGACGGTGAGCATAACTCCGGGCTCCGCTACATTGAGCTGTAATACCTCTTCGGTGAGTCTGAGTGCAGTCGGCACGGGTACGTATCGATGGAATACAGGCGACGCTACGTCCTCCATCAGTGCTACGTTGGCGGGGACTTACTCCGTTACGTTGACAGGAACCAATGGCTGTTCGAGTACGGCCAGTACCAGCGTTACGTATCGGAACTGTGCGCCCACGCTGGCCAATGCCATCCCGTCCCAGTTTGCCAATTTGGGGACTGCATTTAGCTATGTCATCCCTGCCACTACGTTCACCGACGCTGAAACGCCCAACAGCCTCACGCTATCGGTGGCTGGCTTACCCGCTGGGCTGAGTTTTGTTTCGCCTAACACCATCAGTGGTACGCCTTCCACAACAGTTGGTTCGCCCTTCACCGTGACAGTAGTGGCTACCGATTCCGGGGGACTTGCAGCCAGCACGAGCTTTTCGCTAACAGTGCAGCCTACGAGTTTTAGCATTGTGAAGGTTATCATGCTTGACTGTAATCACGTGGGTTACTATGAACGACGAATCAACTTCGAGGTCAGCTACAGCGGTACTAATGGACAGCCCATCAGCGTGTCGGTGGTCAACGAGATGAATAGTACGACAATCATTGAACCCTATCAACTGAATCTGTTCACTGACAACCCGGTGATTGTGCTACGTGCTCGTCAGCAGGGTACTCCGGGAGAAGCTACATTCAACTACAACTGGCTGACTAATTGTGCCAACGGAAATCCTAAAGTGGAGAATCCCATTCCTCCCCAATCGGTTACAGTAGCGACCGTATTTAGCTATACGATTCCCGCCAACACCTTCACCGATGCTGAAACGGCTAACAGTCTGAGCCTGTCGGTAGCGGGTCTGCCAGCCGGGCTGAGTTTTGTTTCGCCCAATCTGATTACGGGCGTACCATCAACGACGGTGGGGTCACCCTTTACGGTGACGGTCGTCGCTACGGATGCAAGTGGCGGTTCGGTTTTCACGATTTTTCCGTTGAGTGTACTAAATACAGGTGCCTGTAGTAGTATGCACACCCTGAAAGCGGGCGATTGGAGCGATGTGAGTGTATGGTCGTGTGGGTGGGTGCCTTCGCTTACGGACGTAGTGACGCTCAATCATGCTGTCAGTGTACCTGTCAGTTACCAGGCTCAGGCCCAACGGTTACTATATTCGCAGGCTGGGCAACTGATGATGGGCACTAATAGTCGATTACAATTAGGTGGTAATTAGCGCGAGTTATAAAAATTTTCCGAGTTAATCGGCTTACTTTTAGTGTCTTATGGGGTGATCCGCTGCGTCAGGATACCCCATAAGACACATTGTGTTAAAGCTTTTCGGACGCCTGCTTCTGGACCAATAACACCTGTTTGGTAATAGGAAGCAACTCCAGATAAGCTACATCGCCCTCGTCAAGATAATCATAAAAGCAACCATCAGTGATTGATACTGTTTCTTCCTTTGGATCGGCTAACCATTTAAATTCCACCTGATAGGATGTACCTCCATTATTGCGGAAATGCGTATTTTTCGAGAGTACTTCGATCTGGCCAGCCTGCTTAACACCTATTTTCGTATCCTGCCGCTGTTGCAGAAGTACGCAACCCCATATAGTAGAAACGCCAAGTATCAAAAAGAAATAATTCATACTATAGTCATCTGAATTATACCGGGAAAAATGCCCTTTACAGAGGCCAAACAAGATCGTACCAACCATAAAAATGACCCATGCCCATATCATTTGCTGCATAAAGGATTTTACCTTGGCCTTATCTGCTTCTGAGAAGGGAACAAAATTGGGGAAAACAGGCGCCAGATTTTTATCTGAATCATTGGTAATCAATTTATTGGCTGAATTCGTCTCCATCGGTTTAGCTAGTTAAAAGATACCTTGCAAAGTTGCATCGCTTCCAACTGGCTGTAAATCGAGGCATGCCTATATTGTGGCTATAGGAAAATCTATATTTTATCACACAAAAGCCTGGTTAGGTAGGAAATAGATTGATTTGCCCGGAGAGTCAGTTAGGGCTGGCTGTTTTACCGTTGCGTTTTGGAAGGGTACAGGTAGATCTCAATAGTGTTAGAAACTATGAAAATTGGCTCAGAAACTGATTGGGGTAAGTAAATCATCTTGCTACGACAGAAAATAATTCAGACAGTTTCAGGCCAGCATTTAAATAGTTACCGATAACTAATTCTTAGGTATTTTATATTGTTAATTGATAGATAGTTATCTACTTTTAGCTATTCTTCTTAGACTGACTTTCGTATGAAAACACTTTACCTGCTATTTGCTGTTCTATTTAGCCATGCACTGATAGCTCAGACCAATACATTTTTAGGAAGAGGAGCTGGTGTCAGTAGCACAACAATGGCTACTAATAACACATTTATTGGGCATAATGCTGGCCGAGCTACAACTAGTGGCATTAATAATTCCTTTTTAGGCGAGCAAGCCGGATTCTCAAATACGTCTGGCCTGGCGAATGTTTTTATTGGGTTTCAAACCGGCTACAGTAACACGACTGGTCTTGGTAACCTGTTCATGGGTCAACTCGCTGGTTATAACAGCAACGGCAGCTACAATATGTTCATTGGCAATAGTTCGGGGCAAGGAACCACGAGCGGGTCTGGTAACACTTTCATTGGCAATGGCTCGGGCTATGGCAATACCACGGGCCAGAACAATACCTATATCGGCAATGGGGCTGGCTTTACCGGCAATGGGGCTGGTCAGAGCAACACCTTCATCGGCCAGAATGCGGGCGTCTCATCGGGTGCCGTGGTTAATAACTCGACGGCCATCGGGGCGGGTGCTCAGGTATCGGCCGACAATTCGATTGTGTTGGGGGCTCCCAGTCCTTTGTGGAAAGTAGGCATCGGCAACACCGCTCCCAACAATAAGCTGGAGATTACTCATGGCACCAATGGTCAATCGGGTCTGCGGTTTACCAACCTGAAGAGTTCAAACGCTGCTTCAGCGACTAATCAAACCAAAGTACTGTCCGTCAATGAGAATGGCGATGTCATTCTAGTTAGCACTAATGCTTCGACTCGGGAGGGTGTAACGGAAGTGTTCTGGCAACGTAAAGGTTCATTTTTGCAAAGCATCCAGGATGATGCAGTAGTCATTGGCTCTAACGTAGCACGTACTCCAGCCGGTTACAAACTATTCGTAGAACAGGGTATTCTAACCGAGAAAGTGAAAGTGGCCGTGAAGAATACGTCGGAATGGAGTGATAAAGTATTTGATGATACGTATCAGCTGAAAGGTTTGTCTGAAGTGGAAAACTATATCAAACTCAACAAGCATTTACCAGGAATTCCATCGGCTCAGGAAATGGTGGAAAAAGGCAATGACCTACACAAGACCGACGCTAAATTGCTGGAAAAGATTGAAGAGTTAACGCTCTACAGCATTCAATTGGAGAAAGCTGATCAGGTGAAGCAGCAGAAGATCCAGCAGTTGGAAGCCGAAGTTGGCGAGTTAAAGAAACAGCAACAACAGTTTCAGAACCAACAGGCCGAAATTAATCAGTTGAAAAAGTTAATGAAGCAATTAGGAGCCAGGAAATAAGGCCCAATAAATGAATGAAAAATGCGTAATGAATAATCCCTGATAGGTCATTGTTCATTACGCATTTTTCATTCACTTAACGCTTGCTGAACAAGGATTTTCCATTCTTCGTCCAGTGTGCCTTCGAAAAACGGGGCTTTAGCTCGGCGGTACCAGTATCCGGCATTAAAACGGTCGCCTTCCTTGCGGTGCAAATAAGCATGGAGTCGGTCATATCGCTGTTCACCTTCGCAACTCTGGGCAATATTGTGTGCCTTTTCCCAATCGCCGTTTGCGTCATACCATAGACCCTGTAAAACGGGGTGCAGGTCAACGGGCGGTTTGGAGCCAGCGAGTGATACACTGAACTGTTCGAACGTCATAACAGTCATAATATAAGTTTATAACCAGTTGTCACGTAGTAGCCCATTCAACTGTTCGTACGGAATTGTTACCTGAATTGGGCCGACGCTGTAGGCAGCAATTTCATACGAGTTGTAATAAAAAATCATTCCGTCGCGGTTAAATCCCACATTTTCAGGTAAGAAAAAACGGCCGTCGTGCAGAAAGTAACCTTGTTGTTCCAGATTATCCTGTGGCAGTAGCGACTGCTGTTTTCGGAAGGCTTTCTCCACCACACCCAGCAGAGCCGTTGTATCGGCTACAATATCATTTAACGTAAGCCGACGCCCCGTATCGCGATCAAAGGTGTAATACGTCAGATTGCTGGTTGGATGGGCCCCGCCCGTATAGGCGTACGTTTCAAATTTAACCGTCAACGCTTTCGGTCCCGCATGAACGGTATCTGCCGTGGTTTCGAGTTCCCAGCAACCATTCAACGAACCCATGTCCTTTCGGACATCCTCATAATCGGTTGCAAATAACGCGGCTGCTTTATCCAGATTGGTTCGGGCGTCGGGGCTCTGAGCTACCGAACTACTGTCGAGCCAGTTGACAATGCTGTGGACCGCCAGCAGGTGCAGGCTGTCATTGATTTTGCGGGCAACTTCGGTATCTTCTTTCAGTAATACGTAGGAAACAGATACCGAAACGCCTGTATTGCTGGTTGTATCACAACGCGTTGAGCCGGCAAACGTAAAGTGCTGCCTGTCCAGAGCGGGTGGTCCTGATCGCGTTGACTGACACGCTGAAAACAGGCAGATGGCAAAGAGAAAAAATGCGGCAATACAATACTTCATGCAAAAGGGAACGTACTGACTAACGATGAGAACCAGAAGTAATCAAACAAGTGCAGCGGCTCGCTCTTGTTACGTATCAGTACGGTTCCGCCCCTTCCTGCTCACTCCCTTTTACAAACTTAACAAATCTTTAAACCGAATAGCCTGCCGACGGCTAATTTCGATTTTATCGCCCCCACGTAGCGTTACCAGCAATCCACCACTGAACCAGGGTTCGATTTTCTCAATCCACTGAAGATTAATGATATGTTTGCGATTGGCCCGGAAGAACGTAGCGGGATTTAAACGGTCTTCCAGTGCATTTAACGATTTAAGAACCAATGGTTTCTGATCGTCGAAATACAGCCGGACGTAGTTGCCCATCGACTCGAATAAACGGACTTTCCCTAATTTCACAAACCAGCATTTCTCGCCGTCTTTTACGAAAACCTGGTCGTTTTCACCCAGAATTTTACCCGACGAACCCGAGATCAATCCAGTTGAATCAGGAATGTGCTGTTCTTCTTCGACCCGGTGAATGGCTTCGGATAGACGGGCCAGCTCAACGGGTTTGAGCAGGTAGTCGAGGGCATTGAATTCGAAAGCTTTGATCGCGTATTCGTCGAAAGCGGTGGTGAAAATGACCTCCGGTGTTTTGCCTTCAATCGACTGCAATAGCTCAAAGCCGTTTTTGCCCGGCATCTGAATATCCAGAAACAGTAATTCCGGCTGTAAGTCTTCAATCATCGGCAGGGCTTCATCGGCATTGGCCGCTTCGCCTATAATCTGAATCTTGGGGAAGTTTTCGAGCAGCCGACGTAATTCGTTGCGAGCCAGCCGTTCGTCGTCGATAATGATGGTTTTCATAGTGTAAAGTTATGAGTCAGCCGTAAGAAATCAGAAGCGTATACTAAGAATGTCTGCGATAAAAGGCCAACGAATACGGCCATTTTCGCGGCTCATTTTTCACTCCTGACACTTACTTCCTTCTTTCGGAAGATACCTTCCGACTGAGCAGGGATGGTTATTTCGGCACAAACCACCGGACCGCCATTACGTATTGCAAACGTTTCACCAGTCTGGTCGTGGGTATTTTCTTCCTGAAAAATGCGGAATTCGGCTTCTGGACCGTAAAGTAGCTCAAGCCGCTGGGCAGTATTGGCTAGCCCAAAACCTCCTGACGCTTTCTTATCGCCAAGTACGCCCGTATTGCGGATGAGAATATGCAGTTTATCGGCCTCAACCATTGATTTTACTTCTACAAAACCACCCCCCACGGCTGTCGATACGCCATGCTTGATAGCATTTTCAACCAGCGTCTGAAGCATCATCGGTGGCACCTGCCAGAATAACGTCCGGCCGTCGAGGTCAATGTGCGAGGTGAGCCGATCTTCGTAACGTACCTTTTCGAGCGCCAGATAATCTTCCACGGTTTTAATTTCCTCGCGCAATTCGACGGTTTTGCGTCGGTCGGCCAGCAACGAATTACGTAGCAGATTCGAAAGCTGCGTGATACCCTGCTGCGCTTTGGTCGGATTTTCGTAAACGAGGGCCCGAATGCTGTTCAGGGCGTTGAAAACAAAATGTGGATTCAATTGCGAACGTAGCACTTTTGCTTCGGTTTCGCGGATGCTGGTTTTCAGAAGGATACGTTCAATCTCGGCGTTCCGGTTCTCTTCAACGTAGTGATAAACCGTATAACTCAGTACCCACGCCAGCATGATTTTACCCCACGACATAATGTACCCCAGAAAAACAAAGGGCTCGTTCATGAGCGTTTCGGGAGCAATAATGCGATCGATAGGCAGATTGACCATGGTCATAATCAGGGCCATCACTAAAACCGACAGCAGTACGCGGGGAGCTAGCTGGAAGAAAGGTAGCCGTACCCAGTTCCAGCGACGTATCATGAGTCGATACAGATGAGTGAGGGTAACACCCAGAAAAATATTGGCAATAGCCAGATAGAACGTCTCGTAATCAAAGCCAATTTCGAATACGTAGGCCAGATAATCGACCAACACCAGTAGCGACCATCCGAAAAACTGACAAAACCAATATATTTTCTGCTTAGACATAGGCAATGTTAGGCGGTCCCATTACCGGACAATAAGCGAATATATGGGATTAATGTTCAGCTGAACAAGATACTACACTAGTGGAGAATATGAGTGAAGGATGGAAAAGAAAGGATTACGCCATTGCCAGCGAAAGCAGATGCGCCGTGTCGTTCGATGATTCCACGGTGAAGAGTTCTGTGTCGTAATCGTAACGTAGCGTATAAAGACACAGATTGCTGTGCTCGAAATGATCCATGTCTGATAACGGGTGGTTCGTTAGCCAGCAAAGCAGAATTCGCATCGCCCGACCATGCATGGCAATCAGAATGGTTTCTTCCTCCGGATGCGACAAGATAGTGGCAAAGGCTTCTTTCTGGCGAATAACGACCTGATCTGGACTTTCGCCACCATCGGTTGCTACCGACGTATTGCCCGATGCCCAGGTTTCAATAAGGGTGCGGTAATACTCATTGTCCAGATTGCCCGGAACCTTGCCTTCCATCACGCCCCAGCTAATCTCATTGAGGCCCGTTAGCTTTTCGTAGGGCAGCCCCAGCTCAATAAAAAGTTCGGCGGTCTGATACGTTCGTTTGAGCCCCGAAATGTAAATTTTGTCGAACGCTACGTGCTGATACGCCTGAAAAAAAGCCAGCGCCTGCGCCCGGCCCATATCATTCAAGTCGGCATCGACGCCACTTCCCTGCACTACGCCCCGTCGATTATAGTCGGTTTCACCGTGGCGAATTAGATAGATTAACTTTTGTCCCAAGCTTATACGCTTGCCTATTGGCAATTTTTCCCGATTTTGAGCCGCAAAATTACATAAAAAATAGTTCATACGCTTGCATAGGCAAGGGGCGAAGTGTCATTCCGGCTATCCTTCCTGCTTTGCGTTTACTTTCTCCTTTTATGAAAGCTGATTTCGACCTGAATGCCCTTGATTTTATCCATACGGATTCCCTCGGTAAACATCTCGGTATTGAATTTACGGAAGCGGGCGAAGGCTACCTGATGGCCCGTATGCCCGTCGATAAGCGAACCCGGCAGCCGTTTGGTATTCTGCACGGTGGAGCGTCGGTTGTGCTGGCCGAAACGTTAGGAAGTGTGGCTTCTTATATGTTACTCGACAATCCTGAAAAGCAGCGGGCTGTCGGCCTGGAAATCAACGCCAATCATCTCCGGTCGGTACGGGATGGTTGGGTATATGGCCGTTGTACGCCAATTCACACGGGACGTACCACGCACGTCTGGGACATACGTATCACCGATGAGTTGGGTAAAGCCGTGTGCGTCAGCCGGCTGACCATTGCCATAATTGGGAGTTGATTCAGGCCATGACAGGCTCTGGCCGTCGGAATCGCGCCAGCGACTAACGACAACCCATCCGGCGACTTCGACGGTCAGAGCCTGTCGGCGCCTACTGCTACGTTTAGTTACGTCCATACGCTGATTTTTCAGACGTAGCGGCCTACCTTTACGGACGCAAAACCCATACGTAGCATGTACGTAAAACCGAAAAAAGCACTCGGTCAGCATTTCCTGAGAGACCTGAGTATTGCTCAGGATATTGCCGCGCTCCTCACTGGCCACGGTGGATACCAGAAAATTCTGGAAATTGGCCCCGGAACGGGCGTGTTGACCCAGTTTTTACTGAAGGATAATCGGTTTACTACGTATGTTATCGAGATTGACCGCGAGTCGGTCGATTACCTCAAACAGCATGTTCCGGCATTGGAAGGACGAATTCTCCCCGCCGACTTCCTGACCATTCGCCCGGATTTGTTGCCCGACAAACAGCCTGATAACGTAACACCATTTGCCGTCATCGGTAATTTTCCCTACAACATTTCAACGCAGATTCTTTTCAAAGTGCTCGACATGCGCGACCGGGTTCCTGAAGTAGTCGGTATGTTTCAGCGCGAAGTGGCGCAACGTATCGCATCAGGCCCCGGTAATAAAGATTATGGCATTCTGAGCGTATTGCTTCAGGCATGGTATGATATTAAGTATGAATTCACGGTGGAACCCCACGTGTTCGACCCACCGCCCAAAGTGCATTCCGGCGTTATTTCGCTCCGACGTAATAACGTAACGAATCTCGGTTGCGATGAACGAAAGTTTAAGCAGGTCGTAAAACAAGGCTTCAGTCAACGCCGGAAAACACTACGTAACGCCCTCAAACCCTTAAATCCATCAGAAGCGGCCCTAAATAGCCCTTTTATGGAAAAGCGTGCCGAACAACTAAGCGTGGCACAGTTTGTGGAACTTACAAAATTGATGTATGATGTATGATATAGAATATATGATATCATCTACTCAAATTATACATCATACATTATACTTCATACATTTTTTGCCCCGTGACGTTCGAACTCACCAAAGAATACCTGGAGCAGATTCAGACGGCTATTGAAGCCAGCAATGAAGCCTGGCTACGTACCGAAATGGAAGAGCTGTTTCCGGCCGACATTTCGGGAATTCTGAACGAGTTGGAGTACGAACAGGCGCATTATCTGCTTAGTCTGCTGGATAAATCGGTTGGCGCCGAAATTCTGGCAAACCTGGACCCGACCGAACGAGCGAATCTGCTGAAAATTTTTCCATCTACGGAAATTGCGCCGTTCATCAACCAGATGGATTCGGACGATGCCGTGGATTTGCTGAACGAACAGCCGATTCAGGTGCGCGAAGAAGTGATCGGGCTGCTCGAAGACCGCGAACAGGCGCGATTTATTCTGGATTTGCTGCATTACGAAGACGGCGTGGCGGGTAGTCTGATGCAGAAAGAGTTGATACGTATCAACGTCAATCTGACAGTAAATGCCTGTATCGAAGAGATTCGCCAGCAGGCTGAAGATGTCGAAAATGTGTATGCCGTGTACGTAGTGGACGATGTCGGTAAACTTCTTGGGCTGGTATCGCTGAAAAAAATTGTACTGGCCCGGAAAAACACCAAAATTGCCGATATCTACGACGAGGACGTAGTATTTGTCGAAACGTATCGTCCGGTAGCCGAAGTTGCCGAAGTGATGCAGAAATATGACCTTGACTCAGTACCGGTAGTAAATGTGCAGCAACGGTTACTAGGACGTATCACCATCGATGACGTAGTAGACGTAATTACCGAGCAGGCCGAAGAAGATATTCAGGCTATTTCGGGTTTATCAGGCGAAGTAGAAGAATACGACAGCGTCTGGAAACGGTCGAAAATTCAATTACCCTGGCTGATAGCGGGTGCGGTCGGTAGTCTGATGGCGGCCACTGTTATTAACGGATTCCAGAGCGAATTAGGAAAAATTGCCGCTCTGGCGGCTTTCATTCCTATCATTGGTTCAACAGGCGGCAACGTTGGTATTCAAACCTCGTCACTGATTCTCCAAAGCCTCACCGATACGTCGGGTCTGAGTATGACGATGGCGAAGCGGTTGCTACGTACCCTGTTGGTTGCGATCATTAATGGACTGGTTGTCGGGCTGATAGCGGGCATTTATACGTTCATTATTGGTGAACCCCGGTTGTTTTTTGTGGTTGCTACGTCCTTGCTGGCAGTTGTGTTGCTGGCTTCCTTTATGGGTACCGTTACGCCGTTGTTACTCAATCGCATAGGGATAAATCCGGCTGTAGCATCAGGACCGTTTATCACTACGGCCAATGACCTGATTGGTATCGGCGTATATTTTCTGATTGCGCAGTGGTTATTGGCCGAAGTGTAATGTGTCTGGGCCAAGCTCCAGGTTGGCCCGTGTAAAATTCTACCGCTTTAATCACAAGCCAGGCTGGAGCTTGGCCCAGACACTATCACTCCTATGGCTAAACTTGTACTGATGGATCACGACGGAGCCATCGACGATTTGCTCTCTCAACTGCTCGTGCTGACTATGCCCGATACGGAGCTAATCGGCGTTACGGTTACCCCTGCCGATTGTTATATTGAACCCGCTCTTGAATCTGCCTATAAACTGCTCCAACTGATGGGGCGGGAAGATATTCCGCTGGGGCGAGGTGATTACTACGGCATCAACGCGTTTCCGAATGAATGGCGCGCCCGACCTGAGATTATCAATGCGCTACCGATGCTGATTAATCTGCCCAAATCGCCCGATCCGTACACCTATCTGAGCGCCCCCGAACTTATTATCGAACGGCTGTCGGCGGCTACCGACAACGTAACAATTTTGATGACAGGCCCTTGCTCGAATCTGGTACTCGCCCTCGAACAAGCGCCCGAATTGACATCGAAAATTGCCGAAGTGGTCTGGATGGCGGGTGCTTTCCGGACGTCGGGGAATGTACAGATGTTCCAGCACGATGGTTCTGCCGAATGGAATGTATTCTGGGACCCGGTCAGCTCGCAAAAACTCCTGACGCTTGGTCTGCCACTGACACTGATTCCGCTCGACGTAACGAATAACGTACCCGTTACGAAGCAGTTCCTCAGTACGTTGGCTACTCAAATTGACTACCCGCTTTCGAATCTGACAGGTCAGTTCTGGGCCTTAACGCTCGATACGATACCGAGTTATCATTACACCTATTTCATGTGGGACATTCTGGCTACCAGCTATCTGGCCATTCCCGAACAGTTTAAAACAGAGCGAATAAAGGCTTCTATAAGCACACGCCCGCCAAACGCCGGCCAAACGTACCTGGACGACAATGGATATGAGTTGACCATTGCCACGGATGCCAATACGTCTTTTTTCTACGATTATTTGCTGGAACAGTTTAAGCGGTAAATGGGTAGTTAATTTTTGTCATCCTGACGCAGGAAGGATCTTAAAGCCTCCTGGCACTCAGGTAAGGGCACATTAAGATCCTTCCTGCGTCAGGATGACAAAAATTACAAATAAGATCTTGTTAGTCAATTATTTAATTTGCCTGTTGCTCGCCGGATCAACTCATTTACCAAATCGCCCTTATGTCAAAGCCATTCCTTTGGATACTGTTGGGCTGGACCGTTAACCTGTCTGCATTGGCGCAATCGCCAGAGCGGGTTAACTATTCGGTTGAACTGGGCGGAATTGTAACAACAAATTCGCAAATACCATTTTGGTTGCGGGCCAATCAGTATGGTATCGTACCGCTACGTGGTTCATTCGGTACGGGGCGGTTTGGGGCGATGAAAGACTATCGACCGAAAAACGACTCGGCCACTCAGCGAAAATCGCGTTTCGACTGGGGTTTTGGTCTGAACGCTGTCGTTAACGTAGGGCAGCAGCCTGGGAATTATAACGCCAGTCTGCTACTGCCCGAAAGTTTTGTGAAAGTGCGGTTTGGTAAAGTTGAATTGTATGCGGGCAATCGTAAGGAAACATTCGGACTGGGCGATACTACGTTAACATCGGGCAACGTAGCGTGGTCGGGGAATGCGTTGCCGTTTCCGAAAATTCAGATACATACGCCTGATTTCGTATTATTGGGTTTTACCAAAC
Organism: Spirosoma profusum; assembly: GCF_014699005.1. Taxonomy (GTDB): domain Bacteria; phylum Bacteroidota; class Bacteroidia; order Cytophagales; family Spirosomataceae; genus Spirosoma; species Spirosoma profusum. The sequence continues at coordinate 31,240 of NZ_JACWZY010000032.1, forward strand.
AACTCATCGCATTTCGGGCTGGTTATGCGCACGGCTGGCTGGTCAATACGTATATACAAGGAAGTTACCTGCATCAGAAATACCTCTACGTTCGACTTGGAAAACCGCATTGGAAGGCTCGTCTCACGGCTGGACTGAACCATCATGTCCAGTGGGGAGGGCACGCTGAGTACCTGATTGGAACGCCCTTGGCAGTCAACGGCCATCTGCCAACGAGTTTCCGGGATTATCTTTCGATGGTAACTGGTCAATATCCGGACGCACTGCAAACGGATCAGTATACCGATTTTGATGGGACCAATCGCATTGGTAATCACGTGGGTAGTTACGATTTGGCGCTGGAATTGAAAGGAATTGCCCAACACTGGTTGGTCTATCACCAGCACCCCTATGAAGATGCTTCTGGATTAGCCCTGCAAAACGTACCGGATGGCCTGACTGGTCTGCGCTACATTAATCAGAAACCACGCTCGCCAAAAGGTTTTCGAATACAAAAAATCGTTGCTGAATTCCTCAGTACGATGGACCAGAGCGGCCCAAAATTCGATCCGACCGCCCGGTACCAGGGTGGCGATAATTATTTCAACCACAGCCAGTATCGCGAAGGATGGACGTTTCGGGGTAATACGTTGGGTACACCCCTGATCATGCCGAATACCGATCTTGTTCCGGCTACTGCTTATCCGCAAGGGCCCTTATTTCCCAATAATCGACTGACGGCCTGGTATGCCGGAATAGAAGGGAATTTTCATCAGCGGCATATCCTTCAGTTCAGAGGGTCGTATAGTCGTAATTCTGGTACGTTCAACCAACCGTATCCCAGAGCGCTCTATCAGGTTTCGGCCCTGGCATCGATGCAATGGATGCTTACAAAACGGGGCAATACGTTGCTCACCACATCGGTTGCCTACGACCGGGGTGAGTTATTACCAGATGGTTTTGGCGGGTTTATGAGCCTACGACGGGTCTGGAAATAAATTTGTGACCGATAACTCAATATTTGAGTGCTCTGGGGCGTAAAATGTAACCGATATTTTTAATTGACTATTAATTTGCCTTGCCTACTCAGTAGATTAGCCACCATGAAATTAAATAGTGCCGATGTAAATGGTTAGCTACTTCGCTGAGTGAGCACTAATAACCTCTTTCCAAACAATCTCAACCATGTTTAAGAAACGATCTACACTTTACTCTCTGCTGCCGATGCTTCTGATTGGCAGTTGTCTTTTGGTAGTTGTTAGTTGCCTGGATCACCGAATCCCGAATCCATTAACCCTAGCACCCGTAGCAGGGCCGCCGTTTGCAAGCGGATTGCGCTCACCAATTGGCCTGACCGATGATCCGAGAGGAAATGTATGGGTCACTGAAGCTGGTAGCGGTACGATCAACAACGGTCAGGTAACCGTGATTACGCCAGCGGGTGTAAAATATCCTGCAATTACTGGCTTTGTATCCGCGATCAGCCCGGAAGGTTCTCCCGAAGGACTTACTCACCTGACTTATAAGGACGGCAAACTGTATATTTTAAATGGCGTTCAGGAACAACTCTTTGTTGCAGATATATCGAATTTCGTTCCGGGCGTAAGTCCTCCCATTCCGGCGAGTTCGTTGCTGGGAATCGACATCGGTACGTTTGTGCGAACTGCTCGTCCGAATGCGCCGGATGCTCCCGATTCGAATCCCTATAACCTGACTTTTGGCCCCAATGGCGATCTGTTTATTGTAGATGCGGGCGGCAATGCGATTATCCGCCGAAACCAGACTTCCGGCGCGCTGAGTGTTTTCGCTGTTTTCAATGATATACCAAATTCTACGACCGTAGGACCACCGATGGTTGATGCGGTACCAACGGGGATTGTGTACGACGGAACAAATTTTTACGTAAGCACACTAACCGGCGCTCCTTTCCCGGCTGGCGCTGCCCGAATTTATCAGGTGAATGCTAATGGCACGGCTCCTGTTACGCCTACGATCTATAAAACTGGTTTCTCGGGACTTACGGATATTACGCTGGCTCCTAGTAGACTGCCACTGGTAACCGAATTTGGTTTCGGACCTCCAGGACGTGTCGCTAATGAGGCCGGGGCTACCTTAGTCTCTCCGGTCATTACGGCAGTGGATATTCATCCGAGCACAACAAGCCTCGATACGTATTACGTATTATCGTATGGCCCAGGCATCATCACAAAATTCACCGCGCAATGAGCGTAGAATCCCTCGGATAACTTTAACTTTCTATAACATGCAACCCGTTGGCGGTTGTAGGCGTATGGAGAAACGCAAGGTAATACTGGAATAGTCAAAAACGCTGGGCTCTCAATTTGCCCAGCGTTTTTTGTAATGCGATACTCTAACCGTGCTACGTTAGCAGTACTACGTATTCGGCATGATTTCAGTACGTTTGGCAACGTCTGTAAGCTGTTATCTCGTAAGTTAGCACGATTGAAAACAACCTGACCATGAAACATCTTCTTCTTTACCTATCATTATTGGCAACATGTACTACGTTCGCTCAGACAGCATCCAACCGGAACGTAGCGCACATCACAACGTATCAACCACCCGTTTTTACGGATGCTGATCAACTGAAAAAACTGGAAGCGGCTTTTCCTATCGTTGAAAAATTGTACAAAGACGCTGCCGAAAAACGGCATTTTCCGGGGCTTGCGTTTGGTGTTGTGATGAATGGCAAACTGGTTTATTCCGGCGGATTTGGCTTTACCAACGTAGCGAAGAAAATTCCGGCCAATACCAAATCGCTGTTTCGAATTGCGTCGATGACCAAAAGTCTGACGTCGATGGCTATTCTTAAACTCCGCGACGAAGGCAAACTCCGGCTCGACGACCCCGCCGAACAGTACATTTCTGAACTGAAAACCCATAAATACCTCACTGCCGACGCGCCCCGCATAACGGTACGTAACCTGATGACCCATTCGGCCGGATTTCCCGAAGATAACCCCTGGGGCGACCGTCAACTGGCTGACTCTGACGCCGATTTGTTGAAACTCATTAAAGACGGCATCTCGAATTCGAACGTACCAAGTTTTGCTTATGAATATAGCAATCTCGGTTTTGCCATGCTCGGACGTATCATCACGGTTGTTTCGGGTAAACCGTATCAGCAGTACATTACCGAAAACATTCTGAAACCGTTGGGCATGAACGATACCCAATGGGAATACACAAAAATTCCGGCCGAGAAACTGGCTTTGGGCTATCGCTGGCAGGACAACGACTGGCTCGAAGAACCACTTCTGCACGACGGTTCGTGGGGCGCCATGGGTGGACTCATTACGTCCATCGAAGACTTCAGTAAATACGTAGCGGTACACGAATCCGCCTGGCCACCACGTAGCGATGCCGACAACGGGCCAGTGAAGCGAAGTTCGGTACGTGAAATGCAACAGCCCTGGACATTTTCGGGATTGTTCGCCCAGGCCAGAAATGCAGCCGGGCAGGTTTGTCCGGTTGCCAGTGGATACGGATATGGTTTGGGGTGGAGCGAAAACTGCAAAGGTCAGAAAGGGGTAGGGCATAGTGGTGGGTTGCCGGGATTTGGTAGTCAGTGGCGCATCCTGCCCGACTATGGTATCGGTGTCATTGCTTACGCGAATTTGACTTACGCTGGCCTGGGGTCGGTCAATACGGCCGTGCTCGATACGTTGGTGGCGCTGGCTAAACTGCAACCCCGCCAGCTTCCGGTATCTACCATCCTCGCGCAACGAAAAGCCGAACTGGTAAAACTGCTACCTGATTGGACGAACGCCGAACAAAGCGGCATTTTTGCCGAGAATTTTTTCCCTGACAGATCAGTAGCCATTCGCAGGAAGCAGGTGCAGGATTTATACGCCAAAGTGGGATCGATACGTAGCGTGGGCGAACTTATACCTGAGAATCAGCTACGGGGTCATTTCCTGCTCGAAGGCGAAAAAGGGAATATAGATGTTTTCTTCACCCTTACTCCTGAAAATCCGGCCCTGATTCAGCAACTGGATTTCCGGGAAGTTTCGAAACAATAGTTATCATGCTTTTGAATGAACAAATTTCGCCCGCAGGTGAAGCGGATATTCCTGCCCTGAACGAATTGGTTAACAGTGCTTATCGGGGAGAAAGCTCACAACGGGGATGGACATCCGAAGGACATTTGCTAGGTGGAATACGTACCAGTGAGCAGAGTTTGCGGGAAATGTTTCAGAATCCGTCTGCTACGTTGTTGAAATACGTAGCAGACGGCCAACTGCTGGGCTGTGTCTATCTTGAAGAGAAAAAACCAGATTTATACCTGGGAATGTTGACCGTTTCGCCCGATGCGCAGGCTAATGGCATTGGTAAAAAACTGATGGCCATTGCTGAACAGATTGCTATTGACAAGGAATATCAGGTGATAGCTATTACGGTTATTTCCATTCGCCACGAACTCATTGCCTGGTACGAGCGACGAGGTTTCCGGGCTACGGGCGAAACAGTGCCTTTTCCAGACGACGAACGTTTTGGTCAGCCTAAACAGCCGCTGGAATTTATTGTAATGAAAAAGAAGTTAGAAGAGAATTATGACACGGAGATTAAAGGAGATACGCAGATAAAAAAATAAAAACTCTGTGAATCTCTTTCATGCGCTGTGCATCTCTGTGTTTCAATCAAATTATTACTCATGAATCAACCATCACGCAGACGTTTTCTTAAAAAAAGTGTAGTCGCCGGATTGGGCGCAAGTTTGCCTGCTAACGTAGCAGCACCGGGCGAATTGTTTGTTCATCACGTATTGTTTTACCTGAAAAATGCAGGTAACCAAGCTGATAAAGCCAAGCTGCTGGAAGGATTGAACAAACTGGCGAAGTGCCCTACCATTAAATTGGTCAATATTGGCACGCCCGCTGCCACCAATCGGGAAGTTATCGAGCGGAACTACACCTATTCCTGGCTATGCTTTTTCGATAGCCCTGCCGACGAGGAAGCGTATCAGAAACACCCCATTCACGACGATTTCCGGAACAATTACGCCCACCTCTGGGAGAAAGTTGTTATCTACGATTCCATAGGGCCAAAACGGTAGAGTCATGAATAATGCACAATGGATAATGTTGGGCGTTGATGGTCAAACATTATCCATTGTGCATTATTCATGACTTATCCTGCGTTGCTAAAAAATCCTTAAAAGCATCTTCCAGAGCCTTTAAAGCTTCAGCCAGGCCGCTGGTATCATTGACTTTCAGTTTGGCTTCAGCCGTCTTGGCAATATCGGCTACACGAGCTACTCCAATAGTACCTGCGCTGCCTTTAAGCGTGTGTAGATGGCTTTTTACGGTTGGAATATCCCCGAGTCCATAGGCAGATATGGCTCCGTTAACAAGCTCGGTAGCTTCGGTGACGAACTCCTCCATAATACTGTCGACCAACTCCTGACCACCAATATCCCGCAGTTGGCCCACAATGTCGGCATCGATGATGGGAAGTGCTGGCTCAGACGCTGGCGCAATCGGTTTTGGGGCTGGTGTCGATGTTTCGGCCTGTTTTGCCCGGCGGACATCAACAATCTCTTTCACTTTCGCAATCAGGCTTTGGGCACGTATCGGCTTGGCGATGTAATCGTCGAGGCCCTGGCTTAAGAATCGCTCCCGATCTTCTTTCATCGAATAAGCCGTCATGGCAACGATAGTCGGTAAGGCTTTCCCGAATTGCTTCCGCAATTGGCGGGTTGTTTCAACGCCGTCCATATCAGGCATCTGAATATCCATGAAAATGACATCGAAGGGTGGGGTAGAAGGCAGAGAGGTAAGTGCAGAGGATTGTGCTTCTAAGTCCATTCCATGCCCCGTTCCCCATGCCCCATGCTCTTTCCCCTCTGCCCGCTGCGTTACCTCCGCAATGGCCGCCGGCCCACTGTCGGCGGTAGTGACGACACAGCCGGATTTGCGTAGAATTTCGCTGGCTACTTTCCGGTTTACCGCGTTGTCATCCACCAGCAGTACGTTCGGATGATACGTTGAGAAGAAGTTTGCCAATGCAATTTCAGCTACTTCGGTGGTTTGCTGAATCGGGCTGATGGACGTTTCTTTTAACTCGATAATGAACCAGAACGTACTGCCCATACCCACCGTCGACTCTACACCAACTTCGCCTTTCATCAGATGGGCCAACTCTTTGGAAATCGCCAGACCCAGACCCGTACCGCCAAACGACTTCCGCGACGACGTATCGACCTGGCTGAATGAATTAAATAACAGGCTGATATTCTGAGCCGAAATGCCAATACCTGAATCTATTACCGCTACCCGAATCCGATTGAATTTGCCCCGTTTACTGAGCAGTTTTGCTTCCACCCGAATGCTGCCATGTTCGGTAAATTTGATAGCATTCGAAGTCATGTTCGACAAAATCTGGAGCAGCCGCGTCTGGTCGGCAATAACGAACGTAGGCAGATCGGGGGCCAGGTGATACGTTAGTTCGTTGTCTTTGGAGTTGGCCTGCTGCCCGAACAGCGCGATTAGTTTTTCGAAAATCTCTTTGAAAGCGATCGGCGCTTCGTGCAGCACCATCTTACCAGCTTCAATTTTCGACAAATCCAGAATATCATTCAGAATATTGAGCAGCGTTTCCGACGAACGTTTTACGGTTTTGACGTAACCACGCTGTTCGTCATCGAGTCGCGTATCGTTCAGCAGGTCAATCATGCCGATGACCCCGTTCATGGGGGTTCTGATTTCGTGGCTCATGTTGGCCAGAAATTGCTCCTTCACCTTCAGCGAGCGCTCCGCTTCGTCTTTCGCTTTCCCTAATTCGGCCGATTGTCGTTTCAGCTCAGAAATGTCGCGGGCCAGTACGGCTACAACGGAACCATTACCAGGTTCGTCGTTGAGCATCAGCATGTTAAACATAAACTGTCGCTCACTGCCGTCTTTCCGGCGCATACTTGCTTCAAAATTCCGCAGGCTTCGGTTACGGCCCACTTTGAACATGGCCCGACGAATGGCATTCTGATCTATGAAATACTGGCTGATATCCTGCCCAAGCACTTCTTCGGGCGTGTAGCCCATTCGCTTGAAAACCGACGGGCTGATCATGGTGATACGCCCTTTGCGGTCGACGCGGGCGTAGATATCCTGAAGGTTTTCGAAAATACCCCGGAATTTTTCTTCACTCTGGCGGGTCGCAATTTCGGCGCGTCGGCGGTTGGTAATGTTACGTGCAATTCCCGACACTTCTTCAATCAGACCGCCCGCCAGCATAATTGGGTTCAGGTGAAACTCGAAAAAGTTCTCACCCGAGGACGTCATGAAGTTGAGTTCAAAATTCTGCGCAAAACCCCGGAACGCCTGCCGATACCGATCTTCGATTTCCTTCCGATTTTCGTCACCAACAATACGCCAGCCTAGTTCGGGCGTACTATGCTGATTAGCAGAAAGCTCGTTCAGCGAAAATCCTGCCAGGCGTGCGTAGTTTTTATTGAACGACGTTAATTGCAACGCTTTGTTAACCGACCAGATCAGATACGTACTATTGTCGAAAATGGCCTGTAAACGAGCATTTTGTTTATCCAGACGGGCCTCAGATTGCTTGCGGGCAATAGCCAGAGCCACTTGTCCCGAAATAAATTCGAGCAACTCCAGATCACGGGGGCCGTAGGTTTGCGCATCGGTATACGACTTCACGCCAATAATGCCCGTAATCTCGTCGCCAATACGTAGTGGAGCCGTGAGCATCACCTGAGGCTGCTTCTGACCGTATAAATCAACCTGCTTCTGATCGGCCAATTGCCGGACGTCTTTTTCGTATAAAAACAGCGGTTTATTGGCCAGGATCGTGTATTCAATAATTCCATTGCCGAGCTTCCGTTTGGTGAACCGCATGTTGCTGCCGAAGTACTCATCGACGTAATACGGGAACGATAGGTACGTTTTACTGGAGTCGTAGAGGGCGATGAAGAAGTTACGGGCATCGATGATATTGCCCAGTTCTTCGTGAATCTTTTGGTACAACTCGCCGAGATTGGGCGTATTGATGGTCCAGTTGGCGATACTATAATACAGTTTCTGCGATTTTTCGGCGCGAATTTTGCCTGTAGTATCGTGCAGAATACAACGGAACGCAGTTGGGCGGCCATTCTCGAAGCGGCAGTTGACACTCCCTGACAGAAAAAGAGTTTTGCCCGACTTACTCCGAAAAACGGTTTCAAAATACGGAAGTTTGTCGCCTTCCTGAATACGTTTCAGCAAACCCAGGGTGCTGCTGAGGTAGTCGGGATGAAGTACGTCGCGCAGGTTCAGGACCGAAATTTCGTCGGAATTATAGCCCAGTACCTCGCGCCAGGCACGGTTCACGAAAATGAACTTTCCGTCGAGGGTGAGTAACTGAATTAAGTCAGACGTATTATCGACTAAATCCTGCAACTGCGCATTCGTATTCGACAGGGCCGAAGCGACGCGTCGTTTGTTCGTTACGTCTTCGCCAATGATGGTGAACGAAGGCGACTGACCGTCGGTGCTGTTAACGATGAATGAGTTGAGCTGGACGTTACGTTGGGCTCCGCTTCGGGCCAGAAGAACGATTTCTCGCTGTTCCGGAAAACTGCCTTTCTGCGACGCTTCCTCGAATTCCGATTCGATACGGGCGCGGTCGGCGGGCGGAATAAAAATGTCGAAGAAATTTCGACCGACGATATCGGCTGGTTGCCAGGCGGTTACTCGGTACGTGTAAGGATTTGCATACGTTAACGTACCATCCTGTTCGACGGTCAGACCAACCAGGTTAAGCTGATCGACGGTTTGGCGAACATCGAAGGTATGTTTCGCGTCGGTTCCGTTCAGGCCGTCGCGTTCGTGGTGGAGCCGTTCAATTTCGGCTACTAATTCATCTTTGGTTTTGGCAGACCAGGGCATGAGGTACGTGGGTGATAAACAAATAGCCAGGGTTTGGGAACGTAGCAGTTGCGCAAACAGACTGGTTAAATTTATAAAAAATGCTGGTTTTCGACAATGACGTATCCGTGTTACGTCGTCTTACGAATGCTCATTTGGTAATTGTTATTTGATCACAAAGAACGCAAAAGTCACCGAACAGTAAGTCTATGCATTCTTTGCGAATTCCTTTACGTTCTTTGCGCCGGGCCGCCGGTGCGGTTAAAAAAGCAAAACACTGCCTAGCGTTTGTATAACAGATTATTGCGTGATTCAATTCGACAAATAGCGTCTGATTATCCAGTCAGATGAATCACTGTATAATAAGTATTGCTTATTTTGCTACGTTTCGGTTTATACCCATGTTGCAACGATGTTTTTGTATGTTGGTTTTGCTGGTCATGATGGCCTGCGAACCGTTTGATCTGGAGAAGAAAAATTTCCCGACCTGTGTTCCGCCAAAGGCTGCGATTGGCGTCAGTATCGGGCGGCTCGATGTTACGTTTTTTCTGGAAAATCAGGAAGGTGACATTGGCGTGGCCGGCTGGGACCCTGGCGATGGCAAAGGAAAAGGCCGGGTTGGCACGCGCGTTACGTATACCTACGAAAAAGCGGGCGAATACAACGTTACGCTTGTACTCGCTAATGAGTGTGATGACAAGTTTACCACAACGCGTAAAATCACTGTACAAAACTGATGCCTGCTCTACGTTTTCTTTTCACATTCTTACTAGGCATACTGTTGGTCGGAAGCGTTCAGGCGCAGGAACGGGTTCGTAATATTCGGATGCGTGCCCTCGACGCCGGACAACTCGAAGTAATTTATGATTTGACGGTGGCCCGGCCGGGCGATTCCATCTACCTGGAAGTTCGGAGTCGGTTACGGGGAACCCTGCGTATCCTGCCAGAATACGTTCGGGGCGATATTGGGACGCGTGTTACGGTTGGTGCCGACCGACGTATCGTCTGGAATGCGGTAGCCAATGGGTATCCGCTCAATGAAGAAATTCGGGCCTTTGTGCAGGTAAAAACAAATGTATTTCCAGCCGTTACTCAAACTCCGTCTGTCCCGCCAGCCGTCACTACGCCCCGCTCAGAAACGGTTGCGCCTAAACCGATCCCGATAGAGCCTAAAGTCGACGTAGCAACTGCCGAAACGCCTAAAACTGAAGAGCCCAAATCGGATCGAAAACGGAGACGAGAAAAGCCCGTTGCGGTGGTTGCGGATACAACGAAACCCAAGTCTGCCGATATTGAACCACCTGTGGCCCAGCAACCGACAACCCCAGACGATACAGCCCGTCGGCCCAAAATGCGTTACGTTGGGCCATTGTGGGGCGTTGTGTCGGCGGTGGCGCCGGGCATAGGAAACATATTTGTACAGTTGCCAAAACCACGAGTGGGTCTTCGACCGTTACTCACGGTAGCCTGTTATGGATTAGTGGCCTACGGTTTATCGGAGCGGCAAAAATCGCAGGATGTCTATAAAGTATATCAGGAACAGAAAAATCTGTCGGCTGGCGAACCCTATTATCAAACCGCCAATGATCATTACCACAAGTATTTTCTGGCTACCCGGGGCGCAATGATTATGGCCGCTGCCGATGTGATTCTGACGGTGCTACGTGGTGTTCGAAATAGCCATATTCAAAAAGAAGCGGCTCGTTATCAGGGCTTTACAGTTCAACCTGGTGTACAGGCAGGGCAACCGACAGCCGTAGTACGTTACTCATTTTAACAATATCTTTGTCCAGAACATAGTGAAGATACGTAGTAATTTCAGTACAAAATTCGTTAACTAACTAGCCAACCTGAAACCTATGCGTTTACTTCTCACGATTAGCTTTATGCTCCTGTTTATAGGTAGCATCGTTGCCCAGCCTGCCGGGCGACGTAGCAAATCAACCGTGTATTCGGCTTCCGGCGAATGGCAGAAAATAACGCTTCAACCAGCAGCGTCCGGCAGTAGTACCCCATCAGCTCCGGTTGTTCAGCCGAACCCATCGGCCAGCCAGCCCAATAACCCAACTAGTCAGCCGATTACCCCAACCACTCAACCAACTGAATCCGTGGTTCGAACGGAGCCGAAACCTGCTTCTACAGCCCCAACGACAATGCCCAGTTCAGGTTTTCGTCCGGCTTTTACAGGTGATTTTGTCACCAATCGAAACGGCTGGAAAGCAGGTAACAAAGGGGATTACAACTACCAGATTGGGATGGGCCGCTACAGTATCCGCAAACGTAAAGCGAGTACTCGTCAGGTCGCTTTCAGTTACGTATCATTACCAAACGACATTAATCTGAACCGCGATGATGCCTTTACCATCAAGGTAGACGTAATGGCCGATTCGGGGCGGGTGCCAACCGGAGGCCTTTTGTTTGGAGTGAAAGATTCGCTTAATTTTTGTGCGTTTACCCTGAATAGCAAGGGCGAAACGTCCATAATTCGCGTCACGAACGGTGAAGCCTACGGCGATTACATGCCCGGTGATTTTTTTGCACCTGGCGTTCCTGTCGAGAAGAATCGTGACCGGCTCACCATCCGACGTAACAAAGAGTCCCTCTCGTTTTACGTTAATGAACAGGAAGTACGTGGTAGCCCTTATGCGTTCAAAACACTGCCAGGCAATGGCGTTGGCCTCATAACCGATGCCTCCTGGACAACGTTTCAGAAACTAACGGTTACCGTAGGGACATCCCCATCCGATCCGCCACCAACGCCTGTGTCTCTGCCGGTTACGCGCCCAACAACCACCAGTCGCTCTGCCAGCCCGACTTTGACAACGGCCACCAACGTATCGACAGTTGCGGCTAACCCGCCTACGAAGAACGATGTGGCAAGTAGCACTTCGGCACTGGTTACAGCAACTCGTCCCGAAACCAGCGCCAATAAACCGACCAACATAACATTTAGCGAGCTGTTTGCGGACAATCAGAATAAATGGCTGGTTGGGCAGACGGGCGGTTATGAATTTGAAGTGGCAAAGAGCAGCTACTTCATTCGTAAAACGTCAGCAAGCACTTCACGAGCGGGTTATGGTTATATTAATCTCCCAACAGCCCTAGATCTGAATAAAGCTGAGTCGTTTACTATTACGGTCGATATGATCGTTCCGCCGGGTATTCAACCCAATGCGGGACTGGTAATTGGGGTAAATGATGAAGATAATCTCTGCGAATTTCGAGTAGCTGATCGCCAGAAAGTCATTGTGAAATCACTACGTAACGGTCTGTCATCCCCCACGTATATGCCGGGTAAGCCAATACCTGCCCGAGTTCCGATCAATCAGGAAACCAATACGTTGATGATTCAGAAGCGAAATAAAAAGCTTTACTTTTACGTCAATAACCGCGAGGTAGAAAGCAGCCCTTACGAGTTTAAACCCTTCTCAGGTAATAAAATTGGCTTTGTTTCGGCTGCGCAGGCCGTAAAATTTCAGAATCTGAAAGTAGTGAAGTGAAAAATTAGTCGATAGTTAGTAGTTGCCAGTTTCTGACGTTGGTAGCCACTGACTATCAACTATCGGCTAATTTTTCACTACTATCCCTGAACGATTGATGACCAGGGTCTCCCCGTTCAAAAATACCTTTGCCTGATTATCACGGAAAGGCGTAACGGCTTCATAGTCTGGATTAATAACCCACTCGTCTGCCTCATCTACAAATCCCCAACGTCCGTTACTTCGGGCTCGACGCCAGCCGCGTTCATCGGTACCCAACTCGACTTTATCGTAAGGTTTATCCCCAAATACTTCCTGATATTTTCCTTGCCGGGCATTGGCCGCCGTTGTTGGTTTCTCGTCTGCAAGGTTCGGAGGAGCGTTTCGAGGGGTTTCTTCAACAACGGTTTTGGGTTGTTTGTCAGCAGCTACCGATGGCGGAGTGTTTAAAGCTGGGTCAGACGTATCGGTGGCTTCATCAGTAACTTCTGGTTTTTTTTCTGGCTCTTCAGTGGCGGATTCCTGGCGAGACTTTTTTTCCAGAAAAGCACCCGATGTTTGTTCGGTCTTCTTCTTCGGTTCGGCTGGAGTATCGTTGGATTCGCTATTTTTAATAAACCAGTAAATGATGGCCAGGAGCGCCAGCGCAAACAAAATTCCATAAATGCCACTTCGGTCGGGTTGAATTACGTCAACCCGAACTGTACTTAATGGATTATTATTGACATCAAAAAGCGTATAATCTGTACTCTTCGACGGCTTTACCCAGCCTCGATTACTAGGAGAGAGCCCTTCGCCCAGATCGTCGATAGTAACGGCAAGTAAATTCTCTACCTCCCACGCCAGTGTTACAGTCTGCCCTTTACGTATGCGAGCGGGTGTCGCTGTGAACGACCGCACTACCGGTGGCATTTCGGGCTGGCTCTGAGCTTTCTTCTGTTGATCAATTTTCTGCTGCTCAATAGCATCAAAAAATGATTCCGTTGACGTATTGGTTGGAGCAGACTGAGGTTCTATAGGTCTCGACGTAACAACTGGAACAGTTGATTTTTTTGCATCGGCCTCATCCTCAAGTAAATCCTCGTATGTATTGGATGGAGCCGGTGGAGGAACCACTGCGACCGGCGGAGACGTAGTGACCGGAACGACAGGTTCAGCAGGTTTGACCGGCGGTGGCGCGATACGTTTCAGAACAGTTGGTACCCAGCGATTTCTGACAAAATCAGCGGAAAGTTTCAACGACGTAGCTGCATTCACAATCTGCGCTAAATCCTGGTTCACCAAATGACTGCGTGACGGCTCGGCTAGTCGCACAATACGGGCCTGTATGTTCTGAAACAGTATCGAATTATTAGCAACTTCCTGGCTTATTTCGGTGGCTCGTTTGAGGGCATCGGCCAGGGGAATACCCACCTGTTGGGCGTCCTGAAGATAGCCATTGGTGCGCCAAACGTCGGGGCCGTCAAGCACAATGGCTTCACGGAGTCGGTCGATCAGTTCGGTTTCCGTCATAGGTTTTACTGCTGAATGAGTGGGTGTCACGCAAGAGTGTTCGACAAGTAAACACCGAATCTCATTTGAACGTCACAAAATTAGATTGATAATCTACTGAAATGTAAAAAAGCCTCATTTTCTGGCTCAACACGCGTTCAATAAACGGTTACTACGTATGTCAATAATGGTAGTTTAGGGAGTGGACAAGCTTTTTATTACTAACGCTGAATGGCCATGAAACCTGTTTATTTTCTGCTGTCGATTCCTTTTTTGTTCGTTCTGACACTGTCTGACCGACTCATTAGGCTGGATAGCCTATCGAACGTAGTGAAACCTGACACAGCCTGGAAACTGGTCTGGTCCGATGAGTTCAACAAGGCAGGTGCCCCTGATCCTAAAAACTGGAAATTTGAACAGGGTTTTGTCCGTAACCATGAGATTCAGTGGTATCAGCCTCAAAATGCTCGTTGCGAAAACGGTCTGCTCGTTATCGAAGCAAAACGGGAACAACGTCCCAATCCGACGTATCGATCCAATAGTATCGATTGGAAAACGAATCGACCAACGATTACGTATACATCGTCGAGCCTGAAAACGAGTGGATTACATCAGTGGCAATATGGTCGTTTCGACATGCGCGGACGTATCGATATCCGCTCCGGCATGTGGCCCGCCTTCTGGACGCTGGGCGCAACTGGCGAATGGCCAGCTAACGGCGAAATCGACATCATGGAATATTACCGCAATATGCTACTGGCCAACGTAGCATGGGCTACGGATACGCGATACAAAGCCGAATGGCGAAGTGTGAAAAAGCCCATTACTACGTTCAACGATGCCGACTGGTCGAAGAAATTCCACCTCTGGCGCATGGATTGGAACGAAAACTCTATCCGGCTCTACGTCGACGGTCAACTTCTAAACGAAGTCTCATTGGCCGAAACCATTAATCAGGATGGAACGAAGCGTAACCCATTTCATCAGCCTCATTACCTGTTACTAAACCTCGCTATCGGTGGAGATAATGGTGGTGATCCGGTTCAGACGGATTTCCCCGCTCGTTTTGAAGTTGATTTCGTTCGGGTGTATCAGCAATAATTAGCTAGCTATTAGCTTGACTTTAGCCTTTCGAGAATGCCCTAAATTGGCTTGTATAGGCCTAAATACGTACTTGCTAAATTTTTGAATACCCTCATTCTAGAGCAGATGTTCAAAAATAAATCACCAACGTGGCCTATCCATCCAGGAAACGGCTATAAGCATTTTTCAAACAGCTAAAGTCGAGCTTAACCTATTGAAAATTTTATTAGCCTAGTCGAACGTAACGATGTTACGACGGTAATCAACGGAAATCTTGCCGAACTTTGAGAGGGCTGATTGCCCCAGCAACAATGGCGCTTTGGTGCTGCTCACTACGTTAGCACTCACGTTTTCAAGAACACGATCGCCGATACGTACCGATTTAAGTCGGATGATAGAGCCCGGCGAAATATCCCCGTTGGCATCCTGAAATTTCGATTTTCCGATAATGTCATCTTCCGTGATGACGCCTTGCTTGAACATAAACTCGGCCTCTGTAGCGGAAATCGAAATCAGGCTGGCACCGGTATCCAGGATGAATTTCAACGGTAAACCATTGATTTCTACCGGGATTTTATAAACGCCGTTTTCTTTTTCCATCGCCACTTCAGTAGGGCCGTCACTAAGCTGAGTTAGGGTTGGCTTTGGCGTAGTGGTGTCTTTCTGGACGGGTTCGGCGGCTGGTTGCTTGGCTATATTGCTACGTTTGTTTCGACGCGGCTGGTGGCTTCCTGAGCGCGAACAGCCCGAGCAACCTGCTATGTAGAGCGCCGTCCAGACTAACACCAGGAATATGAAGCATCGACTAATAAGTTGGTGAATAAGTCTGGGTTTCATCAGGTTGTACCGGACCTTTCGTCCAGACTTTCAAAACGGTAATTGAGTGGTGTCTATTGTCTCTTGTTAGGGAGTATTGCGTTTTTGAGTCCAGACTTTGTCGTTGATTCTGGTTTGGGTTCAAATACATAGGTGAAGAGTTCATTACAGACAAGCATATAGAGACCAATAATTGCAATGTTAATCAGGTGATTAAAAAACGTAATTGCCCCTAATAGAATGATAAAAGCTGCAATAAAGGCGCGTCTTGCTATAATTCCATGTGCCAGCTCGTGAAGTTTCTCGCGCCAGAAATTACGAAAACTGCGTTTTTGAGGCTTTATGTCTGGCTCCTCGGGTGGTTTTCTGTCCGAATTAGATTGTTCAGGGGGGAAAAGTAGATAACTCGCTATTGTAAATCCTATGAGCAAATAGAAAAAATAATATAGACTAACCTGATGGCTTTCAGCCAGTAAATTCAGTAATAAATTAATTAACAGAATTGATCCGTGCATCGGACCAACGAGCGTTTGATGGATGTCACGGTTAGGATCTTCGAAAACACCTATAAAGACAATCGTTTTTTTATGTTCTTTCTGATTAGTATCGAGTTGTTCTAAAAATAATTTACGTCCATTATATGCGGATGTATCCGTATCTGTAACCTGACCCAGGTAAAACAAATTGCTGCGAAAATCATAAGCAAACTCCTGTAATTCAGCCTCATTTTTTCTAAGAGTGGATGTAGGGAGCGATTCTCGAAGAAAGTTTACAAACCTGGTCCATACAGATTCATCAGGGTCCCGACTAACGTCTTCATTATCTATCCAGAAGTCAGGTATAAAGGCAGGTGGAGGTTTGGATATCAGGTCTTTTCTCGTAGGTATTGATGGATACAATTTGAGTCTTTTGTAAAGGACATACGGCAAACTTGGTTGTGATTGACTAGTGTCTTTATTAATACTAACAGGCTTATAAGAAAAGTATGTTTCGTCGTAATATTTTGTAATATCGACCGATCCACCAGCCATCAAGTCTGAATCAATGGCTGAAGTATTGGACAGGTTTTTGTTCTCCTCCAGGCCGCTTTGAGCCAGTACTAGTTTTCCCTTTTTGTTGAGCGAATAAAGGGCGGTTCGCAGGGTACTGTCTATCAGAGAATCTGGTGAGAATTCAGGGAAGAGCAAGTCGCAAACCACTAAGTCTACCTTGGAGCTATCGGAAAATGCCTCGAGTGTTTGTAAAAACTGAGTTAGTTTCTTACGATCCGTAATTACCTGATTCGATTTCCAGGTTTCGTTTAGCGAAGGATCTGGAATTAACGCCATGTCATGCGATACGTCGACAAGCAAAAGACGATTATTGCCGAGCAATACGTCGGGGGATTGATTCCAGTGAAGGTAGCTTTTAAAACGATGAAGTTTGGAGAATAAAGTTACTTGCTCTTCGAGCAAAAGCGGATAATTACTTGAACAGCCAATGGTGAACAGGGTTAGTAAAAGTGCATTGCCAAAAGAAAATAACCCGCGAAAAAGCTTCCGTTTACGTTTTCCTCCTCTATACCGAATTAGCGTCAATAGATAAAAAATAAGCGCCGACAGGGCTATAAAAAGTACTGCTTCGAGCAGTATATTGTGCCAGATTTCGATCATGGCTCACAACTGATTTTTTCCGCCCGAAGCAAATTTTTGGCGACCCGACGTAAGGCTGAATTATACAACGCCGGGCTAACGCACTGTTTTCCGCCCCAATTTTGGGTTAAGAAAGATACTAACTCATCAGGGAGTTCGGTACAGGCTGGCGAATCGTTCGATGTCCAGTCCCGAAGCGAACGTACGAGCTGTGCCCTATCATCGACCGATAAAAAATAAAAGGTCACCGGGTGAACTTCATCGACCATTGTAACCGTAGCAGGTAAATAACGACCTGCTGGGAGCTCTGGTAACATACCCGCATACAGTAACAATTCTGTACGGTCGGCATTCAGGGGCAAGGCATGGTTTTTTTCATTAACGGTAAGCGTAAAGCGGGTATCGGGGTTGAGGTTTCCCAGCGGAATACGTAGCGTATCCAGCACAACGGTTGTATCCTGAAAAAAGCACCGTTGGCTGTCGCCTGGTTTGGCTTGTGTATTTAAGTCACCCCGTCCGGCCGCAGTACTGGCCGCGACAGCAAAGAACGTTGCTTCGCCATTGTTTCCAAGTCGCCAAAACCGTACTCTTTTATCCGGATAATGAATCGCCACCTGAAAGCGTGTTAGTTTATTATTATTTGATTTCCACTTCATTAGAGCGTAAATCAGGTCATTGGTAGCCTTCGTTTCATTGCCCGTAATCTTATCAACAGTTTCGGCAAGTTCACGATAAGCCTGAACTGAGCCTGGACATAAGCCAACTCGGTATTTCCCTTGCCCCAATCCGACTAAAGGGATTAGTGTGACCAGCAGAAAGCTGAATATTACGTTATGCCTTGCCATAGTTACACCATTAGAAGTATACACAGTTTACTTGTCTAGTTTTTCCAGTATTTCTTCAAGACGACGAATAATTGAAGGCAAATCACTACGTGCCTGCTGCACGAGTTGGCGGGGGCGCTCGGAGTACTTCTGGATAACCTGGTAACGCTCGTTAACTTCGTTGGCACTGTTCTGCACCCATTTCGTGTCCGTATCAAATTGCTGCTGGCAACGGGGCGATAAATTGCCAATGCGATTGAATAGTACCTTATTCAGACTATCGTAGAACGACTTCTGATTGGTATAGAACTTTGAAAACGACTGGGCGTACTCCTCGGCATTGTCGGTAGTTATGTGCTCGTTCATATCCCGCAGCAGAGGCATGTCTTCCCTGATACCTGCCAGTGCCCGTTCATTGACAAACTTATCCAGCGCTGGGCATGGTCCCTCTGCTTTGGGCGCTATGGATCGGCTGGCGGAAGTAGTTGCTACGTTCGATGGGACAAAAGGTGTTAGGTTAAGAACGAATTGCGGATTCTGTTGTCGTTTGTTTTGTTGCGCCATGGTTTCTGTGCGCTTCTTTACGTCATCCAGCAGCGTTTTCCAACTGAGGGGTAGTGGATTTTTCCAATTCAGCGAACACCAGTCATTGAATGCATTCTCAAGAGAAATGCTCATCCAGCCTCCTTTTGAGTCGCTGTGGGAAGATTGTTTGGGACGAGAGCTGCTCATCAGTATACCACCCTGCCAGTTTCGGAACAGCGCTTTTATCCGTTCAGGAGCCAGACTTGTTGAAGGCATAATATCAATAGCTCGGCCACTGCTGACGGCTATGGGCGGGTCGGTAAGATAGGTGTTACAAGCATCGGCAATGGCGATGGTCATTCGCGGATTTTTGGCCTGAATTCGGGCGTAGAGTTCGCTCAGGCTGCGTGCCGATGCGGTAATGGTGGCCGGGTCGGCGTTAGCTTTTCCGACAATGAGTGATGGGAAATCATTCTGACGACTGTTGAATCCATGTCCGGCAAAATAAAAAAACACGACATCATCTTTCCCAACATTCAAACTACTAAGCACTTTGTCCAACTCATCAGCCCGGCAATCAGTAGCGTAGCGTCCGATTATTTCTGGTTTTAGGCCACTGTATTGAGCAATATTCTGGGCCAAACCATTGTTGCCCGTGAGAGAACTGTATGTTTTAAGATTATTGCCGCCAATACTTGGATCATCGGTATCCGCAAAAACGATGAAATGAAGCGTTTGACCTTTGGCTGTTGATAGATTTATCAGCAGTGTCAGTAGTAGACTTAAGAGGTAAAGGTTTCTGGTCATCGGGAAGGGTAGGGATAAACTAGGCGAATAGGAACAATTACTTTTTCGATTTAGGACGGACTGGTTTTGGTGCTGGCTTCAGACGCAATCGTTTCACCATTGCCTTATGTTGTTCGGCGTTGACAATCGCTTTTGAGAAGTTAGCGTTGGCGTAGGCTGTTGATAGTAAAAAGTTTACGTGATTAAACCGGTCACGGGCGCGGGGATGCGAGGCATAAATCGACTCTCGTTTTTCGGGGGCGACCGGCTTTTCGGGGATGTCATCGGTTTTTTCGCCCATCATCTGAAGCATCATGTTGGTAGCCTCCACGTCGCGTAGCGATTCGGCATCATCCAGCGCTAGTTTCTTCCATAGATTGCCAGCCTCGCGGGGGTCATAACCTGCATCATACATATACCGTAAGCCAATTCGGTCGGCCTGGGTTTCCTGTGTGCGGCTGTATTCACTGACGTACATTTCCGATAGCATACCAACAGCCAGAGCAGGTACTGTACTACTTGTCGTAATAGTCGAAACGGCTATGATTGCGTTGCTGGCATCTTTCCAGTTTTTGCGTTTGCGGAAATTCTTTGAGTGATGTTTTTGCGTTACGTGGGCGATTTCGTGGCTAATGACGGCTGCAAGCTGGGCTTCATTGCTGATCCTTCTCAGCATTCCGGTATGAATAATTACGGCTCCATTCGGAAAAGCTGATGCATTAAGCGATTCATCTTCAACTAAATAATACTTGAAATCAATATGGTCGGGGTGATCAATAGGTAGGGTGCGGATGTATTCAGGGACAATTTTGCGCCCTATGCTATTGACGTAATCCTGAAGAACATTGTCGGTAATAAAGGTGCGATTAAACCCTTTCCCCAGGTTTAATCGATTCTTATCGACTTGCATCCCTAGCTCAACTCCGCGCCGAAGCAGACGATCATCGCTGTTCGATTCAACTGGCCGGGCAGTGCCCCGCGTTACGTAGATAATGCCATCTATTTCACGTTTGCCGTGTACGTTTAATTCGCATCCTAGCTGGAGTTCATTAAATGACTCAAATTTCTTGTCTCTCCATTCATTCTGTCCTTTCAGAGTAACGCCACTATTCAGTGCCACCAACTGCCCATCCACAGATGCCTGATTCCCCTCCAGAAACTCGTACAGACCTTTTAGCCCGGTATTGCCATAATAATCGTCGGCCAATACAACTTCTTTGGCGGTATTTTTCAGGCTGCGCTGGTAGTGATCTATCCGTAAATTGACTTTCATGCCCGACTTGATAGCTTCTGGTATTAGCTGATCGTCAGGTTTTAACTTTTCCATCTTTCGATTGCCCAGCGATTTTTTCAAAAACAGGCTGTTTTTGTTGATGCTAATTGTTGAATACCGAAGGTCAAGGTCGCTTTCGATATATACCGTCATCGTCTGATACGGTGGCTTGAACAACAAAACCGTTGCGTTATCAAATTCTTTGTCGAGTGGCACTTCGACCATTGGCGTTTGAGCTGCGAGCTGTTGAGCCAACACCAGGAAAAATAATAATCGGAGAGGGGAGTGGATTTTCATCGGTGTTATAAAAAAATCACCTTAAAAAATAAGATCGTCGGCGGTTTGATTCAGATAGTCAGGGCGTTGTGGTGGTTTCTCCTGTTTAGACATTTCAAGCACATCACTCCGAACGCTCTTCATGGTCTGTTCCAGGGTATTGCCTTTCTTCAGATGTCGAAGCAAAGCCTCCGTGTAATAGCCGTTTTTCCCTGGTCCATTCCAGGCTTTTGTACCGGCCATAGTAGCCTGTGCCACACAGCAGTTCCGGATAAAATTTTCGACCACAATAGGCGCGAATGGAGGGAGGGGAAAACGATCTTTCGTAGCCGTTCCTGTAGTTTTCGCGGTTAATGAGGACGTAGTTTTAAGGCCCTTCAACGCAGTTTCTCGGCAAGCATCGAGCACAATCATACAGAATTTCGGGTTGGCTTGCTGAAGTTGTTCGATCAGGGTTGTAATCAGTAAGGCATTTTCAGTGAGTTCCTGAACGTACTGATCCGTTACAGAAAATTCACCCATATCAACGGGAAGTAAATAATTAGTGCCATTATACTGCAATCCGTGACCAGCGAAATAAAAGAAAGCCAGGTCGGCATTTGTTGCAGCCTGGCAAAAAGCCTTGATTTTTTCCTTGAGAAGTTTTCCTTTTGTATCCTTTACCAGGGTAGTCGAGAATCCAAGCTTATTGAGCCGGATATTCATAGAATCTGCATCATTTATTGGCTGATTTTTGAGTTCGGCGTAATAGGTGTATTCAGAATTGCCAATGATTAATGCTACCCGTTTCCCGGTAAACGTAGAAGTAGATTTTGTGCTGCCTGATTCGCCCGAACGGGATAATCCGCGCAAACGAGCCGCGGCATCGGGATAGCCCGGTTTTAGATTCAGCGCCTTGTTGTAATAATCCGATGCGCGCGTTAAGTCATTTTTTCGCTCGTAGGCTTCGCCCAAATCCGTAAATACACGATGGGCTTCTCCATGCTTACGGTTCAGACTTTGCTGAAAATCGGCAATGGCATCATCTATTTTTCCGCTGTACATTTTGGCCCTACCCCTGTTTCGATACGGATAGGGAGAAGTCGGATTCAGATCAATCCCCTTCTGTGCAATAGTGAGCGCTTCGGAATAACGACCAAGCTTAACCCGACAGTAACTTAATCCGCTATAGTAATTTGCTTCTCTGGGTTTCAGTTTAATGGCTCGCTCATAATCGGTAGCGGCCCGGTCATACTCATGAATCTGCACCCTTAAGTAAGCGCGCTGGGCGTAATAGCGGGCTGACGTATCGACAAGCGCAATGGCAGCGGTAGCATCAGCAATGGCGTCATCAAATCGCTCCAGTCTCCCCCGCACGATGGCTCGTCCAAGCAAAGCGGCATCGGCCAGGGGTTGTATGCGAAGGGCTTCCGTATAGAGACGTTCTGCCTCGACATAGTTGGTTTCCCGATCTGCCCGATTAACCCATTCCTGTGCCGTCTGGGACAGAGCGGTGCCCGTCGACAGGAACATCGTCCAGCCGAGTATACAGAAAATTGATAGGTACTTTGAATTGAAAATACACCTGCCCATTTTTCGATATACTTAACACGTGGATAGTTGATTGGCATGCCAACCTGGATTGGTACCAAATGTAACTAATGAAGGTGTTAAATCTAGAAAACCTAAGCGGTAAAGTCAATACAGGAGTTTAACTCCTTATCTTTAAATCAGCCTGTTAGCGTACAGCCCACTGCTTACTCGTAACGTATCAACGCCTTCGTTTTTACACGCCATGTGCCGTTTTCCAACGTAGCTTCACCGTCACGGCGCATGGCGATACGTGTGTGGACCGACGAATAAGGATTTTCGCTTTCGCAGGCAGGCTCAATCATGTAATTCCGATACGTCAGGAAGCGAGCTACACGTCCGGGATCGGCTTCAAACCGGAACATAGCGAGCGTCGGATTATCGGCGCTCACGCTAAATCGATAAGCTGACTCAGGTATGAGTGTCGGCGATTTCTGTGATACGTCGAACTGGCCGTTCTGGTCGGGAGGAGGGCAATAAAAAACTTCGGAACGGGCGATCGGTGGCAGCGGTTCCAGAGGTGGGAGCGGCTCTATAGGCGTCTGCACCTGAATAGGGTCGGGCTCGCCAACTAGCGCCGACTCAATCGTTGGTTCGCCAAAACGGGGTCTTGGGGCTGGTTTAGATGCCGTAGTAGACTGTTTCTTTAATTCCTTAATGGCTTCCAGTGGATTTGAGGTACCCAGTTCGTTTATAATAGCGTCGTAAGCTCTGGCTTTCAGATTTGGCTCATTCTGCGATTGGCGAGGTTCATTGGCCGGTTTGGTACGTCGGTAAAAGTCAACATCACGACTCAGCTTTTGATTATCGTCCGTCAGTCGTTCTATTTCAGCTTTGGCTCTTCGGTAGAGCGCAAAATAAATACCTGCGGCACCAACTAAAAGCCCAACTATTCCACTAAGTATCATCATCCAGAGTTGATTGTCCTGTTTTTCTTTCTGCTCACGTTCCAACTGACTCAGCCGGAGTGCATTCGGATCGATGCCCGTGCCTTCGTCGGCAACCGTTGATGAGCTGGCAGATGATTCAGTTACAGTTGCTGTTGGTTCGGGTGCTGGAGCGGGCGGAAGTAACTGGTCGATTCGGGCAATTATTTGGGCCTGTACCGGTGGAGTCAGTGGCTTCCCGTAGTTGTTATCTGTTTTGTAGCGGGCATAAAATTGCGCTAGTTGTTTCCGAATGGCTGTATTGGCTTCAGCCGGTGCCATACTGTTGAACTGCGCTGTATTCTTTAACTCGCTCAACTCCTGCATTTTCGCCCCAACCGCATCCCAGCCGCCCACCGTCCGAATAATCGTTTGCGGATCGCAGCCGTCGCCACAATCACGTAGCATGGCATAAATCTCCTGCGCTTTCGGTTGCTGAATACGGGCAAAAACAACCGTTGCTACGTCTTTCGTCAACGTATCGACAGCCGCCTGGTTCGCGCTCTGGGCTAGCGCAGACGTAGTGAGTAGGCTAAGAATGATAAGTAGTCGCATAAGGATTTTGTTGGGACACAGAAATGCACGGAGACACACAGAGATTTTATTTTTCTCTGTGCATCTCCGTGTGTCTCCGTGATCTCTGTGTCATAACTCACGCTAGTGTATTGGCCAATTTATTGATAGCTCCGATAAGCGGGTAGAAAAACAGCGTTTCATCAATGGGTGCGCCCAGCGCGTCGGTCATGCCGCTGTATTCAGCTGCAATGTCGCTCTCCCTGCGTTGAATACCGTCCATGAGCGACGTATCGAGATGCGTCCGTAACTCCTGTTGGGCCACCACCAGCGACCGCGCCGATACATTCAGATTCCGCACGAAACTAAACTGCTGATTAATCGCAAAGAAGAAATCGATAAACGCGTTGGTTTCTTTCAGTAGCGAATCAACTACTTCCGGTTTCCGTAATTCAGCATAAGTCAGCGTAGGGAATTGGTCTTCGAACGTAGCAGGGTAGACGTAGTTAATCGCTTCCGTATCAACCGGACGGCTGTTGGTTGGCTGCATCAGCGCACCTTTGCAGGTCACCTCTTTCGGTCCTTTCCGTTCGTAGAACAGCGTTAGTCCACTGGCGTCGTAGGTTTGGTCGTAGACTTTTTCGAAAATAACCCGCGCCAGTTTACCCAGCATCTGATCGTCGGAACTAATGATAGTCAGTACTTTAGAGCCCGTTCCGCTGAACGTAATGGCACCCGGCAAACTGATGCCTTTGTGCTTCATCAGTTTGGCGATGTGATACAGTAACGCCGTGAAGAACAAGACGAATACCACTTTCATATCTTCGTCTTTCGCCAGCATCCCGTTGAACGACAGCATACTTTTGGCCTTCACGTCGTTACTTTTCTCAATCGAGAACCAGAACGCCATGATATCTTCCGAACGATTCGTATCCAGAATGCGCCGGTTGTTATCGCTCAAGTTACCCAGACTCTGACTGTCCAGCAGTGTCTGAATTTTATCGGCATATTTCCGAACGAATCCATTGTGGCTGGCGGCTCCGTACTCGCTGAACGCGTCGCCGTAGATGGCGTTTCCCGCAAATCGAAACGACGTCAGCAACTTTGGTTCGTTACGTTCGTAAACCACTACGTCCGACGTACCACCGCCAATATCGACGTTGATAACGGGCCGGGCCGACGCGCTTAACGTAGGATTCTGCTTGTAATAATAGAACGGCGCGACTGATTCCGATACCTCCCGCAGCCGACCCGCCGACCCACCAATATAACGGTCGTACAGTTCCTGCCAGTCGGCGCGGAGTTGGCTCACGCGACCGGGCGTCATGCTGGCGGGGTAGAACCAGTAAACCGTCGTCTGGGCCAAATTACCACCTTCGGTAAGCACTTTGTTTTTGATGAGCATCAGCAATTCTTCCAGAAAAGCCTCTACACGCCGTTCAGTCTGATCGCTGGATTTTGCCCATTTCAGGTTAGTGGTGATGCGGTTGGAACCAGCCGGTTGACGCTCTACGTAGAATGGAATGTTGAAATCGGCCAGCGCCTGCGTTTGCTGGTTGAAACTCAGGTTCAGCGGTTCGGCAATGGCGGTTCGTGTCGGGAAATTATCAGGTCTGCCGGGGCCGATAGTCGGCGGCACGAATTCCAGATCATACAGTAAAAACAGCTCGAACAGGGCCGGATTGTACTGCGTGGGAGAAACCAACGTAGCAACCTGTGGCGTCAATTCTGCTACGTCGTAGGGGCGGGGAGAGCCCCCATCAACTTTGTATTCGACGTGGGTATTCGTCGTGCCAAAATCGACTGAAAATTCAAACTGCTTGCTACCGCCGTTGTAAAGTTGCCAGCGTGGAATCAGGACGCCGTGCATTTCCTTACCATCGCCACGAATGTTGGCCTGTAGATAATCGAACTCTTCACGCAGGACGTAGTACACACTGGAACCGTCGGTATTTTGCTGACGGACAGTACGTTGGTGCTTCGATTCGACTTTAACTTCGCTATTTTCTCTCTGCCCGAAATAAGCTAGTTCGTACTGATTCTGACTGTCGAAACCCGACTCAATGAGCTGCACCCGGTAATCAGCGGGAACAGTTACTGACCCCGACCGCACGAACGGATAAATATTAACCGTAAACGAATTTTCGACAATGATACCTTCATTCGTCGTTTCGTTAGGGGCAGCGTTTGTCGTTGAGCTATAGAGTCGCTCGAACGTAACGAATTGGTTCCCAGGCTGACTTGGCGCCGTAACCGGAATGTCGAGTGTTACGTTAATCCCACCCGCTTGCGGCACCATTTTCAACCGAACGCGGCCAAGTAAAAGATCATCGACATCAAAAAAGTCGAAGAAGTCTTTCTTGAGAGGTAACAGAAAACCTTTGTCGGAAGCGGGCGTTTGCAGGTTGCCATCGAAATAGCGGCCCCGGTCGGTGGGGAAGGGGAGCCGGATGAGGTAGGGTTCCAGTAAATCACTGACAGTCAGCCATGGATAATTGCCGGGTTGACCGGGTAATGGCCTCAGATTGTCGCGCCACGACTCACGAGCGAAGTACGGAACGGCGGTATTTGAATTCCACTGCGCCTGGGGTACGTAGGTAAATTGCCGGAAAAAGCGGTTTTGCAGTGCCATCGGACGCGGCAAATTCGGGTATAACCGAGCGTATTTATCCGACTTAATGATGAAATCACTAACCTGACCGATAGCTCGCGAATCAGACTTTTTCTTACGTAGCGGAAAACCAAGTACTTCCACAATGTCGCCCGGACCCGTGGTCAATTCCTCAAAATCCTGCTCAAATTTCTCCCGCGTCAGCAGCGGCTGCCCATTCTGCGATTGAATGTGTTCATAGAATAGCGACGAGTTAGTTTGTTGCAATAATGCGAGGTTCCTATTGAGGTAGTCGTCTACTTCGCGGAACCGGTCGCGGAAATTGGGCATAAACTGCTTGATGGAATACCAGAATTTTTGATACTCAATATCGCGCTGGTATAACGCACAAACCGAGTTATCAAACAGCCGGTCGTTGCCCATCGATACGTCGACCCAGCTCAGGTCGTTCCCCGAACTGAAAAACAACGTTTTAGGCGACGTACCACCCACCACTCGCCCCCGGTAACTCAGCACAAACAGCCGGTTAATGTCGCCAAAATTATATTCAGCGGCATCCTGATCCAGAAACAGTTTTAATGCGTCGCCGAGTCGTTTATGCCCCAGATTAGACGTTGGCTGCCGTAGTCGGTCAAGGTCGGTACGTACGTCGAATGGCGTAATGACGATGTACGTTTTAAGCTTGTCGTAATTAAAAAACAACTCCCCCACATCGAGCGCATCCGACACGATACGTTGATCGTTCATGGTGCCGTTGAGGTCAGGGCGAAGGGCCAGATTCAGGAATGCCGAACGTACCAGATCCAACCGCGCAAACGGACTTGGAATCGAGGTCGGCTGCTTCACTGTCTGACCGCCCTGCGGGTCGCGGATGGCCGCAATCTGGTCGGTTCCGAAGGGTTTACTAACGTACCAATGCAATCCTGGTACGGGGTTATGTAGGCTGAATGTTGTAGGCATCTTTTCTGTTCAAAGTTCCAGGTTTCATGTTCCAGGTTGGCTGACTATAACGGCGGACCGGCGTCAGCCAACCCGGAACATGAAACTTGAAACAATTAATGGTCTGTCACTTTGGGCAATTTTTCACGAACGAACTGATCGGTACTCTCGGAAAAAAGCTGAATGAATTTGTCGGCTTCACTACCGTAAGCTTTGCCCTCGGCGTTTTTGTTGAGAGTCTGGTCGAAATCGTCGATGATGTCGAGTTTTACGTCCGACTCACCTCCGAAAATTCCCCGCTTTTTCGGCTCAAAACCACGTACTGTATGGCCAAGGTTGGCCGCATCAAGTAGAAATGGCTCGAACGAACGTTTGTTCTCCCGCATCTCAGTCAACCACTGCCGGAATGCCGCATCGAAATTTTTGACGCTATTGAAAAACCCAGAATTCAGGAATGAAGTCGAAATCTGCGGATTCGCTTTGGACCATTGCACCGTACCTGCGGCCTGACGAATCCGCTGGCTGAGATACGTACTGAACAGCGCCATTTTCGATAGCGGCAGGCTAATGAGTTGTTTCGTAGCCCCCGCCAGATTGCCCAGTTGCAGGCTGATACCGTCCTGCTCGATACCAAATTCTTTATAAACCGGGTTATTCGGGCGACCGTTCGAGACAGCCAGACTAGCATCATCGATGTTCATAAAATCGACAATAGACAGCGCCGACGCCATTTCTACAAAGTGCGCTTCGTTTTTCTGACCACCCGCACCAGGGTCATACGTATAGGCCTTTGTCTGATCGTCGCCTATATAGTACAACGTATTGACCGACGGGTTTACGCCCTTCTGGTAATAGTTCAGCGCAGCCTTGGTTTTGGCGATGAACGAAGCCGGGTCAATCAGTTTGTTGTCATTGGTCGTGAGGCTGAAATAGGGCATTACCGTTACGGCTCCAATCTTGGCATCGCGTAGGAACGCCGGGTTTGGAATCTGGCCGATGGCCTGCGCACCCCGGATATTCTTGAGCAAAATTGGGAAGCCAGCGGCACCCGTTCCTCCGAAAATTGAACTGATGATAAAAATCCGGTCGTTTGCGCCGAAGTTTTCCGCAAACGCTTGAAATACATCGGAATACCTAAACTGATTCAGTACTGTGCTACCAATATTTGGATTTCCGACGAAGCCGATGTCCATTTTTGTTTCCAGGTTTTCTTCCGAAAACAACAAACTGGCAAACGCTTTGGCGGACGCGTCTAAACCTTCGTAATTGATATAATCCCGGAACTTTTCCTGCTGAACGCCCTGTAATTCAAAGACATACGTATCGGCAATAGTTGCATTGCCACCAATGGACCGGTTCAGCGTTTTGATTTCGGTACTGAAAAATCCCGATGTCGGTTTGTTTTGCAGATTTGCCCGAATATTGCCGTACTCACGTAGCAAATCTTTGGTACGTAGCAGGTCATCATTCGTAGCGTGAGGGTCCAGTACAATCGGAATCACCTCGTCGGTATTGTTGAGTTTTACGCCAGAGGCCAGCAAAAACGTCAGGGCTTTCAGCACCCGCGAGCCAGTTCCGCCAATGGCGAAGACAAATAGTTTAGCCATAATTTTTTATCAATTGTCTTGTAGAGACAGGGCACACCCTGTCTCACGTCCGGATGGTTTTTATGCCGGATGGTTGCTGACGCATATGAGACAAGGCATGCCTTGTCTCTACATTATTATTTAGAAGGCCATAACATAGGCCGGTGTTTTGCGTTTTTACTGAAATTTTTCATCAACATTGAGATGATGAAGAAAATAACGACGGTCAGCAGCGCCATTGTAAAGGAGTAACTTAAAAAAATACTCACGCCCTGATCGAACAGATTTCCCTGATCGGGGTCGGCTTCGTCGCGAGGGATTTCCTGATTGGCTTTCTGGTAGCACGTAACAAGCGTAATGACAAAAAGCACCAACGCACTCACGCCCATCATCAGCAGCCAGCTTCCCATACCGCTGAAACTCACTTTGTTAAACGGCCAGATGTAAAAGGCAAACGCCACCACAAACGCAATCCCGATGGCCGTCCAGGTCAGGGGCGACAGGAGTTCTTCCTGATACAAATCCTCCAGCAGCGCGCCGTTGACAAACAGGTTGTAGAAATTATAAAGTGATTCTTCCATTGTTTAAAGAGCGAAAGAGTGAATGAGCGAAAGAGCGAAAGAAAACTTGCGCAGGCTTTTCGCTGGATCGCCAGCCGCTCTTTCGCTCATTCACTCTTTCGCTCTTTAGGTTTCTTTCACTCATTCTAAATTGATAGTTAGCGTGAAATATTCGGTTTGGTTGTTTGGGTTATAAGCTCGTTCGACTCCCTGAAGGAGGTTCTGGAGACCGAACGTCGAGTTTTGGTCCGGCGACAAATCGTTGGTTGTGGTGGTGTTAGCGATCCAGCGGGGTGGAAACTGTCGACGCAACCGAATGGTGGCGCTACGTTCTCCACGGGCTGGTTTTTTAGTGGAAATGAGCAGTTTATGCGTCGTGCCGTTCGCTCCCGAATACGTTTGTACCGCCGACACCTGAAAATTGTCCTTGCCAGAAACAACGTACTGACCAGGGTCGGTTAGCAACGTAGCGGGCAAACGTAGCGCCGATAAATCGACTGCTACCGGAATGGTCAGGCTTTTGTCTGTTACGTCGGGTTGCACATCGGTGATCGCGTGAACGGCTTTCGAGTGGCTACGAACATCTTCATTCGAACGCTTGAAACGCCCCTTTCGAGCCGGATCGGTAACCAGGATGCTATAAAATGGCGTAACAGCTTTGGTGTCACGACCGAAAAACCATGAATCAACAAAGCCCGGCAACTGGTCGAAACGGCGGATAGTTTGATACGTCTGGTCCTTATACAGTCGTTGCATGGTTTCGTTACGTCCAATCAGACAGAGATAGTACGGACGTTCGCCGTTGTAGGATTTCTTGGCGTTGTTCCAGCTATAATACGTACCGTTGAAATCGCTCTTAAGCTTAATAACCAGCATCGAATGCGTATTCGAATACGGGTTGAAAACGGTCGTCAGCAATGAACTGGCCGCGTCCAGGGTTTTCTGAGCGCTCATTCCAGTCAGGCTGGGGTCAGAATAAATAAGATCGGAAACCAGCACGCTTAAATCGTCGCCTGACGTACTACGTAGTATTTCGGTGAAAATACCTTCGAAGTCGGTGCTGGTGGTTTTGCCTTTGGTTTTCGCGACCGTAAAAATATTTTTCTCCTTGAAAAACTGCGACATCGACAATCCCAGGTCGTTCACTTCCGTATTCACTACGTGTAGCTGGCCTTTCCCGGGATTCACGGCGTCGAACTGCGTCAGTACATCGTTAAGCGTGCGTTTGAAGGCTCCGTTACCGCCGGGCGTATCGTATGGAAACATGCTGGCGCTGGCTTCGAGGTAGAGTTTCAGACGTAGCGGTTTGGTCGACGTAGCGGCACCGGTCAGAGCAATGGTGGGTGCTTCACCTTCTTTAGCCAGTTTTCGGTAGTCGATATGGCGTTTGATGTAGGCCGTCAATGCTACGTCATCTACCTCGCCGTCAGCGGTGTAGAGCTTGGTCGTTTTTTTCTCGTCGGCAAGGTCTTGCTTCTCTTTTATCAGCAGTGCTCGGATGGCCTGGGCCTCGGTAGCATCAATTTGATTGTCGTTGGTGAGCGCATCGCTGATCTGGCTATCGAGTTCGCCGACCGGGCTTGAGCAGGAAGCCAGCCAACCGAACGATGTTATCAGCAGGATGAATAAATAAAAACGGTGTTGCAACATGCAGGTTTACGGGTGATTGAGCGAACCAGTTCCGGGCGGTAAATGTACCAAATCGCATACGGACTACCCGACCATTCGGTAACTAGGCTTAAATTTTCTTAAAATTCTATAGAACCTAACGAAGCCGACGCCCATTTTATGTCAATCGGCACCAAGAAACGATGAACGGACGTTTACCTTTGTAAATCTAAAGAGCGCAAGAGTGAAAGAGCGAAAGAGCGATTCCCCAATTTCAAATCCTACGTTGAGCCAGCTAATCACGATGGCTTCATACACTAAATTAGTTCGCTCTTGCGTCGTTGCCTTTCTGCTAACTCTTCCGTTTTTGCTGCAAAACTGTGCTCAGGTTGCCCAGCCGCCGGGTGGTAAGAAAGATACACTAGCTCCTAAACTGGTGAGCAGTATGCCAGCGGCCCGCCAATTGAATTATTCTGGAAAAACGGTCGAGCTGGAGTTTGATGAGTACGTGAATGCCGAAAACCTGCAACAGAAAATTACTATCACCCCTCAGGATAGTAATACGTTCATTGTCAAATCATTGCCGAAAGGAATTCGGTTGAATTTCGCTAAGAATTTTCTGCCGAATACTACGTATACCATCGATTTTGCCGATGGTATCAAAGACATTACCGAACGTAACGTAGCAAAAGATACAAAAGTGGTTTTCAGTACCGGCAACATGATTGACTCGTTGTATCTGACTGGCAATGTTGTCGACGATGAAAGCCGACTTCCGATTCTGAATTTTGTGATCGGTTTATTTGCCCCTACCGATACGTTACCTATCAACCGAAAACGGCCACAGTATTTTGCCCGAACCGATAGTAACGGAAATTACCGTATCGAAAACGTAAAAGCCGGACTATACAGAGTTTATGGTTTCGACGATAAAGATTTAAATCTGGTAAACAACGCGCCAGAAGAGCGGGTAGCGTTTCGCGACACGATACTAAATCTGAATCGCAATTATACCGATGTGAATATGGTAGCGTTCCGAGGGTACGGCAAACCGCGCATCAGCCGACGCGAACGTACCGACGAAACACTGGGCCTCGAACTAAGCAGCGGCATCGCCAAATACCGGCTCAAGTTCGGGCGGTTTCCGTTAACTTCCCCTACATCAGCATCTGCTACGTCAGCATCTTCTACGTCTACTTCTGCCACAAATACTTCTGTTACGTCAACTACCACTACGTCGGCAACGGTTGCTCCTGCTTCAACAACTG
This sequence comes from Spirosoma profusum, assembly GCF_014699005.1. Classification (GTDB taxonomy): domain Bacteria; phylum Bacteroidota; class Bacteroidia; order Cytophagales; family Spirosomataceae; genus Spirosoma; species Spirosoma profusum. Next base: position 63,862 of record NZ_JACWZY010000032.1, read on the forward strand.
CTACGTCGGTTTCTACTACGTCGACATCGGTAGCATCGACAACTGGTGGTTCGTCGGTCGATACGTTGGTTTCGTTTCTGGAAAGCCCGAAAATGATTCGGTTGTATCGACCAGCCAACCGGGCAGCGGGCGATACGTTATACACGACCATTATAGCCGAAGATTCGGTAGGTAACGTAACAGAGCTACGCGAACGGATTTATTTTTCTCCACTGAAAACCAGGGCCAAAAACCGGACGCCACTGAATGTTACGGTAACGCCATCGCCCGGCGAACCGATTGACAATAACCTGGAGTTCACGCTGGTTTTCAACAAACCCGTGCTACGTTACAGCATTGACGAAATTGTGATCGGGCCAGATAGTACGAAACCCCTCAAGCTGACACTCGCCGATCTGGCCTGGAGCAATAATTTCTCCCGACTGGTGATTAAACAGAAGACAACGCTGCGTGATACGTTGCTCTTTCGATTGCGGAAAGGCACATTCATCAGCGTTCAGGGTGATACGTTAGCGCGGTTTTCGGCTCGCTATCTCATTGCCGATGAGGATAGTTACGGGCTGATCGCCGGACGTGTGAACACGGCTACGCTGGGGCCACCAGGTACCAAATTCATCGTGGAATTACTGGACGATAAATACAAAGTGATACGTTCGGCGACGAATACTACGTCGTATAGTTTCGGGCGACTTAAACCCGGTCTTTACCGCGTCCGACTGATTGTCGATAGCAACGGCAATGGAAAACGCGACATTGGTAACGTTCAGAAAGGTATCCAGCCTGAACGTATCATTTACACCTCCGGCACCGAAGAAGACGGCACGATCCGGGTGAAGCAGAATTTCGAGCTAACCGATATTGATTTCTAGGTGCCGTTTCAGGTTTCTTTCGATACGTAACGAAAAAAACGCCAGAGACTTCGGGTAGTCAGATACGTTAGATTCTGTTCGTTGGCAAAGGCTTCGCGTTCGAAAGAGATATTCCGATAGGCCGAATAGTGATCGCGGAACTGAATTCGGCGGATTAAGTATTCCACTACGTACCAGAGATAAAACAGAATAATTCCTAACTCAGCCTGCTGACGTAAATGAATGCGTTCGTGATTCAGCAATATTTTGTCTGGGTTGGGCCGCCGTACCAGAATGAACGGAAACAGGGCCATCCCATCAGGACGTAGCGAAGGAATATGAAGGATGAATCGAGAGCTCATTTCCCAGCATACAACGTAGCACTTATTTCTGTTCAAAAATCAGCGCATTTTCTGATTGATCATCGCCCGTCGAAATTCGTTCAGCCTTACCGACCAGAAAAATATAGGCACAGGCGCCAATAAATTCGACGATCCCGATAAACACGATAGCCGGTTTAAAATCCGTCCCCGTAATCAAATGCCCAATGGTGATGGGTACGACAATGGACGCCAGATTGCCCATGAGATTGAATACACCACCAGTCAGGCCAATTAAATGTTTGGGCGATAAAATCGACACAAATACCCAGGAAATCAGTGCCATACCAACCCCAAAAAAGGCCAAGGACATGAAGAAAATAATCAGGGTAACATCGTTCGTGTAGTTGGCCCCGATAATAACTATCGACAATAGCAGGCCAGCAATAATCGGCGTTTTCCGGGCTATACTTACCGATGTTCCCTGCTTCACTAACCGATCGGATATAAACCCTGAGAGGAGCAACCCCGCACAAGCCGCCAGAAATGGAATGGAGCCGAGATAGCCTGATTGTTTTAAATCAATTCCCCGGTATTTGACCAGATAAGTTGGAAACCAGGTCAGAAAAAACCAGAGCGTCGCATTGAGCGAAAATTGCCCAATGTAAACACCCCACAAGGTTCGGTTTGACAGGATTAATTTGAAGTTTTTCCAGCGCCACAGCGATGGATTATCGACGCCCGATTTCTTTCCGTGAAACAATCCTCCTCCTTTCTCAATATGGTCCAGTTCAGCCTTGTTGACTTGCGGGTGGTCTAATGGGTCACGATAGAACAAATACCAGATAATTCCCCAAACCAGCCCCACTAAACCAGTTACTATAAATAACACTTTCCAGCCTGAATAAGCCTGAATTGCGGTTAAGGCCGGCAGCAGAAAAGCCAATCCGATAAACTGCCCGGACACGTACATAGCGGTAGCCGACGCTCGCTCATTGTCTGGAAACCAGCTGGTTACAACTCGATTATTTATTGGGTAGGAGGGAGCCTCAAACGTACCAGTCAGTAGTCGGAGCGAAAATAAACTCAGGAATCCGTTGACAGCTGACTGCGCTATAGTAGCAAGTGACCAGGTAATGAGGCAGAATGCGTATAGAATTCGCGGGCCAAATCGATCCGCAATGATGCCTCCTGGAATTTGCAAAGCCGCATACGCCCAGCCAAACGCCGAGAAAATATACCCCAATTCTTTGGTCGACAGGTCCAGATCTTTCCCAAGCTGGGTAGCTGCCACCGACAGATTGGCGCGGTCCAGATAATTTATCGCTACGTTGACAAAAACGAGCGCCAACATACCGTAACGCACTCGAGTCGGTTTAACAGGAAGCGGGTTTACTTGCATTTAGTTGTCGGGTTTTAGAGAATAGGAAATGAATGATGAATAATGAAAAATTGATTTTGTAAATCATTCATCATTCATCATTCATCATTCATCATTGTTTACCTCGCCGTCCAGCCGCCGTCGACGGTCAGCATGGAGCCAACCATATACGTACCGGCGTCACTGGCGAGGAAAATGGCGGCTCCCTGAATCTCACGTAGTTCGCCCCAGCGACCTAATGCTGTGGCACCAACTACGAACTTTTTGCCTTCCTCGGTATCGGCAATCGGTACGTTCATGGCAGTCAGGAAAGGGCCTGGACAAATGGCATTGACATTAATGTTGAAAGGGGCCAGTTCGAGAGCCAGTGCACGAGTCATCTGCACGACGGCTCCTTTGCTGGCGGTGTAGGGCGTGCGGTTCGATAACCCGACTAATCCTAACGTACTGGCCAGGTTGATAATACTACCCCGACCGGCTTCTTTCATAAATGGAACTACAGCGCGGGAGCAGAGCCAGGTTCCTTGTACGTTCACTTGCATTACCTTGTTAAAATCGTCCAGGCTCAGTTCGTCTATGGGGCCCCGAATGTTGATTCCGGCACTATTGATGAGAATATCAATACGTCCAAACGTATCAAAAGCCGTTTTGGCCATTGCTTCCGTTTGTTCCTGATTTGTAATATCGGCAGCGAACGAAATAGCTTTTACGCCAAAATCATCGCTTATTTCTTTGGCGGCTTCAGCGCCCTCACTGGCGGTTCGGTTTACCAGCATTAGGTCGGCACCAGCCGAAGCCAGACCCGCGGCCATTGCCAGACCCAGACCTTTTGAACCACCTGTGATAATGGCGGCTTTTCCTGTCAGGTTAAATTGGCTGATTCCTGGAAGTTTTTCTTTTGTCATTGGTACGGTTTATACGGAGAATATTTTTGTCATGCTGAGGAACGAAGCATCTTAAGGTTTCCGAATTCGAGGGTAAGGATACCTTAAGATGCTTCCTTCGCCAGCATGACAAAAATGACAATTATCTATTATTTAAGCCCCAGTTTGTCTTTGCTATAACTTATGCAGGCAAGAATGTTATCTTCCTCAGTTGCCAGCTTTTTTTCGCCGTCCAGTTGGGCAACGCGGGGGAGGGGCGTTTTGGGTTTGTGTTGCCGAACCATACGTAGCGTTTCGGCGAGGTCGACACCCGGTACGTCGCCGAACGTTTCCCAGTACTCTTTTTTCAGGCAGGGAATTTCCAGCGGATCGCGGGTGATCATTTCGAGGCTGAACGTAATGTTCGGATTTTTCTGCCGACAGATGTCAACCATTTTCGGTAGATCCAAAATGCCTGTGCCCAAAGGAACTTCGGACAGCAGAAACCCGTCAGGATATTCCTCAACGGCCATGTCTTTGATGTGCGTACTGACGGCATAAGGAGCCAGCGTCTGCACAACTTCCATCGGGTCTTCGAGCAACGAAATGTTATTGCCAAAATCGACCGTAGCGCCTATCCATTCACTGCTAATTTGCTTGAGCATGGCCGCCAACTGCGGTGCCCGCCAATCTTTATGGTTCTCCACGCCCAACTTCACCTGATGTTTTTTCAACACCGGTTCGGCCAGTTGGAGGGACGCCAGGGCCGTTTTCTGTAACTCCCGAAACGCTTCGGCCGAATGATACGTCTCGTACCGACGCCCCGACGAACAAACGGTACGTAGTATCTGCATCCCCGATTCTTTGGCGCTACGTACTTCCTGCTCAAATTTCGGGAGCGCATCGGCTGTTTTTGGTACGGCGATGGAACCCTCCAGATACAGGCCCAGTTTTTCGCGTTTTTCGCGCACTTTACCGGCAAAATCAGACGTCCAGCCATTGACGACAACCTGCAAACCACCTGCGCCAATCTGGTGGCAGTGCTCCAGCAGGGCGATGGCGTCGGTGAATCCAGGATATTTTGTGCTTGTTATTTTTGAATTCCAGCGAAAGGCGTACGAATGAACGACAATGCCCATACGCGCATCTTTGGCGAAAGCAGGAAAATCAGGCAACGAAAAAGCCAGCGTACCGGCACTTGCCTGTTGGATAAAATCACGTCTGTTCATGGAATGGCCTTATAATTTACCGGTAGAGGATTTGGCTTCGAGCATGTAATTGTTCAGTTCTTTAGCCGTCCAGGGCACCACGCGCCCCTGCGACGTAACGCGGGTCATACCCACAACTCGTTTGGTTAATGGTCCCGCATTGTTGCCCCATTCGTTGCGGATGTAGGTTAGAATGGCCGTAATGGAGCCGTCGTCCAACGTAGAATGGGCGGGCATGACGGGCAGGATATCTGGTACGTCGTATATTTTCTTGTTTACTTCAACCGGACCTTCCATGCCATGTAACACGATGAGTGACAGACGCTTATCGTCGCCAAGAACCCAGTCGGAACCGATAAGCGGTGGAGCGAAACGAGCCATACCCGCGCCATCGGTACCATGACAGCCTGCACAAGTAGTCAGGTACTGCTGCCGACCGAGGGCGAAAAGTTTCTGATCGTCTTCAGATAGAAGCGATTTTTTCTGAACCGGATTTTTGGCTGCTACGTGTCCAGGCCACTCGAACAGCGAACGTAGCGTCGCCATACGATTTGGGTCGATGGACGAATTGGCGCGGGTCAGCAGACGCGGAGTCGATGCGAGTTTAATTGGCTTGAACTTGCTGCTGGCCCCCTGAATCGACAGGCCCATTACCACTGATTTCTGCTGCCAATCCAGCGAATTTTTATCCAGCATGACCAGCAACGTAGTAAGTTCTGATGTGTTACGTTTCTTAACGATAGCTGTGGTCAGTGTTTCCAGAAAAATCTCCTTCGACGGGCTGTGCTGCTTCCATTGTGGAGACGCCATCAATCGCTGCAAAAAAGCGAATTCCTGATCGGGCAAGCTACTCATTACAGCATCCCGAATCAGGGCCGAGTCACCGTAACGATCAGTTATGTTCGCCAAAAGTTGGTGAGCAACTGCCGGTTCCAGCGCCGACGCTGACAGCGCCATTTGCAGAATCTGCTCGATAGGAGCGTCTCCCCAGCTAGCTAATAGGCGTTGTCCAAGCTTATCCCGAACCGTTTTGTCGGCTTTCGCCATCGGCTCCAGCAGACGTAACGCCGTGATACGTAGCAGCGGCTCCTTGTCGTTCAGTACGTTAAACAATACGTCGGATTTGGTCAGTTTTAATCCGTCGAGTGCCCACAAGGCGTGAAATCGACCGAGATAATTGTCACTTTTTAACGAAGCTTCTGCCAGTGCGGGGCCGATACGTTGATCGTTACGTTCAACCAGTAATCGTTGCGCCATGTCGCGGTGCCAACCGTCGGGCGATGATAGTACGGGTATCAGTTCTTCGGTCGATAGGCCGGAGAGTTTCTTTGATTTCTGAGGTTTCCAGTCGGCCGGAACAATCCGCCAGATACGTCCCCGGTTAACGGGTAGAACGAGGTCACGGGAAAGCGTTTGCTCGCGCAGGTAAGGTGTTACGTATGCCTGGTGCTGAATCAACCCCCGGTACATATCTGCTACGTAGAGCGCCCCGTCAGGCCCGGTAGCCAGGGAAACGGGTCGAAAACGCTCGTCGGTCGAGGCCAGAAATTCTTTGCCGGGATTAGGATCGTGGGCTGTTAGCAACAATCCATTTTCTTTTACTACGTTGCGTTTAATGAGATTTCCGGCTGGCTCACAAACAAACGCGCTGGCGTAATACGCCTTAGGTAACGCTGTTTCCCGATAAAAAAGCGGTGAGCAGGCAGCCGTAAATTCCTGAATACGACCTTCTTTATCCAGCGTGCCGGGAATGTAGCCCCGGTTGACGGCGGGCGTTGGCCGGATGGGGTGAATCCGGCGGTCGATGGTCAGGCCGTGGTCGATGCCGGTGGTTGGCTTGTGATGTTTGTTTCGGGACAGGTAGTTGGGCGGTACCAGATCCGCGTGCAATTGCGACCAATTGTAGTTATAGTACAGGTGCCCTTTATCGTCGTGAGAAATACCCCATTGGCCCCGAAATTCCGTGCTGTCGCGTTCCCAATTGCCGTTTGCTAATCGGTACCGGAAACGCGATTTGGCGTTGTAATACCAATTGTCCATGTTGCGCCAGAGGCCATTTCCCGAGTGTTCAGGCAGCGGGCTTCCGGCGTAGTTGGCGTCGATAAGCGTTTTAGAATCGGCCTTCAAATCGCCGTTTTTATCCTGCGTAAGCCACAGCGATGAATTTTCGACGATTAGGGCACCGCCGGGTACTAACGCCAGCGCACGCGGCATCACCAGACTATCAATATAAATGCGGCTGGCGTCCATCTGTCCGTCGCCGTCGGTATCTTCCAGAATGGAAATACGCCCTACTTTGTTGGATTCACCTTTTCCGTCGATATCCGGCATGAAACCGCGCATCTCCACCACCCAAAGCCGGCCATCTTCATCGAACGTCATCACCACCGGGTCCTGCACCATCGGCTCCGAGGCTACCAACTGGATTTTCAGGCCGGAGTCGAGTTGGAACGTAGCTAATTCTTCGGCAGGCGTTTTGGCTGGTGATGGCCCTTCCGACCACGTAACACGCTGATTGGCCGTGAAGCTCAACAAGCCAATTCCCACCAATCCAACCAGCAGACCAATACTATGAATGTGTTTACGCATGGACAATCTGTACAGAAATCGTTTAGAAGAAGATAAACGATTGTTTACCCTAAAAGTCCAGAATTGGCAACAAATACTTTTATCCTGAAGAAGGATTTAATAGTAAACTTTTCTTAAAGGCCATTTTTGTCATGCTGAGGAACGAAGCACCTTAAAGTTTCCTGATGAGTTAGCTAGGAAACTTTAAGGTGCTTCGTTCCTCAGCATGACAAAAATGGCTATTTAGTAAGTTGAACTGACTGACGACTATTGGCTAACTCAATACGTAGCGCGGCCGCCCGATAAATCGAATATGAAGCCGGTTGTGAAGCTCGCTTCGGTTGAGACAACCCACGCGGCCAATGCGGCTACCTCTTCTACTGTGCCCAGACGTTTCATTGGAATTTTGGCGGCCATGTAGGCCAGTTGTTCGGGAGCTGTATCTTCATTCAGCGCCGTTTTAATAACCGCCGGAGCCAAACCATTGACCGTAATTCCGGTTTCAGCGTATTCCTTGCCAATCCCTTTCACCAGCCCAATTACGCCCGCTTTGGTGGAAGAATAGCCCGCCATGAACGGGTTACCTTCTTTACCGGCGATAGACGCCAGATGCAGAATACGTCCATAGTTTCGCTGCTCCATGAATTTAATGGCGTACTTAGTCATCAGGAAAGCACCCCGCAGGTTGATGTGGTAAATCCGGTCGAAATCGGCAGCGGAATAGTCGGTGATTTTGGTGTTGGTTGGCCCCACAATCCCCGCCGAATTCACCATAATATCGAGCTTTCCCTGGGCTTTCACTACGTCCTGAATGGCTTTCTCAACCAACGTTTCCTGTGATACGTCGAGCACGTGCCCCGTTACGTTGTAGCCGACTTTGGTGAATTTCGCAACGGTCTGATCGAGTGTTACGTGGTTGATGTCGAAGAGAGCAATGGTTCCTCCTTCGGAAGCGATACGTTGGGCAATGGCTTTCCCGATGCCATCGGCCCCGCCGGTAACAATAGCTACCTGACCCGCAAATCGGCTCTGCATGAACGAAATGGATTAGTACTGATAGTTGAACAGCTGGAAACGTAACAGCCTTTTCAGCAAGTTGAAAAGGCTGTTACATATAGCAAAGCAAAAATGGGGTGAAAACTACGATGATGGTAGCGGAAAGTTTTGGCTATTCGGTGCTGCGTCTACCGTGTCAGACGGTAAATCAGTACGGCCGCTCGCTGAATCAGAAACGGGAATTCTTTCATGTTGATGTTTTCTTCGATGCTGTGAGCCCCTTTGCCAGAAGCTCCCAACCCGTCGATGCACGGCATGTATTGGGCCACGAACGATACGTCGCCAGCGCCACGCGAGCCAGGATCGCCCGCTTTTACGGGACCAAGTCCCATGTCCTGGCTCACTTTATCGACCTGTTTCCGAAGTTCGTCGTTGGCTGCATTTGGTTCCATCCCCGGAATGCCGTCAGCGAACGTAATGGTGGCTTTGGTCAGTGGCAAACTTTTATCTACAATTTCGCGCATTCGGGCGCGTGCCTTTTCTTTCTGGGTTTCAGTCAGAAACCGCAGATCGCCTTTTACCAGTGCTGTTCCAGCTACAATATTGGTTTTGCCTACGGTTTCGGCTTTGGCGTTTTTATCGTCGTATTTCACCTCCGAACCTCCTACAATCAGGCCGGGATTGAACGTCAGGTATTCTTCCTGGCCCAACACACGCCGGAATTCGGTCAGAATGCGGGCGGCTTCGTAGATAGCGCCGTAGCCCAGATCACTGAAAACTCGTGATGAATGCCCCGAACGCGCCTTTACGTTCAACGTCCAACTGCTCGAACCTCGGCGCCCGGTCGTAATGGTGTTCAGATTCTGAGCGGTTTCAAATGCCAGTGCTACGTCGCAGCGTTTGGCTCGATCAATAAAATCGCGTCGGCTCTCGGGACCACCGTTACTCTCTTCATCCCCAGTAAAATAGATGGTAATGGACGTATCGTCCAGAAGTTTCTGCTCATGCAGCGCCTTGAGCGCGGCAATAATCACTACGTCACCCCCTTTTATATCGTTCACGCCCTGTCCGGATGCGGTCGAGTCGTTTACTCGGGTGAACGGTTCCATAGGCAGGCTTTTCTCGAAGACGGTGTCGAGGTGGCCGATCAGAAACAGCTTTTTGCCTTTTTTCCCTTGTCGGGTCGCTACCAGATGGCCCGACCGATTGAGGGAATCGGGTAGTGAAATCCATTCGGTTTTAAAACCCAGTTTATCGAACTCGTCGGACATGAGTTTGCCGACGTTACGTACCCCTTCCTTGTTGAGCGTACCGCTGTTGATATTGACCACTTTCTCTAAAAAAGCTTCAGTTTCGGGCATCCGCTTTTTTACAGTGGTTACTACGTTGGTTTCGGGCTTGGTGAGCGATTGGGCGGTTACGGCGTAGCTGGCGAGCAGCACAAAGTAAAGAATCGGTTTCATAGATGACTTGATTACGCTAACTGGCTAAAATACAGAAAAATAATTGTCGATATGAGCCAATGAGCCAATAGTACAATAAGTGCCTGATTTTGTCCTCGTTGTTGCTGAAGCAGGTACGAAATGAAGTTACAGCCAAATACTATTTTGCAATTCTGCCTATATTCGGTCGAAAAACGGGCTGCTACGTTGCCTATATCCCATTCAGGCTTGTTCTTGTTTAGCTCATCAACCCAATTTTATCCATGAAAAAAGCTTTATACAACCTGCTATTAAGTACGGTTGTCCTCACTGCTACGTATGCACAAAAACCGGCCACGACCGAAAAGCAACCGCCTAAAGACGATAAACCCGCTTCACGTACGCTGAATATTGATTCGCAGGTAGTTACCAACGGACAGGTGACCATCAAGGGGCAACGTGTGCCTTATAAAGCCACGGCAGGTACCATTCCGGTCTGGGACGAAGAAGGCAAGCCCGTGGCCGGTGTCTTTTTTACTTATTTCGAACGCTCCGACGTAGCAGATCGGTCGGCGCGTCCGCTGATGATTTCGTTCAATGGAGGGCCAGGCACTGCTTCGGTCTGGATGATGATTGGCTATACAGGACCACGTATCCTCAAAGTCGACGATGAAGGATATCCGATTCAGCCTTACGGCATCAAAGACAACCCGAACTCGATTCTGGACGTAGCGGATATTGTGTATGTCGACCCCGTCAATACCGGCTTTTCGCGACCCGTCAATAAGGATGTACCAGCGGCTAAACTGTTTTTTGGTGTCAATGCCGATATTAAGTATCTGGCCGATTGGATCAATACGTTCGTGAGCCGCTATAATCGCTGGGCGTCTCCAAAATACCTGATCGGCGAAAGCTACGGTACCACGCGCGTTTCGGGATTGGCGCTGGAGTTACAGAACGCCCATTGGATGTATTTGAATGGGGTGATTCTGGTATCGCCCACTACGTTGGGTATCGAACGGGATGGCCCGGCGGCTGGGGCCTTGAAACTGCCTTATTTTGCGGCTACGGCCTGGTATCATAAAACCTTACCGGCCGATTTACAGAAGAAAGATTTGACCGACGTACTGCCCGAAGTGGAAACCTTTACTATTCAGGAATACTTACCTGCGCTGGCGATGGGAGGGGCGTTAAGCGACCAGAAACGGAAAGAAATTGCGACGAAAGTCGCGCGCTATTCAGGGCTTTCGGAAGCGTCGGTGATGCAGCAGAATCTCGACGTACCGACCAACTTTTTCTGGAAAGAACTGCTACGTTCCCGCAGCCAGACCGTGGGCCGGTTGGACTCGCGTTACCTGGGTATGGATAGCAAAGATGCGGGTGTCGCACCTGACTACAACGCCGAACTGACGTCGTGGCTGCACTCGTTTACGCCCGCCATCAACATGTACATGCGCGACGAGCTGAATTATAAAACCGACCTGAAATACTACATGTTCGGCCCTACGTTCCCTTGGGATAACACCAATAACAGAACCGGCGAAAACCTGCGTCAGGCGATGGCACAAAATCCGTACCTGCATCTGCTGGTTCAGTCGGGCTATTACGATGGTGCCTGCGATTATTTCAACGCCAAATACAACATGTGGCAAATGGATGCGGGTGGCAAAATGAAAGATCGGATGGATTGGGAAGGCTACCGAAGCGGTCACATGATGTATTTGCGGAAAGAGGACTTGGCCACCAGCAACGAGCATCTGCGCCAGTTTATTCAGAAAAGTACGCCGAAAAACAGCGCCCCGGCCCGTTATTCTGGCAGCCGCTGAGTTGGGGCCGATTCAGGTTAAAATCACTACGTACCGCAAATAAAGGATCAATTAACGTATTGCTGTCGCACCGGGCTTCGACAGGCTCAGCCTGACAGTCAAGTTAAAATTGTCAACTCAAGATTGACTGTCAGGCTGAGCCTGTCGAAGCCCGGTGCGACAGCAATGCACTGTTAATGAATTACCCTAAAAACACAAATGCCAACGTCGGAAACAACGTTGGCATTTGTGTTTTTAGAGTAAACAAATTTAATTGAAGCCTATTGCTTGATAAGCTTGAGCGTTTGCTGCTGCTCAGGAGTACTCACTCGTAAGAGATACAGTCCGGCCCCGCCCTTGAACGGCAGTTCGACCGACTGCTCAGCAGATGCGTCTTCAACAGCCTGGTTGCCAACTACAGCACCCTGTCCGTTCACCAGTGCGACCTTCAGCCGCTGACCCTGAGCACCCGTTACGTTAAGCCTGACGACATTCCCCTCTATCGGGTTGCCCAGCACCTTCACCTGCAACGGTATCGTCTGCTCCGATACGCCCTGCCGGGTTGGCGCGTTACAGACAGCCAGCCAGTTATACGCATAACTCGCCGTTGCCCCGCCCTGTTGAGCCCGCAACTGAAGCGTCGTATTATCGGTGTATAAGGTTAGACTGTAAGGGCCCGAGTTCGTGGTGGGCAGCAGCTCATTGACCACTGAGAAACTCACCGGACTGCCATCCAGACCACTGTACTGAGGTGTGAACGTGATTGTCCGACGATTGGCTCCCGCGCTTACACAACTGATCGTCTGCACACCTGTGATGGCAAAACCTACTGGTGCATTGGCCGGTAACACCGTCAGCGAGAACGTGGTGCTCACAAACAACCCACCCGGATCAGTAGCCGTTACCGTCACTGAACTCACCCCGCTCACGCTCGGTACACCCCCGATCTGGGTCGGCGGACTGAAGTTCAGGCCGGCCGGTAAGCCACTCACACTCAGCACCAGACTTTGGGGAGTCTCATTGTCGGTGAAAGTGAGTTGTGGAATGGTGTAGCCAAATTCCTGACCCACGCGGGCCGTCTGATTGGTCAGCGGCTGGTTGACCCGTGGGGCCGAATTGGGTTGCGGGGGCGCTCCACAATTAGCCAGCCAGTTGTAGCTGAAAGTAGCCTCACCCGGACTGCCATCCTGGCGGGCCTTCAAAACAATGGTTGGATTGTCATTGTAGAGCTGCAACGAATACGGACCCGGAGCCGTGGTGGGCACTAGTTCATTGACTACCCAGAAATTAACCGTCTGCCCATTGAGGCCCGAATAACGCGGCTGGAAGCTGATCTCGTAGCGATTATTGGCCACTTGGGTACAGGTGATCGGATTCACCCCTGTGATGGCGAACGGTGCGCTGGCCGTTACCGAAGCGGGTTGAATCGTCAGCATGAAGCTGGTGGTCGCACTCAGCCCACCCGGATCGACCGCCGTTAGCGAAACCGTCGAGGTGCCACTTACCGAAGGCGTACCGGAGATAATCGTACCCACCAGATTTAGGCCGGCTGGCAATCCGCTGGCTGAGAGCACCAGTCCATTGGGCGTTTGGGCATCGGTGAAGGTAGTACCGACGCTCAGGCTGAAGGGCTGCCCCTGAATACCAACCTGAGCCGGGATTGGATTCGCCAGCGTAGGTGGTGTGTTGGTTGCCGTTGGTTCGACAACTGTCAGCACGAAGCTGGCTCTGGCGGTGAGTCCACCAGGATCAGTAGCGGTCACCGTTACCGAGCTGACGCCCGCCGTGGTGGGTACACCTCCAATCTGGGACGGTGGAGTGAAACTCAATCCGGCTGGCAAACCAGTCACACTTAGGGTCAGACTTTGAGGAGTCTCATTGTCGGTGAAGGTTTGCTGCGGGATGGTATAGCCGAACCCTTCGCCCACTTTAGCGATCTGATCAGTCAGGGGCTGATTCACCCTTGGGGAGGTGTTGGGTTGGGTCGAGGAACAGGCAGCCAGCCAGTTATAGGCATAGGTAACCTCACCCGGCGTGCCACCCTGCTGTGCTTTAAGCGTAATCACGGGGTTATCCGTGTATAACTGGAGCGTATAAGGCCCCGGCGCGGTCGTTGGGAATACCTCATTGACCACCGAGAAGCTAATGGGTTGGCCATTGGTACCGGTGTAAACAGGCGTAAAGCTGATCACGTAGCGGTTAGCGGCAATCTGCTGGCACGTATTGGCGATTACACTGGAAATAGCAAAGGGATTACTTACCGTGACAGACGCCGTGCCTGTGCAAGTGTTGGCAGCAATGCCAGTCACTGAATACGTTCCTGAATTGGTAACCACGATGGCAGCGGTGGCCGCCCCCGTATTCCAGATGTAGGTGTTGGCACCACTGGCGGTCAGGGTAGTCGACTGGCCGGGGCCTAAGATGAGGCCTGGATTGGCCGAGATCGTAACCGTTGGCGAGGTTTGCTGGCTGATGACAGTCGCACTGGTAGAAGCGGTACAGCCGTTGACTCCTGTTAGGGTGACCGAATACGTATTGGCCGTGCTTACCGAGATGGTTTGCGTGATTTCCCCCGTGCTCCAGCGATACGTTCCTGTACCGATTGCGCTCAGACTCGCCGTTGGGCTGGCGCAGGTCAACGTAGCACTCGATGGGTTAATACTTACCACGGGCGGGTTGGTATTCTGACCGACGGTGATCGAGGTGCTGGCCGTACAGCCGTTGGTGCCCGTCAGCGTTACCGAATACGTAGTGGCCGTGCTTACGGAGATGCTTTGCGTAATGGCGCCCGTGTTCCATGTATACGTACCGGTTCCCACCGCACTCAGACTTACCGTTGGGCTGGTGCAGGTCAACGTAGCACTGCTGGGGTTGATACTCACCGTTGGCGCCGAATTATTCTGGCTGATGGTCAGAGACGTAGTGCTGGAACAACCTGTAATCGTATTGGTGACGGTCACCGAATAGACACCTCCTGCATTAACAACGGCTGTGCCTGAGGTGGCATTCTGACTGACGATGCCGGTACCGCCGAACAAATAGCTATTACCCCCCTGAGCCGTTAGGGTCAGGCTGGTTTGGGTGCAGGTGATGGTGGTGGAAGGACTGGCCGTCAGGGTGGCTACCACACCTGGACAGGTCACCGTAAAATTAGTCGGATTGCTGGTACCCGCTACCGCTGGGTCGTCGGTCTGAGCAGAGGTTTCGTTCGTGCTGTTGCCATCCGCATCAAAATTAACAGTCCCCTGATTACTAATGGTTTGACCACCCGTTCCTGCGTTGACCATCGCTGTAATAGTAATCGTTACCGAACCCCCTGACGGAATAGTCCCATTCCAGGAAGCAGTGTTTCCAGAGGTGCCAGCGCTACCGGAGCTCGCAGAAGCTGAAACCAGAGTTAAGCCACTCGGCAATACGTCTGAAAATTCATTTCCTGGATTATCACCTTGTGCGGAAGCTCCATTATTCGTTAGAACTACCGTATACGTAACAGCGCCCCCCGGAGTAAATGAGCCAGACACGGTTTTCGTGGCCGTGAGGCTGGCACTCGTCACACGTCCTAACGTGAAGGTGCCGAAATTTGCTGAGCCCCCCGTAACCCCATCGCTCAGTACGATACCTGCATTTGTTCCACCGTTGGCTGAGCAGGAGATAGGAGCCCACGCGCTACCCGAGTATCGGACAACGCGCAAGCCGGACGACGTAGTAATGGCTGAATTGGTCGCTACGTTCTGATACGCTAATCCTACAGCAGCAGAACCACTTCCCACCGTGTGATCAATCTGCCAGTATTCGTTGGCAGAGATAGCGGCTAAACAGGCTGCCAGGTTGGCCGGATTTGCGGGGGCTGTTTCAACGTATTGAGCCGTATAGGCATCGGCAGGAGTGCCTGTTGGTACAATTCGCGCTGGGCGATACGTGGTACCATTGCCAATTGGAAACGAAAAAGCATCATCCCCATTTTTCCGAACCGGACCCACTACGTGTGACGCATTTCCGGCACCTGCTGCCACAGCATTATCGCCCAGAGTAAGCAGATTTGATCCATTGGTACTGACAATACCATCGGTAAAATTGACCGTATTGGTAACCGAGATGGGAACGCCCAAAACGATAGCCGATCCAGCGGCCGAGTTTTGCAGCGTTAACGTTCGAGCCGTAAATCCAGTAGTGCCGCCAATGGTTTGCACCGCCGAACCCTTCAACTGGGCCTCGCCATTTGCGCTACCAAAGGTACCGTTGTTGGTTACGTTCGCACTAAACGACATAATACCCTCGTTGGTCACCGTGGCGCCCGCGGAGTTGGTAAAATTGTCTACCGTCGAAACCGTGGTGCCGGCCCCGACGAAGAGCGTGCCTTGATTGACAAACTGCGCTGTACTTCGTACAGACAGCAGCGTCATCAGACTTATAATAAATAAAATATGTTTCATGAATGACTGGTCGAGAGATTTTCGCTTTGACTGAGTCGAATTGAATGGATACGTCGGGGGAAATCGATTGCCTGCTACGTTCCGTAGAAACAGCGATACGCCGAACGCCATAAGATAAAGGCTGGCTAAAGTCCCAGTTACCCTTACCTTAAAAAGTGCCCTAATTAATGCCTACCCCAGCACTAGCATAGCCGACTGCGGTATTTACAAGTGATAACCCGGCAGCCGTGCATGAATAAACAAGCAGTAAACGGGTTCCCGCCGTTACCGGTATGTTTAACCCGGTAGTAAGGCCGCTCGATGTAGCTCCTACAGGCAGTATACCGGTGAGCGGAGGGGATAATGTGACAATAGCGCCCGGGACAGGAGTAAATGTATTAGTTGGTGCATTAGATGAATATAACTGAGCCTGAATCGTGATGGTCGTGCCAAGTAATGACATAGCGTTGGTTGTACTAAAGTAGCCCGACAGAGAAGTAATGGTGCCATCTCGCGGTACCGAAAAAGCCTTATTGATATCTCCACCAGAAAATCCGGTCAGATCAATATTTCCGCCAATGAATGAAACGCCGGAATAAGAATTGCCAAAACCTAATAAAGCGCCTGTTCCTTGCAGACCACCCAAAATAGTTGCCATGGTTACAGGAACTCCCGATGCAAAAGGGATGATAGCTCCACCGCCACCACCACCAGCGGGAATATCCGCCGTGGTAGCCAGCCTGACCCAGGTTCCGCCTTTATAAACATAAAACCCGGCGGTGCCGCCCGTCTGATAAACCAGTAAGCCTTCGGTTGGCGAGGTGACGCTGCCCGTGCTGGCTACCCTGGGAATCAGTAACCCTTTGTCTGCGGAATTGATTTCAAGCTGGGCGCCGGCAGCTGGCGTTTGGGTGCCAATACCTACCTGCGCGAAACTGACTAAACTAACAAATGAGAAAAAGAGGAGGAAGAGTAATAAAGTTTTTTTCATGACTGAGTTTATTAAAGGAATTGGTTGAACATTTGTTAACTATTGTAACTGATTGAGGCAATATGATACGTTTGATTAATCACTGGTGCATAGGTAAGTAATTTTATTTTATAACCAAAAAAATCTAATCACATATTTAAATAAAATAATTGTTAATGGTTTTTAAGTTACCGTAAACATTAATAAGATAATATTACAACAGATTATAGCTATTGTCCAGTTTATTGATAATTAGGTAGTATACAGCTTCTTTAGCTTATCGCGCGTTCGTTTCAGGCGTACTTTCACATTCCCTTCCGTCAGTTGACAGCGCGCGCTAATATCCCGGATGGATAAACCCTGCTCATACCGCAGTTTGAACAGCGTAAGTTCTTCTTCCGGCAACTGGTTTATCGTATTAGTTAATCGCTGTAGGCGATAGTCCGGCAGTTCAGTCGAATCGGTTTCTGCTACGTAGTAAGGCTCTCCAGCCGCCAGATAAGCCGACAGCGATTCGTAGGGAATGCGTTTGCTGAAACGTAGCTGATCCAGGCAGTGATTGCGGGTTATGGCATACAGCCAGGTCGAAAACGAGGAGCGATTATGAAACGCATGCAGCCGCTCGAAGACTTTTATAAAAATGTCCTGCGTGTAATCTTCAGCCGTCAACGTATCGTTTGTCATGGACAGACACGTTCGATAGACTTTCCTGATGTAGCGGTTGTACAACTCGTCGAAGCTATCAAAACGATTAACGCTCTGAAAGTCGTCTATCAATTGCTTGTCGGCAAGTTTACTTTTTTTCATTCGGCTTCAACGGAGAGTAGCTATTTGTTTCCTGATAAAACAGGTCGGCAAGTTCCGCATGGAGAGACTCATGCGCTAACACTCTCGTCGCATTCGCTAACGCTCTCGTCGCATTTTCTGGAATTGGCTCAAATTTTAGCCTGTTTCGACGTAGCAAATCAATCAATCATGGCTGATTTGCTACGTCGTTTCAATACCTATCGCTAAGTATATCTAGTTGGGCCTAACCGGTCACTCAAAACTTGACCGATGATTGGACAGGCTTCTACTATCTTCACCTCTGAACACTGAACGAGACACATCATGAAAAAGATTTATGGATTTCTTCCGGCCGCACTCCTTATTTCCGGCCTTTCGTATGGGCAGAATAATTTAATTGTCCGAGCACCGGTTTCAGGTGCTCCTGGTTTGCAAAACACCATATTTGGCATTGGTGCCGGTACGGCTGCTGGCGGCCCTGGTACGTTCGGTGTTTATGTGGGTTATCAGGCAGGGCAAAGTAATACTAGTGGGGATGGGAACACATTTGTTGGTATGGTTGCCGGGGCTAATAACACCACTGGGCGCTACAATACGGCTTTAGGGTATGGAGCAGGATCGGCCTTTACAATAGGGTATTCAAACATTTCAATCGGTGGGTTCTCGGGGGCTGGCACTGCGGGTATTCAAAACACAGTAACGGGCTATTTTGCAGGGTATGATTTGACTACGGGTTATAGTAATACGTTTTACGGCCATTTAGCCGGATCCAATACCACAACTGGGGATATGAATGTAGCCATCGGCCCCGGAGCGCTGCAAAATGTTACCACCGCCAGCCGGAATGTCATGTTAGGCGATTCGGCGGGGTATAATAATACGTCAAGCCAGAATGTAATGTTGGGTAGTAGAGCTGGCTTCACCAATTCGTCGAGTACTGAACAAACTTTTGTCGGCTTTGAAGCTGGCTATAGTAATACACTTGGCGACGGGAACACGTTTTTAGGGTATGTGGCTGGTCGTGCCAATGCCGGTGGAGCCTATAATACCTTTCTGGGTAGTTATGCGGGTAATTCTAATCAAGGTGGGGGCTCTAATACCTTCATTGGCCGACGAACTGGAGGGGCTAATAGCAGCGGAAGCCAGAATACCTTCGTCGGTGCTTATGCCGGGGAGCTCGCTGGTACGGGTGGGAACAATGTTTTTATGGGTTATCAGGCAGGCAACAGAACCAATACCGGTGGAAGTAATGTATTTGCTGGTTACCGGGCGGGCTTTAACAATACCTCCGGTGCTTTTAACGTGTTCCTGGGGCAGCAGGCAGGGCTTAGCAATACTACCGGCGGCAGTAACCTGTTTATGGGCTCCTTTGCGGGTGCCAGCAGCAACGGCTCTTATAACCTGTTCATCGGTAACTCATCGGGCCAGCAAACGACCTCGGGTGGGGGTAACACCTTCATTGGCAATGGCTCAGGCTATGGCAATACCACCGGTCAGAACAATACCTATATCGGCAATGGGGCTGGCTTCACCGGCAATGGGGCGGGTCAGAGCAACACCTTCATCGGCCAGAATGCGGGCGTCTCATCGGGGGCCGTGGTTAATAACTCGACGGCCATCGGGGCGGGTGCTCAGGTATCGGCCGACAATTCGATTGTGTTGGGCGCTCCCAGTCCTATCTGGAAAGTAGGCATCGGCAACACCGCTCCCAACAATAAGCTGGAGATTACCCATGGCACCAATGGGCAGTCGGGCCTGCGCTTCACGAACATGAACAACTCCACCCCAGCCGCCATGACCAATCAATACAAGTTTCTCTCAGTCAACGAACAGGGTGACGTAGTGATGGCCAGCATGAATAGTTCGGCTCGGGAGGGCGTAGCTGACTCGTTCTGGCAGCGGAAAGGCTCATTCCTGCAAAGCACCCAGAACGACGCGGTCATTATTGGAAACAACGTAGCACGTACCCCCTCTGGCTATAAGCTGTTTGTAGAAGAAGGTATCCTCACCGAGAAGGTCAAAGTCGCTATCAAGAACAGCAGCGAGTGGAGCGATTACGTCTTCGATGATACGTATCAACTGAAGGGCTTATCGGAAGTGGAGCGGTACGTGAAAGCCAACAGGCATTTACCGGGTGTACCCTCGGCCACGGACGTAGTGAAGCAGGGTATCGACGTGGCGAAGATGGATGCTACGTTACTGGCCAAGATCG
This sequence comes from Spirosoma profusum, assembly GCF_014699005.1. GTDB lineage: Bacteria > Bacteroidota > Bacteroidia > Cytophagales > Spirosomataceae > Spirosoma > Spirosoma profusum. Next base: position 83,652 of record NZ_JACWZY010000032.1, read on the forward strand.
AAGAGTTGACTCTGTATAGCATTCAACAGGAGAAGGATAATAAGCAATTACGGACGGAGGTCGACGAACTGAAGCAACTGGTCAAACAACTTCTGGAGAAAAAATAACGCATCTCAAAACGATTTCCAACATAACGGGCGATACGTATCAATACGTATCGCCCGTTATGTTTAAATGCCCGGTTAATAGGTAAGATACGTAGTAATCAACCGCTTACTCAAAAGTTTACAGTTCCAGTACGTCCTGAATCTATCTTCATTGTCTAACACTTAACGATAAGAATTATGAAAAAGACTTACGGCTTTCTCGTAGTGGCAACCCTTGTATCTGGCCTGACGTATGGGCAGAATGGTACTAATTTAGTCATCCGTACGCCGGTTACAGCGACTCCAGGATTATATAACACACTGCTGGGCATCGGGACCGGTCTATCGATTACTACTAACGGCGATGATAACACGGTAGTAGGCTACCAGGCAGGTAATAAACTGACCTCGGGGTACGATAATACGTATGTAGGTTATCAGGCAGGTTTCAGCAATAACACTGGACTCAGTAATACGTTTTTAGGCCATAGTTCCGGCTATAGTAATCTCACGGGGAGTAGTAATGTTTTTATAGGTAAAGAAGCCGGCAAAAGTAATACACAAGGAACCACTAATGTTTTTGTAGGTGCAGGTGCAGGCAGCGACAATAAAAGTGGGAACAATAATGTGTTCTTAGGCATGAATACTGGTGTTACCAACGAGACCGGAGATAACAACACCTTTCTTGGGAGGGCTGCTGGGTATTACAATCTCTCGGCTAGCAATAATATCGCCGTAGGCTACCAGGCCGGTTATAACATGAGCACAGGCGGAAATAACATCATGATTGGGGTTCAGGCGGGCAATAAAACCTCTTTAGGTACTAATAATGTATTTGCAGGTTACCAGGCAGGCTTTAACAATATCAGTGGTGGTAGCAACCTGTTTCTGGGTGCCTATGCAGGCGCCAGTAGCAACGGCTCCTACAACCTCTTCATCGGCAACTCCTCCGGACAACTTACTACCTCGGGCGCAGGCAACACCTTCATTGGCAATGGCTCGGGATACGCCAACGGTACCGGCAGCAACAATACTTATATCGGCAATGGGGCTGGCTTCACCGGCAATGCCGCTGGTCAGAGCAACACCTTCATCGGCCAGAATGCGGGGGTGTCCTCCGGGGCCGTGGTCAATAACGCCACTGCCATCGGGGCCGGTGCTCAGGTATCGGCCGACAATTCGATTGTCTTGGGCGCTCCCAGTCCTATCTGGAAAGTAGGCATCGGCAACACCGCTCCCAACAATAAGCTGGAGATTACCCATGGCACCAATGGGCAGTCGGGTCTGCGCTTCACGAACCTGAAGAGCACGGACGCGGCTTCGTTGACTAACCAAACTAAAGTTCTGTCTGTCAACAGTAGTGGGGATGTCATTCTGGTCAGTACCAATGGCTCGACTCGGGAAGGCGTAGCTGACTCGTTCTGGCAGCGGAAAGGCTCATTCCTGCAAAGCACCCAGAACGACGCGGTCATTATTGGAAACAACGTAGCACGTACCCCCTCTGGCTATAAGCTGTTTGTGGAAGAAGGTATCCTCACCGAGAAGGTCAAAGTCGCTATCAAGAACAGCAGCGAGTGGAGCGATTACGTCTTCGATGATACGTACCAACTGAAGGGCTTATCGGAAGTGGAGCGGTACGTGAAAGCCAACAGGCATTTACCGGGTGTACCCTCGGCCACGGACGTAGTGAAGCAGGGTATCGACGTGGCGAAGATGGATGCTACGTTACTGGCCAAGATCGAAGAGTTGACCCTTTATAGCATTAAGTTGGAGAAAGATAACCGTGAGCAGAAAGCTATCAATCAGCAGCAACAGGCCCAGCTAGATGAACTGAAACAGCTCGTGCGGCAACTGCTGGAGAAGAAATAATGTCTTTCTCGCTCACCAATTAATTAATCGCTTGTTTTGTATGTTAGGTTTGGGTTAATCGATTGACTATCAGTTGAAATGTGTTTACCTTTCCTTTGCCTTGAGCCCGAAAATGGCTTGGTAAACATCATTTCAATCGAAACCTAACCCCATTCAAAACATGAAAACATGCTACGCAATTTCCATCCTCTACCTGCTGAGCCAGGAGGCTCTGGCCCAGACTAACTATGTGGCGAACATAGCCAATGCCGCTTCTCCGGGCAACAACAGCACACTGCTGGGGCCTGGAGCAGGCGGGAGCGGCAGTCTGACGGGCGACCGCAATACGTTTACTGGCTTCAATGCCGGCTATTCGCTGACTGATGGATACTGGAACAGTTTTTACGGGATGGATGCGGGGAAGTTCACAACGACGGGTAAAGAAAATGTGTTTACGGGCTATGAAGCGGGTTTGAACAATACGGGGGAACTTTTAATGTGTTTGTAGGTACAGGGTCTGGTCACGATAATACCAGTGACAACAACAGCTTTGTGGGCCATAATGCGGGCTACGCCAACTCCACCGGTGATGAGAACAGTTTTGTGGGCAGTAAGTAGTGCGGGCTATAACACCACCGGCTCTCAGAACAGCTTTCTAGGTACTAATGCGGGGGCCAACATCATCACCGGCAGCTACAATACCATGCTGGGCTACAACACCCAACCCACCAGCGGTACGCTCCAGAACGCAGTGACCATCGGAGCTTATGCCACCGTGGCCCGTAGTAACGCCATTATCCTGGGCAACCCTGGTAACACCAGTATGGCGGTTGGCATCGGCACCAACAACCTGCAGTTTCCCCTGGACGTGCGAGGTATCATCCGCTTGCAGAACAGCGGCACCATCAAGTTTACTCATCTGCTCAACCCCCACCTCAGGAATGGCACGACCGACCAGTTTCTGACCGTCAACGAGCAGGGCGAAATCGTGCTGGCCCGCCACCGCCTGCGCATTGAAGACGTAGCACAGTGGAGCGACCGAGTGTTTGCAAAAGGGTATGTGCTACGTCCGTTGAGCTGGGTGGCGCAGTACCTAGGCGAGCATGGTCATTTGCCCAACGTACCTTCGGCAATAGAGGTGGTAGAAGTAGGGGTTGATCTGGTGACCCTGAACGCTACGTTGCTGGAGAAGATCGAAGAACTCACCCTCTACAGCATCCAACAAGAAAAAGACGCTCAGGCAGAGAAGCAAAAAAAAGCCAGCTTCGGGCGGAGGTTGATGAGTTGAAGCAACTGGTAAAACAGCTTCTGGAGAAAAAATGACGCTATTCCAAAACGATTTCCAACGTAACGGGCGATACGTATCAACACGTATCGCCCGTTACGTTGTGAGCATTATAAGCTCGGGCTGACTTTAAGCCACGTCAAACGGCTTACTGTCTGGGTGTCATGAGTTTACGTTTAAAGAAGTCGCCGGTAGCGTTGCCGAGTTTCAGGGCGTTGGTGTGTTTCATCCAGTGATGCGTATCATCGACGATGACCGTAGTTTCCATCGGAACACCTTGCTTTTCGAGCCGCTGAACCAGATCGGTGCTTTGACTGAATTGCACATTTCGGTCATCGTCGCCATGAATAATGAGTACGGGCGATGTCCAGTTACGTATCGACGAAATCGGCGACGATTCGTAGACCACTTTGGCTGCTTTCTCTAAATCTGGACTTTTCTCAACCCGGTCAGACTGATTGAGACTCATGCCTGCCCGTTGGGCGCTCCAGTCATGAACGCCGTGAATATCGACGCCAGCCGCAAACAGTTTGGAGTCGCGGGCCAGCGCCAGGGCTGTCAGATAGCCCCCATACGAACCGCCGTAAATTCCAATTTTTGTGGCATCAACCTGCGGCTGCTCCGTCAGCCAGAGCGCACCTGCGCGCACATCCTGGTATTCAGATGCGCCCGTAGCCCCCCCATTTGCCGGTTGATGGAAATCGTAACCGTAGCCAATTCCCAGCCGGTAATTCACTGATAATACCACAAAACCCAGGCTGGTCAGGTACTGATTCATGGCATACGAATTGGCGTAATAATCCGAATAATGCCAACCCAAAAGCATCTGACGGGGCGGCCCGCCGTGAACGTAAATCAGCGCCGGTTTCTTCGACGGACCGCCTGCCGGTTCAAAAAGTTGCCCATGAACCGTTGTTCCATCAGGGGCTTTGAACGTAACTTGTTTGGGTGTAACCAACTGATTCATTGGGTAATTGGCTGGAATCAGATTTTGGGCAAGCACTTTCGGTGTGCCTTTTCCAAACGCCATAACGGTTGGTAGTGGAGGCCGTTGGGACGTAGCACTGATCATCGCCAACGTAGCACCATCGCCCGTAACAACCGGCGTCCATTCGAGGCCAGTGCCTGGCGTGAGTACTTCCATCGCTGCTTTGTCGACAGGTACGCGTACTACGTGTCGGCGGTCAATGTCGAGCTTGTCGGGGCCGGTGTTTCCGCTGAAAACCAGCCATTTTTTGTCGCGTGTCAACGTAATGTGCTCGGCCATGAAACCGCCGGGTGTGAGCAGCAACGGTGTTCCGCCCGACGTAGCAATAGAGTACAAATGTGGCCAGCCATCCTGATACGATAAGAAAACGATACGTTCGTTGGCGGCCCAGTGCAGATTCGTACCACCGTGCGTGGTTGGCTCCGAACCTGTAAGCGTTTTGGGTGATTGCCAAACCTGCGAAGCCGTGCCCGATGCTACGTCGGCTGTCCAGATTGACCAAGGATGCGGTTTTCGTGTCAGTATGGAATCAGGTGCACCCCCCGAACCCGCCGTGCGGACAAAGACAATCCTCTTGCCATCAGGCGACCAGCGGGGTGAGTGGTCTTTGGCGAAGGAGGGAGCCAGCCACGTAATAGGCGTTTTTTCGTCAGTAAAAACGCCAATAAAACTATGATCTTTCCGGTCGCAGACAAACGCCAGTTTCGAACCATCCGGCGACCAATTTATAGAACCATTGGTGCCACGTGCGGTAAACAACGCTTTTGCCGTCGACGACCCATCGACAGGAGCGATCTGAACCTGACCGGATTTGATGAACGCAATTCGGGCTGGCGTGCCCCGGTCGCTTTTGGGTGAGATAACGGGCGCATCGCCTTCGGCAATCGCTTTGGGTTCGCCACCCGCAAACGGTACGCTCCAGATCTGAACTTTGGGTGGAACGGGCGTCCCCATTGTGTTGACCGGCAGTTCGTCGTCCCAATTGGAGCCGTGGTCGCCCCCGCGCACATAAACGACCCATTTTCCATCGGCCGATACAGCCAGGCTGGTAATTTCCTGTCCATCGTCGGCGGTGTAATTAGTCAGTTTTCGGGGGGTAAAGTCAGGCCCTTCCGCTACGTAGACGTTACGTTTCCCCTGCTCGTTGAACGCCCACGCAATTCGCGAACCCTGCGCTGAACTCGTCAGTTCATTAGGAAACGGATACGTTTTGATGGACTCAAGGGAGAAAGGCTGAGCCTGCGTTAGGGTAGCTTGTCGTAAAAACGTACAAGCCAGCAGGAGATAAAGAGTAAATTTTTTCATGTACTACGGGTGGGTTGTTAGGTAACCGAAATGCGTAGACATGTAATAAATAGAATATTTTTTAATCTGCCAAGCCGGGTAAATAAAATTCTAGTTATCCGTGAAATCGTGATATGGTTATAATAGCTGGGACACAGAGATGCCCGAAGAAGACACGGAGATGCACAGAGAATTTTTAAGATAAAACTCTCTATCCCAGATCATACTAAACCAATTCCCGCACGCCTTTAATTCGGAACGTAGCGCCATTCAGTCTTTCATCGACACGTATCTGGCAGGCAAGTCGGCTATCTGAATCCGCGTCAGGTAACGTATCGAGCATATCTAACTCGGCGTCCTGAGCCGAAGGGAGATCATCAAAACCGTCCAAAACCTTTACGTGGCACGTAGCACAGAGCGCCATGCCGCCACATGTTGCAAGAATATCGTATTCCGATGCTTTCAGCACTTCCATCAGGCTCAGGTTGATGCCTTCGGGAATCTCAATCGGTTGCTGCGTCCCGTCGCGGTCTTCAATGGTGAAGTGGATCATAAGTATTTTGGTCATCAGTCGATAGTCGTCAGCCACTAATAACTAACGACTATCGACTCATTTTAAAAAGTTGGTACTCCGTTTACGGTCGTGTATTTGAAACTCAATTTCTGGTCGGGGTGAACGTAGCGGAAAGCGCTTTGGCACATGAGAGCCGCTTCGTGAAAGCCGCACAAAATCAGTTTCAGCTTGCCGGGATACGTATTGATATCGCCGATGGCGTAGATCCGTTCCACGTTGGTCGCGTAATCCGTGGTATTGACCACGATAGCCGATCTGTCGATGGTAAGTCCCCAGTCGGCGATGGGGCCAAGTTTGGGCGTCAGGCCAAAGAGCGGAATCAGGTTGTCGGCAGGCAGCGTGGTTACGGTCTTGTCTTTGGCCGTGATGCTCACCTCCTGCAAATGCCCGTTTCCATGAATGCTGGTGATATTCGATTGCAACACCAGATTTACCCGTCCCTGACTGGCGAGATGAAACACTTTTTCCGCCGAATCGGGCGCTCCCCGGAACGTATCACTACGGTGAACCAGTGTTACTTCTTTCGCTACGTCGGCCAGGAAGACGGTCCAGTCGAGGGCCGAGTCGCCACCACCGGCCAGCACGACGCGCCGGTCGCGCAATTGTTCTGGATTCTTGACCATGTAGGCCACGCCTTTCCCTTCAAACCGTTCGAGATTTTCTATCTCTGGCTTGCGCGGTTCAAAGCAACCCAGCCCACCGGCAATCACAACCACCTGACAATGAACGGACGTACCGTCGTTGGTGGTCACTACGTAAGAACCGTCGGCTTGGCGATCCAGTTGTTCTACCCGTTCACCCAGCGTGAATCCCGGATTAAAAGGAGCAATCTGCGTCATCAGATTGTCGACCAGCGTTTGGGCATTGATGGCCGGATAACCGGGAATGTCATAAATCGGCTTTTGCGGATATATTTCCGAAAGTTGACCGCCTATTTGCGGCAGTGCATCGATCAGGTGGCAGCGCATTTTCAATAAACCCGCTTCGAAAACGGCGAACAGGCCTACCGGACCCGCGCCAATTATGCAAATATCTGTTGTTACCATCTTTTGAGTAATGAGTAATGAATAATGGATAATGGATAATGTCTGACAGTCAACTGATTATTCATTCTGCATTCTTCGTTATCCATTCATAAATCACCGTAAAGGTAGGTGCCGCGTGAGTGCGATGACTATCAGAATTTGGAATGAGGGATAAGCAAACGGAATGATTCAACCGTTCGAGACGTAACATGAATACTGGCTAAGTCAACGTAGTGCGAAGACTACCCGTGATGCAACTTTACTAATTCCAGAAACAACCGGGCGGCTGGTTCGATCAGCGCATCGTTAAAATCGTAATCGTCGTTATGCAGAGCAGGGGAGTGTTCGCCCGCGCCGATGCCGAACATCGCTCCTTTGTATTGCTGCGTGAAAAGTCCGAAATCTTCGCCCCACTTAAACGGCTGCTCTGTTTCGGTGAATACGTAACCTAATTTGTGCGTCGCCTGTCGGACTTCTTCGACAGCTTCCTGATGATTTTCATTGGCAAAAAATACGTCGGTGAACGTTATTTCCGTCGTAAGTGCAGTCCCATTGCAACTAGTTGACAGTGAATCGACTAGCTGACGTACCAACTGCTCCATACGTAGTGACGTCCAGGTACGTAGAGTCAGATGAACTTCACCGTAACCCGCCGACGTACCATAATCTTTATGACCCAACACCGTATGAACAGGCGTAATCAGGGCAAAATCGTCAGCCTGCGTATCGGGGTTGATTAGGGCTTTGCTTTTTAGCAGAAAATCGGCCATGACGTAAGCGGGATTAGCGCCATTTTCTGGCTCAGCCGCGTGCGATGTTCGCCCGTGAAACGTAACAATCATGCTTTGTACCGATGGCGTGAACGAGCCGGATTTGCAAATAATTGCCCCTTGCGGAAAACCGGGCAGGTTATGCAGCGCATAAATTCGGTCGGGCTGGATAGCTGCGAAAATTGGGTCGTTCAGGACGGCCTGAGCGCCCTGACCAGTTTCTTCGGCGGGTTGAAAGAGCAGATAAACGCGACCACGTAGTGATGACTGCTGAGCCAGCAGCGACGCCAGTCGGGCCATAATGGCCGTGTGTCCATCGTGTCCGCATTTGTGCGAAATCCCCGCTTTAGTTGACCGGTGGGCAAACGTATTGGTTTCCTGAATGGGCAGCGCATCCGTATCCGCACGAAATACCGTAGTCGGCCCTGCTACGTCGGCACCGTATTGTAGCAAAAGTCCGGTTCCACCCACTTCATCGATACGTACCGGATTAAACGGACGAACAAACGCGTTGATACGTGACTGCGTTTCCACTTCCTTCCCCGATCGTTCGGGAAATTGATGCAGTTCCCGGCGGAATCGAATAAATGCGTTGGTCGTGTCGGTATTCATGGTTAGGGCAGAATTTTATGGAATTACTACGTCTATTGGCTAGTTCTTACTCCCAAAATAGCATAAAACGTTACGTAAATAATCACTCCGACTGGCAATGTTAGGGCAAAAAATATCCCGGCCTGAGTGATTCAGGACCGGGATACATTGGGGCTAGTTAGAATTTGGATGTAGTACTATTATCCCGGAGGATCGCTTACGTTTCTCAGATCATCATTGCCCGAATAATTGCAATCGACTCAATGAACCAAGTGACAACCGACCACCGGCTGTATAGATGACCCGGAACGCCTTGCCCACATATCCGTCCGGCAGATTCACCAGATGATTCAGCGTCACGATATCCGTTTGGGTGGGAACCCGACCGCACGACCACGTAGTGGGGTCATTCCAGGGGCCCGCCTTCACCGTGACCATGCTCGGACAAACAACAGCCGAGGGAGATACATCGATCTGGAACGTAGTGACCACCGTCGCTCCACCCGGATCGGTCGCCACCACCGTTACGTTATACGGCGATCCCAACGTGGTGGAAGGCGTACCCGTGAGGGTCGAAGGCGGTCCAAAAGTTAAGCCAGGCGGTAGCCCCGTAACGCTCAATACCAGGCTGTTAGGCGTCTCGGCATCGGTGAAGGTGTTGGCCGGAATAGCATAGTTGAACGACTGACCCAGCGTGGCCGACTGGGGCGGAATCGGGTTGAGCACGATCGGGGAGCCGTTAGCGCAATTGGCCAGCCAGTTGTAGTTGAAACTGGCCATGCCCGGTGTACCCTGCTGGCGAGCTGTGATGGTAATGACCGGATTATCGGTGAAGACCGTCAGCGAATAGGGGCCGCTGGCCGTAGTAGCCGTCAGTTCATTGACCACCGAGAGGCTGATGGGCTGGCCATTGGTGCCGCTGTAGCTGACCATGAAATTGATCCGACGGGCGTAATACGAGATGTGGTTACAGTCGAGCATGCTCACGCTGGTGATGGCGAAACTGGTGGGAGCTACCGACAGGCTGAACGTAGTGGACACGGAGAGTCCTTGCGGGTCAGTAGCCACCACGGTCACCGTGAAGGGCGATCCCACCGAGGTCGAGGGTGACCCCGTAATGGTCGAAGGCGCTACGAAACTCAGCCCGGCCGGTAGTCCGCTCACCGTTAGCACCAGGTTGTTGGGCGTTTCGGGATCGGTGAACGTATTGGCCGGGATGGTATAGCTAAAGGCAGCTCCCACCGATGCCGATTGGGGCGGTATGGCATTGGCCACCGTTGGGGGACAGTTCTGGTAACCCACGGTGATACTGGTCGCAGACTGACAACCGGAGGCATTGGTAGCACTCACCGAGTAGACGCCCGAGGTGCTCACCACCGCCGTATTGCCCCCTGACCCGCCAAGTTGCGTGGTTCCTGGACTGAAGACATAGCCGGTAAATCCAGGTGAAGCGGTCAGGGTCACGCTGGTGACTGAGCAACTCAGCGTCCCGCTGACAGAGAGGCTGACGGGTGTAGCGGTGCTGCTGCCCGTGACGGTTACGACGGCGGTGGAGCTACAGGCGTTGGCGTTGGTGGCCGTTACGGAATAGATCCCTGTTGCGTTGACGGTCGCCGTATGGCCACCTGAGCCGCCCTGCTGAGTGGCCCCTCCGCCGAAGACGTAGCTGACAAAACCCGCCGTCGCCGTTAACGTAACGGTAGGGGTTGTACAACTTAGGGTTCCACTGGTGGTCAAACTAACTGGGGTAGGCGTACTGCCACCCGTTACTGTTACGATGGCGGTGGATGAACAGGCGTTGGCATCGATGGCCGTCACCGAGTACACACCCGATGTGCTCACCGTGGTCGTATTGCCGCCCGAACCGCCCTGCTGGGTGGCGCTAGTACTAAATACGTAGCTGACAAAACCCGACGTAGCGGTCAGAGTAACGGTGGGGGTGGGGCAGCTAATGGGGCCGTTCGACGTCAGGCTGACGGGCGCGCCGGTGCTGCTGCCAGTGACGGCGATGGACGTAGTGGAAACGCAACCCGACGCGTTGGTCGCGCTCACCGAGTAGCTCCCCGATGTGATGACCGTGGCGGTATTGCCGGCTGGGCCGCCCTGCTGGCTGGCTCCCGTACTAAAGGTGTAACTCACTAAGCCTGCTGTCGCCGTCAACGTAACGGTAGGCGCACTACAGCTAATCGGGCCACTAGCCGTCAGATTCACAGGAGTAGCCGTAGTACTACCCGTCACCGTTACGATGGCGGTGGATGAACAGGCGTTGGCATTGGTGGCCGTCACTGAATAGATACCTGAGGTGTTGACCGTGGCGGTATTGCCGGCTGGCCCGCCTTGTTGGCTAGCCCCTGAACTAAACACATAGCTGGCAAAACCTGCCGTGGCGGTCAACGTAACGATCGGAGTGGGGCAACTCAACGTACCACCAGCGGTCAGACTCACCGGGGTGGGGACACTGCTACCTGTCACTGTTACGATGGCGGTGGATGAACAGGCGTTGGCATTGGTGGCCGTCACCGAGTACACACCCGCCGTGTTGACCGTGGCGGTATTGCCGGCTGGGCCGCCCTGCTGGCTGGCGCTGGCACTGAATACGTAGCTGACAAAACCCGACGTCGCCGTTAACGTGACCGTCGGTGTGATACAACTAATGGGGCTGTTCGACGTCAGATTAACTGGAGTGGGTGTACTGCTGCCCGTCACTGTTACGATGGCGGTGGATGAACAGGCGTTGGCATTAGTGGCCGTCACCGAGTAGACACCCGCCGTGTTGACCGTGGCCGTATTGCCGGCTGGGCCGCCCTGCTGGCTGGCGCTGGCACTAAAGACGTAGCTGACAAAACCCGACGTCGCGGTCAACGTAACGGTCGGAAGGGTACAACTTAGCGTTCCACTGGCGATCAAATTAACGGGAATGGGCGTACTGCTGCCGGTGACCGTTACGGTGGCGGTTGTGCTACAGCCGTTGGCATTGGTGGCCGTTACGGAATAGATACCTGAGGTGTTGACCGTGGCTGTATTGCCGGCTGGCCCGCCCTGCTGGCTGGCGCTGGCACTGAATACGTAGCTGACAAAACCCGCCGTCGCCGTCAACGTAACGGTAGGGGTTGTACAACTTAGGGTTCCACTGGTGGTCAAACTAACGGGAGTGGACGTAGTGCTACCTGTCACTGTTACGATGGCGGTGGATGAACAGGCGTTGGCATTGGTGGCCGTCACCGAGTACACACCCGCCGTGTTGACCGTGGCGGTATTGCCGGCTGGGCCGCCCTGCTGGCTGGCGCTGGCACTGAATACGTAGCTGACAAAACCCGACGTCGCCGTTAACGTTACGATCGGAGTGGGGCAACTCAGCGTGCCACCAGCCGTCAGACTCACCGGGGTAGGGGTACTGCTGCCCGTGACCGTAATCGACGTCGAGGAAACGCAGCCTAGTCCATTGGTAGCACTCACCGAGTACACTCCAGAGGTGCTCACTGTGGCCGTGTTGTCTGGTGAGCCCTGAATGGCCCCGTTGTTGAAGGTATAACTGACAAAGCCCGACGTAGCCGTTAACGTAACGCTGGTAGCCGTGCAACTGATGGGGCTGCTGGCCGTCAGATTGATCGGTGAGGGGCCATCGCCGTTCACCGTTACGTTGGTGGTGGAGCTACAGGCAGCCGCATTGGTGGCCGTCACCGAGTAAACGCCCGTTGTGCTGACGATGGCTGTATTTCCCCCGGAACCACCCTGCTGAGCGGCTCCTGTGCTGAATATGTAGCTGTCAAAACCGGGCGTAGCGGTGATCGTGACGGCCGTGTTGGTGCAACTTAACGTACCACTTGCCGTCAGGGTGACCGGGGTAGGCGTGGTGTTGCCGCTGACTGATACGTTGGCGGTAGAACTACAGGCGTTGGCATCGGTAGCTGTTACCGAGTAAACGCCCGACGTACTGACCACGGCTGTGTTACCACCCGAGCCGCCCTGTTGACTGGCTCCTCCGTCGAAAACATAGGTGGTAAATCCTGAGGAGGCCGTTAACGTAACGCTGGTGCTGCTGCAACTGATGGCCCCACTGACGGTTAAACTCACGGGCGAACCGGCGCTGCTGCCCGTCACCGTTACGTTGGTGGTAGAGACGCAGTAGGATGCGTTGGTAGCACTGACCGAGTAGACGCCCGACGTACTGACGGTGGCCGTGTTAGCGGGTGAGCTTTGGGTAGCTCCGTCGCTGAAGGTGTAGCTGAGCAAACCTGACGTAGCGGTCAACGTAACAGTGGGATTGGCACACGTGATGGCCCCACTGAGGGTCAGGTTCACCGGCGTGGCGGTGGTGCTGCCGGTGACCGATAGGGTAGCCGTGCTGCTACAGCCGCCCGCTGCCGTAGCCGTGACTGAATAGGTGCCTGCCGTGGCGACGGTGGCTGTGTTACTGGAGGCACCGCCAACCTGACTGGCTCCCCCGCCGAAGACGTAGGAGGCAAAACCCGACGTAGCGGTGAGCGTAACGACCGGTGCCGTACAACTGATGGGGCTACTGGCCGTCAGGATGACGGGTGGAGCATCCCGATTGACGGTGAGGGAGTAGATTTTGGTGGTCGTACCGTCCTGCGCCGTAACCGAAACACTAATGATATTGGCACAAACCGCCAGTGGTACGTTGATGGGACTGCCACTGGCCACCGCCGAGCCATTGACCGATACGGTGGCATTGGCCTGCTCCACCGTAGGCGTAACGGCGACTGACGAAGCCGAGTTGGGCACCGAGGCCGTGTAGGCGGTGATGCTGGAAGCAAAGGGCGGACTCAGCGTACCCGGACTCAACGCCAGCGCAGAGAGGTTGGCGTTGGAGGAGACGATGGGTGTATTGGTGATGTTGGTGCTAACGGTGGCAAAGTTAGTCCCGCTGATGACGCCCCGGTTGGTAATGACCGATGCGGAGGTGGGGTTATTGACCGTTACGTCGTAGATAACCACCACCGATTTACCGGGGGCCATATCGCCAATGGCTAAGGGACTAAGCTGGGCCGAGGCCTGATAGCCGGTCAGCAGAGTGAAGAGGAATAGTAATAGTCGTTTCATGTCTTTGATTTAGTTATACAAGTAGATTTGCATCTGTCAATTTCCATTGTTAGGGGACTGTACACGCTGCCCCACCAGTAAACGGTGTAGTGCCAGTATGCGTAACCAAGACCGCCACCTGCCCGGAGCTTGGACCAGCCGTAATTGAATTTCTACCAGCCAGATAAGAGGTGACAGCAGCATCATCAGTACTGGAACCGCCATAACCTGGCAAACGAATGCTGCCATTACCCGTAAACCGGTTTCGCAGATACAAGGACGCTTGAGAAGCACCGGTTGCCCAATCTCCTGAAACTACATTTTGTAAACCTGTCCCGCCCACATCCCAGCAAACGAATAATTTAGGATTAGCTGAAGTAACAGCTGCATTTAACTTGATTGCCTCCTCGGTCGGATTCAATGCATTACTTATAGTATTGCCGGTAACTTTTGCATGTACCTCTGGTGTAACTGCATTTGCTGCGGGTGCCCCTGCGAGCGTTAAAATAATGCCTCCTGATACTTGCCGGATTGTGTTATTGCTAATTGTGAGATGCATTTGTCCCGCCCAATTACTGCCGCTATTGATGTCGATAGCATGAATATTGGCACCGGCTGAGGTTCCTCCAATAGCACCAACTCCGATTTGATTGCCGGAAATTGTTCCTGTAAGATTAGCGGTAATAGCAGCACTTCCACCAAGAACTGTATAGTTTATCGCCTGAAGATCACAGTGTGTCATAGTGAGATTATTCTGTGTATTGAAGGTGACAGTTGACGTCCCGCCAGCGTTAATGAACACATGTGCCGCATTATAATCGAATGTGCTGCTCGTGATGCTGCCGTTCACAACCGGACTGCCATTATCTGCATTGATTTGGAAGCCGTTTGCGTAAACAGTTCCGCCTGAAATAATCTCGTTGTTGGATATGGTCAATGAAGAGGCATTTATTGTAGAATTCGAAGTGCCGAATAATTGGAGTAGAATACCCTGCTGAGACTCTGGAGTACCTATGCCCAGTGCTGTATGGCCATATTGAGAAGATGAGGTATTGAGCGTCATCGTACCACTACCATTGGCAATATGTAAATGCCGTGCCCGATTATTGCGGACAGAAGTTCCGGTTATACTGATAGTACCTGATGCGTTTTGTAGCGCAATACCACTCTCGAACGATTCATTGCCATTGCTATTGACAGTACAGTTTGATAGGGTTAAGCCATTTACTGCATTGCCATTAATCCCGATTTGACCACTTCCTGTTACGCTTAAATTAGTGAATGAGGCATTCGTAATCGTGAAGAGCGTGATATTAGCTACGGCTTGCAAATTGTTTCCCGTCACTAAATCACCTCCTACATTGCTGCTGCTTCCTGCCTGAGTTTGGTTCTGACCATTGTTGATAATATTCATATTTGACAAGGAGAGATTACGGCTTGAGTTAGCGTAAACTCCATGCGTACATTTCTGAATAGTTCCCCCTGAACCCGCCGTTGTACCGATGCCAGTAACAATCAGTCCTCCTGATGCCCCTGTAGTTGTAAGATTAATTCCCGTTGCTGGAGCACCACTCGCTGCCGTCCCTGCTGTTATGCTTTGAAAAGTAAGATTGTTTGCTCCAATGGTGGTGTTGGCAACATTCAGGGCAGTTCCTGTTGTCGTAGTAATGGTATTACCCATACCCGTTACGTTCACCGTGCCCCCACCCGTCGCATTAAAACCTGTACCGCTCGTGGTGGTGATGACTAAGTTGCCGCCACCAAAATTGACGGTGCCACCAGTATTGTTTGTGCTCAGATCAATGGCGGAGTTGGTCGTTGTTGCCAGGTTTT
>NZ_JACWZY010000033.1 GCF_014699005.1 Spirosoma profusum
TTTGGCTGAGGCTTTGCCTTTATGTACTTTGGCCAGCAATTCAGCCCGTTCGTGGGGCATCAGATTGAGTCGGAATGCAGTCATAGCAATGAGGGCATGAAAACTCAAAAGCCAAAATACCTGCCAGGCTAACCTTTAAGCACCACTAGTGATATTTTCGTATTTCCTAGACTGCTACGAAAGCTAGGCTATGTCACATTAAATGCCCGAATTATAAAGCACCCTCCGTCTCAGATAGGAGCGCTTGATGTTAACCGACCGATTAAATTCCTACACGTTGGCAATACTCGTCATAATTCCACTCCTAATTTAAAGAGCGTACAAAAGCCTCTCTAATAAGGTTATCTAAGTCGGGCTCAAAGCGGAGTAAGTTTTCACGCCATTCTGCTGTATAGGCGGCATACGGATCTAATCCACTTTCTGCTTGCCAGCGCATTTGTCTACCCAATTCTGTCCGATAATTTGTTTTCTCCTCATGGGTCTTTTCTGCGTATCCCCGAGCGATTTCGGTACGCTTAGAACGAAAGTAAGCTTGCGCCCTTTGTTCATAATCCATGAACTCTTGCTTTGAGAGTTTCATCTCCTCCTCATAAGTCAAGATTTTATAATTGTCGCTATTACCCATTATTGATTGTTGTATAATCTGCTGTATGCTAGCCAAAGTACGAAACTTCAGGCTAATACCGTTTCAGGAAACTGTTAGATTTGATTCTGAGACAAAACCAGGATTTACCAATAACCTTTGTTACTAAAAAACGAGATATTTCAAAGAGTGGCGGGGCGAGCTAAGCATGAATCGCTCCTAACTGAGACGAAGTATTCGCTTCTGAAATGAGGGATTACGGGATGGTAAATTAGACCAATATATCATGAGTTTACTAGAGAGAAATATAGAGTAGTGACCCACAAAAGCCTAGCTTTGTTTAGAATTTAGCACTATTATTGGAAAAATTTTCCCTGTAGCATTAGTGTGAAGAAGGCGATATCGATTGGTTTATTTGGCTTACTCCTGCATCACATTCTGGCGTATGTGCTGGTAGGTGTAGGTGTGTGGTGGCAGGCTGAACACGATCTTTCGCAACGACTACAGGTATACCGCTCTGTCGATAGTATTGTTGAGTTCCAGATTCCGCTTAAAGACAAACCTGATGCCAATTCGATCACTCGCACTACGTCGGATGGATTTACGTATCGAGGGCAGTATTATTCGGTAGTGAGTATGAATATTCAGGGTGATACGTTGTATATCGCCGGACTTCAAACGGACAGTAATTCGTTCTGGCAGAGCGATTTGTTATCGTTTATGCAAAAGCACGTAACTGGCACGAGCGACTCCCCTAAGAAAGCCAATACGTTGCTGAAATTTTTACTGAAAGAGTATTCTCCTACTCCACGCGTTGCCTTCTGTTTCCATTCGCCCAGTTGGCATAACGACATTCGGATTCCCGAAAAACCGTTCCTGCTTCATCAACTAGCCTTGCGGATTTCATCGCCACCACCCGAAGTCTGACGCGGATTTCCTGTTCGTTTTGTGCTACCCGAATCAGTCGCTAAATGGCGTCAGAACGTATTGTCGTAACTGTATTTGTAACGACAGATTCACTATGACACACAAACTGCTGCCGTAGTTAGTTGTTTCGCCGTACTTGCCTGATAACGAACAGTACTCCCATTTGCCAAATTCCAATTTTCTGTTCGAGACGAACGATTTCAGAAATCGCTCTGGCTGTTTGCTGTGCGCTATACTGGTGCCTGGAAAGAACGTACCATCCATTATTGACAACGAACTTATTAGTCATTAATCGCTACCAGACGTAGCAGCCTGTGACTAACTCAACAACGCATTACATCATGCCACATATTCCTTTACCGGAACATTTGCCGGGTATTACGGGCTTGCTCGAATACCGGCTCGATACGGCTATGCCGATTCGGGAACTGACCCAATTATTACTACGTGGTGAATCGACACTGACGCAGGGCGAACGCGAATTAATTGCCGCTCTGGTGTCGTCGCGCAACAAGACCAACTTTTGCAATGCCGCCCATACGAAAGCTGCCGATTTGCTGCTGGGTGAAGACCAAACAGCTGCTGCGGTAAAGGCCGACATCGAAACGGCTCCGGTGAGCGAGAAGATGAAAGCACTGCTGCAAATTGCCGCTCAGACCCAGAAATCCGGTCGTGCTGTTACCTCAGAAGCCGTTGCCCGTGCTCATGCCGCTGGTGCCACCGACCGCGAAATTCATGATACGGTATTGATTGCGGCTCTGTTTTGTCTGTACAACAAATACGTAGATGGCATGGCTACCGTAACGCCTACAGATCCGGCCTACTACGACACGCTGGGCGACCGTATTGTGAACCGGGGTTATAACCGTCCACCGGGAGGCCATCCAGTACCGAAAACCGTAACAACTAACTCATAATCAAATTTCTACGTAGCACCCTGGTCTTTTCTGACACGTTCATTACGTTCTGGGAAGGCCTTAAGTTGCGTATACATCACTAAGCATTTCAACTCATGAATATAAAGAAGCACACCTTGCTTTACGCATGGTTTTGGCTCATTAGTACCCTAACAATGGCTCAGTCGGTAAACGTTACCGGGTCGGTCATGGACCCCGTTACGCACAAACCACTCGTTGGAGCGGCCATTACTGTAAAAGGTCAAACGTCGGGCACTGTTACGGACAACAATGGTAAATTCAGCCTTCCGACAAATCGAAAAGGGCCGCTTACGCTACGTATCTCGATGGTTGGCTTTGAGCCGCAAACGGTTTCCATAACCGATTCCTCCCAACCGCTAATGATTCACCTTAACCCGTCTACCAGCGAATTGGATGAAGTAGTTGTAGGTGCGTCCCGCGTCGAGGAACGCTTAGTCAGAGCGCCGGTGACGATTGAGAAAATGGACGCCCGAACCATTCGCGAAACTCCATCTGCTACGTTCTACGAGGGAATTAATAACCTTAAGGGCGTCGATATGGTGACGAGCGGCCTGACGTATCGGCAAATTAACACAAGGGGTTTTGCCAGTACGGGAAACAGCCGCTTTCTGCAACTCATCGACGGTGTAGATAACCAGCCTGCCGGATTCGGATTTTCGGTAGGGAATATGTTCGGCCTGAGCGATTTAGATGCTGAAAGTGTGGAACTCGTACCCGGTGCGGCTTCGGCGCTGTATGGGCCAGCGGCTTTCAATGGCGCGTTGCTGATGACCAGTAAAGACCCGTTTACGTATCAGGGCTTGAGTGTCCAGGCTAAAGTGGGTGTGAATCACCTCGGCGATCCGAATACAGGAGCAGCCATCTATAACGATCATGCTATTCGTTACGCCAAAGCGTTCAATAACAAATTTGCTTTTAAGTTGAATGCTTCCTATATGTGGGGGCTCGACTGGTTTGCCACTGATTATACCGATGTAAACCAATCTACCCCGTCTGAGCAGCGTGGTGCACAAAACCCAGCCAGAAACGCACTTAACATTTATGGAGATGAAGTAGTCAGAACACTAACAGGACCAGGTCAAGTGTCGCGAACGGGGTACATAGAGAAAGATTTGACGGATTACAACGTGTATAGCCTGAAACTAAACGGTGCGCTTCATTACCGAATTACGCCAAAACTGGAAGCTATTTACTCGTATAACTTTGCCAAAGGAACCGCCAATTACACGGGTTCTAACCGATTCTCTGTCAATGGCTTTTCGCTCATTCAACACCGAGTGGAGTTACGGGGGAAACAGTTTTTCGTGCGCTGGTATAGCAACGCTGAAGACTCGCACGATTCCTTTAATACACGGTCGTTGGGGCAACAGATCAACCGGACGTGGGTACGTGACCTGAATGGCAACGTAGTAACACCCGATAAAGCCGATGATACGTGGTTCGCCCGGTACACGGCTGCCTATGGTGGCACTATTCCGAATGTGAGCGGTAATGATCAAACAGCCGCCCGCAACTTCGCCGATCAGGGACGATTGCTTCCCGGTACGGCCGAATACGAAGCCCAAAAACAACGGTTAATAACTGTTCAGGGGCTGGCCGGTGCGGGTATTCTGAGCCAGACCAGCATGTGGCACGCCGACGGGCAATACAACCTGACGTCGGCGCTCAACAACGTAGCAGAAGTGCTGGTTGGCGGAAATTACCGGCAGTATAGCCTGTTTACCAACGGTACGTTATTCGACGATAAGGGCGGGCGGATTCTTTATTACGAATACGGTGCGTTTGCCCAAATCAGTAAATCGCTGCTGGCTGACAAACTAAAATTAACGGTTTCGGGGCGGTACGATAAAAACCAGAACTTCGCCGGTTATTTTACGCCACGTGCTTCTGCCGTGTTTTCAGCCACCGATCGGCATCATTTCCGGGCGAGCTACCAGACGGGTTTCCGAAATCCAACTCCTTCCGATCAGTTCATCAAACTCAATGTGGGGCCCATCACAATTTTGGGTGGAGCGCCCAGCAACAGCGCGGGTATGAACGTGTATGAAAATTCGTATACAGCGGCCAGTGTGAATCAGTTTGGAGCCGGTTTTGGAGCCGATGTGAACAAGGTGGGACCACAACAGGCGGTGATGAACAATAAAGACAAATTGCAGAAATCGAACGTACCCTACATTGCGCCCGAACGGGTCAATAGCTTTGAAATCGGTTATCGGGGTATTCTCAGCAGCAACCTGTCGGTCGATGCAAACTACTATTATGGCGTTTACAATAACTTCATTCTCAATACAGTTGTGCTACGTCCGCAAAGTCCGGTACTTGGGTCAGATGGTAAGCCTAATCCGGCAGCCGCGCAGGATATTCTGAGTGGTCGGGTACAGGCGTTCCAGCTTTATAGTAACGCCCCCGACAAAGTATCGGCACAGGGCGCAACGCTCGGTCTAATGTATCGTACATCAGGCGGTTACCAGATCGGTGCCAACGGTACGTGGTCGTCATTCGATATACGTAACGCCGATCCTAATAACATAGCGGCTTTCAATACACCCCGTCTCAAGTCGAACGTAACGATCGGTCACCGCAACATCGCGCCGAATATTGGTTTCAACGTAGCGTGGCACTGGCAGGAAAGCTTCGACTGGGTAGGGTCGTTCAACGCGCTTATTCCCGGACGTGTACCGGCCTATCACTTGCTCGATGCGCAGGTTAACTACCGGATACCGTCAATTAAAACAGTACTGAAACTCGGCGCTAACAACGTAACGAATCAGTACGTAGTGCAGTCATACGGCTCTCCAGCAGTGGGTGGACTTTACTACGTATCGCTGGTGTTTGATCAGGGACTTAAATAATGAGCGAAAAAGTGAATGAACGAAAGACCGGGCTGGCGCATCAGCGAAACTATCCGACAGTCGCTCATCCACTCTTTCACGCTCTCACTCTTTCGCTATATGGAAACAACTATAACCAAACCAGAAACGCTACGTGCCGACTGGATCGCCTTTAGTTTGTGCTCACTCTCGTATTTGCTGGGCGGCACGGCTTCTACGCTCATGGCTACGTTCCTGCCGGTCGCCATACCGGAGTTACTCGGTAAATCGGTTTCCGAAACGCAATTGGGCGATGTAGGAGCCTATATCAGTGCTGCTTTCTTGTACGGCTGGATGGCTGGTGGGCTCCTGTTCGGGATGGTTGGCGATCGGATAGGCCGGACGCGGGCGGTCGCGTTCGTTACGTTCCTATACGGTGTGGCTATGCTGTTCACGGTTTTTGCGCCCAACTGGCCGATGCTGCTCCTCTATCGGTTCCTGACGGGGGCAGGAGTTGGCGGAGTGTTACTGCTCACGACGGTGTATCTGTCGGAAATATGGCCCGAAAAAAGCCGTCCAGTGGTGCTGGGTATCCTGGCCGTTATGTTTCCGGTGGGCATTGTGGCTACCGGTGGCCTTAACGCGGGATTGGTTCCCTGGCGGCAGGCGTTCTGGCTGGGCCTGATTCCCGTTGTGGTAGCGATTCTGATGATTTTTCGTCTGCCCGAATCGGCCAATTGGGCGCGTTTACGACAGCAACCGCAGTCCGGAAAAGCTTGGTCTCCTACCGACCAGGCCAATCTTCTAACGGGCGTATTAATCTTCGGTACGGTACTGATTGGGTTGTGGGGTACGTTTTCCTGGATTCCGACCTGGGTGCAATCGCTGCTGCCAGCCGGTCAGGCGGGCGGAAAAGAGCGAGGGTTGACCATGATGCTGCTTGGTATGGGTGGCATTATTGGCGGCATGTTATCGGGTGTGCTGATTGGGAAGCTCGGTTCGCGTAAAACGCTTTTGTTAACCTTTGCGGGCTGTGCGGGCGGCTGTGCGCTGCTGTTTCTGTCGAACCGGCAGTTTTCGCCGATTATATATGCCGAAACCGCGCTCGTAGCTTTGTTTTTTGGAATTAGTCAGGGTGCGTTGTCGAGCATTATTCCCGAGTTATTCCCGGTTCGAATTCGTGCGACGGCAGTTGGCATCAGCTTCAATATTGGCCGTTTTTTTACGGCTACAGCGGTGTTTTTTGTCGGTACGATGGTCGCTGGATTAGGTGGTTTCGGTAATGCGTTACTGGTGTTTTCCGTAGCATTCCTGATCGCCGGGTTCGCTGTTTTTGTCCGATACAGACCCGCTTCTCATTAATTAGAGTCCAACGTAGTATTGGATAATTGACGCTACGTTATCAAATTAATCGTTTGTTCTAAATCAGAGAACCACCAATGCCACATATTCAACTTAATAACGATGCGCCGGGCATTCGTAGCCTGGTTATTTACCGACCCGATACAGGGAAGCCACTTTATGAACTCGCGCAGGCGTTGCTTCGCGCTGGTTCACCCGATAGTACGCTTTCTGATGCTGAGCGCGAATTGATTGCCGCGTTTGTGTCGAACCAGAACTGCACGGATTTTTGTCGAAATAGCCACGCAGCCGCATCACGCTATCTTTTTGGCGAACAGGCATCTATCGTTGATCAGACGCTACAAAACCCAGAAACAGCACCGATTTCGACTAAACTTCGCACCTTGCTCACGATTGCCGAGCGCGTTACTGCCGATGCCCGCACCGTAACAGACGACGTAGTAGCGACTGCGCGAGCGGAAGGCGCTACCGATGGGGATATTCACGACACGGTACTGATTGCGGCTTCCTTTTCGATGTACAACCGCTACGTTGATGGGCTGGCAACGCTTGCTTCCGACGACCCGACCGACTACGTAGCGATGGGCGAGCGCATGGGAACGCTGGGATACGTAGTACCTAAACCGAACTAATCAAAACTGACAGTATGCCACATATTGATTTTGTGCCCGGACTACCGGGTATTCGCGGACCCATGGCGTTCAGCCCAGAAACGGCCCGTCCACTTAATGAACTCGTCAACGTACTGCTACGTTCCAATGCGAACCATCCTGACTCAACGCTCAGCGCAGGCGAACGGGAATTGATTGGTACGTTCGTATCAGCCCGCAACGACTGCTTTTTCTGCCAGACCATTCATGGGGCCGTAGCCAGTCATCACCTGGGCGATACCGACTGGTCGCTGGTGCAATCGGTGAAACAGGATTATGCAAATGCTGCTATTTCGGATAAATTAAAAGCATTATTAGCCGTTGCGGGGAGTGTGCAGCAGGGCGGTAAGCACGTAACAGCCGAGCAGATTGAAAAAGCCCGGTCCGAAGGCGCTACCGACCGCGACATTCACGACACGGTGTTGATTGCGGCAGCGTTCTGCATGTTCAACCGGTACGTAGATGGCTTAGATACGTGGGCACCAGATAGTTCGGACTTATACCGCTACCGGGCGCAGAAAGTTGCCGAGTACGGCTACACGCACGAAGATCATTATATGCCACCCGCGTGATCCTGTAGCCCGCATCACTAGAACATAGATTTTAAGGATATCCGTAACGATCATAAAAATCTATGTTCTAGTGGTAAAAACTTTCCTAGTGTGATGAAACGTCCTTTTGTAAAACGGTCTTAGCCCGCTAACGGCTACGTATCGACAACGCCAACCAGTGGAGTGATAAAGTATTCTCTCCCACGTATCAGCTAAAGTCACTGGCATAAGTGGAGCAGCATATTCAGCAGCATGGTCATTTGCCAGACGTTCCCTCAGCGGATGAGATAGTGAAAGAAGGAGTGGACTTAATGAAGATGCATGCGCTGCTGTTGCAGAAAGTAGAGGTACAGTATTGAACAACAGAAACGAGCGGATCGCCAATAGAAGGAGAAGGTTGACTACCACGTAGTCAACCTTTTTTAGTATTGAGCAATGGCCAATTACCGATTGCGAATTGGAATACCTGATACGTTCGTTTCGAACGAAACCAGCAACAGATTCAGGCAGGCGTAAAAGAGTGCCGGTACTGCCGGAACGGCCGCTAATAAAACAGCCGATACATGAAAAGTATAAGTGAAGAGCCAGTAACTGCCTATAATGACACTATATGGCGTTATAATCAGCCCAAACCATCCTAAAATAAAAAACGGGTCGAAAGAAGGGCTGGTTGCCACTGCTCGAAAGAAAAAATAAACGGCCGCCAGAAACGTAATAATATCAATACCCCAGAAAAACCAAAGAAGTGCCATAGCCAACGGTTACCCGAAATGGGCTGTTAAGTGATTAGGTGAAACAAAATTAACTTCACCGAACCACGCTGCCCATGACTACTTTATAACTGGAGAATCTGGCTTGATAAGTAGTCGATTTCCCAAACTAATTGGTGCTACGTTACCCAAGGAATAAAGAGCGAAAGCGTGAATGAGCGAATAGCCTGGTGGAAGTGTTCTGCCGAATGCTATTCGCTCATTCACGCTTTCGCTCTTTATTTTTGCACCTAGAGGTATTCAACGATACGTTTCCCGGAGATGCCTTTCTGAAACTCCCGACGTAGTACAACCCGACGATGACGGGGGTGAGTACCTACGTATTTGATACGTAACTTAAGAGTGAAACTGACCAACATGTAGCAACCGAACAATCCCCCCAGAATAACTACAGACATCGTATTGGAGATATTGCGGTGCAATAGCAGGAACAGTACCGTGTTAAACAGCGATACGCCACACAATATAGTAGTAGCTGCAGCGTGCGATAAACCACTGTCAAGCAGGATGTGGTGCATATGATTCCGGTCGGCGTAGAAAGGCGATTTACCTGACAGAATGCGCACCAGAAAGACTCGCAACGTATCGAAAATAGGTACAATCAGAATCACGATGGCAATGATAGGGGCATTAAAGAACGCCGTTGGCTCATACCGGTAAGATGCATTCAGGCTTACGAAACGGACCGCAAAAAAAGCCAGCATGAAGCCAATAATCAGGGAGCCAGTGTTACCCATGAAGATTTTACTCGTCTGCGAAAAATTAAATCGCAGGAAACCAATCAGAGCGCCAGCTAACGTAAATGCCAGACAGGCCATCGTGAAATGATTGGTTAACAGAAACCACCCACCAAACGTAGCACTGGCAATCGTAGCAATACCCCCCGCCAGGCCGTCGATGCCGTCGATGAGATTAATGGCATTGGTTAAAGCAATGAAAATGAAACAGGTAAGAGCAGTACCTACCAACGGATTGATGTGATGAAAACCCAGAATACCGTATAAATAGTCGACCCGAAGATCACCGAAAAAGATCAGGATAATAGCCGCCAGAACCTGAAAGAGTATCTTCTTCGTGGGGTCGATACCTACTAAATCATCTTTGATACCGATGAAAAACAGGATAGTCATTCCCACAACCGATAAGTTTGTGCGGTAAATGTCAGTCTGGTCGATGCTGGGCCAGAGGAAATAGCCAATCAGGATGGCTGCAAAAATAGCGATACCCCCGAACGTTGGTGTAGGAGTGGTGTGAGATCGGCGCTCGCCCGTTTTTTCCATGAGCGACTTTAACGCCGAAATCTTGATAACTACCGGAATCGAGACGACTGATACAAAACAGGCTACCAGAAAAGAAAGTATACACTGATATAGACCAAGTGTAAACAGGTCGTCGGCGAATTTATGCTGCAGGTAAGCGATAAATAAATCAATATTCATGAGTCAGAACAGGTAATTGTGGGTGTTCTCACCAAAGGGCGTCTCAACGTAAGACGAGCGTTTTATTTATTACAATACCATTGTACAGTTTCCAGCACGATGATAAGTAAAATTCTCAGTTTTATTCTAGCAAGCAACTGAAATTTGATTTAACGGCTTAACAAATTATTTGTCAGACCAACCCGGTGGCTTACTAACGTATTGTTTTAGTTTGCGTAATGGCTTCAGCCAAATCGTAAAAAAGTAAGGTTTCAAGTCATTGTGTTTCCAGGCAAGCTGGTCATCCCGATTAGCCCGAAGTCGATTGAATAAACTGCTGTTACTGACCCCACCGTCTCGCATCACAATTGTAACTTCGTCCATGTAAGCAAGTTTGGCCTTATTTTTGTGAATAAATCGCAGGAGCAATTCATAGTCAGCTGCACTTTTCATGTCGGTTCGGAACAGACCATATTGCTCATACATCCATCGTTTCGCAAAAAACGATAAATGGCCGGGCATCCACCCCCACTTAAATGCATTGTCGGTATACCAACCCGAACGCCAGTAGCGTTTTAGTTTGCGGGTATCGTCCCGGTCAACGTAAAGCATATCGCCGTAAACGCCATCACTGCCCGTTCGTTCGAACGTAGCGACCATGTTTTCAATCACCCGGTTGTGCCGATAAAAATCGTCGGCGTTCAGTAACCCAATCACCTCACCCGTAGCCATTCGGATGCCTTTATTCATGGCATCGTACAAACCTTTATCGGGTTCCGATACAAATCGCGCAACTTTCGTGCCGTACGACTGCACAATTTCCACTGTGCCATCGGTCGATTTTCCGTCAACGATAATGTACTCGATATCTGGATGTGTCTGGTTCACAATCGATTCGATACAATCCCGAATGTGATCCGCTCCGTTGTAAACAACTGTAATAATAGAAACTTTCACGTAGTAATGGTTCGTTGCCGGACCCAAACCGCCGGATTTCCCTGATAAACTCCATAAGCGTTCAGTGAGCGCGTAGCCACCGAATTCACCGCCAATACGGCGTGCGATTCGCAGGATACGCCCGCGCATACAACCGATTTGGCTCCGATCCAGACGCCATCCGCTAACGTAATGGGTCGAGTTGTCAAATCAAATGTCGAACGGCGGTAGTCATGATTGCCCGTCAGTAGCATACTGCCCTGCGACAGACACGTATTATCGCCAATGCTAACTTCGCTGAGGTTATCGATCCAAACCTGCTCGCCAATCCAGACGTAGTTACCGATACGTAGTAACCACGGGTATTTAATATTGACCGCCGGTTTAATCATAACCCCGTTGCCAACCTTTGCGCCAAACAAACGTAGCACGGCCACTTTCAGCTTCACCGGAATGGGCAGATACGTATTCAGAAAGAAAGCATTGACCAGAAACCAAAGCACAATTTTCGGGCGTGAGCCCGGATTGTACCAGCTGTTGTCAAATCGCGATAAATCGGTTTTGCCCGGTACTTCCTGAACGGTTGGTTCGACGAACTGGGGCTGACCCGAGGCATCACGCTCGTTAGTCCTGATCGACTCGTTCGAGTTGGGCCGGTCGGAGGTCTTTTCCATATTCCGTTCGGAAATAGTTGATAATGGCTTCTTTATCATCGCCAACTCTAAGCTTTACTTCCATGAGCTTGGCATCGACCAGAAAACGGTACCAGAGCGCCTGTAAAAAACACCAGACTAAACCCGCGCGCCCATCCAGAAAACCTAGCCGAATAAAGTAACGATAGAAAAAATAGATAAACGGCCGGGTAAACAGCGGTGCCGATGCGTACTTTTCTTTTAAAAATCGAATTCGTTGCTCCTGCGTTCCAAATAAGCGGGGTTGTACTTTATCGGCCCGGTCGAAATGGTGGCGGTAGTTGAGCAGATTAACCATTTCCAGAATGGTGTAATGGTTATGCTTCTGGGTCCACCAGGTCAAATTATTCAGATTATGGTCAACGATGTCGTTCGAAAACTGAATAGGTTCGCCTTTGGTCAGTTTGATGTGTTCATCGTGCCAGACCTGCTCGCAGAAACCATCTCCCCGGCGCCAGAGACGTAGCAGCCAGATAGGATAAAAACCACCGTGGCGCATCCACCGATTCAGAAAAAACACCCGACGTTTCACGTATACGCCACCTATATTCGCCGGTAAGCACGCCAGCCGACTATTTATTTCAGCGGCCAATTCGGGCATTACGTATTCGTCAGCATCCATCCGCATTAACCAATCGGTCTCGAAAGGCGTGTTGGTAATGCCATAATTAAACTGCGTTGAGTAGTTCACCCAGGCATTCTGCACCACAACCGCTCCCAGTGACCGGGCAATCTCGACGGTACGATCGGTAGAGAACGAGTCGACAATGAAAATTTTATCAGTAAACGGAAGTAAACTCTGAATACAGCGCGTAATGTGTTTTTCCTCGTTATGAGTCAATATGATTACAGATACATCAGACATACTTCATAGTAACTACTAGTTCACAAATCGCTGGAAGGCGTATCGGCAAATATGAAAAAAGGTACTACTTTTACTATTACCTTTGTTGAACATTTTGTCGACGCAATATTATAACTTTTTTTATAGGCGGCAAAGCTAATGAAGCAACTTTACGCAAGTCTTATATTGTTTTTGTACTATTTCTCAGCTAATGCACAACTTACTTTCGAGCAGGCACCCCGTAACCTCCAACTCTATCCACGTAATGAAATAAATCAGGCTGAAGTCGTAATAAGCGGTAAAATAACGGAGTTGGGCTATACCAAAATCGCGGTGCAGGTGCTACGTGAAGGTGTTCTTACCAGCATGGTTAGCCAGACCCTTGCGGCTGCCGCC
This sequence comes from Spirosoma profusum, assembly GCF_014699005.1. GTDB lineage: Bacteria > Bacteroidota > Bacteroidia > Cytophagales > Spirosomataceae > Spirosoma > Spirosoma profusum. The sequence goes on from NZ_JACWZY010000033.1 coordinate 12,878, forward strand.
AATGATGCTACGTTTCGTCTGGCTTCGATCATAAAAGCTGAACCCGCCGAATATACATTTCGAGTTTTCCTATACAAAAATGCTGATTCAACGCTTTTTACAACCCGTGAGCGGATTGTCTGTGGCGATATTTACGTGATTCATGGTCAATCGAATGCGCTGGCAGCTGCTGGGCTGGAGACGTTATACTCGACTAATTTCGATGATAAATACCTGCGTAACTGCACCTATCCATTCGGGGTTTCGGTAGGTGATATCCCGGCTTTTATGAGCTGGTATCCTGCAAAAACTCCTTTTGGTAGTGTAGGGGGCTTCGGCCTGACTATCCAGCGGCTGATTCTGCAAACGCATGGCATCCCAACCTGTATGATCAACGGGGCTCAGGGAGGAACCGGCATCGCAGACCTGGCGTTTCGTGAAGCCCATAATCATGCTAGCTTAAACACTTTTTATGGTCGATTACTTTACCGAACTCAATGGGCAGCTAACCCTAAAGCTGTAAAAGCCATTATCTGGAAACAGGGCGAAGAAGATGCCGGTATGGGTGTACCAGGCTATGATGCGAAATTCGCGACGCTTTACAATCAGTTTCGGGATGATTACGGCGATTGTCGCATTTATGTCGGCCAGATTAATATAATGTCGATTGATACGGGCGCTTCGTTACTACGTGACTTTCAGCGTCGAACCAAATATCTGTTCAAAAATGTTGAAACCATAGCCACCATTGGAACACCAGGTTTTGATGGAGTTCACTACGACGGCTATGGGAATCAACAGGTGGCATTTGAACAGTTTCGGCAGATAAGCCGCGATATATATGGTTCGAACGATACGCTCCAAATTAATTCGCCGGACATAAAAAAAGCATTTTATAATACCCGAAAAGATTCCATTTCGCTGGTTTTCGACGATCAGATGCAAATGGTCTGGAAAGCCGATACCACTTTTCATAGCTCTTCAACAGGTGACGTCGTTACGCGCCAGCAGAAAGATTTCTTTTATCTGGACCAGCAACCCGATTGGGTAACGGGGGGCGTAGCACATAGTAATCGAATTGTGCTAGGGCTAAAGCAACCCGCTTCGGCGAAAACGCTACGTTACCTGCCCGATTATTTTGCTGATATGGCCTCGACTTTTTACGATGGACCAACGCTCAAAAACACGCGCGGTATGCGGGCTTTCTCGTTCGATAACGTACCGATTGCCGATGCCATTGAGCCCGTTGCACTGGCTGCCAGACCCCTTGAGGATCTACAGATTCAGTTGAACTGGACGCCATCGGCCAACGCACAAACGCAGGTGCTGGAGCGTGCTGACGGAACGGAGACAGAGTTTAAGCCGATTGCTTCTCTAAATGGCACGGTAAATACGTTTATCGATACGTTGCTGCCCGACCCATTTGGTACGTATTACTATCGGCTACGTGCCTTTAGTACTACGTCGGAATCGCTGTACAGCAACGTAGTGAACGCCCGTCCGTTTGCTGATGATTTAACACCTGGTGTTAGATTATACCCTAATCCGATTGGGGCAAATCGCGTCGTGAATCTGGTGGCCTATGAAATGACGTTTACGAAATTTATCCTCTACGATATTACGGGAAGGATAGTAAAAAGCTGGCAGGGAACGGCCCGTACTACGTTGTCTCTCTCCTTAGACGGTCTTCAAAGCGGTACGTATATAGCCAGAGTGCAAACGGCTTCTGGTCAGATAATCAGTCAGAAAGTGTCTGTTCTGGATTGAGTCAGGCACTGGCTTTCGGCAGGAATGCGTAGTTTTGCGCCTTTAACAGTCTTGATCAATTATGCGCCTTGTGATTCTTACGCAGGATGACCCGTTCTACCTCGCCCGGAATATTGATTATTTACTAAAAAAACTACCCCCCTATGCAGAAGTCGTAGCAACGGTTGTTTTCGACGTATCGCCGTTTGGAAAGCGGGAAGGTTTTTTTGAAAAGATGAAGAAAACCTACGACATTTTTGGGATGGGTTTTTTTATGCGCTATGGATTCAAATTTGTCGCGTCCAAATTAGATAGCCGCAACAACGTTCGGAAGGTACTTACCGACCGAAACATTCCACTCATTCAGTTAGAAGGGGGAATTAACAAAGAAGAAAATCTGGCAAAAATCAGGGAGTATAAACCCGATTTGCTTGTTTCGATAGCTGGTAATCAGATATTTAAGCAGAAGCTATTAGATGTCGCTACGTATGGGTGCATCAACCTGCATACGGCTTTGCTCCCCAAATATCGCGGTCTGATGCCATCATTCTGGGTGCTACGTCATAACGAAACGCATACGGGTGTGTCGGTATTTTTTGTGGACGAAGGCATCGACAGTGGCCCCATTCTGGTACAGAACAAATTGGCCATCGGTAATATGAGTCAGGCCGAATTGATTGACGTAACGAAGAAAATGGGCATGGATGCCATTCTGGAATCCATCGAAAAAATTCATTCGGGAAAATACGAACTTATTGAGAATGACGCGTCCCAGATGACGTATTACACCTTCCCGACCCGCGAGGACGTAAAAGCATTCCGGGCTGCCGGTAAACGATTTTATTGATGAATAATGCGCAATGAATAATGAATAATGGCTTAGGAGCCGTTTTAACTACCTCCATTGACTATTATTCATTATCCATTGTTCATTATCCATTATTCATTTATAATGAACATCCTGACATTTGATATTGAAGAATGGTTTCACATTCTGGATAATACGTCTACCCGTACCGAGGCTGAATGGAGTCGGTACGAAACCCGGATTTATCAGAATATGGACCAGATTTTCCAGCTTCTGGACGAAACCAACAGCCGCGCTACGTTCTTCTGCCTGGGCTGGGTGGCCGATAAGCACCCCGACGTAATTCGGCGAATCGATGCGGCTGGTTACGAAATCGCTACACACTCATATGCACACCAGTTAGCCTATGAGCAAACGCCCGCTGAATTTCAGGCTGATTTGGAGCGTTCAATCAAGCATTTGCAGGATTTGACGGGTAAAAAAGTTCGGGCGTATCGGGCACCCGGTTTTTCGATCAAAGCTTACAATCGCTGGGTATTCCCGATCCTGATTGAGAATGGTATCGAGATTGATTGCTCTGTATTTTCGGCTCGTCGGTCGCACGGGGGCGATGCGTCGCTGGGTATGTTTGAGCCGGGCTATCTGGACGTAAATGGTACGTTGCTGAAAGAATTTCCCATCAATACAGCCGCTGTTTTCGGGCAGGACCTCATTTTCTCAGGCGGAGGCTATTTTCGATTGTTCCCTTATCCGCTTATCAAGCGACTCACCAATCGCTCGAAGTACGTCATGACGTACTTTCACCCGCGCGATTTCGACGCCGATCAACCTATGATTCCCGGCCTGAGTCGGGTACGTCAGTTTAAATCGTATTACGGTTTGCGTGGTTGCTGGCCCAAGCTTAAGCATTTATTACAGGAATTTCCGTTCATCGACCTGGCCGAAGCCGACCAGCAAGTTGACTGGCAGAACGTAGCAAGGAAAGTTGTTGAGTTGTAAAGCCAAGATTTATAGTTACATAGTTCTATAACTTGAACCTGTTTAAGCTTTTGAAAGGAGGCCTAAGTAAGCGCTTCGTCAGAATGACAAAAACTCGAATATAATTTCACGCCTTCACAACCTTTGCATACTCGTCGAGCAGCCGTTTGGCAACAATGTCGATGTCGTATTGGGCTTTTAGCAACGTAGTGGCGTTCTGGCTAGTTTGCCGACGTAGCGCATCGTTCCCCAGCATGTTTTCCAGACCGGCCCGGACTCCTGCGGGCGTTAATTCCACGAGTTCTGCGGCTTTATGCTCACGTATCGTTTCACCGAAACCGACCCGGTCTGAGACTAGTGCAGGCGTACCGGCCGCCATCGCTTCCAACACCGCCATCGAAAAACCTTCGGAGTAGGAGGGAAGCGTAAACAAATCAGCATCGGCGAGCGCTGCCTTTTTATCGTCGCCCGTCAGCATACCGACCAGCTTCACCGAATCGCCGAGTTGATTCTGGGCAATAAACTGACGTACCGTTTCTTCATAACCATCGTCGGAGCCAGCCAACGCTAGCATAGCGTTCGGATGGTCGCGTACGTAGTCCCGAAAGCCGGGTAAAAGCAAGTCCAACCCTTTTTTTACGTTCAGCCGACTCATAAACAGCACCAGCTTTTTGTCGGAGGGAAAATTGAATTTCGCCCGGAACGTACCATGAGGGGGTAGTTTAGCAAAATCGCTCATTTTCACCCCGTTCGGAATAATTACTACGTTGGGATGCTGAAAACCCAGGTAACGTAGTACATCTTCCCGTTCGTCGGTGTTGTTGATCTGGACAAGATCGGCCCGGCGCAGGTAGGTTTTCTGGGCCAATGTATCCATCAGCCGTTTTTTCCAGTTGTTGTGCGCATATACCCAGCGGTCCAGCACCCCGTGAATGGTAATGACTTTCGCTACGTTACGGTCAATCATGAACGGGGCCAACGTACCAAAATGCCATAACCCGTGGCAATGCACAATGTCGTATTCGTGGATATGTTTTTTCAGGAATTGGTATAATTCCAGGGAAAACTCCCGGAAATAGTTACTGATGGGCGTGGTACGTTTGCAGAGAATCAGCCGGGCACCCTCGGGAACTGTATACGGTTTTTCGTTGCGCGAAATCGGACTCAGAATATCAACCTGATGCCCCAGACGTAGCGCGACCTGAGCGTGATCGAAGATAATTTTTGGGGGGCCGCCGGTTTCCCAACTGTAGGCGCAGATGTTTAAAATTCGCATAGATAAGGCGAAATAACCGCTTAGGTTGCAATTTTCATAAAGCCGTTGAGCATTTCCTGGGCAACTGCTTCGGGCGAGTAGGGCGCTATACGTTCACGAGCCGCTTCGCTCATTGACGCTACGTCGACAGTTTCATCCATAAACCGACGTAGCAACTGTGTTAATAAATCGGGCTGGTCGGGGTCAAAAATAAAACCGGTTTGCCCGTCTCGAACCAGGTCAGGAACGCAGCCGCACCGGTCAGAAACTATAACAGGTAAACCACACACCATCGCTTCGTTGACCACCAGTCCCCAGGGTTCGGACAAACTCGGTAGAACGAGTATATCACTGAGCGCCAGTACGTCTGGTACCTGAAACCAGGGACGACCGGGCAGAAAATGTACGCTATCAATCAGCACCAGCTTTTGAGTTTGTTGTTGAAGCGACTCTTTTTCGGGACCATCGCCTAGAAAAATCAGACCCCAATTTTTCCCCATAGTTGATTGCTTTTGGGCATTGGCAAATGAAGTAACCAGAGTCGGTAAGTTTTTAGCTGAAATCAACCGACCTACGAAAATGAAATTATGGGGCTGTAAGCCAAGACTTTCCTGTGTTTGCGTGCGAGTACGTAGCGCCCGCTCATAAGCCGCCCGAAGGCTGTCGTTATCGACGGCACTTTTACGTAGCAGAATTTTATGAGCCGGAACGCCCAGGCGAATAAGGTAGTCGGCAGATTGACTGCCGAAACAGAAAAATCCATCGCATCGACCGAAAATCCATTCTTTCAAGACCTCTTTCCAACCACCCCGCTGATGGTCGGTTTCGGTGCTTTCATTTTGCAGGATGACTTTCACCCTGTTCAATTTTGCCCAAATGAGAAGCAAAATCTGGGCAGGATCGTAGTAACCTGTCAGACTTATTACGTCGGGACGGTACGCTCTGGCACGACGTAACAAGGCCAGAGCGCGTTCTTTTAAGGGAATATCGTCGAGAAATCGGTCGAAAAGTAGTTCGTAGTCGTATTGATACGTTGGTGCGTAGGGATCATTGGCTGTAGCTTCCAGTCCCGCACGTGAACGCTCGTTTCGAGCAATCTGCAATACGTGTACGGAGCAGCCAGTTCGCTGGTCGACCAAACGTTGAAGTGCCTGAAAAACAGCCGATTTGTAATGAGCCCACAACAGATTATGGACGATGAGAATACGCATTTACCGCAGAAAGAAACACAAATTTGTGACGAAAAAAGCATCATTCCTGCGCTCCCGTCGATAAATTTGTAAATGTGTTTGTTTCGATAGCGTGTCTGTCTTGATCAGGCTATTAGTTATAACCAATTCATGCAGATACCTCAGCTTACGTTTACGCGGTTCCTTGCGGCTGCCGTTGTTCTGGTTTTTCATGGTGCTCGCGGAACCTATCCCTTTACAGTTTATCCGGGGCGATACCTGATTGAATATGGCAGTGTGGCCGTCGTTTATTTTTTCGTTTTATCCGGATTCATTCTGACCATAACGTATCAATCAAAGCGGGAACGTAGTGGCACTATTAATCGGCGACAGTTCTGGATGGCTCGTTTCGCCCGGATTTTTCCGCTTTATTTTTTCGCCCTATTAGTGACCCTCTTCGTGCTGACGGTTCTATATGCCCAAACCGTAACGCCAGCATCCATACTGGCAAGCCTAACGCTGATGCAAGCCTGGATTCCATCACTGGCCGATACGTTGAATGGGCCGGGCTGGTCTTTATCGGTCGAAATGTTTTTCTACGTTATTTTCCCCTGGCTGTTACCTTGGTTAGATCAGTTTTCGAACCGTGTGTTGCTGGCACTTACCGTGGGAGGATGGTTATTTGGCGTCGGCTTATTTTACGTGGTAGCCAATCATCTGATACCGATCAATTTATCCGCCGAAGCGTATAACAATCTGCTGAATTATTCGCCCTGGATTCATGTAGCGTCCTTTATAAATGGGTGCATCAGTGGGCTGCTTTTCTGGCGCTACGTTCGTCAGCATCCCGCTTCTGCCAACCGCAACCGACTTTCCTGGGGAATGCTGATACTCGGCGCTGTCGGCCTCATAGGGATTGGCTCTGATATTTTCATCATGCAATATGCGCAGGGGGGAGTGTTGACACCCGTTTTTATTCTGTTTATAACCGGGCTGAGCCTGCAAACTAATACGCCGATAACCAAGCTATTTTCATGGCGTCCCTTAGTCTATCTGGGCGAGATCAGCTACGGGATTTATATTCTGCAACTGCCAGTAATTAAGCTGTTTAAGAAGATTGATCCCCTTGGGCTGGGCGATACGTTCCTGCGTGATATATTTACCTTTGTGGCCTTATTTGTGGTGACGATGGTTTGCTACCACCTGATCGAGAAGCCAGCCCAGGCGTTCATCCAAACGCGCTGGAACACCAGACTGGTACGCGGGAAGTTATAACTTTTGACGTCAGCCAGTACTAGCCACCATTTCTTCCTGGACGACCAGATACGCATCGCTGTTTTCTTCGGGGTGATCCACCAGATAAGCCGGGAATAGGTGCTCCTGGCCCATAAATCGGGTCATCATAGCCAGCGGAAATAAGAACGTAATTTCATAAGGACGGCCACCCGTAAAGACCAGTACAAAAATGAGCGTATAAAAATAAGCCAAAAACACGCTCAGTGGATTAGGGTTAGTCCGCATAATGTGATAGGAGTAATACATCGCCATCGCGTTCATCCCACCGAATAGCAGAAAGCCAAAAAAGCCCTGGTCAATCAGCGATTCGACCATCGGTATGTCGAGGTAAAAATATTTATAGCCGTACCCCAGGATAAGCATGTGCAGGTGACCGGTGATCACGATATAAAAGAATCCAGCACTGGTCGAGCGGTTTGCCGCTGATTCATCCAGAACGGCACTATAATCAGCCCCCTGGGCTTTCATACCTAACAGGGCGTAGATATTGTCCATGTTACGTTCCATAAACCCGATCACATAGCCGTAGAGGACCGCATACGTATCATAGTTTCGCTGGAAAAAAACGATGATACTGACAACTCCAACCAGCATGATAGTAATAGGAATGGGCTTGAGCAAACTTCGAACGGTCGAACGTATCTGGGCGGGCCGGGCATTGAAATAAAGAAAGCAAATAACGGCCAGAATGAGTCCCACGATAGACGAACGGGTTTGTGTCAGGATGAGAATCGCTAAACTGAAGGAGCCCGAAAAAAACGAAAGCAGCCTGAACAGAATGTGTGTATTGGGCCGCATGATCCAGATACCGCAGGCAACAATACCCATAAATGCATTTCGGGCAAATACGTGCGGATTACCAGATCCGTCGTCATTATCACCCAGCGAAATAGTTGCCCGTTGCCCAACGGTCCAGGTCGGGTCGGTGATCAGCGAATACAGCAGCGCCATATTCGATACGAGGGTGAAAAAGACGACGACCGGAATAAATACCCGAATGATATCATTCGGAATATTGATGAGCAAAAACATGAAAATCAGCACGTAGGCGTAATAAATCAGGTCTTTGTTGTAATCCTCAAAGTGGGGGTTTCCATTGAAGAAAAACATGTAAAAGATGCTCATGGCCAGGAAACCGATCAGGAGCGTCAGCATCATTACATTCGGTCGATAGAGACGTTGCAGGAACGTAAAGGGCACCATCAGCACAAGTCCCCCCGCAAAACCGGCCGCTGTAAACGCCGTGCTGTTGGGAGCCAGGTGCAACGTATCGCGAAAGAAAAAGATAATCGGATAGCCATCGAGCAACATGCAGATTCCCACTACTAAGCGAATGAGGTCTATTGTTTGCAGAAAGCGAAAAAATTTAGTCATGATTACTTAAACTAACGACTGATACACGTCCAGCGTCTGCCGGGCTGTTTTATCACATGAAAAATCACGCAGGCGTTCGGTGCCTTTCTGACGCAAATCGGCGCAGAGTGCATCGTCCGTAACGATACGTTCAATTGCATGAGCCATCGAAGCGTCGTTTTCCGGGTCGAAGTACAAAGCAGCATCAGCGCCCACTTCGGGTAAAGAACTACAGTTACTAGCCACCACCGGGCACTCATTGCCAAACGCTTCCAGTATCGGAAGGCCAAAGCCCTCGTTCATCGACGGAAACACAAACGCCCGAGCGTGCTGATAGAGGGCCAGAAGATTTTCGTCGGTTGCCGGTCGGTAGAGAACCCGGTCGGCGAGTCGGGCTGCGTAAAACGAATTATATTCCTGTTGCGAAAAAGAACCTCCTCCTGCGCAAACCAGGTGCAAATCGGGATAGCGCTGTAATACAGGCTGAATAGCCCGAAAAAAACTGTCGAAGTTTTTATACAGTTCACGCTTACCCACGTAAAGAAGGTAGGGCATCGGAATTGGTCGGCTCATGGGCACTTTCCCAACTGATTGCTTATGGAGCCGAGTGCCCAGATGAATCACTTTGATTTTTTCAGGATTTACCGGAAAGTACCGAAGAATTTCCTGCTTCGAATACTCGGAAACAGAGATAATACAATCGGCCCTACGTAACAACTCCTTTTTCACATCGTACAACCCTTTTCCCAGCTCAGGATATAGATCGCCGTAACGCTCACTGGCGGCATCGTGGAACGTAATGACGAGGGGCTTTGTGTCAATCGCATCCAGGAAATAACGATGGTAATAGGTTGGATGAAAAACGTCGAATTTTCCGGCCTGAATCCGTTGTTGGCTGTACATACGGTTCAGTAAAGACGCCAGACGGTTAATATTTCGGGAGCCCGACAGGCGACGGTAGCGAAGGTGATTGCTGAACGATTCCTGCTCCAGATACTCATTATTCGACAGACGGAGCGATAAATCGAATTCAATCTCAGGCCATTTGGCAAACGAACGCATCAGCTCGAAAAAATAGCGGGAAACGCCCCCGTAGGGCAAACCCGTAAAGGCTTGATGGTCGAACAAGACTTTCATAAAGGGAGTGATACGTACCTACTCAGTTGTATTTTTCTGAGATAGCACACCCGCAAAAATAGTGCTATTTGTTGATAAAACCTTGCCGAAACCGTTGCCACCGGATGGTGCTTTATTTAATGACCGGAAGTGGCACCCGATTCACGAACCCGGTTATAGAACGTAACGCATTGACCGTTACGTATCGCCAGCCATGTAGCACAACCGGTTCGGGCTTTAATCCATAAGCCGGTTTAATAGTAGAGAGAGCGGGTAATTTTTGCAGTGAAAGTCCCTGGCGATACGTAGTAAGCAGTGCCATAACATCGGTCCTCTTACCTGGTTTGAGTCGGGTCTGATGCGGGAAAAAGCCTTCGTCGGGGTTGTGTAATCCTTTGAAATTGGCAAAAAGCAACGGCTCATTACGTCCGGCAGGGCCATCGACCAGCCAACTGGTACCTTCTTGTCGTAGCGACCGTTCGGGTAAATTCCAGAGCGCTACGTTCCAGCCCGGATTTCGAATAACCGTTACGTCCCGAAAATAAACCGGCATATGCATGAGCCATATCTGGTCGGTGCAGAGCCCTTCGCAGAAATTGACGTAAGCGCGTGTGCGAACGCGGTCGTCCCACCAGGCGAGCAATCGGTCTGTTTCTTTCGAACGGCGAAAAGCCATAAAATCAGCACTGTAAAGCCCTACGTTCTGAAACGCTTTTTCGTCGGGCCAATACGTATCCGACTCACTCAGACTGCGGGTAAGCAGGGGTGTCAGCACAAGATTTGCCGTAGTAAGCAACGCCTGAATAGGCGTTAGTGGGGCAAAAAAACGAAGATTGACATCGGCATACAGCAACGTAGCGGCATTCGGATAGCGCCGGAACGCTTCTTTGATGAACAAAGGCTTGCAGGCAGCGGCAAATTCGATAGGCGTATACGTAGCAGACAGAGCACTTAATTCATCGGCTGCGAGTAACTCGCTAACGGGAAGTAGTGGGTAAGGCGATACAAAATTGGCTGGCAACTGGTGCGGGTCGTCGGCCAACCCGATAAGCACGGGGCCGGCCTGCCCGGCCGATGTAGCGGCAGATTGACGGAAATTATCGGCCAGAGCATAAGCCTGGGGCAGTTGATGAATTGTACAGACGGTAAGTAACACGGCAGCAAAACTAATACTATTTAGGATAAGGTTATGGAGTTAAAGGTTTCCGTCAAGAGTCGTTTTTGTCATTCTGAGGAACGAAGAATCTTAAAGCCTCCTAATTGTGAGTTACGACCTTTTAAGATTCTTCGTTCCTCAGAATGACAAAAACGCTCATTTTTCGCTTCTTTTCGAAACCCTAAACAGGCTTTTAGTAAAGTTAGGTTCGACAGTCAAACAGCCGCCTACAACTTTATATTTTACTCCAGTAAGTCTCCCAAAATGGCTAGATAAGGTGCCATCCAATTTGCTGAAGCGTCGGCGTATCGATGGTAATTCCCTTTAAAAATACTTTTGAAAACCGGGCCAATTCGTTTCAATCGATTTTTTGGCAAATGACTACGCATTCTGAAATGGGCAAGACGCCGATGTAGCATTGTTGTACCCGATGTTTCTGTTTTGATGCGTTTGCTCAAAAGCTGATCGATTCTGGTAAAAAGCGCTTCCTTTTCACGTAGTGGTGCTAATTTCCCAGCCCGGCGTCGGGCAAAGCGATCTTGTAGACGCACGACTGGTTGCGCTTCCTGTTCACGGACGCCGACCTGTTGCTGCACATGTGTCCGATAAAGTTGCAGCGGCTTATCAATAAATTGAAGCTGGTTGGATAGGGCGGCTACCAGGGCCAGCCAACCGTCGTAAATATAACCGGGTATATCAGCAGGAACTGGTAAAGCCGTTGACAGAAACAAACGACGTACTACTGTAGCGCAACCCATCATGCGATTACCATCGAGGATAATCTCCATCATTTCGCCATTTTTAGCCCGTTCCTGAGCGCGCTTATCAAACCGGACAACTTCCCAGAATCGTTGCTGACGGCCCTGGAGATGTTCATTAGTTACCCAGGCATCACAAAAAGCAACCTGAACATCAGGATGTTGATCCATGTACTGGGTCATGGTACTAATTTTCTCCGGAAGCCAGCTATCATCCTGATCGCAGAGAAAAATCAAATCACCCGTACAGGCCGATAAAGCCCGCTCAAAGTTCTTGTTCGATCCTAATCGGGTCGTATTGTTCAGAATACGTACTGAGAAAGGAGCTTCGGCGGCTAATTTCCTGAGCAAATCTGGTGTGTCATCCGTCGATAAATCGTCGGAGATTACGATTTCATCTGGACGTAGCTGCTGGTCGAGCAGGCTTTGCCATTGTGTTGGCAGATAGGCACTTCCGTTGTACGTACACAAGGCGATGGAAGTGCGGGGGCGGTCCGGTCCGGTCATTGATTCAGGCTAAATTTGGTAACCATAACGGGCAAAAATCGGGCGCCAATACTCGGTGCCGTGAATGTCCCAGGCGTGGCAACCAAACGGTAATAGACCACTATTGTAATGTTCAACGGCCCATTTCGGAAAAAACTCAACTGAAAAATGCAGGGCTTTTCGATACGTTGGAATGCGCAGATTCGGCCAGTACCGGTTTACTTCGATACCCCAGAACACATCTTCGTGATACTGATGCATATGAATACGTTCGTATTCGGCAATCTTTTTCGAAAATCGTTTCAGGCAACGTAGCATGGCCGATACGCGCCGAAGGGTGAAACCGCCATTCCCAACGCCATTCAGGTTAATAATTTCGCGGGGGGTAATGCCGTCTTCTTTTTTCAGATTGAGCCACGTAGCGATCTGCTGCCGGATTTGGAACGTAACGCGGTCGTACAGACCCGTAAAATCACGGTCGCGTAGCCAGGGCGCTCCAACGTAATCGTAGCCCTGCTGACACCAGAAGGCTAGGTCGTCCTGAAAAACAAAAGCGTCTAACTGGTGAATCAATACGTATTCCTGATCGGCAAATGCCTCATAAAACGCTTCCGAAAGCATCAGCCGATTGTAGCCTTGCAGGTCCGTAAAATAGTGATCATCGAAGGTTCGCGCCTGTAAATTCGGACTCAGCGCCTGATACGTCGAAATGTCGAGCGAGTGCGGAGCCGCCAGCCAGATCGGGTAATCGGCCAGCACACGCAGACATTGTGTTAGCGAAATGCGTTCGTATTCAGTGAGTTGCGGCTTATAAACCGGAATTACTACGTTAACGGAAACAGGAGCAGACGACTTCATTCAGCTAAAGATTCCCCAGCGAGCCAGGTAAATTATCCCGCAAATTTCGCAAATGTGGGAACATGGTCGCTATAGCAACTAAAATCTAGTTGAAATGGGTAGGCCAAACAGGTTAAATTGACTCCAAAAGTGAAATCAACTGATTGAACGGCAGGTTAATCGCTTTACGAACACGCCTGTAACGTAGCATTTTTGGTGGTTTAATATAAACACAGGGGTATTTCCGGTATTGCTCGTTGTTGTTTGCCAGAAGCCGCTCTTTGTAAAGTTCAAAGACTGGCTTTATATCCGGCCGTTCATCGAATGTATAGCGGTCCTGATATTTTGATACGTTGTCAGGCTTGTAGGGATCGTAGCCGCTATAGTGAAAAAATTGCAAAAGCGGACCAGATTTATCAGCCGTATCCGAAACCTGCCATTGTTCGTCTTCATTGAGCGACAGGTATCGTTCGTGAATATTCCAGTATGCTACGTTATAGCCTGGATGGTTGTCAATCAATACGTTATCGTGGAAAACAGGCGCAAAATTCACCCATTGCTGATCGACAAACATGCCGCTGCAAAGGTCGATACGGCACTCATAAACCAGTCGCTGTTTCCACCAGTTCACAAATTGCCGGGCGGTATCGTCGTTACGTAGTCCAATAAAACCGAGGTTAAAAATGCCCGTGTTCAGATGATGCTGATCGTTCGGCCGTTTCCAGTCCGGGGTGGGGGAGCAGGTGTGCGGAGTCAGCAAGATGCTGTGCTGGTCCAAAGCCTGATTTAATTGAGTAAGCGGCTGATAAACAATGATATCTGGGTCGAAATAGATAATTTGCGTAACGTTCGGATACGTAGTATAGAAATAATCAATAAAGAAGGGCTTGACGGCCGTATTCAACTCGGTAATGTCGTAGCGATCGCACATGGCCTGAAAATCAGGAATGTGAATTTTATCGACCTCCACCATCGGATAATCCGGCATGAGGTCATCCGGTAGATTTGCTACGTCGAGTCTGTCGACCAAACCAATGATGTATTTATACTCGGGGTTAGTCTGACGTAGCGAATCGCCCAAAGTACGGGCCTGCGCCAGATAATTAACCGAGCAAATTGTAAAAGCAAGTACCATTTAGGGCTGTGTTTCTTTAGAACGCACGGCTGTTGTGTGAAGTGCGTCTTCAATCCGGTCAATACAGTGCTTCATCGACCATTTATTTTCTATCTGGTCCAGTGCGTCTGCTGATAATTTTTGCCAAAGTTCCTGGTCGCTGAGCACCCGCTCAATCGCACGGCCCATCTGGCGGGCATTTCGATGAACGAGTAATCCATTTTGACCATGCTGAATCGATTCCCGAACACCGCTTTCGGCTACGGCGACAACTGGTAATCCACAGGCATTGGCTTCCAGCGGAGCCAGTCCGAAAGGCTCAAGTCGGGGGGCATACACGAAAGCGCTGGCTCGATTCAGCAACGTGACCAATTCCTCATCCGACACCATCTTTTTTAGGGTCAACTTAACACCAGCATCCAGCGCATACTGTTGCATCTGGGCTTCATAATCTGGATTGGTGTAATTAGCCACCCAAACCAAGGGCGGGCGATTGACAGCAGGTATATGACTCAGCGCATCGATGATGAAGCCGGGGTCTTTCCGAACCTGGAAACTGGATGTGCAGATAACAAACGGCTCGCGATCTAAATTGAGCGGCCGGAAAATCTCCGTATCGACGCCCAGATAGCCTACTTCGGCATCTTTGCCATACACACGCGTACATGTTTCGGCCGAATAAATAGAATTAACCAGAACCTTATCAAATGTCCAGAAATTCTGTCGTTCTTCACGAAGGAGCACCCGGAATCGACGCTCCCGCCAGAGATCATTGATCAGCATACGCCAGTAGGCTAAACTGGTCCATTGAGGCTTCTCTTCGGGGGCATTCCAGGGCAAAGTGGGCTGAGCCTCATGCAGATAGCGCAACGGTTCGCCCAGATACAACAATGTTGGAATGGTCACGAAACGGGCAATGTAAGGAGCAGCGTAGGTCATGCAGCTATTCGCAAATAACACATCGAATCCACCTGCCAGAATCTGCTCCGCACAGGTTCGACTATGAGCTTCCATCGCCTGCATAGCAGAGTCCTGCTGAAACGTCATATACCCAATACGATCACTTGCTGGTACCGAGCCAAGAGGTGGGGCCAATGGCACAACGTGTATTGTGCCAATCGATTCAAAATCAAGGTATTGGCTATCGGCCAAAGGCGTGGTCCAAATTTCAATATGGTGACCGCGCTCTTTCAGCCCTTTTAGATGATAGAACATTGCGCGCTTACCTCCGCCACTAGGAAGGTTATGCCATACTGCAATTCTCATACTGAACTAGTTATGAAATAGCCATTTACATGATTATCTCAGAGAGTGAATTAGCATAAAAGCTGATTCTAAAATTAATAATTATGAATTTAACAATCATACTGTTCATAAAATCCTACACCCTAATTCGATAGTAATGGATTAATTTTCAGTCAAATGGTTAAACAAATTCACTATTGACTCAACACTTTGATGGGCTGGATGACGTATCAGAATTTTTTCTTTCAGTCGTTCACCCATTTTTTTGCGAAGTTCGGGTTGGTTTAACAATTCCTGAATTCGTTGACTCATGGTGTCCAGATCCAGATATGAAACAACAAAACCGCCATCATTTTCGATCAGTTCAGGAGAGCCGCCGGCCCCCTGAAAGCACACGACCGGCACATTGCAAAGCCCAGCTTCGAACACAACGAGCGGATAAGGATCTTCGCGCGAGCACAGCACAAATACATCGAAGCGGGTCATATAACGTAGCACGTCGGGCGTAGGCGGAATCAAATGTACGCAGTTCGACAGACCAGCCTTTTGAATATCCAGCAGCAAATCGTCACGTAACGACCCTGGTGGTACGCCTACCCAAACAAAATGAATGGGTTGTTTCGTGTTCTCAAACCGACCAATCACCTGCCGAGCCAACGTAACGAATAAGTCGTTGCCTTTGCGCCACTCCGCATTCCCGCAACCACCAACAATCAGTGCATCAGAAGGTACTCCCAATGAATCATAGATAGTCTCCTGCTGGCTTGCCAGCGTTACGTTATGTGCCAACGCGGGCGTATCAATGAGCGTATAGAGCGTGATACGTTCGGCGGGAAAACCATGTTCCTGAACGTAGTATTGAGCCGTAGCTTCCGATACCGCCAGCAAACGATTCGTACGACGTAGCAGATAAGCCAGCTCATCGGGCTTGGTATAGATACGTACTGAAATGGCCAGTTCATGCGCGAACGTAACGACTGGCGTAGTGTCGGGAATCGTTAACTGGCTGAACCAGTGACCGCTGGTAACGGTATTGACCAGAACAATATCAAAAGACGCCAAGTCCAGCTTCGCCTGGATGGACTGCTGTTGCGCCTTCCGCTGTCTGTCCTGAAATTGATGCCACAGACCTAGTTGCCATAACACTTTATCCGCTATAGCTCCCATAACGTATCGTTCAGAAGGAGGCCAGATGGTTACGGGGCAAATGGCCTGATATTCTGACAGAAGTGGACCACCGTCGCCAAGCAGAAGGTGCATCTGAATGCCTTTCTCTTTAAGAAGACGCAACAGATTCAATAAAACCAATTGAGCGCCGGCCCGATTGGCATCGTGGCCGATGAAGAGAACGTTCATCAATAGGCTTCGTAGCTGGGCTTTGGAAGTTTTTTAGCGGGGTTACCAAGGTAAAGTCCCCACTCTTCGGTGTCTTTGTAGATAGCAGACGCCATGCCCACCAACGTACCCGTAGCGATATGCAAGTAGTCCCGGATGGTACTATTGACCCCAAAAAAGCAGTAAGGCTCAATGACGCAGTGTCCGGACATCACAACATGTGACGTAAAAAATACGTGGTCTTTAATCTGGCCGTGGTGACCAATATGATTGCCGCTCCAAAGCACTACGTTGTTGCCAATCGTGGTGAAGGGCTGGATGGTATTATCTTCCAGAATAAAACAGTTTTCGCCAATCTGATTACCAAAAACCGTAGCTTTTGAACTGATGTACGAAACGAATTCGTAACCTTTGGCTTTGGCTTCCAGGTAGATACGTTCCCGATTTCGATTCATATTTCGACCAGTCATGGGGGCAAAAAACTTGTATTCCTGGGGTGGAAACAGCGTTTCTACCTCTTCGAACGCCACCAGTGGCAACCCTTTGTATTCGGTGCCTTCCATGTACTCACGGCTGACGGTAAAAGCCGCTACGTCGTGTTCCGAGTCATGTGTGAGGTAGAAATGCGCCAGTTCGGCGGTATCCATCACCCCAAAAATTACAACTTTAGCCATTTCATAAAGAGCGAAAGAGCGAAAGAGTGAGAGAGCGAAAAAGTGGAGATGAGGGAGACTATTGCCGTATTAGGCAGTCTTTCGTTCTTTCACTCTTTTACTCTTTTGCTCTTTCACCATAGTTCATATTCGTCCAGCATGGTCTGAACCGCTGGTACGTCGTTATTCATCAGAACGTCGATAATAGATAGCCAAGGTACAAACTCAGCCGTTTTGCCCAACTGGTGGTATTCGACTTTCTTTGACTTGATAAAATTCAATTGTATTCCGGCTTCCGCAAAAGTGGGTTTATCGTACAATTCGGTGCCACCAATCGGATTGATGTATTGGGTGGCTCCGGTTTGTCGACAAATGTCCAGAATGCGTTCCTGTGCCTTCAATGCTACGTTGTCGTAAATCGACGAGGATTTGACCAATTCGGTGGTCAGTCCTAAGTATTGATTTAATTCAATAAGGCCGAAATGCACGAGGTCGGCAATGGAATCAGTGGTAAAATTGACAATTTTTTCGGTCAATGGCATCACCGTTTGGTAAAAGGGAGCTTTCCGATAGCCCTGTTCAATAGTTTTCAGTAATTTACTCCGCCACTTTGGGTCGTCGGCAAGATGCACCTCGCTGATACGTTTATTCTGGCTGGCATCTTTCAACGGAACCGTAAACATAAATTCCTGCCCGTTGATTAACAGCCGGTTACGGTTAATCCAGCCCCGGTTGATAAACGCTACGTCGTCGTAGAGAACAAACGTATCGACAGCCTTCATGAGCTGCATATAGCCAATGTAAGGCAGGAAATAGGGCTGCATGATGGCGAGTGTCATAGGCAGAAGCTTACGGCTATTTCAGTTTTCGTAGGTAATAATCTTCTCCTGGTACAGTCATGGTAGCCCGCATTGTCGTGTCGGTTCCCAGACGTACATCGCCGGGTCGGGGTTTCATCACGGATTTGTCAAAGAAAAGATAGTCAGCGTTTTTCGGAATCGGTTGCAGCCCTTTTTCAAACGGATTGATGGCGATCAACCGACGCGATAAATTGGGGCCGTACAGTGGATATTCATAATCATCATTTATCGTTGCCAGTGCCACAGTAGCGCTATCGGGCACCAGTTCATCGAATCGCTTGTACGGAACGTACGTATCAGGACGGCCAATAGTAATTTGCCGAATACGATCGGATTCGAATACTGACTCAACATGTTTTCCGTCGGGTGATGTCCAGGCAAAAGGTAAGGCACGAATATTTAAAAAGACACACATTAAGGCTGATAAACAACCTAATACAGTAACCAGACCTACGTAACTTTTCCAGACGATACGTCCAGACTGCTCTACGTTCAGGCGTGGAGAAAGGAATACCAGCGCCAGAAACGTAACACCAAATAATCCCGTCTCGATAAAATACCGGCCTTTAAAGGGGTCGTAAGGAGCGGAGTAGGAGAGAGCCGCAAAATGTACCAGCAGGGCAATTCCCAGAAAAAAATGGGATGTTGAACGTAAAAAGCCAACCAAGACCAGTATCAGCAATGGAAAAATCAACCCGAAACCGAAGATACCCCAGTAGGGATTGGCATTGTAATACACAAAACGACGGTCGAAGACAAATGGCTGGATGGAGAAATCGGTTTCTTCGTCCAAACGCATGTGCAGCTTATCTTCCAGCCAGACCAGCGGCTGGCGCATAGCATGATTCAGTGCTGCTCCCGCCTGGGTGTTCCGAATGCCATCCAGATTAATGTGGTCGTAGCCATACCGTACTACGTTTCGGCTACCCTGTTCCAGCAAGTTGCTAAGCGGACCGGCCCGCTCAACTGACTGGTGTTTCAGAGCCGTTGGCGGACCAATTGGGTGCCCGAATACCTCCATATTTTTCAGGTAACCTGTCGGTAATGTCCACAGGCAAACGCCCAGTACGATTGCTGCCCCTAATCGCCATACCCGACTGAACGTAACAACCCAGGATGGTGACAGAAAGACGGTGTAAATCATAATGACGAACACCGACGGCAACAGTAACGCAAAGGTGATTTTGTGGCCGAATGCCATGCCAAACGCCATACCAGTCAGATACAGATAGCGATTATCCTGCGTCTGGCGATATGTAAACAGCATGTAGAGCAGTACGCTGAGATAAGCCGTCAGGACAATATCGGTTTCGGTGGTGATGGCCTGCATCAGAAAATCGGGCAGGAGCGCGTATCCCAGGGCGCAAAAAAAACTAGCCGATAATCGATTCTGACCAATACGTTGGACGATACCAAAAACAGCTATTATAGCCGTCCAGTAACTTAGGTGGTGAATGAATTTAAAACCGTTTTCGAACCGGCCTGTCATCAGAAATGAATAAATCTGTAGCGTACAGACACTTTTCGGGTAGGTGTCCATGTTCCAGTTAGTTCCACCAAAATGGCGCATCGTTCCTCGTTGAATGTATTGCATCACCCGGTTCAGGTGCCCGGTCATGCTGTCCCATTCGTTCGGAACTGTGAAGAAAACCAGCAATAAATTCGTAAAAGCGATAACTGTTAACGTAGCGAACAACGTAACAAACAGAAACCGCGAATAGCCCGAAAGTCCTCTGAACCAGACAGTAAATGTTTGCCTGCGCTCACTAACAAGCTGACGTACTGAAAATCGTCTGTTTAAAGACGCTTGTTTTGAAGAAGTCAGCCACTTTAGCAACGTACCAAGAACAGTGGCCGTAATAAATACCGAACCGGCCCAAACGATCGCGTTGGCTGTCTGGTAAAGTGCTGATAAAATGAAACCAGTTAAGATAACGCTGCCTGCTCCCAGCAAAAAAGTGGTTACCCACCACTCCGATAACGAAGGCCGACTAATATACGTGGCGATACGTCCCAGGTAAAAAAGAAACAGGAAAAGCGAAAGAAGATATAAAATGACCATACGGAATGCACGGGTGGAGCTGATGAATCGCTGATTTCAGATAAACCAGCCATCAGAAACCGGCCCGGTCGATACATTATACATTTTCGTCCACAAGGGCAACCGTTTCGTTGACGATGGTAGCTATTCGTTCGATGACCTCCTCGGACAAATCTGGGTACATGGGCAGGGAAAGCACACAAATGGCGGCTTCTTCCGAAATGGGGCATGGTTGGACCCCGGTTTTTTCGGTTGCAAACGGCAGGATATTGAGTGATGGGTAAAAGTACCGACGTGGTAGAATGTCCTGTGCTATGAGTGCATCCATGACACGTAGCAAAACTTCCTCCGACTCGAATACAACAGGATAATATGCATAATTGTATTCCATGCCGGGCATGAGTGTTGGCCGTTTAATCCGGCTGAAATCAAGCTGATTGTCGTAGATGTCAAAGCGTTTTTTTCGGTCAGCAATCAATTCGGGCACTTTTGGTAAAACACACAGGCCCATAGCCGCGTGAAACTCTGAATTTTTGGCGTTGATCCCGATGCTTCTGTAATCATCGTTTTTATGGCCGAATGAGCGGTAAAAATGCAATTTCTCTGCCATTGCGTCGTCATTCGTGACGATGCATCCTCCTTCAACCGTATGAAATACTTTGGTAGCGTGAAAACTACACGTACTGAGGTCGCCGTAACTCAGGATAGATTTGCCATTGTATTTAGCTCCGAACGTGTGTGCAGCGTCGTAGATGACCTTTAAGTTAAACTCGTCGGCAATCGCCTGAATTTCGTCAATCCGACAGGCATTTCCATACACGTGTGTAGCCATGATGGCCTGCGTGTTTTCGGTTATGAGTGGCCTGATTTTCTCCGGGTCGATGTTGAAATCGTCGGGGCGAATGTCGGCAAAAATAGGGGTGCAACCTTCCCAAAGCAGCGCGTTGGTCGTAGCTACGTATGAAAAAGGGGTTGTAATAACCTCTTTAGTGATATTCAGGGCTTTAATCGCCATCTGAAGAACAACTGTCCCATTGGAACAGAATTTCAGGTGCTTTACACCCAGATATTGCTTCAATTCAGTTTCCAGTCTGCGCAGCAAAGGCCCATCGTTAGTCAGATGTACCGTTTTCCAGATTTCCTCCAGATATTTGGTATATTCTTCAATATCAGGAAGATAAGACTTCGTTACGTTAATCATTAATCAATGGCTGTTTGCTGAACGTACCCAACGTATCAATACGTAACACGTTAACTAAATTACGGTTTGCTGCTTACGGCGGCTGGTTCTGTGACGGCTGGTTCCAGCATTTTTGTTTGGAAAGGAAACTGTGGCCGCACATATCCTGGCCATTTGCCGTACCAGGCAATTCCTTCCCGATAATCTTCTACATCAAAGGTAATGCCTTCTTCCATATTATACAGCACAGTAACGGTATCCTTCACAATCATCATGGAAATTGTATACGTACCGTCGTTCAGAAAGTAGCCTGGAATGGTGCATTCGCCCATAATAAGACCTTTCTCGTAAGCCGTCGATTGGGTTCCTATGTTAAAGATGCATTCGCCCGTCAGTGAGTTCAGGTGTAAGCTCAAATTCAGGTTGGCCCGATCCATCATGTTCCAGAACTCAAACTGTAATTTCATTGGCGTCCGAACATCGATACTGTTCGAATCTTCCTCATAATTAGGTATAAGCTCGATTCGGCGGATACGTACCAGATCATTACCGGGTGCCTCTTCAGGCGTATCCCATTGACGTAGCAGCCGAACTTTCGACACTTTGCTGAGGTAAGAAGCGATCACCTGGTTGGTTTCACCCTGTTCAATGAGCCGCCCTTTTTCAAAATAAAGCGTTTTGTTACATAGTGCCTGAACCGCCGTCAGGTTATGGCTTACGAAAATAATGGTACGTCCACTGGCCGAATTGTCCCGCATTTTACCGAGACTTTTCTTTTGAAACTCGGCATCACCAACAGCCAGCACTTCATCAACAATCATGATTTCAGGGTCGAGGTGGGCCGAAATAGCAAAACCCAACCGGACGTACATCCCTGATGAATAACGCTTTACAGGGGTATCCAGGAATTTCTCTACACCCGCAAAAGCAACGATTTCATCGAACTGTTTCCGGATTTCGCTACGTGTCATACCGAGCAGCGAGCCGTTCAGATAGATATTTTCACGACCTGTTAATTCGGGGTGAAAACCAGTTCCTACTTCCAGCAAACTCGCCACACGACCCCGTATCCGTACACTACCCGTGGTAGGTTCAATAATTTTGCTCAGAATTTTGAGCATGGTCGATTTTCCGGCGCCATTATGGCCTACAATGCCTACACGGTCGCCTTGTTCAATCGTAAAATTTACATCACGTAGTGCCCAAAACTCTTCGTGTGTAATGGTATTGTCATTTTTGTTACGTCCGAATATTGACCGAAGGTTTTCGGTAATAACATCCCGTAACGTATTAGCACCCTTGCCCTTTTGGTGGTCAATGATGTATTGTTTACTAATATTTTCGACAGTAATTACAGGCATAGTGTCAAGAATCATCAGTCATTCGTCGCTAGTCAATTGTTTATGTTTTCTATTGACTAGCGACGAATGACTGATGACTTAGTTAAATATCATCCACGAACGAATTTTCGCGACTTCGGTAAAAATAAAGCGATAAAATTAAACAAACGACGACAATAGCGACGGAAATGAACAAACTCTGTGGGTTAAAATAGGCTTTCTCACCGAGAAGCGACCATCGGAATCCATCAATAATACCCACCATCGGATTGTACCAGTAAAGCGGAGCCCACCACTCATTCGATTTCTCCGCAACCAACCGACTGCTGTACGCAATGGGGCAAATATAAAAACCCACTTGCACGATGAACGGGATGAGCTGGCCAATGTCGCGGAAGCGAACATTGATGGCAGCAAAGAATAACCCAAAAGCAAGTGAAGCCATCAACGCCAGCAGAATAAAAGCGGGGAGCATCAATAAATGCCAGTCAGGTATGAACCGATACCAGATCGCGATGACAATAAACAACCCTAGTGACACCAGAAAATCGACAAAACTAATGGCAATTGAACTGATGGGCATGATGAGTCGGGGAAAATATACCTTCGTCACCAGATTGGCGTTCATGGTCACGCTGTTGCTGATTTGGGTAAAAGCCGTTGAGAAAAATGTCCAGACGGTGATTCCGCCCAGTACCATCAGTGGATAAGGAACGCCGGGATCGGAGGGAAGTTTGGCAATCTTGCTGAAAACGAACACCATAATTAGCATGGTGGTGAGCGGGCGAATAAGACCCCAGGCTGTGCCAAGCGCGGTTTGTTTGTAACGTACTGATACGTCGCGCATGGCCAGAATATACATTAGTTCCCGGTTACGCCACAGGTCTCGCCAATAGTGCCGTTCGGAGCGGCCGGGTTGTATAAGTACTTCGTAGTTCTTCAAGTTGAAAAGCTGTAAAGTTATAAAGTTATAAAGTTGTAAGGTTGTAGAGTTGGTGGGCTTTGCGCCGAACTTTACAACCGTATAACTTTACAACTCATCCTTCCTTCATGATTGAGCGATACGTTTCGCGCAGGAAGATGATAATAATGGATAAAAATAAACCGACGGCGATACCTGCCTGTAGTCCCAGTGAGGCTTTTATTTCTTTATACAATGGGAAAGCCACCGGTTCGATGATCGTAAACAGCGGGGTTTCCCGAATGAGTGACAGACGCATATTGTCGGCCTGTTGAAGAGCTGTGTAGTACAGCGTAGTCAGGAAGCTCGAGTTGCGGGTTAATTTGGTTTCCGTAATACGGGCTTGTGCCACAACGACCTGCTGATTCTGGTCGAGGTACTGAGCCAGTCGGTTTTCGGTGCCAGATAAAATCCTCGCGATGGAGTCGGCCCGTGTGTTTAGCAGGTCGTACATCTCGCGGGTTTTCTTGGTTTGTTTCCGTTGATAATCCTCCTCAATCGTTTGGAGGTGTGTCGTCAGAAAGGATGCTGTTAGATGCTCGTCTTCCATCCCGCAACTAAGCGTCATAAACGACGATTTGCGTTCGGGTTGTTTTACGGTGATTTCCTTAATAATGCGCGAATAAATCGTCGACATGGCGATTTGCTCTGTGCGGGAGTACTCGCTGGGTAGTTTCGCTCGATCGAAATAAAAGGCACGTAACGTATCATTATCTTCCCACTCTTTGTCGCGAATGCCGCTGTGGCGAATGTAGTAGTTTACCAGTAGCGTGTCTTTCCCGTTGATGGTATCGTGCTTCATGAGTGTCTTTTCCACCACCGGGCGCGACCGGGCATAAATGAGAAAGTTATCGCCAGAGAAAATGTTTGCATCTGGCGCTCCACCACCCAGGCCAAAAGCGCCTGCCAACTGACTCAGTTCGCCCAAGCCACCACTTGATGAACCACTGCCCAGGTTGAACATAATGGACGAGTTGTAAATAGGGGCTTGTTTGTGGGTTATGTCGAAAATAAAGCCAATTACGGCCCCAATACCAGTCAGTATCAGCAACAGTCTCCAGTTGCGTTTGGCTACGTCTTTCAACTTGAAGAGACGTAACACCACCGATTTCGGCGAGATCTGATCCGGTGGCAACGCACGCGATACGGTTGGTGGGTTGGCGGTGGTGGTTGTCGTTGAATTAGTTGGATTCATAGGAAAGAAAAGCCGTTTTAACGAACTCGGGTGATAACTAAAATGGTTGTGACCAGGGTTAACAGCGAACCGGCTATACCAACTGTCGAATTCAGAATCTGCTGGGCCGTTAACGGAACGGATGTCTTCTTCGGAATAACGATTTCGGCACCGGGCTCAACACGTGGATACACGTTAAAGAACATGAATTTACGTGTCCGGTCAACCGAACCATTTGCATAAATCACAAACGAGCGACGACGCTGCGACTTGGCCGTAAAACCACCAGCGTTCGAAATGTAGTCCTGAAAATTCTGCCCAGAACGATATTTTACGGTGTTTGGCATTAATACTTCCCCCTGGATACGTACTGTTTCGAGCAGTTTAGGAATACGTAATATGTCGCCCTCCTGCACCATAATGTCTTCCGATGAGCCAGGTTTCGCCAGAATTTTCTTCAGGTTTATACCAATCGATTCCTGGCTATTGGCAGCAATGGTATCTGTTTCAACTGTAGACTGGGGGGTTGAAAGTCCATCTGCCAAGTCTTCACGCGCCTGTTTCCGACGAGTAATTTCATCTGGGCTCAACTTAACTAATCGTATCAACGTAGCACCTTCTATGTACGCCTGGGGTGTTAATCCACCAGCCTGACTGATCATATCTGAAACTTTCTGGTCTTTACTACGTATCGGATAGGAACCGGGAATGATCACCTCGCCCTCTACGTTGGCATACGTTTGCACGAAATAGTTAGGTGATCTACGAACGACAACCTGATCGAAGGGTTCCAGAACGATCTTATTATCATCCGCGCTGAGCGATAAATCGCGATTGACATTGAATCGGAATACCTCAGCTGTCTGTGCAGAAACCGAACGGGGGTCTGCATCTTTTTTCCGGCGAATCACCTCAACCTGCGAGGCCGCTGCCGATTCTTTCAGACCGCCTGAACGTAGCAACGCATCATTCAACGTCATATTGACGATGTAAGGAATCTCTGTATTCACCAGGTTAACTTCGCCCTGCACGGAAACAGTGGCTCGTTCGGTCAGATCGAAGCGGGAAGCCACGATAATCTGATCTTCGCGTTGCAGAGGTAGATCAGCTTCTGTACCAGCCAGAATATTGGCGAGGTTGACGGTAATGTTTTCCAGCGCCAGATCATCACGGGTCCGAACAATATTAACCCGACCTGTAAACGCATCTCCTTTCAGTCCTTCGGCTGCCGTAATCAGTTGTTTCAGTGTTGGGCTATTGTCAAGCGAATACTGCCCTGGGCGGTACACAGCTCCTTCTATAGTCACCTGATTCTCAAAGCGGTCCAGCAGACGTTCAACCGTAACGAGGTCGCCATCCTGCATAGCGAACGTACCAAATTCAGAACGCGTTACGTCGACAACCTTAATTTCACGGTCGGTCAGCCGCGATACTTTTACCCGGTTTTTGTAAGCCTGAGCCGCGAAATCACCCGCGTAGAAAAGCAGCCGTTCCATGGTTTCGCCCGGTAACATTTCAAAAATATTGGGTCGTTTAACCGTCCCCGTTATTTCTACGTGCTGGATGAACGTAGTAAAGCGAATGTTATCGTTGTCCTGCAAACGAATATCGTTACGTTGTGTACCGTTCAGCAAGTAGTCATAAAGATCGAGCGTAGCTGCAACCCGGTTGTTACGTATCAGCTGGACTTTGCGGAATGACCCCAGTTCGCTAGGACCTCCAGCCAGGTAAACGGCATTCAAAACCGTTGCCAGCGACGACATGGTATACGTACCAGGTCGAACAGCATCGCCCGTAACCGTTACGCGAATACTACGAATTTGGCCACCCAGTGATACTTCCAGGAACGTGTTCTGTGGGCCATACGATGATTTACGCAGACCAACAAAACGTTTCGACAGACGCTCGGTCAAACGAACTTTCGCCTGCTCAATTGATAGCCCGGACACGAAAACCGGCCCAATACCAGTTCCCTGCGCAAAATATACATTGCCATCGGGCGACACTTTCTGACTGAAATCGGTTTCTGTGTAGCCATACAGCTGAATATTCAACTGATCGCCAGGCCCAATAATGTAGTTACGGGGGGTGGCGATGTTCATATTCTGCGTAAACGTTTGTTTTAGATTTGGATCGTTGAAGATTGAAAACCCAAACAATCGCCGACGGGTTGCTTCCTTTTCAAGACGTTGCGACCGTTCGGCTTCGGTTTCATTACCAAGCTGAACACTATCCGGTTTCGCCTGGATGGTTGTATCGGCAGGGTCAGCGAGCGCACGTCCATCAGGAGCTGTTTGTATGTTCTGGCCAGCACTACCGTTTCGCTGATTAAGTTGCTGGCGAACGTTGGCTGGTAAATTGTTCGGATTCACGCCTGCTGGCAATGACCGACCACCAGCACCCGATGGCAATCCCTGGGTAGAAGGAATAATCTGTGCCTGGGTTATCAGGCAAGCTGCCGAAAGTAATATTGTGACTATGCCCGCGCGAAACCACCGACTGGAAAATGCGGGAGGAGAAAGAAAATATTTTGTTGGAAAGTCGCGATAAATTGACGGATTTTGCATAATTTTAAGAAGTCGAACAATCCTAGAAAGGGTTGGGACAAAGCTTTGTTAGTAACGTTATCCAGAGCCTTATAAGTACACACTACAGTTCAGTCGGCAAAGTAAGCGAACTTTTGTTGGATTATGAATACTTTTCTATTGTCCGGAGAGTTTTCGGACGTAGTGGTAGCATGGTATAACTATTCCGATGTTTGTGAAAACTAATAAAGCTCGTTAATGGCTCATACCTGTTTATTTGTTATCCATTTTGTATGGCAGATTTGCTAAATCAACCCGTTCAGTACAACGAAGATAGTATCCGCTCACTCGATTGGCGCGAGCATATTCGCCTGCGTCCGGGCATGTATATTGGTAAACTCGGCGATGGGTCGGCCGCCGATGATGGTATTTATGTGTTGCTCAAAGAAACCATCGACAACTGTATCGATGAACACGTAATGGGTCACGGTAAAGTCATTGATGTTCGCGTAACTGATCACCGTGTCGAAGTTCGTGATTTTGGCCGAGGCATTCCGTTGGGTAAAGTAGTTGAGGTCGTTTCTAAAATAAATACGGGCGGTAAATATGATTCGGGAGCCTTCCAGAAATCGGTTGGCCTGAATGGCGTAGGTACCAAAGCCGTCAATGCGCTGTCCAGTTATTTTCGGGTGCAGTCGTTCCGGGATGGACGTACCGTCTGGGCCGAATTTGAGCGGGGTGAACTCAAACATCAGGGTGAAGAAATAACCAACGAACGTAACGGTACATTGATTTGCTTCGAGCCGGATGATTCGGTGTTCAAGAACTTCCATTACATTCCGCAGTATCTGGAAAACATGATCTGGAACTACTGCTATCTGAATGCTGGACTGACTATTTCGTTTAACAAACAGAAATACCTCTCACAAAACGGTCTGCTCGATCTGCTACGTAACAAAACAGACGAAGATTCGCTACGTTACCCGATTATCCACCTGAAAGGGCAGGACCTCGAAATTGCCCTGACGCACGGAAATCAATACGGGGAAGAATATTATTCGTTCGTGAACGGCCAATATACAACCCAGGGCGGAACGCACCTGGCCGCGCTACGTGAAGCGTTTGTTAAAACGGTACGTGAACATTTCGGCAAAGATTATGACCCCGCTGATATTCGTGGATCAATTATTGCGGCTATCAGTATACGTGTTCAGGAGCCGGTTTTTGAGTCGCAGACGAAAACAAAACTGGGCTCGATCAACATGGCTCCGAGCTCCGATAGTCAGTCGGTACGTTCGTTTGTGCTCGATTTTGTGAAAGAACGCCTGGACGATTACCTCCACATCAATCCGTCGATACGTGATGCGCTCAAAAAGCGTATCGAGCAGTCGGAACGGGAACGTAAGGAACTCGCCGGTATCAAAAAATTGGCCAATGATCGTGCCAAAAAAGCGAGTTTACACAACAAAAAATTACGCGATTGTCGCAACCACCTGCCCGATTCGAAAGCGGAAGATCGCTACCTCTCTACGTTATTTATTACGGAAGGCGATTCGGCCAGTGGCTCCATAACCAAGTCACGTAACGTGCAACATCAGGCGGTGTTCAGCCTGCGCGGAAAACCGCTCAACTGTTTCGGACTGACCAAAAAAGTGGTTTACGAAAACGAAGAATTTAACCTGCTCCAGCACGCACTCGATATTGAAGACGGCCTTGAAGGACTTCGCTACAATCGAATTGTTATTGCAACCGACGCCGATGTAGACGGGATGCACATCCGGCTGCTTATGCTCACTTTTTTTCTTCAGTTTTTCCCGGATCTGGTACGTAATGGTCACTTGTACATTCTGGAAACGCCACTTTTCCGGGTGCGAAATCCGAAAAACCACAAAGAAACCAGCTACTGTTATTCAGACGACGAGAAACAAAAAGCCATCAATAAACTAATGAAGGGCGGCAAAAAGGTGGAGATCACACGATTTAAAGGACTGGGTGAGATTTCGCCTGAAGAGTTTGGCCTGTTCATTGGCGAAAATATGCGTCTGGAACCCGTAATTATGGAAAAGGAAACGTCGGTCCCGAAACTGCTCAGTTACTACATGGGCAAAAACACCCCTGACCGTCAACGCTTTATTATCGATAACCTACGTATCGAAAAAGATATAGACGAAGCTGCGCTAGTTGCTTGAGAGGTATAGATATTTTCTGATTAATACAAAAACGGCTACTGATTACCAGTGGCCGTTTTTTGTGAGCGAACATTCACTACGTACTAAGGATAGAAAAATAGTATAGAAAAGGGTTTTTAAGTAATAAATATAAACTGAGTAGAAATACATGAATAATACCGTAGAAACAGAAAATTATAATTTTTCGTAAAATCATACAAATCAGTGATTGTTCAATATTTTATATACATACAAATGAGATATTTCGAAATAATATATTGTTGAATATTATTTATTGGCTTACTTTTGCTGTATTAAAAGATTATTAAATCATTTCTTTCTTAACACTTCATGAGAAAACTTCTATTGAGCACCTGGCTCTTGACGGTGCTTTTCTGTCTGCCTGTACTGGCGCAGGACGTTGCTATAAGTGGCCGTGTTACGTCCACTGAGGACGGCACCCCACTTCCCGGAGTAAGCGTACAACTCAAAGGGACAACGCGCGGAACTACCACCGATTCCGAAGGAAATTACCGAATAAACGCTCCAGTCAATGGCCGATTAGTATTTAGCTACATCGGATTCGCGTTACTGGAGTCAGCTATCGGAAATCAATCTACGATTAACGTTACGTTGGCACCGGATGCCGCCAATCTGGACGAGGTCATTGTTACTACGTTCGGTACAGCCAAACGGGCATCGTTTACGGGATCTGCTGGTACGATCAACACGAATCAGCTTCAGAATCGTGTAACGACAAACATTGCTCAGGCACTTTCGGGAGCTATCGCCGGTGTGCAGACAACCGCCGGAAGCGGCCAGCCAGGAACTGCCCCAGATATCCGAATTCGTGGTTTTGGCTCGATTTCGTCGGGTAATGATCCGCTCTACGTTGTAGATGGGATTCCATATTCCGGCTCGATTGCTAACCTGAGTCCGAACGACATTGAAAGCATTTCGGTCCTGAAAGACGCGGCTTCTACTGCGCTCTATGGTGCGCGGGCGGCCAATGGCGTTGTGGTAGTTACCACCAAAAAGGGCCAGAAAGACCGCAACTTGATCAATGTTCGCTACACGAAAGGTTTCAGCACACGCGGGTTGGCCGAATATGATCGGGTAGGCGTATCGGAATATTATCCGCTGATGTGGGAAACGTATCGGAATAGCGTTGCCTATCGGGCTACCAATCCGGTATCTCTTTCAACCGCCAATGCGGATGCGACGAGGGGACTGATTGGCTTGGTTGGGTATAACGTATATAACGTACCGGACAATCAGGTAGTAGATGTGAACGGACAAATGAACCCGAACGCTCAACTCAGGTTTTCGCAGGATGATTTGAACTGGGAGAAGCCAATTATGCGGCAGGGAAATCGTGATGAAGTGAGCCTGAGTTTTGCGGGTGGACAAAATAAATCGGATTACTTCCTGTCGATGACGTACCTGAGCGATAAAGGCTATCTGATACGTTCTGACTATGACCGGTTTACAGGTCGACTCAATATTAATTCGCAACTGAAACCCTGGATACGGGCTGGAGCAAATATTTCGGCAACGCTTACGAAGTCGAATCAGGCCGACGTAGCGAGTAGTACTACGTTCGTGAACCCGTTCTTCTTCTCGCGGAATATTGGCCCGATTTATCCGGTTTATGCCTATGACCCCAACAACGCAGGTCAGTTCCTGACGCTGCCCAATGGCAATCGGCGCTGGGATTATGGTAATCTGACGGCGCTGGGACTGCCTGCCCGACCTCAGTTTGGCGGACGGCATTCGGTAGCTGAAACGACGCTGAACCAGAACTATTTCCGCCGTAACGTACTGGGCGCCCGGGGATATGCTGAGATTACGTTCCTGAAAGATTTCAAATTCACGGCCAACATCGGTACCGACATTACCAATCACAATGAATATACGTTCGGGAATCCTGAAGTTGGTGATGGTGCGCCGGCTGGCCGTGCCACGCACCAGTTCCAGAATATTTCCAGCTATAACTTCAACCAGTTGTTGAACTACAACAAATCGTTTGGCAAAAATAGCTTTGACGTATTGCTGGGTCACGAAAACTTTCAGATTAACGACAACAACCTGGAAGGTTCTCGTTCTCAGTTGATTCTGGAAGGAAACTACGAGTTGGTCAACTTTACGACAACGACCAACCTGGCTTCGGTATACAACACACGTCGGGTGGAGGGTTACTTCTCGCGGATTAATTACGATTACGATCAGAAGTATTTCCTTTCGGCTTCGATTCGACGCGACGGTTCGAGTAAATTCTACAAGGATGTGCGCTGGGGTAATTTCTATTCGGTCAGCGGGGCCTGGCGTTTAGATCAGGAAGAGTTTGTTCGGTCAATTCCTTCCATCAGTTTGCTGAAATTGAGAGGCTCATACGGGCAGACAGGTAACGATGGTGGCGGTAATACGGCGCAATTCGCGCTGGATAACACAATTAGCTACTACGCCTGGCAGCCGCTCTATAATCTGGGCTGGAACAACGCTTCGGAAGCCGGTATTTTACAATCGAGTCTGGGTAATACCAACCTGGCCTGGGAATCGAGCAATGCGTTCGACGTAGCACTGGAGTTCAGTCTGTTCAAAGGGCGCGTATCAGGTACGGTCGAGTACTTTGACCGCCAGTCGTCGAACCTGATTTTCGCGGTTCCTCTTCCATTATCGGCGGGTATTTCAACCGTTACCCGAAATATCGGAACCATGTATAACCGGGGTATCGAAATCGAATTAGGTCTCGAACCTGTACGCTACAAAGATTTCGTATGGCGTCTTGATTTGAATGCGACGAAGTTGAAAAACCAAATCACGAAAATGCCTGCCGAAAATCCCGAAATCATCGACGGCACCAAGAAACTCGCCGTGGGTAGGTCAATCTACGATTACTGGCTACGCGAATACAGAGGTGTTAATCCAGCTACTGGAGAGGCTCAGTACCAGGCGGCTTCCTTCGTAACGGGGAGCACGCGCGTAACGGAAGGCGGTGATACGTTGACGACTAATTTTAACAACGCTCGCTATCATTACAACGGCTCAGCCATTCCGGCTCTATCGGGTGGTTTCACTAATACGTTCAAGTACAAAGGCTTATCGCTGTCAGCGCTATTCGTGTATCAGTTAGGCGGAAAAACCTACGACGGTGCCTATGCTGCCCTGATGAGTTCGGGGGGGTATGGCAGTGCCAAGTCTGTGGATATCCTGAGACGCTGGCAGAAGCCGGGCGACGTAACGGACATTCCCCGGATGGACGCTGCCCGGACCTCTGATTTCGATGCACAGTCGGATCGTTGGCTCATCGACGCTAGCTACCTCAATCTTCGTGCGGTAACACTTTCATATGGTCTACCTACTACGTTGGCTAAGAAATTATTCCTCGAAAACGCTCAGGTTTACGTTAGTGCTGAGAATTTCCTTATCCTTTCCAAGCGCAAGGGAATGAACGTTCAGCAGACCTTTACGGGGGTAACCAGCAACGTATTTAGCCCGGCTAAAAGCGTCGTATTAGGTATTTCATTCACACTTTAAGCTGCAACAACAAACTCATGAAAAAGCAATTTCTGACCATACTAGTTGCTCTTGGCTTAGTCACATCAGCCTGTGAGCAGGAATATTTAGAAACATCGCCCACGGGTAGCATCGATGCTGGTGCCGCTTATGCGACCACAAAAAATGCGGCTGCAGCTATCAACGGAATCTACCGGGCTATGGTGGTACGTTACCTGGATTCGCAGGGGCACTTTGGCCACCCAGCCATGATGGTTATTCTGGACGTACTGGGTGAGGACGTAGTGATCAGTAATACTTCCAATACGTGGCATTTGGTCGAAACGCGCTGGCAGGCGCACCGCTCCGAAACAGCAGTAGGTGATGAAATGCCTTATCGACTTTATTACCGGCTAATTGGCAACGCTAATATTGCCGTCGCCAGCATCGACAATGCTGCTGGAGCACAGGCCGAGAAGAATCAGATAAAAGGCGAGGCTCTGGCGTTACGTGCTTTCTCATATTTCAATCTGGTGCAACTTTACGGAAAACGCTACGATGCCGCTAACAAACCCAATAGCCAACTGGGCGTTCCGCTGGTATTGACGCCGACGACCGAAGGTTTGCCGAGAGCAACAGTTGAGGAGATTTATACGCAGATTAACAAGGATTTAGTTGATGCTGCTGCTTTACTGACGTCGACACGTGCCTACAAGTCGCATATTAATCTTGAAGTTGTAAAAGGGCTCCAGGCTCGGGTAGCGCTAACCCAGCAGAACTGGGCCGATGCCGCCAAGTTTGCGGCTGAGGCACGTAAAGGGTTTACCCTTATGACGGTAGCGCAGTATCAGGAAGGTTTTTCCGACATCGCCAATCCGGAGTGGATGTGGGGTTTCGATCACCTCGAAGATCAGTCGGAGTTCTTTGGCGCGTATCACTCCTATATATCTAGTAATTTCAACTCGACCAACATCCGCGTAACACCTAAGGTTATAAACAGCACGCTTTATGATCAGATTCCAACGACGGACGTTCGCTCGAAAATGTGGGTGAAGACCCCAACGGCGACCAACTCGGTGGTACCTACGGGTGGTGTACGGGCTCCTTACCTGAATCAGAAGTTCCGGCTGCCAGGTACGCCGTCGACCAGTACGATGGGCGATATTCCGTACATGCGGGCTGCCGAAATGTACCTGATCGAAGCCGAAGCGCAGGCTCGCCTGAACAATAATACGGCAGCGGCCAGCGTACTGTTTGATCTGGTAAGCAAACGCGATCCATCGTACAAACTGTCGACCAAAACAGGCACGACGTTGATCGATGAAATCATCTTCAACCGACGTATCGAACTGTGGGGCGAAGGCTTCCGCTTCCTCGATCTGAAACGCATGAACCAGCCGCTGAACCGCAATGGGGCCAACCTCAGCAGTGCCGTTGTGGTACTTTTCGACGTACCAGCCGGCGATAAGCAATGGGAATTCCTGATTCCACGGCGCGAGATTAATGCCAATGCGAAAATTGTGCAGAATCCGCTTTAAGCGAATTGAGAGTCTAACAACGTAACGGGCCAGACTGAAAATCCAGTCTGGCCCGTTACGTTATTTACCCCGTCCTAAATCCCTCCCTTCTGGGGAGGGATTTAGGACGGGTTTACATTCAATCAAAGATAAAGTTTGCAGTGGGCGGTCAGTGATGTACTTTTGCAGACTACGTAGCGCACTGGTTTTTATAATGAGTCTTGAATCCCTTCGTAACCAAATCGACACCCTCGACGACCAACTGTTGAATTTGCTGAATCAGCGCATGGAACTGGTACGTCGTGTTGGCGAACTCAAACGCTCAACGAACGCCGTTATTTACCGTCCCGAACGCGAAAAACAGATTCTGGACCGGCTTCACGAACAAAATAATGGCCTGCTGAACCGAGAGGCCATTGAGGCTATTTTCCTGGAAATTTTTGCCGTTTCGCGCAATCTTGAGTTACCCGAACGAGTGGCCTACCTGGGCCCCGAAGGCAGTTTTACGCATCAGGCCGCCGAGAGCCGTTTTGGCGCAATGAGCACGTATGTAGCGCTTCCTACGATTCGATCCGTATTCGAAAGCGTCGAAACAGGACGGGTTCGTTTTGGCGTGGTTCCCATCGAAAATAATCAGGAAGGTGTTGTGAGTGAGGCTGTTGACTTGTTGCTGGAAAAAGACCTGACAATAGCTGCCGAAGCGCAGATTCCCGTTCATTTCACATTTGCCACCAAGGCCGAAAACCTCACTGATATTACGCACATCTATTCGAAGGATATCGCATTTCGGCAGTGCAGTAAATTTCTGAACGATTCATTTGATGGATTAAAGGTCGAGCAAGTACCAGTTGAGTCGACCTCAAAAGCGGCAAAGATGGCAGCCCAGAACCCTAATTCGGCTGCGTTATGCTCAACCATTGCCGCTAAACTGTTTGGTGTACCCATACTTTTCGGCAATATCGAGGATAGCAATCTGAACCGTACCCGATTTCTGATTCTGGCAAAAGATTTCGTGAATCAACCGAGTGGACGCGATAAAACGACCATGATTGCCCGTCTGCCCAATACAGATCGGCCGGGCGTGCTGGCAGAATTTTTACAGGAATTTAATTTGCGACGTATCAATATCACCAAAATTGAAAGTCGACCGCTGCGTGAGGGCGCTACGTTCCGGTACTGGTTTTTGCTGGAATGCGAAGGCCACGCCACCGACCCGGATTTGCAGGAAATTCTGAATCATCATGCCGCCGAAGTGAAACTGTTGGGGAGCTACGTGCGCGTGTCGTAATTTAGTACGTATCACCGTAGAACGCCTTCGGTTTCCGCGTATATAGTCTCCAGTGGCAATGATAAATTAATGATGGCTAATTCGACGGTTTCGCCTGTTTTATTGGCTTCAGAAGCCAGAAACCAATAACCCCGTTCGTGTTTTCGGAAAACTTCAACGCGCATCTTTTCGGAGTCGATGAATAGGTATTCCTGAAACGTGAGCGATTGGCGGTAGAGAGCGAATTTATCGCCCCGGTCGAAGGCGGCAGTGCCGGGCGAAAGCACTTCTACAATCAGCATTGGGTTTGTTAACGTATCATGCAACGAATCGTGATACTGATTTGGGCCACAAACAACCACAATATCAGGGTAAGCGTATAGAGAATCGGTTGGTACATTCACGCGCTGGTCGCTGGAATAACTACGGCAACCTTTCCCGCGGATATTTAAACCAATTTCAATGGCTGTATTTTCTTTAATTCGATTGTGATTAGTGGATGCTCCGGCTATAGGAATAATGTCTCCGTTAACGTACTCGCTCTTAGAAGGAGCATCGCGTTCTTGACGGAGATACACGTCGGGGGCGATATATACTTTTTCAGCTATCATAACGCCAGTTTTTCGTTTGTGTAAAACTACAAAATCAAAATCATAGTTTACATAAATAGCACCTGTTTAAAACAACGATGGAAGCCAACGAAAAGACTGATAAAATTGTAGAGGCCCGGATGAAACTCAAACGCCGTTTTGAGGACAAAATGGCCCAGACGCCGTCTGTAATGGACGAGAAACCACGTGGTTCGGGATCAATTAATCGACATGGGATGCCCGAAGTGCCCGTAGGCCAAACCGTTACGGCTAAATGGCCAGTTTTGGATTTAGGCTATCAGCCGAATATTCCACTCGATAAATGGCAGCTTAATATTGATGGCGAAGTCAATAATCCGCTACGTTTAAAATGGGACGATTTGCTGGCTTTACCGCAGATTGAAGATACCAGCGATTTTCACTGCGTAACGACCTGGTCGCGGCTGAACGTACCGTGGGTGGGCGTTCGGCTTATGGACGTAGCGGCCCTGGCCGATCCCAAGGGTACAGCTACGCATATTATGTGTTACGGCTATGATGGCTACTCCACCAACGTAGCACTCGAAGAAGCGCTCAAACCTGACGTACTGCTGGTTCATACCGCCGATGGACAACCCCTAACGCGGGAACATGGCGGACCGTTACGTATGATAACCCCACAACTATATGCCTGGAAAGGCTCCAAATGGATAAAACGTATTGAATTCCTATCGAGAAACCGGCTTGGTTTCTGGGAAGAACGTGGTTATTCAAATACCGCCTATCCCTGGCGGAATGATCGATATTCGTAATTTTCTGAACCGGGATTTAACAGATTTAAGGATTTACACGATTTTGTTTTTTGCTTCTTTGAAGCGCTTATCGACAAGATCGTGTAAATCCTTAAATCTGTTAAATCCCGGTTCAGAAAATTACTTTGTCAACTCCAGCAGCAATTCGGGTTCGTTAGTTGTAATGTAGTCAACCTTTTGATCCAGAAACCATTGCAGATCTGAACGGGAATTTACGGTCCAGGCGTTGGTTGTCAACTTGCGCTCTTTGGCTTCCTGAATCCAGTTTTCGTTTTTCTTGAGTACGCTGAGATGATAATCGAAACCGTTCAGTTGGTCGGCGGCTAATTCGGCAGGCGTTTTGTCGCCATTCAGGTAAGAAACTTTAGCAACCGGGTCCAATTCCCGAACTCGCTTACAAACGTCGTAGCTGAACGCGATATACTCGACCCAGGCTTGCGCCTTCAGTTGGTGAACCATCGCTACTACGCGATCGGTAAGGGCTACTGAGCGACCCAGTTTCGAGGTTTTTATTTCCAGAATCAACTTGGTTTTATACTGCTTCATCCCCTCTCTCAGATAAGCTTCGAGGGTAGGCAGGGTTTCACCGTTACTCAGTTTGACTTTGGCCAGTTCCTGAGCTGGTGTTTTCTCTATGTTGATTCCGTTAATAGCTGGGTCATGATTTACAAAAATGACCGAATCGGACGACATGTGAACGTCAAACTCACTTCCCATACAACCTAACTTAACGGCATTATTCAGTGACGTCAGCGAGTTTTCGGTCGTATTACTTTGCTTCCACGCTCCCCGGTGAGCAATGACCTGATTACGAATGAACTGGTCTTTCAGCACCCGAAACGCATTCTTTTGAGAACCCGACGGATTTTGCGCTTCAATGGTAATATCATAAAAAGGCTCCGAAGACTTGGCGGATTCTGGCTTGATAGACAGCTGATTAGCTTTGTCAATGGTAAACAAATCTGCGTTAGGGCCACTCACAACGTATCGGGCAACGGGCTGCTTTGAATGAAGCGTTCCTACAACAGGTTGGTTTGGCGAATACGTATAATTTGTGAGGTAAAGCATAGGCTGAGCAATCACAGATGAAAGCCCCGGAATGGTCATATAAAGGAGCCATACGAGGCCAATATTTAATTTTTTCATGAGCGAAATGAGTAGTGAATAAGCTTATTGATTTACAATTTCTTGTTCCATAAAACCATAGCAAAGCATGTGGCAAATTGTCATCTGCGCATCTTCGACCCGCCCGTAATGCGTATCTTCAATGACGATGACCTCCTGGGCCAAATCCGCCAACTGCCCCCGCTTGGCACCGACCAACGCGATGGTTAACAGGCCGTTTTCGTTTGCCCATTTTGCCGCTTTTACCAGATTGGGCGAGTTTCCGCTGACACTCATCATCAGCACCAAATCGCCGGGACGGGCGTAATTTTCCATTTGCCGTACGAATATGTCTTCGTAGGCATAGTCGTTACCGAGGGCCGTAATCCATGCTACGTTGTCATTGAGCGACATACACCGGAAACGCTTGCCTAATACGTCAGAAGCCCCTTTGCCGAGGTCGGTAATGAAATGAGAAGCATTGGCCGCACTGCCGCCGTTGCCAAAGGTGAACAACTGCCGGTCGTCTTCCCAGCATTGTTTCATAAGTTGAATGATACGTTCCACCCGATCTACCGGAATGGCATCGTAGGTAGCTTTCTGGCTGGCAAGGTATGTCTGGAAATAAGCTTGATTCATGCTTTAGCTAATCAGTTTATAAGTACGTAGCACAAACGCTACGTTAGTTTTTAGACTTGTTTCGTATCAATCGTAAACTAGTTCCAAGGCACCAACTGGTACGGCATCTTCGCCCAGTTTTGCCAGCAGAACGAGCGGAGGAGGAAACGCTTTCATGACAAATTTAGGAAGTGCCTGTCGAACGGCGGCACGTAACGGCTCGCCAATCATCGATAACCCACCGCCCAGCACAATCGCGTCCGGGTGAAACAGATGTACTACGTGCGACAGACCGAGGGCCAGTACCGAACCGATCTGTTCAATTAACATCCGGGCGGCTGGGTCGCTGGCTTCGTAGGCCGGGTGAAGAAATCGGGCCTCTTTACCAATTGATCCCTCTGTATGACTTTGCAGGACGGCTTTTTTCAACGCCGAATCTTCTGGCAGTTGAGGTAATAACTCTCTAATCTGTTTATCAATAGCCCAACCGGAAATAGTTTGCTCAATCGTTTGCCCATCTGAATTGGCACTTGGCGGCACTAGCCACAAATGGCCTATTTCGGATTCGCCCGGTAGTGCGCCATGATAAAGATGTCGGTCAACGACCATGCCTCCGCCGACACCGCTCCCCAACGTAACATAAAAGACGTGCCGGAATCCAACCGCTACGCCCCGACGGGCTTCGCCGAGCGCTGCTACGTTCGCATCGTTCTCTACGCGCACATGGGCACCCGGTGCCTGTTGCTGAAGCCAGTTCACCATCTCAAAACCCGACCATCCACCAATCTGGTGCGACGTAGCAATACGTCCAGTTTGCCAGTCGACAGGTCCACCGAAGCCAACGCCGATGGCTTGTGGCGGCTCAGGCAATTGCTCTATGGTAGATGCGATTTGGGTTAGAATGCCATCCGCACCTTGTTCTGGGTCAACAGCATAGCGAAATCGCTGTGTAATCTGCCCCGTCATGTCGCCGGTTATGAGTTGTAATTTTGTGCCACCGATTTCAATACCAAGCTTCATGGGGTAAAGTAACTATAGATCGTTACCAGAAAAAAGGGGAATGTCGAAAGTTAATATACTGGCAAAATAGGAAACCGGGCTAGTTGGTTTATTTCACCCGACTCATCGTGGCCCGACCCAGATAAATTTCGTCGCCTTTCAGGTTTATTGTGGTATAAAATGAATAACCGTTCTGAATATACCGGAACATGACCTGGTTGTATTGCTGGGGCTGCGCGTAGGCTTTTGTGGCTGCTATCAGAACCTGATTTCCGTTGACAATAGCTCGAACAAACGGGAAATCGCGCGTTTTTATCTGATTCGCGTTGTATTTGTACCAGGTTTTTCCACCATCGTAGGAACATTCGGTAGCTTCGTTGAGGTAGTTTTCCTTCCCGTTGAATAGATCGCCGTGATGCTTAAATAGCCGCCACAAACCGTGGATGTAATGTTCATAACAGGCGTAGACTCGGTCGTTGCCAAGTCCCTGTAAAGCTGGGTCGGTAGGAGAGGGCTGATCGGGGGTTAATTCGTTGTGGTCGTCCCAGAATAAAGCACCGTAAGCGCCTGTAAACCAATAGAAAATGGCGGTTCCTTCGGCTACGGCGGGTGGGGCGGGGTGTTCGGCTTTGGCGCTTTTCGGGAAGTCGCCCTGCGTGTTGAAAACCCACTGCCAGGCAAGCCGTTTTTTGGGCGACAGTCTCCGGTTTACTTCCTGCTCGCCTAGTACAGCAGCCAACCAGTGGCGGTCGCCATTGCCGGTATGTGGAAATGAGTAATCGAATTCTGGGTAGAGAAAATACGTACCAGGCATCTGGAAATCAGCCAAATCGACAAACGATTTTCCCAGAATATCGTCGGTCATACCCCGCTGACGGCTGGTGGCTGTGTGTTTGGCGGGCATATTGTACAGCCAACGTATCGTGTCCGTATAATCTTCAGCGCGTGAATAACCGAAACTATTATGCGCTACGGGGTCAATGGAGCCAACTTCGGTTTGTGGAATAGAGTTGTCTTTTATGGTTTTCACCATGAACGTATACAGATTCGCCTGTTCCTGACGGTCTTTTACTGTATACGTTTCGTTTTCAATATCCAGAAAAATGAAACCATAGGTACTTTTCATACCACCCGGCGGGCAATCCCCAAAAGCAATACACCCACCACTCAATTCGGAAGAAGCCTGATACAACGTATTGCGATTGATCCGGGCTCCAGGCTTGGGCGCAGGGGCTTTATACACCGTTTCGTTGCCCATATCGCTGTTGATGGCCCAGTTCAATCCGAACGAATCTGTAAAATAATTGCGGTACACAATCCAGGAGCGCTGCCGAATATCTAGCGGACTTTTCCATCCTTTAGCCGGAAATCCATCTTTCCAAATTTCTACGTTGGGTACCATTCGACTCTGGTCAACTGCCGAAAAACCGCGCCGGAACAGCTTTGTACGGTCTTGCGCTACGTGTAGGTTTCGACCAGCTCCGCAGAACGTAATAGTTTTGGTGGCAGGCAACGTAAAGTCGTCTACTACGTCGATGTTATAATAACCTTTACGTGTGGTAGGCGTAAAGCGCGAACGAGGGGTTGGCGTCAGTGCCGTTTGCGGGGGTAACGAACCGATCAGATATACCGGGTCTGGATCGGGGAGGCCACGGGGAAGCAGGTACCAGATACCCAGACTGCCTACTACCGTTATGGCTAAAACGATGGGAATTTTCATTACTGCTCGCAAAGAAAATAAGGGCTCAAATACAAATAGTTTATTGAATTCTACTTCGAATTTTTGTCATGCTGACGCAGGAAGCATCTTAAAGTATCCTTACTAATTCGTTTAGAAACTTTAAGATGCTTCCTGCGTCAGCATGACAATGAAAGGAACGTATCATAACTAACGTAACGGTCACTCATAACCGTATTCTATTCGTCGATGTAACGCCGGGTGATGGGTTGGTAAGAATCGATACGTCGGTCGCGGAAGTAGGGCCACGTAGTACGGTATTTCTCGGATAGCGCCAGATCGACGGTTTGTACGTGTATCAGTTCCTGATCGTGGGGAGCCAGATACAGCAGCGACCCGAACGGATTGGCTACGAACGAACCACCCCAGAATTGCTGATCGGCCTCACGCCCAACGCGGTTCACGGCCACTACGTGTACACCGTTGGCGATAGCATGACTCCGCTGAATGGTTTGCCAGGCGTTGTATTGTTCCTCATTCTGCTTCGGGTCGGGCTCGTTAGTATCCCAACCGATGGCTGTTGGGTAGAACAGAATTTCAGCGCCCATCAACGACGTAATACGTGCCGCTTCCGGATACCACTGGTCCCAGCAAATGAGCACGCCGATACGTGCAAACTTTGTGTCGAAAACCTTGTAACCGAGGTCGCCAGGTGTAAAATAAAACTTCTCGTAATAGCCCGGATCGTCGGGGATGTGCATCTTGCGATACTTGCCAAGATACGTACCGTCGGCGTCCAACACGGCGGTGGTGTTGTGATACAAACCCTGCGCTCGTTTCTCGAAAAGCGACGCCACAATCACTACGTTCAGTTCGCCGGCGAGTTTCCCTAGCCGCTCGGTGGTGGGGCCGGGAATGGCTTCGGCCAGGCTGAAATTATGATGATCCTCTACATCGCAGAAGTAGAGCGAGGTGAATAATTCCTGCAAACAAACGATTTGAGCGCCTTTTTGGGCCGCTTCACGAATGCCATCGATGGCTTTCTGAATATTGGCCTCGACATCCGCCGAGCAACTCATTTGTACTAAACCGATATTGACGTTTTTAGACATGGGGCAAAAATAGGGCCTTCTGCATGAACAGACCTTATCTGTAACAAAAAAGCGCACCGGCTGGGTTCGAGAAAATTTGCAATCGACTGCTTAATTCGATGCCTGTAAGGTGGAGCCAGCTCCGAAAATCAGTCGGCCCGTATTGGAATAAATAAG
Organism: Spirosoma profusum; assembly: GCF_014699005.1. Classification (GTDB taxonomy): domain Bacteria; phylum Bacteroidota; class Bacteroidia; order Cytophagales; family Spirosomataceae; genus Spirosoma; species Spirosoma profusum. The sequence continues at coordinate 55,738 of NZ_JACWZY010000033.1, forward strand.
TCGACGAACCGGCTGCGAGCTGCCATCCGGCAAGTTGACCGTATTCCTGAGAAAAACAACATCAGTAACCGTTGGAATACACGTGCATGACCAGGTCGCCGGGTTTGTCCAGGAGCCACTCTGTACCGAAACCGGATTTCCGCTAAGCTTAAGAACAAAAACGTCGTAGATACCGGCTGACGTAAGATTTGCTACGTTGGAGCTGGGATCAAAATCGGACGTAGCGGCAAATTGTCCAGTCAGGAAAGCAGTGCCTAATGCATCGACCACCATCGAAAAACACTCGTCATGGCTAGTGCCGCCCATCCGACGTGCCCAGATGAAATTGCCCGGCGCATCCAGTTTAACCACGAATATGTCCCGTAAACCTGCCGACGTAAGATTCGTTACGCCTGCACCTGGGTCAAAATCGACGGTATTTTCGAAATAACCAGCCAGATAAACTTCCCCTAGTCCGTCGATGGCTACCGAGCTACCATAATCGAAACCCGTTCCGCCAAAGCGTTTTGCCCAGATCAGATTACCAGACTCATCCAGTTTACTGAGAACTATATCGTCTTCACCCAGTGAGGTGAGATTGAATAAACCTAAAATATAGGGATCGGCATCCATAGTACCTTCGAACTGACCTACGGTAAAGATATAGCCACTTCGGTAAACTAGTGAGATACCAAAATCAAAGTCTGAGCCTCCCGTGCGTTTCGCCCAAACAAGATTTCCGGATGCATCCAGTTTGCTGATGAATATATCGCTATTTCCGGCAGAGTTCAGGTTAAATGTGCCGGGGCCGGGATCAAAATCGGCGGTTTCGTTGAAATGGCCAGTTAGTAAAATCTCTCCATTGCTACCGAGTGCTAGTGATCGCCCAACGTCGCCCGATGGACCACCCATCCGTTTGGCCCAAACGTACTGACCCGAAGCGTCTAACTTGCTAACAAAAATATCGCTAACCCCCGCCGAGGTTAGGTTGGCCACACTTAAAGCCGGATTGAAATCAACGGTAGATGCAAAACGACCTGTTGTATAAACATTACCTGCTACGTCTACATCGATGGATAAGCCATTGTCTTCCAATGAGCCGCCGATTTGCCTGGCCCAGATCAGATTACCCGAACCGTCGAGCTTACTGATAAAGATATCGTCATAACCCGCCGAATTAAAATTGGTTGTGCCCGTTCCCGGATCGAAATCTACGGTACCGACAAAATGGCCAGTGATATGAACATTCCCGAACCGATCTGCGGCTATCGCTTTCCCTTGGTCCTCGCCCGTTCCACCGATTCGTTTGGCCCACAGAAAATTACCGGATGCATCTAACTTGCTGATAAATATATCAGTAAAGCCTGCCGACGTAAGATTTGCTACGTTCGGACCCGGGTCGAAGTCGGCAGTTCCCTCAAAATAACCGGTTGTGTACACATTGCCCGAGCCATCAATAGTAACGGCGTTTCCGTAATCGCGGGTTGTGCCGCCCATTTTCTTTGCCCAGATCAGATTTTGACCTTGTACAGATGCAGAAAAACTCAAAGAAGCGAGTACGAGAAACAGCAGATAGCTGAAATTTTGTAGTTTTTCGAACCAGTTGAGTTTGATGGACATAAGGGTAATTTGTTCATAACCAGAACAATACTATAGAATCCCTGTCAGCTTCCCAAACCGTTTACTCAAAAGTCCAATTCAACTCGTTTAGACTAAAGCAACGTAGTAAACTGTGCAGACGCTACGTTCTAACGTAGTAGGACCTAAGTCGGTCAGACTTTAACTAGTAAATTCGACGTAGTATTCAACTAAACGAATGAAAATGACGACGCGACGAACATTCCTGCATACAACCGCCCTTACCGGGATAGTAGCTTCGATACAACCTAACACATTATGGGCAGCTACGAATCCAGCCAAAGACCGCCTTGGCGTAGCGTTGGTCGGATTGGGCTATTATAGTACTGATTTGCTGGCTCCTGCTTTGCAAAAAACAAAAAACTGTTACCTCGCTGGTATCGTGACTGGTACGCCCGAAAAAGCTGAAAAGTGGAAGAAGCAATATAATATTCCCGACAAGAATATTTACTCTTACCAAACTTTCGACCAGATCGCCAACAACCCTGACATCGACGTCGTATACGTAGTGCTGCCCCCGTCGATGCACGAAGAGTACGTAGTACGAGCGGCCAAAGCGGGCAAGCATGTCTGGTGCGAGAAACCAATGGCTGTAACGGCAAAGGAATGTCAAAACATGATTGATGCCTGCGCCAAAAATAAAGTTACGCTGTCTATTGGATACCGACTTCAGCATGAACCCAACACACAGGAGTGGATGAAAGGACTGCGCGAAGGAAAAATCGGTAAAATTCAAATGGTCGACTGCGCAGCAGCGTATTATGACAATCGCACCACGCACTGGAAGCAGAAAAAAGAAATGGGTGGGGGCGTTATGTACGATATGGGTGTGTACGTAATACAGGGCGCTCGGCTGGCAACTGGAGAAGAACCCATTTCCGTAACGGCTCAACAATACACGACCCGGCCCGATGTTTACAAAAACGGCCTTGACGAGACGTCGATGGTTCAACTGGTTTTTCCGAGTGGTGCCAGGGCTTCCTTACAGACTAGCTACGGTATGAATATGAATTATTTGCACGTAACGGGTTCGAAAGGATCATGGCGGATGGAGCCCTATTCGGGTTATAACGGACAGAAAGGGAATTGGGGTAACGGCGGAACCATTGAACATCCCTATGAAGTCCCCTGGCAGCAAACTAAACAGATGGACGACGATGCGCTGGCCATTATGAACAAAAAACCGATGATTGCTCCGGGCGAAGAAGGGTTGCGCGACATTAAAGTTGTCGAAGCAATATATGCAGCCGCCAAATCGGGAAAGGAAGTTAAAATTTGAGTATTTTTTGTCATGCTGACACAGGAAGCATCTTGAACTCTCCAAACCTGAGAGTAATGATACATTAAGAGGCTTCGTTCCTCAGCATGACAAAAAAACACTTCGTTCTCTATTTCAACTCTAAAAATTTATCTTTTAGATATTGAACGTAATACCCTGAGAGTTGGAACTTTAAACGTAGTGCTATTTCATTTATACGCTAAATTATTTTAGTTGTATTATATAAAGTCGGGTAGCTCGTTTGGTGAGCCGCCCGACTTTTGCTTATTTCGCCTGTCAACCTCAGCCGCCCATGCAACCCACCGACTTCGCCCGACTCTCCGCCGACCAGCAACTTGATACGCTCTATTTCACCGGCGATATTCTCGCAAACCGGTACGAAGGCGAAAACATTTTTCTGCTCTACAACCTCCGCGATTTCTACGTAGAGTTGCGGTACGACGCGTACAACAATCAACTGCATCAGGTGACGGCCTTCCGCGATACCAACAAGCTGGAGCCTTACCTGCCATATCTGGTTGATTAACGTATCACCACCAATTTTTCGATTTCTGGACAATTTCGTTACGTCATCCCTGGATGAACAGGGTTTGCTATGTCGTTGTTACTACGTTGTAAAGTAGTCGACACGTATGCTCATTGAACGTAGTGGCTGCAATTGAGGTAATACGATTGGCGGAGAGAGGCTTACCGAATGAATTGTAGCGTCAATTTACATGTATTTTAAGGCATTCATATTCTCTTAACGTGACTTAGATTCTACAACGTGGCACAAACCAAAAAGCATACGTTATGACAAAAAGTAAATTAGTACGAATGGACAATGTCGGCATCGTGGTAGAATCCCTCGATGAAGTCATCACTTTTTTTGCTGAGCTTGGTATGAAGCTCGAAGGTCGATTCATAGTTGAGGGAGAATGGGCCGGGCGTGTCACTGGATTGGGTTCCCAGCGTGTTGAGGTTGCCATGATGGTCACTCCCGACGGTCACAGTCGGCTCGAGCTTTCCAGATTTCTTACTCCCCCTACAATAGCTGATCATCGGAACGACCCAGTGAACGCTCTGGGCTATTTACGTGTGATGTTCGCCGTGGAAGATATTGACGAAACGCTCGTCAGGCTCCGCCAGTTGGGCGCCCAACTGGTCGGCGAAGTGGTTCAGTACGAAGACGTATATCGGCTTTGCTATATTCGTGGGCCTGAAGGACTTCTCATTGGAATAGCCGAACAACTCGGTAATAAATAGTGTCGTAGACTCCGATTTTCAGTTCGGATGAACGTAGTTCAATTATATAAATTTTGGAAGACCCTAAGTGCATCGTACAACGGGGATATGACCAGTTAGGAACCCGTTATAGAACTCATTATGAACAGCTAAATCCAGATCGGTATAATGACTGGTTAATCGCCTTTGCGCGCTTACTACCTAAAGATGCCAGCGTTCTCGAATTGGGATGCGCTGATGGCATTCCAACTGCCCATTTTCTGAGTCAGCAATTCGATTATCTGGGCGTCGATATTTCTCCGGTCCAGATCCAGCAGGCGCGCGCCAACGTTCCTAATGCCCGCTTTGAGGTCGCTGACATGGCTAGTCTTAACTTTCCTGCTCTTTCTTTCGATGGAGTTCTAGCCTTGTATTCAATTATTCATCTCCCCATAGCTGAGCAGCCTGCTTTATTCAATGAAGTTTATAACTGGCTCAAAGCTGAAGGGTATTTTCTATGCATTACAGGCGCTCAAGCATGGACAGGCACAGATGAGGATTGGAATCAACTAGGTACTAGCATGTATTGGAGCCATACTGATGCCATCACTTATCAATCTTGGTTTCTTGAAATAGGGTTTACGATTCTTGATACTCATTTTGTGGCAGAGGGAGACGGCGGTCATACTTACTTTTTACTAAGGAAATGACTTAGACAATTCTCAGCAATGATAGCCTGAAGGAGATGAAACATTCTTGCTTTAGCTTCTTTACATAAACTGAGCTAGCTAACCAGTCTGGAAAAATACAATTCGCCAGCCACCCTTTCAATTGTATTCCAAACAATTCGGCCTCCAGTTGATACGTCAGATTTTAGCAGCCGACGTATCAACTGGAGGCCGAAAATAATGTGTAGCCTGAAAGGGCTATCTCAGCCTTACTTCAGCGAATAAGCCTTAACCGTGTGGTGATTGAACGTGGGTACGTACAAGACCTGGGCACTGGAATTATAATCGACATCAGCAGAGTTAATTTTCTCGGCAGAGGTATCCTGCTTTAATTCGGTTTTGCCGTCTGCGCCGACGTGCCAGATTTTCCCGCCCCACTCCGTGACTATATAAGCCTGCTTCCCTAACGGAGCGATACCGTCAATTCCACCCGACACTTTAGCGAGCGTTCTCATCTGTTTCGTCGCTGGGTCGATGGCCATCAGCGAACCGTCACCATTGCCGATCAACAACAGGCCGTTATCGACCAGTAAGCCATTTGGATTACTGAGCGGAGTTCCTTCCGAAACCATACTGGCTTTACCATCTGTTATTGACCAAATCCGATTACTCCTCATGTCCGTTACGTAGATCGTCTTCTTCTGCGTATCAACGGCAATGTCATTGAGAAATTTAGCTTCTGGGATCGGATAACGGTTCACAATCTGACCGGTTGCCTTTGAAATTTCAGCGACTTGCGTCATTTCGGTTACGTATAACTTATCGCCCAAAATGCCCATTCCTTTCGTAGAATTGAGGCCCTCGGTAAACTTGAGCTTAATCACTTTACCATCTGGACCTATTTTGGCAATGAAGCTATTTTTGTTCTCCATCGTTGGGCTGCCATTGATACAGGCGACGTAAATGACTTTTTGGGCAGGATCATATAAGACCGATTCAGGGGTACGTAGCGTCGTATCAGACTCCCAAAGGGCCTTTAATGAGCTGGTCTGAGCATGAATCGGAGTCAGTGCACCCCCTAATAAAATTAGCAAAGCAGGTAGGAAATACGATTTCATTGAGTAAAGGTTTATAAGTCCGGGCGAAAATTAGTTTAAATAATCAAATAAACCGCTAGAGGATAAGAATCGTACAAGGTAGGGATACTTACTACGTCATCTATAAATGCGTATCGACTTATAAATGACTGAGGTCAACACTACGTAGTGTTGACCTCAGTCGTGTTGTTCATTAGTTCCCATCAAAGCAGTAGCCTTCGGGTATTGGTTACGAAAAAGCAGGAATTTGTCCTTTGAGATTTTGCCGGAACGATGCCGTTTGCTCGTCATTACGTACTACTACGTCGGTTCGATTTCGGAAAAACAAGTCAAAACCGGCAGCTATCGCCATTTCTGATAAGCCGTAATAGATTTCCCGCCCTTTACGGCGTTTCCTGAGCAGCATCTTTTTCTCCATGTAGCGTAAATTCCTGTAGAGAAAAAACGGATCTGTGTCGGGTAAACCCTGCTGTAGAGTTGGAATGCTGACAAACTGTTCGGCAATGATAATCGCCATAATCTGAATGCGCAGGGGATGTCCCATCGCTTTAAGCATATCAGCTAGTTGATTAGCCGTTGACTGATCGCTCAACATAGTCACTGATCGTTTCAGGATGATTAGTCGAGGGTAACGGGAGTCGGTGAACGTTCTGATTCGCTTTGACGCGGCTCGTCAGTCGGATTCTGATTGATGTTGGGTTGTAGTGTAAAGGCGAGCTGCGCTTCCTGCCGTCTCACCTTATACTGATAACGTTTGTTGTCAATTTTTACGATGATCTGGCAGGAGTTTTCAGGGAGAGATGATAAATCGATTCGGCGGTTGTATCGATTATGGTTGGTGAACTCCTCATACAGAGAGCGGTTTTGTTGATCCACGACCTCAATTTTATACCGCAGATGTTCTGGGTTGTTGATCATCAGATGCACCTTGCCCTTCTGACTCACATACGCGTGAACCTGATAGGAAGCTGAAGCCAGTGCATAATCAGGATCGCTATCCGATCGGACAAGAACGTTGGCAGGCGTTACGTTCTGCGCTGTTACGTTCTGCGCTGTTACGTTGCTGACTTGTGCCCGACCAGAATGGGCTAACAAAACGAACGTAGCAACTAAGCCTACTGCCAGTTGGCCAATAGATGGCAAGAGCGTGTGTTGATTGGTTAACATGGTTGAAATTTGTTTTAGCGTTTCAATTCAAGGTTGTATTCCGGTGGTAAAGCAACCGCCTATATCGATAGGAGAATTTTATTTTAGCCTAACGACGTATTTACCGGCCCACATAACCGGTTTCGGCTCCGTAGCGCAGTTGGGCGAGAAAATCGGTCGTTTGTCGAAAGTGACTTCCGTTGGGGAGAGCACAAGCGTTGTTGGGCAAAATAGCCAGTGTAATGATCAACGTACGTAGTAAATTTGTGTCTTTAATGAATTGAAAACCGTAGAAATGGCTCGTTTCGGTAGTTTCAAACCACAGCGGGAAATTTGGGCACATGGCCTCTTCTGGATGGGTTTCTTTCTGTTTGAGTGGCTCAATACAGGAGCCTACCTGGATAATTTCCAGCAAAGCCTGTGTCAGATCACGTATAATCTGCCTTTGTTAGTGGTGGCTGGTTATTGGCACCTGCTTATTACTATCCGACGGTTTTTACTGTCGGAACGTATCGCTGGTTTCTGGCTGAGTTTACTTGGCGGGATCGTTGTTTTTGGTATTCTTCGACGGGCAATCAACTATACGATTCTCTATCCAATTTATTATCCTGGCGGATTAGAAAAGCCGCTTCTCTATTGGCCTAAAATTCTGGCCGAGTCTATGCAACTTCACCTGGTGGTTGCGCTTTTTGTGGCTGCCGAACTGGTTCGTCATGCGCTACGTCAGCAGCAGTTAAGCGATACGTATCGGCGAGAAAAACTGGCGGCTGAATATCGTTTGCTGCAATCGCAGGTGCAGCCCCATTTTCTGTTCAATACGTTAAATAACCTGGTTTCGGTATCGATGCACCAACCGGCTCAGATGCCGCGTCTTTTGCAACGACTGGCGGGACTACTCAGCTACCAGCTCCACGAAAGCCATCGCCCACAGGTACCCATCAACCGAGAAATCGGTTACCTGACGGATTATATCGCGCTGGAAAAGATACGTTATGGTGACCGTCTGGATGTGCAAACGAACTTCGACGAACTGAAAAACCTGAACGAGATGATGATTCCACCCATGCTCCTGTTACCTTTTGTCGAGAATGCGTTCAAGCATGGAGCCGCTCAAACTGAAACCAACTGCTGGATTCAACTACATTTGTCGCAGAGTAGCAACCGACTGGTTTTTTCGGTGGAGAATTCAGTGCCGGATGACGTAGCCTATCCCGAAACGTCGGGGCTGGGGCTGACAAATCTGAAAAAACGGCTGGATATCCTGTTTCCCGGTCAGCACGAACTCGTTACGTTGCCCGAAGACAGTCAGTTTCTTGCCGTTCTGAAATTCAATCTGAACTGATTGCTACGTAGTGATTCGTGCAGAATTAAAAACTCTTTGGAGTCGCTACGTGACGTATCATTAATCAAAACAGATCAGTAAGGTAGAGTCTATTTTAAATTCTCTTTTTAAGTTCAACCAATGATAAAAGGTGAAAATCTTACAACCAAACAATCATGACCAACAAAATCCTGCTTACTACGACTAGCCTATGCATACTTCTGGCTGGTTTTACTGCCTGTGGCCAGAATTCGGCTGATAACCGAACGGGTGCCGGTAGCCCCGTTGAAACCAAAGACCCAAATTCGGAGTATAAATCAGCGTTTTCGGGACAGACTCGGATTGCTGGTGTTAAAACGGCTACTCCTTACGAAGCAAAAGTCCTGACCGAATCGCTTAAAAGCCCGTGGGGTATCACCAGCCTGCCCGACGGACGGCTGCTTATTACTGAGAAGGAAGGAACCATGCGGATTGTTACGAAAGAGGGTAAAGTAAGTGAAGCGATCACCGGTCTGCCAAAGGTGAATCCAGCGGGTCAGGGCGGGTTACTGGGCTTACGTACCGATCCCGATTTTGCGTCTAACCGAATGATTTATTGGGTATTTTCTGAAGCTGGCGATGAGGGAAACCTGACGGCTGTTGCCAAAGGGAAACTATCGAGTGACGAGAAGAAAATTGAGGGGGCAACCGTCATCTACCGCGCTACGCCAGCCTATAAAAGCAATTTGCACTACGGCGGTCGTATCCTGATCGACAAATCTGGTAATCTGATTATTAGCACCGGAGAACGCTCCGACAAAGTCACCCGTCCGCAGGCTCAGTCACTTAACTCTGGACTGGGCAAAGTCATTCGTATCACTAAAGACGGTAAACCTGCCGCTGGAAATCCGTTTGCCGGCAAAGCTGATGCGCGTCCAGAATTATATTCCTACGGTCACCGGAACGTGCAGAGTCTGGCGTTTCATCCGGTTACGGGCGATGTATGGGAAGGTGAGTTTGGCCCACGTGGGGGCGATGAAATTAACCGTATCCAGCCCGGCAAAAACTATGGCTGGCCTACCATTACGTATGGAATCGAGTATGCTGGCCCGAAAGTGGGAGAGGGAATCCAACAGAAGGATGGGCTTGAACAGCCTGTATATTATTGGGACCCAAGCATTTCTCCCAGTGGCATGACCTTTTACAGCGGTAATGCCATCCCCGAATGGAAAAACAACCTCTTTGTTGGCGCACTGAGTGGCATGCACATTGCCCGACTGGTGATTGAGAATAATAAAGTTGTGGGCGAAGAGCGGCTCCTTTCTGATCAATACCAGCGTTTTCGGGACGTAACACAGGGCAATGACGGTGCTCTATATGCAGTTACTGATCAGGGCCGGCTGTATAGAATCGACAAAAAATAGTGTTGCCGGAACCTTGAAATTTTGTTGACGATTTTTGTCATGCTGACGCAGGAAGCATTTTAACGTGCCCCAACAAGTTAGTTTGGAAAACGTAAGATGCTTCCTGCGTCAGCATGACAAAATCCGAAAGTTATTTTATCGAATGGCGATACGTTGTTTTGTGCTGGATGATGAACCACCGGCAACCGACCTGTTGAAAGACTACATTGGTCGATTGCCGGATTTGCAATTGGTCGGCTTGTCGAACAGCCCGACGCAGGCTCTTTTGTTCCTCCAGCAAAACCCGATCGACGTACTGTTTCTGGATATTCAAATGCCCCGGCTCACGGGCTTCGATCTGCTACGTCCGCTCGGCTATCGACCGAAGGTTATTTTCACAACGGCTTTTCGGGAACACGCGTTGGATAGTTACGAATTCGACGTAGTGGATTTTCTGGTGAAACCCATTTCGTTTGAGCGATTTCTGCAATCGGTAGGCAAAATCTACCGTTTCCTGCCCACAACGCCCGCTCAACCCGAAGCACCCGAACCGATACGTCCTGCGAAAGACTATCAGTATTTCAAGGTCGATAAGGAGATGGTGAAGCTCGATCTGGACGATATTCTCTGGATTGAGAGCCTAAAAGATTACGTCAGAATTCATACTGCAACGGGACCACTGGTGTCGTATCTGCGCATAAGCTACCTGGAAGAAAAACTGCCCCCGAATCGGTTCGTTCGTATTCACAAATCCTTCATTGTATCGCTAGAACACATTCAGGCCATCAGCGCTACGTACATTCGGGTCAATAATGAGGAAATACCCGTCGGGCGCATCTACAAAGCCAAGCTCGACGAAGTACTGCAACGGCGGTGATTTAGCCGGTACACAGAGATGCACAGAGGAAACACAGAGTTATACAAAGAAAAATAATAAAACCTCTGTGTCTGTTCCGTGTCTCTCTGTGTACCAGCTAAATTTTAACCTTCTGATAAACAGCCTGTAACCAAATAGACCGTCCATCGCAGTTCCAGTGCGTATCGCTTTTCCAGTAAGGCGATGAAGGTGCTTTTTTAAACCGACTATACGTATCGATGAATGGAACTTTCAGTCGTGGATTGGCCTGAACCCGTTCGATGAGATGATTATAAACTCCCCGACTGGGTTCCAGAATGGTGGCTTTGTTGGGAACAATTGATAGGTAAACTTCGTCGAAACCTAACCGAAGATAACGGTCTGCAGTAGCATTTACACTGTCGACCAACGTATTGACTTCTTTATCGGTTAAGGGCGCAAAAGACGAGTTCAGTCGATTCGTAGTGTCGGTATCCAGGTTGAGAAATATATGCTGCTGGTTTTTCGCCAACGTAACGGCGCCGTTATCCCGATCAAACCATTTCAGGGTCAGTTCGGCTTTGACTTCTTTAAACCAGAGCGCCCAATCCTGACCAAATAATTCTGATTCGAGCCGCTCATTTACGTTTTTTAGGTTTAATTCATTACGGATGCGTTGCTTTAACGTCGGCTTTAAAGATGCAGTTTGGCTAGTATCGTTCTGCACAATCAGTTGATTTACGGACACGGCAAAATGATCCCGAAAGTGACGTTCTACGGTTTCGATGAACAGCACGTTACGTTTGCTTGTGTCAAGCTGAGCCCGTTGCTGAAATTCCCAGGCTACCCGTTGATAGTGACTTACGCCGAAATCAGATTCACTAAGCTGTTTTGGATCAGAAAAGCTATCACCAATGATGTACAAATGCGTTGAAGACGTATCGCTCGACCGATTTGCCGAGGGACAGCGATAATGGGTTTCTTTAAATTTCGGCAAAGGCCACAGACGATACAAATCGCCGTACCGATAATCTTCGGCGATGACGCCGGCTTCATAAAGCCAGTGCGACACTGTACTAAACAATCCACCGGCCCAAAGTATCAGGGCAATCGCTAAAATAAAATAACGTAGTATGTGCATAGAGCGTAGGGCATTGGGCAGAAGGCATGGGGTGAAAGGAATAACCCTCTGCCCCATACCCTTACCTCTCTGCTATCTAATTCGTATTCGAAATAACTGAACGGCCTGCTGTGCGCCACTTAGAATGTATAACTCATTGGTACGTTCGTCGAATTGTAGCGCTACCGGGAAATCGCTTGGAATAGGTCTGTCGCCAATAATCCTACCGTTCATGTCGTACAACGTAGTGAAACCTCCCGATTTTACACTGATTAACTCAACACCCGCACCAAGCCGGTGATAACGCACGTTGTTACGTCCCGACTGGAGCGCTCGCACATCGAATCGACGTTGCCCTTGCTGATCCAGAACTGTCAACTCTGTATCCGTAGTACGTAGCAATAACCAGTTTGTTTGGTCCTCGTCCGGAAAGAGCCGGAACTTGTCGCTGCGTACGGGTCGGTATAGCTGCGTACGTTTGGCAATCAGACCGTTAAGATTAATCGTAAACAATTGTCCTTCGTCAGCAATGGTTTGTATAAGCGACTGATTGGGAGGCAACAAGGCAGGGCCACTAAAACTTAGTACAGCTTCATCTTCGTTTTTTCGCTCAATTCGACTGGGGAAATGTGGATACTGAGAGCCATTTTCACGCCAGTAGTTCAACGTACCATCCTTCTGGATCATCAGTACATCCATGCCTTTTTCGGTCGGTATTACCTGAAATGGAAGTTGCGGTGAACTTTTGCGCGGAGCGGTCATGATGCGTACAAATGCCCGACGCTGGCGGTCGAGGGCGTAAATGTGCCCGTCGTGATGCGCTGCAAGTGCTACAAAGTTACGTTGCTGACTGCCTCTTGGCCGGGCAAGGTACGACGTATCAATACCCTGCGGAAGTGGAATAGACTGTAACGTAACTTCTTTCGAAATACGTACCGGGTCGGCAACGTAGAGTGTCCGATCGGTCATGAACAGGTACTGAAGACGGCCATTGTTCAGAAAATCAACGCCGAGTGCATTGCTACGTATTGGTCCGTCGATGTTGCTCTGAACAATTTTATCGCCCTGTGGCGTAACCAGCACGAATTGCCCGGCATTATTCTGAGCGTAAAATTGGGCAGAACTGTCGCTTAAGTTGCCCGTTACAATCGGAGCCGAAATCAAAGGTGCATTGAATTCAGTCTTCTTTTGCAATAGTAACTTATTGAGTACCATCTTACTAGCCCGGCGAGTGGTACGTCCTAACACTACGGTCGACTGAATATTTTCGTTGCCGTAGCTGGCCTGATAGGCCATATTTTCCAGATTAGACAAAGCCGTTGTGCCGGTGGCTGGATCGATACGGTCGAGCAGATTTTGCCAGGCCAGCGGCCAGGTACGTGGAACTGTTGTTTCGGCTCGATTCAGCCGCACAAAAGCGGTAAAATTTGCTGGACGTAGCGTTGCCTTCAAGAATTCGGCCTGCCGCTGGTCAGTTGTCCAGATGGCTCCCCGTTGCACCTGTTGCAGATAATCCTGAAGCGCTTCTTCACTGTTGCCAACAATCAGTGAGGTGCCATGCTGAGTAATCCAGCTTTGCGAAAAACCCAAAAATAAACTACTGAAGAGCGAAGCTGGTAATTCGGATACGTTGAGTTGCAGGAGTTTATGACCCAGATACGTTTTGGGTTGTCCCATATTTCGGGCACCCGCCCGATAAGCAGCCTGCTGGTACGAGTTGGCCAGTTGTTTTCCGTTTTGGGCTGTCAGAATTAGTATCTGACGTAACGTACCGGTTGGCGATTCGAGTCGGCACAACAATAAATCGCTGCCTAGCGATGCATAAAGTGCAGGTGTTATTGGTTCAAGCAGGCTAAACCGATCGCGTAGGAAATCGCTGGAGGCCGAACCCAGCAGATCACGTAGCGACTGACCAAAACGGGTAGCATCACTCACGCTGATGTGATACAACGTAGCAGTCGTCTGTGGGATCAAATGCGGGTGCTGAATACGTTGAGGATTCTGATTGGCGAACAAAGCCGCTACGTCGCGCCGTTCACCGATTTCATCAACTGAATAGCCAATCAGGTGCGTGTGAGCGGCCGACTGGCGAAATTGCAGCGTCAACTGTTCGGGAAGAAACAGCCGAACCAGCGACCCAACGTTACTGAACAACGACTGAAGCACTTCAGGACGTACCGATACACCAGCCTGCAACTGAGCATCGCTACGAAAAGCAGGCCCATTTATGACGGGATCATCCTGATTGAGTTTCAGCGACTGGTGCATCCGTTTAGCTACGTTCTCGATAAGAATGCCAGAAACACTGCCTATCAGAAAATTATCTGTAAGAATAAACGAGCCAATGGGTTCGCCATCGCGGGAAACTAAGTCCCGAATTTTTTCGTCGGCAAACGTATGGCTGAGCACCCGGAACTGGCGGGGATTGGGTGTTGTCACTCGATTCAGAAACTCCTGATCGTTACTGGTAATAGGAACGTAGAAAATGAAATCGAGAGTCGATTTTGAGATTGAATGCAGCGAATAACGAACGTTACGTCCGGAAATGAATTTTAGCACTGTTGCCGAATCGGCGGTGGCGTAAAGAAAACGATTGAGTCGCTGGCGGGCTTCATCGAATACGGGTACCTGACGTATCGACATCTGTGTCCGTAAAACGCGGGCTGGAATGGTATCCTGCAATCGGTCGCTGGCCAGTATCATCAGAGCACCGGGCGGTATAAGGGAGCCAACCGTTTGCGTCGGAGGAACTAGCTGCCGGTATCCTAACCAGCCACCAACTACCAGCACAATTGCTCCAATACCAAGCCAGAGACGTTTTGTCATTTAAAAGTTATAAAGTTGTATGGTTGTAAAGTTATAGGGTTGTAAGGTTATAGAGTTGGTAGTTTGACAAACATAACTATACAACATTATAACCTTACAACCCTATAACTTTAGACCTCAATTATTTTCCCCACATAGCGTTGGCCGTTTCGGGGAAAGGCATTGTTAATTCTGGTACGTTGGTGGCTACACGGTTTGCCCATTCAACACCCTGCATCAGCGAGTGGTCCTGATTACTAACCTCGTATTTCCAGGCGCCAAACCGACCGCGTGAATAAATACCAAACGGTTCCAGTTTTGGCAAAACAGCTTTCAGGATACCGTCCCTTTCGACGGATGGTGTTGGATAGCCATAATCGAAAGCCATGTGGAACGTCGAAATTACGTCATCGGCCGATTCGATAAGCTGATCTTCAATCAACGCGCGAATGGTGTCATCAATCAGCGTTTCGCGATTGACCGGCTTCGCGGCCGATTCACTCGTTTCGGTCATTAACGACCAGTGCTGGTTGATATCCGGTACGTTGTTCGGGCTATAGTTGGAGAAAACCGTTACGCGGTAATAGGGGCTATTATATTCCGGGAAATACATCCAGCACATGGTTTTCAGACTTTCTTTTGGTTTGCCTTTCAGACCGATACCTACTACGTTGGTGGATGAGTGTTTCAGCCCCTGAGCAGTCTGAACAATTTCCGAATCCAGCCCTTCTACCCGTTGTGTAAACAGATCGAGCGGCATGGAACTCATCAGGTATTCATACTCGATTTCCTCGCCGTCGGTCAGTACTATTTTTTTCGACGGACCAATGACTTTATCAACTGTTGTATTCAGTTTGATGTATTCGCGACCAACCAGATTTCCAACGGCCTCCCAGATACCACCCGTACCACCGTGTTTCGGAAACTGGAACGTACTGTTTGGGCCCCACGAGAAATCGTCCTGATCGAAAATGATGTTTTTGGTAACGCGCTGTAAATCAGTGACTGCTACACGTTCGCCTACCCAAACCGCATTCATGTCTTCAGGCGGGAAAGCCCAGACTTTGAAGTTGTACGGAAACATGAAAGTTTCGGCCAGCCCCGGCCCGAACGTAGCGAGAATCCACTCGCGAAAATTGGCCGGTTTCTGATTCGTGGGGAATTTATAGTTGTGGATGATGCCTTCGAGGCATTTCCACATCGTTTCGGGCGTCAGGTATTTAATATTGTTCTGGAATGGATACGGAACAAAGCGTTTCTCGATCCACACCCACGATTCGCGTTGGTGACTAAGCCAGCCATCCTGACCCAACGCCTTGAGCATCAGGTCGTCGAAATATTTATAGTGGGAAAACTGTACGTGTCCACCGACGTCCCATGTAAAGCCCTGTTCATCGATGAAGCTTTTCGACAGTCCGCCAATCCGGTTTTCTTTTTCGAGAACGATGAAGTCGGTAATTCCTAATTCTTTCAGGCGGTACGCTGCTCCAAGCCCCGTCGGCCCGGAACCAATAATGACATATTTATACTTCATACTTTTATTCAAGTTGTAGTATAGAGTTGTATAGTTATAAAGTCGTAAGGTTGTAGAGTTGATGGTCAGAGAGCCCAACTTTACAACCTTATACCTTTACAACTTTATAACTATTTAACTAGGCAACTCCTACGGGTTCTGGTTTTTTGATGGCTTTTACTTTGTCGCCTAGGTCGAACCGGAACTGCGCCAGTTCTTTAAAGCTTTGCATGCAAACTTTCAGCAGTTTCCATTTCAGAATCGAAACGGTACCGGTTTGCCGTTCTTTGTGGGTAATGGGAATATCGAACGTAGTGCCTCCAGCCTTTTTGGCCATAACTGCCAGGAAAATATTGGGAGCGAAAGGAGTGGGGTCTGGTAGTTGGGCCAGCAGTTTTCGCAGGAATGAACCTTTAATCAGCCGGAACGGAATGTTGCTGTCCATGATATACGTACCATAGATCAACGCAATGCTGAACCGCAGAATCCGGGTGATTACCAGGCGGGCGGGTGCGTCATAGCGTTCTTCACGATAGCCCAGAATAAACGGCGATTCATCACGCTTTTCCCATAATTTCACAAAATCGTCGGTGATAAACTGGTCGTCACTATCCGTCTGAAATACGTATTCAGAGTCCAGTGCTACTGCCTGGCGGTACCCATTAACGACCGCATTTCCATGCCCACCGTTTGGTTGATGCACGACCATCAGTTTTGGGTAACGCTCTTTGATTTGGTCCAGAATGGCACCGGTATTATCGCGTGAACCATCATTTACGACAATCAGGCGGGTATTATCGGTGGGAAACTGACGGGTCAGCAAATCGGTCCACTGCTTTACAACGGCTTCAATAACTTCTTCTTCGTTGTAGGCAGGCATTACAATGGATAGCAGAATGCTCATGCAACGTATTTAGGGAATAAAAGGTGGTCCGATTGGGCCGGTCCGCCAATGCAAGGAACAAGCAAGTTGTTCGTATGCTGGTGAATTAAACGGATAAAACGCCACAAATATAGAGAATTCTCTCCGGTTGATTCCCCTATTCGAAAAGGACTTATTGAGCGGACTGAACAAAATAAATTTTTGTTTGGCCTATCTGTTCAATACGAATACCGGTCTTTTAGATTGTTAATTGGCTTTTCAATCAAAAACCAGGAGATTGTAGCCAACGAAACCGTCAGAAAGAGGTAGAAAGAGAATTGGAAAAAATAAGAGCTGTTCAGAAATGGTAATATATCAGTAATCCGTCGCCAGGCTCGTATTGTAAAATGAGTAGGCTGTGTATGGTACACATTAAAGACGAAATTGTGATACAGATACAGCCCATAACTGATACGTCCCATATACTGACTGACGGGATTTTCCAGCACCCACTGCATGACACCACCAAAGCCCAGCACGGCCCGACCAATCAGGAAGAATCCGACCAATGAAGCTCCCAAACGCTCCCAAACGTCGGACATGATGTTGTGGTGTCCCGTCCACCCGTGCAAATCAGGAACGGCAGGTAGTATTTTGGTCATAGCCATAATACCCACAAACAGCAACAGACTGAGCACAAGTCGGTACGTTGGGCGAAAAACCTGCTCAAAACGGTCACGCTGATACAGCCACCAATACGCCATGATGGCTCCCAGCCCAAACGAATCCAGGCAGGCGGGCATCGATACGTAGCCGATGAACCAGGGCATACGAGCGCGGAACAGTACGTAACGTAACGTAACACCGCCGACAATCATCAACGTAGCAGTCAACGGCACCCACCGACGGGGAACAAAGAAGAGTAATAGCGGGAAAAATAAATACACCTGCTCCTCAACCGCCAGCGACCAGAGGTGGTCGACCGTACCCATCCACGTACCATAATATGCCATGTAAATATTGCTGGCATAGAGGACTAACCAACCAATAGTTCGGCGAACGGGAGGCTCATCGATGAGGTAGAGTACAAAAAGCGTAAGGTAATAAACCGGAAAAATGCGAAGGGTTCGGCGGATGTAAAACGTTTTGAGATAGCTTCCTAAGCCACCTGACGGCCGATTCTGAAGTTTGTCTTTGCTCGATAAGAGAATTCGGGTGATGAGAAACCCGCTCAATACGAAAAATATTGTCACGCCCAGAGCACCGAGGGGCAGTTCAAAATTCCCCGACGGCCAGTGTTCAGCCATCCAATGGTCGAACAGAACCAGGCCCACGGCCAGAAACCGAATGCCATCTAACTGCCGAAGGTGATTCAGAACCGGACGTGAAGGGGCAGTTACTGGAGTGTTCGTTTGCATAAAAAAGGAATTGCGTAATCAGTGCGTTGCTACGTTACTGATTACCAGTTCTTGGACGTTGACTGGACGGGTGGTCCTTCGGTAAAAATAGTTTGGTTGGTCGGGTAAATTTCCGCCTTGCGGTTATTGTCTGAAATGGTCAGAATAAACAGCTGATACGTACCATGCTCCAAATCGATTGATAGAAAACGTCCTTTAAAGCCATCCGTGAACAGATTCGCGGGCATAAATTTCGCACTGCGTATCGAACGCAGGTTCTGCCAGACCGGAAAAAGATAGGTGCGTTTATCCGAACGAGCTATCAGATACGTACCATTATCACCCAACCCGCCTGCCGGAATCGTCGAATTTTGAACCATAAATGCATTCGCGACTTTGGAAACCTGCAAATCGGTAACGGGCTTCTGAGCTGGTGCATAGATCGTTTGCAGATGTGAGTCGTAGAAAGCCGGAGCCGAATCCGTATAGTGTTCGGACACTGAATCAGACGTAGCGACCGGGCTGTTAGTCGTGTATGTCCAATTGAATTGACTGGTCGTAAACCAGTGCCGCCACCAGATCGTTTCATCCAGAAAAGAGAGATACGAAATGGCTGCAAAAGCGACAGCTCCTACACCACCGCCAACCAGCAACCAGCGGCCGATACGTTCTCCCGACGTAGCAATCAGGTAAACGTACAGCAGCGCCAGTAGTGTGAGAGAATACATTTTATAGCGGCTGGTTATCAGGATTTCAGCGCCAAAACCCGTCCGTGCCCAGGCTACAATGGCTGCCGTACCAAGCAGAAAAGCGGCACAAGCCCAGAAAAACAACGTAATGGCTGGAATAGCCTCTTGGTTTGTTTTTTCGGAAGATTTTAAACGTAGCAGATTCCGAACAGCATTAGCAATAGCGAAACGATACCGGAACACAGACCACCCAATCAAACCGATTGATATAATGGCCATCAAACCACCTAAGGCAATGCTCGAACGTAGCGGAGAGCCAATTGGAACAACTTCAGCGGCTGCGCCCGTAAAAGCGAACCAACCTTTTAGCAAGTCGATTATCCCCGGACGAACGTAGGCAATATCCTGCGGTTTTTCGAATCCCGTAAAATACAATCCGATGACAATGCCCCCACCGACAAGCCAGCTGATCAACGAACGTAGCGTGCGGTTGCCAGACGTAGTGCTACGTAACAGAATGATCAGTAATCCAATTGGCCAGACAACCAGCCCGTTACCGCTGGTGATAGTGGCTAACGTAGCAGCTATAAAAGCTAGCCCCCAATGACGGGTATAACTCAGGAAATAGAAGGCGGCAATGATCCAGAGTACCACCGAGAAATTTTGCAGGGCGGCCATGCCCCAATACATATTTTCCCAGTGAGACAGGTTGAATATCAGTAACGATACAGGTATGGCATACAATATTGACTTACCCGCTCGATTCAAAACGGCAATGAACAAGGCCAGCAACCCGACTAAGCTCAGGTTACCGACTACCATCAAGTGTACAAAATTGAGTTTACTAAATAACCAGTAATCCAGCAACGTAACGATGCGATCATAAACAATTCGGTGTTCGTTATGCTGCTTAAAAAGCTGGTAAATTTTGCCCGAAAACGTGGTTTCCTGATCGGAATAATACAGAAAGGCACGTAACGCGTGGTCGTCCCACTTCGGGATGTTGATGGCATATGCATTCCAGACCAGCGCGAAGACGACAACAGGCAGGGCTACGAGCAAATAACCAAGCCAGGTCCATACCAAAGTTTTAGACTCCAGCGTAGACTGGTGCCGATGGGCTGATTGTGACGTATCGGTGGTTGAGGTCAGCACAGATGAATACTAATTGGTGAACGAAGCCAGATGCCGGGCGATGTTGGCTGGGTCGAGTCCGGATAATTGCTGGTGGTACTTCTGATCGCCATACAAACCGTTCGGATACCCCTGCGCCGACAAACTCACAAAATGACTAGGGGCAGCACCATCGGCCAATAATTTTACCGACAATTGCTGTGCCAGTCCGCCAATCGATACGTGCTCTTCGACAACCAGCAAAGGTTTACCAGCCAAGCGATGAGCCAGATCATTAGGAAGGTCCAGTGGGAGGTTCGTAGCCGTGAACACGTCGAATTGATCAACGAGCAACTCATCTTTCAGTGCGGTTAATACGTTAGCTGCCACTGGTCCAAGGGCCACTACGTTGCCTATTGAGGCCGTACTATGTACAATATGTTTAAACGAGCCATACGTTTGGGCACCGTCGGGAGTATTCGCCCCAGCACCCAACCGCAGATACGTAGGACGGCCTTCAGCGACAATCTGTTCGAGCATCGGCTCTACTTCATCGGCGAATGCAGGAATGTACGTATTGACATTTTGAAGACTGCTCAGGCAAGCCAGATCTTCGATGGCGTGGTGCGTGCTGCCCATGATGCCATACCCATACCCACCCCCATTTCCGACCAGAAAAACAGGCATTTTATGCAGGCAAACGTCATTCCGAAACTGCTCCAGACAGCGGTAGACCACAAACGGAGCAATGCTGTAGCAAAACACCTTATAGCCTTTGTAAGCCAGACCCGCGGCCACACCGACCATGTTTTGCTCGGCGACACCGGCATTGATGAACCGAGGTCCTAAGGCATCTACTACGTTCTCCAGAGCATTATAGCCCAGGTCGCCCGTAATGAAAATGATTTTATCATCTTCCCGCGCAATACGTTCAATGGCGGCTGAAAATTCTTTTCGCATAGCGTTTATAGACGGTCGTCTAGTATTGCTGATGAAATTGACGTAGTATCCTTACTTACTCTTTCGCTGCTCCACCAACGTACTGATTTCGGCTGCGGTTTTATACACACGCTGGCCTTTGCGGACCATCGTTCGGATAAATTTCGGGCGTTTTTTTGTCTCCTCAAAAATCTTGCTGATGTACTCGCCTAGAAACGAAATGCCCAGCAGGTTGATTCCACCGAAAAACATTACCAGGACAATAACGGTCGATAAACCGTAGGGTGTATTCGGATCAAAGTTGAGTAGCCGCGACAGAATTTGCCAGACAATTCCCAGCATCGACAGACCCGTGAGCACAAAACCGGCGTAGGTCATCAGCTCCAATGGCGCAAAACTGAACGAGAAAATGGCCTTTTTCGCCCACCAGATGTTCTTGGTCCAGTTGTTGGTCGATACGCCAAACATCCGCTCCGGTCGCACGTAATCGACGCCCGTTTGCCGGAAACCTACCCAGGCCCGCAGACCACGTAGAAATTGCTCAGTTTCGGGAAGATTGACCAGTTCGCGGACAACTTTCCGGTCGATCATCGAAAAATCACCAGCGTCGACGGGGATATTGATATACGCCGTTCGTTTGAACAGACGATAGAATTGCTTGTAGAAAAAGTGAACGTGTGGTGCCATTTCGCGCTGAACCCGAACACCATACGTAACGTCGAAGCCCTCCTGCCACTTTTCGTAAAACTTCGGAATGATTTCGGGCGGGTCCTGTAAATCGCCATCCATTAGCACCACGGCATCGCCCGTGGAAATCTCCATCCCGCTTAAAAAAGCCGACTGCGAACCGAAATTCCGCGAATGCTTAATCGCTATTACGTTCGGATCTTTGGCGCAAATCTCGTTCAGTACGTCGTCGCTGTTGTCGGGTGAGTTATCGTTGACGAAAATGATTTCGTAACGTACCTTCATTTCGTTGAAAGTCTTCACCAGCCGTTCATACATGTACGGAATGGCCTGCGCATCTCTATAACACGCAATAATGGGCGAAATAACCGGATTGAGCGTGGGCGTCTGGAATGCCGGAATCACCCGACCTTCATAGTCATGCGACTCCTGCCAATCGGCCGTCCTGCGCAAGCCGTCTCCCAGCGACGTAGTAGCTTTCCAGCCGAGGTCGGCTTCGGCGGCTGTTGGGTCGCCATACCAGTCTGAAAGGTCCCAGTTACGGTTCGTCATGCTTCCCCATACCGGCTCCTGCGCCAGACCAAAGGTTTCCCGCGCTACGTCGACCAACTCGCGCATGGTCGTTTTTTTTCCGGTTGCGATGTTATACGAACGCCCGCGAATAGTAGAATTTACACGTAGTGCCGCCTGTACGAAAGCCGAAACGCAGTCGTCGATATACACAAAATCGCGGCTAATGTCGGGTGAAACCAAAGGCGGTAATTTTCCCTTCAGGTTCTCTTCCACGAGTCGCGGAATGAGCCGGTCGGGTTCTTCCCAGCCTCCGTAAATGGAATAAAGACGAAGATTTAACGTATTAAGGCCGTGAACTTTGGCGTAGTATTCGAGTGTATAAGCCCCCGAAACCTTCGAAACGGCGTAGTGACTATTGGGCTCAACACGGTCGGTTTCTTTAGGGGCCGTACAGTTAAATCCGTACTCCGAACTACTTCCCGCATGGATATATACCATGTCGGACGTAGTATTTTCGAGGATATTAACCGTGCCTAGTACGTTGGTTTCGTAGGTCAGACCAACGTTTTTCTGTTTACTATACGCACCGTAAGCCGCCAGATTGAAAATGGTACGTGGTTTCAGGCGGCTAAAAACGTCATGCACCGACGTATTGGACAAAATATCGCAATGGACAATATTCTCGGCGGGTACGTCTAACAGCTTGAGTCGCCAGGCTTTAGTGGCATCGTGGGTGAGCGCGTACACATCCTTGCGGACGCGGAAAAGTTGCTCATACAGGTTGGCACCAATAAAGCCACTGGCTCCAAAAACAACAATAGGCCCGTTGAGCTGGGCAATGGTAGAAGGTAGCAAATTAGCAGCAGACTGATTCATTCAGACCGCAATATTACGGCAAAAGCCCGGATATGCTTTATTGAAGTCTAGTTTTATACCCAACGGCAAGTCAGAACTACCTACGCCTGCGTCGTCTGTGCAAGCAAATAGCGTTCGTTCACGTCGGCGCAGGCTTGTTCGTACTGAGCTTCGGTCATGGGCAGGTAGTGCCATTCGAGCTTGTTTTCCATATACGATACGCCTTTTCCTTTAACTGTATTGGCAATCAGGACTTTAGGTTTACCATTCGACGAAGCTGTCAACTGGTCTACTGTAGCCAAGATTTCGTCAACGTTGTGTCCATCGGCTTCAACCGTCTCAAAACCAATTGCTTTCCAGGTACGTACATCGGCCGTATCACCCAATACGTTAGCGGTCTTGTCGAAACCCTGTAAACCATTTTTATCGACCAGAATAATCAGATTATCCAGTTGGTGCTGCATGGCAAAATGGGCGGCTTCCCAGGTCGTGCCTTCGTTGGTTTCGCCATCCGACATGAGTACAAACACCCGCCCGCCATCACCAAGCATTTTACTAGCCTGTGCAATGCCCGTACCAATAGGCAGTCCGTGCCCCAACGAACCCGTTGCAAATGGAATTCCCTTATGCTGGTTTGGCGCGGGGTGAGCCGGTAACGTAGTGCCATTATGGTAATACGTTGCCAGTTCCGCATCAGAAATATCGCCGAGGTGGTTCAGACACGCGTAAAGTGATGCCGCTGCGTGTCCCTTTGAAAGCAGGAACGTATCCTGATCGCGTTTGCGGAGCAGCAATGTAGCAATCATCAAATCGACGCAACTCAACGAGCAGCCGATATGGCCAGCGTGCGCCTGATGATAAAGACTCAGAATTTTGAGTCGTAATTGACCTTGTAACGATTGAAAGTCAGTTAGTTCTGTTGTCGAAGTCATATTCTTATTGGGCTACCCACCGTAACGATACGTAGTGCCTTTGAAGTCAAAAATAGTAATTTTTTGGCCCGAATTTCCCTTTACCAACACAATCCGGTCAGGTTCGTTCGGATCGACGCGCTGTATATACTGTGCATCTTTCGGCAGATAGACATTCACCATTTGGGCATCAATGAGTGTAACTGGCGAATAGGTTTTGTCTATGGCTTCCGAATAAATCTTACGTTCCTTGTTTGGATACAGAATTGTATCGCCCGGCGCATATAACTCCTTCAATTTCTGTGCCGATGACCAGTATGGATTGGCAATACGTGGTTTATCGAAAAACGTGTATTTCGGCGCTTTATCTGCGTAAATGTCACCCAGAAGCTGAACTAAAAATCCGCTCTGAATCAAGAGAATAACCGCAATCGGAGCACTAAACCACCATCGGATTCGAGTCAACTGGATCAATCCCATCGCAACAAAAATGCAAACGTAGGCAAAGGATACACTCGAATACCGCTGCGTAATTCCGAACGTATGACCAGAGCGCCAGGCCATAAAAAGCAGAAAAAGCGTTGGCAAAAAAGCAAGCAGTACTAAAAGTATAAGCAGCCGTTTCTGATGGGTTTTGATTGTCTCAACAACGTAACGACTAATGAGATACACAAATGGAATAGCCGCCGACAGCACCAGCAAACGTAGCGGTACTACTGAATAAATAGGTATTCCGATCAGGAACAGCACTGGTAGCGCTACGTATACCCAGGTCGGTGGGTTCGCTACGTTGCGATACTTATGAATGATGAACGTAGCAATGGAACCGATGGTGAACGCAAGCAGCGAATTCTTCAGACCACCTAAAGCTGGCCCCAGTCCATTGATAAAAATAAAGAGGTCCGAAAAAATGGGAATTGCTCGTTTGGCAATATTGGGAATGGTGGCCGGTAAAATCGTCCCGAACTCACTTCCGGTTGGATTCGTCAACGCGATTTTTCTGTATAAATCCGCTTGATTTTTAAGGGTGAAAAATGTGTATTTGCCCCCACCAAATAAAAACCACAACACAATCGGTACCAGCCCAATTATACCCGTTACGCCTAGTGCCACCCAGGCATGAAGCTTACGTAGAAACAAAGCAGCATATAAGCCGTGGCAAAGAAATACGACGACTGCCAGATAATGCGACAGCGTTGATAGAATAAACAATAGGCCATAAGCGACATAAAGTGGCAACAAGCCTCCCTCTTTATATCGCGGTCCTGTCGTCGATGCATCTGATGTGGATTTAGGAGGCTGGACGCGCTCCATAATGATCAGAAATACATACGTGGACAGTATCGTCAGAAAAATCGTCATCTGGTAGTTCCTCGCAATGTGGCTTGAGGCCACAAAAAAAGGTTCTATCGCAGCAATGGCGGCACTTGTCAGCGCTAACGTATCGATAGTACTTAGGCCGAAGAAGGAAGACGTATCGTTACGTACTACGTTACGAAAATGACGCCGGACGAATACGAACAGCAACCACACTACCAACGTACCGAAAATGACCGATGGCATACGTAACGACGCATCACTCAGTCCGAAAATCTTGAGCCATACCCAAAGCATGCCATAATACACAGGACTGTTGCCAATGTCGCCCCGGATGTTGGCTTCCATAAAATCATTGAAGGTTTTGGGCTTCCAGAATTCGGCCGGCGTGAAGTACGTTTTGCTGAAAACGTCTTTCTGATTATAGCCTTCCAAAACGACGCTCTGGCTGATGAGTAACGTCGATTTTTCGTCGAAATAGATGCCGTACGTACCGATTCGGTACAGGCGAAGCCCCAGCGCTAACGCCAGAATGAGGCCTAATAGAACGACTGTGTTACGGGAGAATTGGGAAAACATCGGGCCAAAACTACGCGCAAAATCCCGGTTCTCATAGTTTCAGAATGGTGAATTCTACTCTCCGGTTCTGTTTGCGTTTTTCTTCGGTTTCGTTGCTGGCAATGGGTTTGCTGGGTCCCCAGGCTTTCGTTTGAATGCGAGTATCTACAATTCCTTTGCCCGTGAGGTACTCTTTTACTACCCGAACGCGGTCTTCAGAAAGCTTCATGTTGGGCTCCCATTCGCCCTGATTATCAGTGTGTCCCTCAATCAGCAATTCCATGTTTGGGTATTTTTCCAACATGGAAACCACCCGATCCAACTCGGTATTGGCACCCGGCAACAGTTCGAATTGGCTCTGCTGAAACAGGACTTCGCGCATCACAATCTTCTGCCCCGGCTCAATTTTAACCAGATACAGATTTTTTTTGATGTCGCGAAAACGCTTGTCTTTGCTTAAATCAAGCGTTTCAGTGGTCGGAAAATAGCCGTCTTTGCTGGCGACTAAATTGTAGGTCTTCTGGGTTGGTAGAATTAATTTATACTCACCCGTTTCAGGATTGTATTCAACTTTGGAAATCTCTTTTTGACTCTGATCGCCGAAGATTCCAGAGACAACCTCCGACGCAACCGGCTTTTTACTCTTTGCATCCAATACCTGCCCCGATACGATAGCAACGGGGTCGGGTTTAATGGCCGGATATAATTTCAACCGAAAAATGTCGTCCTCACCCACCGAACCTGCCCGTGAACTCAGGTAAGCGAAGTCGCCAGCGGCTGGAATGGTGAAATAGCCATCCCACTCATCCGTATTGATGGATGGACCCAGATTTTCAGGTTCGCTCCAGTTTCCCCAGGATTCATCGAGCCGGCGACTCACGAAAATATCGCCGTTTCCGTAGCCCGGATGCCCCGCCGACGTAAAGTAAAGCGTGCGGCCATCGGCGGCCAGAAACGGTGAACTTTCAGAATCGGCCGTGTTGATAACGCCACCAAGGGAAACCGGCTCGGTCCAGGTTTGATCGGGTTTGAGAAGTGATACGTAGAGGTCGCGGTCGCCACGGGTGTCTTTTCGCTGCACCGCCAGAATAATCGCCTGACCGTTGGGTGCTACACAGAACTCTAACTGATTCTTTTCGTGCAGGTTATAATTGTTGGCGATTTTACATTCAACCGGCTGCGACCAACCCGCTTTGGTACGTATCGAACTGGAAATACCAAACGTCATGCCCCCATCGGGCTTATAGACATTGATTAAGTAAGCAGTACGTCCGTCGGAGGTCAAGCCGCTGATGGCATTGTCGCCCGCGTTGTTAATGGGCGAACCGATGTTGACCGCTTCACTCCAAATCGGCTGACTGCCACTACCTCCGGATTCTAACGTAGAATACCAAACGTCCTGGCGGTTGGGCGAACCCGTATTGGCTTTGTTGAAATTTCGGGTGAAATAAAGTGTGCGGCCATCAGGCGAAATAACGGGAGCCACCTCCTGACCGTTCGAATTAACCGTTTTTCCAAGATTCTCTTTCTTCAGGTCTTTGGGCGTATCTTTTGAAATGTTGAGGCCGACAGTGACAGGATTCGTATCTTCCGAAATCCCAATCGCATCAATCTGATTCAACCCTTTAAGAGCTGCCCCATTGATGAACACCTTAACCTGCTGGCATAGAAAAACAGCAGAATCTTTCGGGAAAATCCGCGTCATAGGGTCGGTTTGCGCTTGAATACCCGTCGACTGAAACACAGTGTGCTCCGCCCCTTTTTCATCAAATACTACGACTTTGACGACCGAACCCGGATTCACGTTTTCGGCGATCACAATCTGTCGGGCACGTAGTGGATTGGCAAACGCTACGTGAATCCATTCATCCGCCGTACCATCGACGTAGAAAGGGGCCCAGGCACAGGGACTTTCACCCATTTCAGGTAATTTGCTAGGATGCCCCAGTGCCTGAGACGCCCGGTATTGTTCGCCGGTTGGTTCGCCCTTTTTCTCCGACGAAACACCAACCACACGACTAGCCCATTGAACCGAACTTTGTGAGGTTTTAGGTTGAGGTGCAGACGGCTGTGCCCCACAAACCAACGTAACCGTTAGAACCAGAAAATGGGTCAAAATGCTCCAAACACGCATAAATCGTCAACCAATGAGCAATTGTTGTTTCTATAAACTTCGTTTAAGGTTAGTACGTAACAACGTAGTAAGTGCGGAAGAAACGTTACGTTGTTACGTTAGGTAAGTTAAGAAAAAACTTAATTGGTCAGTACGCGATACTCCCAGGGTTTGAGCGTGACTACCATCTCCGTTCTCAATTCGACTCCCTGGTGGCTGAATACGTCCGTATACATGCCCGTATATGAATCACCCAATAAATGCCCCGTTACGGGCTGGTTACTCAGGTTAATCATCACCACAACCCGGTCGTTATCCCGCTGTCGGTAAAACGCATATAGTTTATTATCGTGGTCGGTATTGATTTTGGTGGCTGGGCCTCCATCAAGACCATTCCAGAGTGCTTTGTTTCGGTGTTTTAACGTAAGAAGCGTTTTGAAAAAATTGCTTTTCGTATAATTACCCCAGACAATCGTATCTTTTTCAAAAACAGCTAACCGTTTCGTTAAATTAGATTCCATTCCGTTATAAACCAAAGGCATACCTTCCAGCGTACTGCTCAGGACAATAATAGCATCAGCCGCTGGACCAAATAACTCGGCCAACGTACCATTATTGGTATTTTCGTCGTGATTCTGGGTAAACATCATCTGGTAATACCACATCGGAAAACGCTCCTGATTGGCTTCCCGCAGCGAATCGATCTTGTCGGCCGTTCGAGCTCCTTTGGCTACCGCTTTCAGCATGTTGTGCATACTCCAGCCGTAGTTCATGTTGAAACAGGATTTCAACTGATTCGGGTCATCTTCCCACTCAGCCAGCATAAAAACCGTTTTGATTTTATCGAGTTGAGGACGTAGCGAGGTCCAGAAATCATTGGGTACCAGACCCGCTATGCTACAACGGTATCCATCGACATCGCATTCTTTCACCCAATATTGCATAGCCTCAACCATACCCTTACGTAACGCCGGATTGGTATAATCCAGTGCAATAACATCGGTTTGTTTAGCGGGCTTACCCGTTCGTGGGTCGATGGGGGCTATCATTTTACCATTTACTTTAACGTACCAGTCAGGGTGTTCCTTCACCCAAACGTGATCCCAGCCCGTATGACTAGGCACCCAGTCGAGAATGACACGCAGCCCCAGCGCATGAGCCCGGTTCACCAGCGATTTAAAGTCAGGTAACGTACCGTAGTCTGGATTGACAGTCTTGTAATCCGCCACCGCGTACGGATTTCCCAGTGTCCCCTGCTTATTCAACTGGCTAATAGGGTAAATAGGCATGAACCAGATAATATCGACACCTAGCTCTTTTAGCCGGGGAAGCTGGGTTTCAATGGCTTTAAAGTTGCCCTGGGGTGAAAACTGACGCGGATTTATTTCGTAGATCGTTGCATTTTTCGCCCATTCGGGAGCAGGAGGAGCCACATGGGCGGAGTCGGCAGAATTGGCTTCAGTTTTTGTCTTTTCTTTATCACGACAAGCCGTTGCCAGGAATAGCAAACTGAGTACGACAGCCAGGTGGGTTTTCTTCATAAAGGTATTCCTGCGTTCAATTGGATAAAGAAAGTTGGTCTAACGTAATTAAGCAATCATAGGCTGGCCGCTTTGTTTCAGCAGACGAATGGCTTCCACTGGATCCGTAGCTCCAAAAACCGAACTCCCGGCTACCAGAATATCAGCCCCGGCACTGTGTAAAGCCTGTGCATTGTTAAGCCCTACACCACCATCGATTTCGATAAGCGCCGACGATTGATTGGCTTTCAGTAACTGTTTTAAATTCGCTACTTTCTGGAGCGTGTGTGGAATGAATGATTGACCGCCGAAGCCGGGATTAACGGACATAATTAGTATCACGTCGATATGTTCCAGCACGTCTTCGAGGCCAGAAACGGGTGTGTGCGGGTTCAGGGCAACACCAGCCCGGCAACCTAGCTGACGAATGTGCGTAAGCGTTCGGTGCAGGTGCGTACAGGCTTCATAATGAACATGAATCACCGATGCGCCCCCTTCTGCAAACGCGTCAACGTAGCGGTCGGGATCGGTAATCATCAAATGTACGTCAAGAGGTTTCTGACAGTACCGACGGGCGACTTCCAGAACAGGAAACCCAAAGGAAATGTTAGGAACAAACACGCCATCCATGACATCGAAATGAAGATAATCGGCCTCACTTTGATTCACCCGTTCCAGTTCGCGCTGTAGATTGGCAAAGTCGGCGGCAAGCAGCGATGGAGCAATGAGAGGCAGCGTCATGGGTTTATAATGTCAGGGCATCAATTAATTATTTATCAAGCAATTACAATGCCCTTTCTAGAACTTGCTGATTTTTTTGTTCCGTAAAACTACTATTTTTTTGCTTGAACGAGGAAACAAACCCAATATTGCCGACTCCAAAAAGTGCCAGATTTACTAAGTAACTAATTTGCCAGATTTCCATGACGCCCCAGGAACGTATTGCCGAACTCTCAGATCGTCTGAATTATTACAATTATCAGTATTACCAGAACAGCCTTTCGGAAGTAGATGATTTTACATTCGATCAGCTGCTGACCGAACTTACTGAGCTGGAAAAACAGTATCCAGAATTTCGTCGATCTGATTCGCCGACGGTCCGCGTGGGGGGGGCTATCAGTAAGGAGTTTGCGACGGTATATCACCGCTTTCCGATGCTCTCGCTGGGCAATACGTACTCAGAAAGCGATTTAATTGAGTTCGACAACCGCGTCCGTAAGGGCCTGAACGGACAGCCTTATGAATATGTCTGCGAACTGAAATTTGACGGTGTCGCCCTCAGCATGACCTACGAAAATGGCGTTCTGATTCAGGGCGCGACCCGTGGCGATGGCGTGCGTGGTGATGACATCACGAACAACATACGTACCATCCGAACGGTACCGCTACGTGTGGAGTGGCAGAGAGGAAAGGGGAGAGGGCACGGGGAAAAGGGTATTGATAAAGAAGCTGAAGGGCAGTTGGCTCTTTCCTTCGACAGCAACGTAACACCCTCCGCCCAAGGCCCTCTGCCCGAAGCTCAAATCCCTGCGCTTTTCGAAGTTCGGGGGGAAGGTTTTTTGCCGTTGGCTGAGTTCAATCGGATTAATAAGGAACGGGAAGATATTGGCGAACCACTGCTCGCTAACCCACGTAACGCAGCGTCCGGTACGTTCAAACAGCAGGATTCTGGAGCCGTGGCTCGTCGGCGACTGGACTGTTATATCTATTCGTTTCTGTCTGAACAGGACATCTTCCAGACGCACGAAGTAAGCCTGATTGCCATGAAAGAGTGGGGATTTAACGTATCGCCGACCTGGCGAAAATGCGCTGACATCCGGGACGTAATGAATTATATTAATGAGTGGGAAACCAAACGATTCGACCTGCCATTGGGCACCGATGGAATCGTTATCAAGGTGAATCGTTACGATCAGCAGCGCGAACTGGGTTATACGGCAAAAAGTCCGCGCTGGGCCATTGCGTTCAAATATAAAGCCTTGGCTGCCAGTACGGTTTTAAATGGAATCCGGTATCAGGTCGGCCGGACGGGAGCCGTAACGCCGGTGGCTTTGTTAACACCAGTACTGCTGGCTGGTACTACCGTGAAGCGGGCTTCGCTGCACAACGCCAATGAAATCGAGCGGTTAGGTGTCCGGTTGTTCGATACCGTATTCGTCGAAAAAGGGGGCGAAATTATCCCGAAAATAACCGGCGTAGACCTGAACCGACGTACGGAGCAGAGCCAGCCGATTATTTACCCGACAACCTGCCCGGCCTGTGGTACGCCCCTAATTCGGAAAGAAGGCGAAGCGCATTTTTATTGCCCCAACGAACGCGGATGCCCACCGCAACGCCAGAGTCGTTTTGAGCATTTTATCCAGCGTCGGGCCATGAACATCGAAAGCTTGGGCGAAGGGAAAATTGAACTGCTCATCGACCGAGGCTTAGTCGAAACACCCGCTGATTTATATGACCTTACGTTTGATAAATTGCTGGGCATTGAAAAAGTATTTATTGAGGAAGAAACAATGGACCCTGCAACCAGCGAAGTGATTCCGGGCAAAAAACGGGTAGTGAGTTTCCGCGAGAAAACGGTTGAAAATATTCTGACGGCTATTGAACGGTCGAAAGCGCAGCCCCTGGCTAACGTATTGTTTGCGTTGGGGATACGCTACGTTGGTAACACTACCGCCGAAAAACTAGTCGATTATTTTGGCTCGATGGATGCCATCATGAATGCTACGTTGGACGAACTACTAGCCGTTCCTGACACGGGTCCACGTATCGCAGAAAGCATTGTCGCCTGGTTTTCCGACGCTGATAATCGTGCGTATGTAGAGCGGCTTCGAGCAGCGGGATTGCAGTTTGTTGGTGAAAAGAAAGTGGTTGAACAGGAAGGTGATACGTTAGCTGGCAAAACCTTTCTATATAGCGGAACCTTCGCCAATTTCACCCGTGAAGAACTGGAAAGCCGGATTGTGGCCAACGGTGGTAAACTGTTGAGCGGCATCTCCAAAAAATTGAACTACCTGATTGTCGGCGAGAACGCGGGCCCGTCGAAAGTCGATAAAGCGCAGAAACTCAACGTACCAATGATTAGCGAAGATGAGTTTCTGGCGATGCTGGAGGTGTAGCTGCGGTCGGCTATCTTTATGTACTAACGTAACGCAGGTGAAAACCCGCAGCATACAGACCAACTGCGGGTTTCTACCCACGCTACGTTATTGTAAAGCGTTACTTTTTTCCATTTTACCGTCTTCAATACGCTAAATAATCTGAGTTCAAATGGAGTCCAATACTGGTTTTGAAGATATTCGAGCCATTCTGAAAGAAGTTGCCGAGAAGCAGCGTGAGATTACAGAACAGCAGCGTGAGAACGATAAGGAAATAAGCCGTGTCGCTAAAATCGTGGGCGACATCGGCAATAAATTTGGTACGTTTACCGAGGGGATGGCCTTTCCGTCGATGGACAAAGTCCTTCGGAAACAGTTTGGCGTAACTACCGTAACCACGAATTACACTACCCAGGCTGGGGCTGATACCTTGGAAATTGATGTATTGGGGCTAGCGAACAGAGACGCCAATATAGCAGTGATTGTTGAAGTAAAAAGTCATCTTCGAAAACGGGATATTGACCAAACGCTGAAAACAATTGACCGATTTCGGCGGCTGCATCCTGAACACGCCAGTAAGAAGTTATACGGGGTAATTGCCTGTGTCAGTGGCTCAAAGGAACAGCGTGAAGAAGCGCAGAGGGCAGGACTTTTTGTGGCTTCCATTCATGATGAAGTATTTGAGTTAAAGACACTCGCCAACTTTGTTCCGAAAGATTTCTCTGCGGAAGTCGTGGCCTAAACGCGGAACTCACCACTAAATTCCCGTAACTTTGTGGTAACATACATTTTTGTCTCCGCGAATGGAAACCAAATTTCACGGCGTCGGCGTCGCCATTGTGACGCCCTTCAATGCCGACCAGTCAATTGATTTCGACGGCTTTGGTCGCATTATCCGACACATCTCCGAAGGAGGTGTCCGTTACGTTGTCCTGCAGGGTACCACCGGCGAATCGCCAACGGTGACGAAGCAGGAAAAGAAACAGTTGCTGCAATACCTCAAGGAAAACAACTCGAGCAATCTTCCCATTGTATTTGGCGTTGGCGGTAACGTAACATCCGACGTAGTGTCGGGCATGAAAGATATTGATTTTGAAGGCGTAGACGCTATTCTGTCAGTTTGCCCTTACTATAACAAACCTGGTAAACGTGGTGTCATTGAACACTTTACCCGCATTGCCGATGCCAGCCCCGTACCGGTAATTCTGTATAATATTCCGTTCCGGACGGGGATTAACATGTCCGCCGAAACCATTTGCGAATTGGCACAGCATCCCAACATTATCGGCGTAAAAGAAGCTTCCTGCGTCATTGAGCAATGCATGGAAATTGTACGTGATAAACCCGACGATTTTCTGCTCATCTCCGGCGACGACGTACAAGCTGTTCCTCTCATCAGCATTGGTGGAGTAGGCGTTATGTCGGTGATTGCCAACGCATTCCCCGCTAAATTCTCGGGTATGATCGATGCCGCGCTGAGAGGTGATTTTGCTTTTGCTCAGAAAGAATTGGGCCATTTCCTACGTATCGATCCACTCCTCTATGAAGAAGGAAATCCGGTTGGTGTAAAGAACATCATGGAAATTCTCAACCTAATTTCCGCAGAAGTACGCTTACCTCTTATGCGGGCTTCGGATGACCTCAGCGAACGCCAGCGAGCTGTTCTTCAACGCGACGGACTGCTTGAGCTGGTGGCGTAACGTAGCGTTTTCAACAATATAAAAAAGGTTGCATCCGATAATTAGGAAGCAACCTTTTTTGCATTCAACAGGAAAATCATCAGGAGTTGCCGCCACCAAATAGCTTGGATACGAGCCAGATAACGATACCAATTCCCAGAATAACCAGGATAGCACCGGTCCAGGCACCCGCCTGAAAAATATCACCAACTACTTCGCAACTGGATAGTAAGAAAGTAAGAAAGAAGGCGACTAAGGCCATCGGGAGAAATTTTACTAGCGCTTTCATAAACGTTGATTGGTTTTTGTGTAGGATATGTACTGCCTTTAGTTGGCAGGCTGCACAAATAACTAGCACAAATTCAGTTTGTTTAAAGCCGTACGCTTAAAGATTCCACCAATACGTCCATTTCAGAACCAAGGCCCGGTTTTTGACCGAGAAAAAGCCCGGTACGTCCTGCCCAATCTGGCCTGAATTGGGTAAATAATTATCAGTATACACCAGGAAAAAGTCGGAGGCTGGTTTGTAGCGCCACTGAATCCGGGCGTTCACGTTCATGTTTTTCTGCTGCTCGTTATATTGAACAAACGTAGTGAGATACAACGTATTAGTCATCGTAAAGTCGAAACGGGGACTGATTAGCCAGAACGTAGTACGACCCCAGGGCTGACGTAACCGAATGTCGTTGTAGCTTGCCGTAGCCGCCAGACTTACGTAAGGCTGAATACGGTACCCTAACGTAGCGGTCAGGTTCAGGCGGGTTCCGTTTTCATAATAACCACCATATCGCGTTGTAAATCCGTACGTAAATACACTTTGCGGTTTGGAAATAAACTCGGTTCCCCAGGCTGTCCAGTTGTGCTCTGTATTGGCAGCTAGCGTTTCGCGACCGGTGTTCGTAGGGTCGAAGGGTTGTAGGAGCCGAACGTAATCGGTAGCGACCCAGCCCGTGAACGTACTGCGGCTGCGGAACGTAAAGGCGTAACTCAGAATACTTTCGTTATCACTCTGTTTCCAGTTTGGATCGAAAAAATACGTTGATGTCAGCAAAGGCCCGTGGTTCAGTACGTTACCGCCCGACGGCAGAAATGTGTAACCCAACGTAGCCATACCGCGTTCGTAACCCAGACGCGGAACGTAACCCGCTTCGGCTGTGTAGTTCCTGCCAACCGCTTCGACCTGACTACCAATCAGCCATTTGCGGCTTGTATATTGTAGATTACCCGCATAAACCGCGTCGTCGCCGGGTTGATCAGGTCGGAATGATTTGACATACAATGCTTTACCTGCCCATAGATTGTTCGCCGAAGCCAGATTATATTCAAACCCAAGATTGCGGTTGTAGCGTGAATAAACCGGTTTGTCGGGCGTTGGCGTATACGAAAGCGATTCTTTATTGACGAACATCATTCCGATGTTCGAGCGAGCAAAAACGCGCCGTTGCAACGCAAATACAGCGAAGTTTTGAGCGGGCAGGCCCGTTTCATCAACTTTGCCCGTCTGCATATCCATGAGCCCCATGCGCCAGTCCTTGTTTAGCTTACCACTGAGACGAGCCCCGAAGCGGATTGGTACGCCACCCAACCCGATACGTCGGCTGAAAAACGGGCGGATACGGTCGTAGCCGAAATTGGTGAATTGGTCGCCGTTTTCGAGAAAAAACTGTCGCCGTTCGGGGAAGAAAAGCTCGAAACGGTCGAGATTGGTCACCTGCTGGTCAACATCTACCTGCGAGAAATCTGGGTTCACAGTCAGGTCCAGATTCAGCGACGACGTAACGGCTACCTTCGCATCGAGGCCCGCGTCGAAACGATATTGATTGGGCACATTATTCTGATAGTCGCGCGTCAGCGCCCCAAGAGCATAGGGAATAATCGAGATATTCGGACCCGGTTGTGGCGGTGGCTGATCCCAGATCAATACGCCGGTTAGGGCCAGTGAAGCCGTTGGGAATTGACGCTGAATGGGTGTCCAGGAAGATTTTTCAGTGGTTTTTAAATCCAACCGACTGAAATTGATTCCCCAGCGACTGATGCCTTTTTTATAGCGAATGGTTTTGAAGGGAATAGCCAGTTCTAGAACGTAACGATCGGCGTAATTTTTGACTACCGATGTCCATTTATTATCCCAGCTAAGGTTCGCTTTACC
Source organism: Spirosoma profusum (assembly GCF_014699005.1). Classification (GTDB taxonomy): domain Bacteria; phylum Bacteroidota; class Bacteroidia; order Cytophagales; family Spirosomataceae; genus Spirosoma; species Spirosoma profusum. The sequence continues at coordinate 92,121 of NZ_JACWZY010000033.1, forward strand.
ACCTTCATACAATAGGCCATCCCACTGAGCGCCCGCAGCATTCGCCCCGAAGGTAAACCCGTTGGTCTGGTCGTCGAAGGGGTCCATGAAAAAAATGAAATTATCATTTTTGGTAAACGCCCAGTCGCGCCGGAGCGATTCAACCATGTATGGCCCTTCTACGTAGCCGTGGAAACAAACGGCGCTCAGGTAAACGTTATGGTCATCGTACGCCATGCGCACTTCGGTTCGTACCTGCGCTTTACTGGTATCCATCGGCAGCACCATCCAGAAATCGGTGGCGACTTCGGCGGCCTGCCAGGCGGACTCGTCTACTGTTCCATCGATTACGATTGGCGATTGAGCCCGGTTGATGTGGAGCTGGTACTTTTCATTTTTCTTCTGCGCCCGTACCACCAAAGGGCTAACTGATAAAACGATAAGGAAAATTGGCAGGATAAGTTTCACCAAATCAGTGAGTTTAAGAAACGGTACGTAATAAAAAGGGAAGGCGGCTTTTTTTTACTGAAAGTAATTTTTTAACCGTAAAGGTCGCTAGGGCCTACGCAAAGATCACGAAGTACGCTGTGTTTCTTTGCGTATACCTTAGCGACCTTTACAGTTAAAAAAAGCGCTAATCATAGCCATAAACTAGTTCCCGACCATGAAAACGGCGTTGCTGAATAGCAGTTTGCCATTATACCAGAAACCCCGAAACAACGGATCGTCGGCCAGATATACGATGCTCCCTCGTCCAACATTCTGAACACCCATTAGCAACGTATTTTTTAGTTTCTCTCTGGCGTTACGTCCCGAAAAACCAGCGACGTAGTTATCGTTTTTCAGATACCCTACGTTCCAGCCATCTTTCAGAAAGTCAAAATTGAACGCGTTTTGCACCAATGTGTAATACCCGTCAGTCAGACCGAAACCCAACGGGTGCGACGTATCGACATTGACCCGGTAAATACTACCTGGAATATCGTCGGAGATGGCGGTACGTTCCCGGTCGGCGTATAGTTTAACCGAGTCAATAGCGTTGCCTTTTTTCTCTTTTTTATCGCCTTCCTGTGCCGCTTTTTCCTTTAATTCGAACCCATCCCGCCCGGCTAGGAAAGCAGCAGCCCGTTCCATTGCGATCAGCTTGCCGCCCGCCCGAATCCACTCTCTCAGCGACGACAGCACCCGGTCGTTCAGAAAGCGGGCGTAGTTATAATTGGTTGGCAAAATCAATACGTCGAGTTTGTTCCATTCTACGTTGCCCAGTGAATTTCCATCGACCAACGTAATGGGGTAGTTCAGTTCCTGATCAAAAAAATGCCAGACTTCTCCAGCCGATGGGGGAGGAGTGCCCTCGCCCATAACCAGCGCCACACGTGGAGCTTTCAAACCCGTAACAAAATCAGACCCAAAATCAGAACCCTTTGCAACGAAGCCTGTCTGAACAGGTTCAAATCCGGAACCGGTCATCGTAGCGATCTGCTTCACAATCCCATCGAACCGATCGCCAAGTCGTTCGTTGCCGGCGCGTGGTACAATCAGCGTACCCGACGGATAGGTTTTGCCATCCAGTTCAAATGGTTTTTCGGCAGCCCGCACCCTGATTTTCTGCTTCAGCAGCGCAGCCAACGTTTGAGCGGCTGGTAATGATTTCCATTTAATTAGATAGGCATACGCTCTGGATGAAGCCGCCGTAGTTGACGAAGCGGGCGCAGTCGGAACGGACATTGTACTGGATGGCTCCAGGCGAGTTGTTAAACCATATGTTTGCAGTCCAAATGCATATGGTAACGACCAGGCTGTAATGTCATACGTAGCAGAATCTTCGAGCGCTGAATTTTGCTCAAAAAGAATTTTCAGCAGTGTCGATTTGGGTTGATAGGCGCTGATAACCACATCTTCGGCGGCTATAGTTACACTTTTGTCGTTTTTCTGCGAGTTGTAGTTGTAACCAGGTGCAGTTGTAGATTTACCAGCATAGCCATACCGGATTTTGTTACGTTCCAGTAACTGAAGAAGCGCCTTCACTCGGCCACCGTTATCATCTTTCGGCGATTTGATAACGTAACTCTTATACGTACCAATGGGCGTGTTCCTTGCTTTATCGAAAAACTGGCCAAACTCCTTTACGATTTCGGCTGGCCGGTCGGCTACGGATTCTAACGTAGCAATGCTGGCCGCGTAGTGATGGTCAATACGTTGTCGAAGGGTTAACGTATCACCGTCGGCTTTCTCGATGGCCAGCCCGGCCCGTCCGCTGCCGCCTTGTTCGAAGGTCATACCGATAGCACCGTTGTAGGTTGGATACGTGTCGCCATAGCTGGGATAGAACAAGTCGAATCGTTCGCGTGTGTAATACAGCCAGCCGTTCCGGTCGAAATATCGGCTGCAATATTCACCAATGGTTTGCTGGAATTTCCGCTGGAAAGGTGTAATGTCTTCGTGATAGGGCTTTGCCGATGGCGCAAAATAATAGGGGCTCTCGACGCCCATTTCGTGGAAATCACCGTGCAGATGCGGCATCCACTGTTGATAGAGCGCCATGCGTTGTTGCGTGATTTCCTGCGTTTGCCACGCCCAGTCTCGGTTTGGGTCGAATAGGTAGTGCGTATAACGACCACCGGGCCAGGGTTCGTTATGTTCGCGGGCCGAGGGAGTTGGGTCGGCGCTACGTCCTACCATCTGGTTGTACCAGTTCACGTAGCGGTCATGCCCATCGGGATTGAGGCCGGGGTCGAGCAGTACAATAGTTGAATTGATAATTTTCTGCGAAACGGCATCCGTTGGACTGAGTAGCCGGTAGAGAACTTCCATAAAAGCCTCCGAGCTAACAGCTTCATTTCCGTGAACGTTGTAGCTAAGCCAGGCAATCGGGGGCTGAGAAGTTGGGGTTGGCGTTCCGTCGAGCAGGCCAATACGTTTCAAATTATTCGTCCGAATTTCTTCAAGTCGGGCCATATTAGCTTCCGAACTGATAGCAATCACCATCAGCTGTCGCCCTTCGTGTGTGGTGCCGTAAGGAAGGAGTTTTACGCGATTGGGGCGTTGACGAGCCACCTGTTCGGCGTAGGCTAATACGCGGTAGTGGGGCGTAAAGCGTTCGCCAATAGCATAGCCAAGAAATTTATCAGGTGAATCAACTACGGAGCTTGATGAAGTGGTTGTCTGACCAGCCGCTACGTTAGTAGCGGCAATGAGACACATACAGAAGAAAACTGATTTCATGAAGGAGAAAATGATGAAACGCTAATCTTCTCAAAAATAGCAGGAAAACAGGTAGAAACCCTTTTTTTGCTAAAATTTTGCAGCTGCATATTGCATTATAAAAACATACCCGTACCTTTGCACCACGTTTCGCCAACGTAGCGGCTAATAAGCCAAAATGTTGGGTCTTAGACACAAGACGGCCGATTCGTCTAGCGGTTAGGACATCGCCCTTTCACGGCGGTAACACGGGTTCGATTCCCGTATCGGTCACCTCCTAACAAACTCGCCCTAATTAGTCTGATAGCTAAAGTGCTATTTATGAGCTAGTTAGGGCGTTTTTCTTTATTGTGCCGAACGGTTTAATATTCGGTTTAGTAAAGATATTCCGTCCGTAACTATTGATGTTTATTTACAGGTTGCTTAAATTTAAGGTGTACAGACAAACAGCAACACCAAATGGCTACCTTAAATGAAGTTAAGTTCGTACTTGACCGTCCCCAATCAGATACCGCTACTTACATTCTCTTATTGTATCGGTTTAATAACACTCGTCTTAAGTACTCGACAGGCCACAAAATTTGCCCCGATCACTGGAGTCCAGAACTACAACGCGCTTGTACTGATCAAAAGACACGTAAAGAGCGACACTGTATATCGTCAACCTAAAATGGACAGATGCGAGTGAAAAGAGAAGAGACGGTTTTAAACACGTTGTAGACGCTGAAAAATATGATTTTTCCGCCGTTTAAGCAGCGATAACTGGTTCAGCCACGATTTGCTCTTGGAGACCCCAGTAAGCGTCGGCCGGACGCACATTCTCGAGTGATTCATGATAGCGTTGGTGGTTGTAGTAAGCTACCCACTCGGTTAAGCGTTCTCGCAACTCATC
>NZ_JACWZY010000034.1 GCF_014699005.1 Spirosoma profusum
ATGCCTGTGTTTGTTTAAAGTTCGCACTTCAAAATTCACACGGTTTTGGGGATTATTCGTAAAGTTTAAACAGCTCCGTTGTATAAGAGCTAAGAAGCCTTACCGACTTAAAGTTGTTTTTAACAGAAGCAACTGAAAAAGGTGGATTAGTGAGCTTCGTTGTGGGGTAAAGGTTAACTTCCTACTGCAGATCAAAAAACCTCCTACTTGAGACGTAAGTTGTTTCCGATAAACAGGTATATATCGTTAACCGAAAGTTGTACTAGGGAGTCTTATAGACGCTCAAGCTAGTATTAACCGTTCGCCCTATCTGGTAGATATAGATGTCAAGTTGAACTACTTGCTAAGATGACATGTTTCACTTATGTTTGTGACACAATTCTCTTTTACATGGCTACTCCAACTCCCCAATCCACTAGTCTGACCCGATCCTCACCTTTTGGCGTGATCAATTTATCACGCCAAGGAATTCTGCGTGCTCAAGTTGATGAGATAGCAGCTCTGGTAGGACTAACTGATCGGGAAATGGCCTACGCACTCAATATGACCCCGCGCAATTTACATCGGCTTAAGGATGAGCAGCGTGTTAGTGTGGGTGCTTCTGAACGACTCTTATTGCTAAAGAACCTGTTGATGCACGCGTTGGATACCTTTGAGGGGCGAAAAACCATAGCCTTGCATTGGTTACGAACGCCTATACGGGAACTAGCCGGTCAGTCTCCTCTTCAATTGCTGGATACAGTGACGGGGTTTGGGCTGGCTGATGATGTTTTGGGGCGGCTGGATTACGGTTTACCGGCATAGCTTTTCCTTATGAGTCTTCTTTACCGCATCATTCGGGATAAGTATCGGCATACACCACTTTCTACAGAAGGAAGCCGCTTGTTTGGGGTCGCTGGAATCCTAAAGGTGTCGGTATATTGTATGTCACCTCAACCCCTGAATTGGGCCTAGTCGAAACGCTAGCCCATGCGCCCTCGGTCCGCTATGAAGACTTACCTATTTATTGGGTATTTTCGGTTGAGGTACCTGATGATATTCGTTACATTAGCCGGGATGAACTGCCTGAGTATTGGCGGGACGAAACTTATGAGCGCACTCAGGGATGGCTCAAAGACTGGTTGGCAGCCCCTGATCAGCTTGGAATAGCCATACCATCGGTACTTGTTCCTTTGTCGTGTAATGTGCTTTTACACCCAGTTCATCCGTTATTCGATCAAATTAAGGTAGCTAGCCGAGAGATTCAACCTGTGGACCATCGCCTTTGGCACTCCTAGTGGTTAGGAGGCTCATATACGTGATAGCTAACTATTACGCTTCTGAAACTACACCGTCTTGTTACACTACAAACAAGCGTATAGAACTTAACCCCTACTTACATTATCTCATAAAATATTCTGCTTAAGATAAAGGATTTTTTTGGGCCTGCTTCTGATATATGATGATAGAGGGTAGTTTTTCAAGAAGCCGCAACCGCTTGATTACTAGTCGCATCTTCTTGAAAATTATACAATCAAATCTAACCCTACTAATTCTCTTTTATAGTACATGGTTAGCCGCTATTGCTACAAACTCGCTCGCTCCTTTATTGAAAAATAATACTATGCTATTCGGATACGCCCGCGTTTCGACCTTACGACCACTTTCCGCTATGAAACGCGCATTTTTAGGTTAACTCGAAGAAGTCGTCCGATTGACGGTGGCCGCTCTTCAGGAATCGGCATACTATGCCTCAATTACCCAAACTATTGACCAGCAGATGACCCGCAGCATCAGGTTTCCAACTGGCCACACCACTCTGCAACGGCTCCAGGAGAAGAGGTTTGGCTCCGTCCTGATGGGCGGAGCCACCGCTGAGCGGGGAGGACGTCAGAAGCGCTTATTCACGGTGACGACGGCTGGTCAGCGGGCCCTGATCGAGCGTCGGCAAGTACGTACCCAACTATGGGAGCAGATTCCAACCCAAGTGGTACAGCTATGGGGCGTGTAACCAAGGGTAGGCCTGTTTCAACGGCATCAATACCTACTCTAAATCGATACCTTGCTGGACTACCAGCGGCATCCACACTCTCCTAAAATATGGCTATTCGTTCGAAATATAACACGGCGTGATGGACTCATCAGCGCATTTTGTAAGCCAGTTTAGTAAAAGTAACGTTTAATAAATTATTGATTTTTCATTATAATATAATCTCATATTTATATTTGGCTTGTTCGCTAATCTCCCAATGCCTTCTCCCTGCTTCGCTGGGAGCACTTTTGCCTTCTTAACTGACGCACCAATTTAATAGCTCTTATTGTACTTCATATTTATACCGATGCGTAAACTTCTACTTTGTCTTTTTGGGTTAGGCTGTCTGTTGCTAGCCGTTTCGGCGAACGCCCAGACACCTGTCATTTCCAGTACCCTGTCAGTCTCCCTGACTGGCGATGCCAATTCCAACGGGCAGACCAACCCTGCCGAACAACTCAGCTACTCGCTGGTCATTACCAATACCGGATTGGGATCGGCCATCGGGGTCAACCTAACCATGCCCGCTCCAGCGAACACCACCCTGGTGACGGGCAGTCTCAAAACATCCGCTCTGGCGCGGCCCGACTCCTACACCACCCTGATTAGTGGTCCCCTCAACGCTACTACCGTGCTGACCAATGACTTTGGGTTGCCCACCAAAACGGTGCTCTCCTTCGGGCCCTTGGCGACTCCGGGCAGTGTCGTGGCTAATGGCACGAACACGGCCTCCTCCGATCAGGGGGCGACGGTAGTCATGCAGACCAACGGGAGCTTTACCTACACGCCCACGGGCAGCTTTGTGGGCTATGATAAGTTTGGCTACACAGCTACTACCACCACGCCCCCCGATGATGCAGCTACGGTGACGGTAGGCGTAGGTACGCCCGTCACAGCCCAGGCTAATTTTTATACCATCACCGGCAATGTGACTAACACCCAACTGGCTCCAGGCGTTCTGGGCAACGACACGGGCGATCAGCGGGTGGTGACAGCCGTGAATGGAAACACAGCCAATGTAGGTGTGGCCGTCACCACGGCCCAGAGCGGGACCGTGAATGTGGGGGCTGATGGAAGCTTTTTGTACGATCCCCCAGCAGGATATGAAGGGCCCGACAGTTTCACCTACACGGCCAACAATGGCTTGAATCTGCCTTCCTCGGCGGTGGTGAGTTTGACCATCGTGGGCATGATCTGGTTTGTTAACAGCGGGGCGGGCAGTAATGGGATTGGAACACTAGCCAAACCTTTCAGTAGTCTGGCATCGTTCCAGTCGGTCAACAATGGGAATGATAACAATCCGGCAGCGGGGGACAATATCTTCCTGTACACAGGCAGTTATAGCGGTGGAGTGACCCTATTGAACAACCAGAAATTGATCGGTCAGGGGGCCAAGGCCAGTCTGGCCAGTATCACGGGCATTACGCTGGCACCGGGGAGCGCGGCTTTACCTCCTACCAACCTGGCTGATCCTAACCTGACCAATGCCTCGGGCAATAGCGTCAGCCTGGCTTCGGGCAATACAGTGCGAGGGCTGACCATCGGCAGTAGCTCGGTCAATGCGCTGGTGGGCAGCAGCTTTGGCAGCTTAACGGTGGCTGACCTAACCATCAACACGGCGGGCCGTGCCCTGGCCCTGACGACGGGAGCCGTCTCGGGTAGTTTCGATTCAGTGAGTTCCACGGCGGGGAGCAACAATATAGCGCTCACCACCGTCACTGGCAGCTTCAGCATCAATGCGGGCGTGCTAAGCGGGGCCAGTGCTACCTCGTTTAGCATCAATGGGGGCTCGGTGAGCGTGACCTACAGCGGCAATCTAAGTCAGGCCAACAATGCGCCTATGGTCAATGTAGTAGGCGGTCATTCGGGCACCCTCCTCTTCCAGACAGGTACCCTGAATGCCACCAACGGGACGGGATTACAATTCGACAATGCAGATGGGACCTATACCTTCAACGGGACGACTACCTTAAACGGGAGCGATGCCGGGATTGACATAGTGAATGGGTCAGGCGGTACCTTCACTTTTGGCAGTAATACCAGCATTACTAACCCTTCTGGGATTGCTTATCGGGAGGATAGCAGTACGCCAGGTGTCAGCTACAATGGCACCATTATCAAGACAAACAACGCCAACATAGCGGTGGACATTAATGCCAAGTCAGGTGGAACAACCGTCTTTGGGGGAGCCATCACAGCCAGCACCACCACCTCTAATGCCATTGATCTGACCAATACAGGCGGCACCGTTAGCTTTACCGGGGGCAGTCTTACCCTGACAACCACCAGTGGCATTGGGTTCAATGCGACGGGAGGTTTTACGGTGAATGTGACCGGTTCAGGGAACAGGATCAGCAGTGGAACCGGCACGGCGTTGAATGTGAGCAACACCACAATTGGAGCAAGCGGTCTTACTTTTCATAGTATTTCAGCCAATGGTGGGTCGAGTGGGCTGGTGCTCAATAATACAGGTTCCAGTGGGGGATTAACCATTACAGGTGATGGGGCATCTGATCCTAACAACAACACAAAGGGCAGAACAACGGCAAAATCTGGTGGCGGCACACTAGCGCTAGGATCAGGCGGAACAATAAATAATTCTTCAGGAATAAGTATTTCCCTGACCAATACAGGTCCCGTATTTCTCTATAATATGGTGCTTCAGAACGGATCGACAGATGGCGTAAAGGCAACAAGTGTTGCCAGTATGCTTGTTGATAATACCAAAATTTCAGGTTTTGCAAACGGCCACGGTTTACAGGCTAGCTCATCAACGAACATCCATTTTCAACATGCAGAAATTGGTAACAATGCAACTACGTTAGCTACTGGTGGGTCGGATATCTGGAATGTTCAATTAGATAACGTAACAGGAAGTACTACGATTAAAAACAGTTTTTTTAATATTTCTCTGGAGTCTGTTTTCAATGTAAAAAATAACTCTGGAATCCTTAGCCTGACAAGTACAAACAGCAATTTTTCAGGTGCAACAGCGGGAACGGGTTTGGGCCTATTTCCCTATGGTAGTGCTACGATTATTGCTCATATTCAAAATAGTACCATAGCGACAAATTCAGCACGCGGCATTCAATCAGCAACAGAGACTGGAGGCAGTGGGTCATTATCATTGAATGTTAACAACTGTACGTTTATAAACAACTATGTGAGTATTGACAACGCCCATGGTTCAAGTGGCACCAACTCTTTTTCCGTTACCGATAATAACTGTCAAACCAATGTTGCCTCTAGTGCGATGGCAATCAGTATCAATCGATTAGGCAGTCCAACCTTTAGCAATTTTGGATTATTCAGCGGGACAGTTTCCAGAAATATAATTGGCACAGCGGGTATTGCTGATTCCGGGTCTTCGGCTGGTGATGGAATTACCGTGAAAACAAATGGTAATGGTGGTAGCATCAGAATTTCGATTTTAAATAATACTATCCGGGAATATGGACAACATGGTATAGGTTTATTTGCAAGAGATGCAACCACAGGTCACCTATTTGAGGCTAGGGTTGAAGGAAATAATATTGCAAATGGTAAAGCGAGCCTTTCCCTCGACGGAATTAATGTAACACTTGGCGCTTTAAATACGGATGTCCTTACTATTTGCTTAAATATCCTCAGTAACACCGTAGCAAATGCAGTACGTAATGGTATCCGGGTAAGGTCATCCGGATTACCTGCCGCGAATGCAACCCTTACGCTTCCTGCCTATGACACAACTGGTGCAGCTTATTTTGCGAACCGAAACCCTGCCGCTACCGGAGCTGGTGGTAATACCAGCTTTAGTAATTCTTCAGGTACGACCACAGCTGGAAATTGCACTACACCTTAGATTATAAAACGGTTGAATGGGTTTGATCTTCTGGTCAATTTGCTGGATGATGTCCAGCGGGAGATGGAAGGGCAGGAGTGGGGAACTATTTTCCGACTCTGAATGCGGTCTTTAAAATGGTAAGTAACACTAGCGTAGCGACTCGATGAGTAATCAATTCACCGTACATTGATTCTAGGAATGAGTTTTTGAAGCAACCCCTTAGAGCTCACTCACCATTAAACAAACCAATTCGGGAGCCAATAATCTCTGATTTTAAATCGATTATCATAAGCTAACATTATGTCGAGACGGCGTTTCCTATCACTTTTTTATTTTGCCCCAACCTTTTGGGTGCTGTTCATTCTGTTATCCCAGGTAACTAAAGCACAAGGCAACACCTCGTATGTGGCACGTATTGATTCGCTTTACTCCTACCTGAATCAAACATCGTCACCTGGTATCGCCCTTGCCGTGGTTCAAGACGGGGAAATAATAGTGAGCAAAGGATCCAACACCGCCGAGGGATGGGGAGTACCACCCATGCCAATCTGAGCAAACAATAGACTGAGCAGTTACAGTAGCGCAAGGCCCAAAACGTATTACTTAACCATGGTCTGAATAGGGAGATTAAAATGAAAGCTCTTTTCAGTAGTTCGCTAGTTATCAATTAATTGTCCGTTTGCTAAATATTGATTTACCTTTTGATAATTAGTAAGCGAATGGATAAACTCACCCCCTCCGCTGATCTGAGATAAATAGGGCTTATGACGGACACGACCGGAGTGTGGACGAGCGCAGCCATCCCATTCATCTGACTACTTTTTCTTGATGAATGAGTAGTGGCTTTAGTTACATAATCACTTTATACGGGGGTCATAGGGTAAACTTCAATTTTTGTACTACGTTGTTAGCAACCACCTGCCCCTGCACCAGACTTATTTCATTTGTTTTACGGTAGTGAAGACCTGCATATAAACGGGATACGCCAGCTTCTCTGGCCGCTTCATTGAATGAGTTATACGAACGGGGGCTAAATCCGACCAGATTGTAGGGCCTGTCGGTGTATTTATAGTTATCGCCAAACACCAACGTTAAAGCCTGAGCCGCTGCTCCAGATGTCGCCGAATGACCCGCCGGATATTCAGGGTGAGCTGGCGTCGGGATCAGCGTATTCCAGGTAGGTTGATTCATTACGGTACGTATATACGTAACAGGTCGAACGCCGTTGTAGAAGTATTTTGATTTGAAAAGACTGATCTGCACATCCGATACGGAAATACCTACCTTAACAAAGGCAATAGCCGCAGCATGCAACTTCGGTTTCTCAATGGCCAATACCTGGCTAAGAACATTAAACCAGGAATTATCGGGCCAGAACGTAGCGATTATCCGTTGCTCCGCCGTCAGACTCTGCGAAATGTCATACAACTCTTTCACCTGAGCGTAGTAGGCTGAATTGGTGGCTTCAGAATACGGAATTGGCGGTCCCTGATCGGCTCCTGCATCGCTATTGGCGACAATCAGACGACCTTTACCCCAGTTCGGAACAGCAGCAGGGGCAAATGCGGGTGGGGTTGGAACCCATAAACCTAAGCCAACGGGTGGCGTATAAGGCGTCGTATTATCGTTTCCATCCGTCTTCGACCAGTCAAAAATTGCTGCAGCGATCTTACGACCAAATTCGGCCGAACGGTTTAGTTCGTCGTTTGTTCGTTCTTTTTGATAGAGGGTTGTATTCGCAGTTTCGAGGGAGTCAATCGACGCTTTGTTGGCAGCCGAAGTAGTTGGGTAAAAGTTTCGACTCATGGCAGCCATGGCTGCGTTGGCACAAGCTGGCCAGTAATACGATACGTTTGGTATGACGGTTGGCAAAGCAGGCAGGCCGTTTAATTGCGGGGCAATAGACTGATAACCCGCCAGACCCGGAACAATGGATTCATAAAGCGCAATGCTGGAATAAGCATATCGCCGGGGGGCAACGGTTGGACTTCCGGGCGCGGTTAAACCCAGTTTCAGTTGCATAGTGAGCCACGTAGTGAGCACACTGGCCGAAAAGGAGGAAGCATCAGCAGGGCCAGGAATCTGATGATCCTGGCAGGAAGTTGTCAATAGGAGGGATAGAATCAACCATTTGACTGATTTCGTAAAATGCTGGATGTGTGCTGATTGAATCATTGGCTTATTGGGTTTAAACATCATTGTTTTACGATTAGCTTATCTTCCGATGGCTGCGGGAACGTAATAACCCGACTCAGTTCGGATGCTTCAATACGTATCGTTTCGCGATAACGGGCTTCCTGCGTGCTTAACTCAATTGTATATAAGCCTGAGGGGAGTGATGCTAAATCGAATTGACCGGCAAACTTTCGTTTCGGCTCCGATTCGTCGAACAGAATTTTTCCTTGCTTATCGCGTAGCTGCATACGTACTGATCCGCGACTTTTATTTTCATATCGAATCTGGATAATCGACGAGTTAGGGACTGATGTAATAATAGGCCTTAACCTGTTGGGTATTTCGAGCAGGGTGTTCTGGCCCGTAAACGATTGCGCTTTCAGCGAGACGGTACTCAGGCCCAATCCAGCCAGCCATACAGCAGCCATCACTAAATGGCGAATAGAGGTGCGGATAGTTTTCATGCAAGGATTGATTAGTGGATTTTTTCAGGCAAGACGTTTCCCGTCCTGTTGAATCAAAGCTAAAGTGACACGACTACGTCGCGCTCACTTATTCGGCAGACGGGAATATGCTATCGATACATTACCGTGGATGAATGCCCAAACTACTTGAACAACGCTAAACGTCGTTCGTCGACGACGAACGACGTTGGTTATCAGAAAATATCTGTTTAGTCAAAAAGCTGATAGTTAATAGTTTATTCTCAAGTACCTGCTTAACTTTTGACCTAAATTATCCGATAGCAATGTTCAGGATGCGTTCATTTTTTACCAGGTTAATTCACAGCCGACTCGGCTGGCATCTGCTGCTATGGATTGTTACGTTCAGTGTATTTTTTCTGTCCCATGTACGTCTTTTACCAACTATTACTAAAACCGTACACGTTGGGTTACTTCTGTTACCCTATCGATTGGCACTGATTTATGGAGCACTTTACTGGGTTTTACCGCCTGCACTGAGAAAAGAAAGTCGATTATTTATCAGCCGGTTGGTGATTTATTTACTTGTCGGGATGCTGCTGGGATTTTTCTGGATAGGTTATGTACTCTATCCATACGATACTGGCCAACTGCTTTTGTTTCCAGGGAAACAGGTTATTTTCAATTTCACGGCCTGGACCAACGGGCTTTTACTGGTTGGGATAGTCGTGAGCATTGAACTGTACCGGTTCTGGTATAGTCGGGAGCGAGCCAATCAACAACTGGCCAACGAGACCTTGATGATATCCCTACAGGTGCTAAAAGCACAGGTACATCCGCATTTTCTCTTTAATACACTCAATAACGTCTATTCACTCGCTCTGAAAGAATCACCTCTGGCCCCCGATATGGTGCAAAAGCTATCGGGTCTACTGGGGTATATGATTCATGAGTGTAATACACCCACTGTTTTGCTGACGAACGAAATTCAGTTTCTTCGTAACTACATCGATCTGGAAAAGCTTCGCTATGGACCTCGCCTTCAAATCAACACAACCATCCATGGCGATTCGGACGCCCATCAGATAGCCCCTCTACTTTTAATGCCCTTTGTTGAAAATGCCTTTAAGCACGGCGCGGCTAAACAGATTGGCAGTGCACAAATTGAGGTAGCCTTGTTCGTGGCCAATGACCAGCTCACCTTCAAGGTCCATAATAGTCTTGATTCGTCATTCGCTGGCCTACCTAACGGAGTGGGAGGCATTGGATTAAGCAATGTCCAGAAGCGATTATCGCTGCTTTATCCAAGTACGCATTCCCTGACTATCCGTCCCGAAACGGATCGATTCACGATCGAACTGACGCTGCTGCTCAACCCTAAATTGAGTCAGTTGCCAACAATGACGGCCCTTAACTGACCCAGCTATGAAACGCCAGCACTCTAGTCGAGTAAAACGTCATCTGTTGTTCTGGGCAGGTCAATTTTTGTTTATGATTTCATTAGCACTTGTCGCAATACAGGTTCATATAGGTCTCTGTTTCTGCGCCAATACATTCGATCCGTTATTGTGGGAGGTATTTTTTACGCTCGTTATTAATTTACCTACTATAATGCTCTTCACCTATCCGTTAGCCTATGGACTTCTCCCACTGCTGTTTCGCCGACGATTGGGGCTGTTTGTAGTAGGTGTTTTATTGCTCTATACGTTCTCCTGGTTTCAGTTCGATGCATCCATATACTTACTACAGTACGCCCTTACGCAATGGTTTTCCTATACGCCTAATTATCAGGTTGATACGTGGTTTTTTAGCACTAATTTTCCCGGAGATTTTTTTGTCCTTACCGTGTTTGGAGCAGGGCTTTTTATTGGCTTGAAACTTTATGGAGAATGGGAGAAAAAACAAACGGAGGCCCAACAGCTTGAACGCGAAAAACTGACTCAGGAATTAGACCTACTTAAACTTCAGATTAACCCCCATTTACTATTTGGTACCCTGACGGTACTCTATCAACTGACTAACCAACGATCTAAACAAGCCCCTCAGGTCGCGTTGAATCTGGCCCATTTTTTACGCTACGTACTTTATGAAAGCAGGGCTGAAAACCTGCCACTTTCACACGAAATTGACCTCATAAATCAGTATATTTTTCTCCAGCAAACCTTGTATTCTGACACACTCAATATCTCCTTTACGGCCCGCGGCTCAATTGATCTCTGGCGAATTGAACCACTTCTGTTTTTCTCGATTATCGAGAAAATAATACAACAGGTAGTGGGTGAACAAAGTCATGAGCAACTTCCCCAAACCACTTGGGTCAGCATCGATTTATTAGCAGAAAATTCACAATTGATTCTAAAAGTAGTCAGTGAGCTTCACCAGCCGAATCAGGAAACAGATCGTTCAATTAAATTAAACGAGTTGAAAAAACAGTTGAATCTATATTATCCTGAGAAACACCGTTTGGCAATTTGGCAGGAAAATCAAATACAGGTAATCACCTTAACCCTTTCAAAGTCGGTTAGTGATCCAATGCCATCAGCAATAGGGATGAATCGGATCAGGAATGAGAATTGATTCGTTTTCATCGGTTAGGCAATTCTTCTGATACGTCCTGGCAGGGCTAATCTTCACAATCTGCCAGGATATCAGGTAGATAACGTAAAAATTATTACCTTAACCTTACATTTCCGACGAACGATTGACTAGCCTAAAATAACATCGAAAAAGCTTTTCTACACTAGCACCATGAATCTACGCTGTCTACTAGTTGACGATGAACCACCCGCTTTAGATGTACTGGAAATTTATATTGAATCGGTAGAGGGATTGACCGTCGCTGCCCGTTGTGAAAATGCACTTCAGGCCTTTCAGGTGCTTCAGCAACAGCCTATTGACCTGATGTTTCTGGATATTACCATGCCTAAACTGTTAGGTACTGATTTCCTCCGCTCCCTTCACAATCCTCCACAGGTTATTATTACAACTGCTTATCGCGAGTATGCTCTGGACGGATACGAATTGGATGTAGTTGATTATCTGCTTAAACCTATTCCATTAGATCGTTTTTTACGGGCTGTTGGAAAAGTCCTGAAGAAAAACGGCAAGCTCGAAACGCCTTTTCAACTGCCCGAAAAAGAGTCACCTCCTCAGATGAGTGAAGGCTGCCTCTTTTTCCGGGCTGATCGCAAACTAATCAAGGTGTTCACCAATGAAATTTTGTATATCGAAAGCCTTCGGGATTACGTCCGTATTATAACGACAACCAGTAAACCCCTGATCGTTAAGCAATCCATTAGCACATTAGAAGCGATGTTACCCACCAACCAGTTTGTTCGGATACATCGCTCCTTTATTACAGCCATATCGTATATCAAATCGTACACACCTCGTCATGTCGAGGTAGGAAGTCAGGAGTTACCAATTGGTCGATTGTATCAAAAAGATGTCGAACGTATACTACAGATTAGTTTTAAATGAACTATAGTTAAATTCTTGACCGATTGGATATTAGTAATAAATCAGGATTCTAATTATTCTATTCTTTCTAAAGAAATGTATTTATAATCACTAGTTCACTTATTCTCAAAAAACGGTTAGGTTCGCTGCTGAGACAAAACCCAGATTCATGGCTGGCCTTTGTGGCTAAAAACAAGACCTTTCAATAGGTAGCGGGGCGAGCTAATCAAAAACTAGGTATAGACCTATCGATGCGATACAGACCCCGCTACCCGTTGAGTGCAAAAGAGGGAACTTATAGGAATTGAGGCATTAGGCTTTCTATCACACCGGCCGCCGGAGCGGTTTCGTTCGCCCATCTGCTTACTATTAGTAGGACTCCCGTTGCTGCCTGAGTGAAGCCAGAAACTGCGGAAGATTATTCGTACGGGTTTTGATTAGAATATTGCCTGAATTCCTGCTTAAAAAACATGACAAGAGGCCCAGTCTTCTGCCGTAGAGATTCGAAATGAAAGTCGCTGACAACACCAACAACCCGGTAAATTATATTGACCTCGTTATCGTCCGTGTGGCCGATCAGCTCTCGGTCAATTGGATTCTTCTGCCAGCCTCAGGACTTTTTGGTCGCTGTTTGCGGTGGACTGCTTTTATGTTGAGATTCGCTATGGGATCTAAGAGAAGTCACGGCCTGTGGTCGCCTTGGAGCCGTATCTGGAGGATATTATAATCACTTCAATCTATTCGTCCTAGCTACGCACAGTACATGATGGTTCGGTTAGCCAGCCAATTATAAAGTTGACGTGTGGCCAGCCGATTTTGGAAAAGTTATACCTTGCACCTATGTTTCGAATCCTATCAAAAGCCGCTTTAATCGGACTAGCCAGCCTTTGTCTCCTAACGAGCTGTCAATCAGCGAGTAATGCCCCTTGTGAATCAACACCCGTCACTACGAAAGCACCCGACGAGGAAATAACCCAGCTCAGCCAGTTCATCGAGTCAAGCCGCATCAAGGCTACCTTCGATAAGCGGGGTTTCTATTACACAATTCAGAATCCGGGAAGTGGAGAAAAACCGACCGTCTGTACTACCGTCAGCGTAAATTACGATGGAAAGTTAACCAATGGCACTCGCTTCGACAGTGGCCAGGATGTCAAGTTTGGGCTCTATCAACTGATTGTAGGTTGGCAGGAAGGCATTCCGTTGATCGCACCCGGTGGACGTATTACGTTGTATTTGCCTCCTTCGCTGGCGTATGGTGATCAGGAACAGCGGGATATTCCCGCTAATTCAATTCTTGTCTTCCAGATTGACCTACTAACCATTCACTAAGCTAGATGTGCTAATTATCGTGGCTTGTTTGGGGCGAAGATTCAGAGTTTAAATCTGGGCTAGGTAAGTCTGGACTCTCTACATAAGAAGCTTTCGACGAGTCATTATCTTCCACAGCTTGGTCATCGCTAAATTGTTTCTGGATGGCGGGCCTAAAGGCAATAAACTGCTCATCGCGGATCTCCGCGTAATCATCCTTGACAGGCTTTCGTTGCAATCTCGGTAATGGTAAACGTAAGGATAGGCTTAATTCCGGAGTTTACGAGTACCAGATCGCCTTCTTTCAACGTAGTCGTCATACAGTTACGTTTCGCATAGGACGTAGCAACGTAGCATTCGTTACATGTCTGTTGAATGTAGTACAGCAGCATCAATCAGCATTTGGGCTTGCCACCAATCACTGAATAAAAAACGAAGAACCATCTGTCTATTAAAAAGAAGCAAGTCCATTGTTAAACTAATAAATAGTGGGAAAATCGCTTCTAATGCTCCAGGTAACGTTTTAAATCTGAAGTCATTCGGATGCCTAACCGATTGGCTTGTGATTCGCGCATCATCAGTGCATACGTATTGTTGAACCCCAATGGCTTGAGCCAAGTTAACCCATACTTTTGTTTAAACTCGCTATTGACGTACTGGTAAAGGGCTTTAGAGTCGGTTTTCAGTGAATCGATAGTCGAAAGGGATGGTTTGAGCAGGACTAACAAGCCAGCACCTGTGTATTCTGGATAAAGGTCGAGTGAACCAGCCTCAAGGGCGTCGAAACACAGTTTAGTCCCACTTAAACCGGTTCGGGTAACAACTTCCACAGGTAGCCGATTTTCCACTAACTGACGTATCATTTCGACCAGAATATATTGCTCCGTAAAAATCATTGCGCCAACTTCAATCTTCCCCGAACGTTTGTTGATTCCCGGTTGCTTGAGCAAACCACTACGTTCCAGAAACTGGCGGGCTACCGCTTTGGGCGACTCATGCAGGCAATCGACGCGGTAGTTTAATTCCGTCATAGACGAATCGGAAAGGCGACCCGACAGTAATTCAAGTGTTGGTCCAAGGTTCGGGTACTTCTTCAACGTAGCCTGGCGAACCAGGAATGATGCTTCATAGGGTGGAAAAGCATGTTTGTCATCTACGAGTGTCCGCAGGTCAAACGTCTTGATACGTCCATCGGTCGAGTAGCCGCTAATAATGTCGAACAGGTTGCGGTGAATCGACTCATACATAAGATTTGGATCGATGAGTCTGGAGGAAAGGTGCAGTTCATAGGCCGCCACCAGCGCTGGATAGCCATCGGAGCGGCCATAAAACTCGTGAGCAAAGCCCGCATTCAGTTTTGTCTGTCCGTTTTTCGGTAACCAATAGAAAGCCGATAAGAAGGGAGCCAGTAACAGGAAGACGACCATCGTTCGATAACGTACCAGTTTACGCAGGTGTTGCAATCGGCCCAGACCGGCATCGAACAGGATCGCCAGCAAGGCAGACGGGATGGTTCCGGCCAGAATCATGTTGGTATCGTTCAGGGCAATTCCACTGAAGATAAATTCACCCAGTCCGCCAGCGGCCAGGTAAGCGGCCAGCGTGGCGACGCCGACGTTGATAACGGTGGCCGTGCGAATACCAGCAAAAATAACCGGCAATGCCAGGGGGAGTTCCAGGCGGGTGAGCAACTGCCAGGGAGTCAGGCCCATTCCCCGGGCTGCTTCTTTCAACGTCGGGCTTACTTCCCGAATGCCAACGTACGTGTTTTGCACAATGGGTAGCAGGGCATACAGAAATAAGGCGACAATGGCGGGACCGGGGCCAATGCCAAATAAGGGAATCATAAAGCCCAGCAGGGCGAGGCTCGGAATTGTTTGCAGAACACCTACTGCGCCTAAGGTGGTGGAAACAAGTCGGGGCCGGAAGCTAATCAGAATACCCAACGGCAGGCCAATCACCATCGCCATGCATAACGACAGGAACGTTAGCCCGATGTGAGTCATCGTTTGTTCGAGCAGCTTATACCGCTGATCAAAAATGAATGCGAAGAATTCCTGCATGCCGGTTACTAGAGTAAATGAGTACTACGTTATCGGTATACATTTATGGGTTATTTAACCATTATTACGGAGTCCTATTATAAAAAGATAACCAAGGCCAGACCTTTTTAACTAGGCAGACTGGCGTTCAAGGAGTTGGCTTAACGCAGGCCAGATTGTGGTTAAATGCACCGTTACAAACTGGTTATTCGTCTCAAAAGAAATTGATTTTGCCCCAGATAAATGCCCTAAAGCCTCTGCTAATCGGGTCGGTCCAGGTAAGAGCATCGTTTCGGGATGATACGTTGGTTCATGGGGTAAATAAGGCGATAAATCGTGTAGTGAAAACGTATGCAACTGAAGAGGAAGCCATTGATCCGCGAAAAATTGGCGGACAAATTCAGTAGCGGGACGTAGCAATAAGTCTTGAGGTGTTCCGATCTGCTGCATTTGCCCCCCGTCCATCAGGCCCACCCGGTCGCCCAGCTCAAAGGCTTCCTGAACGTCGTGGGTGACCATCACAATCGTTTTTTGCCGTAACTCATCCAACTGCCTGAATTCCCGGCGAATATGGCTTCGGGTTACGGGGTCAAGCGCGCCCAGCGGCTCGTCCATCAATAAGATCGACGGCTGAGCGGCTAAGGCACGAGCCAACCCGACGCGCTGACGCTGGCCTCCACTTAACTGGCCGGGATATGCATTGAGGTACGTTTCGGGCAAACGTAGCCTATTCATCAGTTCACGAACGCGCGTCTGTATACGCTGCTCGTCCCAGTTGAGCACTCTGGGAACCAAGGCAATATTCTCGGCAATCGTGTAATGCGGAAACAGGCCCGTCTCCTGAATAACGTAGCCGATCTCCCGACGTAATTCATGCGGACTCCGTTTGCAGGCATCAACTCCATTGATTGTTATTGTACCGCTAGTCGGCTCAATTAGCCGATTGATCATTTTCAACGTAGTGGTTTTGCCCGATCCGCTGGTTCCCAGCAAGATTAGGGTTTCTCCTGCCCGCACATCGAACGATACGTTGTCAACAGCCTTATGATCACGGTATTGCTTGGTTAGATTACGAACGGCGATCATACATACTAGGCTATGAGGAGGAATAAAGAGATGCGTTAATCGGCAACAGATCGGATCACCCGGCAGGGATTGCCGGCCGCAAATACATTCGATGGGATATCTCGGGTTACAATGCTGCCTGCCCCAATGGTCGTATTGTCGCCAATAGTTACGCCCGGACAAACAACCACATTGCCAGCGAGCCAGACATTATCGCCAATGGTAATCGGCTTGGCGATGTCGGACCCTTTGCTAATGCGATGACTGGCCGATAACGGATGACTAGCCGCATATAAACTAACATTTGGCCCTATCAGTGCATTGTTACCAATTCTAATTGGAGCATAATCTAATATTGTACAATTGAAGTTAATGAATACATTATCGGCAAGGTAGATATAAGTCCCATAATCACAATAGAAAGGCGGCTGAATATCAAGATCTTTACCAAAAGAGCCCAAAAGTGTGGTTAGTATGGTGTTTCTGATTTCCTTTTCAGCGTTTAACGTCTGATTATATTGTGTAAATAATTCTCTGGCTCTGGCCCGCATAGCCATAAGGTCAGGGTGATAGGACCAATACCATTCCCCGGCTAACATCTTTTCTAGTTCACTCATTTTTAGGTTTTAGTAAATACGTGTTACTAAAAGTTCATTTACTGGTAGTATACTATAAAAATTCAAGTCTATCTCAAAAACCAACGAGCCAGGCCAGTCTGTTAATGGCCTGTTGTCTTTGATAGTAGGTTCATAATCAGTACGCCTGCAATGATTAACCCCATGCCTATGATTGCGGGTAGATCTGGCACTTGCTTAAAGACAACAATACCTACTAAAGCCACCAATACAATACCGACACCAGACCAGACAGCATAAACGATTCCAATAGGCATTGAGCGCAATGTTAGACTCAAAAAATAGAAAGCTACCCCATACCCCACTAAGGTAATCAGGCTAGGGACCCATTTAGTAAACTGATTGGATGCGTTCAGTGCACTGGTAGCAATAACTTCAGCAATAATCGCTATCAACAAATACAAATATTTCATTTGGCTACAATATAAACACACCGTAACTAAGCTCTACCTATTTAGCCAAGCAAAGAAGTTTTTAAATTCTTGATTTATTTTGAATAGGCAAGGCTTTAGAAAATTTAGAATCTGATGAAGAAATGTCCTAAATGGGAGTTTTTGTCATTCTTGCTGGGCCGATTAGTAGGGTCTGAGCAACGGATAAGTATATAATATGGTTTTTGACATATGGCTCCGACTGAGAAACTGCTTAGTGATACCACGTTGTCCAGTACATCACACTAGTCGTTGACTACCATTTAACTATTGACGTAGCGTTCATTATATATCGGTTGAAGTGCTACGTTCAACCAGTACTTGCCGATATTGCTCCAACAGATCGGGTGTCAGATTACTACCTCGGCTACCTGCTACGTTCAGAATGTTGATCTGGTGCTCCATCAGCCAGGTCCGCAGCTGCTCAGCTGTAGGATTAACAGGTAGGGCTTTCCTTCGTTGATACACGTATTGAGTGTTAGTTTCGTGCCCCCTGTTACGTTGCCAAAAATCAGGGTACCGTCGGATTGTACTACGTTAGCGCGGGTACGTGGTGGATACTTCGCGGAGGAATGTTCCGTAAGTCCATAATCCCGCAGTCGCTCATCAGGGCCAGCTTCAGTAAGATATCCTTTTGGGGCAATGCCATCCGTTGGAATGCCTAGAGATTGGGCTACTTCCATTCCTAGCTGATCGCTGCCGGTCTGGCCACCGGAGATGATTCGTTGAAGTTGATACTGAGGCATAAATTATAAGAATGGACGTTTTTCTGAACGCTATGAGGTACTCCGTTTTTTTACGAAACCAGTGGTTCATAGTTAATGCCCAAACATCCTTTTTATTGAATCCGGTAGGTGTGGCAAGGCAACTAGTTGAGCCAGCAAGTCAGCATTGGCCTGGCGGTTCAATACAATCTGGAACACTGTTTGAATGGTAATGTTGGTGTTAGCTGCTTCGATTAAGGTAATAACATCACTAGCCTGCACGGCTCCTGGTTCAACCACGCGAAAATAAATGCCGGATCTCCCCTCACGAGCGAAGCGCCGAGTCATGCCGGGATCGTCAAACCGAACGTTAAGTTTATAACAGGGGAATCGGGGCTGTACCGCTCGTAAAAGAGCCGACCCAACCCGAAACAGGTCGCCAATGTGTACCTCTGATTCAAGCAGCCCTTCTGTGGTCAGGTTCTCCCCAAATAAGCCTGGGGTCCAGTCATCACGTTCGAGTTGGTGCTGCCAGTGTTCGTAATGCAGGTTATCATAAGCATACACCGCCTTGTCCGGCCCGCCGTGTACCTTCAGATCAGCTTGCTGATCCCCTACGAAGTTGAGCGGCTCCAGAGAAACCGCCCCCTGAATGGGCTGCTTGAAAATACCGGTAGTAATCGTGCGTCCAGCCCATTCAACAGAACGAGGCAGGCCTACATTGACCGAAAGGATGTGCATGCGCAGCTTGATAGACTAGAGATTGGCAATTGGGTTAGTACTGATACGGCGTTCGTCGGGTTGGATGGGGAGGTCGTTAATGCTGGCAAATCGTTTGCTCATCAGGCCATTTTCGTCGAACTCCCAAAGTTCGTTGCCATAGCTGCGATACCAGTGCGCGCTTACATCATGCCATCGCACCAGCGACCCGGTCGTATTCGAACCGAACCGTTATTCGGTTCTCGACAAAGGTCCGCTCCGGCGGCCCGGCACAGTTCTTTCCTTAGTTTGTAATCCAGCTCCCTTTCCCATTTACGGGTCAAAACTCTTTAACTTCCGCTCGTCTGTTGATGAATTTGGTTCAGTTGCGCCACTCGGTGTCCATCGTGTAGGCTAAACTGACTTCTTCAGGATCTTTGCTGTTCCAGGCATCTTCGGCCATCTGTATTTTTTGCATAGCCGTGTCACGTGTAAATGGCGGCAGGGGTGGTCGCAAAGCTGGATTGTAAGGTGGTTGAGCGAGTACCTCGTCCCACATTGTGTCTCCGCACGCTTCGATCACAAAAGGCTGCCCGTCATCTTCGAATGGTGTACTTGAATCCGTTGTGTTCATGATTAGTTGGTTAAGCAGCTACTTGAGCAGTCAAAAGGTCTGCCCAAAAGTCAATGATAATTTACCTCAACCTGAGAAAGCATTTTGAGTCTCGCAGGCTACTAATTGGATTGGACAGATATCGAAATTTGCATTGGCGATCCCAGTATAAACGGACCGACTGTTACACAATCCTAATGGCTTAGCATCGAGGAAGATTCTTATCTTGAAGTAGGATGGGCAAAAAGCGCATCACTCCTCATCATGGCAACAGTCACGGACATTTAAATGAACAGTGAAAGGTTAGTATTTTTACCAGTAAAAGATAGCAAATCCAGGCAGATTAACTGCCGAACGAAACTTACTTCTTGCCAAAACCACCAAATCCCTTCAAGCCTGATGACAGCGACGAACCAAGGGCAGAAGCCGCCTTCTGGGCCGCTGTCGGTTCGGCCGGTGTGTCGGGGTCGGCGAGTAGCGCCGGGGTCGGCTGCTCACCGCACTTCAGGTAATTGCCCGTCAATATTTCTTTGTACTGCTCCGACTCCGACCAGGCCAGAATTTCTTTCACCCGCAGAACGGTATAAGGATGCGTTTGGCGCAGCATCGACTGTACCTTAATCAGTTTAGCCATCCAGTTATCATCGACGTACTCCTCAAATTCATCCGCCTGATGCTTAATGGCTTCGACGCTGATAGGATCGCTTAGGGTTTTGGAATAGCCCGCAATTTTGCCTAACGCTTCGCTGACAGCGCCTACGTCTTGGGTGGTCAGCAGAGCCGCCCGATCGGCGGAGAATTCGGCCCGGCGGCTCCACTCCAGCAGAGCCAACTGTACGCTGATATCGAGGGCGCTGTTGAAGGGAGCCGGAATCATGCTCATCAGGGAAGAACCGAAATACCGCAGAAAGTACGTGAACGTATTGTAAAACATATGGTCGCATTTGACGTGCCCCAGTTCATGGCCAATAATCGCTAAGGCTTCGCGTTCCGTCAGAATATCCAGCAGGCCGGAGTTAATATTGATGCTGTAACGGTCAATTCCACTGGCAAAGGCATTAATTTCGTCGATGGTTTCGACGTAGAGATCGGGCAATTTGGGGACATCGAGCACACGTGCCATTTTGGTATAGGCACGGTAGAGAGAGGGGTACTGGGTTTCGCTGACGCGTGCACAGGATGAGCTATTGTAATAATGCTGGGCGTGTTCAAAGTACGAATTGATGGTGCCAATTATGGACTTGAATTTGTCAATGCCTTTGAGGATACTGCCGGCGTCGCGATCTAAGGAATGCTGAAAGGCGTGATGGGAAAGCCCTGGAAACTCTATAAGGTCTTCTCGTAGCATGATGTAGGGGTCTGGGTATTGATTTCACACTAAACTACGGTTGATCCTCAATAAGTCAACGCCTACCTTACTGATCGGCATTTTTTCGTTCTTAAATCGTTCCGTTCTTTTCCTATATTCCTCTACGACACAACTTCTTTCGTACAAAAAAGCATAGTCCAAGGTGGCTCGGTTACGGGTGCTGGACATAACAGCACTGCTTACTCATCGGATGGGAAAGAAATGTACTGCGTTTATCACGGTAGGACAGCGTAAACTGGTGAGGAGTGGGGGCTTTTCTTGACCGGATGTAAGTCAAGGCATAATCAAGGTCTTAGGTTATATCCTACTACGCCCAAAAAAATCCCCTCAGGCATATCAGCGACCGGTCAAACCAAATGACATTAAGTTAGATCATGCCTGGCTTAATATCTAGTTAAACCTGGCAGGTCCACCTTTACGGGACACTACATTGAGCTCGTTCCATATCGTGCCCCGTAAAAGGTAGGAATTCCAAATCTCATAGTTTAGGTTAAATTAGATAAGATTTACAAGTAGTGCTTTATTCTCGGCAACTTAAACAGCGTTTGTCAACTACTTTTCAAATAATGAAAACAGGTTATACATGGGGCGGTTTTCAAATCCTTTTGATTCCGCTATTGCTAATTGGACTCTCCAATTGTCTAGCCCAAAACAAAAAGGAGAGCCTGCCTACCTGGAAAGCGGGCAATCTGGATATTCATCATATCAATACAGGCAGAGGGAATGCTACGTTTTTTATTTTACCCGATGGTACTACGCTGCTAATTGATGCGGGTGCACTGGATCCGACTTCAGAACGAACAACAAGTCCCAGGAACACATCAGCCGTGCCCAGTTCGGCAAAGCAGCCGGGTGAATGGATTGCCCGCTACATCACCAAGATGATGACCATCAGCCAGCTTCAGCCCAAGTTGGATTATGCCCAGATTACGCACTTTCACGCTGACCATATGGGAAGTCCCTCATCAATTTCTCCTAAATCAAAAGAAGGGGACTTCGTGCTGACTGGCATTAGCGAAGTGGCCGCCTATCTGCCCATCGACAAGATTATTGACCGGGGATGGCCAGACTATGCATATCCAACTCCGCGGGATAGCCCGATGATGACCAACTATAAAGCGTTTGTCGAGTGGCAACGTAAAAACAAGGGTACCGTTTTCGAACGTAGTAAACCCGGACGTATCGACCAGATTGTACTGAAACGAAATCCGGATCAGTTTGCTAATACGTTCGAGATACGTAACATCATTGCCAACGGCGAACTCTGGACCGGAACGGGAACCGCTACCCAGAAACTTTTCCCAGAACTGACAAACTTGAAATCGAATCAGTTGCCCTCTGAAAATATGTGTAGTATCGGCATCCGGCTTCGGTATGGTCTATTCGATTATTTTTCAGGAGGTGATATGCCCGGTGTACTCCGCTTTGGTGCTCCCCGCTGGAACGACGTAGAAACGCCCGTCTCGAAAGTAGTTGGCCCCGTAGATGTTCATATTCTGGATCACCATGGAAATCGCGATTCGCAGAATGATAATTTACTGGCCGCGTTACGTCCGCGCGTATTAGTGATTCCTGTCTGGTCGTCTGATCACCCGGGTCATGATGTACTGGATCGTATTTATTCTCAGGAAATTTATGAAGGTGAGCGGGATGTATTCGCAACGGATATGCTGGAAGCCAACAAGCTGGTTATTGGTGAGTTGCTTAACCGGCTCAAAAGCGACAAAGGGCACATTGTCGTTCGCGTAGCGACAGGAGGCACGACGTATCAGGTTATTACGTTGGATGACAGTAACGAAACCTTCACCATTAAAACTGTATTTGGTCCCTATACGGCTCGTTGAATGAGTAGGTATGCAAAATGGAAACTGAAAAATAGTCGCCCAATTAAATCCCTCGATCTTTGATTGACTATATTAGCTAGCTGCCGTTGCGATACAAAATTTAACAGCCGTTCTTTAATTTTCCGCCGGAACGCGGAGTCCAGAATGTTATCAGAAATTAAAAATATATATTATGAGTGAGTTTTTGGGGTATGAAAAGATGCCTAAGAATATAAAAAAACTTGGACTGAGTGAAAATGATTTTTCTAAAATAGACAAACTAAAGTGGGTGGTAACCGAGAAAGTTCATGGAGCAAACTTTAGTTTCGTATATGAAAATGGTAATTTGAAATTTGCTAAACGAAAAGAATACCTTAAATGGGCAGACGATTTTTTTGGGTTTCAATTAGTTGTAAGAAAATTAGAAGACAATATACTTCAGTTATGTGAGCATTTAAGCGCCGAAATAATTGGTAAGAAATATATTGTTCATGGCGAATTATTTGGGGGAGAATACCCACATCCGGATGTTACCCCTATAAAGGATTTGCATGCCATTCAAACCGGCGTGTATTACACGCCTGATATTAACTTTTGTGCATTTGATATTGCTATTGAACCGGTTGGTTCTGAGCCTAAATATTACGTAGATTATAAAACCTCACTCACTTACTTTAAGCAGTTTGACATATTTCATGCAAAACCATTATTTATTGGGAAACTTGTAGAGGCAATGAACTTCAATAGTAGGATTGATTCCTTGATTCCACACGAGTTCAAGCTTCCCGAACTAAAAGGCAATTTAATAGAAGGTGTTGTTATAAAACCCTTTACTAAAATTGATACTGAGATACTTGCATCAAGACCAATATTTAAGCTTAAAAACCCTGAGTTTGACGAAGAAGACAAATACCATGAAGCCGAAAAATGGTCGTTCACCCCAAAAGTTTCCTCTAAAACAGAAGACTTATCATTTGTTGTAAGCGAATTAAGGGGATATATAAATCAAAACAGATTACAAAGCGCTATTTCAAAAATTGGTGAGTTTGACGCCAGAAATGCTAGTCGGATTATTGAAATAAAAAAAGAATTTTTAGAAGATGTATTGCTTGATTTTAATGAGAATACAAGTAATTTTTTAAATGATTTACCTTCTGAAGCAAAAGAATGGATTATTGACAGGGTAAATTCTGAGGTAAAACTTCTGCTAATAAGATATTGCCAAAATATGGACGGAGATAATACTCGACACATTGTAGAAAATTAGCTAAATCAAGTCGCCAAAATCGAAATAAATAGTAAGAGCAAAACAAAACTTTTGTTGTGAGCTAAACTTGTTGATAAAGTATGCTGACTTCTTCAGCTATCATTTGACGCAGTTCATTGGAGACGCCAAAAGAGGATTGACTATTTATCGTCCAGCCAATGACGGGTATACCATGAGATCCTATACCAATCAGCAGCTTTGTGTGAGCTGATTTTGTGGCAAGCATTTTTGAGTGATAATGGAATGTTAAATTATATGTTTTCAGAACGGTCTCAATGACGCTTTTGCCGTTCAGTAACAGGAGATGTAGGAGACTGGTTTTTAGTTGCTGCTGAAGAAAATCAGCATCCGCCGTTTTTAATTTTGTCCGAACAGAGACATCCTTAATTTTTCCCCAGACCGGATCGGTAGCCCATTGTATCAAGTCAAGATGACAGGCTGTGCCTTTTAAATAAGACGCATTGAAATAAAGCAATGCGCGTTCAGATAAGGAATTGGGCGGTCTCCAGCGCGAGTTTGGGGAACAGGCGATGGATGGAATGCTGGAGCCGAAAACTAAGCAAAGCAATAGAAAAAAATAGTGGTAAATAATAGCCGCTACGTGTCAGAGCACACAATAAACGAGCTGCATCTACGTTTATAGATCAGTATGCTTCGCAGCCCTAATGGACACCATTGGGGCTTTTTTGTTGGGTACCTGTTCGAGCTGGTAACCAGTTTCAGTTCCTAATCTTCATTTTGCAAATAGAAGTATTACTTCCAGTGGTAGGATTGGTTTTAGTTCGAAAGAGGCTTCATAAAGGAAATAGTTAAAATCTGAATGAAACTTACCTTCTGCTTCCTCTATAAAATGAAACTTGGCTTATGTTTACTCCTGCTGGCACTCGCTGGCCATGTATGTGGTCAGCAAATTATACCCTTGTATACCGGCTCCATCCCCAATGCTACGTCTTATGCAATGAAAGAACTAGCTCAGGAAAAAGATGGTCGAATCGTTTGGTATCGAAAGGTATCTAAGCCAACCCTAACCATTTTTCTACCAGCTAAAGAGACCGCTAGTGGTACCGGAGTTGTTATTTTTCCAGGAGGTGGCTATTCAGGAGAAAGCTACGATGCAGAAGGGCTTAAAATTGCAGAATCCTTTATCAGGCATGGCGTAGCGGCTTTTATTGTCAAGTACCGCTTGCCCAGTGACTCCATCATGGTTGATAAAAGCATAGGTCCCTTGCAAGATGCTCAACGCGCCATCAAAGTAGTCCGGGAGCGAGCCGACGAATGGGATATCAAACCTGATAAAATCGGCATCATGGGCTTTTCGGCGGGTGGGCATCTAGCCTCGACAGCCGGCACGAAATTCAATGAGTCACTGATCGAGAACGCAAACAAGACCAGCTTACGTCCCGATTTTATGATTCTGATTTATCCGGTCATTTCCATGAACGAAACCCTGGGCCACAAAGGATCAAGAACGAGTTTGTTGGGGAGCAAACCTACCGGTGATCAAATCGAACGTTTCTCGAACGAACTACACGTAACTAATCAGATTCCCCCCACTTATATTACTCATGCCGGAGACGATAAGGTCGTTGATGTGGACAATAGTATTGCTTTTTACGAAGCGTTACGTCATCATAACGTAGCGGCCGAATTGCATCTGTATCCCAAAGGTGATCACGGATTTGTCTTGAAACTCCCAACCGAAGAATGGATGCACCCCCTTTTTAGCTGGATGAAACAGAACGACTGGCTAAAGAAATAAGCGTTTAGAAACCTCCCTTTACGTGAGCTAAGAACTTTATTCTGACTTGACTTTTAGCTTTTGAGCTAGGCGCCTGACCTGCGTAGCCTGAAACTGGCCTCCTCGTGCCGTACGAAAGCCTGCACGGTTCACTTCGGCGGCAATCTCCGTATAGTTTTTATTCGCCTGACGCATCATGGCAATCATTGATGCCGCTCGTCGATTATTCTCATTCGCAGCCGCTCGTCGAACATTGCCGGCAGTGCCTCTACGTCTGGCCTCATCGGTCAAATTCTCTGGTTTGCCTAACGTAGCACCTTTGGCCCGTTTTGCCGCAAGAGCTGCTTTGGTTCGGCTGCCGATCAATTCCCGTTCATGCAGCACCAACGTAGCAAAAATACCAATGGTCAACGTATTGGCATCCGGCAAATCCACACACTGGAAGTTCACGCCTGAATCACGTAAAGATAAACGAAGCGTTGCGGCTCAACCGGTCGAGTTTGGCAATCACCAACGTAGCGTCTTCCTTTTTGCTACGTTCGATGGCGGCTGTCAACTGCTCGCGTTTGTCTTTTTTGCTCGATTCCACTTCAGTGTATTCCGCAACAATAACACCTTTCACGTAGCCAGCTACTGCGTTACGTTGCGCATCGAGGCCAAGTCCAGATTCACCCTGCTTTTTCGTACTGACCCGGTAATATGCTACGTATTTCGTTACGCCAGATGCAACGCTCGTCGAAGAGGACTTAGTCATGCTGAGGAAATCGGTTTATGCGTTCGTTGTAGCTGTCGAGTAGCGCATCATCTATTGAAGCGGCCTGGCTGAGTTCAAATTTTAGAAAGTCGGTCCGATCGGCGCCATGGACCATGCCTTCAAATTTGAGTTCCTGATCGACCCAGGCCGACGTTTTGTGAAAGGCGGTCGCCTGATCAAGAACGGCCGTAACCAGTTCGCTTGTCCGATCCGGATTTTGAGTTGTCAGCAGCAGGATTCGAATAGCTGTAGTAAAGTCACCGTAGGTCATCCCCTGCGCAGGGAGTTCGGCATGCATCCACTGGAGGACTAAAGACTGAATCAATTCTTTATAAGGTGACGTATCAAGATCGTCCGGAGTAATGCGTCGGTTCATTACCCAAATATACTACGTTCTGAGCTTATTTTACATTGCTTGAACGTCCCTTCTTCTTGTGTAAAAGCATTCTTTGACTCTCACTCACCTATAACAAAATCATTCAAATATTGAGGACTTTTACAAAGCTGGTCTATTTTTGCAACTTTACATAATGTGTAATTTTATAGTTGATAATGTAAAAAAAGTAGTATCTTAAGGCTGTAGTCAAGGAGATACTAATGGTCATTATCACCAAAACCATTCTCAACGAGTTTGGCCTTCAACACACCGGTGCGGCTGCGGCTCTCAATGAATGGTATGCTATCGTTAAGGCTGCTGACTGGAAATCGCTGGCCAATGTCAAGCAAACCTTCAACTCCGTTGATTACGTGGGCAACGACCACTACGTCTTTAATATCAAAGGGAATCATTACCGATTAATAGCGATGATTTTCTTTGACAAACGAACCCTATTCATTCGCATTGTGGGCAACCATGCCCAGTATGACAAAATACCGGACTGCTCAACTATTTAACACATTCATCCATGCAACAGCCAACCACCTACGCCGACTATCAGCAACTGATGGCTCAGATCGAAACTCTCCTTCAAAAAGCGACAGCGGGTGGGGGCTTTGCGGTGTTGAGCCCCGACGAAGCCACGGAGCTGGCCCAGCTCTCAGAGTGGGCCGAAGCTTATGAAGATGGCATTCCCCTGATGCCCATCAAAGTGCCGCAGTCGATTCCGGAAATGATCGAGTTCAAGATGTACGAAAAGAAGATGAAACAACGCGAGATGGCTCAACTATTGGAAGTGCCCGAAACCCGTTTATCGGAGATCCTGCGGGGCAAGCGCCGGGTCAACCTGGCTATGGCCAAGACATTACGCACCAAATTGAAGATCGATGCAGACTTTATTTTGGAACATGCATAAGATCACAACCATCTCAATTTGGGGAGCGATTTGCTGGACGAAAAGGCTTGATCAACTATTTGTACTTAAATAATAAGTTACTATGTATATGTTGTCATAAATTTAATTCTAAAAATAGTGACTTTTTAGGACTCATCGTTAATCCAAATTCTTTTTAGCGGATTTTCTATGGTTTATTCGACACTACGGAGAAGCGTTCAAATATGCCCAGTTAACGACGAGAGTTTAATTCTAGACGTTCAAAAAGTATAGACACCATGGTTAATGATTTTGAACATGTTGTCCATGAATTAATCCGATGGACAGCATGCTTACTGTTGCCGAATTAATTCATGGATAATCCTTACGAAATTGGCTCGTTACATACCGTGTTTCAGGCCTTCAAAATAAACTGACTCGGCAATAAAGAAGGGGACGGTGTACATCGTTGACCAATCATAATGGGTTAATAGTTGCCGTAAGTCCTGACTGACCGATTGAATAAGGCCTTTATCATCCGACATAACGATAACCCAGGCCGCAAACAGGGGTTCGGTCATGTAATCGAATTCGTATCGGTTTCTGGGTGACAGTTTATACCCCTCTTCAACCTGTCCCAAGCCCAATTTCCGGGCTTCCCAACAATCGGTTTGAGGCCGCCAGTAGGCATTAAATTGGCGCCAGTTTATCTCATAGGTAAAGGCATTGGCATTGTTGAACGTAGTGTATAGACGCATATGAGCGATTGCTTTTCGGGCATTGTTCAACAGTGCTTTTTGGTAGACAGCTTTATTCAGCGAATCGGTTTCCAACCGAACCAGCTCGTGAAGAGCAGCCTGCGAACTGGCTGATAGCCAAAAGTTAAACTTATTATCGCCTGGTGCTCCATAGGCGATTCCTTTGGCAAGCAGATCAATCCGTTTACCTGTTTCACCGGTTGGCATTTCTGCCAAACAGGCGGTATAGCTATCCAGCCAAACCTGCTTCCCGGTCAGTTCGTAGGCAATCCGGGTTACAAAAGGTATACGAACCAGATGTTTGTTGCCTGCTTTCGAGAAAGAACCATAATACCCAAATTCAATTGGATCGCACGGAATGTTCCAGTTGGAGGTCTGAAGGGCGGTTGCCTTATCGACAATCAGTTTTGCAATTGCTTCGGATTCTTTTTTATCGGGGATTCCACTTTTTAGGTATTTCCACAGGCCATAAAACCAGGGAAATGTCTGATCATCCGAACTGGCGGGATAATAGGTCTTTCCATCGGGAAGGATATTCCGGGCAATAAAACCCGGTACCTGGCTGACAGTTGCCAGTTTGATCAACGCATTGGCCACATTCCGAGCCTCGGATGCGGTCTGTTTTGTTCGTAATTTTTTCCACCGTTCGCATAAACCATCCAGATAGATCCCATTATAGAAAGCTCCATCTTCAATGACTGTCGTATAGCTTAAGCCATTGGGAAGCCGCTTTTTTACTTCCTCAGCGGTCGGGATATGCACCGTTCCCAGCTTGTCCGTATAGTCGTACAGAATGGTGAATTGAGGATTAACAAATCGTCGCCATATTTCCTGATGCGCTTTTTCAATCGACAGCCAAAGTGAGTCGGGCTGTTGACTAGTGTTTGCCATCACGATGGGCTGCGATGCCACAAAGGTAATCAATAGATAAAGGGCAATACGGTAGAAAGTCGTATGTAGATACGGCCTGATAGAGAAGTTCATAAATGATGTCAGGATGAAAAAAGGGGGGTGAACAATCGGTTCCGGATCTATTCGCTTAGTAACCTGGATTCTGATCTTTTGCTGGGTTAAGCGCCTGATTATAGTTCAACTCAGACACTGGAATCGGCCACAGGTAGTGTTTCTCGGCAATGATTTTTCCTTTTGCCGCCTGAATAATATTGGCGGCTTTACCCGTCCGTTTGAGTTCGAGCCAGCGTTTGCCTTCGTATTGAAACTCATAGCCACGCTCTTTTATAATTAGATCGAGAAAAGAAGCTGCAGTATACTCAGTGAGTTTAAAATCAATCACGGAAGGCGTCGTTGGATTTTGCCCGTATGCCCGGCGGTGTACCTGATTCAGGGCTTCCAGAGCGGCTGCCGTCGGGCCATTCCCGGCCCGGCTTGCTGCTTCGGCATAGATCAATAAGACATCCGCATAGCGATACATGGTGAAATCATTTCCAGCACCGTCGGCACTGACGGCCAGCGGGTCGATCAATCGCTTGCTCATCAGTGAGGTAGCTCCGCGATTGATATTCCACGAAAACCACAGCCCTTTTCGAAGATCTTTGCCGTCCCAACTCAGTTGAAATGGCATGGTTACATCGCTGTAGTGGGCCGTAAAACCACCCGCGCCATGTAGTTTGGTACCTAAATCGTTGACAAACATCGCCCAGTTATAACCCTGGCCGGTTTGCCGGATGTATTTCAGGTAAAAAACTTCTTCAGAAGTAGACAGTACATCGGGGCCGAAGAGTTTCTGTAAATCATCCGTTGAGGCAATAGGAACCAGGGAATACTGTTTCGACTGAATCACTTCATCGGCTTTATCGCGCGCTTCAGCAAATTTACCTAGCTGTAGGTACACATCGGCCAGCAGCGTTTTAGCCGCCCATTTGGTAGGCCTACCAATATTGGCTGGTTTGTCGGGAAGCGTTGTTTCGGCCTCTTTTAAGTCCGCCAATATTAAACTATACACCTCGTCAACAGATCCTCTTTTCAGATCACGGTCTTTCATATTGGCCTCGGTTCGCACAGGTACACCGCCCCAGTTTCTGACCAGAAAGAAATAGGTTAAAGCGCGCAAAAACCTGGCTTCACCTACGTATTGGGTACTGTTGGCTGCGCTGATTGGGCTCCCCAATGGGGCATTCTGAATCACCAGATTGGCATTGCGGATGGACAGATAAAACAGATCCCACATTTGGCCTACCCGGGTGATATTCGCCGAGTTAAGTCCTTGAAAATCATTCAGTACGGCATAGCTTCCATTGCCAAACACATAATCTGTGTAGGATTCCACCTGAGCGGGATAAAGACCGCCCAGGCAGTTATTATTCCGTAATGGCGAATAGATGGCATTCACAGCCGCTTCTACTTCTGAAGCGGTGTTGTAAAACGTTTCAACGGCTAATGATTTAGGCGCTTCTTCGAGTGACTCCTGACAAGACGAACCTAAAAACAGGAGTAGTGCGGTTGGCAAGGCGTAGCAGCTATGTCTTGTAAAAAGACCCTGAAAAACAGCGGGTAATGATATAATTCTCATTGGCTTTTCGTTTAGTAGCCTGATTAGGCTGGGGTTAAAATCCGGCGCGAAGGCCAACCGTAATGGCTTTGGCAGTGGGGTAACTGAAATAATCGAAGCCCTGTGCAGTAGAGTTTGCGCCCCCGTTCGAATTCACTTCGGGATCCCACCAGGAATAGTTGGTCAGCGTAAGTAAATTTTGTCCGCTGACGTAGATCTGAAGGCTCTGAATCCAGTTTGTACCCAGTTTTCGGGTAGGAATGGTATAGCCGATCTGGATATTTTTCAGTCGCATGTACGAGCCATTTTCAATCCACCGATTCGATACGTTACCGGATACGGACCGGCTTATAATGGGATACTTGGCCGTTGTATTGATGGGTGTCCAGTGATTCAGATAAACTTCGCGGGGCATGTTCAGGGCGTTGCCGTAATCAATGGTATTATTAATCGAGCTACTATTGAATAGATCGTTTCCTTGAACACCCTGTAGAAAAAAACTCAGATCGAAATGCTGGTAGGAAAGCGTTGAATTGAAACCGTAAATGAAACTTGGGTTGGGATCGCCGATGTAGATTTTGTCTTTAATGGTAATTCCTCCATCGCCGTCCAGATCCTTGTATTTTATCTTTCCCTTATCGTCGTATCCATCTTCCAGATACCCCCAGAACTGACCGATAGGGCGACCTTCGCGCAGAATATTGGCGACATCGTTGACGATCGTTACCGCCACAGTTCCGCCCAGAACATCCTGACCATTGTAGAGTTTAACGACTTTGTTCCGATTGAATGAAATGTTCGCGTTGACATCCCATTTCAGATTGCCGGTCAGGATTTTGGCATCAATTCCTAATTCAATCCCTTTATTCTGAACCTGGCCAATATTCTGAATGGTAGTTGTAAACCCTAATGAGGCTGGCAACTGAACGGTATTGAGCAGATCCCGGGTATTTTTGACGTAGTAATCAGCCGTGACGTTGAACCGGTTTTGCATCAGTCCAATTTCTAACCCGATATCCATTTGCTCGGTCGTTTCCCATTTCAAATTGCCGGGAAGGCGTGTGCCGGGCGCGTAGAACGTGTAGAGTGCATTATCGAAAACTGTTTTTCCGGATCCTAACTGATTGAGCGTTGCATACGCATCAATGGCCTGACTGCCGGTCATACCCCAGCCCGCTCGAACTTTTAGATCAGAAATGAAGGAGACTGACTTAAAAAAGTCCTCGTTCGAAACCCGCCAGGCTAGCGCGGTTGAGGGAAAATACCCCCATTTATTCCCCGTATTATATTTCGATGATCCGTCCGTTCGGAAACTAATCGTAGCCAGGTATTTATTGTTGAACGCATAATTGACGCGCCCCAGGTAGGAAACCAGTGATGATTCGGCATAGCTTGACGAAGGTATGCCGGGTGTAATGGCCGAACCAATATCATAGGTCTGGCTGGCATCACTAATAAACCCTGTTCCACTAGCGCCCAGCGAGGTGGTTAAAAAATTTTGATAAGTGAACCCCGCCACCGCTGCCAGCGAATGCTTTTGATGGAGTGTTTTTGTATACGAAATCGTGTTTTCGCTGAGTAGGCTGGTAAATTGGCTGGTGCCAACACTGGCACTACCCTGAGAACTGACAAAGTTTCGGGTTGTGTAGGCGTCATTGCGTTCATCGGTATTTTCAATGCCGCCCGCAATCCGAATACTGAGCCCTTCCAGCGGTTTATATTCCAGCGCGGCATTCGTTAAAACCCGGTTCGACTTCACCCGATCGGTTTGTTCATTGATGAATGTCAATGGATTTTGCGACGCGCTGGGTGGGTTTTCCAGAATAAAAACTCGGTAGGTACTATCATCCTTATAGGGCGTAAGCGTCGGCGGAGCAGAAAGGATAGAGGAAATCAACGTATTTCCCCGACCACCACCACCATTGTTTTTTCGATCAGACTGAATCCGAGTGAGCGTACTGGACAGGCTCAGGCTAACTTTTTTACTGATTTCGTGACTAAGATTGGCCCGTAATGAATAGCGGTTAAAATTGCTTCCTATGATAATGCCATCCTGGCCAAACACACTTCCCGATACGGCAAACCGTGTTTTTTCGGTTCCTCCCGAAATGGTCAGAGTGGCCGTCTTCATCGGGGCTTGCCGAAAAATAAGTGACTGCCAGTCGACTCCTTTCCCCAACGCATCGATCTGCGCTTGGGTGAAATAGGGCTTTTCTTTGTCATTGACGGTCTGCTCATTATACAGAAGCGCGTACTCTTGCGCATTCATCAAGTCCAGTTTCTTTCGCAGTGTTTGTGTGCTGTAGCTGGTTGCAAAATCCACACGTGTTTTGCCCGCTTTCCCTCGTTTTGTGGTAATAATCACGACGCCATTAGCACCACGGGACCCATAAATGGCCGTTGCAGAAGCATCTTTTAAAATCTCAATGTTTTCAATGTCCGCATTATTCAGCACCGTAGGGTTACTGCCCGACAGCGGAAAACCATCCACTACGTACAGCGGTTCATTGCTGCCCTGGACTGAGTTTGTTCCCCGAATTCGTACACTGACCGGAGCACCGGGCGCTCCGGTATTTTGCAGCACCTGAACGCCAGCAGCCCGACCCGACAATGCTTGTAAGACGTTTGTGGTGGGGTAGGCATTCAGATCTTTGGCTTTGACCTGGGCCAGCGAACCGGTCAGATCACTCTTTTTGACGGTTCCATACCCGACTACAACCACCTCGTCCAGGGATTTCTGATCAGGCGTAAGCTGGAGGTCGATACTGCTGCGATTGCCAAGCGCCAGTTCCTGATTCAGATACCCGACAAAGGAAAATACCAGCGTACTTACCGTGCCATCACCAGTGGGAATCGATAGCCTGAATTTTCCTTCGGCATCCGTTGTGGTGCCGCGTGTTGTATTTTTAATGGACACGCTGACGCCGGGCATTCCTGCTCCTTTTTCATCAGTTACCCGGCCCGTTACGAGTCGGTCATCCTGGAGTTCTACCGAGTGAACAGGCGTTGTAGATGGCTGGATAAGCTCGTTGCTGGTGGCCGAGGTAAGATCAACAGTAGTCGATAGCTGTTTTCGGTCCGTATCGCCCGTTACGATAACGTAGTTGTTTTTTACCTTCCGGTAATGCAGGCCAAGCGGTTGGAGTAAAGCCGTTAGACTGGCTTCAAGGGAAGCCTGTGGTTGAGTGGCCTGGGCCGATACATACAAATTTCGGAGGGCGCGTTGCTCAAACAGAATGTTGACGCGATAGCGACCTTTAAGCTGCTGAATGGCGTCTGTTAAGCGGTACGTTTCAGCCTGGCGGGCGATTGGCAGGTTTGAGCTATTCTGAGCTAGTACCTGTGCGGAGGTAGGCATTGGCCCTAATGTTACTAAAGCGACAAGAAAAAGTGTCCACCAGTGGCGTTCAGGACGAACATGTAAAGGAGAATGCATATAGAAACAGAGTTAAAGACCTACGTAGTGATACCAAAAAGGCTAACCGGGTGTGTCGTTGGCCGTTACTAGATAGATGCAGAACGTATCAGTTACCCTAATTGAAAAATATATTTTTTTGTAAAAAAAATCATAAAGCACAATAGGCATAAAAAAGACAGGGATGGGGCCCTGTCCTGGTGAAAAGATTATTGGTACGTTACTGAATGGACTGAGTAAGTGTAAAGCCGGTTGGCGAATCATCGACCTCCAGATTCATCATCAGTTTCAGCGCTTGCAGTAGATCGGCGGCTGTTTCGGCTTGGAACGTACCAGAAACTGTACGATTCATCAATTCAGTCTGGGGAATCTGGACGGTTACTCCAAATGTATCGTGCAGTTGAACGACAATATCCTGTAAGGGTGTATCGTGAAAAACGAACTGATGATCGTGCCAGGTGACTTGAGCAGATAAAGTATCTGCCTTCTGTTTGTGTAGGGTTTGCCCTACTGTAACAGTTACCAAATCGCCTGGTGTCAGCATCAGCGGCTGGTTTGATTGGGGCGTCGTCATACTGATTCGTCCGGTTTTGAGCATAACCCGGGTGGTGTTCCGACGGCTGTTAACCACAAACACGGTTCCCAATACTTCAATAATCGTCTGATCGGGTGTATGTACCTGAAAGCGTTGCGCGTTGGCTTGGTGGGTTATTTGAAACTGCGCTTCACCCGTTAGCCAGACATGCCGTGTGCCCCAGCCAAAACCAAAGCGGGGGTAACGTAACGACGAATGGGCTCCCAGTTCCACCGCTGATCCATCCGGCAACTGAATCGATTGAAGTTGGTGGTACCCGTTACTCCAGGTTGTGTAGTACCAGAACTCAACAGATAGCCATAAGCCGCCTACCAGTACGATCGAAGCAGCCATCGCCAGCCATCCATAAGACCGCAGCCAGTTTTTGCTCTGAACGGTTAATAGGGGTTCTGAAAGTAAAAGTTCGGCATTGAAATGGCCTGATTCGGATACCTGATTTGTCTTGTTCATGAACTGCGTAAATCGCTCATGAGCCCGGTTCAGATCGGGCTGAAACTGCGGATGCTGCCGTTCCCATTCATCCAAATAGGTAAAGTACAAGGTAGCTCCCTGATCGGTCGTTAGCCAGGACTCAATCTGTTGCCGTTCTAATGGCGTAGCCTGGTGGGCAAAATAAGCAAAAATGCTTGCTTTGGTTGGGTATGCTTGAGGCTCATTCATGACAGAAGAACTTTACGGAAAAGGGCGAGCGCTTTCGTTACGTGTGCTTCGACGGTTTTTAACGAAATGTGCAGCTCATCGGCGATTTCCTGATTTTTGCGGCCTTCGAACCGGCTCAGTAGAAACACCCGTCGGACGGGTGGGCTCAGTGCGTTGATGGTTCCTTCGATCCGTTCATTGAGTTCATCAAATTGGATTTGGTCACTTGGTGAAACTGGCTCAATCAATAAATCAGACGGAATTAGCTGTTCTGTCGAGATCGTTTGCCCCGCTTCCCGTTGCAGGTATAGCAGACAATTCTGACGAACAGCCCGGTAGAGGTAGGCCCGATACGAATAATCGATACGTTCGTAGATCCTTTTTTGCCAAAAGGTCTGAAAAAGTTCGGCTACGATATCTTCCGCCAGCGCTTTATCATAAACGAACCGTACCGCCTGGCTGCATAATGGATGGTAATACCGGCGAAACAGTAAATCGCACCCCTGATACGGATCCGTCTGGAAAGCATGTCGAATCAATAGCTCGTCGTCAGGTTTCGGCGGCACCGCACCAGCATCCTGATCAGGGTGAAGTTGTTGGGGGAAATTATCACCGGGTAAGTCAAAAGGAAGGACAGGTGCCATGCATGAACGTTGACGGTCTCTACAAAGCTTAAGATACAGAAAGGGGGACTACCCCTAATAAACGGCTGAAAAAAATAACAATATGTTGGGATTTGTCTGGTTGTCAAGCCTTGAATGACTAGGAATTTCTATAAAGGTATACTCCTTTCCAGGCTCTTTTGGAAAATGAACCCACCAGACTTTAAGTCGGAAGAAAAGTTTATTGGAAGCTCAACTAGCCAATCTAAGAAAAAGTATATTTAAACGTGTTGATAGTTGGCTAATGTAGCAAAATATACACATTCCAGATTTTGTACTTTTCATAGTGAGCGTTCAGAAATGGCAACCTTTTATTGGACGGTCTCTTAGGGCAAGTCAATAGTTTAATCTCATACATTGATTCAATTTCAACCCCTGAGAATTGACGACGGTGATCAAGTACTTTTTTTTATTTGGTCCAACTAGTAACGTAGAGGATCGGGCATCCCCCCGAATTTGTAAACCACTTTTCGTCGGGCTAAGAGGCTTCCAATGACCGCGGCCATCCCCAAGCAGTACTAAACCTAAAGAAGCATCTTCACGGCCCATATTGACTTCGTTTGGGTAAAAATTGCCAGTCAGTACTACGTCCAGTTGACCATCCTGGTTGAAGTCGTGAACAACAATGCCGTAAATAGGTGAAACCTGAGCGAGCCGAGGTAAGGCATGAATCGCAAATTTACCCTGTCCCAGATTTTCGACATACGCGCTTTCCAGATACGTTGCCTGAACCTGATAAGCCCCTTTCCGATCATCGTCAGAGAAAAGATCATCGAACGTAACGGCCGCGTAATCTGCAAAGCGCTGATATTTTCGTCGAAATTGAATAACCTGCTGATTCAGTGCATCGCGCGGTACGGCTGGATAACATACACCATTTATGTAATATCCCATGAGCGGATCAATGGTACCGTCGTTATTGAAATCCTTGGCAACTAGTTTAACAGGGCTCTTTTCAGAAGCATGGTACAAGGTGTTCAGTCCTTCATTTCCGGCAATATAATCCAGATCACCGTCGTGGTCGAAATCGCCCTGCGCCAGACAGTTCCACCAACCTGATGAGTTCGGCATTTGGATAGGTGACGCGGTTCGAAATGAGCCCTTGTTGTTTTTGTAAATGGTCAAAGGCATCCACTCCCCCGCCAACACCAGATCATCCCAGCCATCCCGATCATAATCGGACCAGAGCGCCGAGCAAACCATACCGGCTTCCATCAGTTGGGGACATAGTTGCTGGGTCACATCGACAAAGCTACTTCCCTGCGCCGACCGATCGTTACGTAGCAAGTAGCTTCGGGCGGGCAACGGATATTTTCCGGGTATCTGTCGGCCACCGACAAATAGATCCAAGTCGCCATCTTTATCAAAATCAGTAGCTACTACGCAGGAGCCGCTGCCGGAAATATCGGGTAACGTAGTAGCTGGGGCCTGACTGAAATCATCTTTCCCGTTGTTGAGATACAACTGATCCTGATAAAATGCTTTCTCGGTAGCTGGTCGTTCGTTACTTCCATATACTACGTATAAATCCAGATCGGTATCTCCATCAGCATCAAAAAACAAAGCGTTTGTAGCTTCCTGATCGGTTATTGCTGGAAACGGTCGTTTCGTAAAGCCACCCGTCGACTTTTGCCAGAAAAGGCAGGCTGGACTTCCGCGGTAAGAACTTCCCAGGAAGCAATCGTCTAATCCGTCGCCATTTACATCGCCAACCGCCAGCGCAAAGCCCGGACGAGACATCATTTTATGCATGGCCGCTGTCTGTTTGAAATCGACGAAGTCTGACTCTCGGTGCGCAAAATCGATGGGATAGTCACTTGTTACGTCCACAAATAACGGTTCAGTAGTAATCGTAGAATGGGGCTTACTATCAGGTTTACTACGTGCATAGTCGAACGTAACATTCTGATCAGCAGACAGATTTCGATGAACTTCCACACGTCCATCTGGCCATCTGATACGTAACAAATCAATTTTACTACGTGCGCCCAACCCAAAATGCAATTTCGGTTCAATGGATGACAAATACCCACGAACCAGAGATAACTCATTGTATTGCATATCGCCATCTGCCCAAATCGTTACCGTTGCTCCCAGACCCTGACGATTCAGAGAATCTCCTTTTAAACTAACTGATAAATAATGCTTTGCTGGTTCCCGCTCCCGACTTTGGTTTCGGTAGATAAACGCTTCTCCATCTACGTTATTGACAGCCAAGTCCAGATCGCCGTCGTTGTCGAAATCGGCGTAGGCAGCTCCGTTCGCATACGATTCGTCGTGAAGTCCCCAATTTTGAGATGCGTCGTCAAATGAGCCATTGCCCTTATTTCGAAACGCATAATGTGCTAGTGGAATCTCAGGCACTTTATCCAGCAGTTCCAGGCGTTTTTTTGTATTGTATTCGGTAGTACCAAAGCCGGAAAAGTCTTCGGTAAAGGTGATAAAATCGCGGTCGGTCACGTTTTTTCGATAGCCATTCGTAATGTACATATCCTTCCAGCCATCATTATCAAAATCAGCCAGCAAGGCCGCCCAGCTCCAGTCCGTTTGCGCAACACCCGCCATCAGGCCAACCTCGGAAAATAGGGGAGGGAGGGCCGAGGGCTGAGGGGCTTTAGTGTCATCTACCCTTTGCTCTACACCCCTCTGCTCTACCCCCAGATTCATTTGGAGGCAGTTGCGCATGTACTGCATCTGGT
The DNA here is from genome assembly GCF_014699005.1 of Spirosoma profusum. GTDB lineage: Bacteria > Bacteroidota > Bacteroidia > Cytophagales > Spirosomataceae > Spirosoma > Spirosoma profusum. The sequence goes on from NZ_JACWZY010000034.1 coordinate 38,866, forward strand.
GACCAAACTGGGGGGAAACGCTCATCTGCTTGCGGTCATAATCCTGACCGCCCAGCATCATTTTGAGTCGGTTATTTTCTTTGGGAAGCATATCCAACTGCATCAGATCGGGCAGCGCATCATTGTTCAGATCAGCAGCATCGACCCCCATCCCATACATACTCGTGTGAGCCGTTGCTTCTTTAATGACATTGGTGAAGTGGCCCTTCCCATTGTTCAGATACAGAATATCGCTGCTGGTAAAATCATTGGAGCAGTATATATCCGGGTAGCCATCTTTATTGAAATCGCAGATAACTACGCCTAATCCCAGTTCATCGTACGTTATCCCTGCTTCTTTTGATACGTCTTTGAAGACAGGGTGACCCTGCGCCCCAGCACCATCGTTTCGATACAACTTACCCGTACTGGGATGCGAACCATCCGATATGACCGGACGAACGTGGGCAGGATTTTGAAAATCGGGAGCTGTGTTCAGCAGAAAAACATCCAGATCGCCGTCGAGATCATAATCAAAAAAGGCGGATTGGGTGGTGAAGGCAGGATCGGCTAACCCGTATTCGGTGGCCATTTCTTTGAAAACAGGCTTGCCTGATCTCAATCCCTGATTGACAAACAGCAGATTCTCTGTCTTCTTCAACGCCGGATGGCTTGCCACGGAAATATATACATCGAGCCAACCGTCCTGATTAATGTCAACCATAGAAACACCTGAACACCAGCGATCGGTGGTTAGGCCAGCCATTTCAGTAATATCCTCAAACTGAACCGCTTCTTTCCCGTGCTTCCCCTGATTTAGATAAAGTCGGCAACTAACCTGATTGCCCGTAAAGATCAGATCGGCAAAACCATCGTTGTTGACATCGCCAACGCCAACGCCCCCGCCGTTGTAGAAGTTGGTGAACGTAAAGCCGTTTAATCGCTCGGAGGGTGTTAACGTATTGCTGAAGGTTACGTGTGTGTGATTGCTGGAAAGTCGCTCAAATCGGGTCGGACCTGTCTGTTGACAGGCTATCAACAGGCTACTCAACAAACCTATCCAGATCATACCTGACCACAACCGTCTCATAGAAATCGTCTGTTAGTTTCGGCTAATAGAACAATGACACCAGAAACTCCGGTGTCATTGTCTGATAAAACCATACTATCTAAAAAAACTAATAACCAGGATTCTGACCTTTTACGCCAATGTTTGGATTATTGTCGATTTCCTGTTGAGGAATGGGCAGTAATTCATGCTTGCCTTTCTGGAAATAGGAAATCGGTTCCGTTTTTAGTTTACCCAGTTTACGCCAGCGAAGAATATCCCGGTTGCGAATTTCTTCGCCATTTAACTCAATCCGACGTTCGTGCACAATCGCATCAAATACCTGATCTTTAGTCGATACAGGATATTTTGCGGTTGGATAAACAGGCATAGCCACGCTGGGTCGGTTACGAATCATGTTCAGATACGTAACGGCGCTAGCCAAGTTGCCTAGTTCGTTTTCACATTCCGCCATGGCTAGTAGTGTTTCGGCGTACCGCATGATCCGCTGGTTGATGCCACCCGTTGTTGATACACCGGCTTTGTACATCAGCGTGAATTTCCGCCAGCTTATTTTTTGCACCTTTCCATCGACGGTTGAGCTATTGCCGTTCTGGACTTCGTCGGTCAGGACTGTTTGATCCTTATTGTATTTGTCCCCTGTCGTATAAACCGATTTCGCGTAACGGGGATCAGTCTTCGCATCGCCTTTGCTCGTCTTTTCAAACTCAGCCAACAGGCTGTTCGATGGGATAATGTTCCGCCAGCCGATGCCCGAATACTCCTGCGTCCGAACCGTTTCTTCGCCACCCGAAGCGCCATCACCATCACCACCCCAGTTGAACGTACCACCCGATGGGAGAAAATTCACTTCCCAGATCGACTCTTTGTTAAACTCAGTCTCTTCAATGAAGTTATCGTTGTATTCATCGACTAGTGCATAGGTTCCAGAGCTGATAATTTTCTGAAGTTCAGTCTTCGCATTGGCATAATCACCCTGCTGCAAATAGACTCGCGCCAGTAGCATCTGAGCCGCTCCTTTGGTTGCTCGCCCCTGGTTAGCAGCATCATACGTAGCAGGCAGGGCATCCTGAGCTGCTTTCAAATCGGCAACAATAAATGCATAGACTTCAGCTTCGGAGGAACGGGGTAATGACCCGGCCACCGATGTTACGTAATTTTTGTAGAGCGGAACACCGCCCCACATACTCACCAGTTCAAAGTAGGACCAGGCTCGTAAAAACTTCGCTTCACCCACAGACTGTGTAGCCACAGGAGCCGTCAGTCCTTTGGCCGCCGATGCTTTATCAATCACTACGTTAGCCCGGTGAATGACTCGGTAAGCGCCTGTCCAGACAGAACTTACCAGCCCATTATCAGTACTATGAACACCCAGCAACAACTGGTTACGAGGTGTTTCAAGTTGTGCACCACCGGCCGCTACGTCGTCAGAACGCAGATCGTTGGTAAAGAACCACTCCCGTGCGACCAGGTTGGTGGACTGAAGGGCTGCATAAATACCATTGACTGCACTCTTTATTTGTACATCGGTTTGAAAATAACTGTCGGTAGTAACCGCGTTCGGGTTTAGCTGATCGAGGCTTTTTTCATTACACCCAACAGCCAGCCCCATCAGTAAAACGCCAATTGAGATATAGTGCCTTTTCATAAAAAGTATGCGTTAAGTTCGTTAAAATCAATTAGAACGTAATCTGAAGACCAGCCAGTAAGGTACGTGCCTGCGGATAGTTAGCGTAGTCGATTCCACTACGTAGCAGTGTTCCGTTACGAGAACCGATTTCCGGATCATAGCCCGTATATTTGGTCAGGGTCAGCAAGTTCTGGCTTGATACGTAAACCCGTACTTTATTCACCACATTGCTGGTTAGGCCACCCAGTACTTTGGGGGGAATAGAGTAACCAATGGTCAGGTTTTTGATACGCATGTACGACCCATCTTCAATAAACCGATCCGACGTACGGCTGTTATTGTTCGGATCTCCACCTACAGCGCGGGGTATATTCGTATTCATGTTAGTTGGCGTCCAGGCATTTAGCACGGCAGGGCCCGCATTGAACAGACGTAGCATACCCTCGGTAACGACTTTAGTACCGTTGTAAATTTTGTTGCCATAGGTTCCCTGCAAATACAACGTAAAGTCGAAGTTTTTGTAGGTGCCGCTAAAGTTGGCTCCGTAATTAAATTTCGGCAGGTAGCTTCCCAGGTACGTGCGGTCATTGGCATCAATTTTACCATCGCCATTCAGGTCCTTAAAGCGAATATCCCCGGCCGATGTGTTTTTGGCAGGATTATCCGCATCGCGCGTAGCAGGTCGGTTTTGAACAGGCGCGCTATATACTTCGTCGATTGACTTAAATATGCCTTCGACCTGATAACCATAGAACGACTGAATCGATTGACCTGCTTCGGTTTTGGTAATGTCGGCCCCGCCGTAGTCAGCATTTGAACCGGCATAGATAGCCGCAGTCGGTGTAGCCAGACTCAGGACTCGGTTACGAGTAATACCGATATTGGCGGAGAGGTTCCATCGGAAATCGCCTTTTGCGTAATTATATCCCGCCTGGAATTCATAGCCCCAGTTCTTCATGCTGCCAATATTCGCTACAGGTGCGTTGGTATAGCCAATTGAGTTTGGAATGGGAACGCCTAGAATAAGTCCATCCGTAAATCGATTGTACACTTCGCCAGTGAAGGTAATCCGGTTATTGAACAAGCCTACATCCAATCCCACATTGACCATATCCGTGGTTTCCCATTTCAATTCAGTATTGCCTAGCGAATTGAAGAAGGAGCCCAACCCATTGGCAGAGCCAAATGGATAGGCCGTCGCATCAGCTTGTACCAGCGATTGCCAGGCATAGTTGGCAATTCCGTTAAAGCCCGTTTTGCCATAGCTGGCCCGCAGTTTCAGTTCGGAGAGGTTCGGCATTCCCTTCATAAAACCCTCCTGATTGATTCGCCAGCCTACCGATGCCGATGGGAAGTTTCCCCACTTATTACCCGGCGCAAACAACGAAGATCCATCCCGTCGAATCGACGCACTTAACAAATATTTACCGGCAAAGTCGTAATTGATACGTCCAACATAGGAAATCAGGTCTGTTTCCCCACGGGTGCTGGTAATGGCTGGATTGCTCACCCCCTGAATCACATCCAGGTCATTGTTAGGCCGGGTTCCTGATCCAGTCAGGCCGGTTGAAAGCACTTTCTGTGTTTCGGCAACCGCCAGCACACTCAGATTATGTTGCCCAAACGATTTATCAAATGAAAGCTGATTGGTAATCGTCTGCGCAATATTGGTATTGCGGACCTGAGAAACGGTAGCCGAACTCCGCTGTACATACCCATCATTATAGATTGGGTTAAAAGTACTCCCATTCGAGAAGCCCAGATCAACACCATAATTGAATCGGTATTTCAGGTAGCTGGTCAATCGGACGTCTGCATAAATCGTAGCGAAGGCCTTTAAAAATTTCGTTCGGGTTACGTCCATCGCTGGAGCACGTAGTGGATTCTCTGGATCAGATCCGTCAGCCGCTGTAGGAGCACTGAATCCGCCAACTTTAGTTGGGTCCATCGTCGGCCAGTACGGCATCATGCGAATCGCGTGCATCAGTTGCGAACGGTCGCCAGTGGTTTCGCCACGCTGGTTGCTATAAGCGGCAGTCAGGGTTTGCCCAATGGACAGAAATTTAGCTACCTGATGATCCGAGTTCAGCCGCAAAGAACCCCGTTCAAAGTCGCTTCCCCGCATAATACCATCCTGTTTGAAATAACTGCCTGAGGCAAAGAATCGCGAAACGGCATTTCCACCCGACAAAGAAAGTTGGTGTTGTGCAATCGGGGCATTCCGGAAAAGTTCATTCTGCCAGTTGGTTTCGGTTTGGGCAAAAGTTTGCGTTGCACCATCATAAATAGGCGTATTGAGGTTGCTCAAACGCGAAGGCAAGGCAATGCCCGCATTGGATGTCAGCGCTTTGGCGTATTGTACGTACTGATCCCGGTTGAGGACGTCAACTTTATGCGAAGTGCTCTGGGTACCTACGTAGGTGTCGAGGGTCACCCGGATTTTGCTATCACGGCTACCTTTTTTGGTCGTGATCAGAATAACTCCGTTAGCTGCCCGAGAACCATAAATAGCGGCCGAGCTGGCATCTTTCAGCACTTCCAGCGACTCAATGTCATTCGTATTAAAGCTGTTTAGGTCACCAGTCGGTACGCCGTCTATTACGTACAATGGGCCTGACCCGTAGCTAATTGAACCAATACCACGAATTTGCACAATGGGCGAAGAACCAGGACCACCGTTGTTCACAACCGATACGCCCGGAACGCGTCCCTGAAGGGCAGATGCTACGTTCGGTACAGGCAATGCGGTTATGTCTTTCGGTGTAACGGTCGATACTGCCCCCGTCAGGGACGACCGTTTTTGAGTACCATAGCCTACCACGACAACCTCTTCCAGCGCTCCGGCATCAGCTTCCAGCGATACGTTAATCGCTGACTGGTTGCCAACGGTAATTTCTTGCCTCTTGTAGCCAATGTAGCTGAATACTAATACCGAATTTCCATTCGGTACATCAATCCGATAGCTACCTCGGGCATCACTGGCGGTTCCGCGCGTAGTACCTTTGATCTGAATGTTTACACCCACCAGCGGACTTCCTTTTTCGTCCAGTACGGTACCCATCACAGGTTGATCGGCCCTATTTGCCCAGGCAGTTGTCATCAGGCAACAAACGAGCAGAAGTAGGTTGAGCCCAGGTCGTAAAAGTTTTCTCAACAAAAAATAAAACTGTAGTTGATTTGACATAATTTTAAGGGTTTGTTTTTTAGCAAAAGCAAAAAAATCCCTGCATCCTATATGGATGATTTTTCTTGCCGAAAAAATGGGACATTTACCAGTCAGTAATGCGCCAACATTACTGACTTTTTTATTTTAAATATGCTTGTCTATGCATAGGCAAAAGGCGAAGGCTTACTAATTATAATGTAAAAAATTAAGGCAATGCAAATAGGCATACACAGTTTTTGTCTTTAAAGCTGACATACATCTTACTAAGCTCGTCCTTGAATTAAGGATACACAATCTTTAGTTTGATTTTCAACCAATTCACAGTAACAAATTATGATCGCGCATACTTTTTAGGTTAGCTAAATTGACGTGTAGCCCTTGAGAACAAATTTATATTAATATAATGCAAAACATGTCAAAAGCATGTTACACGAATCATTGGCCATGTTACATTCTCTGAATTAATTGAATGATACCTAAGCATTAGACTCATCATTGAATATTTATAGCCAGAATCCATTGGTTATAAGGGATACGTTCGCTATCCGCTACGTATCCCCTGGGCCCTCAGCCTTCCACTAGTTGGCCCTCAGCTTTTCCGCTCAGGCGTATGAAAAGTTAGTTCTTAACACGCTTTCTAAAATTTTACTACGCTTTCATACGCCTTTTTGGGCTGACCATTCTGATCGAACAATAGTGGGTAATCCTTACGGCCCGGAACGGGGAAATTGTCGAGCCAGGAGTTACGATCAGTCAGGTTCCAGAACGTAACGCCGGTGATTTTGTCACGATGTTTACGGAAGATATCGAACACCATTTTGTACTGAGCCGCCTGCTTATCGGCCATTTCCGGCGTAAATTCACTCTTATCCGTATCGCGACGCTGCCGACGTTCATGTTCTTTGGGATATACTGACATGTCAACTTCCGTAAACTGAACCTTTAACCCCAGACTGGCGAATTTGGTAATAGACTCTTCCAATTCCTTCGCGGTAGGCTCATAAATGGACCAATGCGCCTGTAATCCTACACCGTTGACGGGTACCTTCTTGTCCTTTAGTTTCTTCAGCATCTGATAGATACGTTCACGCTTTGAGGCATTTTCGGTGTTATAATCGTTGTAAAACAACTGGGCAGACGGATCGGCTTCGTGGGCGTATTGAAACGCTTTCTCAATATAATCTTCGCCGATGATTTCGTAAAATTTCGATTTGCGATAGATACCAGTCCCTGTGTCGGGGACGGCTTCATTTACTACGTCCCAGGCATATATTTTGCCTTTGTATCGACTCATTACGTCGGTAATGTGTTGTTTTAGTCGGGCTAGTAATACCTCCCGGCTTACAGTTTTACCGGTGGAATCAGTGAAAAACCAGCGAGGTGTCTGGTTGTGCCAGCATAGGGTATGACCCCGTAGTTTGATGTTGTTCTGCTGGGCAAAATCGGCGATGGCGTCGGCGTCTTTCCAGTTGTATCGGTTCTCTTCTGGATGGATTGGCCCCATTTTCATCGCATTTTCGGGCGTCATACTGTTGAACTGAGCTTTAATCAATTCAGCATCCGGTCCGGGCTGCACCATGCGCGGGTTTACTGCCACGCCAATCGGGAAATAGGCCTTGTAATAATCTTTCAGCCCTTTTTCGGGAGCTACGAAGGCGACCGTCAGGGCAATTAGGGCGTAGGAACTGAGTTTTTGCATAACTAAAAAGGTTTAGCGACTTATTATTTGTAGGCATCGATCGGTTGAATCGTACCGTCTGGATTGTAGGTTAACTCGGTTACTTTCACATTACGCAGGTGGGTTTTTCCAGAGAGTTGAACATCGTGATAGAACAGATACCATTTATCCCCCACCTGCACGATGGAGTGGTGGTTGGTCCAGCCGAGAACGGGTTGGAGCACAATACCCTGGTACGTAAAGGGACCATACGGATTGTCGCCGATGGCATAACAAAGATTGTGCGTATCACCAGTGGAATACGAGAAATAGTACTTGCCTTTGTATTTGTGCAGCCAGGCCGCTTCGAAAAACCGTTTATCGTTATCTTTCTCCAAAAACGGTTTGCCGGCCTTATCTAATAGCTGCACTTCCCGAACCGGCTCAGCGAAGGATTTCATGTCGGTGCTTAGCCGGGCGACGCGCGGCAGGTACGCCACTTCCTCTTTTTTCTTTAAAGCACCTTTGGGGTCATAGTTATTACCACTCCAGCGTTGCAACTGACCTCCCCAGATACCCCCAAAGTAGAGATAGGCTTTCCCATCGGTATCCTGAAAGACGGTGGGATCAATGCTGTAGCTACCCTTAATGGGTTCTGATTCAGGCTTGAAGGGTCCCGTTGGATTTTTGCTTGTTGCTACGCCGATTCGAAAAACGTCCTGCTTGTCCTTAACCGGGAAATATAGGTAATACGTACCATTCTTATACGTAGCATCGGGCGCCCATAGCTGACGGCCCGCCCAGGGAATGTCTTTAATATCGAGGGCTACGCCGTTGTCTTTCACCGGGCCACCAATCTTATCCATCGACAGAATGTGATAATCGCGCATGGCGAAATGACCACCTTCATCATCCTCTTTGACATCCTTTGCGTCAATATCATGTGAAGGATAGATGTAAATTTTGCCGTTAAAGACGTGTGCCGACGGGTCAGCCGTGTAGATGTGCGATACCAGTGGCTGATCTTTGGGCGTCTTGTTGGTTTGTGAAAAAGCGGTCAGCGAACACCCAATAAGTGCAAGAGCCGTGTAGGTTCGTTTCATAAGGAGTTGATTCAGATACTAGTAAGAAATAAATTCTGTGGGTCAGTTTACTTAAACAACAACGGTGCAAACATGAACAGGTCATGCCGCCAGACTGGCCAGGTGTGCCCGCCCGCATACTCGCTGTAGGTATATTTGACGCCCAGCTCGTCAAATTTTTTCATCATGACCTGGCAGTTCTGATAAGCGATATCTTCTTTCCCACCCATTGAAATCCAGAGGTTTTTCAGGTTACTGTTGATAGTACTGGCATTGTCTTTCATGAAGGTATATTGCGGGTCCGACAGCTTGGGATTGTTGGCAAACCAACCCGAACTAAACACGCCCAGCGACGAGAACAGATTGGTATTCTTAATGCCCGCGTAAAGCGTCTGCAAACCACCCATCGATAAACCAGCAAGAGCCCGGTTTTTGGCATCGTTAGCAACCCGAAAATTGCTTTCCACGAACGGAATGGCCCCCAGCTTCAATTCATTCTCAAAGGAACGTAGCACATTCTCGTTGAAGCCAGCCAGTCCACCTGCGTTGTTGACATTCCCGTCGAGCATGGCAATCACCATGGGTTTGGCCTTTCCCTCAGCAATCAGGTTGTCCAGTATCAGGTCCGTTTTTCCCTGTGTGGCCCAACCACGCTGGTCTTCTCCCCCACCATGCAACAGATACAGCACCGGATATTTGTCGCTCGACTGATCATATCCCGGTGGGGTATATACGTACATCTCGCGCCAGGAATTCGTGGCTTTTGAGAGGTAGCGTTTGATACGTATATCGCCGTGCGGAACGTCTTTCATGGCGTAGAAACTACCTTCTTTGTCAGGAATTTCGATGCCACTAGCCATGCGGCTCATACCATAAAAAGATTCGCTTGCCGGATCTGCTACGGGTAAGCCATCTACCAGGAGCGAATAATAATGAAAGCCTCGGCTAATAGAATCGGTCGTTACGTTCCAGAATCCAGCCGTATCTTTCACCATATCGTATTTTTTACCTAAGTCAATCTGTACTTTTTGGGCACCTGGTGCTTTTACCCGAAACATGACGCGGTTGTCCGGTAAAATCTGCGGGTATTTAGCGGAGCGGATATTGGTAGACGCAGGCGATCCTAAAACCGTATATTTTGTTAACGTCGACGTATCGACCGGCTTGAACAGAAACTGGGAAAACATGTACAAGCCGTTTTTCCAAACCTTAAAATCGTGCACGCCGGGTTCGACGTAGTAAATGTGCGGTACGTCCTTCTGATAGAGGTAGTCGTGGGTACGTTTGCTGAACGTAATCAGTCCATCATTATCTCCGCATGAAATCCAGAGCAGCTTCAGTTTCTTTTTGGCATCTTCCGGATTCGGCACCAAATCTTGAGGAGGTTTCGTATTCGGTGCCGACGAAAATCCACCAACCCAGGCAAACTTATCGAGATTGCCCAGACCGAAATTCAATGATTGGCCACCCCCCATCGACAAACCGGCAATGGCCCGGTGTTCGCGATCAGTGAGGATCGAATATTTTTTCTCGATGAACGGAATTAAGTCCGTCAGCAAATCTTTCTCGAACGTAGCAAAGGCTTCGACTTTGTCTTTGTCAAAGACATTTCCAACAGCCCGGTCGTCTTTCATAGCTCGGCCGTTGGGCATGATTACGATCATGGGTTCGAGTTTTTTCTCGGCGTACAGATTGTCCAGAATAACCTGCGGAGTGCCACCCCGAAGCCATTCTTTTTCATCGCCACCGATACCGTGCAGCAGATACAGAACGGGATACTTTTTCTTTTTGGAATAGCCAGGTGGCGTATATACCAACGCTTTACGGGTAGTACCTACGGTTTTAGATTCGTACTGAACCGAATCCAATTTGCCTGTAGCAATGCTCGTGCGTACCTGATCGAAGCCTTTGGGCGCTTCTTTCTCGATAGTTTGCGAATAAGCCGCTGACCCCATCATTAGGGCAATGGCTAAATAAGCCTCTTTCAGAAATAATGTATGTTTCATGGTTAAGGTGATTTTTTAGGTCACTTTTTACTTATTGAACAGCAAGGGAGCAAGTTCATGCAGGCTGCGACGCCAGGTCAGAAACTCGTGGGCTGTTTTGTCGGAGACGTACGATACGGCATTGTAACCGGCGGCTTTCAGGTCTGTAGCTGCTTTGGTCACGCCATCGGGTCGTTCTTTGCTGCCGCAGCTAATGAAAACAAGCTTTGGCTTTGTTTTGCCGTTGAGGTCTTCCGGTACGTAGACGCCACCACTCAGCAGGCCATAATACCCAAAAACGTCTGGCTTATTGAGGGTGATCATTTTGGTTTCCATGCCACCCATCGACAGGCCCGCCATCGCCCGATTGTCGCGGTTGGTCAGCGTACGGAAATTAGCATCCACATACGGAATCAGTTCGTCGACCAGTACCGTCTGAAACGGATCGATTTTAAACTCTCTTATCTTACCAAATTTCACTTCGTTGGTCATGCCGTAGGTCATCACAATGATAAAGGGCTTGATTTTACCTTCGGCGATCATATTATCCATAATCAGGTTCGCGTGGCCCTGGTTGCTCCACGCCGTTTCGTCCTCACCCCAGCCGTGTTGCAGGTACAGCACCGGGTATTTTTTGGATTTGTCTTTGTCGTAGCTCGGTGGGGTATACACAAAAGCCCGGCGTGCCATATTGGTGCTTTTGGAAGGGAACAGAACCTGTTGCACATTCCCATGAGGTACCTCTTTTAAGGCATAGAAGTCCTGATCGTGAGCAGGAATCTCAATGCCACTCTCCCACCGAACGGAACCATAATAATTCAACGCGCCGGGGTCGTTGAACTTCCCGCCGTCAATTGTTACGTTGTAGTAGTGGAATCCTTCATCCAGTGGTCCTGCCGTCGTACCGGTCCAGAAACCGTCTTCCCCTTTAGTGAGTATGGTGCCTCCTTTACCGCCTAACCCGAGGCTTACCCGGACACTATCGGCCTTGGGAGCCTTGATCTTAAATCGGGCGTAGCCTTGGGAGTTTACCTGCGGGTATTCCTGCCCCGGCTGATTCAACGAAGATGGTTTGAAATCCTCAGCGATGGCCGATTGACTTCCCTGCGCCAGGCAGGTTAAGCTTGTAAATGTGGCTGCGAATAATACAGCTAATGGTTTAGAGATCATTGGTTTATTGGGTTTGAGTGAGAACTAACGGTTATTATAGTTTTTGTCATCCTGAGGAACGAAGGATCTTAAAACTTCCTGACTTATTCACTAGGATACCATAAGATCCTTCGTTCCTCAGGATGACAAATACAACTTTGAATTTCACATTATTTAAATAGTTCCTGCAAGGTGGTAGCCAGGTATTGCTTGCAATTCATCCAAGTATGACCGCCGGGAACGATATAGCTTTTCGTTTTAATTTTCTTCTCTTCGAACATCGCAATGTTCTTTTTCACGGGTTCATACAGAAAATCGTCGATACCCACGCTGATCGTGAATAATTTCAATTGGCTGTTGATTTTAGCCGCATCCGGCGACCAGTTGGTGAAGTTTTTCTGAAACTCTTCGGTAGCCGTATAGGGCGCGTACGAACAGATGTAGGCAAATTTGTCAGTATTCGTCAATCCGATGTTCAGTGTCTGACCACCACCCACCGAAAAACCGGCCACTGCCCGGCTTTTGCTGTCTTTGTTGACTGGGTAGTTTGCTTCCACAAACGGAACAATGTCAGCTACCATGTCTTTGGTAAAATCGGGCATCGGAGCCGGCCGAACGTTACCATAGGGCATCACAATGAGCATAGGCTTGGCTTTCCCCTGCGCAATCAGGTTGTCGGCAATCAGATTGGCACGGCCTACTGTGGTCCAGGTTTCTTCGGTGTCGGAGCCGCCATGAATCAGGTACAGTACTGGGTATTTGGTTTTACCGTTTGGGTTAAAACCGGGTGGTGTATAAATTAATAACTGACGTGTGGTTCCCAACGTACCGGATTTGTAATAGCGATAACTGACTTTGCCATGCGGTACGTTCTGGAGCGAATGAATCAGCGGCTGATCGCCCGGTACGTCCACGATGCTACGTTTGAAGCGTTCGTTGGCAAAGATGTAGGTATTGCTTGGGTCAGCCAGTTGGACACTATCAACCGTAAAGCTATACGGGTAAATATCAGGCTTGACCGGCGGTACTGTAACGCTCCAAACACCGGACGTATCTTTCGTCAAGGCGACCGGTGACTTCAGAAATTCCCCGTTCAGAGTCACTTTCTGGGCTTTGCGCGAAAAGTACTTGAACGTAATGCTTTGGTCGGGATGTACCTCAGGCGAACTAATAGCCGGTGGCCGTTGCTGAGCGATGGCCGTGACGCCCGATAAAAGAATGGCATGCAGGATGTATAAAATACGTTTCATGATAAGGGCTTGGTTTATTGGAACAGAAGTGGCGTAGTGGCGGCAACGTACGTTTTTACATTCATCCAGGTGTGGCCCCCATCGGTGATCAGGCTTTTATAGTTCACCTGCTTCGCCTTGAGGTAATCCATGAATTCGACGGTGCCTTTGTAGAGAAAATCGTCGCTACCCACGCTCACCCACAGCAATTTAAGCTGCTTATTGGTACTGGCAGGATTGGCTACGATGGGTTTGTAGCTTCGTTCCATCTCCTCCGGCGACAGATATGAACTGTAGGCACAAACCCACGCAAACTTGTCCATGTTGCCGAAGGCTGTACGCAGCGTTTGGCCACCCCCGCGCGAAAATCCGCCGATAGCCCGATTCTCCCGATTGGCTACAGTCCGGTAGTTTTTCTCGATATAAGGAATTACGTTACCGGTCAAATCGGCACCAAAATCATTGGCCCGTTTTACCGCTTCGGGATTGTCGCGTCCCGTTGGATCGGCAGGTTTGGAACCTCCTTTCTGTTCGGCTACGCGGGCCGCTACGTTGCCGTAGGGCATAACAATAATCATTGCTTTGGCTTTTCCTTCGGCAATTAGATTGTCCAGAATCAGATTCGTTTTGCCAACTTTAAAGAAGGTTTCTTCGGTATCGGTCGTGCCACTGATGAGGTAGTAAACGGGGTATTTTTTCGACGGCGACTGATCGTAACCCGGTGGTGTATAAACGACCAGCGAACCCGTTGTGCCCTCCGCCGACGGGTAATATTCGTATGTAATATTGCCGTGTGGTACGTCCCGCATGGCGTGAATCAGGGGCGTATCGCCGGGGACATCAACCAGACTGGCTTTAAATCGCTCGTTCGGGAAAAACGCTACGTTGGCCGGGTCCATGACCGTTACGCCATCGACCTGAAAACTGTATGGGTAGATGTCGGGTTTGATGGGGCTGGTCGTTACGCTCCAGATACCCTGGGCGTCTTTGGCCATAGGCACCGGGGTTTTTTCAAACTGCGCACTCAGTTTGACGTCTTTGGCCTGTGGAGCTAAATACCGGAACGTAACGGATTTATCGGCGTTTACCTGGGGTGATACCACCAGCGGCCCTCTTGGGGGCTGGGCTAAAACCAGACCATAAAGGCAAAGGAAAGTCCACAGGAGACAGAAACGAAGGTTAAAGGATTGACACATCTTCTTGTTGGTTTAGGATTTTTGAGGACAATTGTACAGAACATGGTATTTATTCTGCTTTCACTGAGTAGCCCAGCAACGATAACATCTGGGTAGCATAGCGCTTTCCCAATTCCCGATAGCCAGCGGCATTAAAGTGCAGGTTATCAGCTGAGTCAGTACAGCCAGCCGATGAGATTACGTGGGCGTTTTTGATCGTTTGGGGAAGCGTGGCAATAATTCGGTTCATGCTGGCACAAATACCACCCTGATCGGCATTCACTGTTTCGCCCGCCAGCAGCGGTACTTTTCTGGGTTTCAGCTTCAGGTCGTGCATCAGGTTATCATACACGACTTTCACCTTTTTCGTCCACAGCGTATCATTAGTGTTCGACTCGCCCTGATGGAGCAGAATGCCTTTGATTACACCATCTTTCTGAGCTAATTTCGCCACCTCGACTAGTCGGCCGTATGGATTGCCACCGTATTCACTAATGAAATTTTTCATCCAGCCCGGCACCGTCGTGACGTACGACTCGTATTGATCTTTGTCGAACAGTTCTATTTTGCAACCACCTACGGCTACGTTGATTACGCCTACGCGAGCTTTTTCGGGAAGATTCGCCAGGAGTTCCCGGCCAAAATAATCGGTGGGCGTAAGCCCGGTCCGGCAGCGGCAGAGGGGCGGAACGGCGGTGTACCAATTCCCTTTTGTTCGATTGAGCGTTGGACAATCTACGGCCTCCATCACCTGAAAGCGGCTGTCTACATTAACCGTATCCTGCGGTTCGATTTTGGCGTTCCCCTCCATATTGGATTGCCCGAAACAGAGAAAAATGTAAAAGTTCTTATCCTGAGCGAATCCGTTCAGGCTCAAAAACAGTAAGCCAAGGAGAAGTGCAGCGGTTGAAAAAGGTTTTTTCATCAGAAGCAGGGTAAAGGATTAGGCTGAGCGTTAGTTTGTTACTGAATGCGATATTGTATTCGTGATTCGGAAATAATCGAAGTCGGCATAGCCGCCCGTTTGCTGGGTTGCGTAATTGAACAGGCCGAACCGATAGCCCATAAAGTGCGGAATGGTATAGGGCATTTTCAGCGACTCTCCGATACGTTTCCAGGTTTTACCATCCAAGCTATATAAGAAATTCGCCGTGTCTTTGCGGTCTTTAAAGTCGCACTCAGCTTTCAGATAAACCGTCTTTTGGGTTAGTGAAACCCGCTGCACCTCAACGGGTTTGCCCGAGCTTGCACTGACCATAATGATTGACTTGCTGCCTGCTTCGGCTTTCACGCCGACTAATCCATAATTCTTCTGCAACAGACACAATCCGGCAAAATCGCCTTCTTTCAGATTCGATACGTCCAGCGCAGTAGACCCCGACGATTCCGGGCCAATGGTACGTTGAGTAAGCGTGTTTCGGGCCAAGACAAACGACGTATCAATACGTCCGGTTTTTAGTCGTAAATAGCCTTTCCGCTCATTGACAGACCACAGTTTGTTGTCGGAATTATGATTCCATTGCCATACCAGTGGCAGAGCGGGTTCGCCTTTTTTACGGGTAAATTCGTCAGAAGCAACAATTCCCGGAATCAAGCTTTTGTTAGTCGGGAGGTCGAGCGTTTCCGGGACTTTACCACTGACACCTAACACCGGCCAGCCATCTTCCCACTTTACCGGCACCAGATACGGAATGCGTCCAACTCCACCAAAATCACGGAACAGATAGGCGTACCATTTCTCGTCGGGCGTATCGATCAGACCGCCCTGTGCAACACCCAAATCCTGCAAGGCAACCCGTCCTTCCCAAGGGCCAGTTAATTTATCGGCGCGGTGAATAACCACGGTTCGCATTCCCCCTTTGGGCCAGGTAATGTTGAACAGGTAATACTTGCCGTTGACTTTAAACAATTGCGAACCTTCGGCTGGTAAGCCCCCGCCCGTGCCGGATGGCGTACTGGCGTTTTCAATCAGCACTTGCTCCGTAGTGCCGGGCTTTATACCGGAAGCATCAGCGGTGAGTTCGATCAGCCGGAGTTTACCCGCTCCGTAAATCATGTAGACCCGACCGTCGTCATCGAAAAACAGGCTGTGATCGTGGTAGGCAGGTGTAAAAGAGATTTCTTTCCAGGGGCCTTTCTCGATATTTTTGGTCGTATAGATATAGGTTTTGCCAGTAGTCTGTGCAAACGTGCTTACGTAATACGTACCGTTATGATATCGCAGGCTGCTGGCCCAGGAACCTCGTCCGTAGGTGCTTTTGCCATTGGTCAGATTCAGCGCATCGACATTGGCCAACGTATCATAGGCGTAGCCGATCATATTCCAATTAACCAGGTCTTTCGATTTCACGATTGGCAAGCCCGGACTCATGTGCATAGTGGTGCTGCTCATGTAATAGTTGGTTCCCACTCGAATCATGGCCATATCCGGCACATCGGCAAACAGGATGGGGTTATGAGCGGTTTGCGCTATCGTTGCTACGTACCTGAGCAGTAACCCTATTGCCAGCAGATGATATCGGAACGGCTTGTTTTTCATTGATTCAAGGAAAAGATGTCGATTATTCAGGGTCATTGAAGCGGCCCGATTAGCTCAATGAAATTGCCGTCGGGGTCCTGCACAAAAACAAAGTGCGATTTCTCATTCAATAGCGTTGGTGTGCTCCCCAGAAAAGGCACTTTTATTTTGGTCAATCGCTCAATGATTGGCTGTAAAGCTTTTACGTTAATGGTGATGTATTGCATACCCGTATCGTCCTGAATATATTTGGGTTTCGGGTGAGCGGCTTTTTTGCCAAAGCTCATCAGCTTCCAATCGGTAGCTTCGGAACTGTTTTCGAGCTTCAGAATCGTGACTCCCACCGCCACTCCATTCGTCAGTCCCGGGCGTTTGCCAAAATCTTCATTGATGGTGAAACTACCCGTTTTGACCATGCCAATGCCATTCACGTAAAAGTCCAGCGAACGTTCGAGATCAGCGACAACGACACCTACGCCAATGACTTTGCTGGTAAAATTGGATTGCGCAAGGGAACTTAGTACACACCCAAACACCAATAGTGTTATTTTGACACATTTGTAGATAATTATTCTCTTTTTATTCATGTGAAAAAGAATCGTTTGTTAATTCGTTAAAATTCTGATTTGATTAAAGCGAGGTGTGTTCGTTCCACTGGTAGCCATTATTTGTAGCTTAACTACCTCGTAGTTAGCAACTTTAAGCCGGATTGTTTTCCCATCGACAGAAAGAATCTCGGCTGGTTTACCATTAATTACAAAGCTTACCTGCTCCGCTTTGATATCATCTATAGCACTGATATTAAGAAATTTCCCCGATCGATTCCGGTTCTGTAACTCATACGAAATGAATGAACGGGTACGTCTCCAGAACTGCTCGTCATCATACCCCGATTCACTTTTTTCGCCTTTATAGCTGTGGTCGACTTCGGGCTGCTGTTCACCACAAGCCACCTTATCAACCGTTTTCGCTTCAATAGCTAGGGCTTCTGCTTCCTGTTGTTTTAGCCGGGCTTTCTGTTCTCTATAGGCCGCCGGTGTAAATGTTTGAAAATACATCTGATAGCGGGCATCGTGTATTTCATAAAACGGTTGCAATGTCAACGAATCCAGGCGGAATGTCAGCCCTTCGATAGGCTTGATTTTTGAACGATACGTATCTGCATTGCCAATCATCGCGTAGGCGTTGTCGAGGGGATAGAGTTTGCCTTTTGTTTCATGACCCATCCGGCTATCGTCGGCAAAAAGTCCGGTCAGATCATTGGTCGATGTTTTGGCGGCCAGGACAATGGGGCCGTGTACGAAAGCGGCCCAGTTAGAGCCGTCGGGCAGGTATTCTAACTGGGTGGACGCCGTAAAACGAACAGTTAATTTATCGCCTGTTTGCCATTTTCGGCTGAGGGTTGCGTAGGTTGAAGGTTCACCCGCTACGTTTTGTGATTTGCCATTGACCAGAATAGAAAAATTCCCGGCCCATTTCGGATGGCGAATATGTACCGAAAAAACCTGAGGCTTTTTTAACGTCAGGGTTAGTTCCGTTTCATTTTTGTAGGGGAAACGTGTGGTTTGGCTGAACTGAATCCCTTTTTCTTTCCAGTCTAGCGTGGAGGGGATAAATAGATTGACAAACAGATCTTTGTCTGAATGGCTATAAATCAGTTCGCCGTATTTGGTGTGATTTTCCAGTCCCGATCCCACGCAGCACCACATACTGGTTTCGGGCTGCGAATACACCCGGTAATGGTTGGGACGAATGGGAGTAAAATAAACGAAACCACCTTTTTTGGGGTGCTGTGTCGACAGGATATGATTGTAGAGCGTCCGTTCATAGAAGTCCAGGTAGCCTGGATCAGCCTTATCCAGAAACAACGCTTTACTCAGACGGAGCATGTTAAATGAATTACAGGTTTCAGGACCCTGATTCGACCTGAGCATCCGGCTGAAGTCGTTCGTAGGGTTAAAATGCTCACGCACGCTGTTGCCACCAAACGCTACACTACGTCTCTGCGAGACATTCTGCCAGAAATACTGAGCCGCATCCGACCAATCCGTATTACTCGTAAGCATGGCAATTTTCTCAAATCCAATTACTTTCGGAATCTGTGTATTGGCGTGAAGCCCCGTCAGCTTATCCTGTTTCTCCAACAGCGGATTCAACAGCGCTCGATGCGATAGTTTCTGCGCGGTTTCGAGGTATTTTTTGTTTTTGGTCAGGATGTATAAATCGGCAAAGGTTTCGTTGATACCACCATGTTCGGTACGTAGCACTTGCTGAATCTGGTCGTCGGAGAGAGGCTTGATGAGGTCTATAAACCAATCGCCCAGGCTAATCAGTACGTGTTTAGCCTGCTGATTTCCAGCGTATTCGTAGGCATCTCGTAAACCCGCAAAAAGCTTGTGGATGTTGTACAGCGGTACCCACGTATTGTTCAGTCCAAAACTGCTCCCGTCGATATCGCCTTTGTGAATACGTTCCCAGAAGAGTTTCCCCTGCGGAATGCCCCCTACGTAACCATTCCCATTTTTGAACTGACAACGAGCCAGTTCCGAAATCATGTAATCCAGGCGATTTTTGAGTTCAGCATTACCCGTAGAGGCATACATCATGGCCAATGCCGATAGATAATGCCCGCCAATGTGACCATCTAAACCCGAGCTTTCCCAATTGCCGTAACGTTCGGCTTTCAAGGGTAATCCTGCATCGATCAGGTACGGCGCCAGGAGCTTATCAGGATTTAGTGCCAGGATGTATTTCAGGTCAACATCCTGCGCGTTCTTAAATGCCCCGCCCGTTAGCTTCACATTCTGTAAAGCAAATGGGTGCATCTGCGCCAGCGCCGAGACGCTGAGCAGAACGAAACAAGTAATACGAAATACGTTCGTTTTCAAGGGTAACGCTACGTTTTGCAATCTACTGATAACCAATGCACTACGTGTACTATTTAAACATCGGGTCATCACCCGAGTATTTGAGGTACTGGAACGAAGCCGAATTTGTACTCTCTTCTCCCGACGACGTAGCGTACAGGCCATATACACAACCGATAAATCCACCCGACACTTTGGTGCTCAAGAATTTGCCGTCTACCTTGTCTTTTAAAAGGCTCCAGTTTTTTGCATCGGTTGATGTATAAAAACTATACGTATCGCCCTTCGATGCAATACGTAACCCTACTTTGCTCGCTTTGGCATCAAGCGGCACTTCGGCTAGCAATTCCATCTCGGTTGATCGCGGTTTGCTTTGGTAAAGTTGCAGTACGTCCTTATCCTGCGCTTTCGATTTACACAGGAAGTAGAAATGGCCTTCGTCCTGTAAAATGACCAAACCTGCTTTTTCTTTTTCCGACTTTGGCGTAAACGTCAACTCTATTTCGGCCGTACTGTTGAGGTGCTGCTGGCGTTTTCCGATGAAGGCCGGATTGCCCATTTCCATGATCGTTTCAGGTTTCAGTTTCAGGGTCAGCCCATCCTTCTTCGACAGTGTATATGAATTTTTATCATGGGTGCGCAAGAACAAAAGCCCCGGATCAAGCTCTTTGTCGAAGGTCATCGTGTAAGCAAAATTGCCCGACTGAGGCAGCGACCCCTTTTGCTTAACTTCATTATAATTAACAGGGTAACTATACGCAATCGGCTTTTCGCCATGCTCAATCATGGGCCAGTCGTCTTTCCAAGTCAAGGGGGCAATGAAGGTTTCACGGCCTGTATTGTAATAATCGCCTTCGTAGGGTCTGACGGCCAGAAAAATCGAATACCATTTGCCATCCGGACCTTCCACAAATTGCGCGTGCCCCGCCGACGTAATAGCGTCTTTCCGATCGGCGGGCAACTCACGCTGCGTCAGGATCGGATTTCCTTCAAATGGTACGTAAGGGCCCCAGACATCTTTACTACGTAATACGACTTCAGAGTGATTGACCGACGTACCGCCCTCGGCCGCGTAGAGGTAGTACCAGCCGTTCCGTTTTAGAATGTGCGGCCCCTCAATCCAGACGGGCTTTTTCGACAGATCTACCCCACCGTTGACGAGTTGCTTTTCTTCCCCTACGACTTTCAGGTTCACCGGGTCAAATTCATACATACGGATCGTCCGATGGCCAGAATACAGGGGCTTTCGGTCAGGTGCCTCGCTGTTGTAGATGATGTACGCTTTGTCGGTACTTTCATCAAAATAGATGGATGGATCAATGCCTTTAACCTGCGGAATTTTAACGGGGTTACTCCAGGGGCCAGCGGGATTTTTGGCCGTTACGACAAAGTTGCCGTCGTGATCGATGTCGGTGCAGGTAACGTAGAATGTGCCTTTAGAATAGCTGATGCCCGGTGCAAATAGCCCACGCGTCAGACGTTCGCCCATGAAATCCATTTGTTCGGGCCGGTCGATGACGTTACCGATTTGCTTCCAGTTTTTAAGGTCTTTGCAGTGCATGATCGGAAGACCGGGGAAGTAGGAGAAGGTCGAATTGACCAGGTAGTAATCTGGCCCAACCTTTACAATGCTGGGGTCAGGATAGAAACCGGTTAAGATTGGGTTGACCAACGTTGTTTGAGCTGAACCCAGATGGTTCAACATCAAACCAAATACTGCGAAAAGAGCCGAAAAAAGGCGATATCTCATAAGGGTTTATATTAACTACTTTTGCTTATTCTACTCCTTGTCATTCTTTTTTGTCATCCTGACGAAGGAAGGATCTTAATGTATCATGACACTCAGGTAAGGGTACGTTAAGATCCTTCCTTCGTCAGGATGACAAAAAAGATTCCCTATTCTATCACTAGCGTGTATACTTTCCCACGTTGCGTCGGCAAATCATACATCCGCGTTTCTTTCAGCGTTGGTACCGCTACGTTAGCCTGGGCAGATTTGATAGCTGCGGGCGTTTCTTCAACTACATAGAACGGATTCGGATTCTGCCCTGATGCTGGTTTCAACGTCCCACCGTTGACTTTCAGGGCATTCGGTACCCGTACCCGAAGGTTACCGCCCAGATTCGACTTAACGGACACTTTCGATACCTTTCCATCTTTCCATTCCATACTCACGACCTCAAAACCACCACGCGCCCGTAGGCCGCTGATGCTACCCGTTGGCCAGACATCGGGCAGGGCTGGCAGCAACTGAAGACTACCGTCACTGCTTTGCATTAGCATTTCGGTGATGCCCGAGGTGCAACCGAAATTGCCATCGATTTGAAATGGCGGGTGCGCATCGAAAAGGTTGTTGTACGTACCACCCCCGTCCTTGACGACGCCCAGCGGGGTCAATTGATTCTGGATCAGCGTGTAGGCGTGGTTACCATCCTGGAGTTTGGCCCACCAGTTCACTTTCCAGCCCATACTCCAGCCGGTCGATACGTCGCCCCTATGTGTTAGTGTCGTTTTGGCGGCACTGAACAAGTCTGGCGTACGGTAGGCCGAGATTTGATTGGACGGAAAGAGACCGTACAGATGCGATACGTGCCGGTGCTTGTCTTCGGGATCGTCGACATCGTCGAGCCATTCCTGTAACTGACCATATTGGCCGATGTGCATGGGCGGCAGTTTGCTCCGCTTTTGTTTCAGCATCGCCACAAAATCTGTATCTTTTTTTAGAAGCTCAGCCGCACGGATTGCCGTACTGAATACGTCGAACACAATCTGATTATCCATCGTCGTACCTGCATCGAGCGATGAACCGCCGTGCGCTTTCGGTGCGTTTTCGGGCGAGGTACCGGGGTTCACTACTAACCAGTGATATTTCGGATGTTCGATTAGAAAATCAGCGTAAAACTGGGCTGCCCCTTTCAAAACTGGGTAAATCGAAGCCAGATATGTCTGATCGCCGTTGTAGAGATAATGTTCCCACAGATGCTGACTGGTCCATCCGCCACCGGCTGTCCACATACCCCAGAAAGCCCCATCCACAGGACCATTGATGCGCCAGATGTCTGTATTGTGATGCGCCATCCAGCCACCAGCGCCGTACATGACCTTAGCGGTTTCCTTTCCAGTTTCTGACAAGTCCCGGACCATCTGTAAAAACGGTTCATGAAGTTCGGCGAGGTTGGTCTTCTCAGCTGGCCAATAATTCATCTGGGCGTTAATGTTGATCGTGTATTTACTGTCCCAGGGTGGGCGCATTTTATTGTTCCAAATCCCCTGCAAATTGGCGGGTTGACTTCCGGGCTGCGAAGATGAAATCAGCAGATACCGCCCGTACTGATAATACAACGTAACGAGTTGCGGGTCGTTGACCGAACGGAAATTGCTCAGACGTTCGTCGGTGGGCAACTTGGCTGCCTCCGTAATGCCCAAGTCGAGTTTAACCCGGTTGAAAAACTTCTGATACGTAGCAACGTGCGGAGTCAGGATGGCCGCGAAGGATTTAGGATACGCTTTGTTCAGGTAGGCAGCAGCCCGCGTGTTTTCGTCTCCGTTAAGGTCTTTGTAGTTGTTGAAATTGGTGGCGATCGCTACGTAAATAGTAGCCGCAGTAGCACCTTTTACCGTAAGCGACGTATCGTTGGCAGCCAACGTACCGCCCGATGTTTTGATCCGGGCAATAGTTTTGAATTTCACTATGCCTTTTACGCCTTCGTGGTCCGACGTAGTGCCGGAAAGCGTGAGTTCCCTGGCTGGCGTGGTTTTACTTTCGAATACCTTATGCTGGGTGGAAAACGAA
The DNA here is from genome assembly GCF_014699005.1 of Spirosoma profusum. Taxonomy (GTDB): domain Bacteria; phylum Bacteroidota; class Bacteroidia; order Cytophagales; family Spirosomataceae; genus Spirosoma; species Spirosoma profusum. The sequence goes on from NZ_JACWZY010000034.1 coordinate 62,165, forward strand.
GCGGAAAACGACAGCTTGCCCGGCTTGCTGGCAGTTACTTGCATCACAATGACATTGTCGGGAAACGAGGCTAGTACTTCTCGTATATATGTTACGTCCCCAACCGTGTAGGACGTTTTGGCAACGGCCCGTTCAATATCCAGCTCCCGGTAATAATTGGTAACGTTTTCAGGTCCGTCGAAGGTAAGGAGCAGATTGCCCACGGGCTGAAACATCTGCCCATGCGATTTTTTAGTAATAATTGATTTGTTGGCAAGCTGCTCAGCCTCTTTCTGTTTGCCCTCAAAAATCAACTTTCGGATTTCGGGCAAAGCGGCCAGCGCATCGGGGTTGTCGTTCCGGTTTGGGCTACCACTCCAGACCGTATGTTCATTGAGTTGAATGGTTTCCTTTGATACGTTTCCATACACCATCGCCCCCAGCCGACCATTCCCAACAGGCAGGGCACTTTCCCAAGTTTGACCAGAAGGTTTATTATACCAAAGTTTTAACGCAGACTTGTTTTGCGCAAAGCAAACCGTTGTTGAGAAGGTTAAGGAAAATAGGAAAAGTAGAAGTCGCATTAGCTTGGGAGAATCGTAAAGCCCTAAATGAGGTAAGTATAAACTATCAATTCACAAGGTTAGGTATTATGTGATAATGGTTAAGCCTTCGCTTCTCTCTTTTACTACATAATGCGCTGAGTATCCAGTTGGCGATACGCCATATAACTCCTTGAATGCCACCGAAAAATTGTTTACGTTCGGATATCCTACGGCAAACGAAACTTCTGAAACGCTCAGTCCTTTAATGGTCAGCAAATCAGCAGCCTGTTTCATTCGAATCGTACGTATTAAATCCCGGGTTGTTACGTTGGTCAGTTCTTTCAGTTTACGATGTAGATGCACACGGCTGATCCCAATTTCACCCGCAATCATTTCGACGCTCAACTCGGGACTGGCCAGATTCTGATTGATGATCAGATGGACTTTTTCCAGCAACTTTTCCTCCGCAGCCTTAATACTGATCTTCGAAATAAACTCTTCCTGATAGTGGTGTTCATGTTCGTTATTCTTCAGGATCTGTCTGTTTTTAATCAGGCCATTGACCGTTTTCAGCAGAATGTCCATGTTGAACGGTTTGGTGATGTAGGCGTCCGCGCCCAGCTCAAGTCCCTGAACATTGCTCGACTCCTCGGTTTTGGCTGTTAAGAGCACAATCGGTATATGATTGACCAACGGATTAGCTCTCATTTTGCGGCAAAGCGCCATGCCATCCATCACGGGCATCATGACATCGCTGACGACCAGGTCTGGTTTTTCTTTCAATATTCCCTTATAAGCTTCTTCCCCATTGGCGTATGAGAATACATCATATTCACCGGATAACTCGTCAATCAGGTAGTTACATATCTCGCTATCATCGTCGGCAATTACCAGGCGTTTCGATTTCCTTTTCAGCCTTGCTGATCCCGATAGTTCTTCCACTTTTGGTTCAGGTAAGCGCTGGATGCCTGTCTCCAATGGTATCATGGATGGAACTTCAGCAGCAACAATCTCTTCGACGGGTAGGGTTATCGAAAAACAGCAGCCAATGGGGTCTATATTTTCGACTTTAATAGTGCCGCCATGCAGTTGCACGAGCTGTTTTACTAAGTGAAGACCAATGCCTGTACCAGCTTGATTGTAATCGCGGTGGTCGGCTGATTGGTAGAAGCAGTCAAAAATCCGTTCTGTCTCGGCCTCATTAATGCATTGACCTGAATCTTCAATCGCAATGACCAAATCCTGGTCATTGCGGTTTGGCTTTAGGGTTAAGGCTACCCGAATTGTTCCATCATTAGGGGTAAATTTGAAAGCATTCGACAGGATATTAATGAGCACCTTGTCAAAATTCAGTGGATCAATACGGGCAAAAACCTGATCCGTCGGGAAGTCCATGATAAAGTGAATCTGTTTGGCATGAATCTGCTCTTCGAATAGTTGACAGATCTCGCCCGTAAATTGAACCATATCAACCCGGTCCAGTTGCAAGGCCATCTGCCCTTTTTCAATCTTGCGGATATCCATTAACTGGTTCACCAAATCCAGTATACGTTTTGTGTTCCGACCCATAATGTCGTACAAGTGCCTCCGCTCCTTATCCTGATCATGGCTAATTAGTTTTTGCAGTGGGCTCACAACCAGTGTCAACGGGGTTCGTATCTCATGGGCGATGTTGATAAAAAACTGGAGTTTGGCTTCGTTGACCTCTTCTAATCGTTGGTGAGCCAGTCGCTCTTCATTAATCCGCCGTCGGTTACGGATCGTTCGATATATTAGCCCCGACAGGATCAGAATCAGTAAGCCGTATACAAACTTCGCCCAAACCGATAAATACCAGGCTGGGTGAATAAAGATCGTTACCTGACGCTCATCAGAAATAGCTTTATTCGCTTTGGCCTTTAACCGAAACACGTAGGTTCCGGGGGCCAAGTTATCGAAGGTCAACCGATTAGACCCCGGCCGCAGCGTCACCCAGCTATTGTTATTGATAGAATACAAGTAGGAAACTCGTTCGGCATCAATAAAATCCATTGTAGAAAACTCCAGCGTGAACGAGTTATCCTGATGGGACAAGTGAAATTCACTAGCACTATTGACGGTTGTATCAACGACTTGATAACCACCGGATTCTGTTCCCTTTTTTACTGGTTTATCGTGAATATAGAAGTCAACAATCTGAACAGCCAGGCGTTTGTTCGCGATACGTATTTCCTCGGGTTTAAAATGGGTAATTCCGTTTACTCCACCGAAATAAAGCTCCCCATTGTTGGCTTCTATGGATGCTCCCTGACTAAATTCATTACCCTGTAGTCCGTCGGCTGAATAAAAGTTGACGAATGTATTGGTTTCCAGATCCATCCTCGACAATCCCCGGTTGGTACTTAGCCATAGATGTCCGTCATTGTCACCCCGGATGGCAGAGATCAGACTGCTGGGTAAGCCATTATCTACGTCAAACGATGTAATCTCTTTGGTTGAACGGTTAAGCCTTTTCAACCCGTGGGATGTGCCCAACCACAAATTGCCTTTATTATCGTCAAACAGGGAATAGATGACAACGTTTTTCAGAAGCTGACTACTGCCAAAGGTGGAAACAAAACTTTCTGTATCCAGATCAAGGCAGGCAAGACCGTCGAACGTACCAATAAACAACTTGTTGTCTTTGGAGATATGCAGACAGTTGATCCAGTTATTTGGGAGAAGATTACTGGCAGGTCGGTACAGTTTACTGGGTGGCGCATCAAAGTTTTTGACGTTTCCAGAACGCAGGTCCAAATAAAACAAACCAGAACCCATCGTAGCCACCCAAAGCCTTTGCTGAGAATCCTCTTTGATACTAAAAACCCGCTGAACGTTATCGCCATTTTTACCTATAAGCTTATTAATTGGGCGACTTATGCCTGTTTTCCGGTCAAATTGAACCAGGCCACTTAAATAGGATCCAAGCCAAATAGTATTCCTTGAATCCTCGTAAATGGTCATAATATTGGCTGGCACAGGCCCGCCCTCGGTGTCGGGTTTATAGTGTCCATTGGCGTTAGAACCCGGTGAAAGCGAATATAAGCCGTCGTTGTCGGTGCCTACCCAGATTGTTTTTTGCGTATCCTCAAACAGAGCCATCACCGTGCTTGAGCCAATGGAATTACTGCTAACCGATTTGTAACCAATGTAACCGAACCGATTGGGGTTACCTGCCAACAGCAATAGTCCCTTCTGAAACGTACCAATCCATATATTCCCTGCCTTGTCTTCCAGAATGGAATGAACCTTGGATTTAGAGAAATCAAAGCTGGTCCCATTCGTGTTCAAATCCATGATTTTGTTGGTAGCCGGATCGAAATACTTCACACCTTCCCCACTAGTGCCGATCAGAATCTGATTGTTCCGATTGACGAGTAATTCATCAATGGAGAGATTAATGCGTCCATTGTAAGGAATGGCAACAAACGTCTGACTGGCAGGGTCATACCGATACAGACCACTGCTCATATTCCCAACAAACAGGCGTCCATATCGATCCTGACAAATACTCTTCACTACGTTATTTTGTATTCTTTTGGATCCAAAAAAGGACTTGACCGAACGCCCATCAAATCGATATAATCCTTTGTCCTCAGTAGATACCCATACGTTTCGATCCGTATCCTCAAAAACTTTGACAATCAACTCACTAGGGACATCCAGATGCATTTTTTTGCCAAGAAGTTGACCTTCTTTTTTTGTAAGTGTGAAGAGGCCACGTCCTGAGGTACCGACCAGAATATCCCCATTTTTTCGTTCATAGATGCTCACTACCCGTGTACTCACTATAGTCCCATCATCTAGCTTAAGGGGTATTTTATGGAAAGAATCAGTGGCTGGATCGTAATACTGCAAACCTTCGAGTGAACCTACATACATTCTACCCGCTTTATCCTCGAACAAAGTCTGAAGCAGGTTACTTAAGATGCCGGTATCGTTTTTTTTGTCGTGTCTGTAAATAGTGAATTTTATCCCATCGAACCGGTTTAAGCCATCCTCAGTGGCAATCCACAAAAAACCACTCCGATCTTGATGGATATCGCTAACCACACTGCCCGATAATCCGTTTTCGACTGTAAACAGTTTACCGGATTGGGCCAGCGCGGTAATTGGGTACCACAGCCAAAAAAGAAGTACTATGATTCTGGAATTCATGCAGTAAACTTTTACTCTCCTTCAGTTACATTAATATGAGCTTTTCGAAGGCTTATCAACTAAGTTAGCTTTATTAAAGTAACTTCTATTATTTACTAGTCTGTGTAACAAATAGCGGCCATGCGTAACTTTTTAGATAAGGCAAGTCGAATAATAACAATCAATGACAAATGTATATTGATATAGTCCAAACCTAGGCAGAGTCATGTTACACGATTCATTGACTATGTTACATTTTAATGGGCTGATCAGTTTTGGTTATGGATTTGGTAAATTGATAACAGATATTAGCTTGAAATACTAATTTTCCTGAAAACAACCCCTCCAGTAGTCCAGGCAAGCTAATTATGAAGAGACAACTGACCTCAATTCTTCTCGCTACGTTCACTTTGAGCGCTGTAGCTCAAAACCGGGTTACAATTAATGCTGATCAAGGAAAAACTACTATCAGTCGGCACATATACGGCCATTTCGCAGAACACCTGGGCCGGTGTATTTACGATGGGTTCTACGTCGGCGAGGGCAATACCAAAATTCCGAATAAGAGTGGTATTCGATTGGACGTAGTGGAAGCCTTGAAAAAGATGAAGATTCCGAATCTGCGCTGGCCAGGAGGATGCTTCGCGGATACGTATCACTGGAAAGATGGTATCGGCCCCAAAGCTAAACGGCCAAAAATTGTGAACACCTGGTGGGGTGGTGTTACCGAGGATAATAGCTTCGGCACGCACGACTTTCTGAATATGTGCGAATTGTTAAACACCGAACCGTATCTGGCCGGGAACGTAGGAAGTGGTACGGTACAGGACTTGAGCGACTGGGTGCAATACGTTAATTTTCCCAGCAATAGCCCCATGTCAAACCTTCGGCAGCAAAACGGGCGGCCAACTCCCTGGAACGTACGCTACTGGGGCGTTGGCAACGAAGCCTGGGGCTGCGGAGGTAACATGACGGCTGATTACTACGCGAACATCTACCGTCAGTATGCTACGTTCATGGCGCCACAGGTGGGTAAAGAAAGTATTTTCCGAATCGCATCAGGGGCCAGTTCCGATGATTACAACTGGACTGAAACCCTCATGAAAAATATCCCTGGCAAAATGGTAGAAGGGCTAGCCTTACACCATTATTCGGTCTTTAGCTGGGATGAGGGGAAAAAAGGTTCATCGACCAACTTCACGGAGGAAGAGTATGCCCGAACGATGAAGCAGGCGTTACGTATGGACGAACTGATCCAGAAACATGCGGCTATCATGGATAAGTATGATCCACAGAAAAAAGTAGCTTTAGTCGTAGACGAGTGGGGAGCATGGTACAACGTTGAACCTGGAACTAACCCTGGTTTTCTTTATCAGCAAAACACCATGCGCGATGCCATCCTGGCCGGTGCTACGCTCAATATCTTCCACAATCACGCTGATCGGGTTCGTATGGCGAATTTGGCACAGGCTATTAATGTGTTGCAGTCAGTCATTTTAACGAAAGGGGAAAAGATGCTGTTAACCCCAACGTATCACGTGCTGGAAATGTATAATGTGCATCAGGATGCTACGTTACTTCCAGTCGATGTAAAAACAGAGGATTACGCTGTAGGGGGCAATAAACTACCAGCTATATCCGTGTCCGCGTCACGTGACAAAGGAGGCAAAACGCACATTTCGCTGGTCAACATTGACGCTAGTAAGGCACAGGAAGTTACCGTGAACATAAGGGGGGCCAACGCGTCCGCGGTAAAGGGACGTATACTTACCTCCGCCAAGGTACAAGATCATAATACGTTTGAAAACACTACGAAAGTAAAACCAGTCCCTTTCACTGGTGCCAAGCTAAATGGTGATAACCTTACCGTTACGTTGCCCCCCACTGCAGTGGTGATTTTAGAGCTAACGAATTAGTAGATACTGTATAAAGAATGTTATGCTCTAGTCAAGGCTTCACATGGGATATTGATTGTATGACCCTGAATTTAGATGACAACTTTAAGGTTTTCTTTAAACCACAATTACTGACTGCGTCATTTGCTTTTTTCTGTTTTAGCTGTTTGGTTGATTCTTGGGTGCATCCACAAAAAAGTATGGCACGGATGGTTAGTCCAGGGCAGCGCACCGACTGCTACTGCCCCGTTAAATCACGGTCCGTCCTGGGTCGGCGCTCCGATTGTTTTTCTAAATCAGTCGTGGTACATGACCTGTTGACCGGGCTAGTCATTAATCACTATTTTTTCACTCGTCAACATGTATGAATGCCGGAAGAACCACCGCTTCGTTTAGTAGGTTGCTATAAACTATCTTTAGTTGGAAACAGTACTCATTCCCAAAGCAATAGGCTATGTACAGTAAATACAAATACGTATTGCCGTTGATATCGTTTATCGTTTTATCTGGATTACAGCTAAGTGGCCTTACCGCTTTTGCACAGGGCCCAGGTCCGGGACAAAGAATCTCCCTCCCTCCCATACCTATTAAAGGCGATACGACACATACCTTATCCAAACACTTCACAACGGCCTCTGCTGCAAAAAAAGCACCGGATGAAAAGGGATTTATTCAACGCTGGCTGGTGCTGGAGCCCGTCAAGAAAGATATTGTCAGGAATAATATTTTCACGGATAACTACCTCCGAACAACGCTTTCGGCCGATAATTTTTCCAGCGATTACACCACAGTTCCCAAAAATGGCGAAACAGTAAACGTGGGAAATCAGGAACTGAAGTGGTATGCTTTGGACAGCAAGGCATTCAACGTTAATTTATATCATTTTACCTACGCCATTAACAAGCCAAAATACGGAATACTTGTCTGGCTTGTCACGGTCATCAATTGCCCTGAAGAAATCAAAAATGTCAGGATGGCTGCCGGATGTAATTCCGGCAGCATGTGGTGGTTGAATGGTCAGGAAGCCTTGATGCTTTCCGGTGACAGGGACATGATTGCCGATAATGGTACATCTGCCCGTTTAACGCTTAAAAAAGGAAAGAACATCATCCGCGGGGCCGTCATAAACGGACCGGGTATGGCTAATTTTTGTGTTCGTTTTTTAGATGCAACCGGATCGCCCGTAAAAAATCTCAGTCTTAGTTTCGAATAGTAGGTAGTAGTCTGTTTACGCTAAATAAAACATATTAGTACATGAAACGAGTGAACGTAACCGGCCTGACAACTTTATTAGTTTTATGGATAACACAGACCGTATTAGCACAGATCGGAAAACCATTTATCCATGATCCCTCAACCGTCGCTGAATGTGACGGCAAGTATTACACATTCGGCACAGGCGGTGGCGGATTAATTTCCGAAGATGGCTGGACATGGCATAGTGGCGGGGTGAGACCAGGTGGAGGAGCGGCACCTGATGTCATCAAAATTGGTGATCGTTACCTGGTCATATATGGAGCAACCGGTGGTTCACCCAACCACAAAGGAGCGATTCTTACTATGTGGAACAAGACATTAGACCCAAAGTCTCCTGAATTTAAGTATTCTGAACCGATTGTGGTGGCTACGTCGGATGGCTATGAAGCGAACGACGCCATTGACCCCGGTGTGATGTTAGATCCCACTACCGGACGCCTTTGGCTAACCTACGGCACCTATTTTGGCTTCACTCGCCTGATCGAATTAGACCCCAAAACAGGAGGTCTCAAGGCAGGAAATAAACCCGTGGATGTAGCTATTGTATGCGAAGCCAGCACGTTAGTTTATCGTGACGGTTGGTACTACCTGCTTGCCACGCATGGCAGTTGTTGCGATGGTGCCAACTCTACCTACAATGTGGTGGTGGGGCGGTCAAAAAAAATAACAGGACCTTATCTCGATAATGTAGGCAGAAGCATGTTGGAAGGTGGTGGTAAAATGGTGGTTGCTACCCGCGGAGGATTAATTGGCCCCGGTCATTTTGGACACATCATTCTAGAGAAAGGCGTTGAAAAAATGTCCCTCCATTATGAAGCTGATTTAGAGCAGAGTGGCCGCAGCGTATTAGGTATACTTCCGGTGGTTTGGAAAGTGGGATGGCCTGTTGCCGGAGAAAAGTTTAAAGAAGGGACGTATGAAATTGAATCCGTACGAAGAGGCTATGGATTAGAGTTGGCCGTTGATTTTACACGAATGGCGGTTGCACCACGGGGATTTGGCCAGCCTAACAATGACCCAATCAAGCCCGTTCCCGCTCAGCAATTAGGCGATGTAGAGAAAAACTGGCCAACGGGTCCTATTCATGTGCGGATAGGCGACTACATGTCCCGTCCTCATCAAAAATGGACGATTACCGGTGCTCCTGATACGACCGGCTATTTAGGGAGCCCCTATTATAAAATCGTACTTACCGGAACCGATCGGGCATTAGCGGCAACTTCTGATGCAGAAGTAATAACCGTACCGGCATTTACCGGCACACCCGAACAATTATGGCGAATCGATCAATTGACGGATGGCACCTACAGAATAATGCCTAAGATCGTACCAAAATCAGGAAAGAAGTTAGCACTGGTATCGTCCGGAGATAGCACACCGACCTTGGCAGAATTTGATTTTAACAGCGATAATTCTAAATGGAATTTTAGGGCTCACTAGAGAATTTTTTACACCATTGATGCTATGAGGATCGTCTTTTGTGTTACTCACCTCATCATTGTGTTCGTTGCTGAGTATTTGTAACGCTTATAACTAGCCTTTTTTCGAAAAGGGCAATGGATAGTGAATCTTAAACCATTGCTGACTCAGTGTGCGAGGGATAAAGGATAGCTGCTGAAAGCTCAAGCCATTAAGCCCATTAAGAGCCCAATACGCTTATCTAACTATCCATTCTTTTCCTTTTCTGAGCGAAAACTATTTCTGAAAAACTGCCGCTTAAATTCAGTCGGACTTATACCACGGTATTTTTTAAAAATCCGATTCAGGTGGCTTTTGTCTGTAAACCCTAACTCATCCGCAATCTCTTTCACACGCATACCAGTATGCAACAATCGGTTCTCGATCAGCCTGAGCTTGTATTTCATAATATACTGCTGAAGGCTTTCATTCGTGTGTTGCTTGAAATAAGGGCCAAGGTAGTTCTCGGCAATTCCAAAATGATCACTAAGCGCTACTGTGCGCAGTTTTACAGGGGAATAGATATTGGATTGAATATAGCTCAATATATCTAGTATCTTTTTTTCACTTGATTCGTTGACAAGAACAGGAAACCCACGATTGATATTACGGGCGACTAGTATCAAAAGCGTATTAATGAGCTGATTGATCAGCTCATTATGATAAAGGTCCTGCTCTTGATGCTCTGCAATAATCATTCCCAACAGGTTGATGCTATAACTTCGGTCTGCCTCATTGACAATGACGCAGCCAGGTTCATGTCTGGCATTGGAGAGGATCATTTCAAGTTGTTTCAACCGCTGTCTCTCTTTTGGGGATCGAACAAAAACGTCGTTGAACCGGATGAAGAAAAATTGGGTAGGTTTTTTAATCTTGAAAAGATGATTGTCGTTCGGGGCAACCAAAAACAGATCCCCCCTTTTATAATTCATCGCCGTTTCATTAATGTATTGGGTTCCTTCACCATCGTGTATAAAAATGAGCTCGAAAAACGTGTGACTGTGTAAACCCCGCGGACATACGTCTCTGACCATCAGTCAGGATAATAACCCTCTATCCCTCAGCATCAACCCCTCCACCGGAACGCCAGCCGGCACTACGTTGACCTGCGCCAACCCGGTCGTTATACTCTCGGCGGGGGAGAGTGATACGTATCATTGGAATACCGGCGCTACTACGTCGACTATTTCGGTGAGCATCGCTGATACGTATTCGGTGACGCTGACGGGCACCAATGGCTGTACAGGAGTGGCTAGCATCCAGGTTAGCCAGGAATCCGGCCCTACCGTCAACCCGGTCAATAACCAGACGGTGTGTGTCGGTTCGGCAACCACTCCTGTTACGTTTAGCGGTACAGCGAGTAGTTACCAGTGGACCAACTCCAACCCGACCATCGGTTTACCGGCCAGTGGAACCGGAAATTTGAGCTCGTTCACGGCCATCAACAATACGCCCCACCCAAACGGCCCTCATCACCGTTACCCCTCGGGCGGTGCCTACTAACTTACTGTATTTAGCGAGCCAGTTATCCCCATCCGACCCAAGTGGTGTCGTAAAGGTTTATAATCCGGTCACAAACGAAATTGTTTCCTCCATTCCTGTTGGTCAGCAACCTGGTGGCGTGAGTGTGAGTCCCGATGGTAGCCGGGTGTATGTGGTCAATGGCTCTTCCAATAGCGTGAATGTGATTGATGCGATCACCAATACGCTCACGACGACCATTGCAGTTGGAAATAGTCCCTTTGGCGTGAGTGTAAGTCCCAATGGTAGTCGGGTCTATGTAGCCAATATCACTTCTGGCAACGTGAGTGTGATTGATGCGGCCACTAACTCCGTGACGGCGACTATTCCTGTGGGGATGCTCCCCTTTGGCGTGAGTGTGAATCCCAATGGCAATTGGGTGTATGTGGCCAATTTTCTATCCAATAACGTGAGTGTGATCGATGTGGCTACCAATACGGTCGCGACAACCATTGCGGTAGGGAATAGTCCTGTTGGGGTGAGCGTGAGTCCCGATGGTAGTCGAGTGTATGTGGCCAATAATGGTTCCAATAACGTAAGTGTGATCGATGCCACCACCAATACGGTTGCGACGACCATTGCGGTAGGGGGGAATCCTATTGGAGTGAGCGTAAATCCGGATGGCAGTCAAGTGTATGTGACCAATTTTGAGTCAGAAACGGTGAGTGTGATCAATACGGCTACGAACGCCGTGGTGAACATGGCGCCTTCCTTCTCGATTGTGCTGGGTGTAAACCTGGGTAATTTTGTCAGATCTGTCAGTTGTACAGGTAACCCCATTAGCTTTACCATCACCGTGCCGCCTACTGTCACCGCCACCCTGACGGCCAGCAGTACTGCCCTTAGCTGTGCTACGCTCACGGCCACTCTTACCGCCACAGGTGGCACTTCTTACCAGTTTAGTGGCCCCGGTATCGTGACGTCCAGTTCTTCCAGTGGTACGGCGCTGGTCAATGTTTCCGGCACTTACTCGGTTACCGTTACGTCGGCTAATGGCTGCACCAGCGTCACCTCGCTGACCATCGGACAGGATACAACTCATCCCTCTCTAAGTATCACCCCCAGTTCTGCTACGTTAACCTGCACTAACCCAGTTGTCAGCCTGTCGGCAGTAGGCGCGGGGACGTATCGGTGGAGTACGGGTACCACTACGGCCGCCATTTCGGTGAGTGTGGCTAATACCTATTCCGTTACGTTGACGGGCGCTAATGGCTGTTCAAGTACGGCAACTGCTGTCGTTAGTGAGAACAAAATTCCTCCTTCAGTTAGCATCAATCCGAGTAGTGCTACGTTGTCCTGTACTACGTCCTCGGTGAGTTTATCGGCCATTGGTAGCGGTACGTATCGCTGGAACACAGGAGCCGCTACGTCAGTCATTAGTGCTACGTCTGCTGGTCTCTACTCCGTTACGTTGACAGGGGCCAACGGCTGCACGGCAACAGCCAGCGCCAGTGTGAGTTATCAGAACTGTGCACCTACCCTGGCTCATGCCATTCCCCTCAGTCCGCTACGTTGGCCGATGCGTTTAGTTATACCATCCCAGCCAATACGTTCACCGATGCCGAAACGCCCAACAATCTGACACTATCGGTGAGTGGCTTGCCCGCTGGACTGAGCTTTGTCTCGCCCAACACCATCACCGGTACAGCTTCCACAATGGTAGGTTCGCCATTTACTGTTACAGTGGTAGCTACTGACCCCGATGGCCTGTCAGTTTCGACAACATTTGCACTGACGGTGCAGCCGCGCAGTTCTGCTATTACTGGTGTGACCATGCTGGATTGTAATCATATCAGCTATCTTGAACGGCGCATCAACTTCATGGTCAGCTTTGAAGCCACCAATGGACAGCCCATCAGTCTTTCAGTGGTCAATGAAGCTACGACGATCACAATCAATGAACCGTATCAACTGAATGTGTTCACCGACAACCCGGTGATTGTCTTCAAGGCTCGTCAGCAGGGTACTCCGGGTGAAGCTACCTTTAGCTACAACTGGCTGGCCTTATGCGCCAATGGCAACCCCCGAGTGGACAATCCCATCCCCCCCCAATCGGCTACAGTGGGCCATGCTTTTAGCTATACGATTCCAGCTAACACCTTTACCGATGCTGAAACGCCTAACAGCCTGAGTTTGTCAATAGTAGGTTTACCGGCTGGACTGAGCTTTGTGGCACCCCGCACGATCACCGGTACGGTTTCAGCGACGGCGAGTTCGTTTTACAGCGTGACGGTGACTGCTACGGATGCGGGTGGTGGGTCGATCTCTACGATTCTTCCCTTGAGTGTGAGTCCGGGTAGTGGCTGTGCGAGTATGTACACAGTGAAGGTGGGCAACTGGAGTGATGCGAGTGTGTGGTCGTGTGGTCGTATACCGGTCAGCACCGACGTAGTGACGCTAAATCATGCAGTGAGTTTGTCTACTAATTATCAGGGGCTGGCGCAACGGGTGATTTATTCCCAAGGCGGTCGCCTGGTGATGAGTAGCAATAGTCGGTTAAGATTGGGTGGTAATTAATCGCTCTTCATCCCATGTCTCAAAGCCCAAAAATCGATTTTATGACCTGGGGATGACGGCTTACATTTTGGCGAGTTACTATTGTCCGATTAGTGGATAAGTTGAGTGGGCGCATAATGTACCTTACGGCCATTTTCCCACCCGTCAATCTACTAGTTTCCCATCCCGTTAAACGTCCAGTTTATGATGTACTCACATGACGGCTATTCGATCGTCTCAAGTGGGAGCGATTTTTGAGATTGTGCAATTAGTGTCAACAAGCATTCCTTAAGAAAATTTGTCAGACGAATTGGGCGGCTGCGTCCAACCGTTGGCATACCCGTCGTGATTAGCCTTTATCAGAAACCCAACCTCAGCTTAGCCCCACTCTGATACGTCACCTTCCCGGTAGTACTCTTACGTAGCGTTTTGATCTGAGCCGTGTAACTAGCGGGCAACGTCACTACGTGGTTGAGCTGAACGATGTCGGTACTCACCGGCACTACGTTACAGGCCCACACGGTTTGATCATTCCAGTTACCCGCTTTGATAGACGTGACCAACCCCTGGCACGTAGTAGCCCATTCGAAAGCGCCCATATCGATACGTCCCTGAGCGAAGCGGGGATTACCACCCAGGTCGGTGGCGCCTAGAAGGGCAGCCGAGTTGGGGTCGCCGGTGTTGATGGCGGGGGAGGTGGGTGCCAGTTGGGTGCTGGTGGGTGAAGCAAAGGGGGACGTAGTAGTAGTTAGGCTACCCGGCCCGCTGGTGTAGCCCGTTACCGAAGTATCGAATAGGCTGTAACTGGCCGACACCGAAGCGTTGGAATCGTTGAAGAAAGTCTTAACTCCTCCATTGTTCCACAGCACGCAATTGGTCAGTACCGCACTGCTGCTGCCCGAGGGACTACCAAGGTTGTATATCGCCCCGCCATTGGTGGCCCTGTTACCTTGAAAGGAACAGTTGCTAAGCTGTGGACTGCTGCTGCCTCCCTGACCATCGTTGACCATCGCTGCGCCATAATTGGCCATGTTATCTTGAAAGGCACAGGTGTTTAACCATGGCGTGTTGCCGCCCACTGTAGAACCTAAGTTGTACATCACCCCGCCACCATAAGTAGCCGTGTTACTTAGGAAGACACAGTTTGACAATAGGGGACTGCTGCTGCCAGACACACTGCCGTCATTACTGATAGCCCCTCCAAAACTAGCCTGGTTAGCTACAAACACACATTGGCGAATTCGCGGAGAGCAAACCTGACCACTGCCTCTTCCATAGTTCAACATGCCGCCCCCGTACCCGTAATTGTTCGGCACATTGCCGTCGTTGGCGTTACCAGCCGTGATGACAAAGCCGTCGAGGATGGCGCTGGTGGTCAGCCCGGGTGGGTTGCTGATAACGTGGTAGGAATTGTCGGTGGTGTTGCCCACGGCACCGATATCTCCGCTGAGGGTCGTACTGGAAGGAGTGATGGCGTTGATGGCGGGTCGCTGATTGTAGTTGGTTTCACTGCCGACAAAACCGCCGTAGATAGCCACCTCGCTACGCATGGCGAAGCTGATGGTTCGATCGGTGGTGGAAGTGGGTTTATAGGTGCCAGCGGCCACCCAGATTTCCCTCAGGCTGCCCGAACAGTAGTAGTTGAGGGCACTTTGCAGGTTGGTGAAGGCATCGGTCCAGCTCAGGCCGGTGTTAGCGCCAGTGGCGGATGCCCGCACGTAGAGCCGGGTGGCGGAGGTGCAGACCTCATAGGCCCCTATGTCGATACGTCCCCCCACAAAGCGAGAGTTACCTCCCAGATCGAAGTTGCCCACGTTAGCAGGTGCTCCGGTGGTGGGTGTAGTAGCCGGATCACCGGCGTTGATGGCGGGGGAGGTGGGTGCCAGTTGGGTGCTGGTGGTGGAGGCAAAGGGGTTCGTGTTGGTGGTCAGATTGCCGCCCCCGCTGACGTAGCCAATTACCGAAGCCTCAAACAAACTGTAGCTGATTGTCACCGTAGCGGTGCTGTTGCCGAAGGTGCTGTTGCCCCCGTTGTTCCACAGCACACAGTTGGTTAGCACCGGACTGCTGCTGCCGCTACTACCTAAGTTGTACATCACCCCGCCCTGGCTGGCCGAGTTACCCTGGAATGAACAGTTGGTCAGCACTGGACTGCTGCTGCCGCTACGGCCATCGTTGAACATCCCCCCGCCCCGAGTAATGGCCGGGAGCCCCTCGCCCTGATATACGGCCCTGTTGGCTTGAAAGGTACAGTTGGTCAGTAGGGGGCTGCTGCTGCCATCGTTACCATCGTTGACCATCGCCCCGCCATTAATGGCTGTGTTGCTTTGAAAGACGCAATTGGTCAGCACCGGGCTGCTGCTGCCTCCATTCCCATAGTTGCAGATGGCCCCACCATAGCCAGCCTGGTTGGCTACAAAAGTGCAGTAGCGAATTAGTGGACTGCACACACTGCCTTGCCCGTTATTCAACACCCCGCCCCCTAAACTATTCAGCCCACCACCGTCGGTAGCGTTGCCTCTGGTAACGACGAATCCGTCGAGGATGGCGGAGTTGGTCAGGCTGAGGCTGGTTGAATTGCTGATGACGTGGTAGGAGTTGTCAGTGGTACTGGAAGGGCTACCGATTTCGCCACTCAGCGTGGAGCTGGATGGAGTAGTGGCATTAATGGCGGGTCGCTGATTCAGGGCGGCTTCGGTACCCGCAAAACCGCCGTAGATGGCCACCCCGTTTTTCATGGCGAAGCTAATGGTGCGGGTCGTGGTGGAGGTGGGTTTGTACGTACCTCCGGCCACCCATACCTGATCGCCCGAGACACTGGCATTGATCATAGCCTGTAAATTGGCACTGGCATTGGTCCAGGAGGAGCCATTACCCGAACCCGAAGCGATGGGTTTCACGTAGCGGATAGTCTGCGCCAACAGGGAGGCCGTAGCGAGAGCCGTCAACAGGCACGTGAGCAGCAAACAGCGCAAGAACCAACGGACAGGATGGATGTAGAAGTCGAGCATGGGTAGCGAAAATTTGGTAGAAGTCTACATTTTTCAACAAGGTAGTAAAACCAGCGCCCAGCCCCCTTACCGAAGAATAAAATTAATTGACTATCAGTACAATGGCAAGCATTATCTGCCGACTGCCGTGGAGCATTACCCAGCTTATGCTGTTGCTGCTACCCTGGAAAATCAGGAGTACTAGTAAGGAGCAATGAAGGTTGATGGCCTAACCGACAATGCGCTGAGAGAACAACCGCGGTGGCGGGCCACTCCATCCAACTGGCTAAATAAGCCCAATGTCCATCAGCCAAAGGCAAATACGGTAGAGTAGGGCAAGCGCGCCTGGGTAGTTTCACAACTACCGGTTTCGCTTGCCCTCTCCCCGAACCGGACGTGCA